>NZ_JH164926.1:1166586-1203541 GCF_000226875.1 Neisseria shayeganii 871
GCAAAGGTCTCAGGCTGAGACCTTTGCCCCCCCAGATGTGGATGCAGTTCAAGGCGTAGCAGCACAGCGAGTGCAGACATATCAGACAGATAGGCAAACGAGCGAGCAGCGCACAACGCAGAAATGCGCCGCAGATGGAGGGTTTGCAAAGGTCTCAGGCTGCCTGAAACCTGCTTCGGTTTTCAGCTAGCCTGCCCTTCGTCGGCCGGACGATGCGGGGCGCCGGCAGGATGTTTGTAACGGTTGTAGGCAAACAGATATTGCTCGGGGAAACGGCGCACCCAGGCTTCCACATTGCGGTTGATGATTTCGGCATCGTGGTGTTTGTCGCCGTTGAGGTTGCCCTGCAAAGGCTCGATGTGGAGGGCGAAACCTTCGCTGTGCGGCAGGCGACGGCCGCAGAAAAACAGGGTACGCACGTTTTTTACCTGCGCCAGCTTGGCCGCCAGCGTCATGGTGTAGGCGTAGCGGCCGAAAAACGGCACCCACACGCCGTCGCCGTTTTCGTCGGGCACGTGGTCAGGCAACACAATGGTGGCCTCGCCTTTGCGCAGGGCTTGGATAATCTGTTTGACGCCCTGCATATTGGTGGGTGCGGTGCGGCCTTTGTCGCGCACCCGGCCGGCCTGCATCACGGCATCCAGCGCTTTGATTTTGGGCGGCTTATACATGGCGGTCAGCGGAAACGGCAGGCGGTGGCTGAGATAGCGGCCGGCCAAGTCGTAACTGCCCAAATGCGGGGTGATCAGCAGCAGGCCTTCGCCGGCATCGAGGGCGGCTTGCACATGTTCCCAGCCATGTACTTCGCGAAACAGGGCGGCAATGTCGGCAGGCGGACGGAAAAAGGCAACGGGCAACTCCAGCGCGCCGCAGGCGGTTTCCCGAAAAACCGATTGGACCATGGCCTTATCTGCTATAATCCCGGCCGCTTGCAGATGGCGGCGCACCCGCCGCCGGTCGGCCGGCGACAGCCAGTAAAACAGGCGGCCGGCCATGCTGCCCAAGATGTGCAGCACGCGCAAAGGCAACGCAGAAAGAAAACGGCACAATAAAAAAATCAGGGTTTGCATCACACAGGCGGCCACTCATGAAGAGGCGCCATTGTAATGGAAATTCCCCACCACCCGACAGGCTACCTGAAACCGAACGGCTTTTCAGGTAGCCTCATCCACGCCGCCCTGCCCCGTTTATCTGCCCGAACAGCCGGCCATATTGATGTTTATCAGCGAAAGTCATGCCATGAGCGAATATCTGTTTACTTCCGAATCGGTTTCCGAAGGCCATCCCGACAAAGTGGCCGACCAAATTTCCGACGCCATTCTCGACGCCATCCTCAGCCAAGACCCCGCCGCGCGCGTGGCCGCCGAAACCCTGGTGAACACCGGCCTGTGCGTGCTGGCCGGCGAAGTCACCACCCGGGCGCACGTCAACTATATTCAGGTCGCCCGCGACACCATCCGCCGCATCGGCTACAACGCCTCCGAGCTGGGTTTCGACGCCGACGGCTGCGCGGTCATGGTGTGCTACGACGAGCAGTCGCCCGACATCGCCCAAGGCGTGAACGAAGGCGAAGGTTTGGATTTGGACATGGGCGCCGGCGACCAGGGCCTGATGTTCGGCTACGCCTGCGACGAAACCCCCACGCTGATGCCGTTTGCCATCTACTACGCCCACCGCCTGATGCAGCGCCAGAGCGAAGTGCGCAAAGACGGCCGCCTGCCCTGGCTGCGCCCCGACGCCAAAGCCCAGCTCACCTGCGTGTACGACGCCGACACCGGCAAAGTCAAACGCATCGACACCGTGGTGCTCTCCACCCAGCATGATCCCGACATCAGCCACGAAGACTTGTGCGCGGCGGTGATGGAACACATCATCCGCCCGGTGCTGCCGGCCGAGATGCTCACCGAAGACACCAAATACCTGATCAACCCCACCGGCCGCTTTGTCATCGGCGGCCCGCAGGGCGACTGCGGCCTCACCGGCCGTAAAATCATCGTCGATACCTACGGCGGCGCCGCACCGCACGGCGGCGGCGCTTTCTCCGGCAAAGACCCCACCAAGGTGGACCGCTCCGCCGCCTACGCCTGCCGCTACGTGGCCAAAAATATTGTAGCCGCCGGCTTGGCCAACCAATGCCAGATTCAGATTTCCTACGCCATCGGCATTGCCGAACCCACCTCGATCGCCATCGACACCTTCGGCACCGGCAAACTGGACGAAGTCGCGCTGATCGCCCTGGTGCGCCAACATTTCGACTTGCGCCCCAAAGGCATCATCCAGATGCTCGATCTGCAACGGCCGATTTACAGCAAAACCGCCGCCTACGGCCATTTCGGCCGCGAAGAGCCGGAATTCACCTGGGAGCGCACCGACAAAGCCGCCGCCCTGAAAGCCGCCGCCGGCTTGTGATCCAAGCACCGCCCTGCGCACGACCCGCCCGCTCTCTAACAGCAAGGCGGGTCGCTTTGTTGGCAGGCTACCTGAAAGCAAACGCCAAACCGCCTGTCGAAACAATTGAGAAATATTTGTTTTTTGCTCCGTTCCGCGTGATAATGCCGCGCTGCAACAATCGAAGATAGCGTAAATGTATCAGGCAAAAAAACGTCCTTGGATGCCTTGGCTGTTCGGCTTCGGCCTGCTGCTGGTTATCGGCTTGGCCGTCGGCTATATGCGCGACATCCTCACCCCTTTTGTGACCGCCGCGGTATTGGCCTACATTCTCAATCCGCTGGTGGGAAAACTGCGTGACCGCGGCATCAAGCGGGGCGTAGCCGCCATGCTGGTGATGGTGTTCGCTCTGCTCGTCTTACTGGCCCTGCTCCTGATCGTGGTGCCGATGCTGATCCAGCAGTTCGGCAATCTGGTGGCGCGGCTGCCGGTACTGTTCGCCTTCGTTCAAGACAAAGCGCTGCCGTGGATCAACGGCCACCTGAATACCGACTGGGTATTGGATCAGGAATTTGCCGCCTCTTGGTTTCAAGACAATTTGGGCAACATCCAGGCCACCTTATCGAAAGCTATGCCCACCCTGGTGCAGCAAAGCGGCAATCTGGTGGCCTTAATCAGCAATGTGTTTCTGCTGCCCTTCCTGCTTTACTACTTCCTGCTCGACTGGACCCGCTGGAATTTCGGCATCAAGCTGATGGTGCCCCGCCGCTACATCGAAACCTACACCCGCATCACCCGCAGCATGGACAGCGTGCTGGGCCAATTCATGCGCGGCCAGCTCACTGTGATGCTGATCATGGGCCTGATCTACGGCCTCGGCCTGATGTTCACCGGCCTCGATTCCGGCTTCGCCATCGGCATGGTGGCCGGCCTCTTGGTATTCGTGCCCTATCTGGGCGCCTTCACCGGCCTGCTTTTGGCCACCATGGCCGCCCTGCTGCAATTCGCCTCTTGGCAGGGTCTGCTGATGGTGTGGGCGGTGTTTGCCGTCGGCCAGTTTTTGGAAAGCTTTTTCATCACCCCGAAAATCGTGGGCGAGAGCATCGGCCTGTCGCCGTTTTGGGTGATTTTCGCCTTGATGGCCTTCGGCAGCCTGTTCGGTTTCGTCGGCATGCTCCTGGCCCTGCCGCTGGCGGCTGTGGTGTTGGTTTTGCTGCGCGAAGGCGCCGATGCCTACCTGAACAGCCGTTTCTACCGCCGGGAAAAATAATGTTCGCGGCCCCGCCGTTGCCGGGCTGCATCCCACCCACCTCATCTTGACTTGACTAAAGGAGATTATTCATGCGTTTAGCAAACAAAGTAGCCGTGATTACCGGCGCCGCCAGCGGCATCGGTTTGGCCACTGCCGAGAAATTCGCCGCCGAAGGCGCCACCGTCATCGTGTGCGACCTGAACCAGGCCGGCATCGATGCTGCGGTGCAAGCCATTACCGACCAAGGCGGCAAAGCCGAGGGCTACGTGGTAGACGTAACCAATAAAGAACAAATCAACGCCATGCGCGATGCCGTTTTGGCCAAACACGGCCGCATCGACACCTTGGTCAACAACGCCGGCATCGTAATGGACGCCCAACTGGTGAAAATGACCGAAGAGCAGTTTGACAAGGTGGTGGACATCAACCTGAAAGGCACTTACAACATGGCCCGCGCGCTGGTGGACACCATGGTGGCCCAAGGCAGCGGTGTGATTCTGAACGCCAGCTCCGTTGTCGGCGTGTACGGCAACTTCGGCCAAACCAATTACGCCGCCACCAAATTCGGCGTCATCGGTTTCGTGAAAACCTGGTCGCGCGAACTGGGCAAAAAAGGCATCCGCGTCAACGCCGTGTGCCCCGGCTTCGTGTCCACCCCCATCCTGAAAGACATGCCGGAAAAAGTATTGGCCGCCATGGCCGATAAAGTGCCGATGAAACGCCTGGCCGACCCGAGCGAAATCGCCAATGTGTACGCCTTCCTCGCCAGCGACGAAGCCAGCTACATCAACGGCGCGGCATTGGAAGTAACCGGCGGCTTAACCCTGTAAGCCAAACGGCCTCCCAAAGCAAAAGGCTACCTGAAAACTGTTTCAGGTAGCCTTTCGTATGTGCGGGCGATCCTGCCGCCGATAAGTACAGATGGGCTTAAGCCGAAGCCAGTACGGTCTGTTTCAGGCGGTCGGCCTGGTCTTGCTGCTGGAAGGGGCCGAGGCGCACCACGAAACCGCTGTCCTGCGGCACCAGCAGCAGCTGTTGCGCGGTATTGTTCATGTGGCGCAGCTGGCGGGTGGTTGCTTCCAGATAGCTTTGCGCGTCGGCACGGTTGTCGAAGCGGCGCAGATTCACGTAAATGCTGCCGGCTTCGCGCGCCGGCGCGGCGGCCTGCTGTTGTTGCTCAGGCACGATTTGCTCGATACGCACATTGGCGGTGCCGCTGTTGATGAAGCCGAGGCTCTGGGCGGCGGCTTTGGAAACGTCGATCACACGGCTGCCGTGGAAGGGGCCGCGGTCGTTGATGCGCACCACCACGCTTTTGCCGTTGGACAAATTGGTCACGCGGGCGTAGCTGGGAATCGGCAGGGTTTTGTGGGCGGCGGTCATCAGGTTCATGTCGTAACGCTCGCCGGAGGCGGTGAGACGGCCGTGGAATTGGCGACCATACCAAGAAGCGCGGCCGGTTTGGGTAAAGGCTTGAACTCGGGTGGCGGGGGTATAGCGCACGCCACGCACTTGATAGCTTCGGTTGGCTGAACGATGCAGTCTTTCGGGTTTGGCAACGGCGCTGGGATGCAGATTGGCCGAGTTGCCGTGATACACCGGGGCGGTGAGTCTGGCCTGGTTGCCTGAGGATTCTGCCGAAGCAGTGTTCATCAGGCTGCTAAACAGACCGATGCAGGTGGTCATACCGATAAAAAATGCGTTTTTCAGTTTCGCCAAAACGGGCTCCATTCTTGAGTGGTAGGGGTGTGTGTTGCGGTGAGGCGGTTCAGTTTATTCGCCGCCTGCGTAATCGTTTTGCCGCCATGCTTCGTACAGCATCACGGCCACGGTATTGGAAAGGTTCATGCTGCGGCTGCCGGCTTTCATCGGCAGCCTGAGTTTTTGCTCCGCCGGCAGGCTGTCGAGGATGTCGGCCGGCAGGCCGCGGGTTTCCGGGCCGAACAAAAACACGTCGCCGGGCCGGAAAGCGGCCCGGTCGGGGCGGGTGCGGCCTTTGGTGGTGAGCGCAAAAATGCGTCTGCCCGCCAAAGCGGCCAAGCAGTCGGCAAAGGTTTCGTGTACCGTGAGGCTGGCGAACTCGTGATAGTCCAATCCGGCCCGCTTCATTTTGGCGGAATCGAGCGGAAAGCCGAGCGGTTTCACCAAGTGCAGGTCTGCCCCGCTGTTGGCGCACAGGCGAATGATATTGCCTGTGTTGGGCGGAATTTCCGGCTGATACAAAACGACGGTAAACATGGTCAAATCTGCCGTTCAGGTAGCCTGAGGCGCTTTTTCATTCCAATAAAAAAGGCTGATTCACAATAAATCAGCCGCTTAGCAACGGGGCGCATGATGCCGCACACCGGCCGCCCGCGTCAATTTTTTTTCAATCCGGCCGCGCCAGCACCCAGCAGTAAACCGCCGCCGCGCCAGAATGCATCAGGGTTTGCGACAATTCGGCCAGTGTTGCGCCGGTGGTAACAACATCATCGATTAACAGCAGTTTACGCCCCATTACCGCTTCGGAATCGGCTACCTGAAACACCCCGCGCACATTACGCCGGCGCAGCGCTTTCGGCAGCGTGCTTTGCGCCGCACGGTGCCGCCGGCGCACCACGGAAGGCGGCAGCAGCGGCAGTTGCAGCTGACCGGCCACCGCGGCCGCCAGCAGGGCGCTTTGGTTGAAACCGCGCCGCTGCAGGCGCTGCCGGCTCAAGGGCACCGCCAACACCGCATCGGGCGCCCCGCCGTCCGGCCATGCCGGAATGTCGGCCAGCATCCATTCGGCCAACACCGCGTACAAATGGTTCTGCCCCAGAAATTTATAGGCATACAGCAGATTGCTCAGCGGCGGCGCGTAGCGGAACGATGCCCGCAAATATTGCTGCGGCGGCGGTTTGCGCTGGCAGGCGCCGCAGGGCGTGCCCCAGGCCGAAGGCACGCCGCACAAAGGGCAATGCCGCCCCGCCTCCAGCCGCAGCGTGTCCGCATCCGCGCTGCAGGCGGCGCAAACCGCCTGCACTCCGCTCGGCGCATGGCATAATGCACAGCAGTTTTGTCCGCCTGCGGCCTGCTTGAGCCGACGGCACCATTGAGAAAGCCAAGCCATGTCCGATACCCCTCCCATTTGGCTGCTGCACGGCTGGGCCGCCAACCGCCATGTATTCGACCCACTGGCCGAACGCCTGCAACCGGCCGCCGTGGTCTGCCCCAACCTGCCCGGCCACGGTGACGCCGCTTATGACGGTCATTTCGACATCGACATCATTGCCAACCAATACGCCGCACAAATGCCCGCTGCCGTCCACCTGCTCGGCTGGTCGCTCGGCGGCCTGATTGCGCTGCATCTGGCCGCACGGCATCCGCACAAAGTGCTCAGCCTCTGCCTCACCGCCTCTTTTGCCAAACTGCAGGCCGCGCCCGACTACCCGGCCGGGCTCACCCAGCCCGCTCTCAGCAAAATGCTGCCGCTGTTTCAGCAGGATTACGCCAAATATATCCGCCAATTCATTCAGTTGCAATTTCTCTACAGCAAGCGCCACACCGATTTGCAGGAAGCCGTGCTCGCCAAACTCACCGCCGCCTCCGCCCCGCCGGCCCTGGCCGATGCCTTAAACGCCCTCTCCCAGGCCGACGCCCGCCCCCTGCTGGCGCAGATCCGCTGCCCCATCCTGCTGCTGTTCGGCGACAAAGACACCCTCACCCCGCCGCGCATGGGCGAATACTTGCAACAACACCTGCCCCGCAGCCGGCTGCAGCTGATTCCCGGCGCCGTCCACGCCCCCTTCCTCAGCCACGCAGACGAATTCGCCGCACACTACCGAAACTTCCTGCTGCAAACCGATCGGCCGCCTGCTTTCAGGTAGCCCTTTCCCCACCCGTTCACAGGAGCCGTGCCATGAAATCCCTGTTCTTCCGCCTGTGCTGTCTGCTGTTTCTCTTTACCGCACCCGCTGCCGCCGAAAACGTCCGCCCCGCCGACATGATGCTGGCGCAGGAATACCGCAGCCAAGGCATCCGCGGCTGGCTGGCCAGCGAAAAACTCGACGGCGTACGCGCCTTCTGGAACGGGCAATACCTCATCAGCCGCGGCGGCCACGTCCTGCCCGCGCCAGACTGGTTTACCCGCGGCTTCCCGCCCTACGCGCTGGACGGCGAACTCTACGCCGGCCGCGGCCGTTTCGAGCACACCTCCGCCGCCGTGCGCGGCCACCGTCCCGAAGCCTGGCAGACCATCCGCTACCACGTTTTCGACGTGCCCGACGCCGAAGGCGGCCTGCTGCAACGCCTATCCGCCCTCTCGGGCTACCTGAAAAACCATCCGAACACCCGCATCCGCCTGATCGAACAAATACCGGTGGCCGATGCCGCCGCCGCCCACGCCCTGTTGCAGCGCATTGAAGCCGGCGGCGGCGAAGGGCTGATTCTGCGCCATCCCCACGCCCCTTATCCGCGCGGCCGCAGCCCGCTGATCCTAAAAATGAAAAGCGAGCACGACGCCGAATGCCGCGTGGTGGCGCACCACCCCGGGCGCGGCCGTTACGAAGGCCTGCTCGGCGCACTTTCCTGCGAAAACCGGCACGGCCGCTTCCGCATCGGCTCCGGCTTCAGCCGCCACGACCGTGCCCATCCGCCGCCTATCGGCAGCACGATTACCTACCGCTACCGCGGCTTTACCCGCCACGGCACCCCGCGTTTCGCCACCTTCGTGCGCCAACGGCCGACCGAATAAGACCGCCTTCCGCTTTCAGGTAGCCTGCTGCCCTCCTGCCTTTCAGGCTACCTGAAACCGTCCTGCCCGCTCCGGCACGCTCCCAAACCTATTCCCCCCAGGTCAGCAGCCCGCCTTCCCGCACCTCCTCCATCACCACATAACTGCGGCTCTCCACCGCCGAAGGCAGCTGGAGCAGGATTTTGCCCAGCATATCGCGGTAGGCCGACATATCCGGCAGGCGCACTTTGAGCAGATAATCGTATTCGCCCGACACCAAATGGCATTCCAGAATCTGCGGAATTTTCAGCACCTCGCGGCGGAACTCCTCAAAAATATCGCCAGATTTGGAATGCAGCTTGATTTCCACAAACACCAACAGGCCGTAACCCAAACGGGCGGGGTTCAAGCGGGCGTGATAGCCCGTGATGTAGCCGTCGCGCTCCAGCCGCCGCACCCGCTCCGTGACCGGCGTGGCCGACAGCCCCACCCGCTCCGCCAGCTCGGTCATGCTCAGGCGGCCGTTTTCCTGCAACAGCTTTAAAATTTTGCGGTCTATCTTATCGGCCTGCTTCAGCATATTGAATTTCTCTTTTTAAAAGTTAATTTTCAGAATATTTCATTTTAAAAATACATCAATAAAGTGAAAAAGGCTACCTGAAAAGCATTAGACTTGCGCAATTCACTAACACACAAAACAAAGGAGAACGCATGCAGGTCATCGTCATGGGCGCCGGCATCACCGGCATCGCCACCGCCTGGTATCTGCGCCAGGCCGGTCATGAAGTTACCGTTATCGAGCGCGAACAGGGCGCCGCGCTGGAAACCAGTTTCGCCAACGCCGGCCAGCTCTCTTACGGCTACACCACGCCTTGGGCCGCCCCCGGCATTCCGCAAAAAGCCGCCAAATGGCTGTTTAAAGAACATTCCCCCCTGCTGCTGCGCCCCGACGGCAGCCTGTTCCAATTGCAATGGCTGTGGCAGATGCTGCAAAACTGCACCGACTCGGCCTATATCGTGAATAAAGACCGCATGGTGCGCATTTCCGAATACAGCCGCGAAATGCTCGCCCGTCTGGAAGCGGAAACCGGCATCGGCTACGAAGGCCGCCAGCTAGGCACTTTGCAAATCTTCCGCACCCAGCAGCAAATCGATGCCGCCACCAAAGACATGCAGGTGTTGCGCGATTACGGCGTGCCCTTCGAGCTGTTGGAAGGTGCCGCCGCCTGTGCCGCCAAAGAACCGGCGCTGGCCCAAGCCGCCAACCTGATTGCCGGCGGCCTGCACCTGCCCAACGACGGTACCGGCGACTGCCACCTGTTTACCACCCGCCTGGCCAAAATGTGTGCCGATGCCGGCGTGGTGTTCCATTACGGCCGCGAAATCCAGCACATCGCCACCCAAGGCAACCGCATCACCGGCCTCACCGCCGGCGGCGAGCATTTCAGCGCCGAGCGCTACGTCTGCGCCTTAGGCAGCTTCAGCCGCCAGCTCTTGGCCCAGCTCGACATCCGCCTGCCGGTGTATCCGGTGAAAGGCTACTCGCTCACCATTCCGATGAGCGACGAATCCCGCTCGCCGGTGTCCACCATCATCGACGAAACCTACAAAGTGGCCATCACCCGCTTCGACGAACGCATCCGCGTGGGCGGCATGGCCGAGCTGTCCGGCTACCGCATCCAGCTGTCGCCCAAACGCCGCGAAACGCTGGAGCTGGTGGTAAACGAGCTGTTCCCCGGCTGCGGCAACGTGGGCGCCGCCACCTTCTGGAGCGGCCTGCGCCCGATGACGCCCGACAGCACGCCGATTATCGGCGCCACCCGCTTCACCAACCTGTTCACCAACACCGGCCACGGCACGCTGGGTTGGACCATGGGTTTGGGTTCGGGCAAAATTACCGCCGACCTAGTGGGCGAAGTGAAGCCCGAAATCGAAACCAGCGATTTGTCGCTTATCCGCTACGCCTGATCGGCAAAACACGCCAAAGCCCTGCCGCATGATGCAGGCGGGGCTTGATTACCACGGCCAATCGCTCCTACTGTATGCCGCCCGCAACAAATCAGGCTGAGACCTTATGCTGTGCCCGACAAGCAAAAACTTGGCTTCAACATCCGTCAGCACAATGGCCGCGCCCACATTCTCAAGCCTGCAAACAACGCTTGTCCAAATACACCGCCACATGCAGGCCGCTGGCGAAACGGCGGCTGTCGCTCAATACCAAACGGCCGCCGTAACGCCGCGCCACCGCATCGGCAATCGACAAACCCAAACCAGTGCCTTCCTCGCCGCTGCCCAAAATGCGGTAAAACGGATCCAACACCCGTTCCCGCTCCGCCGGCTCAATGCCGGGGCCGTTGTCTTCGACATGGAACACGATATGGTCGGCGGTTTCCTCGGCCCACAAATCAATCTGCCCGCCGGCCGGCGTATAGCGCAACGCATTGTCGGCCAAGGTTTTCAGCAGGGTATAGAGCGCCGTTTCATCGGCATAGCACACCGGGTCGGCCGCGTCGGCCACACCGAAATCCTGCTCTTTCGCCTCCGCCAAAGGCAGCAAATCCTCCACCACGCGGCGGAACACAGCCTGCGCATGAACAGCGGCATGGCGCCCGCCGGCCTCGCTGTTTTGCGCCCGCGCGTGAGACAGCAGCTGATCCAACAGTTGGCGGTTGCGGCGGATGCCCTGCTGTAACGCCGCCAGCCGGCCGGCCGCCGGCTCGGGCAGCGGCTGCTGCGCCAAGCGTTCGGCCTGCAGCGACAAAGCCGTCATCGGGCTGCGCAGCTCGTGGGCGGCGTCGGCAATGAAGCGCTGCTGTTGCTGCACCGCCGCCTCAATCCGCTCCAACAAACGGTTCAAGGCCTGCACAAAGCCACGGATTTCCGCCGGCATGCCGGCTTCGGGCAAGGGCGACAAATCTTGGCTGCCGCGCGCTTCCACATGTGCCGACAATTCGCTCACCGGCCGCAAGGTGCGCCGGATGATCCACATGGTCAGCAAGCTGATTAAGGGAATCAGCAGCAACAGCGGCAAGACGCTGTTCCACGCCGAGCGGGCGGCCAATTCCTCGCGGTATTCGTTTTCCTGCCACACCGCCACCCGCCCCTGCGGCGTGTGGCGCACGTACACTCGGTAGCTGTCGCCGCCCTCATAAACCGTGTGCAGGCCGTCTGCCAAATGCCCGGGCAGGTCCAGATCGCGTTCATCCTCATCGTCTTGCTGTGTTTCGCCGGGATAATCGACATAGATCCGCACATCGTTGTCCACATCGGGCATCTTCGGCGGCGGTGCATTCGGATTGATGTAGGCAGCGGTTTGCCTCAACAAATCGTCTTGGAAGTCGTTGGTTTGCTGATAGGTGTCGTAAAACGCAAAGCCGCCGGCCAAAACGGCCAGCAGCAAAAACAGCAAAGAAAAGGCGGCATTCAGGCGCAGCTGGAGGGAGTGACGGAAAGCGGGCATGGGCGGCGAGGCAATCGGGTTTGATACACGGCAATCATACGCGCCGAAATTTAGCACACAATTAGCCGGCCAAAGAGACAAAAACGATTCAGGCTGAGACCTTTGCAAAACCCCCAGATGTGGATGCAGTTCAAGGCGTAGCAGCGCAGCGAGTGTGAACGTCAGGAATCCCTGTGGGACAGACATATCATCTAGATAGGCAAGCGAACGAGCAGCGCACAACGCAGAAATGCGCCGCAGATGGGGTTTTTGCAAAGGTCTCAGGCTACCTGAAAGCCTTTCAGGTAGCCTGAATGATGATGCGAACGCTTAAAGAGACCCATTAACCCGCTTCGCTGCCGCCCACAGTGAGGCCGGCGTCAATGCGCAGCGTGGGCTGCCCCACGCCCACCGGCACGCTTTGGCCGTCTTTGCCGCACACGCCAACACCGGGATCTAAGGCGGTGTCGTTGCCGATCATGCTCACGTGCTTCAACACTTCGGGGCCGTTGCCGATGATGGTGGCGCCTTTCACCGGATATTGCAGCTTGCCGTTTTCCACCCACCAGGCTTCAGACGCGCTGAACACGAATTTGCCGCTGGTGATGTCCACCTGGCCGCCGCCGAAATTCACCGCATACAGCCCTTTGTCGATGGAGGCGATGATTTCTTCGGGCTCGTGGCTGCCGTTTTCCATATAGGTATTGGTCATGCGCGGCATGGGCACGGAAGCGTAGCTTTCGCGGCGGCCGTTGCCGGTTACCGCCGTGCCCATCAGGCGGGCGTTGGTTTCGTCCTGCAGGTAGCCGGTGAGAATGCCGTCTTCAATCAACACCGTGCGGCGGGTTTCGTTGCCTTCGTCGTCCAAACTCAACGAGCCGCGCCGCCCTTCGATATTGCCCTGGTCCACCACGGTCACGCCCTTGGCCGCCACCCGCTCGCCGATGCGGCCGGCAAACGCGCTGGTGCCCTTGCGGTTGAAATCGCCTTCCAAACCGTGGCCCACCGCTTCATGCAGCAGCACGCCCGGCCAGCCGCTGCCCAGCACCACCGTCATCGCCCCGGCCGGCGCCGGACGCGATTCGAGATTGGTCAGCGCCTGCGCCACCGCCGCCTGCACATAACCGCGCACACACCCGTCATCAAAATACGCCAAGCCGAAACGGCCGCCGCCGCCGGCACTGCCCGCCTCGCGCCGCTCGCCCTGTTTGGCCACCACGGTAACGCTCAGGCGCACCAAAGGCCGGATGTCGGCCGCCACCCGCCCGTCCAAACGGGCGAGATAGACCATCTCGTATTCGCAGGTCAGCCCCGCCATCACTTGCACGATGCGCGGGTCCGCCGCTTTAGCCAACTGCTCCACCTTCTCCAGCAACGCCACTTTGACCGCCGAATCCAAGCCGGCAATCGGATTGGCCGCATCGTACAGGGGCGGCACCGAGGCTACCTGAAAACGCAAATCGGCCGAGCGGTTTTGCCCCGCCGCGCCGATGGTGCGCACCGCCCGTGCCGCCTGCGCCAAAGCCTCGGCGGTCAGATTATCGGAATAAGCGAAAGCGGTTTTTTCGCCGGATACCGCCCGCACGCCCACGCCTTGGTCGATTTGGAAGCTGCCGGATTTCACCATGCCCTCTTCCAAATGCCAGCTCTCGAAAGCCGTGTGCTGGCAGTAGATGTCGGCATAATCAACCCGGTGGCTGCCGATTTGGGCCAAAGCCGCCGCCAAGTGGTGTTCGTGCAGGCGGTTGGCGTGAAGCAGTTGTTCGGCAACGGTGCGCTGGACGGAATAGCTCATAGCAGGTCTTTTAAATATTGGGAAAAGAAAGAGGCAAAAAGTGCGGCATTATAGCAGCCCGACACCGAGATAATCGGCCCGCTCCTAAGCAATAGATTTTAATTATCATCACATTCAGCCTGATTAAGATATTTTCGCATTTTATTTATTGATAATAATTATCGTTTGTGTATAATCCACTCCAACCACCCACTCACAGGGTTGGCCGATTTCATTATCTCAAAGCCATTCTCTCCAACACCCGCACAGGAGTACGCCTAGCGACACCAGATTTCTTGACATCCCAATACTCAAAACCGAAGGTTGAAGCCCGCTGCCTGAAACAGCGGGCTTCGGCTTTTCCGGTCCGGGGCCCGCGCCCGGCAAGCGTCTGTTCTCTCCCGTTAAAATTCGTTATAATGCGCCGCTTTACACAGCGGCGACCAGGCCAAAACCAGCATCCCGCCGCTTCACAGTACAACAAACCACGACACAAACGAAGGACAAAACATGGGCTTTTTGCAAGGTAAAAAAATCCTGATTACCGGCATGATTTCCGAGCGCTCGATTGCCTACGGCATTGCCAAAGCCTGCCGCGAACAAGGTGCCGAGCTGGCGTTCACCTATGTGGTGGACAAGCTCGAGGAGCGCGTGCGCAAAATGGCGGCCGAACTCGGCTCCGAACTGGTGTTCCGCTGCGACGTGCAAAACGACGCCGAAATCGAGCAAGTTTTTGCCGATTTGGGCCGCTCTTGGGACGGCCTGGACGGCTTGGTGCACGCCATTGCCTTCGCCCCGAAAGAAGCCTTGGGCGGCGACTTTCTCGACAACATCAGCCGCGAAGCCTTCAACATTGCTCACGATGTCTCCGCCTACAGCCTGCCGGCTTTGGCCAAAGCCGCCCGCCCCATGATGCGCGGCCGCAACAGCGCCATCTTGGCCCTGTCTTACCTCGGCGCCGTCCGCGCCATCCCCAACTACAACGTGATGGGCATGGCCAAAGCCAGCTTGGAAGCCGGCGTGCGCTTTACCGCCGCTTGCGTCGGCCCGGAAGGCATCCGCTGCAACGGCATTTCCGCCGGCCCCATCAAAACCTTGGCCGCCGCCGGCATTGCCGATTTCGGCAAACTGCTCAGCCATGTGGCCGCCCACAATCCGCTGCGCCGCAACGTGACCATTGAAGAAGTGGGCAACACCGCCGCCTTCCTGCTCTCTGACCTCGCTTCCGGCATCACCGGCGAAATCACCTATGTGGACGGCGGTTACAGCATCAACGCATTGAACGAAGCCGCCGAAGGCTGACCGCCGCCGCCATCCGGCCAATCAGGCTACCTGAAACGGGCCGCGCAGATGACCGCGCGGCCCGTTTCAGGTAGCCTTATGTTTCGGGTAGCCTTATGTGGTAAAATCGCGCGTTTTTAAATTCCGGGGCCGCACCGTCATGAGCAGCACAAACGACCACCAGTTTGCCAAAGAGACCATACCCGTCAGTCTTGAAGACGAAATGCGCAAGTCCTATCTGGACTACGCCATGTCGGTGATTGTCGGCCGCGCCCTGCCCGACGTGCGAGACGGCCTCAAACCCGTGCACCGCCGCGTGCTCTACGCCATGCACGAATTGAAAAACAACTGGAACAGCGCCTATAAAAAATCCGCCCGCGTGGTGGGCGACGTGATCGGTAAATACCACCCGCACGGCGACAGCGCGGTGTACGATACCATCGTGCGCATGGCGCAGGACTTTTCCCTGCGCTATATGTTTGTCGACGGCCAGGGCAACTTCGGCTCGGTGGACGGCGACGGCGCCGCCGCCATGCGTTACACCGAAATCCGCATGGCCCGCATCGCCCACGAAATGCTGGCCGACATCGAAGAAGAAACCGTCGATTTCGGTCCCAACTACGACGGCAGCGAACACGAGCCGCTGATTCTCCCCGCCCGCGTGCCCTCCCTGCTGGTCAACGGCTCCTCCGGCATCGCCGTGGGCATGGCCACCAATATCCCGCCGCATAATCTCAACGACACCGTAGATGCCTGCCTCAAACTGCTCGAAGACGGCGACACCGACATCGAAGAGCTGATCAACCTCATCAAAGCACCCGACTTCCCCACCGGCGCCACCATCTACGGCATGGCCGGCGTGCGCGAAGGCTACCACACCGGCCGGGGCCGTGTGGTGATGCGCGCCAAAACCCACATCGAGCCCATCGGCAAAAACGGCGAACGCGAAGCCATCATCGTTGACGAAATCCCCTATCAGGTCAACAAAGCCAAACTGGTGGAAAAAATCGGCGAACTGGTGCGCGAGAAAACCGTGGAAGGCATCAGCGAGCTGCGCGACGAATCCGACAAATCCGGTATGCGCATCGTCATCGAGCTCAAGCGCAACGAAAACGCCGAAGTGGTGCTCAACCAACTCTACAAACTCACCCAGCTGCAAGACAGCTTCGGCATCAATATGGTGGCCCTGGTGGACGGCCAGCCGCGCCTGTTAAACCTCAAACAGATTCTGCGTGAATTCCTGCGCCACCGCCGCGAAGTGGTGACCCGCCGCACCCTGTTCCGCCTGAAAAAAGCGCGCCAGGAAGGCCACATCGCCGAAGGCAAAGCGGTCGCCCTGTCGAACATCGACGAAATGATCGCGCTGATTAAAGCCTCGGCCGACGTAGAAGCTGCCCGCGAAGCCTTGCTCGCCCGCCCGTGGCGCTCGCAACTGGTGGCCGATATGCTCTCGCGCACCGATTTGGATTTGCGCATGGCCCGCCCCGAAGGGCTACCTGAAAACCGCGGCCTGCATGCCGACGGCTACTGGCTCTCCGACGAACAGGCCCGCGCCATCCTGCGCATGAGCCTGCGCAACCTCACCGGCCTCGACCAAGACGAAATCGTTCGCGAATACAAGGACATCATGGCCGCCATCATCGACCTGCTCGACATTCTGGCCAAGCCCGAGCGCATCCGCCAAATCATGCAGGACGAACTGATTGCCGTCAAAGCGCAATTCGGCGACGAGCGCCGCAGCGAAATCAACCCCTTCGGCGGCGACATCGCCGACGAAGACCTCATCCCCCCGCGCGACATGGTGGTCACCCTCACCCACAGCGGCTACATCAAAACCCAGCCCACCAGCGACTACCAAGCCCAGCGCCGCGGCGGCCGCGGCAAACAGGCCGCCGCCACCAAAGACGAAGACTTCATCGAAACCCTGTTTGTGGCCAACACCCACGACTACCTGATGTGCTTCACCAACCTCGGCCGCTGCCACTGGATCAAGGTATACCGCCTGCCCGAAGGCGGCCGCAACTCGCGCGGCCGCCCGATCAACAACGTCATCCAATTGGAAGAAAACGAAAAAGTGTCCGCCATTTTGGCGGTGCGCGACTTCCCTGCCGACCAATACGTTTTCTTCGCCACCGCGCAGGGCATGGTGAAAAAAGTGCAGCTCTCCGCCTTCAAAAACGTGAGCAGCAAAGGCATCAAAGCCATCGCCATGAAAGAAGGCGACAGCCTGGTGGGCGTGGCGCGCACTTCCGGCAGCGACGACATCATGCTGTTCTCCAACCTCGGCAAAGCCATCCGCTTCAACGAATACTGGGAGAAAAGCGCCGAGGCCGAGCACGACGGCTCTGACGACGACAGCCCGCTTTCAGGTAGCCCCAACGAAGCGGAAGACGCCGAACACGACAGCGATGCCGACCACGGCGTAGCCGCCGCCAACAAAGGCGTGCGCCCCTCCGGCCGCGGCAGCGGCGGCCTGCGCGGCATGCGTCTGCCGGCCGACGGCCGCATCGTCAGCCTCATCACCTTCGCCCCCGAATGCGAACAGGGCGAACCGCAGGTGCTCACCGCCACCGCCAAAGGCTACGGCAAACGCACGCCGATTGCCGATTACAGCCGCAAAGGCAAAGGCGGCCAAGGCAATATCGCCATCAACACCGGCGAGCGCAACGGCGATTTGGTGGCCGCCACCTTGGTGGCGGAAAGCGACGACTTGATGTTGATCACCAGTGGCGGCGTGCTGATCCGCACCAAAGTGGCGCAAATCCGCGAAACCGGCCGCGCCGCCGCCGGCGTGAAGCTGATCAATCTGGACGAAGGCGAAACCCTGGTCAGCCTCGAACGGGTGGACGAAGAGCCTGAGGCAGAAAACGGCTGCGAAAACGGCGCAGGCAACAGCGTGCCGAGCGCCGCTGAAAACGACCTACCCGAGGCCGAAGCGTAACCGGCAGCGGCCTCCGCTTTCAGGTAGCCTCGGCAGATGTTCGGCTAAGACTGGGCGCAGAAAAACAGACACCATTTCCTTGATGCGGAAATGGTGTCTGTTTGTTTATCAGGCCGACTTCGTTTCAGGCTGAGACCTTTGCAAAACTCTCAGATGTGGATGCAGTTCAAGGCGTAGCAGCGCAGCGAGCGTAGACATATCATACAGATAGGCAAGCGAGCGAGCAGCACACAACGCAGAAATGCGCCGCAGATGGGGGTTTTGCAAAGGTCTCAGGCTACCTGAAAAGCGTTAATCACCTAAAACCCATCACACCAAAGCCAAGGCCGCTTCGGCCACTTTGTCGGCGCTGGCGGGATTTGCCAGTGTGCGGGCGTTTTCCGCCCATTGGCGGCAGGTGTCGCGGTTGAGGCCGCCTAAGATAGAAGCCAGCTTCTCGGCCGTCAACTCGCTTTGTGGCAGCAGTAAAGCCGCTTCGGCGGCCGCCATAAAGCGGGCGTTGGCGGTTTGGTGGTCGTCCACCGCGTACGGATAGGGCACCAGCAGCGCGCCCACGCCGGCGGCGGTCAGCTCGGCAATCGTCAGCGCGCCGGCGCGGCACACCACCACATCGGCATGACGGTAGGCGGCGGTCATGTCGTCGATAAACTCCACGCATTCGGCCTGCACGCCCAATGCCTGATAGCGCTGCTGCAAATCGCCCAGCTTACCGCGCCCGCTTTGGTGGTAGAGCTGCGGCCGCTGCTCGGCGGGCAACAGCGCCAGCGCTTCGGGCAGCAGGCGGTTGAGGATGTCGGCCCCCAGGCTGCCGCCGGTAACCAGCACGTTCAACTTGCCGGAACGGCCAGCAAAGCGTTCGGCCGGCGGCGGCAGGGCGGCAATGTCGGCGCGCACCGGATTGCCCACCAAGCCGTCGGCATGGTCGAAGGCTTTGGGGAAGGCGTACAGCACGCGGCGGGCATACTTGGCCAGCAGCTTGTTCGATAAGCCGGCCACGGCGTTTTGCTCGTGGATCACAATCGGAATGCCGCTGAATTTGGCCGCCATGCCGCCGGGGAAGGTGACGAAACCGCCGAAGCCGATCACGCAGTCGATGCGGTGTTTTTTCAAAATCCGCTTGGCCGCCGAAATGGTTTGCCACAAGGTAAAGGGCAGCATCAGCTTGCGTTTGAGGCCGTTGCCGCGCACGCCTTTGATCGCCAGCGTTTCCAAGGCGATGCCGTGCTGCGGCACGATGCGGGTTTCCATCGCCCCTTCGCTGCCCAGCCACACCACATGGTGTCCGCGCCGTTTCAGGGCGTCGGCCACGGCCAAGGCGGGGAAAATATGGCCGCCGGTGCCGCCGGCCATCAGAAGAAAAGTTTTTCCGCTCATGCTGTCCTCCCGTTGCAAAAGGGAACTGTCAAAACGGTTTTCAGGTAGCCTTTTATCGGCTTGAGGCTACCTGAAAGCCGCGTATCACACTTTAAAGCCGCGCATCACCCGCCGCGTTTCATAATCCACGCGCAGCAGCAGGGCGAAGGCCACCAGGGTCATGATCAGCGCCGAGCCGCCGTAAGACATCAGCGGCAGGGTGAGGCCCTTGGTGGGCAACAGGCCGATGTTGACGCCGATATTGAAAAAGCTCTGAATGCCGATCCAAATGCCCACCCCTTTGGCCACATAGGCGCCGAAAAACTGCTCCGCATCGCGCGCCATTTTGCCGATGGAAAACGCCCGCCACACCAGCCACACATAGCAAGCGGTGAGCACCATCATGCCGATGAAGCCGAATTCTTCGCCGATGACCGCCAGAATAAAATCGGTATGCGCCTCGGGCAGATAAAAGCGTTTCTCCAAACTGGCGCCCAGCCCCACGCCCGTCCAGCCGCCGCGACCGATCGCCATCAACGAATGGGTGAGCTGGTAGCCTTTGCCGAGCGGATCTTGCCAGGGGTCGAGAAAGGCCGTTACCCGCGCCATGCGGTAGGGCACCAACGCCACCATCATCACCATGGCCGACAGGCCGCCGGCCATCACCAAAGCAAACCAGCGCATCGACAAGCCGGCCAGAAAAATCATACCCGTCATGATGACCGCCACCACCACAAACGAGCCGAAATCGGGCTGAAACATAATCAGCGTGAGCCCGATGGCCACCGGAATTGCTGCAAACCACACCTTGCTCAGCTTGGTCAGCACATCGGAGCGGCGCATAAAGAAACCAGAGAGGTACAAAATCACCGCCAGCTTGAAAATCTCGGTGGGCTGGATATTGGCCGGGCCGACATGGATCCAGCGTTTGGCGCCGTTAATCTCCCGCCCCACCACCAATACCACCAGCAGCAAAATCAGGCTGCCCACCAAAATCAGCAGGGAATGCCGCCGCCAAAAACTCAAAGGCCGCCTAAACGCCACCCAAGCCAGCACAGCGCCCACGCCGATATAGCCGGCCTGGCGCTGCAGATAAAACCACTTGCTGCCGTCCTGTCCGGCATAGGCGACCGAAGCGGAATACACCATCACCAGGCTGAAACCCAGCATCAACACCAACAGCCACAACAGGGTTTGGTCCACGGTGTGCCCGTGGCGCAGCAGTTTGCGGTCGAGCAGTTTGGATTCGGTAAACATCTTGACTTCACTTTATGGATCAACAAAACAGGCAACGGGCTACCTGAAACCACCGCCTATGCGGCGCAACACACGATACAGACTGCCGGATAACAACCCCGCCAAACCGGCCGGCAACACAAACAGCGGCATCCACGCGCGGTATTCGCCGGCCGCATCACCGCGCCACGCCACCGCCTGATACACGGCAAAAGCTGCCAACACAGCCGCCGCTCCGGCAACCGCCACGCTCCATAGTGCCTGCCGGCCGCGGCACCGCTAGGCAACCGCCCAGCCGACCACGGCGCCGAACAGCACAAACAGCATCAGATCACTCATGCTTCCGATTCCTTAAATCTGCGGCGTTCAGGTAGCCTGAACCGCGCGGAGAGGCTACCTGAACGCCTCACAAACCGCGCACGGTGTCGATAAACACCTGCGCCCGATGGGCATAGCCCTCGAACATATCGTAGCTGGCGCAGGCGGGGCTGAGCAGGACGATGTCGCCCGGTTCGGCCATTTGGTAGGCGCGGCGGGTGGCGGCGGGCAAATCGTCGAAGTATTCGGGCTCTGCGCCGCAGCCGGCCAGATCGCGGCCGACTTGCGCGGCGTCGGCGCCGATCAAGACCACGCCGCGCACCTTGCCTTTCAGCGCCTCGCGCAAGGGCGTGAAGTCCTGGCCCTTGCCCTGACCGCCGGCCACCAGCACAATGGGCGCATCCAAGCCGGCAATGGCGGCACAGGTGGCGCCGACATTGGTGCCTTTGCTGTCGTCGATAAAGCGCACGCCGTTTTTCTCGGCCACCAGTTCCACCCGGTGCGGCAAACCCTGAAAGCTGCGCACGCCGGCCAACAAAGCGTCTCGCGGCAGGCCGATGCCTTCGCACAAGGCCAGCGCCGCCAATACATTGGCGGCATTGTGGCTGCCTTGCAGCGGAATCTCGGCGGCGCGCATCATGGCCTCGCCGTCGGCTTTCAGGTCGCCCGCGTGCAAGGCATAGCCGCCCTGCCCGTGCAGGGAAAACCAGCGCACCTCGCGGCCGGCCCGCTTCATGGCGCGGCAGAACACATCGTCGGCATTGAGCACCTGCACGCCCTGCCCGTTAAATATCGCGTCCTTGCTGCGGGCGTAGTCGAGCAAATCGTCGTAACGGTCGAGGTGGTCTTCGGAAATATTCAGGCACACCGCAGCATCGGCATCCAATTCGGGCGTGGTTTCCAATTGGAAGCTGGAAAGTTCGAGCACCCACACATCGGCAGGCTTGCCCGCCCGTTGTAAATAGGCCTCCAGCACCGGCGTGCCGATATTGCCGGCCACCACCGTATCCAGCCCGGCTTGGGCGCACAAATGACCCACCAATGAGGTCACCGTGGTTTTACCGTTACTGCCGGTGATGGCGATGATTTTGCTGCCGCTGCCGGCCAGCGCGCGCACCAGCACCGCCACATCGCCCAGCACTTCGCCACCCTGCGCCTCAAACGCGCGGACGGCCTGCTGACGGCGGCTGATGCCGGGGCTGAGCGCCAAAATGTCGAAACCGGCCGCCAAGGCAGCGGCCAGGCTACCTGAAAACCAGCGCGCCTGGGGAAAACGCGCCGCCAATTCGGCCTTCCGTGCCTCATCGAGCCGGGCATCGTAGCCCGCCACCCGCGCGCCGGCACGGGTAAAGAAATCGAGCATAGACAGGCCGCTACCGCCAAGGCCGGCCACCAGAATATTTTGATTGTGCCAATTTTTTTTCATGATTTGCTTTCAGGTAGCCTATTCAGCACCCATCGCTTTGAGCACCAACAACAACGGCAAAACGGCCCCGCCCACCATCACCAGCAGCCACAGCAGCAGTTGGTCGGTTACTTGGCGCAGCAAGGCAAAATAACCCCAAGCGTATAAACCCCACAGCGCAGCGCCAATCAGCGTGCCGACCAAGCTGCCGCCGGCCAGCAAACTCAATACCGCCACCACCGCCGCATAAGCCGCCGCCCATTGCCAGGCGCGCGAGCTTTCTTCGTACACATGCTCCTGCAATTTGGCCATCGCCAGCAAAATCAACATCTGCAACAACATGGTAACCGCCTTTCAGGTAGCCTCACGAAGGGATTTAGCGGATTTTCAAGCTGCTCAAACCGATCAGCACCAACACAATGGTGATGATCCAAAAACGCACCACCACCTGGGTTTCTTTCCAGCCCTTCTGCTCAAAATGATGGTGGATGGGCGCCATCAGGAAAATACGCTTCTTGGTGCGCTTATACCAGCCCACCTGCAACATCACCGACAAAGCCTCTACCACAAACAGGCCGCCCATGATCACCAGCACAAATTCCTGCCGCAGAATCACCGCCACCGTGCCCAGGGCCGCGCCCAAAGCCAACGCACCCACATCGCCCATAAATACCTGCGCCGGCGCGGCGTTGAACCACAAAAAGCCCAAGCAGGCCCCGCACATGGCGGCACAGAACACCACCACTTCATTGGCCCCCGGCACAAACGGCAGTTGCAGATAATGGGCAAACTGGGCGTGGCCGGTCACATAGGCAAACACCGCCAACGCACCGGCCACCAACACCACCGGAAACGCCGCCAAGCCGTCCAAGCCGTCGGTGAGGTTGACCGCATTTGAGGTGCCGACAATGGTGAAATAGGCCAGCGTCACAAAACCGATCACGCCCAAAGGCAGCGCCACCTGTTTGAAGAAGGGCACGATCAGAATATTGTTGGCCGCATTGGCCGCCACATAAAACAGCAAGAGGCCGGCCAACAGCGCCACCGCCGACTGCCACACCATTTTGAATTTGGCCGACACCCCGTTGGGGTCTTTATAAACCACCTTTTTCCAATCGTCGTAAAAACCGAGCAGGCCGGTACCCAACAACACCAGCAAGAGAATCCAGATATACGGATTCGACCAGCGCCCCCACAGCAGGGTGGACACCGTAATCGCCAGCAAAATCAGCACCCCGCCCATGGTGGGCGTGCCCGCCTTCACCAAATGTGTTTGCGGGCCGTCGTGACGGATCGCCTGGCCCGCCTTCAAAGCCGTGAGCTTGCGTATCGTCCACGGCCCCAACAGCAAAGAAAACACCAGCGCCGTCAGCGCCGCCATCACCGCGCGGAAAGTGGTGTACTGAAACAGATTGAAACCGCTGATCCAGTTTTGAAAAATATCGGCAAGCCATAACAACATAAAAACATCCTGACAGATCTATGCGGGCCGGACACCGCGCCAAACGGCCGCCCCTTGTTTCTCAAACACATTCAAACACCGGCATCCGGCGAAAAGCCGGCATTTTAATGCCTTATGCCGCCCTTGTGTGCGGCGCAACATACGGCGCAGACAAAATCTTGCCCCGCCAAACAAAGCTTTACTCAAAGCTTACAAAAGCGCACTTTCAGGCCGCCTGAACACTCGCCGCACATAAGCACAATATGCCGGAAAAGAAAATTAACTGAATTTTAAAACTAGAAAAAACAGACAAATAAGAAAAAATTCCAAAAATTCGGCCAGGCAATTGTCAGATCCCTCCTGCCGCCACGTCTTTACATTCACCAATCCAGCCGCACCGGAACACACCGGCAGCACGGCCGCAACATCCATGACCATGATTTTCAGGAGAGCAAATATGACCCGACTTTTCCGCCCCGCCCAAACCGCCGCCCTCATCCTCAGCGTCCTGTCCGGCACCGCCTATGCCGGCGACACCCCGAACCGCCTCAACCTGCTGGAAGCAGAACACCAATCGCTGAAACAGAGCCTCAGCCAAGTCCAAGCAGCCGCCACCCAAAACACCCAAAACCTGGCCAACCTGACCCTGACCAGCGGCGAACAGCAAAACGAGCTCTTGGTGTTGGATCAAGAATTGAAAAAACAGCAAGCCGGCATAGAACGGCACAGCCTGTCGATTGCCGACAACACCACGGCCATCCACAGCAATTTCGGCCGTATCGAAGCCAACACAAACGCGCTTCAACAACAAGCAGACCGCATTCAAGCCAACCAAACCCAGATCGGCGCAAACCGCGCCACCTTAGAACAGCAGGCCAGGAACATTGCCGACACCCAAGCCGCACTGCAGCGCATCAGCTTAGGCAACGGCGTTGATCCGGAAAAAATCGCCCAAATCGACCAAAACACGCAACGCATCGACAACCACCAGCAACGCATCAATGCCAATGTGGCCAACCTCAACGCCCAAGCCGGCCTGATCGGCGCCAACCGCCAGAGCATTACCGCCAATCAAAAAGCCCTGCAACAGCAAAGCAGCCGCCTCGATGCCACCCAGCAAACCACAGACCGGCAAGGCCAATCGATTGCCGATAACACCACGGCCATCCACAGCAATTTCGGCCGTATCGAAACCAACACAAACGCCCTGCAACAGCAAAGCGGCCGCCTCGACACCGCCCAACAAGCCATAGACCGGCACGGCCAAACCTTGCGCGAACAGGCCGGCACCCTGAAAGCCCATCAGGCACAACTGGCCGCCCAACAAGCCCAAAGCGAGCGCAACCGCGACGCCGTCGCCGCACACGACACCGCCATCCGCCGCCATCAGGCCGAAATCGCCGCCAACCGCGATTTAATCAACCAGCGACTCAACCAACAAGGATTACGCACAGCCGAAGCCGAGGCACAAATCGCCCGCAACAGCGCCGGCCTGCAACAACTTTCCGGCGAAGTGCGCGACCTGAAACAGCAAACCGAGCGCGGTTTCGCCGCACAAGCCGCCTTGGCAGGCCTGTTCCAGCCTTACGGCGTGGGCAAATTCAACCTCACCGCCGCAGTAGGCGGCTACCGCAAACAAAGCGCCGTGGCCGTGGGCGCGGGCTACCGCTTTAACGAACAGTTCGCCACCAAAGCCGGCGTTGCCTTCAATACCCGAGGCGGCGCAGCCGTTTACCACCTGGGTGTCAACCTCGAATGGTAATCCGCCTCCAACCGGCGCCAACACCGCGCCGCTGCCAACAGGCTACCTGAAAGCTTTCAGGTAGCCTGTTACTTTACGCTTATTCTAAAAAACCAAAGCTTCCGCCACTCTTTCCATCTGCATAAAGCGCGAGCCTTTGACCAACACTTGCGCGCCCTCGGGCAAATCTTGACGCAGGGCTTGGCTCAGTGCGGCTTGGTCGGCGAACCAGCGGCCTTGGCTGCCGAAGGCTTGGGCGGCGGCGGCGCTGTGGCGGCCGGTAAAATAGGCGGTTTCAATGCCCAGCCCGCGCGCATAGGCGCCGACTTCGGCGTGCATGGCCGCCGCTTCGTCTTCCCCCAGCTCGCCCATATCACCCATCACAAACACGCGCGGCGGCGGCAGTTGCGCCAGCACATCCAGCGCGGCTTTCATGCTGTCGGGATTGGCGTTGTAGGTGTCGTCCAGCACCGTGCTGCCGCGCAGGCCGGCTTTGATTTGCAGGCGGCCTTTGATATTGGCAAAACCGGCCAGACCTTCGGCAATCTGCGCCAGACTCAGGCCGGCGGTTTGCGCCAGCGCGGCGGCGGCCACGGCATTGTGCACATTGTGGCGGCCGGGCACCGGCAGGCTGACGGCGGCGCGTTCTTGGCCGCACACCAAATCGAATGTGCAGGAAAGCGGCGCCAAAACCACGTTTTCGGCATGGACATCGCCCTCGTCCACGCCGAAAGTACGGCTGTTCAAACCCTGTACGGCAACTTGGAACACCGCAACATTCGGATCTTGAGCGGGCATCAGTGCCCTGCCGTTTTCAGGTAGCCCCTGATAGATTTCGCTTTTGGCGCGGGCAATATCGGCCACGCCGTCGAAGCCGCAGCCGACATGGGCGCGCAGGGCGTTGTTCACCAGCGCGGCATCGGGGTGGGCCAGGCGGGTGAGCGCCGCCAGTTCGCCGAAATGGTTCATGCCCATCTCAATCACCGCATAACGGTGGGCGGGCTGCAATTGCAGCAAGGTGAGCGGCAGGCCGATGTGGTTGTTGAAATTGCCGGCGGTGGCCAGCACCGCATCGTCGCCGAAATGCCGGCGCAACACCGCAGCCAGCATTTCTTTAACCGTGGTTTTGCCGGACGAGCCGGTGATGCCGAAGACCCAGGGATCCACCTCCTCGCGCCAGGCGGCGGCCAAGGTTTGCAGCGCGGCCAGGGTGTCGGCCACTTTCAGGCTACCTGAAAGCCCGGCGCAATCGGCGCGCGACACCACCGCATAGGCGCCGGCGGCCAATACCTGCGGCACAAAATCATGGGCGTCGTGTTTGTCGCCGGCCAGAGCAAAAAACACATCGCCCGATTGCGCTTGGCGGCTGTCGGTAATGATGCGCACCGGCGCATCGGCACGGGCGCCGGCCGGCAGCGGCAGCTTGAGGGTTTGGCAAATAAAATCGAGGGTTAAGGCATTCATGGCACTTCTTTCGGCTGGCGGACATCCGCCGGTTTGTCTATCGGCCGCAGGGCGGGCAGTTTAGTAGGCTTGGGCAGCCGGCCAGCGGGCCAGCAGCTGCCGCTGTTCGTCGGCACTGAGTTTGGCAATATCGGCCAACACGTTTTCCACGCTGGTTTGGGTGTGGCGGAACAAAGAGGCCACATAGGGGGTGGCCGGATGATGTTGCACGGCTGCGGGGGTGTCCGCCTGCAACAGCCTGCCGGCCTCCATCACGCCGATACGGCAACCGAGACGCAGGGCTTCCTGCATGTCGTGGGTCACAAACACAATGGTGGTGCCCAAGCGGCGGTGGATGTCGGCAATTGCATCCTGCAGGGCGCGGCGCGACAAGGGATCGAGCGCGGAAAACGGCTCGTCCATCAGCAAAATATCGGGTTTGGCCGCCAAGGCGCGCAAAATGCCGATGCGCTGCTGTTCGCCGCCCGAGAGTTCGTGCGGATAGCGCGCGGCGTATGCCGCCGGCAGACCCGCCAATTCGAGCAGCTCTGCCATGCGCGCTTGGCGGGCGGCTTTGCTCCAGCCCAGAATATCCGGCATCAGGCCGATGTTTTGCGCCACCGTCATGGTGGGGAACAGGGCGATTTGCTGCAAGACATAGCCGATGCGGTGGCGCAGCGGGCGGATGGGGTAGTCTTTGATGCGCTGGCCGCGGAAATACACATTGCCTTCGGTGGGCTCGGTGAGCGCGTTGATCATGCGCAAAGTGGTGGATTTGCCGCTGCCCGAGCCGCCCACCAGCACGAAAAATTCGCCTTCGTAAACACTGAGGTTCAAATCTGCCACTGCGGCTTGGCCGCCGTAATGCTTGCTGACGTTGCGAAACTCAATCATCACCGAATCACCCGTCGCACCCATCTTGTTCTCCCAATCCTTCTTAATCATTAGGCCGTATTCTGACACAAGATAAAAACTTTATTTTTTAGCTGCAGAAATACCCATGTATTGTTATTTAATACTTTATCCAGTATGCAATTTTTTGAGTAGCAAAGATGAGAAAAACAATGAGCAGCGGATAGAATACATATGTCAGAAAAAATATAAATCTATCAACAAAAATATTGTTTAATGGGTAATGATTTTTTAAAAACTTATTTAATCTATCGAGCGTTTCTTCTTCAACTTCTTCCCATTGTAGAAACGATTTTGCGGTAACAAAAAAGAAATGGTGTTTACTGCCGTCATAAACCCTAAGAATCCATCCTATTTTCTTTAGAACAAAGAAATAGGAATGATAGGATTCGATTTTTATCTCCGAAATAAGCCTACCATCATGAATATCTTTGACAACCAAACCGGAAGGCAAAAAGTGAAGCCTTCTACTGTATATTTCAGAAGAAAGCATCACCCATATCAAAACAACACACGCTGCCAAAGCCTTTGCCGGATGAATACCTGTTAATCCCCAATACCAAACAGCGGTAAAAACAAGCGTCATCAGCAATAGAAAAACCAACGATAGGATAACGAATGCTTTATTGCTAAATACGGCTACGGAGAATTCTTCATTTATGCTATCTTGATCCATTTATTCTCATCGATTCCGGCATGGACAATCAAATAGGCCAAGCAAAGTTTAATTGGAAAAACTGAGGCATTATTAATGCTCGATTACGCCGCCCCAGCTGCATTGCGGCGTATGGCCGCTGTGCGGCCTGTCAGGCTACCTGAAAACCCGCCGCCCCTACTCGCGCAGCAAGCCCTGCCGGCGCAGATAATCGCGGGCCACCTGCTCGGGCGGCTCACCCTGCGCTTTCACGCGGTAATTCATTTCGCTCATTTCTTCGGCCGAAATCCGCCCCGCCAAACGGTTCAGCGCAGCGGCCACCTGCGGATGTTCCCGCTCGAAGGCCGCTTTCATCAACGGCGCACCTTGGTAAGAAGGAAACAGGCCCAAGTCGTCGGCCAGCGTCACCAAGCGGTATTGCTTGAGTTCGCTGTCGGTGGAATAGGCTTCAATCAGGTCGATTTTGCCGTTGTGCAAGGCGGTGTAGCGCAGCGCCGGCTCCATGCTGGACAACTGCGCAAAGCGGATGCCGTGCCGCTGCAGGCCGCGGTAGCCGTCGTTGCGGTCGGTAAACTCCAAGGTGAAACCGGCACGGAAATGGCCGGCCACCGTTTTCAAATCGGAAATCCGCTGCAAACCGTATTGCCGCGCATCGTTTTCGCGCACGGCCAAAGCATAAGTGTTCTGATAAGCCATCGGCCTCAACAGGCTGAGCGCATATTGCTCCGCCAGCAGGCGGCGCGCTTCGGCATAAGTCTGTTCCGGCGACAAGCCTTGGCTGCTCATGCCGGGCGGCAGGGTGACCAAACTTTCCAGCACCGTACCGGTAAACTCCGGATACACATCGATTTCACCGCTGTTGAGCGCCGCAAACAGAAAACTGGTTTTGCCGAAATTCGGCTTCAGCACCACCTCCAGCTCAGGCTGTTCCTGCTCAATCAGCAGGCGGTACATATTGATCAGGATGTCCGGCTCGCTGCCCAACTTGCCCGCCACCACAATCTGCCGCCGCTCACCGCCCGATGCCGGCCACAGCGCCGCCGCGCCCAACACCAGCAACACAGCCACCACCAGCGACAACAGCCGACCCGGCCGCCGCACCCGCTGCAGGGCGCCCACCAAAGCGCTGACGCCCACCGCCAAGGCGGCAGACAAAACCGCGCCGCTTACCGTGAGCATCATATTGTGGCGGTCGATGCCCAGCAAAATCAGCTGGCCCAAGCCGCCCGCCCCGATCAACGCCGCCAGCGTGGCCGTGCCCACAATCAGCACCGCAGCGGTGCGGATGCCGGAAATCATCGCCGGCAAAGCCATCGGCAGCTCGATCCGCAACAAGGATTGCCAACGCGACAAGCCGAAGGCCGTGGCCGCTTCTTTGATGGCCGGATCGATTTGGTTCAAACCCAAATAAGTATTTTGGAACACCGGCAGCAGAGCATACAGCGTAAGCGCAATCAACACCGGCGGCGAACCGATGCCCACCAAGGGAATCAACAGGCCGAGCAGGGCCAGCGAAGGGATGGTTTGCAGCACGCCGGTAAACTGCAGCACCGCTTCCGCCCAACGCCGCCGCCGCGACAGCAACACGGCCAAAGGCACGGCCAGCAGCACCGCCGCCAGCAGGGAAAGCAGCGACAGCCACAGATGCTCGAGTACCGCGTTCAGAATCATCTGCTTTTCGGTCTGCACCCAACTCAGAAAATCCTGCACACCCTGCCCTTTCTCTTTAAGAAGCTGTTCAAAATCTCCGCCGCGGCGGGGTCCGGCCAAGGCACCGCGCCTGCCGCATTGTCGTTAAAGGGAGAACAGAAATGCTGGCACGCTGCGCCATCTTGCACACCTTTGCGCCTGGCATTCGCAGTTTTTGCTTCGAAAAACCGCTGCACAAGAAGACGATGCACCGATTCTCATCACTATCCGCCCGAGTGCCTGGCAAACGCTTTTCAGGTAGCCTGAACCTTGTTCCCGGCCTACCCCGCAGGCTTTCAGGTAGCCCGAACGTCAATCAGCGCTGCACCAGCGCCGCCTCAGCCGCTTCAAAATCGGAAAAATGCTGTTTTTGGCCGCCGATGTCTTGGTAGGTTTCGTGGCCTTTGCCGGCAATCAGAATGATGTCGTCGGCAGCGGCGTGGCGCACGGCGTATTCGATGGCGGCGCGGCGGTCGGCATCCACATAAGCGGGGTTCGGTACGGCGGGCAGAATGTCGTCGATGATGGCCTGCGGCTCTTCCATGCGCGGATTGTCGCTAGTCACCACCACGCAGTCGGCGCCGGCCTGCGCCGCCGCGCCCATCAGCGGGCGTTTGCCGCGGTCGCGGTTGCCGCCGCAGCCGAACACGCACCACAGCTTGGCGCCTTGCGGTTTGATTTCTTGCAGGGTGGCCAAGGCTTTTTCCAGCGCATCGGACGTGTGGGCATAGTCCACCACCACCAGCGGACGGCCTTCTCCCATGATGCAGTCCATGCGGCCCGTGGCGGGGCGGATGTCGGCCAGCACGCGCAACACTTCGCCCAAAGCAAAGCCTTCGGCGCACAGCAGCCCCACACAGGCGGCCAGATTTTGCGCGTTGAAACGGCCGAGCAGGCGGCTGCGGATTTCCCCTTCGCCCCACGGCGTCGCCAATTTCAGCTGCATGCCTTGGGCCGAAGCCTGAAAGGCGGTGATGCGCACGGCGGCTTCTTGATTGAAGCCGTAACTCAGCACCTGCAGCTCGGGCCGCTGTGTGCGCAATTCGGCCGCCAACTCGGCGCCGAAGGCGTCGTCGGTATTGATGACGGCATGGCGCAAACTCTGCCATTGGAACAGCTTGGCCTTGCTGCGGCCGTAACCGGCCATGTCGCCGTGGTAGTCGAGGTGGTCGCGGGTAAGATTGGTGAAGATGGCGCTGCTGCAGGGCACGCCGACCACGCGGTTTTGGTCGAGGCCGTGGCTGGATACTTCCATCGCCACCGCCTGAGCGCCTTGGGCGCGGAAACGGTGCAACAGGGTTTGTACCTGCACGGGATCGGGCGTGGTATGGGTGGTGTCTTCCAACGCGCCCCAAAAACCGTTGCCCACGGTGCCGATGACGGCGCATTTCTGCCCCAGCAAATCGGCGGCCTGCGCCAACCATTGGCTGATGGAGGTTTTGCCGTTGGTGCCGGTCACGCCCCAGCAGCGCAGCGGGGCGGCGGTATCGGCAAAATTGCCGTACACCTCGGCCGCCAGCAGGCCGGCGCGGGTGTTCAAATCGGCCACGCCTTGGTTGGGCACCGCCCATTCCGCCTGCCAAGCAAAGCCGTCGCCTGCGTCCCAAAACACAAACGCCGCGCCGTTGGCCACGGCATCGGCGATATAGCGCCGCCCGTCGGTGTATTCTCCTTGGCAAGCGATGAAGACGTCGCCGGGGCGGATGTGGCGGCTGTCCATGCGCAAAACACACCCTGCGGGCAGTTCGGGCAGGGTGTGCAACACGGGGCGGGATAAGATGGCGTTCCGATCAAACATAACAAACTCCGCTGTCGGCGGCGGATGCAAGCAGCCGCTGCGGCCACTTTGCGATACCGTCGCCGAAAGGTTTTCAGGTAGCCTGCGCGTTTAGCCGCAGCAGGCTACCTGAAAGGTTTAGGGTTGGACGGCAGCCGTCTGCCGCAAAGGTTTGGTGGGCGTGATGCCGAGAATGTTCAGCGAACCGGCCATCACATCCTTAAATACCGGGCCGGCCACCGTGCCGCCGTAATAGCCGTTTTGGGTGGGCTCGTCGATGTTCACCGCCACAATCACGCGCGGGTTTTCGGCGGGCGCGAAGCCGATGAAGGTGGCCATGTGTTTGTTTTCGGCATAGCGGCCGTTCACCAGCTTGCGTGCGGTGCCGGTTTTGGCGCCGACGTCAAAGCCGTCCACCGCACCGGCCGTGCCCGTGCCGCCCGGCTCGGTAACCGACACCATCATGCGGCGCACGGCGCGCGCGGTTTCGGGGCGGATGATCGCTTCGCCCTGCGGCGCCACGCTTTGCTTGAGGAAAGTGACCGGCAGCAGTTTGCCGTCGTTGGTGAACACGGTGTAGCCGCGAGCCAGCTGCAACAGGCTCATTTGCAGGCCGTAGCCGAACGACATGGTGGCCTGCTCGATGGGGCGCCAGTTTTTCCAGTCGCGCACCAAACCGGGCGATTCGCCGGGGAAGCCCGAGTGCATGCGGCGGCCGAAGCCGACGGCTTTGTAAAACTGATGCATCTCTTCCGGCTTGAACATGGCCGACAGCTTGCTGGTGCCGACATTGGAAGACTTCTGCATCATGCCGCGCAGGGTCAGCGAGCCGTAGTTGCGCGTGTCGCGCACGGTGGCCGGACCGATGTTGTAGGGTTGCACATTAAACCAAGTGTTTTCGTTCACCTTGCCCGAATCCAAGGCTTTGGCAATCGGGAAGGGCTTCATGGTGGAGCCGGGCTCGATCATATCGGTGACCGCGCGGTTGCGGCGCAAGGCGCTGTCGGAGCGGCCGGGGTGGTTCGGATCGTAATCCGGCAGGTTGACCAGGGCCAGGATTTCGCCGGTTTTCGCATCCAACACCACCACCGTACCGGCTTTGGCTTGGTGGTGCGCCATGGCTTCGGCCAGCTCGTCGTGCGCCAGCGACTGAATGCGCTGATCCAAGGACAGCACCATATCGCGGCCATCCACCGTGTCGCGGTTGCGCGGCGAATCCAGCGCGTCCACATAATTGCCGCGGTTGTCGCGCAGCACCACGCGCGCCCCGTCCACGCCGCGCAAATCGTCTTCGCGCGACAGCTCCAAACCTTCCTGGCCCTTACCGTCGATGTTGGTGAAACCGATCACGTGTGAAAACAGATTGCCCATCGGATACTGCCGTTTAGGCTCGGTTTGGAAGGACAAACCGGCAATGCCCAACTCGCGCACCTGAGCGGCGGTTTCCGCACTCATCTGGCGCTTCAGAAACACAAAATCGCTGTTGGTGCGCGCCAAACGGTCGGCAATGGTTTCCACCGGTACATCAATTAAGGCAGACAAGGCCTCCAATTGGTCTTGGCTGGGCATTTTGTCCATCGAAGAGGGTACGGCATACAGCGAATCGGTCGGTGCGCTCAGAGCCAGCACCGAGCCGTTGCGGTCGGTAATCGTGCCGCGGTTGGCGGTCTGCACCAATGTGCGCACAAAGCGCTTGTTGCCCTCTTCCACCAACTTATCCTGCTCCAGCGTGTGCAGGCGCACGCTCCACACCACCACCGCGCCGAAAGCGACAGCCAGCGTACCGAGCACCATGGCAATGCGGCCGTTGGTGCTGACGGGCTTTTTCTTTTTCGGCTGTTGCTGCCGCATCTGCGGCTTGTAATCGCTTTTAATCAACATAAGTATCGGTTCCCGCTTTGTATTTATTCGTGGTGTGTGCGGATCATGTGGGTATTCTGTACGGTAGGCGGCTGCAGCTGCTGGCGCGCCGCCGCCTCTTTAATGCGGGCATGGTTGGCCAGCTGGGCCTGCTGCCATTGCAGACGGCGGAATTCTTCTTCCAAGTCCAAGGCGCGGCGGTGCTCTTTTTCCAGCGCGATAAACGATTCGCGCGAGCGGTCCTGCACGGTGACCACGGCCAGCGCCGAGAGCACGGTGAGCACAAAGAGGACGATATTGATTTTGTTCATCAGGCTTCAAACCTCCCCGCCGTGCGTTCCGCCACCCGCAACACCGCCGAACGCGCGCGCGGATTGGCCGCCACTTCGGCCTCGCCGGCCTTTTGCGCCTTGCCGATTTCCAGCAAAGGCGGCTGCGGCCGTTCGCTTTCTTTCACCATCGCCCATTTGGGCAGAGGCTGCGGCCGGCTGTGGCGGCGGATAAACTGTTTCACCATACGGTCTTCCAAAGAGTGGAAGGCAATCACCGCCAAACGGCCGCCGGTTTTCAGGTAGCCTGCCGCCTGCGGCAGCACGGCGGCTACTTCTTCAAGCTCACGGTTGATGAAAATCCGAACGGCTTGGAACGTCCGCGTCGCCGGGTCTTGACCGCGCTCGCGAGTACGGACGACTTCCGCCACGAGTTTCGCCAGCTGGCCGGTTGTAAGGATGGGGCTTTCCTGCCGCCTTGCCACAATTGCGCGCGCAATCTGGCGACTAAACCGCTCTTCACCATAATTTTTGATGACCTCGTGAATGTCTTGCTCTGCCGCCTCGGCCAGCCATTCGGCCGCCGACTGGCCGCGGGTGGTGTCCATGCGCATATCCAAAGGCGCATCGAAGCGGAAGCTGAAACCGCGGCTGGCGTCGTCGATTTGCGGCGAGGAAATGCCCAAATCAAACAGCGCACCGTCGATTTCTCGGATGCCCAAACCGTTTAAGGCTACCTGAAAAGCGGCAAAGCCTTCGTGCACCACCGCCACACGCGCATCTTGCGCCGCCAGTTCGCGCGCCACCGCAATCGCCTGCGGGTCTTTGTCGAACACCACCAAACGGCCGTGTTCGCCCAAACGGGACAGAATCAGCCGCGAATGGCCGCCCCTGCCGAAGGTGCCGTCCACATACACGCCGTCGGGGCGCACATTCAGCGCGTCCACCGCCTCGTGCAAAAGCACCGTGGTGTGGGTAAACACTTCGCCGCTCATAAACGGAACCCCGCTTCGGCCAATTCGGCATCCAGCTCGTCGGCATCCATGTCGAGCAAGGCATTCATATCGGCCTCCCAACGCTCACGACCCCACAGCTCCAAGCGGTCCACCCGTCCGACCAAAGTCACTTCCTTATCGAAATCCACCCGTCGGCGCAGATGCGCGGGCAGCAAAATACGGCCGGCCGAATCCAGCTCCAAGGTTTCCGCATTGTGCAGCACCATGCTCTGGTAACGCTTGGCGTGCGGCTTGCCGTTAACGTCCATGGCCATAATGGCCGCCGCGGTTTTCAGCCACTCTGCTTCCGGATACAGCAGAAAATGCGAACGCGAATCCAGCGTCACCACCAGCGCAGGCGAGTAATGGCGCGACAACAGCTCGCGGAATTTGGCCGGTATCGCCAAACGCCCCTTGCTGTCGATGCTCAATTCGTGCATGCCGCCAAACACTGCGCCTACCTCGTCTCATCAGTTTAGGGAAAACGGCACACTTAGCCCCACTTTTCCCCACATTGCGACACTATACGGCAGTTTTTTGATTACAGTCAATGAAGCCCGGCAGAAAAATGATTTATTAACAATTCATTCCGATAAATCGCCACACCCATCCGCCCCCAACCGCACCCCGCCTGCCCAAGCGCCTGCCGCCGCGCCTTTGGCAAACATCAATTAAATCTTTATAATCGCAGCCCTTTTTCAAACCGCCTGAGACCTTTGTAAAACCCCCAGATGTGGATGCAGTTCAAGGCGTAGCAGCACAGCGAGCGCAGACATATCAGATAGATAGGCAAGCGAGCGAGCAGCGCACAACGCAGAAATGCGCCGCAGATGGGGGTTTTGCAAAGGTCTCAGCCTGCCAACCTGCCGCCATGACCCACACCGACCTGCCCACCCCCACGCCGGAAGCCCTGCACGCCTCGCAAACCCTCACCGGCCTCATCCGGCAGCGCATCGCCGCCAACCAGGGCTTCCTGCCCTTTGCCGACTTCATGCAGATGGCGCTCTACCAGCCCGAATACGGCTACTACACCGGCGGCGCACACAAAATCGGCGCGGCGGGCGACTTCATCACCGCCCCCGCGCTCACCCCCCTGTTCGGCCGCACCCTCGCCGTCCAACTCCGCGCCCTGTTGCCGCAAACCGCCGGCTGCGTTTACGAATTCGGCGCCGGCACCGGCGCACTGGCCGCTCAGCTGCTGCCTGCCCTTTCAGGTAGCCTGCAGCACTATTACATCATCGAAGTGTCGCCCGATTTGGCCGAACGGCAACGCCGCCACATCGCCGAACACGCCCCCGAACACCTTGCCCAAGTCAGCTGGCTCGCCGAATTGCCCGCTGCCTTCGACGGCATCGTCATCGGCAACGAAGTGCTCGACGCCATGCCCTGCGACATCGTGCGCTACCAAAACGGCCGCCATTGCCTGATGGGCGTAGCCGAACAAGACGGCGGTTTGGCATGGCAAAGCGCCCCCCTGCCCGCCGAATTACACGCCGAAGCCGCAGCGCTGATTCCGCCGCTCGAAGGCTACACCAGCGAATTGCACCGCCAACAGCAGGCTTTTATCCGCACCGTGGCCGCCAAACTGCACCGCGGCGCCCTCATCTGGATCGACTACGGCTTCGACGCCGCCCAGTATTATCATCCGCAGCGGCATCAGGGCACCCTCATCGGCCACTACCGCCACCATGCCGTGCACGACCCCTTCCGCTACATCGGCCTCACCGACCTCACCTGCCACGTCAACTTTACCGCCATCGCCGAAGCCGGCTGCGACAGCGGCCTCGACCTCATCGGCTATACCACTCAAGCCGCCTTTTTGCTCAACCTCGGCATCACCGACGCACTCGCCGCCTGCGGCGACAGCGCCGGGCCCGACTACATCCGCGCCGCCGCCGCCTGCCAAACCCTGCTCGCCCCGCACGAAATGGGCGAGCTGTTTAAAGTAATGGCCTTCGGCAAAAACATCGATGTGGATTGGCAGGGCTTTGCCGCCGGCGATATCTGCCACCGTCTCTAGTAAAAGTCTCCGCTCCAATACGCCATCCAAACAAAGGCTACCTGAAAACCGCCCACCCGCGTTTCAGGTAGCT
>NZ_JH164926.1:1204094-1250083 GCF_000226875.1 Neisseria shayeganii 871
AACGGCAGGTTTTTTGTTGGTCAAGCCCAAGCAGGCATTAATCGGCTTGACGGCGGATGACCGCAGGAATTTCAAAATCATCCAGCACAGATTGGTTGGCAAAATCGGCAGCAGCCAAGTTCAGAGTACGGGCGCTGCGGCCGGAACGGATCACGCTGTCGATTTCGGGGAATCCGCCATCGGTGCCGGTGGCTTGGGCGGCTTTCACCATGCGCAGATTGTTGTGTTGCGCATGCTCGCCCTGTTCTTTCAAACCGGTGGCGATGATGGTGACACGGATTTCGCCCTCTTCCATAGAGGCATCCTCCGCCGTGCCGTATTTCAGTTCGGCATCTGGATGGGCATACTCGCTCACCACCGACATGATTTCCTTATACTCTTTCATGGTCAGGCATTCCGGCGCGGTGGTAATGTTCACCAAAACGCCGCGCGCGCCCTCCAAAGTCACATTGTCGAGCAGCGGGCTGGCAATCGCCTGCTCGGTGGCCAAACGGGCGCGGTCGATGCCGTGCGCCTGACCGGAACCCATCATCGCCATGCCCATGATGCCCATCACGTTTTTCACGTCGGCAAAGTCCAAGTTGATCATGCCGGGGCAGGTCACCACTTCGGTGATGCCAGCTACCGCGTTGCGCAGCACATTGTCGGCAGCGCGGAAGGCTTGGCGCACGGTGACGTCTTCGCCCAAAGCGCTCATCAGCTTGTCATTGGGGATCACAATCAAGGAATCCACTTGGTTTTTCAGGGTTTCCAAGCCTTCTTTGGCGATGTTGATACGCTTGCCTTCGTGCTCGAAGGGGCGGGTGACCACCGCTACGGTAAGAATACCCATTTCGCGGGCGATTTCGGCCACCACGGGAGCGGCGCCGGTGCCGGTGCCGCCGCCCATACCGGTGGTGATGAACAGCATATTGGCGCCTTGAATGGCTTCGGCGATGGTTTCACGCTCTTCCAAAGCCGCGTTGCGGCCGACTTCGGGGTTGGCTCCCGCACCCAAACCTTTGGTCAGGTTGGTGCCCAACTGGATGCGTTTGGGAGCTTTGTTGCCTTGCAGGGATTGGGCATCGGTATTGGCACTGATGAATTCGACACCTTGAACGGTGTTGTCAATCATATTGTTGATGGCATTGCAGCCGCCGCCGCCGATTCCGATTACTTTAATGACCGCAGGGCTGGTTGCCGATTCGACAACGTCATAAACCAATTGCATTGAATACTCCTTATTGCACCTTGCCGAAGGCTACCTGAAAACGTAAAAACGCCCGCATTATATCGTTCCGGCCTGTATTTGTGTGGAAATTTTACGGAAAATCAAAAATTGTTTTTCACCAGATCAATCAGCCGGCGGAAGATCGAATCACCGGTTTCCGGACGGCTCAGATGGTAGCCGTGCACGTTGCGCTGCTCGACTGCGGTTTGCAGCAGGCCGATGGCGGTGGCGTAGCGCGGATTGCGGATGCGCTCAGACAAACCGCCCATTTCCTGCGGCACGCCGATACGGGCGGGCAGGTTGAACACCTCCTCGGCCAAATCCACCACGCCGGACAATAAAGATGCGCCGCCGGTCAGCACCACGCCGGAAGTCAGCACTTCTTCGGGAAAGCCGGAACGGCGCAATTCGTTCAGGGTCAATTCCAAAATCTCCTCCACCCGCGGACCGATCACGCTGGCCAATACGCGGCGCGAAATCTGACGCGGGCTGCGGTCGCCCACGCTGGGCACCTCCACCATTTCGTCCAAACCTTCGCCGCTGGCCAAGGCCACGCCGTGATGGATTTTGATGTATTCGGCAGCGCTATAAGGGGTGCGCAGGGCTTGGGCCAAGTCCTTGGTAATCAAATCGCCCGCCACCGGAATCACAGCGGTGTGGCGGATGGCGCCGTTGGTGTAAACCGCAATGTCGGTGGTGCCGCCACCGATGTCGATCACGCACACGCCCAACTCTTTTTCGTCTTCGGTCAGCACCGCCTGCCCGCTGGCCAAGGGTTGCAGCATGATGTTGTCGATGTGCAGGCCGCAGCGTTCCACGCATTTCTGGATATTCTGCATCGCTGTCACCGCACCGGTAACAATGTGGATGCGCGTATCCAAACGCACGCCGCTCATGCCGATCGGTTCTTTCACGCCGGGCTGGTTATCGATGATGTATTCCTGTACCACAGTGTGCAGAATTTGGTGGTCCGGCGGAATATTGACCGCCTTGGCGGTTTCGATGGCGCGGTCGATGTCGGCCTGCATCACTTCGCCCTCTTTGATTTTCACCACGCCTTGCGAATTCATGCTGCGGATGTGGTTGCCGGCAATACCGGTGATGACGCTGTCGATCTGGCAGTCCGCCATCAACTGCGCTTCCTCCACCGCTTGGGTAATCGCTTGGGCGGTGGCGTCGATATTGGTCACCATGCCCGCCTTCAGGCCGTGCGAAGGAGCCTGCCCCAAACCGATGATATGAACCTCATTGTCGTCCTGCACTTCGCCGATCAGCGCGATGACCTTGGAAGTACCGATGTCCAGCGCCCCCACCAACTGTTTTTCTTTTGCCATAATTTTCCTATTCCACTTCCACTAATCCGTTATGTTTGCCGCCCGGGCCGCTCAGGCCCGATGCCGCCTCAGGGCTCGGCATCGCCGTGTGGGTGTGCGGCCGATGCCGCCTGCTCCGGTACCGCCGGCGTTTCCTCACCGCTACGGTAGCGTACAGCAAACCCGTCTTTATAACGCAGGTCCACATAGCGCACGCTGTCGGCACGGCTGTGCAGCACCTCATGCCAGGCCTGTACGAAACGGCGCAAACGGCTCTCCGCGTCCAAACGCCCTAAGCGCAACACCAAGCCGTTGTCCAGCGTGAGCGTGCGTGCGGCGCGCTGCCCGTAATCCAAACGCTCGATTTTCAAGCCGGTCGGTTCCAAAATGGCGCGAAAGCGGTCGTATTCTTCCACCATGATTTTGCGCGCCCCGGTGGCACCCGAGAACACCGGAAACGGCTCGTCGGTGGGCGCATCAAAGGCCCTGCCCTCACTGTCCACCAAGCCGCCGCCTTCCCACCGCGCCACCGGCTGACGCTCGCTTACCTGGATCTGAACGGTATCCGGCCACATACGGCGGATCTCCACCTCAGCCACCCAAGGAAGGGCTTCAAACGCTTCGCGTGCGGCATGCAAATCGGCTTTAAAAATATTACCGCGGATGTGCCGCTGAGCGGTCTGCTGGAGTTGGGCGGCATCCAAGCGTTGCAACTGGCCGTCGATTTTAACCGATTTGATCGGAAAATACGGCGAATTCATCATCCACACCACGGCTGCGGCCAACAGGCTGAGCACCACCAGCACATATAAGCCGTTGTTGATGCGCTTGAGCGCACCGGCGTTATCCCACAGTCGCATGGCGCAAAATTTCAAGGCATAAATCGGCAAAATCCCAACCGGCCTGCGCCGCTGCCTTCGGCACCAGGCTGTGGTCGGTCATGCCGGGCACGGTATTGATTTCCAACAGATAAAGTTTGCCGTTGCGGTCTTTCAAAAAGTCCACCCGTCCCCAGCCTTTGCCGCCCACCGCATCAAATGCGGCCTTGGCCAAGCGGCGGATTTCCGCTTCCTGATCGGCCTCCAAATCGCTCGGGCACTGGTACACCGTGTCGTCACGGTGGTATTTGGCTTCGTAATCGTAAAACTCGTTGGCCGGAATGATGCGGATGCTCGGCAGCGCATCCTGCCCCAATATGGCACAAGTGTATTCGCCGCCGTCGATGCAGCGCTCGGCCAAAATCTCGCCGTGCAGATGTTTCACCTCATCCAACACGGCGGGCAGGCGGCCGGCTTCTTTCACTTTCACCACGCCGACGCTGCTGCCCTCAGTAGAGGGCTTCACAAACAGAGGCAGGCCCAATTGCTGCTCGACTGCGGCAAAGTCGCTGTCTTCGCGCAACACAGCAAACTCCGGCACCGGCAAACCCAAAGCCAGCCACACCAGCTTGGTGCGGTATTTGTCCATACCCAAGGCGGAAGCCGCCACGCCGCAACCGGTGTAGGGAATGCCCAAGGCATCCAATACCGCCTGCACCGTGCCGTCTTCGCCGTAAGTGCCGTGCAGCACATTGAAGGCTACCTGAAAGCCCTGCGCCTTCAGCTGCCAGATGTCCTGCTCTTTGGGGTCGAAGCCGTAGGCATCCACGCCTTTGCTGCGCAAGGCCGCCAGCACCGCCTTCCCGCTTTTAAGCGACACTTCACGCTCGGCGGAAAAACCGCCGTACAAAACCGCCACTTTGCCGAAATTCTGCATCATTACTTCCTCAATCCGTTGCGGCACGCCAAGCCACACTTATCTGCCTTAAATTTATCTAAAATACCCAAATCCTATTCAGGTAGCCTGCCGCACGGCAAGGCTGCCTGAGGCAAACCCCGTCCCAGTCTGCCGCCTGAAAGCCTGTGTATCTTCTTCTGGCGCAGCAGTTTGCCGAAACAACACCTCAAATCCCAAGCGCGGTACGCATAAAGCGGGCACCTTGCCAATCTGTTGCTTATCCTCTGCGGATAACGCAGCAACGCTTGGTGACGGCACGTACTAAGGCAAGATGCGGTAGTGCGCCCAAGTCGGATCGTATTCACAGCCACACACCGCACCGATCCGCCTGAAGCGGGCGCACAGCACCCTGGCCTTCGCCAGCAACGCTGCCGACTCTGCCGTTACCGCATACACCGTACGCAGACCACATGCATCAGTCCGCTCCAGCGTACCAATGCCGTTTTGCCGCACTTGCGCCTCCGCATAAAACGCTTGCGTCAAGCTCTCGGCCGCCGCCCTGTCGTCCAAACGGCAAGACAGCGATACACACCAGGCCATGTCTGCCCGACCAAACAAAGCAGCGGCTGATTCGTTGCGCACAAAGTCCATCGCATCCAGCCCGGCTGTCTCGTCCGCTTCAGCCCGATAGCCGGCATATCGCCAAGCGGGTGGCGGATACAGGCCGTTGCGGCCCCAGCCGCGCCATAAGGCATCCAGCTGTTCAGGCAGCCCGTAAAGCGGCACCGCATCGGCAGCAGGATCCGCAGAAAAATCCACCGCACCGATCTTCACCGCCGCATCCCATTCACCCACCACATGATCCAGCAGCACCAAGGTCATATTCTTGGCATGCGCCCACATGGCGGTATCTATGTGTTTCGCAAACGCTACTTGCAAAGCCACCCGTTCCCGGCGTTCGGTGCAGCGCACCCAAATATCGGCCGTTTCCAATGACAAACCGGCCATGCGGATAAGCAACTCCCGGCCCGATCCGGCCGCACGCCGACGAAAGCCGCGCACGCAGTAAGCCGTTGGCGGAGCGCTATCCAACAAGGCCTGCACTTGCGGAAAATGCGCCAAGTCTCCGTTGGCGGTGAATACCAAACAGGCATCATCCGAACCGTCTGCCTCCCCCTCCAATTCCAGCAGCACCCGGCGGCAATGCCGCTGCAAAACGGTGTTGGCGGCATGTACAAAGCACCCGGCATCCATGCCGCGCCAGGCTGGTGACTCTTGCTGCCAATCCGCCCAAAAAGCCCGGGCATTGGCTTGCCACTGCGCCAAGCGGCTTGCGTCTCCCTGTTCTGCCGGCCAAGCTTTCCGTCGGCCGGCAACCGATCTCCTTAGCGCCTCCATCTTACGTTCTCCTATCGCATCGGCCGCCAAAACGGCGGCTTTTCTTTGGTTTCAGACAACCTTGATGTGGTTCTGAATTTTATTTTTATTAATGATGATGTTACGGCTATTAAATATGAAAAGACGGCAATAGACAATACCAACAAACACGCCAAAACTTAAAAACGGTAATGCCGCCAGGAAGGGTCGAACTCACAGGCCGCACGCGCATTCAGGCGCACATAACGATCGGCGATTTCCTCTGCTGCCGCCAAGGCCGCCTCCGGGGACGATGCCATGCCGCACACCTGATAAGCGCCCTCCACCAAATCGGTGTACGCCGTGGTCACAATGCCTTGCCCGTCACGGCCGACCGCAGCACCGAAAGCAGATTCGATTTCCGCCGTCCAAGCCAAACTCATCTCGTCATACACCTCGCAGCTGAGGCTGACACACCAAGCCATATCGGCCCGGCCGAGCAGGGCGGCGGCCGACTCGTTACGCAACAGCACCGGCGGCCGCAAACCGCCCGCTCTTTGCCCTTCATACACAGAATAATCATGCTTGGCCCACGGATACACCCCGTTGCGGCCCAAATCTTGGCGCCACATCGCGTCAAACACCGCCGGCAACTCGGCCAGCGGCACCGCCCCGGCAGGCATTTCGGCCACCAGCTCGATGGCCTCCACTTTCACATTCAAATCCCACTGGCCCAAGGCGTCGGCCAGCAGCTGCCACACCGCCACATGTTGGCCGCGGTGGGTGGGCGGCAAACCGTTTTCCACCCGCACCGCCAACACCAGCAAGCCGCCACCGCCCACCGAACAGGCTACCTGAAGCTGGCTGCCGCGCACATCTGCACCGCCGAAGGCCGAGCGGCGCTGCGCCAAACCGGCCGGCGGACGGCGGCGCAGCAGTGCCTGAAGCGCAAAAGGCAAGGGAGGCGCCGCTTCCGCCAATAAAACGGCATCGGCCATCGGCGAAATCTTGTTGGCGCTGCTTAAGGCTACCTGAAACGCTTGACCGGCAGCATCTTCGTCTGCAACCTGCAGGGATACCTCGGGAAAATAACCGTGCAGCAAACGGTTGCCTTCCCTGGCCAGCTCGCCGGCAGAGAGCGCATGCCACGGCACGCCGGCCTGCTGCCATGCCTGCCAAAACGATGCCGCGCGGGCTCTCGCCGCCTGCCGCCGGCTCAGGAAGTCGCTCATTTGGGGCGGCCGCTCAAATCAATCAGGGCCTGCGGCACTTTGTTGATGCTGCCCGCACCCATGTTCAACAGCAGATCGCCGTCTTTCAGAATCTGCAGCAGGGTGGGCGCCAACTCGTTTACGCCGCCGCAATACACGGTTTCCAGCTTGCCGCGCTGATGGCGCAACACCTGAGCCAAAGCCGGGCTGTCGGCATGCGGAATCGGGGCTTCGCCGGCGGCATACACATCGGTCAGCACCACGCTGTCGGCGGTATTCAGCACATTCACGAAATCGTCGAACAAATCGCGGGTACGGGTGTAGCGGTGCGGTTGGAAGGCCAGCACCAAGCGTTTGTCGGGATACGCGCCGCGGGCGGCCGCCAGTGTGGCGGCCATTTCCACCGGATGGTGGCCGTAATCGTCGATCACCAAAGCCGAGCCGCCTCCGGGCAGCGCGATGTCGCCGTAGCTTTGGAAACGACGGCCCACGCCGCCGAAATCCGCCAAGCCGCACTGAATCGCCTCCACCGGCACTTCGCATTCCAAAGCCACGCCGATAGCCGCCAAGGCGTTGAGCACATTGTGGCGGCCGGGGAAATTCAGGCGCACTGCAAACGGCGCCACGCTGCCGTCTTTCACATGGACGGTGAAACACATCTGTGCGCCTTCGCTGCGCACATCAGTGGCGTAAATATCGGCGCTGTCTTCCAAACCGTAGGTGGCGAACGGCTTTTTCACCTGCGGCAGAATGGCGCGCACGTGTTCGCTGTCGATGCACAAAAACGCCTTGCCGTAAAACGGCATACGGTGGATGAATTCCACAAAGGCCTGGTGCAGCTTGTCCACGCTGTGGCCGTAGGTGTCCATGTGGTCGGTATCGATATTGGTCACCACCGACATCACCGGCGTCAGATACAGAAACGAAGCATCGGATTCGTCGGCCTCGGCCACGATGTATTCGCCGCCGCCGAGCTGGGCATTGGTGCCGGCGGCGGTCAGTTTGCCGCCGATCACAAAAGTGGGGTCCAAACCGCCTGCCGCCAGAATGGAAGCGGTCAGGCTGGTGGTGGTGGTTTTGCCGTGGGTGCCCGCAATCGCAATGCCTTCGCGGAAACGCATCAACTCGGCCAACATCAGCGCGCGCGGAATCACCGGCACCTTGGCCGCCAACGCCGCCGCCACTTCGGGGTTGTCCTGCTGCACCGCGGTGGAGGTCACCACCACATCGGCGCCGGCAATATGTTCGGCGGCGTGGCCAGCAAACACCCGGATGCCCAAGCCCGCCAAATGCCGCGTGACGGCGCTTTCAGACTGGTCGGAGCCGGAAACGGTGTAGTTCAGATTGTGCAGCACTTCGGCCAGGCCGCACATGCCGGAACCGCCGATGCCGACGAAATGGATGTGTTTGACGCGGTTTTTCATGGGTAACTTCCAACAGACAACGGTGCCGCCCGAGCGGGCCGCAAACAAAGCCGTTATTGTAAAGGCGGCATGGCGGATATGCCATGCTTGAAATGTAAATTGGCATTTACACGAAACAGGCTACCTGAAACCTTTTCAGGTAGCCTGTTGCCCGGCCTGCCGGGCGCGCGCCTAACGTGCCGACAGCAGCGGGCGGTCGAAAGGCGACCACAAAGGCACGGGCACGCCGATGCGGTACAGCCGTTGGCGCATCCATTCGTTACAGGTCAGCCAAGGCTGGTAGCGTCCGTGCGCCGGATAAAAATCGGGATAATCCCGCAGCGGGCGCGTGCCGTCGAACTGCGCCGCCAAATCGGCCGCCAGCAAACGGTATTGCGCGGCACTGAGGCGGATGGCCCGGCTGGCGGGAGACGGCGGCGGTGCCTCACCGGCCCACACCTGCAAAGCGCTGTCGTCGAAAGCCAAGGCACGCAGCGCGGTTTGCGGCGTCAAATCCGACCACTGCGGCACTTGGGTATAAAACGTGCGGCTGCCCCAGCCGATGTACACATAAGGCTGTTCGCGCCAGGCCGGCCGTTTCAGGTAGCCCGCCCAATCGAAATGGCGGTTGCGCACCGGCACGGCGATGTTGATGTGCACGCCGTTGCTGAGCAGATACACCGTTTCCCCTTCGCCCGCCTCCGGCGCCGGCACCGCCGCCGACACCGTAATATAGGCCGACACCCAAGCCGCCGCCGCATACAGCAGCGGCAACAGCAACAAGCCGAACACTATCCGTTTGAACACGCGCCCAATCATCTTCCCCTCCGATACCCCCGTCTGCCGAAGGCTAGCTGACAACCCTCCCTGCCTCACACCGCCTGCCGTTCCAGCAGATAGCGTGCGCCGTTATCTTGCGCCAAACGTTCGGCCAACAGCGGCAGCGCCGCCTGCAGTTGGTCGTGCAGCACATAGGGCGGATTGACCACCCACATGCCGCTGCCGTGCATGCCGAAACCGTCGGCACGCGGCGCATGCACATGCAGTTCCGCCCGCAGCCAGTTTTCCGCGCCGCTTTTTTGCAGCACGGCCGGCAGGTTCAGGCTTTCCTCACGCGACAAACAGGGATACCACAACAAATAGCAGCCGTTGGCAAACCGCTTGCGCGCCGCCTGCAGGGCCTGCACCACCCGTGCGTAATCCTGTTTCTGCTCATAAGGCGGGTCCACCAGCACCACCGCGCGGCGCGTGGGCGGCGGCAACAGCGCCGTCAGCCCGGCATAACCGTCGGCCTGCTGCACCACGATGCGGCGGTCGCCGGCCATATTCTGCTTCAGCAGGGCGGCATCGGCCGGATGCAGCTCAAACAGGCGCAAACGGTCGCTTTCGCGCAGCAAATGCTTGGCCAACCAAGGCGAGCCGCAATAGGTGTCCGGCTGCGGCAATACCGCCTGCACATACGCCCAAAACGCCGCCAAGGGTTCGGGCAGCGCAGCGGCATCCCGCAAACGGCCGATGCCCGCGCGGTATTCACCCACTTTCTGCGCCTGCGGTGCCGATAAATCATACAAACCCGCGCCGCTGTGGGTGTCGATATACCAATAGGGTTTGTCTTTTTGATTGAAGTAGCGCAACACCAAAAACAGCGTCAGGTGTTTGAGCACATCGGCGTGGTTGCCGGCATGGAAGGCATGGCGGTAGCTGAGCATGGCAGGGAAACGGGGAAATTAAAGAAAAGCGGATTGTAACCGAAACCGTCCGCCGCCAAGCGCGGGCAAAACACAGGCTACCTGAAAGGTTTCAGGTAGCCTGTGTTTGTTTGCTCGGCCAAATCAACGCTCGTGGCTGACGCTGTATTTCTTCTCCAACCAAGAGAGCAGCGCGGTAAGGCCCATGATCATTACCAGATACACCAGCGCGATGAAGTAATACGGCTCTTCATACACCGAGTAGCGGCCGGAGGCGCTTTTCGCCACATAGGCCAGCTCGGCCACGGCAATGGCCGACACCAGCGAGCTGTCTTTCAGCAGAGTGATGAATTCGTTGCCGAACGGCGGCAGCATGCGGCGCACCGCCTGCGGCAGGATGATGTAGCGCATGGCCTGCACATAGCTCATGCCCAGCGAGCGGGCCGCTTCCATTTGGCCGCGGTCGATCGACTGGATGCCGGCGCGGAAAATTTCGGTGATGTAGGCGCCGGCATTCACCGACAAAGCCAAACCGCCGGCAATCAGGGCGGCATAGTTCTGGCGCAGATAAGCCGCGGTGTCGCCGCTGATCAACAGGCCGTGCTGCGGGTGCACCACAAAGGGCGACCAAATGTGGTACCAAATAAAAATCTGGATAAACAGCGGCGTGCCGCGAAAGAGGGTGAGGTAGAGCCAGGAAAGCTGCTTGAGCACCCACACCACCGCGCGGGTAAAGAAATTGCCCTGCTCCACTTTAATCACCCGGATCAGGGCATTGATCAGACCCAGAATGGTGCCGAACACCACCGCCACCACGGTCAGGCCCAGGGCGGTCAGCGCGCCCTTGAAGAACATCTCGCGGTATTCGTAAATGATGGGGAAATTCTGTTGGAAGAATTCTGCAATCATGATGGGATTTTCCTTTGTTTCGTTGTGTTTTATCGGCAACGGCCAAGGGCCTGCTCAATCGGACGGCAGACGGCCTGCACGTTTAGTTTTGTAAAAATCGGCGGCTATTGTACAAGAAAACCCACGCACTGCAACGGCTAATTCGGCAGCAGGCAGCCATTTCTGCGGCAGCCCGCTGATCGCTAAATGATTGTGCGGGCGCAGCAAAATAGATGCCCCACCCCTCCAAAGCTGGTTTCTCCTCCACACAGGGTTTACAATACGCCCTTTTTTGCCCGCCACTTTGCCATGATTATCCGCTTCGGCAACCACACTTCTTGGCCGCACCCGCACGGCAGCGCCGTCACCATCGGCAATTTCGACGGCGTCCACCTCGGCCACCGCCACATTTTCCAACGCCTGAAACACGAAGCGCAGGCGCGCGGGCTGCCCGCCGTGGCCGTGGTGTTCGAACCGCAGCCGCAGGAATTTTTCAGCCGCTGCAACCACACCCCGCCGCCCTTCCGCCTCAGCCCGCTGCGCGACAAACTGCGCCTGTTGCGCGACACCGGCTGCCTGGATGCGGTTTGGGTGCTGCGTTTCAATCAGGCGCTGGCCGCGCTGAGCGCGGAAGACTTTATCGGCCAACTGCTGCGCCGCCGCCTCGACACCCGCTACCTGCTCATCGGCGACGACTTCCGCTTCGGCGCCGGCCGCCGCGGCGATTTCACCCTGCTGCAAAGCTGCGCCGATATGGTAACCGAACGCACCCCTTCCGTGATGGTGGAAAACATCCGCGCCAGCAGCACCGCCGTGCGCCAGGCGCTGCATCAGGGCCGCTTGGCCGATGCCGCCGCCCTGCTCGGCCACCCCTATTCCCTCAGCGGCCGCGTGATGCACGGCGCCAAGCTCGGCCGCACCCTCGGCTGCCCCACCGCCAACATCCATCTGCCGCCGCACCACTATCCGCTCAGCGGCGTATTTGTAGTGGAGGCCCACGGCCCCTTCGGCAGCCGCCGCGGCGTGGCCAGCTTCGGCCTCAACCCCACCGTTTCCGGCAGCGCCAAACAAAAACTGGAAGTCCACCTTTTCGACTTCAACGGCCAGATTTACGGCAGCCGGCTGCGGGTGGACTTTCTGCACAAGCTGCGCGACGAACAGAAGTTCGACAGCCTCGAAACCTTACAGCAGCACATCTGGGCCGATATGGACGCCGCCCGCAACTGGAGCCGCACATAAGCAATCTGTTCTTTCATTAACACAACCGTTACAGAAAAACGTCCCCTTCTCGGCGCCGCCTGCCCACACAAGGCTACCTGAAACCCCTTCTGCTTTCAGGTAGCCTTTCCCGTCCGAAACCTCGCCGTTGCCGCTATAATAACGCCCGTTTTCCCCCTTTCCCCGCGAGAGACAGCATGAACATCACCGTGATCGACCACCCCTTGGTCAAACACAAACTCACCCTCATGCGCGAAGCCGAATGCAGCACCTACCGCTTCCGCACCCTCACCAAAGAGCTGGCCCGCCTGATGGCCTACGAAGCCAGCCGCGACTTCGAGCTGGAAAACCTCGACATCGAAGGCTGGTGCGGCAGCATCGCCGGCCAGCAGATCAAAGGCAAAACCGTTACCGTGGTGCCGATTCTGCGCGCCGGCTTGGGCATGCTCGACGGCGTGCTCGACCTGATTCCCACCGCCAAAATCAGCGTGGTCGGCCTGCAGCGCGACGAAGAAACCCTGCAGCCCGTGTCGTATTTCGAAAAACTGGTCAGCAAAATGGACGAGCGCCCCGCGCTGATTCTCGACCCCATGCTCGCCACCGGCGGCTCCATGGTCGCCACCATTGATCTGCTGAAGAAAAAAGGCTGCCGCCACATCACCGCCCTCGTATTGGTGGCCGCGCCCGAAGGCGTGAAACTGGTGAACGACGCCCATCCCGACGTCAAAATCTACACCGCCGCCCTCGACAGCCACCTCAATGAAGACGGCTACATCATCCCCGGCTTGGGCGATGCCGGCGACAAAATCTTCGGCACCCGCCAAGACTAAACCGCCCCCAAGGCTACCTGAAACCCAATCCACCATGCCCCAACCCGATTTTTCCCGCCCCATTCTGGCCGTCGATACCGGCACCGCCTATCTGTCGCTCGCCCTGCAGGCAGACGGGCAGCTGTATGCCGAACACCTTGAAGCCGGCAACCGCCAATCCGAAGAAATTCTGCCGCGCATCGCCGGCCTGCTGGCCCAAGCCGGCATCGGCGCCGCCGACTTGGGCACCTTAGTTTACGCCCAAGGGCCGGGCGCCTTTACCGGCCTGCGCATCGGCGCCGGCGTGGTGCAGGGCTTGGCCGCGCCCTTCGATTTGCCCTTAATCGGCATCCCCTCGCTGGACGCCGCCGCCGCGCTCTGCCCCCGCCGTCCCGCCGTGCTGGCCGCCACCGACGCACGCATGGGCGAAGTGTTTTACGCCTGGTACGACACCGAAAACGGACAGCGCCACAGCCCCTACCAAGTCGGCCCCGCCCACGGCATCCGGCTACCTGAAAGCCTGAACGGGCGCGAAGTATGCGGCATCGGCAACGCCTTCGCCCTGCCCGAGCCGCCGCCCTTCCCCGGCCGCAGCGAGATGCCCACCGCCGCCGACTTCCTCCGGCTCGCCCTAAGCGGCCGCTATCCGGCCGTGGCCGCCGCCGAAGCCGAACTGCTGTATGTGCGCGACAAAGTGGCGCTCACCGCCAAAGAGCAGGCCGAGCGGCGGGCGGCCAAATGATTGTCCGCGCCGCCCGCCCCGACGACTGCCCCGCCCTGGCCGAATTGGATGCCCTCTGCAACCCCTCGCCCTGGTCGGCCCGCCAGTTTGCCGCCTGTTTGGCACACGCCCACGAAACCGTGCTGCTGGCCGAACACGGCCGCAAACTGGCCGGGCTGATGGTGTGGCAGAAAATCGTGGACGAGGCCGAACTGCATCTGATCGACACCGCCCCCGCCATGCGCCGCCGCGGCGTGGCTTCCTTGCTGCTCCAACAGCTATTTGCGCAGGCCGCCGCCCAAGGCGTGCGCCGCATCACGCTCGAAGTGCGCCGCAGCAATTTGGCCGCACAAGCGCTTTACCGCCGCCACGGCTTCCGCGAATGCGGCCGCCGCCCGAACTACTACCCGCTGCCCGACGGCAGCCGCGAAGAAGCCATTCTGATGGAGAAGCCATGCTGAGCAGCCGCTATCTGCACCTGCACGAAGCCCTCGGCTTGGGCCCGATGTGGCTCAAGCGCGGCGCGCATGTGCGGCCGGCCGGCACAGCTGCGCCAACGCCAGCTTCGCCTGTTGCGGTAAGCAACCCGCCCGCCGCCCCAGCACCCCAGCCTGCCGCATTGTCGCCGGCAGCAAGCATACCTGCCGCTTCGGCACATACCGCGCCCGACACGCCGATGCCGCCGCAACAACAGCCGGCAAACCAAGCCGCGCGCACCTCTTCAACAAACGCGGCACCCCGCCGCCGCACCAGCCCGCAAGGCGCCGCCCTGTTGAACGATCTCGATCAGCGAACCGACGGCCATGCCGAGTCCGTGCCCGAACCGCCGGCCGAAACCGCCTTGCAAGCGGCCCAGCGTCTGTGGGCAGCCCGCACGCCCGCCACCTTCACCGACTTAGCGCAGCTGCGCCAACAGGCGGCCGACTGCACCGCCTGCAAGCTGCACGGCGAACGCAAACAGGCGCTGGCAGGCAACGGCGCCCTACCGGCCCAAGTCTTGGTGCTCAGCCTCAACCCCGCCCTACACGACGACGACACCTGCCAACTGTTCAGCGGCAGCCACGGCCGCCTGCTCGACAATATGCTGGCCGCGATTGGGCTGGATGCGGCATCGGTGTTCCGCACCGCCTGGCTGCGCTGCACCCCGCGCATTTCGCTCAAATCTTCGCCCGCAGAGCAAGTGGCCTGCGCCGCCTTTCTGGAACAGGAATGGGCCTGGGCGCAGCCGAAAGCCGTGCTGCTGCTGGGCGACGGCTTCCGCGACGAAGTGCAGCAATGGCTGGTGAAACAAATCATCGGCCCCACCCCCTGCTTCATCCTGCCGCATCCGGCCGTGCTGCTGCGCCAACCCTTGCTGAAAGCCCAAGCCTGGCCGGTGTTGCAAGCCTTGCGCAGCACACTCGACCACGCCCCGCAGGCTACCTGAAAGCCTTTCAGGTAGCCTGGAAACCGGCAGCCCCCTTGCCCCACCCAGCCATTCATCTTATCCGCCACCTTTCCACCCGGCTTTCAGGTAGCCCATGAGCTATATCGGACGTTTCGCCCCCAGCCCCACCGGCCTCTTGCACATCGGCTCGCTGCTCACCGCGCTGGCCTCCTATGCCGACGCCCGCGCCCACGGCGGACGCTGGCTGCTGCGCATGGAAGACCTCGACCCGCCGCGCGAAATGGCCGGCGCCGCCGACCACATCCTGCACACCTTGGAAGCTTTCGGTTTCGAATGGGACGGCGAAGTGGCCTACCAAAGCCGCCGCCACGCCCTCTACCGCAACGCGCTCGACACCCTCCGCCAAAAGCAGCTGGTCTATCCCTGCTATTGCAGCCGCAAACAATGGCAAGCGCACGCCCGCCCCGGCGCCGACGGCCCGGTGTACGACGGCCGCTGCTACCGCCTGCCGCCCGAGCCCGCCGACGCCCGCAAAGCGCCGGCCTGGCGGCTGCATGTTCCCGACGCCGACATCGGCTTTGCCGACCGCATTGTCGGCCGCTACCGGCAAAATTTAGCGCGCGACATCGGCGATTTCGTGCTCCTGCGCGCCGACGGTTTCTGGGCCTACCAGCTGGCCGTGGTGGCCGACGATGCCGAACAGGGCGTCACCCACATCGTGCGCGGCCAAGACCTGCTGGTCTCCACCCCGCGCCAGATTTATCTGCAACAGTGTTTGGGCCACCCCCAACCCGCCTACGCCCACCTACCGCTGCTCACCAACGGGCACGGCCAGAAATGGTCGAAACAAACCCTGGCCCCTGCTTTGGACCTGCAGCGCCGCGAAGCCCTGCTGCGCGAAGTGGCCGCCTATCTGCGCCTGCCGCCCGCCCCGGCGGTGGACAAACCGCAAGACCTGCTCGCCTGGGCGGTGACCCACTGGCAGATGGAACGGGTGCCGCCCCATTCCATCGACACCACCGCCCGGCAGGCTACCTGAACAGCCGAAGGCTACCTGAAAACCTTTTCTCCGCAATAAGCAGAAAGGCCGCCCCATTACCGCCCTGCACCGCCTGATGTCATCGCGCCCGCTGCTGTTGGAAAGCGTGATGAAACTGTCCGCCCTCGCCGGCATTGCCTGGTTTGCCGCCCAAGTGTGGCAGACCTATCTGCGCACCGGCGACGCGGTATTGCTGCTTCTGTTGGCCGGCGAAATCCTCACCCTGAGCCTGGTGCTGCTGGCCAAACCCACCGCCACGCGCAGTTTCGCTCCCGCGTCGCTGGCGGTGATTGCCGCCCTCTCGTTTTACTTTGTTTGGGTGCATCTGGAGCCGGGCACCGCGCTGGTACCGCCGGCCGTATCGGCGGTTGTCATGGGTGCGGGCATTGTGTGGCAGATGTATGCCAAGCTGTGGCTGGGCCGCTGCTTCGGCATTCTGCCCGCCTGCCGCGGCATCGTGGTCGGCGGCCCCTACCGGCTGGTGCGCCACCCGATTTACTTGGGCTACTTCCTGACCCACGCCGGCTTTCTGCTCGGCCACTGTTCCGCTTTCAATCTGGCCGCTTTCGCCGTGTATTACGTCCTCAAGCTGTGCCGCATCCATTACGAAGAGCGCCTGCTGTCGGCCCATCCGCGCTACCGCCGCTATCAGGCCGAAGTAAAATACCGCCTGATCCCGTTTATCATTTAAAATCCGCTTCCTTCAGCACACTTTCACACACCATATTCATAAGGAACCGCACATGGCTTTCGCCTCCCTCTTTACCCTGCTCGACGACATCGCCTCCGTTCTCGACGACGTGGCGCTGATGACCAAAATGGCCGCCAAGAAAACCGCCGGCGTGGTGGGCGACGATTTGGCGCTCAATGCCAACCAAGTCACCGGCGTGAGCGCCGAACGCGAATTGCCGATTGTGTGGGCGGTGGCCAAAGGCTCGTTTGTCAACAAGCTGATTCTGATTCCCGCCGCCCTTTTGCTCTCGGTGTTCGCGCCCGCCCTGATTGTGCCGCTGCTGATGATCGGCGGCGCCTACCTCTGTTTCGAGGGCGTGGAAAAGCTGCTGCACAAGCTGCTGCACCGCCACGAAACCCACGAGGGCAGCACACCCGATGAATTGATCGACGAAAACGCCAAAATCAAGGGCGCCATCCGCACCGATTTCATCCTTTCCGCCGAAATCATCATCATCGCCTTAGGCGTGGTGGCCGCCTCCACGCTCACCACCAAAATCCTGGTGCTCTCCGCCGTGGGCATCGGCATCACTTTTGTGGTGTACGGCATGGTGGCGCTGATTGTGAAAGCCGACGATTTCGGCCTGCGTCTGATGCAAACCCCGGCCACCGCGCCGGTGGGCAAAGCCATCATCCTCTTTATGCCGTGGTTTATGCGCTCGCTCAGCATCATCGGCACCCTGGCCATGTTCTTGGTGGGCGGCGGCATCTTTACCCACTACTGGCCGCAATTGCACCACTGGCTGCACGCCAACCAATGGGACAGCGGCCTGATGGGCCACCTCGCCGCCCTAATCACCGGCATCGCCGTCGGTGCCGTGGTTTGCGCCGTGGTGCTGCCGCTGATCAAAGTGTTCGACAAAAAAGACGCTCATTAAAGCCGCTTCCACACGCTGTCTGCCGTCAGGCTGAGACCTTTGCAAAACCCCCAGATGTGGATGCAGCTCAAGGCGTAGCAGCGCAGCGAACGCAGACATATCATCTAGATAGGCAAGTGAGCGAGCAGTACCCATAGGGCATAAACGCACAACGCAGAAATGCGCCGCAGATGGGGATTTTGCAAAGGTCTCAGGCTACCTGAAACCCCGTTCAGGTAGCCTGACGGCATTCTGCGGCCACACCCGCGAAGTGGTACAATCCGCCGCCTGTTGATTTCCCCCTTACCGCCATGTCCTCATCTGCTTTGGCCCAACGCCCCATCGGCGTATTCGATTCCGGCGTCGGCGGCCTCACCGTGGTGCGCGCGCTGATGGAGCGCCTGCCCAACGAAAACATCGTCTATTTCGGCGACACTGCCCGCGTGCCCTACGGCGTCAAATCGCGCAGCACCATCGAAACCTTCACCGCCCAAATCGTCGAATTTCTGATGCAGAACGAAGTGAAGGCGCTGGTGATTGCCTGCAACACCATCGCCGCCGTGGCCGGGCAGCGCGTGCGCCAAATGGCCGGCGCCATGCCCGTGCTCGACGTGATTGCCGCCGGCGCCGAAGCCGCGCTGGCCACCTCGCGCAACCACCACATCGGCATCATCGCCACCAGCACCACCGTCAACAGCAATGCCTACGCCCGCGCCATCCACGCCCACAACCCGCAGGCGCGCGTGCAGTCGCAAGCCTGCCCGCTCTTGGTGCCACTGGTGGAAGAAGGCTGGCTCGACCACGAAGTCACCCGCCTCACCGTGCGCGAATACCTCAAACCGCTGCTGGCCGAAGACATCGACACCCTGGTGCTGGGCTGCACCCACTATCCCCTGCTCAAGCCCCTGGTCAAACAGGAAGCCCCGCGCCTGCAACTGGTCGACTCCGCCACCACCACCGCCGAAGCCGCCGCCCAAGCCCTGGCCGCCGCCGGCCTGCTCAATCCCGACCCCGCCCCGGCCGACTACCGCTTTTACGTGAGCGACATCCCGCTGCGCTTCCAAACCATAGGCGAACGCTTTTTGGGCCGCAGCCTCGAACAAATCGAAATGATGCGCCTGGGCTGATGCCGCCTCAGGCTACCTGAAACCCCTTTCCTTGCGTCCGACCATGAAAAACATCGTCATCCTGATTTCCGGCCGCGGCTCCAATATGCAGGCCGTGGTAGAGGCCGCCATTCCCGGTGCGCGCATCGCCGCCGTGCTGTCCAACCGCCCCGACGCCGCCGGCCTCGCCTGGGCCGCCGAACAAGGCATCCCCACCGCCGCCCTCAACCACCGCGACTACCCCGACCGCGCCGCTTTCGACCAAGCCATGATGCAGCTGATCGACGGCTACGCGCCCGACCTCGTGCTGCTGGCCGGCTTCATGCGCATCCTCACCTCCGAATTCTGCGCCCGTTACGCCGGCCGCCTGATCAACATCCATCCCTCCCTGCTGCCCGCCTTCCCCGGCCTGCACACCCACCAACGCGCCTTAGACGAAGGCTGCCGCGTAGCCGGCTGCACCATCCATTTCGTCACCGCCGAGCTCGACAACGGCCCCATCATCGCCCAAGGCGTGGTGCCCGTATTGGACGGCGACAACGCCGACGCACTCGCCGCGCGCGTACTGGCCGTCGAACACCGCCTGCTGCCGCAAGCCGTGGCCGACTTTGTGGCCGGCCGCCTGCACATCGAAGGCAAACGCGTGCGCAACCAACGCCCCGCCGCCGCCGCCGAGCCTTTGCTGGCCTAAACATCCGCTTTCAGGTAGCCACTGCCCGTTCCGCACCACACAAACCACCAACAGGCTACCTGAAAACCCGCCGACACGCTCTAACGGAACTTTAAACGACTTAACCCGCCGCCGTGCTACATTGGCGCCCGTTTGATTCCGTTTTTCCCGAAAGAGACCCCATGACCCCCACCCTCCGCCGCAGCCTACCCGTGCTCGCCCTGGCCTGCGCCTTTGCCGCCCCCGCCCAAGCCGACACCGCCTTCCCGCAAAAAGCAGAACTGCAATACGTCGGCCCCTACGGCGTGCCCGCCGTGATGACCTTCGAGCGCAACGGCAGCCAATACCGCGTGGTGGCCGACATCAACGCCCCCATGTACAAAATGCGCTTCACCTCCCAAGGCCGCATTTCCGGCAACCGCCTCAGCCCCGCCAGCTACAGCGACATCCGCCGCGGCCGCCCCTATGCCGGCGCCACCTTCAACTACGGCGCCAAAACCGTGAGCTACGGCAAAGCCGGCGCCACCGAAACCAAGCCCATGAACGGCCCCACCTTCGACCTCTTCACCCTCGCCTGGCAGCTCGCCCTCAACAACGGCCAACTGCCCGCCAATCTGAACATCACCAACGGCAAACGCCTCTACACCGTACAAGGCATGACCCGCCTCTCCCCCGCCAGCTACACCATCAACGGCGGCAGCATTCCGGTCAACCGCTTCCGCGTGCAGCGCGGCGACGACACCATCGAATATTCCTTCGCCCCCGATTTCGCCAACATTCCCGCCCGCATCAAATACACCGACGACGGCACCACCTACGAGCTGAAACTGCGCAGCGCCAAAATCGACGGCGTGACCATCCAGCCCAAATAAGCCGCCTGCCGGCACCATCGGGGCGCGCACCTCTGCCGCCCCGAGACCATTGCAAAACCTCCAGATGTGGATGCAGTTCAAGGCGTAGCAGCGCAGCGAGTGCAGACATATCACATAGATAGGCAAGCGAGCGAGCAGCTCACAACGCAGAAATGCGCCGCAGATGGGGGTTTTGCAAAGGTCTTGCCCCGTTCTGCTGCCCGCCCCACCCATCCTCAGGCTACCTGAAACCCATGCTTTCCCCCCGCACCCTCCGCCACGCCGCCGACGTTCTGCCCCAAGTGCTCGCCTTCCGCCAGCCGGCCGACGCCGTACTGGCCGCCTACTTCCGCGAACACAAACAACTCGGCCGCCAAGAACGCCAGGCCGTGGCCGACACCGTATTCGCCGCCATCCGCCACCGGCAGAAAATCCGAGCCGCCCTGCCGCAGGCCGACCGCCATCCCGAGCACACCGTCTTGGCGGCCGCCTACTTCGGCGCCTTGGCCGCTCCCGAACAGCTCGCCGCTTGGGCCGCGGAGCATCACGCCGCCCACCTGCCGCCCCGTTTGGCCGACACCGCCGCCCAAGCGGCGCACAGCCTGAATACCGCCGCCGAACTGCCCGCCTGGCTGATCGACACCCTGCGCAGCGACGGCTGGCACGACGACGCCATCCTCGCCTTCGGCCGCAGCACCGCCCAAGCCGCCCCGCTCGACCTGCGCGTCAACACCCTCAAAGCCAAACGCGACAAGGTGCTGGCCCAACTGCGCAACGAAGGCCTGGCCGCCGAAGCCACCCCCTATTCGCCTTGGGGCATCCGCCTGCACGACAAAACCGATTTCGGCCGCCACCCGCTCTTTCTCGACGGCAGCATCGAAATCCAAGACGAAGGCAGCCAGCTGCTCGCCCTCGTCAGCGGCGCCAAACGCAACGAAATCGTGGTCGATTTGTGCGCCGGCGCCGGCGGCAAAACCCTGGCCATGGGGGCCATGATGAAAAACAGCGGCCGCCTGTATGCTTTCGACGTGGCCGAAAAACGGCTGGCCAACCTCAAGCCCCGTCTGCAGCGCGCCGGCCTGAGCCAAATCCATTTACAGCGTATCGAACACGAGCAAGACTCCCGCCTCGCGCGCCTCTACGGCAAAGCCGACCGCGTGCTGGTGGACGCCCCCTGCTCCGGCCTGGGCACCCTGCGCCGCAACCCCGACCTCAAATACCGCCAATCGCCCGACAGCGTGGCCGAGCTGGCGGCGCTGCAGGCGCGCATTCTCGCCGCCGCCGCCCGCCTCGTCCGCCCCGGCGGCACCCTGATTTACGCCACCTGCAGCATGCTGGCCGCCGAAAACGAAGCCCAAATCGAACGCTTCCTCGCCGGGCAGCCCGGCTGGCAAAGCCTGCCCGCCCTACTGCCCAAGGGGGATACGCAAATGCCGCAGACAGGTGTATATTTGCGCCCCAATCCCGCCGAACACCAAACCGACGGCTTTTTTGCCGCCGTTTTGCTGCGTCAGGCTACCTGAAACCCTCCCACACCCCGAGGACAACCATGAGCAATATCCAAGAAGAAATCAAAAAAGTCGTTACCGAAAACCGCGTGGTGCTGTTTATGAAAGGCAGCAAGCAATTTCCCCAATGCGGCTTTTCCGCCCGCGCCGTGCAAATCCTGCAGGCCGCCGGCTGCACCGACTTCGTGACCGTCAACGTGCTGGAAAACGACGCCGTGCGCCAAGGCATCAAAGAATACGCCAACTGGCCCACCATCCCGCAGCTGTATGTGAACGGCGAATTCCTCGGCGGCTCCGACATCATGATGGAAATGTTCGAAGCCGGCGAATTGCAAGAAGCCCTCAAAGCATAGGACGTGCCGCCGGCCCCGCCGAAAAACACACAGGCTACCTGAAAATTTTCAGGTAGCCTGAGACCTTTGCAAAACCCCCAGATGTGGATGCAGTTCAAGGCGCAGCAGCACAGCGAGCGTAGACATATCATCTAGATAGGCAAGCGAGCGAGCAGCGCACAACGCAGAAATGCGCCGCAGATGAGGGTTTTGCAAAGGTCTCAGCCCGTGCGCCCGCCCCGCTGTTTCCACCCGGAGAACCACATGATTACCCTGTACGCCCTCAAACAATCCCGCGCCTACCGCATCGCTTGGCTGCTCGAACTGCTCAATCTGCCCTATCAAGCCGAAATCATCGAACGGGATGCCGCCACTTCGCTCGCGCCCGAGCGGCTGCGAACCCTCCACCCGCTGGGCAAATCGCCCCTGATTGACGACAACGGCCGAGTCTTGGCCGAAAGCGGCGCGATTGTGGAATACCTGCTGGCATGCTACGGCCAAGACCGCCCGCTCAAGCCGTCCGCAGACAGCCCCGCCTACCCCGACTATCTGTTTTGGCTGCACTATGCGGAAGGCTCGCTGATGCCTTTATTGGTGATGTCGCTGGTCTTCCGCAAAATCGACGAGCGCAAAATGCCGTTTTTCGTCAAACCCGTCGCCCGCAAAATCACCGGCGGCGTGCGCGATGCCTTTTTACAACCGCAACTGAAACTGCATCTCGAGTTTGTCGAGCAACAGTTGGCCGGCCGCACTTGGCTGCTCGGCGACGAACTCAGCGGCGCCGATATCATGATGAGCTTTCCCTTGCAGGCCGCCCTGTCGCGCACCCCGCTGGCGCTGCCGAATATCGCCGCCTATGTCGCCCGCATCGAAAGCGACCCTGCTTATCAGCGGGCGCAAGCACGTTTGGGCAAATTGGCATTCCTGTAGCCGGGCCAAACGGCATACGCCAAGCATACGGACAAACAAAAAACCGAATCTGGCGCAGATTCGGTTTTTTACGTCGGAGCGCAGGGCTTAGGCCATGGCTTTAACTTTGGCAGACAGGCGGCTTTTGTGACGGGCGGCTTTGTTTTTGTGGAACACGCCTTTGTCGGCGATGCGGTCCATCACTTTGGTGGCCGCTTGCAGTTCGGCTTGGGCGGCGGCTTTATCGCCGGTTTCCACCACTTTCAATACTTTTTTCACCGCAGTACGGAAAGCGGTACGCAGGCTGGCATTGTGGGCGCGGTTTTTTTGCGCCTGACGGGCGCGTTTACGGGCTTGTGCGCTATTGGCCATAAGAAAACTCCTAAAGAATAAGGTCAAATTTGCAAACGCGGAATTCTAATGTTTTCAGGTTTTAAATGCAAGCGCGGATTCGGTTTTCCGCTTTGGCCTGACACCAAAACGCCACCGCCGACGGCCGGCGCGGTTGGTTTCAGGTAGCCTGTTTGCGCGCCACCACCATATTGCCCATGCTCATGGCGCACACCAGCCGCCCTTTCTCGTCGGTCACCTCCATCTCGGTGTAATGCACGCTTGTGCCTTTGCGCCGCAATACCGCACGGCAGTACACGGTGCCGGTAAACACCGGGCGCAGATGGTGGGCGGTGATGTCGGTGCCCACCGCCATCAGGCCGCTGTCGGTCAAAACATGGTTCGACAGCGTCGAACCCACGCTTTCGCCCAAGGCCACGCTGGCACCGCCGTGTAAGAGGCCGTAGGGCTGGTGCACCTGCGGGCGAACCGGCATTTTGGCCAGCAGAAAATCTTCTCCCACATCAATGAATTCAATGCCCATCCATTCCAACATGGTTTGACGGGATAAATCGTTCAAATGCCGCAACAGCGCAGGCTTATCGGTTTCGGTCATGGTGTCTCCTCTTCATTTCGGCGCATCCGTCAGCAGCCGCTCACCACTTGGACGCCCGACAAGCGTTTCAGGTAGCCCCGGGCCACGGTCTGAAGTACGGAACAAGTGGGCTATAATAAACGCCCTTTCCCTTTCTGCACAGCCAGCCATGTCCCGCCGAACCCTTTTCCAACTCGACAAATCCTTGGAGCGCCCCGAACGCGTGATGCTGGTGGGCGTGATGCTGTCCGACAGCTTCAGCGGCAGCAACGAGAGCCGCGAACACGCTTTCCGCGCCGCCCTACAGGAAGCCGCCGAACTGGTGGCGGCCACCGGCGGCGAACTGGTGCACACCGAAACCGCCAAACGCGACCGCGCCCACAGCGCTCTGTTTGTGGGCAGCGGCAAAGCGGAAGAACTGGCCGAAGCCGTTCGGCGGCACAATATCGAGCTGGCCGTATTCAACCACGAGCTCACGCCCACGCAGGAGCGCAATCTGGAAAAAATCCTGCAATGCCGCGTCTTGGACCGCGTGGGCTTAATTCTGGCGATTTTCGCCCAGCGCGCACGCAGCCAGGAAGGCCGCCTGCAGGTGGAACTGGCGCAGCTTACCCACCTTTCCGGGCGGCTGGTGCGCGGTTACGGCCACCTGAAAAGCCAGAAAGGCGGTATCGGTCTCAAAGGGCCGGGCGAAACCCAGCTCGAAACCGACCGCCGCCTGATCCAAACCAAAATCACCACCCTGCGCCGCCAGCTCGAGGCGGTCAAAAAACAACGCGAAACCCGCCGCAAATCACGCCTGAAAGCCGGCACCACCTCGTCCGACGGCCGCTTCCACGCGGTGAAAACCTTTGCCATCGTCGGCTACACCAATGCCGGCAAATCCAGCCTGTTCAACCGCCTGACCAAAGCCGACGTGCTGGCCAAAGACCAGCTGTTCGCCACCCTCGACACCACCGCGCGGCGGCTGTACCTCAATGCCGACACCAGCATCATCCTCACCGACACCGTGGGCTTCGTGCGCGATCTGCCGCACCAATTGGTGGCCGCCTTCTCCGCCACCTTGGAAGAAACCGCGCTGGCCGACGTGCTGCTGCACGTGGTGGACGTTTCCCACCCCGACCACGAACGCCAAATCCAAGACGTCAATGCCGTGCTGGCCGAAATCGGCGCCGACGGGCTGCCGCAACTGTTGGTGTACAACAAAACCGACCTGCTGCCACCCGCACTGCGCCGTGAAGGCATCTTGCGCAACGCTGCCGGCCAAGCCGTGGCCGTCGGCATTTCCGTGCTCACCGGCAGCGGTTTGGACGAACTGCGGCAGGCCCTTGGCGAATGGGCGCAAACGCCTGCGCCCACGCAACAGGCTACCTGAAAACCCGAGGCGGCACACCCAGTCTGAGACCTTTGCAAAACCTTCAGATGTGGATGCAGTTCAAGGCGTAGCAGCGCAATGAGTGCAGACATATCAGATAGATAGGCAAGCGAGCGAGCAGCGCACAACGCAGAAATGCGCCGCAGATGAGGGTTTTGCAAAGGTCTCAGTCTTTCAGGTAGCCTACACCCGCACCACCACGGTTTTCGCCAGCTTATCCTGCAAGGTTTGGCGCCGCCGGTCGGAAAACAGCATCACCACGCACACCAGCGGCACCAGCCAGCCGAAAAACGGTAACAACAGCATAATCGGCAGCCAAAGCAGCTCCCGCCCAAACAGCAAACGCCCCCAACCCAACGGTCTGTTTACCTCATCCACCACCTTCACGCCCAACAAGCGCTTGCCCCAGCTCTGCCCGCTGCGCGCCATAGAGAACGCCTGACCGCCAAAATACACCGCACAAATTATCCCCAGCAACACCCCCGTCGCCCGGTCATCAACCGGTAGCGAAAACATCACGGCCACCATCACCACCCCCACCGCCACCAACACAAAAAATACGCCGTTGAGTAGCACCGCCAGCACCCGTCGCACCGGCCCGGCCAAACCGAGCACTTCCGGTACGGCCCACGCGCCCGCCGCCGGCGTCCCGGCAGCGCCGAACAACTGGTCTTCCAGCGAGCCGGCGCCGCGGGTTTCCGGTGCCGCAGCTTGCGGCATGCGCTCCTGCTTCGGCCGCCGGCCCACATTCCTCAAACGAAAATCCTGCATGGCTGTTCTCCTTCATTGCCTGTTGTGCTTATTGTAAACCGTTGACAGGTACCGCAGGTCGTTTTGCTGCACTCTGCGCCGCAGTCATGCTCTTTTCAGGTAGCCTGAGACCTTTGCAAAACCCTCGGATGTGGATGCAGTTCAAGGCGTAACAGCGCAGCGAGCGAGCAGTACCCATAGGGCATAAACGCACAACGCAGAAATGCGCCGCAGATGGGGGGCGTGCAAAGGTCTCAGCCTGCCCAAGGCTACCTGAACCGCCGTTTCCCTGCGCAGACCGCGCGCTTTCCGCTACAATGGCGGCCTTCTTACAAACTGCCCAACCCCATCACGCCATGTCTTACCAACAAGCCGCTATTCCCGTGAGCGAACGGGTGGCCGAAGCCTTTTCCGACGCCCTGATGACCCACGGCGCCCTATCCGCCGCCATTGAAGACGCCTACGCCGGCACCGACGAAGAGCAGGCTATTTTCGGCGAGCCGGGCGAACCCACCGAACAGCTGTGGCAGCGCAGCCGCATCCTCGCCCTGTTTGCCCAAGATGCCGATGTCGCCGCCGTGGTTCAAGCCGCCGCCGCCGACTGCCGGATGCCGGTGCCGCCCTACCACATCGACGAATTGCCCGAACAGGACTGGGTGCGCCTGACCCAAGCCCAGTTCGACCCGATCCGCATTTCCGAACGGCTGTGGATTGTGCCCACCTGGCACGACATCGCCGACGAGGCCGCCGTCAATCTGCGCCTGGATCCCGGCTTGGCCTTCGGCACCGGCAGCCACCCCACCACCCACCTCTGCCTGCAATGGCTGGACGAACAGCTGCAAGGCGGCGAGCGGGTGCTGGACTACGGCTGCGGCTCGGGCATTCTGGCCATCGCCGCCCTCAAACTGGGCGCCGCCGCTGCCGACGGCGTGGACATCGACGCGCAAGCCATCCGCGCCAGCCGCGACAATGCCGAGCAAAACCAAGTGGCCGCCCGCTTTTTCCTGCCCGACGCCCTGCCCGAAGGCCGTTACGACGTGGTGGTGGCCAACATTCTGGCCAACCCCCTGCGCATGATCGGCAGCATGCTGGCCGCCCGCACCCGCCCCGGCGGCCGCATCGTCCTCTCCGGCATCCTCGAAGATCAAGCCGAAGAATTGAGCGGCATCTACGCCGAATGGTTCGACATGGCGCCGCCCGTGGCCGACGGCGGCTGGGTACGCCTGAGCGGCACGCGCAAGGACGGCTGAACCAACACAAAACCGACACTTGGCGGCATCAGGCTACCTGAAAGATGACAGCCGCCGCCAATCCTTCCTACAATGCCCTCTACCCAACCTTCGCCCACAACGCCGATGAAGACCGTTCCGCTCAAATGCCCGAAATGCGAAACTGAAAACAGCTACGCCGTTGCCGACATCAAAGCCGCCAACGGCCAAGTTGAATGCGCTTGGTGCGGTCATCCGTTTATGGTGGCGCGCAAAGCCAAGCCGGCGACAGAGCCGCCTGCGCCTCCGCCTGCGCCGCAAGCCGTTCCCGCCGCCGACACCACCGATCTGCGGCACGCCAAAATCCCCCTGCGCGAAAAACTGGCCCGCCTCAAGCAACATTCCGAAGCCTTGGCGGTCCAGCAGTCTGCCCAACAATCAGCCGGCAAACCCGCAAACACCGCAGAGCAAACCTCCGTTCCGCCCGCACCCCAAGCACCAACCGCAAGCGCACCGGCCGACACCGCTCCGTCCCCGCGGCCTGCGGTTGAGCCCGTCAAAACCGAACCCACGCCTGCACCCGCTGCCGGAACCGCCAGCAAAGCAGCAACTACCGAAACCGAACCGGTATCGCTTACCGATAAGCAAACCGAAGCGCCCGATATCCGCACCCTGCTCCAACGCAATGCGGCCATCGACAATGAAACCGGCCAGCCCTTGCCGTTCCGCCTGTATCAGGAGCCGGCCGGCCCGGCGGCCGTCCGTACCGATTCGGCGGCCACCATCGAGGCCTTGTTGCAGCGCACCGGCAACCAAGCTCTGCCCCCTGCCACGCTGCCGAATATCGATTCTCTGCTGAAAACCATTCAGCAAAACACCCCGGCCGCACCCGGCGGCCACACGCAAAACATCCACATTCAGGCGCAAAGTCTGGTGTTCAACCTGGTATCCGGCAAAGACGGCGCCGCCCACTTGCCCCAAGCGGCCGGCCTGCTGCCTGCCGTCATCGACCAGCCCACAGACGGTGGCCAGCCGGTCGATCCCACGCTGCCGGTCAGCCGGCAAGAACACGATTTCAACTGGACGCTGGCTTCTTTGGTGGCGCTCACCGTGCTGATTATCCAGCTGTTTTATTATCTGTTGATGATGCGCTGATATGCAGGCCGCCTCCGACGATTTCATCCTACACTTCCGCGAAGCCGCTCCCTATATCCATGCCCTGCGCGGCAAAACCGTGGTCATCGGCATCAGCAGCGCCCTGCTGACCGGCAATACCCTCACCGCCCTCGCCGCCGACATCGGCCTATTGGCCGGATTCGGCGTGCGCTTGGTGTTGGTACACGGTACCCGCTGCCAAATCACCGCGCAAACCGAAGCGGACGGCGACACCCCGCGCTACCACCGCAACCGCCGCATCACCGACGCCGCCACTCTGCAGCGCACCAAACAAGTATGCGGCGTGCTGCGCACCGATCTCGAAGCCGCCCTCTCTTTAGGGCTGGCCAACCTGCCCGGCCGCGGCCGCGGCCTGCGCATCGTCAGCGGCAATTTCGTCACCGCCCGTCCTTACGGCGTACTCGACGGCATCGACATGGGCTATACCGGCCAAGTACGCAAAATCGACACCCAAGCCCTGCAAGACTGTCTTAACGACGGTGCGGTGGTCTTAATCAGCCCCATCGGCCACTCGCTCAGCGGCCGCAGCTTCAATCTCAGCATGACAGATATCGCCGAAGCCGCCGCCATCGCCCTGCAGGCGGAAAAACTGGTGTTCATCACCCCCCAGCCCGGCATCACCGACACCGGCAACCGCCTGCTCACCAACCTCACCGCCCAAGAAGCACGCCAACTGCTCAACGAACAGCAAGTGCCGCCCGAACAGCAACGCCTGCTGCAAGCCGCCCTCAACGCCCTGCGCCACCATGTGCAGCGCTGTCAGATTGTTTCAGGTAGCCTGGACGGGAGCCTGATCCGTGAACTGTTTACCCGCCACGGTGCCGGCACCTCCATTGCCGGCGGCGAGTTCCTCAACATCCGCCCCGCCCGCAGCAGCGACATCGCCGACATCGTCCGCCTCACCCGCCCGCTGGCCGAACAAGGCATTCTGCTGCCGCGCAGCCGCGGTTATTTAGAAAACCACATCGGCGAATTCAGCGTATTGGAAGACGACCGCCACCTCTGCGGCTGCGTCGCCTTGAAAACCTATCCCGAAGCACAGGCGGCCGAGCTGGCCTGCCTGGCCATCTCACCCGAAGCACGCGACAGCGGCTGCGGCGAACGGCTGCTCGATTACGTGGTGCAACAGGCACAAAGCCGCCAACTGCACAAACTGTTCGCCCTCTCCACCCAAACCGGCGAATGGTTTCTCGAACGCGGTTTCCGTACGGCCTCGCCTACCGACCTGCCGGAGGAACGCCGCCGCCAATATCAAGAAAACGGCCGTTGCTCGCATATTTTTCTGCGCGAGCTGCATTGAATCACCCACCGGCTGGTCAGATTCAAGCGTAAGTGAAAAGTAACGCTGAGACCTTGGCAAATCTAGATGTGCATATGAGCGAAGCCAGTTTGACCGCCGGAAATCCCGGTGGGGCGGAGCTTACCTCAAAAATCACTTCGCAAGCATGATAAAGACATACCGAATCAGAAAAGGCTGAGACCTTTGCAAAACCCCCATCTGCGGCGCATTTCTGCGTTGTGCGCTGCTCACTCACTTGCCTATCTATATGATATGTCTGCGTTCGCTGCGCTGCTGCGCCTTGAACTGCATCCACATCTGGAGGTTTTGCAAAGGTCTCAGGCTACCTGAATCTTTTCAGGTAGCCTTTCCAGTATTGATGCCGCATTCAGCAGGTAAATCAGTCTTTTTTGAAGTGACGGCGGCGTTCCTGCTCAGTCAGATAACGCTTACGCAAACGAATGGACTTGGGCGTGATTTCCACCAATTCGTCATCGTCGATAAACTCCACCGCGCTCTCCAGCGTCAGCTTGATCGGCGTGGTCAGGCGCACCGCTTCGTCGGTGCCGCTGGCGCGCACATTGGTGAGTTTCTTGCCCTTAAGCGGATTTACCACCAAGTCGTTGTCGCGGCTGTGGATGCCGATGATCATGCCTTCGTAAATCTTCTCGCCCGGCGACACAAACATGCGGCCGCGGTCTTCCAGATTCCACAAAGCATAAGCCACCGCCTCGCCCTGCTCCTGCGATACCAACACGCCGTTGTGGCGGCCGGGCATGTCCGGTTTTACCGGCGCATAATCGTCAAATACATGGCTCATCAAGCCGACACCGCGGGTCATGGTCATGAACTCGCCCTGGAAACCGATCAGACCGCGGGCCGGAATGTGGTATTCCAAACGGGTGCGGCCGTTGCCGTCGCTTTCCATATTGGTCAGCTCGCCACGACGGCGGCCCAGCTCTTCCATTACCGCGCCTTGGTTGTCGTCGGGCACATCCACCGTCAGATTTTCATAGGGCTCGCATTTTTGGCCGTCAATCTCGCGGTACACCACCCGCGGCTTGCCGACCGCCAGCTCATAGCCTTCACGCCGCATGTTTTCCAACAAAATGGTCAGATGCAATTCGCCGCGGCCGGACACACGGAAAATATCGGCGTCTTCGGTGTCTTCCACCCGCAAAGCCACATTGGTCAGCAATTCTTTTTGCAGACGGTCGCGGATTTGGCGCGAGGTAACAAATTTTCCTTCGGTGCCGGCCAAGGGCGAGGTGTTGACCATAAAGTCCATGGTCAAGGTCGGCTCGTCCACGCTGAGCATAGGCAAACCTTTGGGGTTGTCTTTGTCGCTAATAGTCACACCGATACCGATGTCCTCGATACCGGAAATGATCACGATGTCACCGGCTTCGGCTTCTTCCAAAGGCACCCGTTCCAAGCCTTTAAAACCGAGCAGCTGGTTGATGCGGCCTTGGGCTACTTGTTGCTCGTGGTTCATCACCGCCACCACCTGACCGGGCTTGATGCGGCCGTTGAGGATGCGGCCGATGCCTAAGCGGCCGGTATAGTTGTCGTAATCCAGCTGGGAAATCTGCAGCTGCAGGGTTTCATCGGCGCTGCCGGAAGGGGGCGGCGTGTGTTTGAGAATGGTGTCAAACAGAGGGCGCATGTCTTGATTGTCGTCGCCCTCTTCCAGCTTGGCAAAACCGGATAGGCCGGAAGCATAGACAATGGGAAAATCCAGCTGCTCGTCACTGGCGCCCAGCTTATCAAACAGCTCAAAGGTTTGATCGATCACCCAGCTGGGACGGGCGCTGGGCTTATCAATTTTGTTAATCACCACAATGGGGCGTAAGCCCAAGGCCAAAGCTTTTTTGGTGACAAAACGGGTTTGCGGCATCGGCCCTTCCTGAGCATCCACCAGCAAGACCACACAATCGACCATGCCCAATACCCGTTCCACTTCACCGCCAAAGTCGGCGTGTCCGGGCGTATCGACAATATTGATGTGGTAACCCTCATATTCGATGGCGGTATTTTTGGCCAAAATGGTAATGCCGCGTTCTTTTTCGATGTCATTGCTGTCCATCACCCGCTCGTCAACCTGTTGGTTGGCACGGAAAGTGCCTGACTGGCGCAGCAATTGGTCAACCAAGGTGGTTTTGCCGTGGTCCACGTGGGCAATGATGGCGATATTACGGATAGATTTCATAAGATATTGAATTCAAATTGAATGGTAAAGACTGGTTGATTATAACAACCCGACAAAGATGATGGCAAAAACGCGCCGACGCGACCGTCATCTGATCAATCTCGGCTTTTATAAAAAAAGGGCCGAAGCAAATCGACCCTTTTCAGCGCCTTCTCAACGTTAGGCGAAATTAATTTTGCTCTGAAGACTCTTCAGTACTGGCAGCCAAATCGGTCAGCTGCACCAAAGCCAAAGGCGCATTGTCACCTTTACGGAAGCCGTATTTCAAAATACGCACATAGCCGCCGTTCCGGTTTGCAAAACGTACACCCAGCTCATCAAACAGCTTCACAACCACATCACGATCACGAGTACGGTTGAACGCCAGACGACGGTTGGCCAAAGAAGGCTTTTTACCCAAAGTAATCAGAGGCTCTACAACGCGACGCAACTCTTTTGCTTTCGGCAGAGTGGTTACGATGGTTTCATGGGTCAACAAAGAGTTAGCCATGTTACGCAACATGGCAGCACGATGGCTGCTGGTGCGATTCAATTTGCGGTTAGCATTACCATGACGCATGTCATTATCCTTTTATCATCAATTCTTAAAGCTTATCTAAACCGGCAGGCGGCCAAGCTTCCAATTTGGAGCCCAAAGTCAAACCTTTCGAAGCCAAAACTTCTTTGATTTCATTTAAAGATTTGCGACCCAAATTGGGGGTTTTCAACAGTTCAGTTTCGGTACGCTGAATCAAATCACCGATATAATAGATGTCTTCTGCCTTCAAGCAATTCGCAGAGCGAACGGTCAATTCTAAGTCATCAACGGGACGCAGCAGAATCGGATCAATCGGTGGCGCTTTTTCTTCAACTTCTTCAACCGGTGTACCCTGTAGATCAGCAAAAATAGACATCTGATCAATCAAGATACGAGCCGCACTACGCACAGCTTCTTCAGGATCAATCGAGCCATTGGTTTCAATGTCTAAAATCAAGCAGTCTAAATCTGTCCGCTGTTCTACACGCGCAGGTTCCACATCAAAACTGACTCTGCTGATCGGCGAAAAACTTGCATCCAGGTGAATGGCGCCAATTTGCTTGTAATCGTCTTTACGCGTACGATTAGTAACGGACTGGTAGCCACGGCCTTTTTCCACTTTAATGGAGAGCTCAATTTTTCCATTATCCGCCAAGTGGCAAATAATGTGATCAGGATTGATGACTTCAACATCGTGCGGCAACTCGAGATCACCTGCAGTCACAATACCGCCACCGCTCTTTTTTAGACCAACCTGAACAGAGTCACGACCGAGCAACTTAAATACCACTCCTTTAATGTTCAGGAGAATATCAACCACATCCTCCTGAACACCATCAAGGGTCGAGTATTCATGCAAGACACCCTCAATAGATACTTCTGTGGGTGCGAAACCATTCATTGATGACAGTAAGATACGCCGCAAAGCATTACCTAATGTGTATCCGAAACCACGTTCAAAAGGCTCCATTGAAACCTTAGCACGAGTAGCAGACAAGGCCTCGACGTCAATTTGACGAGGCTTTAAGAATTCGGAAGTGCTGTTTTGCATTTAACGGTCCCTCACTGAGTTAATGGATTATTTCGAGTAGAATTCAACCACTAACTGTTCATTAATATCGCCGTACAGTTCAGCACGATCAGGCATATTTTTGAAAGTTCCCTCTAATTTATCGGTGTCTACGCTCACCCAGCCGGGCAAGCCGATTTGAGTAGCCAAATTCATCGCCTCCAAGATGCGTGCCTGTTTTTTCGCTTTTTCACGAACGGATACCACATCACCAGGCTTCACTTGGAATGAAGGAATATTCACTACTTGGCCATTTACCAAAATGGCTTTATGAGAGACCAATTGACGCGCTTCTGCACGAGTCGAACCAAATCCCATCCGATAGACCACATTATCTAAACGAGATTCTAAAAGTTGCAAAAGCAGCTCACCAGTTGAGCCTTTACGGCGGGCAGCCTCAGCAAAGTAACGTCTGAATTGACGCTCTAATACACCGTAAATACGACGAATTTTTTGTTTTTCACGCAATTGCAGACCATAATCAGACAGTCTGCCACGGCGTGCACCATGCTGTCCTGGTGCACTGTCTAGTTTACATTTAGATTCCAAAGAACGACGAGCGCTCTTCAAAAAAAGATCCGTACCTTCACGGCGCGATAACTTACATTTAGGACCGATATAACGTGCCATATCTCACTACTCCAAAAATTAAATACGACGCTTCTTAGGCGGACGGCAACCGTTATGAGGCAACGGGGTAACGTCTGTAATACTGGTAATTTTGAAACCAAGAGCATTGAGAGCACGAACAGAAGATTCTCGGCCGGGACCAGGGCCTTTGATGCGAACTTCCAAATTTTTCACGCCATACTCTTGGGCAACTTTACCAGCGGCTTCTGCTGCTACTTGAGCAGCAAACGGTGTACTTTTACGCGAACCTTTAAAACCAGCGCCGCCAGAGGTAGCCCAAGATAATGCATTGCCTTGACGGTCAGTGATGGTAATAATGGTATTGTTGAAAGATGCATGAACATGCACAATACCTTCACTTACGGTTTTGCGTACTTTTTTACGTACACGCGAGGCTGTGTTTGCTTTAGCCATCAATTAAATCCTTAAGAAAGAAATTATTTTTTACCTGCAATTGCCTTGCGCGGACCTTTACGAGTACGAGCATTGGTTCTCGTACGCTGTCCCCTACAGGGCAAACCACGACGATGACGGAAGCCACGATAGCAGCCCATATCCATCAGACGCTTGATATTCATCGTTACTTCACGGCGCAAGTCACCTTCAACTTCATATTTAGAAACCTGCTCACGTAAAGCATCCAATTGTGATTCATCCAAGTCTTTCACTTTGGTGCTGGCATTCACACCAGCAGCCTCGCAAATTAACTTGGCACGAGTAGCACCAATACCGTAAATAGCCTGCAGGCCAATAACGATATGTGCATGATTAGGGATATTTACCCCTGCAATACGAGCCATACTTAATTCCTTAATTTGGCAACCAATTAATTAACAAACAAATCATCACTAAACTTAGGCCAATCGATTTAATACATCAACCTTGACGCTGCTTGTGACGCGGATCTGTACAAATTACCCGTACCACCCTATTTCGGCGGATAATTTTACAATTACGACATATTTTCTTTACAGATGGTTGAACACGCATTTCATTTCCTTTTTAAAATTAACGGGCTCGAAAAACAATTCGCGCACGCGATAAATCATAAGGCGTCATCTCAACAGTAACTTTATCACCGGGAGAGATCCTGATATAGTGCATACGCATCTTACCAGAAATATGCCCCAACACCTCATGACCATTCTCCAACTTTACTTTAAAAGTTGCATTAGGAAGAGTCTCCAAAATCTCCCCCTGCATTTGAATAGTATCTTCTTTAGCCATAAATCTCTTAAATTGAATTAATCTAATTATCTTCTTGCCGCAGGCTTACGCAACAAATGTTCATATTGTTGATTCATACGATATGAGGCAATTTGTGTTCCAAAGTCCATCGTCACCACCACCAAAATAAGCAGCGAAGTACCACCAAGGTAAAAAGGAATACTCAACATTCCAGTTACAAATTCAGGAATCAAACAAACAATAGTTATATAGAGTGCACCAAAAAAAGTCAGATGCAAAACAACTTTTTCTAGATATCGCGATGTTTGCTCACCAGGCCTAATACCAGGAACAAAAGCGCCACTCTTCTTCAGATTTTCTGCCATTTCTCTTGGACTGAATACCAAAGCAGTATAAAAATAGCAAAAAAAGATAATGGCAACGGCAAAAATAATCACATACAGAGGTTCACCATGCTGTAGATACGCTGCCAATCTGGTAATCCAATTATCAGCACCGGATACACCCGCCCAGCTAACGATCTGAGACGGAAACAAAATAATGCTGGAAGCGAAAATTGGTGGGATAACTCCAGCCATATTCAGCTTAAAAGGCATATGAGTAGTTTGACCTTGAACAATGCGATTACCCACTTGCCGTTTAGCATAGTGAATAGGAATCTTTCTTTGAGCACTTTCAATATAGACAACTACATAAATCAGAAGTAGCGCACCTAACACAATAAATAATGCAGTCAAATAATGCAGTGTTCCATCCGCCGTCATAGAAAATAACTGACCAATACTACTCGGCAAAGTAGCAATAATTCCCGCCGTAATAATCAAAGAAATTCCGTTACCAATTCCACGTTCTGTTATCTGTTCACCTAGCCACATTAAGAACATAGTCCCAGTAACCAAGCACACAACACCAGAAACAAAAAACTCCAATTTAGGAATTGAAACAATACCTTGCTGATAAACAATACCCGTAGCAAACAAGCTTTGCACAAAAGCCAAAGCTAATGTAGCCCATCTGGTGTATTTAGTTAGAACACGCCGACCAGATTCCCCCTCCTTCTTCAAAGCTTTCAAGGAAGGAACAATTTCTGAACCAAGCTGAATAATAATAGAAGCAGAAATATAAGGCATAATACCAATAGCAAACAGACTGAATCTTTCCAAAGATCCTCCGGAAAACATATTCAGCATACCCAAAATACCTGCGTTACTATTGCTATTTTGAAATAATTGAGCCAATGCAGCAGCATCTACACCAGGAACTGGTATATGTGCCCCAATACGAAAAACAATGAGTGCACCAAGCAAAAATAGCAATCGGCTTCTTAAATCGCCTAATTTAGCCACTCCTGATGTAGATTGCTTTGCTAACACGTTACTTACCCTAATTATTTAATACTACCGCCCGCGGACTCGATCGCTTCTCTCGCTCCAGCAGTCAACTTGATACCGCTTAACTGAAAAGCCTGTTTTGCTTCACCACCAGCAATTAATTTAACACTCAAAGCATTATTCGGAATCAAACCAGCTTGCTTTAATGTTAATAAATCAATTTCATTAACCGCCAAAGCATTCAAATCTGAAACTTTCAGCTCTGCATTAAATGCAGCAGTCAATGATTTAAAGCCTCGCTTAGGTAAGCGGCGTTGCAAGGGCATCTGCCCCCCTTCAAAACCAACTTTATGGAAGCCACCAGAACGACTTTTTTGACCTTTATGGCCTCGGCCGCCTGTTTTACCTAAGCCGCTGCCAATGCCACGACCTACCCTGCGTCGTGCATGTTTAGCCCCTTCTGCTGGCTGAATACTATTCAGAAACATCTTATCCCTCCACCTTCAAAAGGTAGCTTACCTTATTAATCATGCCCCGATTTTCGGGAGTATCCAGTACTTCAACGGTATGTTCACGATGCCTTAAGCCTAAACCCTTAACACAGGCACGGTGACTTTTGATCGTACCGATCAAACTTCTAACCAAGGTCACTTTAATCTTTTTTTGCTCAGTCATTGCCATTGACTCCTAAAATATCTTCTACAGCCAATCCACGTTTAGCTGCAATTTCAGCCGGAGTATAAAGTTTGGATAGACCATCTAAAGTTGCACGAACGATATTGTAGGGGTTGGTTGAACCGTGTACTTTTGCAGAAATATTATGGATACCCATCGCATCAAATACTAAACGCATAGGTCCACCAGCTTTCACCCCGCTACCTTCTTTCGCAGGCTGCATAAATACCCTAGTTGCACCATGCTTGCCTATTACTTCATGATGAATTGTTCCATTTTTTAATGGAATTTTAATCATTGAACGCCGTGCTTGATCCATTGCTTTTTGTACAGCAACAGGTACTTCCTTAGACTTACCCTTACCCATACCAATTCGACCATCTCCATCACCAACTACAGTCAGTGCAGAAAAGGCCATAATTCGGCCACCTTTCACCACTTTAGTCACGCGGTTAACAGCTACCATTTTTTCAATCAGGCCATCGCCGCGCTCTTCCATTTCATTTTTTGCCATCTTATTTAAAGACTCCAGAATTTTATTTAGTTTTAAAAGCTCAAGCCATTTTCACGGGCAGCTTCAGCCAAGGCCTTCACACGACCGTGATACTGAAATCCAGATCGATCGAATGCAACTCTTTCGATACCAGCATTTTTCGCTTTTTCTGCAATTCTTTTACCAATGATGGCCGCAGCTTCAACAGTACTACCAGATTTAATAACAGAGCGAACCTCAGCTTCCAATGTTGAGGCGGAGGCTAATACTCGATCACCTTCTGCATTAATTACTTGTGCATAGATATGATTATTTGTACGGAAAACACACAGTCGTACCATTTTCAATGCTGCGATACGCGAACGAGTTTTACGCGCCCGACGCAGTCTAGTCATATGCTTATTCATATAAATATGGGCCTCAATTATTTTTTCTTAGCTTCTTTCATTACAACAACTTCGCCAACATAGCGAACACCCTTGCCTTTGTAAGGCTCAGGCGGGCGAAATGCACGAATTTCAGCTGCTACCTGCCCAACCGCCTGTTTATCAGCACCAAAAAGAACAATTTCTGTCTGACTGGGGGTTTGAACACTCACACCTTGAGGCATTTCATACACAACCGGATGAGAAAAACCTAAAGATAAGTTCAACACAGAGCCCTGTGCTTGAGCCCGATAACCTACCCCAATGAGTTGAAGGCGCTTTTCAAAGCCTTCCGCAACACCTTTGACCATATTCGCTATAATTGCACGAATTGTTCCAGACATTGCATTGGCTTGTTTACTATCAGAAGATGGAGAAAAAAGTAATTTATCATCACTTTGTTCAATATTTACATCACCGTTTAAAGGAAGTGATAGCTCACCATTTTTACCTTTAACAGTTAATACTTCCGCTCCAAATTTAATTTCCACACCAGCAGGAACGATTACTGGATTTTTTGCTACGCGAGACATAACAATTCCTTCTGGTTAGGCAACAATGCACAACAACTCACCGCCAACACCTTCGCTCCGGGCTTTGCGATCAGTCATCACACCCCGGGAAGTGCTTACAATCGCAATTCCCAAGCCATTCATTACTGCCGGAATTTGATTAGACGGCTTATAAACACGCAAACCGGGACGAGAAACGCGCTTGATTTGGTCAATAACCGGCTTACCAGAATAATATTTTAATTGAATTTCCAATACAGGCTTCGCATCAGCAGAAATTGTATAATCTTCTACATAGCCTTCTTCTTTCAAAACTTGAGCAATCGCTTTTTTCAGTTTTGATGAGGGCATTGCAACTACAGCTTTATTCGCGCGCTGTGCATTGCGGATACGGGTTAACATATCGGAAATAGGATCATGCATACTCATTTAACTTCTCCCATTACCAGCTTGCTTTAATGACACCAGGAATCTCACCACGCATGGCGATTTCACGAATCTTAATGCGGCCCAAACCAAACTTCCTGAAAGTTCCGCGAGGGCGACCAGTAATAGCACAACGGCGACGCTGACGCACTGGCGCAGCATTACGGGGGATGGATTGCAGCTTCAAACGGGCCTCAAAACGCTCTTCATCAGTAGCGGCAGCATCATTAATAACAGCAAAAATTGCTGCGCGCTTACTCGCATATTTTTTAGCCAACGCAGCACGCTTAGCTTCTCGATTAATAAGTGCTTTCTTAGCCATAATTATCCTTTGAAAGGGAACTTAAACAAAGACAAGAGCGCTTTCGCTTCCTCATCTGTTTTTGCAGTAGTAGTGATTGTAATATTCAAACCACGCAAGTTATCGATTTTATCATATTCGATTTCAGGAAAAATAATTTGCTCACGGACACCCATATTATAGTTTCCACGACCATCAAAAGCTTTCCCATTTACACCGCGAAAATCACGAACCCTAGGCAATGCAATAGTGATTAAGCGATCTAAAAATTCAAACATCTGAGCGCGGCGCAAAGTTACTTTACAACCAACCGGGTAGTTGTCTCGGATTTTAAATCCCGCAATGGATTTACGAGCAACTGTTACAACAGGCTTCTGCCCTGCAATTTTTTCCAAATCAGAAACAGCATGCTCCATTACTTTTTTATCCGCAACCGCCTCCCCTACACCCATATTCAGAGTAATTTTCTCTATACGAGGTACTTCCATAATTGACTTATAACCAAACTGTTTCATCAATTCCGGAACAACAGTTTTGTTATAAAATTCATTTAAACGCGCCATACCTATCACCTCTTAAACACCAATTTGAGCGCCATTAGACTTGAATATACGAACACGCTTTACTTCGCCTTCGGACTCAACAAGCTTTACGCCTACTCGATCAGCTTTCTTGGACTCAGGATTGAAAATCGCAACATTTGAAATAGACAAAGGCATCATCTTCTCAACAATACCTCCTTCTACACCACGCATCGGATTAGGTTTTTGATGTCTCCTAACCACATTTACGCCATCAACGATCAGTTTATCACCTAAAACCCGAATTACCTGACCTTGCTTACCTTTATCTTTGCCAGCAATAACAACAACCTGGTCACCTTTAATAATTTTCTTCATGCCCTAACCTTTACAAAACTTCAGGAGCCAATGAAACAATTTTCATGAATCGCTCTGTACGCAACTCACGAGTAACCGGTCCAAAAATACGACTACCCATAGGCTCAAGCTTATTATTTAATAAAACGGCTGCATTATTATCAAATTTAATTAAAGCACCATCCGGGCGACGAACACCTTTAGCGGTTCTAACAACCACCGCATTATAGACATCACCTTTTTTTACGCGACCTCTAGGCGCAGCATCTTTAACCGCAACTTTAATAATATCACCGACATTCGCGTAACGACGCTTAGAGCCACCCAAAACTTTGATGCACATTACTCGTCGCGCACCAGAATTGTCAGCCACATCCAAAATGGTCTGCATTTGAATCATGATTTTACCTTTTTAAATCCAACTTAATTTACCACTTTTAGATCAGCTTATAACCAGCATGGGCTATCAGCAAACCTAAAACCCGATACAGCAGGTTCCAGTAAACCAGTCTTGGTCCCGAAGGAAGAAACTTTCTAGAATCGAAAGCTGAAAAACGAAGTTTACAGCCATCTAGAGATGACTGCAAGCTTCGCCTTCAAAAAAAGCTAAATGTTGTACAATTTATACAGTTTTTGCTTTTTCAATCAATTCCTTTACTTTCCAAGATTTGGTTTTAGAAAGCGGCCGAGACTCCTCTACTAGGACCACATCACCTACTGAGAATTGATTTTGCTCATCATGTGCGTGAATCTTGCTAGAACGACGAATCACTTTCCCATACAACGGATGCTTAACCTTCCGCTCTATCAGAACAGTGACGGTTTTATCCATCTTATCGCTAACAACCTTACCTTGCAAAATACGAACATTTTTTGATTCGCTCATTATTTCACACCTTTTTCAGTTAATATGGTTTTAATACGAGCAATATCCCGACGGACCTTTTTCAATTCACTAACTTGAGTCAACTGGCCAGTAGCATGCTGCATACGTAAACCAAACTGTGCTTTTAATAAATCGAGTAAATCAGCTTGCAACTGCTCTACAGACTTATTGTTCAGTTCCTTACTTTTCATCATTTACCTACCTGTTTCGCAACAAATACCGTTGAAATAGGCAACTTAGCAGCAGCTAATGCAAAAGCCTCTCTTGCTAGGGTTTCTGGAACACCATCCATTTCATACAAAACTTTGCCGGGTTTAATTTCAGCAACATAGTATTCAACAGAACCTTTCCCGCCACCCATACGAACTTGAATGGGTTTCTCCGTGATAGGCTTATCTGGAAACACTCTGATCCAAATACGACCACCACGTTTAATGTGCCGAGTCATGGCACGACGAGCAGCTTCAATTTGACGGGCAGTTAATCGGCCACGTCCAACAGCTTTTAAACCGAAATCACCAAAGCTCACTTCATTGCCACGTGTAGCAATGCCTGTATTACGGCCTTTATGCTGTTTTCGATATTTCATTCTAGTTGGCTGCAGCATTTCGACTACCCTTTCTGCGTTTACTTTCTTGTTCGGTACGGGCAGGGGCTATTTCCTTACCCTCACCTGTATATACCCAAACTTTCAAGCCAATCACACCATAAGTTGTGTGTGCTTCACTGGTTGCATAATCTACGTTGGCACGCAAAGTATGCAGCGGCACACGACCCTCACGGTACCATTCGCTACGCGCAATATCCGCACCATTCAACCGTCCGGAGGTCATAATCTTAATGCCTTTAGCACCAATACGCATCGCGTTTTGCATAGCACGTTTCATTGCACGTCGGAACTGCACACGCTTCTCAAGTTGCTGAGCAATACCGTCAGCAATGATTTGTGCATCTAACTCCGGTTTACGTATTTCTTCGATATTGACATGAACAGGCACACCCATCAAAGCTTGTAAATCATGCTTCAAAATCTCAATATCTTCACCTTTTTTACCAATCACCACACCAGGTCGTGCAGAGTAAATGGTAATTTTTGCTGACTTAGCAGGCCGTTCAATAACAACACGACCAACAGAAGCATTCGTTAAACGTTTACGCAAATAATTACGTACATCAATATCTTGCTTCAAGACAGCAGAAAAGTCTGAGCTTTTAGCAAACCATTTAGATGACCAATCCTTATTGACAGCCAAACGAAAGCCTGTCGGATGAATTTTTTGTCCCATAGCTTTTCCTTTAGTTGCCCACTGTCAAATTGATATGACATGTTTGTTTTTCAATTCGATTGCCACGGCCTTTAGCTCTAGCCTGAAAACGTTTTAATGAAGCTGCTTTGTCAACATAAATGGTAACAACTTTCAGCTCATCAATATCAGCGCCTTCATTATGCTCAGCATTAGCAATCGCAGACTCCAATACTTTTTTAATCAGCTCCGCACCTTTTTTAGGACTGAAAGCCAAAATATTTAAAGCTTGGGCAACATCTTTACCTCGAATCAAATCTGCAACCAAACGGGCTTTTTGGGCAGAGATGCGGGCATTTTTATGTGATGCAGATACTCTCATAATTTATCCCTTATTTCTTTTTAGCTTTTTTATCAGCCAAATGGCCTTTAAAAGTACGGGTTAATGAGAATTCGCCTAGTTTATGGCCGACCATATTATCGCTAATAAAAACCGGTACATGAGTACGGCCATTATGAACAGCAATAGTCAAACCAATGAAATCAGGCAGGATTGTAGAGCGTCGAGACCAAGTTTTAATCGGACGCTTGTCATTATTTGCACGAGCAGCATCTACTTTTTTCAGCAGGTGCAGATCGACATAAGGACCTTTTTTAAGTGAACGAGCCATACCAATTAACCTTTATTAGAGTAACGACGACGAACAATCATATTATCTGTGCGCTTGTTGTTACGGGTACGATAACCTTTCGCCGGCGTACCCCACGGGCTCACAGGCTCACGAGCTTCACCAGTACGTCCCTCACCACCACCATGGGGGTGATCAACCGGATTCATTACGACACCACGAACAGTCGGTCGAATACCGCGCCAACGATTAGCACCAGCTTTACCAATTTTTTTCAAGCTCTGCTCTTCGTTACCAACTTCGCCAATGGTTGCACGGCAGCTAATATGGATTTTACGTACTTCACCTGAACGCAAACGGACTTGGGCATAAATGCCTTCTTTAGCCAAGAGTACTGCAGAGGCGCCAGCAGATCGGGCAATTTGTGCACCTTTCCCCGGTTTCATTTCAATGCAATGGATAGTCGTACCCACCGGAATATTACGAATCGGTAAGGCATTACCCGCTTTAATCGCGGATTCTGCACCAGAAACCAAGACAGCACCTACTTTAATGCCACGCGGAGCGATAATATAACGACGCTCACCATCAGCATAGCACAACAAAGCGATATGAGCCGTACGGTTCGGATCGTATTCAATACGCTCCACTTTTGCCGGGATACCGTCCTTATTTCGTTTAAAGTCAACTACACGATAATGATGTTTATGACCGCCGCCTTTATGGCGAGTGGTAATATGGCCGTTGTGATTGCGGCCCGCGGTTGAATTCTTTTTTTCAACCAATGCAGCATAAGGTGCACCCTTATACAAACCTTCAGTAGTCACGCGAACCATGCCGCGACGACCAGCAGAGGTTGGCTTCATTTTTACAATAGCCATTCTCTTTATTCCTTATCAGCAGCTGCGGCAGCGGCTTCCAAGTCTAATTCTTGACCGGCAACCAAGCTCACATAGGCTTTTTTGACATCACTGCGACGACCCATAGTGCGGCCAAAACGCTTTACTTTACCCTTGGTAGTAGTTGTTGTTACAGAAGCAACTTCTACACCAAACAGCAATTCAACAGCTGCCTTAATTTCAGCTTTTGTTGCGTTAGCCAACACTTTGAAAGTCATTTGGTTACGTTTTTCAGCCAGCAAATTGCTCTTTTCAGACACAACAGGAGCCAAAATCACTTTCATCAAACGCTCTTGATTCATACCCATTGCTCCTCCAGCTGAGCCACAGCTTCTTTAGTCACCACAACTTTTTTGTAACGTAACAAACTGTACGGATCAATTTGCTGAGCTTCCAAAACCAATACATTAGGCAGATTGCGCGAAGAGAGATAAACATTCTCATCCAGCTGTTTGGTAACAAAAAGCACTTGATCCAAACCCATATTTTTTACTTGGTCGGCAAAAGCTTTTGTTTTAGGGGTATCAGCAGACAAGCTCTCCACCACAAAAAGACGCTCATCTCGTACCAATTGCGATAGGATGCTCGCCATCCCGGCTCGATACATCTTCCGGTTTACTTTTTGTGTAAAGTTTTCGTCGGGTTTATTAGGAAACGCACGACCGCCGCTGCGCCACAAAGGAGAGGAGGTCATACCAGATCTAGCGCGACCAGTACCTTTTTGGCGCCACGGCTTCTTCGTAGAGTGCTTAACTTCAGCTCGAGTCAACTGCGCGCGATTACCAGACCGCGCATTTGCCAAGAAAGCAGTAACCAACTGATGAACCAGTGCTTCATTGTACTCACGCGCAAACAAAGCATCAGACGCATCCAAGCTACCTGAAACCTGGCCTTTAGCATCAATTACTTTCAATTCCATTATGCACCTACCTTCACGCTGGGTCGCACAATCACATCACTGTTTGCCGCGCCAGGAACTGCGCCTTTTACCAGCAACAAGTTACGCTCAACATCAACACGGACCACCTCTAAGCACTGAACAGTTGCTTTGGTATTGCCATACTGACCAGCCATGCGTTTACCAGGAAACACGCGACCAGGATCCTGAGCCATACCAATCGAACCCGGCACCCGATGAGAGCGCGAGTTACCATGAGAAGTACGTTGCGATCCAAAGTTATGACGCTTGATGGTGCCAGAGAAGCCTTTACCCTTAGAGGTACCGGTCACATCAACCAGCTGTCCCACTTCAAACATAGACACAGAAATTTGATCGCCTGCTTTTAATTCACCCAACTTTTCTTCAGACAGAGCAAACTCAAGCAAACCACGACCAGCTTCCACACCAGCTTTGGCAAAATGCCCAGCTTCAGCCTTACCGACTCGGTTAGCTTTTTTCTCGCCAAAGGTAACTTGAACAGCAGAATAGCCATCAGTATCTTTGGACTTTACTTGGGTAACGCGATTTGCAGACATATCCAATACAGTTACCGGCACAGAAGCACCTTGCTCAGTAAAAATACGGGTCATGCCCACTTTGCGCCCAACCAGACCTAAAGTCATGATTTTTCCTTAATATAATATATAACAAGGGGTCAATTACGATTGATTGACCATTGGACAAAAACGGACTTGGCAAACGCCAAGTCCGTTACTATACAGTATTTTCTTAAATAGAATCAAGAAAAAAATGCCTTCAAGCCGTTACTGCACCTTAATTTCCACATCCACGCCGGCAGGCAAATCCAATTTCATCAGCGCGTCGGTGGTCTTGTCAGTCCAATCCACAATATCCATCAAACGCAAATGAGTTCGGATTTCTAACTGCTCACGTGAGGTTTTATTCACGTGCGGAGAACGCAAAATATTGAAGCGCTCAATTTTAGTCGGCAATGGGATCGGTCCCTTTACTACCGCACCGGTACGCTTGGCGGTTTCGACAATCTCTTGCGCAGAGCGATCAATCAAGCTGTAGTCATACGCTTTCAGACGAATACGGATTTTTTGGTTAGCCATAGATCAATATCCTTCTGGTTAAGC
>NZ_JH164926.1:1250409-1257717 GCF_000226875.1 Neisseria shayeganii 871
AGCTAATTCCTTCATTTAATAAAGATCACAAAGAACAAAGGCTACCTGAAAATCATATCATCAGGCATTTTCAGGCAGCCTGACGACCGATTAGCCCTTACGCGCCTCGGTCACTTGGGCGGCAACATGTGCAGGCGCTTCCGCATACTTCTTGAACTCCATGGAGTAAGTGGCACGGCCTTGGGTGGCGGAGCGCAAGTCGGTAGAGTAGCCAAACATTTCAGCCAACGGCACCTCGGCACGCACCTTCTTGCCACCAATACCGTCATCATCCATGCCCAGTACGATGCCGCGACGACGGTTCAAGTCACCCATCACATCGCCCATATACTCTTCAGGCGTTTCCACTTCGACCGCCATGATCGGCTCCAACAGAACCGGGCTGGCTTTTTTCATACCTTCTTTGAAGGCCATAGAAGCAGCCAATTCAAAGGCGATTTGAGAAGAGTCCACATCATGGTAAGAACCAAAGATCAAGCGAACGCGTACATCTACCACGGGGTAGCCTGCAACAATACCGTTCGGCAAGGTATCGCGAATACCTTTATCGCAAGAGGGGATGAATTCACGCGGAATCACACCACCTTTAATCTCATCGATAAATTCGTAACCTTCGCCACCCGGCTCCAAAGGCTCCATTTTGATCACCACGTGACCGTATTGACCTTTACCGCCAGACTGTTTCACGTGCTTGGCTTCAGATTCCACTTCTTTGCGGATGGTTTCGCGGTAAGCCACTTGCGGCGCACCTACATTCGCATCCACACCAAATTCACGCTTCATACGGTCAACAATAATTTCCAAGTGCAGTTCGCCCATACCGGAAATAATGGTTTGACCGGATTCTTCATCGGTACGCACGCGGAAAGAAGGGTCTTCTTTTGCCAGGCGATTCAAAGCAATACCCATTTTCTCTTGGTCGGCTTTGGTCTTCGGCTCGACCGCCACGTGAATCACCGGCTCAGGGAATTCCATACGCTCAAGAATAATGGGGGCATCTTCAGCACACAGGGTTTCACCGGTAGTCACGTCTTTCAAACCGATGGCTGCGGCAATATCACCGGCACGCACTTCTTCGATTTCGGTACGGTCTGCCGCAGTCATTTGCACCAAACGGCCGATGCGCTCACGGGTACCTTTTACCGAGTTGATCACGCTGTCACCGGATTTCACTACGCCTGAATAAACACGGATGAAGGTCAACTGGCCAACGTATTTGTCGTTGAGCATTTTGAACGCCAAAGCAGAGAATTTTGCGTTGTCGTCTGCCTCACGGGTGGCTTTTTCGCCATCGGGCGTTTCGCCTTGTACCGGCGGAATATCGGTCGGAGCAGGCAGCAGCTCAACAACCGCATCCAACATACGTTGCACACCTTTGTTTTTGAAAGCTGAGCCGCACAACATCGGCTGAATTTCGCCAGCCAAAGTACGTTGGCGCAAGCCAGCAATGATCTCTTCTTCGCTCAGCTCGTCGCCGCCCAGGTATTTATCCATCAACTCTTCGCTGGCTTCAGCAGCGGCTTCAATCATGTTTTGACGCCACTCTTCGGCAGTAGCCACCAAATCAGCCGGGATATCGCCGTATTCGAAAGTGGTGCCTTTGTCGGCCTCATTCCAAATGATGGCTTTCATCTTCAGCAGGTCAACTACGCCTTCGAAGCTATCTTCCGCACCTACCGGCACCACGATGGGCACAGGATTGGCACGCAGACGGGTTTTCATTTGCTCCACCACGCGGAAGAAGTTGGCACCTTGGCGGTCCATCTTGTTCACGAAAGCCAAGCGGGGAACTTGGTATTTATTGGCTTGACGCCACACGGTTTCAGACTGGGGTTGAACACCACCTACAGCGCAGTACACCATAACCGCACCATCCAAAACACGCATAGAACGTTCTACTTCCACGGTAAAGTCAACGTGTCCGGGAGTATCAATGATGTTGAAACGGTGCTCCGGGAACTGGCCGGCCATACCTTTCCAGTAAGAGGTAACAGCAGCAGAAGTAATGGTAATACCACGCTCTTGTTCTTGTTCCATGTAGTCGGTGGTAGCCGCACCATCGTGCACCTCACCCAGTTTATGGGTCAGACCGGTATAGAACAGGATACGTTCGGTAGTGGTGGTTTTGCCCGCATCAATATGGGCAGAAATGCCGATATTGCGGTACAGGCTAATTGGGGTTTTACGAGCCATTTTGGTCGCCTTTCTAAATATGGATTAGAAGCGGAAGTGTGAGAATGCTTTGTTGGCTTCAGCCATACGGTGTACTTCTTCACGTTTCTTCATGGCGCCGCCACGGCCTTCAGCCGCATCCATCAACTCACCAGCCAAACGCAAATCCATGGATTTTTCACCGCGTTTACGGGCTGCATCACGCACCCAACGCATCGCCAAAGCCAAACGGCGTGAAGGACGAACCTCAACAGGAACTTGGTAGTTGGCACCACCGACACGGCGGCTCTTCACTTCCACAACAGGTTTAGCATTGGCGATGGCCTCATTGAACACCTCAATGGCAGCTTTGCCGGTTTTCTTTTCAATTTGTTCCAACGCACCGTAAACAATACGCTCGGCAACAGATTTCTTGCCGTCAATCATCAACACGTTCATGAATTTAGTCAATTCAACGCTGCCGAATTTCGGATCCGGCAATACATCGCGCTTGGGAACTTCTCTACGTCTTGGCATTTTAATTCCTTAAAATATCTATTCAGTTGGGGCAACCCCATGAATGCCCATACACAAGCATTCACTTACTCGGCCGCACATTTGCATCATGCTAAACGGCAAAGCCGACGTGCCATGGTTTATTTAATTTACTTGGGGCGTTTGGCACCGTATTTGGAACGAGCTTGTTTACGGTCTTTCACGCCAGCGGTATCCAAAGAGCCGCGAACGGTATGGTAACGCACACCAGGCAAGTCTTTCACACGACCGCCGCGAATCAGCACTACGCTGTGCTCTTGCAGGTTGTGGCCTTCACCGCCGATGTAGGAAATCACTTCAAAACCGTTGGTCAGGCGAACTTTACACACTTTACGCAAAGCAGAGTTCGGCTTTTTAGGGGTGGTAGTGTACACACGGGTACATACGCCGCGTTTTTGCGGGCACGCTTCCAGTGCGGGCACTTTATTTACGTACACGGGCTTTTGACGGCCTTTGCGTACCAATTGATTGATAGTTGGCATATTTTCTCGTCCTGTTGAGTTAAAATATTCTGCCGGCACCATGCCGACAAGAGCGGAATTATATGCCGCCAAGCAAGAGCGGGTCAACGAACGAAATCAAAAAACGTCGATTTCTCGGTATTTTAACCACAAAACCTCATCACATCTGCCCGCACTCACTCACCACTCTTTGTTTTATCCACCACAGTTTTTCAGGTAGCCTTCTGCTATAATCCGCGCCCGGTTTGCCATCCGTTACCACTTAAAATCAACGAAACTAGAGAATCCATATGCCGACAAATGCTTTTCCAAATATTAAAAAAGCGGTTTTCCCCGTAGCCGGCATGGGCACACGGTTTTTGCCCGCCACCAAAGCCAGCCCTAAAGAGATGCTGCCGATTGTTGACAAGCCGCTGATTCAATATGCCGTAGAAGAAGCCGTGGCCGCCGGCTGCACGGAGCTGATTTTCGTAACCGGCCGTAACAAACGCAGTATTGAAGATCATTTCGATAAAGCTTACGAACTCGAAAGCGAGCTGGCGCAACGCAATAAAACCGCCTTGCTGGCACATGTCCAAGATATTCTGCCCGCAGGCGTAACCTGCATGTATATCCGCCAGGCCGAAGCACTCGGTCTGGGTCATGCGGTGTTGTGTGCACAGGCAGCGGTTGGCAACGAACCTTTTGCGGTGATTTTGGCTGATGACTTGATCGACGCCCCGCAGGGCGCCATCAGCCAGATGGTTGAAATTTACCAACAAACCGGCAACAGCGTTTTGGGCGTGGAAACCGTGGAACCGTCGCAAACCGGCTCATACGGCATCGTGGAAGTCCATTCTTGGCAACAACACCAACGCATCAGCAGTATTGTGGAAAAACCCAAACCGGAGGAAGCCCCTTCCAATCTGGCAGTAGTGGGTCGTTACTTACTCACGCCGCGCATTTTCGACTTGCTCACCACCATCGGTCGCGGAGCAGGTGGCGAAATCCAACTAACCGACGGCATTGCCAAGTTGCTGGAGCACGAGCCGGTATTGGCACATGCCTTTGAAGGCAAACGTTACGACTGCGGCAGCAAACTGGGCTACCTGGAAGCCACATTGGCCTATGGCTTGAAACATCCGGAGACTGCCGAAACTTTCCGAAGCTTACTGAAGTCTTACGCCGCAGACCCTGCTTAAAGTATCCAAACGGGAGGTGGCCGACCTCCCGCTCATCCTGCACGGTTAACCGGCCTTATAGAATAGAGAACAAGCCCGGAACAGCCACGCTTCGGTTCCTCCGGATATCTTGATAAAAATCCGACACCTCACCGAATGACCTATAAAAATCCAAATTCATCTCCTTCCATCAAAAAAGGCTACCTGAAAACATGAGCCCAGCCGCCCGCTTGGATGATTGCTTCCGCCGTCCGCTTGCTTATTGGCCGTCATTGTTTCTGATTGCCGCCGCCACCCCGTTCGCTTTTGCTCCTTACTACCAGTTTTGGCTGATGCCCCTGCTGTTGGCCGCCCTTATTTTCCTGACCGAGCTACGCCCGACCATCAGCGTCCGCAGCGCCTACCTCTTCGGCCTAATCGGCTATACCGCCCAGTTTTATTGGGTACACACCGCACTGCACGATGTCTCCGGCCTGCCCAACCTATACGCCCTGCCCCTTACCCTGCTGCTGCCCGCCTACTTAGCCCTCTATCCCGCCGCCTGCTTTTGGCTACTGGAAAAATCGGCCTTATCTCGCCCTTGGCGCATCGGTCTGCTGCTGCCCCTATTGTGGACATTGACCGAATTTGCCCGCGAACGCGCCCTTACCGGATTCGGCTGGGGTGCCTTGGGGTACAGCCAAATTGCCGACTTCTCCCCTCTGGCCGGCTACGCCCCTGTCGGCGGCCTGCATTTGGTTACCTTGGTTTGCGCCTTCTCCGGCGCTTGGCTGTTCCTTTGCCTGCGCAGCCATTTTTGGCGTCAACGCTTTTTCTACACACTCCTGCTCGGCATGCTCTTCGGCGGCGGCTGGTTGTTGCGCCACACCGCATTCACCACGCCCGACGGCAGCAGCAACAGCGTCGCCCTAGCCCAAGGCAATGTACCGCAAACCCTGAAATGGCAGCCAGAACAACTCTCCGCCACCATTCAAAACTACTACGAACAGGTAGCCCGCACACAGGCGGACATCCTCATCCTACCTGAAACCGCCCTCCCTCTTATGCGGCAGGATTTACAAACCCATCATCCGGGCGTGCTCGACCAATTTGCCTACGAAGCCCAACGCAACGGCAGCGCCTTAGCCATCGGCATGGCACAATACAATGCCGAGCGCACAGGCTACCTGAACGCCGTACTCAATCTCAGCCACTACCATCCCGACCGGCCGGACGACATTCCCTACTATGCCAAAGACCATTTGGTGCCCTTCGGTGAATACAAGCCCCTGCCCGCGCTGACTGAGCCGCTCTATAAAATGATGAACATGCCCTTGGCCGACTTCGACCGCGGCGGGACCAGTCAAGCTCCTTTGGAGCTGGCCAGGCAAAAAGTCGCCTTCAATATCTGCTACGAAGACGGTTTTGGCGACGAACTCATCGCCTCGGCCAAACAATCCAGCCTGTTGGCCAACGTCAGCAATATGGCTTGGTACGGCCAATCCAACGCCATGTTCCAACACCTACAACAATCACAAACCCGCGCCCTTGAGCTTGGCCGCTACATGGTACGCGCCACCAACACCGGCGCCACCGCCATCATCAACCCACAAGGCCGCATCGTGGCTGCCGCCAAAGCCGACACCCGCATGGTGCTGGAAGGCACCGTCCAAGGTTATCAAGGCCAGACCCCTTTTATGCGCATGGGTGGCTCGCTGCCTTTCATCGGCTTCTGCTTGGCCCTCGCCCTTACGCTGCTCCTGCTTGGGCGAAAGCAAGCGGCACCATCGAATAAGCCAAACCAGCCGTTCAACTAGGGCACACCCACCATCATCCCAAATTCCCGAGTGATTCGATCAAATTTAAAAAATAAATAGTATTTATAAAAATACAAAATTTTACCTATTGATAAACCAAGCTCACAGGGTTTTGGTGTTTAATATGGCTTCGTGGAAATGGTGTTAGAATGCCCCGTTCGGCATCCACCGAACCACATCACATACAAGAAGGAAGCAGTATATATGACTCTGAACACCGCCTTTGCTTTGCCCGTACCCAGTGGCCACGGCAGCTTGGAGCAGTACATTCACACCGTAAACAGCATTCCTCTACTCACCCCCGAAGAAGAACATTCTCTCGCCGTGCGTCAGCAGCAAGGCGACCTAGAAGCAGCCAAACAGCTGATTCTGTCTCATCTGCGCGTGGTGGTATCCATCGCGCGCGGCTACGACGGCTACGGCTTGAATCAAGCCGACCTGATCCAAGAAGGCAACATCGGTCTGATGAAAGCGGTCAAACGCTACGAGCCCGGCCGCGGCGCACGTCTGTTTTCTTTCGCCGTACACTGGATAAAAGCCGAGATCCATGAATTCATTTTGCGCAACTGGCGCATGGTGCGCGTGGCCACCACCAAGCCGCAACGCAAACTGTTTTTCAATCTGCGCAGCATGCGCAAAAGCCTGAGCGCCCTGTCTCCGGAAGAAGCGCAAACCATCGCTGACGATTTGGGCGTAAAAATGAGCGAAGTGCTGGAAATGGAACAGCGCATGACCGGTAAAGATGTAGCACTGCTGGCCGACAACAGCGACGATGAGGACAGCTACGCCCCCATCGATTGGCTGGCCGACAACCACAACGAGCCCACCCAGCAAATCGCCCAAAAAGCCCATCACCTGCTGCAAACAGAAGGCTTGCAAAATGCGCTGGCCCAACTCGACGACCGCAGCCGCCGCATCGTGGAGAGCCGCTGGTTGCAAGATGATGGCGGCCTCACGCTTCACGAGCTGGCGGCCGAATACGGCGTATCGGCAGAACGCATCCGCCAAATCGAAGTCAAAGCCATGCAAAAGTTGCGCGGCTTTCTCACGGAAGATGAATAAGCTTAAACAATCCATTTAGCTATATAAAAATCATCCCCCCAATATCTTAAGATATTGGGGGGATGATTGATTGCCCGGTTTTCAGGTAGCCCGGCGCCTCGGTAAACAGCCCGAGACCTTTGC
>NZ_JH164926.1:1258309-1325867 GCF_000226875.1 Neisseria shayeganii 871
CAGCCCATCTGTTAATATTATTGAGGCGATGCAAAAGGGCTGCTTGATTGAATACCCCTCAACCATTCAAAATTTTGTGCTATTCATTAGGAATTTTTTATGAACAAACTCCCCAAAAAATGGGCAGGCATTGCATTTTCATTTTATGCATCGGCCATTATGGTACTCATCGTCAGCAGTGTGTTGCTGGTTCTGAACACAGGGATAGATGCAGGCTATCCCATGCGCCTGTTGAAATCTTATTTGATCACTTGGCCGATTGCGTTTTGCAGCCTGCTGGCCGTTCGCCCGCTGGTGGTTAAATTGGTCAATGCCACCGTAGAGAGCTAGGCAGCCTCTACTACATCTGCAGATTTTCGCTCGGTAGCAAAGCCGACTTACGAAGCCCAAAACTGCTGCGCCAGCCTGAGACCTTTGACGACACGTCCTAGCCTACTCGCACCGCGGTCATGCTCAATGATCCGCCGACAATTTCGTCATTAAACAATTCGACTTTATCCTCCTCATCCCGCAACGCCATGACATATAGCAAGGGCAGATAATGTTCGGGAGTGGACACGGACAAGGCTGCAGGATTTCCTAAGCGATTGTAATAAATCAATTTTTCATTATCCCCACTCAAAATCGCTTGGTTGATTTGGTCACGGAAAGTTTGCGCCCATTCGTAAGCCGCCCCCGGCTGGCGGATGTGGGCGAAGCTGATGGTGCGCAGGTTATGGACGATATTGCCGCTGCCGACAATGAGCACGCCTTGTTCGCGCAAGGGCTTGAGCTTCTGCGCCAAGGCGAAATGCCATTCGGCAGGCCGGTGCCGGTTCAAACTTAATTGAACAACAGGAATATCGGCCTCGGGGTAAAGATGCTTGAGTACACTCCATGTACCGTGATCAAAGCCGCGCTGCATATCGACAGCTACGGTTTCCGGCGCAAGCAACCGTTGCACTTCGGCAGCCAGCTCAGGGCTACCGGCGGCAGGATACTGTACTTGGCTCAATGCTTCGGGAAAGCCGTAAAAATCATAAATCATGCCGGGAGCCGCACTGCCGGACACATGCAAACCATCGCCGTACCAATGTGCGGAAACCATCAAGATGGCGCGGGGCTTGGGAAACCGTGCCGAAACCTGTTTGAAACCGAGGTTAAACGGATTATCGGCTTCGATGGCATTCATCGGGCTGCCGTGGCCGAGAAATAAAGCAGGGATTTTATCCATCATCAGGCTACCTGAAAAATCCACGGGCAAAGACAACAAATAGCTGCCCGCTGTCTAGCAGCGACACAAAAACGCTGGAAGTGAAATACCGGTCAGTGACTTGCTCAATTTTGCGTAGACGGTACGCTTGATCATTGACTGCGCAGTCATTTCAGAAGAAAAACCCCGCGGCCATCAGAGCTTGACAGATGTCCGGGCCACAATAATGCCTGCTTGAAACCGCATTCCAAGCAGGCAACCACAGAGTTTACGCCTTACAGGCCGAATACTTGCAAGCGTTCTTCCAGCGGTTTGAACGCTTTCTCGCCGGCGGGGGCATCAATGCCGCCGAACACCATTTGCGCACGCAGGGTCCAAGATGCGGGGATGTTCCACTCTTTAGCCACGGCTTGGTCAATCAAAGGATTGTAGTGCTGCAGATTGGCGCCGATGCCGGCAGCAGCCAAGGTCGTCCACACGGCATATTGGTGCATGGCATCGGTGTGTTCGGCCCAAACCGGGAAGTTGTCTGCATACAGGGGGAATTGTTCCTGCAAGCCTTTAACCACCGTTTGATCTTCAAAAAAGAGCACGGAGCCGGCCGCTGCTTTAAACATATCGAGCTTTTGTTTGGTGGAATCAAACTGTTCGGCAGGCACAATGGCGTGCAAGGCTTCTTCGGCGAATTGCCACAGCTTTTCATGGTCTGCACCCAGCAATACCACCACACGGGTAGATTGCGAATTGAAGGAGGAAGGCGTGTGCAGCACGGCATGCTTCACGATTTCCACCACTTCGGCCGCCGGCAAAGGCAGGTTTTTATTCAGCGCGTAAACAGAGCGACGGGTTTCTGCGGTTTTTTGAATATTTTGATAAGACATAGGGTTTCCTAGATTTTCAATGAATGAGGATGGGGTAAAAGAGAAAAGCATCGACAACCCAAAGACGGGCGGCAAGCGGTACGGCATCGGCGCTTTCGGCAGAATCTGGCTTTCGGCTGCGTGAACCATACCGGCACAACGTATCACGCCGCACTTCACTTCCGGCCTCTGCTGGCAGATTACTACCCGAATGCCAGTCCATACCGCCTGGCATGAAACACCGGCGGGAAGGCGCTGCTTGTCGGCAGTTTTAAGCGCTTGTATTCAGCTGCTTATCCAAAGTCCAAAGGCCGCCGCCTGCCGATGCGATATATAAGAAGATAAAGCAGAACAGGGCTGCCGGTTCACCGCCATTGAGCAGCGGAAGCAGTGGGGAAGGCGCTGTATGGGCCATAAAATAGGCGAATGCCATTTGACCCGACAAAATAAAGGCCACCGGGCGGGTAAACAGGCCGACCAAAAGCAACAGGCCGCCGACGACTTCGAGTATACCTGCTAAGCCGTAGATTGACATCAGCTGCAAGCCGTCAAACATTTCCACATGGGGCAAAGCAAAGAGTTTGGCCGTACCGTGCAACAAGAACATATAGGCGGATGTGATCCGCAAGACCGCAAGCAAAGCCGGTTGGAAACTGCTGAGTTTATGGTTGAAGGTATTCATCTTGATGGTATGTGTTGTTTAAGATGGAATGCAGTATATTGATTTCCCATGTGTAGATATATAATCTTTTTATTGATGAATCATTTCCCAATAAGAAATCATGGATACCTTATTCAGCCTAAAAGTTTTCCGGCAAGTGGTGGAAAGCGGCAGCTTCACACAGGCCGCCGAACGCTTGGGCATCTCCAATGCCATGGCCAGCAAGCATGTCCGCCATTTGGAACACTCCCTGCACAGCAAACTCTTGCACCGCAACAGCCGCAGACTGCACCTGACCGAAGCCGGCGAAGCGTATTACCGGCAGTGCTGCCATGCCCTGGACACCTTGGAAACGGCGGCACGGCAAGCCGCCGGCGTCGCAGAAAAACCGCAGGGCATATTACGCCTGACCATGCCCCAATGGTTTGCCAATCCCCGATTCAGCCGTTGGTTACATGAATACCGTCAGCTCTACCCGGCCGTGGCGCTGGATTTGGTGCTGAGCAACCGCCATACCGACCTGATTGCCGACGGTTTCGACCTCGCTTTACGCGTTTCCAACGATCCCAGCCCTTCTTTGATTGTGCGCCCCTTGGCCGACATCGCGTTTCTTCTGTTGGCCGCCCCCGATTACCTCCGCCACAACGGCTGGCCGCAAACCCCCGAGGAAGTGGCGCAACACCCTGCTATTTTGCCCTCCTACACCGACATGAGCCGGGTGGAAATCCGGCATAAAACCAGCAGCCGCAGCTGCTTGCTGGAATTGCACTCTTCGGTTCACAGCGACAGCACGTTGATGATCGGCAGCCTGATTCGGGCCGGCTGCGGCATCGGTTTCCAACCCGAATGGTGTGCCTGCGAAGACTTGGCCGCCGGCAGGGTCGTCCAACTGTTGCCCGACTACCGGATCACCACGGTCAAACTTTATGCCGCCTATATAGACCGCACTTTCCTCAGCGCCAAAGTCAGAAGCTTTATTGACTTTTTGGAAGCGAAAATCCGCGACAACGCCGCGGAAAACGGTTGAGGCTACCTGAAAAGCAGATGGGTTTTTCAGGTAGCCTCAACCGTTCCACACTGTGTCAATCATGATGGTGGTGCGGCGGTGTCGAAGATTCGGGCAGGCCGCACAACACACCGTCCTCATGCCCGTGCGCCTCGCTTTCCACCTGAATATTGGTGTGCGTGATGTTCAGCGACCGCAGCCGCTCCGCCAAGCGGCCCTGCAAATCGGTGATCTGCGCCACGGTCAGGCTTTCGTCCACCACCAAATGGCACGACAGGGCATGGACCGTGCTGTCTATGCTCCAAATGTGTACATCATGCACCGAGCGTACCCAAGCCTCAGCCTGCAAGATCGACAACACCTCAGCCATGTCCGCCTCCGGGCTGGCCTCCATCAACACCAGCCAAGCCTGACGGACGGTTGACCAACCGCCGCGCACAATCAGCAGCGCCACCAGCAAACTGCTGAGCGCATCCGCCCACAGCCAGCCCCAAGTCATCATCAATACCGCCGCCGCAATCGCCGCCAGCGAGCCGAGCAAATCGCCCAAAACATGCAGATAAGCGGCTTTCATATTCAGATTGTGGCCGACATCGCCGCCGCGATGCATATACCAAGCCACAAAGATATTGACCACCAAGCCTGCGGCGGCAATCACCAGCATTTCCAGCGAAGCCACCGGCTGCGGCGACAGCAGCCGCCACAGCGCCTCGTAAGCAATATAGGCGGCAATCGCCAGCAGGGTCAGCCCGTTGAAAAAGGCGGCCAAAATCTCCAAGCGCTTGAAGCCGAAAGTGTGCCGCGGCGTGCTGCCTTTGCGCCCCCACGCCACGGCCAATAAAGCCAGCAGCAAAGATGCCGCATCGCCGAGCATATGGCCGGCATCCGACAATAGGGCCAAGCTGTTCGACCACAGCCCGCCGATGAATTCGACCAGCATAAAGCCGGCAATCAGAACAAAGCTGACCGCCAGCGTGCGTAAATTATCCTGCTGGGGATGGCCGTGGGCATGGCCGGAATGGGAATGCGAATGGGCAGACATCATGCGCTCCGGAAACATCATACACGGCTTATGGTGCGGCAACGGCCCGTGCGCCGTCAATCCGGCAGACGTAAAAAAGCCGCCGGCAGCGGGAAAGCGCGGCAGGCGGCTTGGCCATGTTTTCAGGTAGCCTGAGACCTGTGTTCAGGCGGCGGCATCCACGGAACCGCTGTTTTGGTACAGCGTAAACAAAGGCACGTCGGCTGCACGGATTTTGCTGCCGCCGGGCAAATCGGTAAATTCCAGAATCGCAGCCGCCTCCACCACCTGCCCGCCGAGTTTGCGGATCAGATTGACGCCGGCCAGCATGGTGCCGCCGGTGGCCACCAAATCGTCCACTAACAGCACGCGGTCGTTGGTGTGGATGGCATCGGTATGGATTTCTACCGTGGCCTCGCCGTATTCCAGCGCATAACTCTGCTCCACGGTTTCATACGGCAATTTGCCTTTTTTGCGGATGGGCACGAAGCCCACATTGAGCTGGTAGGCCAAAGCGGCGCCGATAATAAACCCGCGTGCGTCCAAACCCGCCACCACATTGATGTCCTGATTCATATAACGGTAGGTAAGCAAATCCACCAGCAGGCGGAAATACTCCGGGCTCTGCAATACAGGCGTGATGTCGTGGAACAAAATGCCGTTTTGCGGCCAATGCGGAATTTTGCGGATTTTCTGCGCCAACATTTCAACAGTCATGACTTCGGGATGGAACAGCATAGCGGTAGCCTCTTTCAGGTAGCCTGCAGACGAAAACAAAGCGCGCAATATAGCACAAAAAGCCACCGCCACACCCCGCCCAAGCCGAATTTGGTTACAATCGGCCTTCCTGCGTGTACAGAATATTCGTGTCATGGAAAACGTCCGCCCCAGCAGCACCGCCCCCGATTTAAACGACTACCGTGCCTGGTTCGCACCCTATGCCGCAAGGCAAAACGAAACCGAGCGGCAGATGCTACAGCGGGCGTTGGCGCTGGCCGAGCAGCATTACCCGCCCGAGGCGCACACCCACGCCGGCGAGCCGCTGCTGGCCAGCGTGATGGGCGCCGCGCAAATGGTGGCCGAGATGGACCTGCTGCCCGAAGCCGTGGCCGCCACCCTGCTCACCGACATCTCCTCCTACTGCGCCGACTGGCCGCTTCAGGTAGCCGAACAATGCGGCGAAACCGTGTGCGGCCTGGTGCGCGGCATCGACGAAGTGCAGAAACTCACCCACTTCGCCCGCATCGACCAACTCGGCACTCCCGAAGAACGCGCGCGGCAAGCCGAAGCCATGCGCAAAATGCTGCTGGCCATGGTCAACGACATCCGCGTGGTGCTGATCAAACTCGCCCTACGCACCCGCACCATGCAGTTTGTCGGCAGCACGCCCGACAGCCCCGAAAAACGCGCCTTGGCCAAAGAAACGCTGGATATTTTCGCCCCGCTGGCCAACCGCCTGGGCGTGTGGCAGCTCAAATGGCAGCTCGAAGACCTCGGTTTCCGCCACTACCGCCCCGAAGAATACAAACGCATCGCCCGCCTGCTCGACGAAAAACGCGAAGAACGCCTGCAATACATCGCCGACTTCCTCCAACAGCTGCGCAGCGAACTCGAGCGCTACGGCATCCGCCACTACGACGTGGCCGGCCGCCCGAAACACATCTACTCCATCTACCGCAAGATGGAAAAGAAAAAACTCGATTTCGACGGCCTCTACGACATCCGCGCCGTGCGCATTCTGGTGGACAGCATTCCCGAGTGCTACACCACGCTCGGCCTCGTGCACAGCCTGTGGCAACCCGTGCCCGGCGAATTCGACGACTACATCGCCAACCCCAAAGGCAACGGCTACAAAAGCCTGCATACCGTCATCATCGGCCCCGAAGACAAAGGGGTGGAAGTGCAAATCCGCACCTTTGAAATGCACCAATTCAACGAATTCGGCGTCGCCGCCCACTGGCGCTACAAAGAAGGCGGTAAGGGCGATGCCGCCTACGAGCAGAAAATCGCCTGGCTGCGCCAGCTGCTCGACTGGCGCGAAAACATGGCCGAAAGCGGCAAAGAAGACCTCGCCGCCGCCTTCCAAACCGAGCTGTTCAACGACACCATCTACGTGCTCACTCCGCACGGCAAAGTGCTTTCCCTGCCCGCCGGCGCCACCCCCATCGATTTCGCCTACGCCCTGCACAGCAGCCTCGGCGACCGCTGCCGCGGCGCCAAAGTGGACGGCCAGATCGTGCCGCTGTCCACCCCGCTGGAAAACGGCCAGCGCGTGGAAATCATCGCCGCCAAAGACGGCGCACCCTCCGTCAACTGGCTCTACGAAGGCTGGGTAAAAAGCAACCGCGCCATCAGCAAAATCCGCGCCTACATCCGCCAGCAAAACGCCGAAAGCATCCGCGAACAAGGCCGCCTGCAACTCGACAAAACCCTGGCCAAAATCCAGCCCAAACCCAATTTGCAGGCATTGAGCGAAAAAGTCGGCTACAAAAAACCCGACGAGCTCTACACCGCCATCGCCCAAGGCGAAGTGACGCCGCGCGCCATCCAGAAAGCCTGCGGCCTGCTCAACGAACCGCCGCCCGCCCCAGTGAGCGAACACAGCATCGTCAAGCGCTCCAAAATCAAAGCCGGCAACAAAAACGGCATCCTCATCGACGGCGAAGACGGCCTGCTCACCACCTTGGCCAAATGCTGCAAACCCGCCCCGCCCGACGACATCGTCGGCTTCGTCACCCGCGGCCGCGGCATTTCCGTGCACCGCAGTAACTGCCCGGCCTTCCGCCATTTGGCCGCCCAAGCGCCCGATAAGGTCTTGGCCGCTGCTTGGGCCGGCCTGCAGGAAGGCCAAGTGTTTGCCGTCGATATCGAAATCCGCGCCCAAGACCGCGGCGGCCTGCTGCGCGACGTTTCCGAAGCCCTCGCCCGCCACAAGCTCAACGTGACCGCGGTGCAAACCCAATCGCGCGACCTCGAGGCCAGCATGCGCTTCACCCTGGAAGTGCGCCAAGTCAACGATCTGCCGCGTGTGCTGGCCAGCCTGGCCGAAGTGAAAGGCGTGATGAGCGTGTCCCGTCTTTAATGCCCGAAGCAAGGCCGTCAGCTCGCGCCCGTCCTCCTTTCAGGTAGCCTGGAACCTTTGCAACACAAAAAACAGCAGCACTTCTCTATGAAGCACTGCTGTTTTTCCAGCCCGAGACCTTTGCAAAACCCTCATCTGCGGCGCATTTCTGCATTGTGCGCTGCTCGCTCGCTTGCCTATCTACTATCTGATATGTCTGCACTCGCTGCGCTGCTACGCCTTGAACTGCATCCACATCTGGGGGGTTTGCAAAGGTCTCAGGCTACCTGAACGCTTTCAGGTAGCCTTTGCCGTCTCCATCCGATTACTTGAAGAAATCGCCCATGCCCGGCGGCAAACCCATGCCTTGGGTAACTTGCGCCATGTGGGCCTGAGTGGCGCCTTCCACCTTGCGCGCGGCATCGTTGAAAGCGGCGGCAATCAAGTCTTCCAGCATTTCTTTATCGGAAACGGCATCGGCAGCCAAAGCGTCGTCGATGTGGATGCGTTTGATCTGGTGGTGGCAGGTGAGGGTGATTTTCACCATGCCGCCGCCGGCTTCGCCTTCCACTTCGATATTGGCCAATTCGGCTTGCGCCTGTTTCATTTTTTCCTGCATTTTCTGCGCCTGCTGCATCAGGCCGCCCAGTCCGGCTTTGCCAAACATATGCTGACTCCTATGGATGTTGAATGGAATAAATAATGGGGAAGGCTATCTTCCGCGTTTTGTCTATCAAGCGGCCTTATGTTTCGGGCGCGCTATTTTCGTGCAATTCTAAAGTATCGGGCAACCAGCGTGCGCCGAATAATGACAGAATATCCTGTGCTGCGGCATCCGCTTCCAGCGCCGCTTGCGCACGGTGGCGGTTTTCGGCCTGAATTCTGACTTGGCGCATGGCCGGGGTTTCTTCATGCCTCCCCTCCTGCCAATCACACAAACGGATGTGTACCGGCCGCCCGTAGGCTTCGCTTAGTCTGTGCTCAATACGCTGTATTTGTTCGCGTCCGCCAACCGCTTGGCCGGCTTCGGCCACCGCCAGCTGCAACAGACCGGTTTCGGCGTCAAAGCCGACAAAAGCCATGTGGCGGGCGGGCATTTGGGCGGCGCCGATTTTGCGCGCCAAAATAGAAACTATGGCATGCCAGTTGCTTGAATGGAGTTCCGGCAGCTGCAAAGCGGTAAAGTCGCCAACCGGTTCTTCGTCCGCTTCCATGTCGGCTTGTTCGGCTTGCAGCGGCACTGCTTCGGCAAACGGCGCCTCGGAAGGTTCGGCAGACAAACTATCTTGAACCGGCGGTAACGATGGTTTATCCGTCTCGGTCGGCATCGGCGCAGATTCGAACTCGCGCGGAATGTGTCTGTCCTCGTCGTGCAACCACGGCGGCAAATCGTTTTCAGGTAGCCTTTCGGCTTCCGCCTCAACGGCAGCGGGAACCACAGCGGTTTCCATTTCGGCAGAAGCTAACGGAGGTTCCGGCTCCGTATCCGCCATAACGGTTGACACCGTTTCTGCCGGCGGCAGAGGCGCTTGGGTTGCTTCGGCAGCCGCCAACGCCGGTGCCGCGAACACAGGCTGATGCAATTCGGTACCGTGGATTTCGCCGTCCGCCGGACAGGACTCGGCAGCCAGCGGCGAAAACGCCAACATGCGCAACAAGGTCATCACGAAACCGGCGTATTCGTCGGGCGCCAGCGGCAAATCCTGCTTGCCGTGAATCGCACATTGGTAATACAGCTGAATCTGTTCCCTGCTCAAATGCGCGCCCAAACGGCTCAAAGCGGCGTGTTCCGGGTCGTGCAGCAAGGCAGCCGGCACGGTTTTCCACAGCGCCAAGCGTTGCAACAGCAGGGCCAACTCGCTCAAAGCATTGTCGAAACCGATGGCGCGCGCGGCCATATCCTGCGCTTGGGCAATCAGGGCGGCGCCGTCTTGGACAATCAGGGCCTGCAGCAGTTGGTACAGATACTGCTTGTCCACCGCGCCGATCATCTGCCGCACATCGGCTTCGCCCACCCGGCCGGAGCCCATGGCAATTGCCTGATCCAGCAGGCTTAAGGCGTCGCGCATCGAGCCGGCGGCCGCCCGCCCCAACAGCGCCAAGGCTGGAGGTTCGTAGGCAATCTCTTCGCTGTCGAGCACATGCGCCAAATGGTCGGACACCTGTTGGGCGGTCATATTGCGCAAGACAAACTGCAGGCAGCGGCTGAGCACGGTAACCGGCACCTTGTGCGGATCGGTGGTCGCCAAAATGAATTTCACATGCTCGGGCGGCTCTTCCAGGGTTTTCAACATGGCGTTGAAAGCCGATTTGGACAGCATGTGCACTTCGTCAATGATATAGACTTTGTATTTGCCGGCCGTAGGCGCGTATTGCGCGTTTTCCAGCACTTCGCGAATGTTGTCGATGCCGGTGTTGGAAGCGGCGTCGATTTCCAGCAAATCGACAAAGCGGCCTTGGTCGATATCGAGGCAGCTTTGGCAGACACCGCAAGGCTCGCCGTGCTGCGGCGCGGCGCAGTTGAGGCTCTTGGCCAAGATGCGGGCGATGGTGGTTTTCCCCACCCCGCGCGTACCGGTGAGCAGGTAGGCATGGTGCAGGCGGCCCTTGTCCAGCGCATTTTGCAGGGCTTTGACAACGTGCTCTTGGCCGACCAAATCGGCAAAAGTTTTCGGACGCCATTTGCGGGCAAGCACTTGATAAGCCATCGGCAGGCTACCTGAAAGACAGTTTGAAAGGCGGCGATTTTAGCATTTTTCCCCCGCCGCCACAGACAAAATAAAACCCCCGCCAAGGCAGGGGTTCGGTATCTGGCTCCCCGACCTGGGCTCGAACCAGGGACCTGCGGATTAACAGTCCGTCGCTCTACCGACTGAGCTATCGGGGAATGGGCCGGCATTATAAATGAAACCGCCCAGCGGTCAAGCCCTGCGTGTGCGGGGCCGCATCGGCATCAATGCTATAATTTTCTTGTTGCCCCTCGCCGGGCCAATCTGATTTTAAGGTTGATTTATGAACACTTCAAACATGCGCGGTTTTACCCTGATCGAGCTGATGATTACCATTGTGATCTTGGCCATTTTGGCCTCCATGGCCTACCCCAGCTACGATTCTTTCGTCCGCAAAGCGCGAATGGAAGAAGCCAAATCCAGCATCATGACCACGGCCAAAGAGATGGAGCGCTATTATTCCCGCAACCGCACCTTCACCAACGCCCCCGATCCGGCCGATACCGACTATTTCGACATCGCTTTTGCCGCCAGTAGTCCCCAAGACAGCAGCTATGAAATCATCGCCACGCCCAAATCGAGCTATGCCCGCGAAGACAAAGCCATTTCCTACAACAGCATCGGCATTTTGGTCCGCTGCGACAAAGCCACCATGAGAAACTGCGAACACTACTGAGCAACTATTCAATTCGCGCCGAAAGCCGTTTATACTGAAACCTTCTCCACCGGCACAGACAACAGGAGCAACAGCATGAACGGCTTATCTTTTTCCCGAAAATCCGGCTTCACGCTCACTGAGCTGCTGATCACGATTGCCGTATTGGCCATTCTGGCCGCCATCGCTTATCCCAGCTACCAGTCTTTCGTGCGCAAATCCCGCCTGGAAGAGGCCAACGCCGCCCTCTTGGAAAACAGCCGCTTTATGGAGCGCTTCTACAGCCGCCAACGCAGCTTCAAAGCCAACTCCACCACCTGGCCGGCGCTGCCGGTAACGCAAACCGGCCACTTCTGCATCAAATTTCAAGGCAATGCCCGCGGCGTCTTGGGCGACAAATACACCATCAAAGCCGTCGCTTTCGATCCCCAATACGAGCCGCGCGTGCTGTTGATCAACCAAGACCAAAGCGTGCGCGTGTGCGAAAGCAGCCGCAGCCGCTGCGACAGTCGTGACACCTTTTCCGGCGGCAGCGGCATAGACCGCAACTGTACCCTGCTGCATTAACACCGGCCGCCAACCCAACCGACACTTTGCCACATCAGAACACCAGGCAATCGGCTATAATCCCCCCCTTTTTCAACTTTCAGGTAGCCCCATGGATCTCACCGAACTGCTGGCCGGCAAAATCGCCAATGCCGACTGTCTGCGCCTGATCGAGCGCGACCGCGCCGGCTTCAGCGCCGCAGAAACCGAGTTGCTGGCCGAAATCCTGCGCGACCATAGCTTCGACGTGGTGCAGCAGCAGGCCCTTGCCCAAGCCGTTTCCCAACAGGCCCGCTTCGACCCCGACGCCCTACACTACGAAGAAGACGACGAAGACACCACCGCCATCTGCCCGCACTGTCTCAACCCGCCGGTGCCGCCCCTGCGCGACTATCTCATGTGGCGCCAGCAGCAGGCACGCAGCTGACCGCCCACACAGGCTACCTGAAACCCGATTTGGAATCCCCCATGCGCATTATTTCCGCCAACCTCAACGGCATCCGCTCCGCCTACAAAAAAGGCTTCCACGACTACCTCGCCGAGGCCGGGGCCGACATCGTCTGTGTCCAAGAACTCAAAGCCCAAGAGGCCGACCTCTCCGCCGAGATGCAACGCCCGCACGGCATGCACGGCGTGTGGCACTGCGCCGAAAAACGCGGTTACAGCGGCGTGGCGGTGTACAGCAAACGCGAACCCGACCAAGTACAAATCGGCATGGGCATCCCCGAATTCGACGCCGAAGGCCGCTTCGTACGCACCGATTTCGGCAATCTGTCCGTGATCTCTCTCTACCTGCCCTCCGGCAGCAGCGCGGAAGAGCGCCAACAAGTGAAATACCGCTTTCTCGACGCCTTCTACCCCATGCTGCACGACATGAAACACAGCGGGCGCGACATCGTGGTGTGCGGCGACTGGAACATCGCCCACCAAAACATCGACCTGAAAAACTGGAAAGGCAACCTGAAAAACTCAGGCTTCCTCCCCGAAGAGCGCGCATGGATCGGCAAAGTGATTGCCGAGCTCGGCTGGGTGGACATGTGGCGCACTCTCTACCCCGAAGCGCCCGGCTACACCTGGTGGAGCAACCGCGGCCAAGCCTATGCCAAAGACGTGGGCTGGCGCATCGACTACCACATGGTTACCCCCGAACTGGCCGCAAATGCCCGCAGCGCCCATGTGTATAAAGAGCAGAAATTTTCCGACCACGCCCCGCTGGTGGTGGATTACGATTACCCGTTCTAGGGTCTGTTGACATTTGGCTGATGCAGCGGTTTTTGAGTGGCAATTTTCGCATACCAGGTTCACTCGAAGAGGGCGGTTTGACACGCTGCGCCAGTCAAACCAGCCAGCGCAGCAAGATTAAACATCTTGCGCGCATTTTGGCCGCAGTAGGCGGAGATTTACGCCAGAAATACCGCCATCATACCCATTGTCAACAGACTCTAATCCCCGACCCTAATCCCCGAAAGGAAAACACAATATGCAGGTTTACCGCTACCTAACCGGCCCCGATGACGCCTCTTTCTGCGCCCGCGTCAGCGCCGCCCTGCAAAACGGCTGGCAGCTGTACGGCAGCCCGACCTTGTCTTTCAACGGCGAACGCATCATTTGCGGACAAGCCATTGTGAAAGAAGTCGGCGACGCTTACCAACCCGACCGGCCGCTGGATACCTATTGACGACGCACCCAACAAGCGGCCGGCGCAGGGCGCCGAGAACACACAACGCAAAATGGCACGGCAGGCCTGATTGGTCAAAGCCCCGGGCTACCTGAAACCCCACCTCCGGCTTTGCCTGCCGCCCACACCCAATGTCTACACCCAAGGAGAATCTGTCATGAACCGTCGTCCGCGCCCCACTCTGCGTCCGCCCACGCCCGCCTACGTCATCGCCTCGTGGGCGGCACTGGCCATCGGCATGCTGGCTTATCTGATCGGCCTGTGGCGCGCCGAGATGCAGCTCAACGAAAAAGGCTACTATCTGGCCGTGCTGCTGTTCGGCCTCTATGCCGCCGTCAGTCTGCAAAAAACCGTGCGCGACCGCGAAGAAAACCTGCCGGTTTCCGCCCTCTATTTCAACATCAGCTGGTTCGCCCTGGCAGCCGCCATCTGCCTGCTCGGCATCGGCCTGTTCAATGCCGAACTCCTGCCCAGCGAAAAGGGCTTTTACCTGATGTCCTACACCCTAAGCCTGTTTGCCGTGGTGACCGTACAGAAAAACACCCGCGACTTGGCCGCCGCTCCCCGCTTTGCCGACGACGATTAAGCAACCGAAACCTTTGCAACCCCCAGATACGGATGCCGCTCAAGGCGTAGCAGCACAGCGGGCGCGAACGCCGGAAACGCCCGTGGGGCGGCCACATTCCAAGCTAAGCGGGTACGCCCCCCACGGAGCAACGCACCAGGCAAAAATGCGCCGTAGATAACGATGCAAGCAAGCCCTCAGGCTACCTGAAACCACCTTCCCGTCTTTCCCCATGCCCACCGACGACCTTACCCTGTTTCTGCTGCGCGATGCCGACGAGCCCGAGATGTGGATCGACCGTTGGGCCGTCAGTTACCCTTTGGTGCAGACGCTGGCCTGCCGTCGCAGCGACGGCATTGCCCTGTGGCAACGGCAGGTGCAGCAGGTTTGGGACGGCATTCCCGGCCAAGTGATGGCGGTGGCGCACGGCGTCGGCGTGTCGGCGCTGATGGCCTGGCAGTACCGCAGCAGCCTGCTCGACCAGCGGCGCATCCGCGGTATGATTCTGGTGTCGCCGCTGCCCGATGCCTGCCCCGACGATGCCGAACACACTTTTTTGCGCAGCCGTGCCAACTGCCCCGCCGCTTTGGTATTGGGCCGCGCCGGCAGCAACCCGCTTTGTGCCGAAACTTGGGCCGCCGACATGGCCGCCCGTTGGGGCGCCCGCCTGTTGCACGCCCCCCAGCCCGGCCGGCTGAATACGCCGCTGCACGGCTGGCAGTGGGGCATGAAGCTGATGCAGGAAATGCTGCTGGCGTGATTTTCCTGTTCCATTGCTTCCCGCCGAAACGTTTTCAGGTAGCCCGAGGGCTACCTGAAAACGTTTTTAGCGTCCGTTTAAAGCGTATCGAGTCTACGCTTCCGCCACCGATTCGCGGGCATAGGTTTTTTCGCAGTAATGGCATTTCAGCTTGGTCTGCCCGCTGCCCTGGCGCACATAGAAACGGCTTTTCACCGGCTCGCCGTGGCTGGCGCAGTTCGGGTTAGGGCAGCGGAACACTTCGCTGATGGTGTCCGGCAGCTTGAGGTGCATTTTGCGCACCACTTCGAACTGTTCAATCACGTTCACCGTGGCCTCGGGCGCAAACAATGCCAGCCGGTTGGCGGTGTGGTCGTCCATCTGCACGCCGGTGATTTTGATGATGTCTTTTTGGCCGTGGCGGCCGCTGGGCAGGTTGAAGCCCACGGTGACCGCGTTGCCGTAGTGCAGCAGTTTGAATTGGCGCAGAATCGCCAGCGCCAAACCGGCGGGGATGTGGTCGATCACGGTGCCGTCTTTAATCGCTTCGACACTCAGTTTTTGCATGCTCATGGTGTGCTTATCCTTGTGGTATTGGGTAAGGCTTTCAGGTAGCCTGAGACCTTTGCAAAACCCTCATCTGCGGCGCATTTCTGCGTTGTGCGCTGCTCGCTCACTTGCCTATCTATATGATATGTCTGCGTTCGCTGCGCTGCTACGCCTTGAACTGCATCCACATCTGCGGGTTTTGCAAAGGTCTCAGCCTGGCCGGTAGCCGGTTTAGCCGAAACGCTGTTGGGCGCGTTGCAAAAGCTGCTTCATCAGCGCGGTGCTGTCGTCCAAAAGGCCGTCGATGCCGGCCGAAGGCGGGGTGAAGGTCAGCCCCACTGTATTCAGCAGTTCGTCCACATCCAGCGTGCTGCCGCGGCGGACGGCGCGCAGCTCGATCACGGCCACGGCATACAGTTTGCCGTGCCGCTCGATGGTCTGCTCGACAAACAGACTCTGGCCGCGGCGCGCCACCAATTGCGTGTGCACGTTGAAGGTTTGCAGCGGGCCGAGCGAGCGGCGGTACACAATGGCGGTGTTGAGCACCGGCGCCATGATGCCGTTTTTCAGGGCGTATTTGAGAAAGCCGGAACGGATGTTCAAATCCCAACGCGCCAGCTCCATATAGTTCAGGTAGCGGCTGTTGTTCATGTGCAGGTTTTCGTCCAAATCCAGCGGCCACACAAAGAAGCGGTGGCTCAAGGGCGTGCCCAACTCACGGATGCGCGGGTGGAAAAAGCTGCGCAGCCACAACCAGATTTTCAGAATCAGCAAGCCCATCGGTTTACACCTCCGGATTCAGAATCAGCGACAAAATCGCCTGCCGCGCAAACACGCCGTTGGTGGCTTGCTGGAAGTAATAGGCATAGGGCGTGGCATCGACATCGGGATGGATTTCGTCCACCCGCGGCAGCGGATGCAGCACCCGCAGATTCGGTTTGGCGCCGGCCAGCATGGCGGCGTTCAGGTTGAACTTGCCTTGGATTTTGGCGAACTCTTGCTCGTCGAAGCGTTCGCGCTGCACCCGCGTCATGTAAAGAATATCGGCCCACTCCACCGCAGCTTCCAACGTGGGCAGCACTGCATAGCGGCAGTCGGCTTCGTCGAGTTCTTCGGTGATGTATTCGGGCATCGCCAAACTGGGCGGCGACACAAAGGCGAATTCGCAGCCCCAGCGCTTCATCGCCTGCGCCAGCGAATGCACGGTGCGGCCGTATTTCAAATCGCCGGCCATGGCGATTTTCAAACCCTGCAAGGTGCCTTGCGTTTCGTAAATGGTCACCAAATCGAGCAGGGTTTGGCTGGGGTGCTGGTTGGTGCCGTCGCCGGCATTGATCACCGGCACGGCGGAAAATTCCGACAACACGCGGGCGGCGCCGTCTTTAGGATGGCGCACCACAATCGCATCGGTGTAGCTGCTGATGATGCGGGCGGTGTCGGCCAGCGTTTCGCCTTTCTTGGCGCTGGTATTGGCGCCGTCGGCAAAACCGATCACCTTGCCGCCCAGCCGCTGCACTGCGGTTTCAAACGACAAACGGGTGCGGGTGGAGGGCTCGAAAAAGCAGGAACCGATCAGGCGGCCTTCCAGCAGGTGCGCCTGCGGCTCGGCTTTGAGGCGCAAAGCGGTTTGCAGCAGGCACTCGAGCTGCTCGTTGCTCAGATCGGGAATCGAAATCAGATGTTGGCCATAAAGCGGATTGGGCATGGCAAAACCTTTCCGTCAGTCAAACAAAACGGGCGGCATTATCCGCTGTTTGCCGCCGAAAGGCTACCTGAAAGCCCGCCGATGGCATTACAATAAGCAGCCGCCGACTTGTGCGCCGCACCGTCTTAAGCCGCTGATTGCGCGGCAACAGTTTCCCCTTTTTCAGGCCGCGCATCCTGCCGCCGGCCGACCACAAGGAGTCTTGTCATGACCCGTTTCACCATCGCCAAAACCGCCGCCGGCCTGCACAGCCTAGACCTGCTGGGCAAAATGGCCAACCGCCACGGCCTGATTGCCGGCGCCACCGGCACCGGCAAAACCGTGACCCTGCGCAAAATGGCCGAAAGCTTCAGCGCCGCCGGCATCCCCGTGTTTCTGGCCGACGTGAAAGGCGATTTGTCGGGCATGGCAGAAGCCGGCGACGGCCAAGGCAAGGTGGGCGAACGCATGGCCGAATTCGGCATCGAAGCCGCAGGCTACCTGAAAGGCTTTCCCGTGCGCTTTTGGGATGTTTACGGCGACACCGGCATCCCCGTGCGCGTTACCGTTTCCGAAATGGGCCCCATGTTGCTGGCCCGCCTGATGAACCTCAACGACACCCAAGAGGGCCTGCTCAATCTGGTGTTCAAAGTGGCCGACGACAAGGGCTGGCACCTCATCGACCTCAAAGACCTGCGCGGCATCCTGCAGCACGTCAGCGACAACGCCAAAGATTACCGCGCCCGCTACGGCAATGTTTCCGCCGCCAGCGTCGGCGCCATCCAGCGCCAGCTGCTGCAGCTGGAAAGCGAAGGCGCGGACCACTTCTTCGGCGAGCCGGAAATCAACCTGCAAGACTGGCTGCAAACCGAAGGCGGCCAAGGCGTGATCAACATCTTGAACGCCGAAAAACTGATGCGCTCGCCGCGCCTCTACAGCGCCTTTCTGCTGTGGTTTTTGGCCGAACTGTTTGAAACCCTGCCCGAAGTGGGCGACTTGGCGCAGCCCAAATTCGTCATGTTTTTCGACGAAGCCCATCTCTTGTTCGACAACGCCGCCAAAGTGCTGGTGGAGCAAGTAGAACAAGTGGTGCGCCTGATCCGCTCCAAAGGCGTGGGCGTGTATTTCGTTACCCAGAACCCTCTCGATCTGCCCGACACCATTCTCGGCCAACTCGGCAACCGCGTACAGCACGCCCTGCGCGCCTTCACCCCGCGCGACCAAAAAGCCGTGCGCGCCGCCGCCGACACCTTCCGCAGCAACCCCGGTTTAAACGTCAGCGCAGCGATTACCGAATTGGGCGTGGGCGAGGCACTGGTGTCTTTCCTCGACGAAAAAGGCATGCCCGGCATCGTAGAACGCGCCTTTGTCTTGCCGCCGCAATCCCAACTGTCGCCGCTGAGTGCCGATGCGCGCAACCAGCGTTTCCAAAACGACATCCTCTACCGCCATTACCGCGACGCGGTGGACAACTTCTCCGCCTACGAAGCCCTGCAGCAACTGGCTGCCGAACAGGCCGCCGCCGAGCAGGCGGCACAAGCCGCCAAGGCGCAGCAAAGCACCGCCGCCGCCAAAACCGAACCCGTGGCCGGCGGCATAGTCGACGGCTTTCTCGGCGGCCTGTTCGGCGGCCGCAAACGCGCCAACCAAGGCGTGGGCTACAACATCGCCGACTCAGTGGGCGACCAGATCAACAAACAGGTTACCCGCGCCATTTCCCGCAGCGTGATGGGCGTGATCCGCAACATCATCAAATAACGTGTTAAAGGGTACCATCAGCTAGTCTGAGACCTTTGCAAAACCCCCATCTGCGGCGCATTTCTGCGTTGTGCGTTTATGCCCTATGGGTACTGCTCGCTCGCTTGCCTATCTATATGATAGGTCTGTCCCACAGGGATTCCTGGCGTTCACGTTCGCTGCGCTGCTACGCCTTGAACTGCATCCACATTTGAGGGTTTTGCAAAGTCCTCGGCCTGCCAATAAGCCAAAGGCCAGCGCCAGTTCAATACCGGCGGCAGGGTGCTGTCTGCGTTGGCCTGTCTGACGGGTTTCACGCCGTGCATGAAGTACACGTACATGGCCTGAATGTCTTCGTCGGGCATCAGGGTGTAGGAAGGATAGGGCATGGCCGGATAAAGCGGGCTGCCGTCGGCACGGATGCCGTGTTGGACCGCGCTTTTAAATTGGGCGTAGCTGTAGTGGCCGATACCGGTTTCTTTGTCGGGCGTGATGTTGGTGCTGTACACCGCGCCCAAGGGGGTTTGCATGGCCAAGCCGCCGGCATAGGGCTGGCCGCCGGGGGCGGTGTGGCAGGCGAAACAGTCGGCCAAGCGGGCGGCATATTCCCCGCGTGCCACTTTAACCGGGTCGGCAGACAGCTGGATGTCGGTTTGCTCGGTGCGGACGTGGGTCAGCCATTTGGCACCGCCGTAGATGACCACCAGTAAGACCGTGATGCTGAGTGCGGTTTTGGTGAAGATTTTCATGAGCGCTCCTTCTGCAGCGTCGGGATCGAAAGTATTGCTTCGTGGAGATACGGCTCTATTGTTTCGCTGCGGGCCGGAGGGCGGCTATTGTGGAAAACCACATAAGCGCAGCTTATTTGACGGAACGCAATAAAATTAAAATTTCTGTAAAGAAAAGCAGGGTAGCGGCGGCAGGCGTGGTTTTTCAGCACTTTCGCGCTGTTGTCTCGGCCTGCAGCATGGGGTGGGGAACGGTTCCTCCAAGCAGGCGGCTTGGGTGGTTGGGGAGTTTGGGCCGGAATCGGGCGGCCTGCCGACTCAGGAAAGACAGTTGGCCGGATCGCTGGCTACCTGAAAGGTTTGCCGCCCAATACCGATTTGCCGCCGCTTGACAGCCCCGATATAATCTTGGCCGCACCGCAGTCGGGCAGACAGTCGCCGCGTGATCCGCTCACGGGGAGGAAAGTCCGGGCTGCACAGAGCAGGATGCCGGCTAACGGCCGGGCGCCGCGAGGCGACGGAAAGTGGAACAGAAAGCATAACCGCCGATGGCTGCGGCAACGCGGTACAGGTAAGGGTGAAATGGTGCGGTAAGAGCGCACCGTGCGGCTGGCAACAGTCCGTAGCAGGCCAAACCCCATCCGCAGCAAGACCAAACAGAACACCATGACGCTGCTCGCCGAGTGTTCGGGTAGGTTGCTTGAGCCGTCCGGCAACGGGCGGCCTAGAGGAATGACTGTCCAACGACAGAACCCGGCTTACCGCCCGGCTGCGGTGCAGAAAACTCAACTTGAAAAGGAAAAGATAATGAAAAAAACCCTGATGCCTGCTGCTTTGCTGGCCTTGTTTTTAGCTGCTTGCGGTGGCGAGCCTGCTGCTCCCGAAACTGCCGCTCCGGCGCCTGCCGTTGCCGAAGCTTCTGCTCCTGCCGCAGTGCCGACTGCCTCTGAAGTGGCGACCGCTTCCGAAGCTGCTGTTGCACCGATGGGCGAGCTGATTGCGCTGTGTAAAGAAGCGGAAACTCTGGAAAACCAATACATCGAAACCCTGAGCGGTGCCGAAAAAGAAGAGCGCATCAAACACCGCGACACTTGGTTGGCCAGCCTGAAAGAAGCCACCGCGGCCGAGCAGGAAGAAAACTGCAAACAAGCCATCGAAGAATTGAAAGAAGAGTAATCGCTCTTTTAGAAAAAGCATACCCGGCCGGGTATGCTTTTTTTCATTTTTCAGGTAGCCTGAGACCTTGGCAAAACCTCCAAATGGGGAGGCGGTTCAAGGCGTAGCAGCGCAACGAGTGCGAACGCCAGGAATCCTTGCGGGACAGGCCCATCACGCGATAGGCAGCGTGCAGTGCCCATAGGGATCAACGCACAACACGCACATGCGCCGCAGATGGGTTTTGCCAAGGTCTCAACCTATTTTCTCTGTCACCTATCGGAACACCGCCATGTCTGCCTATGCCTTTGCACATATCGTTCATTTGCTCTGCGCCATTCTGTTTGTGGGCGGAGTGTTGTTTGAAGCCTTGGTATTGTCGGTTTTGCACACGCCTGCCGTCAGCCGCGAGGTGCGGCAGGCGGCTGAAAAAGCCGTTTCCTCGCGCGCGGTGAAGGTGATGCCGTGGGCGGTGATGCTGCTGTTTTTGTCCGGCTTGGCGCTTGCCCACCGCTATGCCCCGTTGCTGGCCGCACCGGCAGACAGCTCGCTCGGGTGGCAGTTGTGGCTCAAAATCCTGCTGGCCTTCAGCGTGCTCCTTCATTTCATCGCCGCCGTCCGCCGTATGCGTCGCGGCACCATGAGCGCGGCTTTCTCGACATACATCCACCGCGCCGTGCTGCTGCACATGCTCTTGATTGTGGTGTTGGCCAAAACCATGTTTTATCTGGTGTGGTAGCCGCGCCGAACATTTCAAGCGTGCAGCCGATGCGCTACAATCCGCCCCTTTCCGCCTCCTTCTGCCTGTCACCATGCCCCACTCTTCCTCTCCGCTGATCGCCCTCTGTGCAGGCGAAGCCTCGGGCGACCTGCTTGGCGCCCACCTGATGGCCGCCGTCAAAGCGCGCTGCCCGCAAGTGCGTTTTACCGGCATCGGCGGCCCGCGTATGCAGGCGGAAGGGCTGCACAGCCTGTTTGACCAAGAGACGCTGGCGGTGCGCGGTTATGTGGAAGTTTTGAAAAACCTGCGCGCCATTCTTGCCATCCGCAAGGGGCTGGTGGCTGAGCTCACACGGCAGCGCCCGGATGTTTTTGTCGGCATCGACGCGCCCGACTTCAACTTGGGCGTGGCCGAACAGCTGAAAGCCGCCGGCATCCCCACCATCCATTACGTCAGCCCGTCGGTATGGGCTTGGCGGCGGGAACGGGTTCGCCGCATCGTGCGGCAGGTAGATGAGGTGTTGTGCCTGTTTCCGATGGAACCGCCGCTCTACCACGCCGCCGGCGGACGGGCGCGCTTTGTCGGCCACCCGTTGGCGCAAACCCTGCCGCTGGACGCCGACCGCGCACAGGCACGCGAACGGCTCAAACTCGACCCCAACCAAGCCGTATTTGCCCTCTTGCCCGGCAGCCGCGTCAGTGAAATCGACTACATGGCGCCGCTCTTTCTGCAGGCCGCCCAGCGCATCCGCGCCCAAGAGCCGGAAGCCGTTTTTCTCCTGCCCTACGCCACCGCCGCCACCCGCGCTCGCCTGCAAAGCCTTTTGGACAGCGATGCCTACCGCTACCTGCCGGTGCGCCTGATGTCGGCCCGCACCGAACTGGCCTGTACCGCCGCCGATGTGGTGCTGGTGGCGAGCGGCACCGCCACGCTGGAAGTGGCCCTGTGCAAACGTCCGATGGTGATCAGCTACAAAATCTCGCCGCTCACTTATGCTTGGGTGAAGCACAAAATCAAAGTGCCTTACGTCGGCCTGCCCAATGTGTTGCTGGGGCGGATGGCGGTGCCCGAGTTGCTGCAGAAACAGGCCACGCCCGAACAGCTGGCCGAGGCCGTACTGCATTGGTACCGCCACCCGGCCGAAAGCGAACAACTCGCCGCCGACTTTACCGAACTGCACCGCCTGCTGCGCAAAGACACCGCCGCCGAAGCCGCCGAAGCCGTGCTGGCCGCCGCCGGAGCAAACACATGATGTGGCAGGCCGGCGTGGACGAAGCGGGCCGCGGTCCGCTGGTCGGCAGCGTGTTTGCCGCCGCCGTGGTGCTGCCGCCCGATTATTGCCTGCCCGGCCTCACCGATTCCAAAAAACTCAGCGAAAAAAAACGCGACCTGCTGGCCGCAGCCATCAAACAACAGGCCGTGGCCTGGTGCGTGGCCGCCGCCTCGCCCGCAGAAATCGCCGAACTGAATATTCTGCACGCCACCCTGCTGGCCATGCGCCGCGCCGTACACGGCTTGCCCAGGCTACCTGAAAAAGTGTGGATAGACGGCAACCGCATCCCCCCCAATCTGGGCACCGAAGCCGAAGCCGTGGTGAAAGGCGACAGCAAAATCATCCAAATTTCCGCTGCCTCCGTGCTGGCCAAAACCGCCCGCGATGCTGAAATGTATGCCCTGGCCGCGCGCCACCCGCAATACGGTTTCGAACGGCACAAAGGCTACGGCACCGCTGCCCACCTCGCCGCCCTGCAACAATACGGCCCGCTGCCCGAACACCGCCGCGATTTCGCCCCGGTTAAAGCCCTGCTTGCCCAAGGGCGGCTGTTTGGTTGACTTCCCGTTTTCAGGTAGCCTCCGACCGTTGCCTCTTTTTAGCGAAAAATGCTTGACGTTAATCCGGCGAAGCGGTATAGTTCGCCTTCTTCAGACGCGGGGTGGAGCAGCATGGTAGCTCGTCGGGCTCATAACCCGAAGGTCGTAGGTTCAAATCCTGCCCCCGCAACCAGATTTACAACCGCCTTGTTCAGCAAGGCGGTTTTGTTTTATCGGGTAATCAAACGCTCGGCCAACATACTCCGCATGGATTCGGGCTACCTGAAATGCTTTCAGGTAGCCCGTATTCTTTGAAACTCCCTTCAAGAATGGCTGGCCAATTTCATCACCACCACGCCGGCAATAATCAGCGCCGCGCCCAGCCAGCGGCCGAAGCTGGCGGCGTCGCCGAAAAACACCACCCCCACCAAAAACGCACCGGCCGCGCCGATGCCCGTCCACACTGCGTAAGCCGTGCCCATCGGAATGGTTTTTTGCGCCAGAAACAGGCAAAAGCCGCTGGCCGCCATAAACAGCACCGCCAGCACCATGCCGTGCCAGCGGTAGCCTTCCTGCTGCGCCAGTTTCAAACCCAGCGGCCAGCCGATTTCCAGCAGGCCGGCGGTGATCAAATATACCCAACTCATCAAAGTTTCCTTTCCTTCTTATCGCCGCTGAATCAAACAACCCAAACCGCATACCGATGCAGATTGGGCTGTTTGTTTGGCGGGGCGGGGCGTCAAGCCAGTTGACCGAAGCGGCCGCTGTTGAATTCGGCAATGGCCTCACGGATTTCTTCGGCGCTGTTCATCACAAACGGCCCGTAGCCCACCACCGGTTCGTTAATCGGCACGCCGGAAAGCAGCAGGATTTTCACCGTTTCGCCGCCGGCGCGGATGCTTACTGCACCGCCGCCTTCGGCAAAACCCACCAACTGCCCGGCACCGGCGCGCGCTTGGCCGTTAAATTCGGCTTCGCCGCGCAGCACCACCATAGACAGATTATGGCTGGCCGGAACCTCAATGGCTGCCTCACGGCCGGCTTCGATCACCACGTCCCATACATTCATCTCGGTAAAGGTGTCGGCCGCACCGCGGACGCCTTGATATTCGCCGGCGATCAGACGCAGATGGCCGGCATCCTCGGGCAAGGCCACCACGGGGATGTTTTCCTTGGCCAAATGCTGATAGCGGGCGGGGGTGAGTTTGTCTTTGGTCGGCAGGTTCACCCACAGCTGCACCATCTCAAACAGGCCGCCGTTGCGGCTGAAGGCCTCTGAGTGGAATTCTTCGTGAATGATGCCGGCGCCGGCGGTCATCCATTGTACGTCGCCCTCTTTGATCACGCCGCCGCCGCCGGTTGAGTCGCGGTGCGCCACTTCGCCGTGGTAGGCGATGGTCACGGTTTCGAAACCTTTGTGCGGGTGTTGGCCGACGCCGCGCTGGCTGCTGCGATGGTTGGGGGCGAATTCGTAAGGGGCGGCGTAATCCAGCATCAAAAACGGATCGGTGCCGCGGTCTTCGCCCATGTGGGAAAACAGGGGTTGTACCAGAAAGCCGTCGCCCACCCAATGTTGGCTGTTGGCGCGGTAGATTTGACGTACGGAACGCATGATGACTTCCTTTCTTGTTTTTTTGATGCGGCCGGCAGGCTACCTGAAAGCCCGGCGCGGGTTTGTTTCTTGCTAAACGGTTGTTTGCATGCCGGTAGCTTGGGCGGCGCGCAGCTTGGCGGGGGTAACGTCCTGGCCTTCGGGGTCCACCACGGTCACGGTGGACAACATATTGTTCAGCTGGCCGCATACTTGGCGGATATAGGCCTGGCGCAGCGCTACCTGTTCTGCCAGCTCGGCTGCGTTTAAGCCTTCGGTTTTGGCTTTGCGGGCCAGTTCGTTGATGCGGTCCAATTCCATAATGCGCATGATGCACTCCTTATTCCAATCGGCCTGCCGCTTTGAAGCGGTTTGGGCCGGTTTGCAAACGGCAATAAAACTGCCCGAATTTTTGCTGGGCTTTTTATTTTCTTGGGCGTATTGTACGCAGTACAAACTAATGAGCAAGTACGCACATTTTTTATACTGTAATTAAGGAAGCAAACGCATGCATGATTCTGCAGACGACCCTTTGGCTGTGCCGGATGGCGCGCTGTGTTGCCCGGTACGCACCACACTCAGCATCATCGGCGGCAAATGGAAGGTGTTGATTTTGTATCATTTGAATACCGATGTCCGCCGTTTCAACGAATTGCAGCGTCTACTCTCGGGCATTACCCAGCGCATGCTCACCCTGCAGTTGCGCGAGTTGGAGGCCGACGGCATCGTGCACCGCGAGGTTTATCCGCAGGTGCCGCCCAAGGTGGAATATTCGCTCACCGATTTCGGCCGCACCCTGTTGCCGGTGATCGAGGCCATGTACCGCTGGGGTGAGGCGTATGCGGCGGAATGTGCGCGGCAGCGCTCGTAATCTCTCTGGCGGCTGATGCCGTTTGCCCGCCGCTCATGCGGAAGCAGGCAGCGTTTTCCGTATTCGGCTTATTCGGCCGCGGTATCAGCCCGAGACCTTTGCAAAACCCCCATCTGCGGCGCATTTCTGCGTTGTGCGTTTATGCCCTATGGGTACTGCTCGCTCGCTTGTCTATCTCTATGATATGTCTTTCCCACGGGGATTCCTGACGTTCACGCTCGCTGCGCTGCTACGCCTTGAACTGCATCCACATCTGGGGGTTTTGCAAAGGTCTCAGCCCGGCAATTCGGGTTGCTTTTCGGTGAGGTAAGCCCAATAGCGCTGCGGCACCTGTTGCCGGTGCAGGCGCGGGTTGCGGCGGGCGGCGATGTTGCTGCTGTGGAAATAACGCCGCCACAGCCGCTGGTAATCCTGCTCCTGCGGCGCATAGGCTGTTGTCAGCGCGGCGGTGTCGAGGTGGCTGATCGGGTACAGGCCTGTCTCATTGCTGGCCACGCCGTAAGCGCGCCCGGTGTCGAAAATGGCCCAGTGCTGCTGCGGATAGCGGCGGCGGAAATGCGGCACAATCAGCGGCAGCACGTCGTATTGCGGCGCGATGCGGGCCAGATAGAGGCTACCTGAAAGTTCTTCAAAGCGTACAAACGCTTCCATGCGGTGTTTTTCGTGGCCGACGGTTTTCACCCACTGCGCCCATTGCAACACGTCGATATGGCCGTAATCACTCAGCAGGTCGCGGCGTTCGGGGCGCGCCAGCATCAGGCGGACGAGGCGCAAAAAGGTATCCGGCATCTCGGGGGCGGCAATCAGAAAACCGTACAGCAGCCGCACCATGCCGCGGCGGCCGATCTGCCGCTCCAGCCGTTCGCACACACGGCGGGCGTGCTCGGTGCTGGTGGCCACGTTTTCGCTGTGGCCGAACAAATCGGTGTCGTGCGCATCGGCAGTCAGATGCACCTGATCGGGCGGCAGACGGCGGGCGTACACCTCAAACACGGCGCTCAACAAACCGTCAAAACTGCCGTTGTAATGCAAGATCACACGCATGGGCGGGTTCCTATGGGCGCGGTTCAAGCAAACAAATCGCTTTGCACGGCATCGCTTTGGCCGAACTTGGAGCGGGTGTGTTGCAGCAGCAGACCGCGCAATTGCGTGCTGTCGATTAAGTCGGCATAGCGGTTGGGTTCGGGCAGGGTAATGAAATAGCGCGCGCGGTTTAAGGCCACGCCCATTTTGCGCAGCTGGGCCATGGTGATCATGCGGAAGCGGCGGGCCTGCACGATTCGGCGGGCGGACTTCACGCCGATGCCGGGCACGCGCAGAATCATTTCCAGCGGCGCGTGTTGCAGCGGCACCGGAAACCATTCGCGGTGCCGCAATGCCCACGCCAGTTTGGGGTCGAAGTCCAGGTCGAGAAAAGGTTGTTGCTCGTCTAAAATTTCATGGTCGGCAAAGCCGTAAAAACGCATCAGCCAGTCGGCCTGATAGAGCCGGTTTTCTCTCCGCAGCGGCACTTGTGCCGATAAGGGCGGCAGGCGTTTGTCGGCCAATACCGGCACATAGCCGGAGTAATACACGCGTTTGAGGCCGTAATTACGGTAAAAACCGCCGGCGGCGCGGATGATTTGGCGGTCGGTTTCGCCTGCCGCGCCGATGATGAACTGTGTGCTTTGCCCCGCCGGGGCGAACTTGGGCGTGGATTTGAGGGTTTTGCGGCTGTCGGCCAAGGCGGCGATTTCGTTGTGCACAAACGCCATCGGCTGCGTCATGTCGCGGTGGTTTTTTTCGGGCGCGAGCAGCTTGAGGCCGGAAACGGTGGGGATTTCCATGTTGACGCTGAGGCGGTCGGCATACAGCCCGGCTTCGTGCAGGATTTCAGGAGAGGCTTTGGGAATGGTTTTCAGGTGGATGTAGCCGTGAAAGCGGTGTTCTTCACGCAGTTTTTTGGCAATCCGCACCAAGCGTTCCATGGTGTAATTGGCATTTTTGAAGATGCCGGAACTTAAAAACAGCCCTTCGATATAGTTGCGGCGGTAAAAGCTCATGGTCAAATCCACCACTTCATCCACCGTAAACGCCGCGCGCGGGATGTCGTTGCTGCGGCGGGAAGCGCAGTAGGCGCAGTCGTAGATGCAATGGTTGGTGAGCAGGATTTTCAGCAGCGAGACGCAGCGGCCGTCTTCGGTGAAACTGTGGCAGATACCGGCGCGGGACGAGTTGCCCAAGCCCTGCCCCTTATTGCCGCGCGAACCGCCGCCGGACGAGCAGGAAACATCGTATTTGGCCGCGTCGGCCAGTATTTCCAGCTTGCGGCTGAGCTTGGCGTAATCCATGGTGTGACTTCATAAAATCGTATTTTTTGATTATAAAGATTAGATTTTATTCAGTCAGCTAAATTTTTTCTTAGTATTAAAATTGGCAGGCAAACAAACAGGCTACCTGAAAACCTTTCAGGTAGCCTGTTCGTCAATTAAGCTGCCTCAGCCGCGCACCCGTTCGATTAAGGCGCCCACTTTGCCCAACTTCTCTTCGATGTGTTCGTAACCGCGGTCGAGGTGGTAAATGCGCTCGACCACGGTTTCGCCGTCGGCCACCAGGCCGGCAATCACCAGGCTGGCCGAAGCGCGCAAATCGGTGGCCATCACAGTGGCGCCGGAAAGTTTTTCCACGCCTTTGATCATGGCGGTATTGCCTTCGGCGGTGATTTGGGCGCCCATGCGGTTGAGCTCGGGCACGTGCATGAAGCGGTTTTCAAAAATGGTTTCCACCACGCGGCTGCTGCCTTCGGCCACGGCGTTCATGGCCATAAACTGCGCCTGCATATCGGTGGGGAAACCGGGATGCGGCACGGTGCGGATGTCCACCGCTTTCGGGCGTTGGCGCATATCGATGGCGATCCAGTCGTCGCCGGCTTCAATCACGGCGCCGGCTTCCACCAGTTTGTCCAACACCACCTCCATGGTTTTCGGCGCGGCGTTGCGCAGCACCACATGGCCGCCGGTCATGGCAACGGCGCAGAGGAAGGTGCCGGTTTCGATGCGGTCGGCCACCACGCTGTGGGTGCAGCCGTGCAGTTTTTCCACACCCTCCACCGTCATCACCGGCGTGCCGATGCCGCGGATTTTGGCGCCCATCTTTACCAAGCATTCGGCCAAATCCACTACTTCGGGTTCAATGGCGCAATTTTCCAAAACGGTGGTGCCTTCGGCCAACGTGGCGGCCATCAGCAGGTTTTCGGTGCCGCCCACGGTGACCATGTCCATCACCACGCGTGCGCCTTTCAGCTTGCCGCTGGCTTTTACATAGCCGTGCTCGATGGTGATGGTGGCGCCCATGGCCTCCAGCCCTTTCAGGTGTTGGTCAACCGGGCGCGAGCCGATGGCGCAGCCGCCGGGCAGGCTGACTTCGGCATGGCCGAAACGCGCCAGGGTGGGGCCGAGCACCAGAATCGAGGCGCGCATGGTTTTCACCAGCTCGTAAGGGGCGCAGGTGTTGTTGACCGTACCGCCATTGATGTAAAACGCGCTTACCCCGTCGCTTTCCACCTGTGCGCCCATGCCTTGCAGCAGTTTGTGGGTGGTTTTCACGTCGGCCAGCATGGGCACGTTTTTCAAGTGGAGGATGTCTTCGGTCAGCAGGCCGGCGCACATCAGCGGTAGGGCGGCGTTTTTGGCGCCGGAAATGGTGATTTCGCCGTTGAGGGGGCCGTTGCCGGTGATTTTCAGTTTGTCCACGGTGTGTCTCGGTAACTAAGGGTTGGGCCGGAATGCGGCGCGGTGTGGGTGGTTTGTTTTCAGGTAGCCTGAGACCTTTGCAAAACCCCCATCTGCGGCGCATTTCTGCGTTGTGCGTTTATGCCCTATGGGTACTGCTCGCTCGCCTATCTAGATGATATGTCTGTCCCACAGGGATTCCTGACGTTCACGCTCGCTGCGCTGCTACGCCTTGAACTGCATCCACATCTGGGGCTTTTGCAAAGGTCTCAGCCTGTAGGGCATTGCTGAAAAAACGGCGGATTATAAAGCGGTTTGCCCGCCTTGTGGGGCGGGCGGAAAATTTTTACATCGGGCAAACAGACGGCAAAACAGGCTGCTTCGGCAGCCTGTGAAAGGGGAGGGCGCTTAAGATTCGGCGCTCAGTTTGCCGCTGGATTCGGCGCGGTGGTCGTGGGTTTTTTCTTTGTGTTTGAGCACCGCACGGTCGAGTTTGTCGGCCAGTAAATCGATGGCGGCATACATGTCTTTATCGGTTTGATCGATGTGCAGGTCTTTGCCCGCCATGTGCCAATCCACTTCTGCTTTCTGCACCAGTTTGTCCACCGAGAGGGTAACGGTGGCGGAAATCACATTGTCGCTGTGCCGCATGATGCGCTCGAGTTTGCTGCGGATGTAGTCTTTCAGCGCGTCGGTCACTTCGATGTTGATGCCGTTGATTTTCAGATTCATAGCAGACTCCTTCGAGGGGTTGTGCCTGCCTGGCGGCGCGCAAACCGGGGAACTACGGCTGTTTGCGTTTACGTTGGTGGGCAGGCGGGAAATTCATCTCTTCGCGGTATTTGGCTACGGTACGGCGGGCCAGCGTCATGCCCTGCAGGGCGAGGCGGTCGGCGATGGCTTGGTCTGAGAGCGGCTTGGCTTTGTTTTCCGAGGCAAACAGGCTTTCCATCACGGCTTTCACCGCGCCGGCGCTCACGCCCTGTTCGTCTTCTTCGTCGGCGTAAACGGCGGCTTGGCTGAAGAAGTAGCGTAACGGAAATACGCCTTGCGGGCAAGCCAGATATTTTTGGTTGACGGCGCGCGATACGGTGCTTTCGGCCAGGCCCAATTCTTGGGCGGTGTCTTTGATGGTCATCGGCACCAGGCCGATGGCGCCGAATTGGAAGAAGTCGGCCTGTTTTTCCAGAATGATGTCGGCCAGACGCAGCACGGTGCTTTTGCGCTGCTCCAATGAGAGCAGCAGGGTTTTGGCTTCGGCGAGTTTCTGCTTGAGTTCGGGCGCGCTGCCGCCGCATTCGCCGAGCAGTTCGCAGTATTCGCGGTTGAGCCGAACCTGCGGCCAGGCCTGGCGGTAGGCGCCGGTTTTCCATTCGCCGGTTTCTTCATCGGGACGGATCCACACATCAGGCTCGATGTATTCGGTGTGGCCGGCGGCGGCATAGCCGTAGGCGGGAAAAGGGTTGAGCGAAGACACCAGCGCTTGGGCGGCTTCGATGGTGGCGGTGCTGTATTGGGGATGCTGTTTGCGTACCTGCGGGGCGAGGGTGATTTTGCCTACGTCGTTCAGGTAGCCCTGCACCAGTTTGACGGCGCAGAACACGGTTTCGCACGGTTCGCGGCGGGCCAGCTGTAAGAGTAGCGATTCGGCCAAGTCGCGTGCGCCGGTGCCGGGCGGGTCGAAGCGCTGGAGCTGTTGCAGGGCGGCGGCCAAGTCTGCTTCGTCCAGCATCCATTCCAGCGGCGAATGCTCCACAATCTCTTCAAGGCTTTCTTTCAGGTAGCCTTGGTCGTCGAGGTAGTCGATCAGCAGGTGTACCCTTGCGGCTTCTTCGCGATCCAGCGGATGTTCGCACACCTGCTCGTGCAGCAGGCGGCGGAAGTCGGCTTCGTCGGCCACGGTGGCCCACAAATCGCTTTCTTCGCCGCTGCTGATTTTGCGGGTAATCGGCACGGCGGCGGAGTAGTGGATTTCGGGCTGGCCGCTGTCGGCGTCGCCCGTTTCGGCGCGCTCCAGCAGGGGGTTGTCTTCCAGCCAGGATTCCACTTCTTCAGCCAGCTCCTGCGAAGACATGTGCAGCACGCGCAAAGACTGCTGCTGCTTTTGGTTGAGCAGCTGGGTTTGGCGGAGTTTGAGTTTGACCGCTTGCGTTGTCATAACCGGCTACCTGAAACTCAATAATCGAAGTTTTCGCCCAAATACACGGCGCGGACTTCGTCGTTGTTGACCAGGTCTTCGGGGCGGCCGTCGGCCAGCACGCGGCCTTCGCTGATGATGTAGGCTCGGTCGCAGATGCGCAGGGTTTCGCGCACGTTGTGGTCGGTAATCAGCACGCCGATGCCGCGCTGTTTGAGGAAACCGATGATGTTTTGGATGTCGATGACCGCAATCGGATCGACGCCGGCAAAGGGTTCGTCGAGCAGGATGAAGCGCGGGTTCATAGCCAGCACGCGGGCAATCTCCACCCGGCGGCGTTCGCCGCCCGACAATGCAGGCGCGGGGCTGCGGCGCAGGTGGCCGATGTTGAGGTCGGCCAAGAGGCCGTTGAGGGTGTCTTCGATGCGGGCAGGGTTGCTTTCGTGCAGCTCGAGAATGGCGCGGATGTTTTCTTCCACCGTCATTTTGCGGAAGATGGAGGCTTCCTGCGGCAGATAGCCCAGCCCGAGGCGGGCGCGCTGGTAAACCGTCATGTGCCGGAGCCGGTGGCCGTCCAGACCGATTTCGCCGGCATCGGCGGCCACGAGGCCGACAATCATGTAGAAGCTGGTGGTTTTGCCCGCGCCGTTGGGGCCGAGCAGGCCGACCACTTCGCCGCTGCTGATGTCGAGCGAAAAGTCTTTCACCACTTGGCGTTGCTTGAAGCTTTTCTGCAGTTGCCGCACGCTCAGGCGGCTGCCGGGTGTTGTCGGCACATTCATGATTGGTTTCCCGTTATTTTGATTTTGGTCTTGTCGGGCTACCTGAAAGCCTGTTGCCGCCGGTCGGCGTGTTTTCAGGTAGCCTGCTGCGGCATCAGTTTTGCGGCTGGATGGTGATGCTGACGCGGCCGCGGTTGGCGTTGTTTTTGCTGCCGCCCATCACGGTATACACCTCGGTGCGGGTGTTGTAGGTGATGGTTTCGCCGCGCGCATTGTCGCCGCCGCGCTCCAGGCGGGCGTTGCCGCTGAGTTTCACGATGCCGGTGGCCGACTGGTATTCCACCCGGTTGGCCTGCCCCTTCACGTGGCCTTGGCGGTCGAGCTGCTGGCCGAACTGCACCGGGCTGCCGGTGGCGGTGATGGTTTGGGTGCCGCTGGCGGCGCGCACCACGCGGACTTTGCCGGCGTGGATATACATGGTTCCCTGTTTGATGACCACGTTGCCGGAAAATTCGGTGCTTTGGTTGCCTTGATCCAGCGAGCCTTGGTCGGCCTCGATTTGGATGGGCTGGTTGCGGTCGGAGGTGAGTGCGTGTGCGGGCAGAACGGCGGCCAACAGCAGAACGCACAGCAGGCGGGGCTTAAGGATGGTCGGTTTGCGGGTCATAAATCACGGCCTTTATGCGTGAAGAGAGGTTGAGGCGTCTGGCGGCATGATCGTACACCATGCCTTGCGCGGTGCCGTGCGAGGCGCCGTAGCGGTAGCGCACCCAGTCTTCGGTTCGGGCGGTTTGGGTGTCGGTGTCGATGGTTAGGGTGTCGGTTTCCATGCGGCCGGCGGGCGAATCGGCGGTGGCGGGTTTCACCAGCACCACGCCGCCGCTGAGGGCCACTGTTTCGTGGTCGTTCACATAATGCGCCTGCGCGGCCTGAACGCGGTAGTGCTCGCCGCTGTGGGGGGCGAACACGATATCGGGCTTGGCCAGATAGGCGTCTGAGCGGGCCGGAAACTGCCAGGCGCGCTCGGCGGTTAACTGCTCGGCCACCGCGCCGTCGGCGCCGAAACGCTTGGCCTGGATGCCGAAAATTTCATATTGCGGCTCGTGCGGACTGAGCGCCACTTCTTCGGTTTCCAGCTGGCTCACGCGGTCGAGCCAGAAGCTGACGCCGCCCAAAGCCAGGGCCAACATCAGCGGAAACCACCAGCCGGCCAGTTTCTTCATCATTGCGTGTAGCGCTCCAAAGCGGGTTTCAGGTAGCCCTGCGCTTCCATGATCAGGTCGCACAGTTCGCGCACCGCGCCGGCACCGGCCGGGCGGGCGGTGGTGTAAACGGCATAGTGTTTGACGAAATCGTGCGCTTCCGGCACCGCCACCGGCAGCCCGCACCGCACCATCACCGGCAAATCCACCACATCGTCGCCGATATAAGCACATTCGTGCTCGGCCACGCCGGAGGCGGCGCGCAGCGCTTCATAAGCGGCGCGTTTGTCGCTGATGCCTTTGAAATAGTGGCCGATGCCCAAAGCACGCACCCGCACGCCCACCGAAGGCGCATCGCGGCCGGTGATGATGGCGGTTTGCACGCCGTTTTGCTGCAGCATTTTGATGCCGTGGCCGTCGAGCGTGTGGAAGGCTTTGATTTCTTCGCCGTTGTCGCGGATAAAAATGCGGCCGTCGGTTAACACGCCGTCCACGTCCATAATCAGCAGTTTGATGGCGGCGGCACGGCGGCGCAGTTCGTCGGGCAGAGGGTTCATCGTCAGGCACGGGTTGGGGCGGGTTTCAGGTAGCCCATCATACCACGGACGCCGCACAAAACCGGCACTTCGGGCAAAGCGAAGCGCCGTCTTAACGCCAAGCGTAGGCGATATTTACAAAAATTGACCGAACGCGCGTTTCTGAAGTATAAACGCAAAGTTTGGCGGCGGTCGGCCCGACGCGCCCCCACACACCTTTTCAAACAACAACCCACGAGGTTATTGCATCATGAATCCCATGTACATCACCTTCGGTGTGTATCTGGTGGCCGTTTTGCTCATCGGCTTGGCCGCCTATTTCTCCACCCGCAATTTTGACGACTACATTTTGGGCGGCCGCAGCTTGGGCCCCTTCGTGACCGCCATGTCGGCCGGCGCTTCCGATATGTCCGGCTGGCTGCTGATGGGTCTGCCCGGCGCGATTTACGCTTCCGGCTTGGCCGAAGCTTGGATTGCCATCGGCCTCACCGTGGGCGCTTATTTCAACTGGCTCTTGGTGGCCGGCCGTCTGCGCGTGCACACCGAATACAACAACAACGCCCTTACCCTGCCCGAATACTTCTTCCACCGTTTCGGCGCACAGGGCAAAGCGATGAAGGTAATCTCCGCCGCCATCATCCTGTTTTTCTTCACCATCTATTGCGCTTCCGGTGTGGTGGCGGGCGCCCGTCTGTTCCAGAGCCTGTTTACCGATATGTCTTACCAGCAGGCGCTGTGGCTCGGCGCCGGCGCCACCATTGCCTACACCTTCATCGGCGGTTTCTTGGCGGTGAGCTGGACCGACACCGTGCAGGCCACGCTGATGATTTTCGCCCTGATCCTGACCCCGATTATGGTGTACCTGAGCTTGGGCGGTGCGGATGAAATGAGCGCCGCCATCCAAGCCGCCGCTGTGGCCGCCAACACCGAATACGGCAGCCTGCTCACCGGCACCACCTTGGTCGGCATTATTTCCACTGCCGCCTGGGGCTTGGGCTATTTCGGCCAGCCGCACATTCTGGCGCGCTTCATGGCCGCCGAAAACGTGAAATCGCTCACCAGCGCCCGCCGCATCGGCATGACTTGGATGGTGTTTTGCTTGGCCGGGGCCGTGGCCGTGGGCTATTTCGGTATCGCCTACTTCGGCGCCAACCCCGAACAGGCGGCCGCCATGCAGGGCAACAACGAGCGCGTGTTCATCGCCTTGGCCACCCTGCTGTTCAACCCGTGGATTGCCGGCGTGATTTTGTCTGCCATTCTGGCTGCGGTGATGTCCACCTTGTCCTGCCAGCTTTTGGTGTGCTCCAGCGCCATCACCGAAGACTTCTATAAAGGCTTCCTGCGCCCCAACGCCGCCCAGAAAGAGCTGGTGTGGGTGGGCCGCATCATGGTGTTGGCCGTGGCCGTAATCGCCATCCTGCTGGCCGCCGACCCCGACAGCAAAGTGCTGCGCCTGGTGTCTTACGCCTGGGCCGGCTTCGGTGCCGCCTTCGGCCCGGTGGTGATTCTGTCGGTGTTCTGGAAGCGCATGACCGCCAACGGCGCACTGGCCGGCATGATTACCGGTGCCGTGGTGGTGGTGCTGTGGGCGGAAAAAGTGAATCCCGCCCTGAAAGCGGCCAATCTGCAAACCATGTATGAAATCGTGCCCGGCTTCATCGCCTGCGCCATTGCCGTGGTGGCCGTTTCCCTGCTCGGCAAAGCGCCCAGCCAAGAGGTTCAGGAACGCTTCGAACAAGCCGACCGCGACTACCATGCCGCCAAATAAATCGGCCGTTTGATGATGTGCTCAGGCTACCTGAAACCGCAATAGGTGGGTTTCAGGTAGCCTGATTGGCATTCAGGTCAGCCAAACAGGCGGCAAAACTTTGCCTTCCATCAAGCCCGCAAACATCGGTTTGGTTTATCATATCCACCTGATTTTCGCCTGAATGGCGGCCTCAAATTCAAGCTGAGACCTTTGCAAAACCCCCAGATGTGGATGCAGTTCAAGGCGTAGCAGCGCAGCGAGCGTGAACGCCAGGAATCCCTGTGGGACAGACATATCATGAAGATAGGCAAGCGAGCGAGCAGTACCCATAGGGCATAAACGCACAACGCAGAAATGCGCCGCAGATGAGGGTTTTGCAAAGGTCTCAGGCTACCCGAAACCCAGCCGAGCGCTTTCAGGTAGCCCATTTCCCGCACTCTACATCACGGAGATTCCCATGTTCCAGTTTGCCCATCCGCAACAAGCCCCCTTGCGCCAAGCCATTACCGAAGCCTACCGCCGCGACGAAGTGGCGGCCGTGGACGATATGTTGCGGCAGGCGCAGATGAGTGCAGAAGAGCGCAGCGCCGCCGCCGACTTGGCCCGCCGCCTGGTTACCCAAGTGCGCAGTAGCCGAAGCAAATCTTCGGGCGTGGACGCGCTGATGCACGAATTCTCCCTTTCCAGCGACGAAGGCGTGGCGCTGATGTGTCTGGCCGAAGCCCTGTTGCGCATCCCCGACAACGCCACCCGCAACAAACTCATCCACGACAAACTGGCCGACGGCGACTGGAAAAGCCATTTGGGCCACAGCCCGTCCCTATTCGTTAACGCCGCCGCCTGGGGCCTGCTGATCACCGGCAAGCTGACCAACCCCACCAACGAACAAAGCCTGTCCGCCTCGCTTACCCGCATGTTGGGCAAAGGCGGCGAACCCCTCATCCGCAAAGGTGTGGACTACGCCATGCGTATGCTGGGCAAACAGTTTGTGACCGGCCAAACCATTGAAGAAGCGCTGGCCAACGGCAAAGAGCGCGAAAAACTGGGCTACCGCTTCTCCTTCGATATGCTCGGCGAAGCGGCCATGACGCAGGCCGATGCCGACCGCTATTACCAAGATTATGTGAACGCCATCCACGCCATCGGCAAAGACGCCGCCGGCGCCGGCGTGTATGAAGGCAACGGCATCTCGGTGAAACTTTCCGCCATCCACCCGCGCTATGTGCGTGCCCAGCACGGGCGCGTGATGAGCGAACTGCTGCCGCGCCTGAAAAACCTGTTCCTGCTGGCCAAGCAGTACAACATCGGCCTCAACATCGACGCCGAAGAAGCCAACCGCCTGGAGCTGTCGCTGGATTTAATGGAAGCGCTGGTATCCGACCCCGACTTGGCCGGCTTCAACGGCATCGGCTTTGTGGTACAGGGCTACCAGAAACGCTGCCCGTTTGTGATCGATTATTTAATCGACCTCGCCCGCCGCAGCAAACAGAAGCTGATGATCCGCCTGGTAAAAGGCGCCTACTGGGACAGCGAAATCAAATGGGCGCAGGTGGACGGCATGGACGGCTATCCGGTTTATACCCGCAAAGTGCACACCGATATTTCCTATCTGGCCTGCGCACGCAAACTGCTGGCCGCGCAAGATGCCGTGTTCCCGCAATTTGCCACCCACAATGCCTACACCTTGGCTGCCATTTACCAAATGGGCGAAGGCAAAGACTACGAATTCCAATGTCTGCACGGCATGGGCGAAACCCTGTACGACCAAGTGGTCGGCAGCCAAAACCTAGGCCGCCGCGTGCGCATTTACGCCCCGGTCGGCACCCACGAAACCCTGCTCGCCTATTTGGTGCGCCGTCTGCTGGAAAACGGCGCCAACTCCTCGTTTGTGAACCAGATCGTCGATGAAAAAATCAGCATCGACGAACTCATCCGCAGCCCCTTCGATACCTTGGCGCAAGAAGGCATCCGCCTGCACCGCGCCTTGCCGATGCCGCGCGAACTGTACGGCCACGAGCGCGTCAACTCGCAAGGCATCGATTTGAGCAACGAAAACGTGTTGCAAAACCTGCAACAGCAAATGAATGCCGCCGCCGGACGAAGCTTTCAGGTAGCCTCTTTAATCAACGGCCAAAGCCGTCCGGCCGCCGCCGCGCACCATGTGCCGAATCCGGCCGACCACGGCGATATTGTCGGCAGCGCCTCGTTTGCCGACGCCGGCTTGGCACAGGAAGCGGTCAGCATTGCCGTGGCCGCCCAGCCGGCCTGGTCGGCCAAGCCCGCCGCCGAGCGCGCTGCCTGTCTGCGCCGCTTTGCCGACCTGATGGAAGCGCACACCCCCACACTGATGATGCTGGCCGTGCGCGAAGCGGGCAAAACTCTGCAAAACGCCATTGCCGAAGTGCGTGAAGCGGTGGATTTCTGCCGCTACTACGCCAGCGAAGCCGAACTCACGCTACCTGAAAACACCCCCGGCCTGGGTGCCGTGGTCGCCATCAGCCCGTGGAATTTCCCCTTGGCGATTTTTGTCGGCGAAGTGGCCGCTTCCTTGGCCGCCGGCAACAGCGTGGTGGCCAAACCCGCGGAGCAAACCAGCATCATCGCCCACTACGCCGTTTCCCTGATGCATGAAGCCGGCGTGCCCGGCGACGTGCTGCAGCTGGTGCTCGGCGCGGGCGATGTGGGCGCGGCGCTCACCCAAGACCCGCGCATCAGCGGCGTCATCTTCACCGGCTCCACCGAAGTGGCGCGCCTGATCAACCAAACGCTGGCCAAACGCAGCGACAACCCGGTGCTGATTGCCGAAACCGGCGGCCAAAACGCCATGATCGTCGATTCCACTGCCCTGCCCGAACAAGTGGTGGCCGATGTATTGAACTCCGCCTTCGACAGCGCCGGCCAACGCTGCTCCGCTCTGCGCATCCTTTGTCTGCAGGAAGACATCGCCGACCACTTCCTCGCCATGATCAAAGGCGCGATGAACGAGTTGCGCGTGGGCAACCCGCTGCGTCTCCACACCGACATCGGCCCGGTAATCGACGCCGAAGCGCGCGACAACCTGCAACGCCACATCGACCGCATGAAAGGGCTGGCCAAGTCCTACCACGAAGTGCCGCTCGCCGCCGATGCCGCCAACGGCACCTTCGTCGCCCCCGTGCTGTTCGAGCTGAACAATCTGCAGGAGCTGCGCCAGGAAGTGTTCGGCCCCGTGCTGCACGTGGTGCGTTACCGCGCCGGTGAGCTGGACGAGCTCATCGCGCAAATCAACAGCAAATGCTACGCCCTCACCCACGGTATCCACAGCCGCATCGATGCCACCGTGGCGCACATCCGCAGCCGCATCGAGGCCGGCAATGTGTATGTGAACCGCAACATCGTCGGCGCCGTGGTGGGCGTGCAACCCTTCGGCGGTCACGGCCTCTCCGGCACTGGCCCCAAAGCCGGCGGCCCCTTCTACCTGCAACGCTTAAGCCGCCTGAAACGCTGGCGCATCCCGCGCCTGAGCCGCATCGGCCAGGCCGACGAAGCCGCGCTCGCCCGCCTGCAGGAAGTGCTGGCCGCCCTGCCGCTCTCCCAGGAACAAAAACTGGAGCTGGCCGGCAAAATGGGCCAAGCGCGCCTGCACACCCTGCGTCAGGCCGAGTTGGCCCTGCCCGGCCCCACCGGCGAGCACAACAGCATGAACTGGCACACGCCCAAGCAGGTGTGGCTCTACGGTGGCGACTTGGCGCAATCCTTTGCCGCCCTCGCTACCCTGGCCGCTTCCGGCATCCACACCGTGGTGGAGTCCGGCCACCCCTTGGCCGCCTATGCCGACCGTCTCGGCGGCCTGCTCTCCACGCACGGCCGCCCCGAAACCGCCGACATGACCCATGTGGTGGCATTGGAGCCGATGACGGCGGAATACCGCCAGGCGTTGGCCGATCATCCCGGCCCGCTCACCCGCATTCACAACGCGGCCGACGGTCTGGACGTCTTGCGCCTGTTCTCCGAAGTGGCCTGCAGCATCAACACCACCGCCGCCGGCGGCAACGCCAGCCTGATGGCCATGCACGATTTGTAAAGCCTGAGACCTTTGCAAAACTCCCAGATGTGGATGCAGTTCAAGGCGTAGCAGCACAGCGAGTGTGAACGTCAGGAATCCCTGTGGGACAGACATATCATCTACAAGGCTAAGCGAGCGAGCAGTACCCATAGGGCATAAACGCACAACGCAGAAATGCGCCGCAGATGGGGGTTGCAAAGGTCTCAGCCCGCCATCCCGCAACAGGCTACCTGAACACCACGCCGCCCCGCAGCGGCAGGCTTTCAGGTAGCCTGCTTCCTTTTGCCGCCGCCCTGCAACAGCCTCATTCTGAAAAAAAACAGCATTTCAGGTACAATGCCGCCGTTTTCCCATCCCATTTTCACCCATACACACACCATGCCCAAAATCACCGTCCTGCCCCACGCCGAGCTCTGCCCGGAGGGCAAAATCATCGAAGACGCCCCCAGCGGCCGCTCCCTCTGCGATCTGCTGCTCGAACACGACATCGAAATCGAGCACGCCTGCGAAAAATCCTGCGCCTGCACCACCTGCCACGTGGTTATCCGCCAAGGCTTTGACAGCCTGCCCGAAGCAGGCGAAATCGAAGAAGATCTGCTCGACCAAGCCTGGGGCTTGGAAGCCACCTCCCGCCTCAGCTGCCAAGCCTGCGTGGGCGACGAAGATTTGGTGGTGGAAATCCCCAAATACACCATCAACCACGCCCGCGAACACCATTAACAAACCAAACCCGTTCGCCCCGGGTCGTTGCGCCCGACACTTCCCAACCGCTTTTCAGGTAGCCCGCCATGAAATGGACCGACACCCAACGCATCGCCGAAGAGCTCTACGATGCCCACCCCGACACCGACCCCAAAACCATCCGCTTCACCCACTTGCGCGAGCTGGTGCTGGCCTTGCCGGATTTCGACGACGATCCCGCCCGCAGCGGCGAACGCATACTCGAAGCCATCCAGCAGGCTTGGATTGATGAAGCCGAGTAATCCCGGTTATCGCAGGCTACCTGAAGGCCGCCCCGATTTCAGGTAGCCTGCGACCTCTGCAAAACCCCCATCTGTGGCGCATTTCTGCGTTGTGCGTTTATGCCCTATGGGTACTGCTCGCTCGCTTACCTATCCAGATGATATGTCTTTCCCACAGGGATTCCTGGCGTTCACGCTCGCTGCGCTGCTACGCCTTGAACTGCATCCACATCTGGGGGTTTTGCAAAGGTCTCAGCCTTCCTGTCGAACCCCACCACCCGAATGCCATGAAAATCGCCACCTGGAACGTCAATTCTCTCAACGTCCGCCTGCCGCAGGTCAGCAACTGGCTGATCGAACACCGGCCCGACATTCTCTGTCTGCAAGAGCTCAAACTCGAGCAAGACAAATTCCCCCTTGCCGCTTTCGAGTTGCTCGGCTACCGCGCCGTGTGGAGCGGGCAGAAAACCTATAACGGCGTGGCCATTCTCAGCCGCAGCGAAGCGGCCGACGTGCACACCGGTCTGCCCGACCTGCCGGACGACCCGCAACGGCGCGTCATCGCCGCCACCATCGACGGCGTGCGCGTGATCAATGTGTATTGCGTCAACGGCGAAGCAGTGGGCAGCGAAAAATTCGCCTACAAAGAGCAATGGTTCGCCGCCCTCAACCGCCTAGTGGCGCAAGAGCTGGCGCAACACGACGAGCTGGTGCTGCTGGGCGACTTCAACATCGCCCCTGCCGACCGCGACGTGTACGACCCGGAAAAATGGCATGAAAAAATCCATTGTTCTTCCGCCGAGCGGCAATGGTTTGCCGAACTGCTGCAACTGGGCTTGGGCGATGGCCTGCGCCACCTGCATCCCGAAGCGCAAATGTTTACTTGGTGGGATTACCGCATGAATATGTTCCGCCGCAAGCTCGGCCTGCGCATCGACCATATTTTGTGCAGCCCGGCGCTGCTTGCCCGTCTGCAGCAATTGGAGGTCGACACCGCCACCCGCGCTCTCGAGCGCCCCAGCGACCATGCTCCGGTTTGGGCCGTTTTTGCCTGAACGGCGCCAATCTCGCCGCCGGCCGCCTTGGATGGCGAGGCGGCTGATTTTTGATCTAATTGTTAATTTTGTTTAAAAAAATCTGAATAAATAAATATTTAGACTAAATACTCGTTCTTATTTAAATTAACTTTCGTCAAAATTTTGCCAAATTATGGCTTAAGAATAAATTTTTCAGATAAAAAATGACAAAATTCTAGACAATATATTCCAGCGTGGGTATAATTCGTCTCGCTTACATGGATTCCTGAATGGGGATGTGTGAGCAGTAAGTAGACGTTTTCCCGCAAGTTTGCCACCAATACTTCCTCCCTTGGTATTGGTGGCGTTTTTTACTTGTGGGGTTTTGTCATCATATCGTTAAGGTGAACTTACAAATAAGATATGTCGGGCTTGTAGGCTACCTGAACCGCCCAATACCGTTTTATTTCCCTTCTTCCAAAGCCGCCAAGGCCTGAATCAGGGCGGCCATGCTGTCGGCCTGCATTTTCTCCATCAAATGGGCACGGTGCACTTCTACCGTGCGTACCGACACATTCAGCGTTTCCGCCATGGTCTTATTGGTGTGGCCCTGCAACAGCAGCCGCGCCACCGCCTGCTCTTTGGCGCTCAGCTGCTTGAAACGCCGGCGGTTCTGCCACAGGGCATAATTCGTTTCGCTTTGGCTGCGGGCGGCCGCCAAAGCGGCTTGCAGGCGTTGCAGCGACACCGGTTTTTCCAAAAAGTCCACCGCCCCCCGTTGCAGCATATCGACCGCCAGCGGCACGTCGCCGAAACCGGTCATCACCACCAAGGCCAGCGGGCTGTCTTGCGCCTGTAGCGCCTGCTGGAGCTGCTGGCCGTTCAGCCACGGCATATTCCAATCGCTCAATACCACGCCGGGCGTCTCCAGATCGGCCTGTTGCAAAAATTCGCGCGGATCCGCCCACAATTGCGGCCGGTAACCCAAGCTTTCGAGCAGAAAGCCGCAGGCATCCAGCACGGCGGCATCGTCATCGACCACATGAACGGCCAGATTAAGCATGTTTTTTCCTTTCAGGTAGCCTGAGACCTTTGCAAAACCCCCAGATGTGGATGCAGTTCAAGGCGTAGCAGCGCAGCGAGCGTAGACATATCATGAAGATAGGCAAGCGAGCGAGCAGCGCACAACGCAGAAATGCGCCGCAGATGGGGGTTTTGCAAAGGTCTCAGCCTGATTTCGGCACGGGCGCCGCAAACCGCACCACGGCGGTTGCTCAGGTGCAGGCTGCCGCCGATGCTGCGCAGCAGGCGGTCGCAAATGGCCAGCCCTAAGCCCAAGCCGTCGTGTTTGCTGCTGCGGAAGGGCACAAAGGGCTGGGCCAGCACCGCTTCGTCAAAACCGCCGCCGTCATCTTCGATGCGGATGATCCAGCCGCCGTCTGCGGCCCGCTCCACCGTCATTTCCACTTGGCCCACCTGTTGCTGTTGGCTGTTGAGCAGGCAGTTCATCATCACCTGTTCCACAATGCTGGCCACGGTATAGATATGTGTTTGTCCGCTTTGGTTGCACCAATACAGCCGCGGCGGATCTTTTTGGCAGGCCAGCCAGTCGGCGCAGCGGCGCAACATGTCTTCCACCGCCACTTCGGCATACACATGCTCCGGCGTTTTCACCCATTGGCGCAGATTGCGGATGATGCCGCTGCCGCGCTCGGTGGTTTGGATGATGTTGGCCAGCGCACGGCGTACCGCGTCTTGGCCGCCGCCGCTGTCGAGCAGATGCAGGCCGCCTTCGGCGTAATGGCGGATGGCCGCTATCGGCTGGTTCAGTTCGTGCGCCAGGCCGGCGGCCATTTCGCCGGCGATGTTGAGGCGGTCGGCGTGCGCCAGCAGCCGGTCGCGCTCGCGCAGCTGGCGGTATGCCTACCGCAGTTTTTTCCGCCGCCGGTAGGCCAGCCAGCTCATCCAGGCGTAATTGATCAGGGAAATCAACACGGCCAGCCCCAAGGCACCGGCGAGCAATTTGTTCTCTTGCAGCCATTTGCGGCCTTGGTTTTGCCAGCTCGGGTGCAGCGGATGGCGGCCCAATTCGGCCAACACCTGTTCGGCCGCCACAAAAGACACCGGCGGCGACCAGCCCGGCATGCCCTCGGCCGGGGTGTGGCCGAACAAAAGCCCCATCATGCGCGTGGCCTGTTCTTCGGGCACGGAAGGCAGCGCCGCCAATACCCAATGGGGAAACACCGGTGTGGCGGAAACGCAGCCGTTCACGGTGGTTTGCACCGACAAAGGCCGGAAGCTTTCTGCCGGCAAGCCCTGCCGGGCCCGCCACTCTTCCATTAAACATAAAGGGGCAATGGCGGCGTCCACCTCGCCCCGGTGCAGCGCTTCCACCGTCTGCTCAATCGGATAACCGGTGAAAACCGGCAGGTAGTCTTTACCCGCGTGCAATCCGTGCTGCAACAGCAGGCGTTCGGCCAGCATAAAGCCGCCGAACGCCTGTTCGTCCACCGCCGCAACCCGCTTGCCGCGCAAGTCGCGCTCGTCTCGCCAAAGGGCTTCTTGGCGCACCCAAATCGCACTGCCTACCTGCTCGGTCGCCCGCGGCGTGTGCCCGTTGGGGAAACGGGCCGTGGCCAGCCAACGCCAGCCCTCGGTGTCGGGCAGCACCACAAACTGGGCCTGCGGCCCGAGGGCAAAATCCACCCGCCCGGCCGCCAGCTCGTGCTGCCAGTCGGCCAAAGCCAACGGCACCAGGACAAACTGTTCTTCCGGCTGTTTCTCGCCCAGTCAGTTCAGCCAGGGCTGCCACTGCGCCCGGGCGGCTTCCGTGCCTTGGGGCGCCAAAATGCCCACATACCAAGTCTTGGCCGACACCGCCGCCGATAGCGACAGCAGCAAACACAGCAAGCCCAAACGCATCATGGCCAGGTTTCCTTCCGAGACGACCATCTGAGACCTTTGCATCTCCCCATCTGAGGCGCATTTCTGCGTTGTGCGCTGCTACGCCTTGAACGGCATCCACATCTGGGGGTTTGCAAAGGTCTCTATCTGTAAATTGGCCCGGGCTTCGCCGCCGGCTGGCGGCGCGTCCCAAGCAGTTTCAGCCGGCCAGGCTGCCGGCAAAGGTTTTTTTCCGTTTCCAGAAGCGCCAGCCGCTGCGGGCCGCCAACAGCAGGCGGCCGCCGGCGGGGCCGTCGGTTTGCAGGCAGAGCCCAGACAGGCGGCCGTGTTGCAGGTCTTGCCACAGCGGGGCGAACAGGCTGCGCTCCCAGGCTTCGAGCTGGCTGCAATAGGCGTGGACGTCGGCGCATTGGACGGCGGTGGCGAGCGCGTCGAGATACAGGGCGGTGTCGGCCGGCGGCAGACCGCGGACGGCGGTTTCGGCCTGCCAGGCGGCCCAGCTTTCGGGCGCGGGCGCGGTTTCGCTGCGGCTGAAGGCGGCCCAAGGGCTATCGCTGCCGATGAGGCGGGCGGCGCTGTGGCCGTTGTCTGCCGGCAGGCTGTCCCACAGCCACAGGCCGTTGATCGGCGGGCGGCCTTCGGCTTGGCGCTGTTGGTTGACGGCTTGGCCGTGCAGCCACATTTGGATTTCGGTTTGCCGTTGCAGCCATTGGGTTTGCGCGGGGCCGACTGCGCGTTGGGTGCCGTCGGCCTGGCCGACGATGTCCAACACGCAGGGCGCCTGCCAGCCGGCGGTTTCGGGCAGATGCAGCAGCCACAAATCGGGGCGCAGCGGCTCGAAGCGCCAGCCGTCTTCGGCATACAGGGTGTTCAGGCCGTCGCACAGGGTGTGGGCTTCTGCTGCGCTGACGGCCAGCACGCGGTTGTCGAGTATCTGCACGCTGTGCATGCCGGCCTGCTGCCAAACCGGGCTGGCGAAGGCATAGGGCTGCGGGCTCAGTTGGGAAAGGTGGACCTTGAGCTGGCGGAAACAGAAATCGGCGGGCGTGGCGGGCGCGGCTTGGAAACGGCCGAAGCGCAGCAGTTTATCGAGATGGGGCAGCTTGAGTGGCGGCAGGGTGTCGGGGTGGGGCCAATGCAGGCCGGGCAGATTGAGGGTAAACATGGCGGGCAGGGCAGGTGGGCAAACGCTCGGGCGGGGCAAACCGATGGGGCGGTTTCAGGTAGCCCGAGCAATGTTTGAGCGGTTAATGGATACGGCAAAGGGGAGGGGAGTTCAGGCTACCTGAAAAGACGGGATCGGGCTTTCAGGTAGCCGGTTGCGAGGCAGGGTTTATTGCAGGCGGTAGCGCGAGAGCACGGCGCGGATTTTCGGCAGGGCGGCGCGGGCGGCGTCTTCACCCAGTTTAATGGCTTGGGCGCGTTCGTCAAAGCCGCCGACCGCGCCCAGCCGTTGTACCTGCGGTTTGATCACCACGTCGGCGCCGGCCAGCTCGTTATTGAGGGCGGCGGTGTTCATGATGTTCAGGCTTTGGTCGAGATAGGAGAAAAAGCCGCTTTCGGTGAGGCGGGCGGGTTTGGCCGAAATGTCCACCGCAATCACCACATTGGCGCCCAAGCCGCGGGCGGCGCCCACCGGCACGGGGGCGGTGAGGCCGCCGTCCACATAGCGTTTGCCGCCGATGAGGGCCGGTTGGAACACATTGGGAATGCTGGCCGAGGCGCGCACGGCCTGGCCGGCGTTGCCGCGGCTGAACACCACGCTGCGGCCGCTGTCGAACTCGGTGGCCACGGCGCCGAAGCGCAGCGGGAAGTTTTCCATCGGCCGGTTGCCGACTTTGCGGTTGATGAAGTTTTGCAGTTTTTCACCGCGGATGAAACCGCTGGTGGAAAGGGTGAGGTCCACCAAATCGGTTTTCTGCATGGCGTCGGCTTCCTGCGCCAAGCGTTCGGCATTCATGCCCGAGGCGTAGAGGCTGCCGACCACCGCGCCGGCGCTGGTGCCGGTAACCACTTTGACCGGAATGCGGTTTTCCTGCAGCACTTTGATCACGCCGATGTGGGCAAAGCCTTTGGAGGCGCCGCCGCCCAGGGCCAGGCCGATGACGGCCTGCGGTTTGGCGGTTTGCACCGGTTTGGGCGGAGCGGGTTTGGCGGAGCCGAAACCCAAGGTGCCGCAGGCAGACAGGCTGAGGGCGGCGGCAAGCGTGAGGAAGAAGCGGCGGGTGGCGGGCATGGCGGTTTCCTTTCGGCGGGTGGGGCAATGGTTTCAGGCTACCTGAAAGCCGATCATGTGTTGGGTTCTCGGCATTTACAGCAGGCTTTTTAAACGGTACAGGCAGTCCAGCGCCTGTTTCGGGCTCAGGTGGTCGGGTTCGACGGCGGCCAGCTCGGCCAGCAGGGGATGCGGGGCGGTGTCGGGCGGGGTGTCCGGGGTTGCGGTCAACAGACTGTCGTTTTGTTCAACGCTGTCCGGCCAGTTGTGGAAAATATCCAGCTGCGGGCGGCGGGCGGCGGCTTCGGCCTCGTGGTGTTCGAGGTGTTTTTGTGCGGCTTTGAGGGCGCGCGGCGGCAGGCCGGCCAGTTTGGCCACGGCGATGCCGTAGCTTTTGCTGGCGGGGCCGGGCTCGATGTGGTGCAGAAAAACAATGTCCTGACCCTGCTCCAGCGCGGAAAGATGCATATTGACGGCGGTGGCGTGGTGTTCAGGTAGCCCGGTGAGTTCGAAATAATGGGTGGCAAACAGGCTGAAGGAGCGGTTTTTCTGAATCAGGTGTTCGGCAATCGCCTGTGCCAGCGCGAGGCCGTCGAAGGTGGAGGTGCCGCGGCCGACTTCGTCCATCAGCACCAGAGATTGCTCGGTGGCGTGGTGCAGGATGTAGGCGGTTTCCGACATTTCCACCATGAAGGTGGAGCGGTTGCCGGCCAAATCGTCGGAGGCGCCGATGCGGGTGAAGATGCGGTCGATGGGGCCGATGCAGGCGCGTTCGGCGGGCACGAAGCTGCCGGTGTGCGCCAGCAGCACAATCAGGGCCGCCTGCCGCATATAGGTGGATTTGCCGCCCATGTTCGGGCCGGTGAGCAGCATCAGGCGGTGTTTGTTGTCGAGGCGGGTGTGGTTGGGGGTGAAACGCTGTACCTGCCGCTCGACAACAGGGTGGCGGCCGGCGTCAATTTCGATGCAGGGGTAATCGACAAATTCGGGCACGGTGTAGCCGTATTCGTCGGCGTGTTGGGCAAAGCAGCACAGCACGTCGAGGGTGGCGGCGGCTTTGGCAATTTGCTGGAGCAGGGGCAGCTGGGTCTGCAATTCCTGAATCAGGCCGTCGTAAAGGCGTTTTTCCCGCGCCAGCGCCTGCTCTTGGGCGGTGAGGACTTTGTCTTCAAAGGCTTTCAGTTCGGGCGTGATGAAGCGTTCGACGTTTTTCAGGGTTTGGCGACGTTGGTAGTCGGCCGGTGCCTGTTCGGCTTGGGTTTTGGAGAGCTCGATGTAGAAACCGTGTACGCGGTTGAATTCCACTTTGAGGGTGGAGAGGCCGGTGCGTTCGTGTTCGCGCTGTTCCAAATCCAGCAGGAATTCGTTGCCGTGGTTTTGAATGTGGCGCAACTCGTCCAATTCGGCGCAAAAGCCGTGGTTGATCACACCGCCGTCGCGCAGCCAGACGGCCGGTTCGGGCAGGATGGCGGCCTGCAGGCGTTCGGCGACGGCCCGGCCCGGCGGAAAGACAGCCTCTAGGGTGTGCAGCAGGGGGCTGTCGGGCAGGTGGAGGCCGGCCAGGGCAAACAGGCTGTCGCGCAGGCCGCTCAAATCGCGCGGGCGGGCGGAGCCGACGGCAATGCGGGCGGCGATGCGTTCGATGTCGGACAGGGTTTTCAGGTAGCCTTGGATGGCGGCGTATTCGCTGCCTAGGGCGGCGACGGCGGTTTGGCGGGCTCGGATGTGGGCGCGGTTGCGCAGGGGGTGGTGCAGCCATTGGGCGAGTAGGCGGCTGCCCATGTGGGTGGCGCAGCGGTCGAGCACGGAAAACAGGGTGGGCGCTTTTTTACCGCCCAGAGTGGCGGTGATTTCGAGGTTGCGCCGGGTGGCGGCGTCCATGCCGATGTATTCTTGTTCGGTTTCGAGCGACAGGCTGTCGAGGTGGCGCGGCAGTTGCGATTGGGTGAGCTGGATGTAGTTGAGCAGGGCGCCGGCGGCGCCGACGGCAGGGGCGTGTTCGGCGGGGTCGAGGCCGAAGCCGAGCAGGTCTTGGCTGCCAAAATAGCGGGTCAGCAGGTCGAAGCCGCTGTCGGCGGCAAACTGCCAGTCGTGCAGGCGGGTGCTTTGCAGGGCGGCGGGCAGTTCGGGCAGATGGGCGGCGGTTTCGTCGCTGAGCAGGATTTCGGCGGGCTGCAGGCGAGCCAGTTCGTCGGCCAGTTGGCCGGGGCGGATGATTTTGGTTTTGAATTCGCCGCTTTGCAGCGAGGCCCAGGCGAGGCCGAGTTGTTGTTTGTGCGTTTTGTGGCGGCAGAGGGCGAGAATGCGGTTGGTTTCTTTGTCTTCCAAGAGGGCGGAGTCGGTGAGGGTGCCGGGGGTGACGATGCGCACCACTTCGCGCGCCACCGGGCCTTTGCCGACCCCCACTTCACCCACTTGCTCGCAAATGGCTACGCTTTTGCCCAGCTTCACCAGGCGGGCGAGGTATTGCTCGGCGGAGTGGTGCGGCACGCCGGCCATTTTGATTGGTTCGCCGTCCAGCTGGCCGCGGGTGGTGAGGGTGATGTCGAGCAGCTTGGCGGCTTCCACGGCGTCGTCGAAAAACAGCTCGTAGAAGTCGCCCATGCGGTAGAACAGCAGTTTGTCGGCGTGGCCGGCTTTGATGCTGAGATACTGTTGCATCATGGGCGAGACGGTGGGTTTGCTGCTCATGCGAGGCTACCTGAAAAAAGAAAACAGGGCGTTATTCTAGCGGCTGGTGCGGCTTTCAGGTAGCCTGATGCCTTGGCAAATCCCATTTGCGGCGCCTGCCTGTGTGGTGTGGCGCCCTTTGTGTGCTTATCTGCTTGATGTGTTTCTCTCGCAGGGATTCTTTGTCATGTGTGCTCGCTGTGCGGCTGCGTTTTGAACGGCTTCTGCATCTGACACTTCTCCGGCCTCCTGACGGCAAGGCGCTGGCATCTGCGGCCGGCTTGCGGGAAAGCGTTTGGCGAAAAACGGTGAATGGCTAGGCAAAATAGGCGGGCAGAGCAGATGAAAGCAGGTGTTTGTGTAGTGTAAAAGGGTTTGCGGCCAGATGGATCGGGTGGTTAAATTCAGCGTTTGCGTGTCTGCCAGGCGGCAGAAAGTGTCGCGGCGCGCGGCGGCTTGCCGGGTGGATGCGGCGGCCTTGTGCAGTATATTGTTCAATATTTCAAAAATATAAAAATTTTTTAAAGTGTAATCGGAAGAATGGCAGCGAAATTTCTTTTTTCCCGTCAATCGGCAGCAGTTTTGCCGCTGGTGTGTTTGCTGGCGGCCTGTCCGTCGCAATATGTTCCGCCTGGCGCTTCCTTGCCGCCCGTGGTCGATGTGCCGGCGGGCCAAGCTTATGCGCCGGGGTATGTGCATCGGGTTTCAGGTAGCCCGGCGGCTTATAAGGCAGTGGCGTTCGGCGCATTGCCCCAATGGACGCAACAGGATTTTGCCGCCAGTTTGCAGGCGTTCCGCAAGAGCTGCGAGCGTTTGCAAAACCAGCCGCAATGGCAGGCCGTCTGCCGACAGGCGGCTGTCGTGCCCAACCAGTCGGCGGCGGCGAAAAGCTTTTTCGAGCGGTATTTTACGCCGTGGGAAGTGAGTCACAACGGTCAGCTCGGCGGCATGATTACCGGATATTACGAGCCGGTGCTGAAGGGCAGTGCAGTGGCTACTGCGCAGGCGAGGTTTCCGATTTACGGCCAACCTGCGGACTTGGTCAGTGTGCCGCTTAACGGACAGCGCCAAGGTGTGGTGCGGATCAGATTGACGGGCGGCAACAGCGGCCGAATCGCGCCCGACGGCGAATACACGGCCAATTTGGCCGAGTTTCCTTTGCAGGAGCGCAGCCGTGTCTTGAAAGGCCGGGTGGAAGGCAGCCGCTTTGTGCCGTACTTCACCCGTGCTCAAATCAACGGGGGCGCGCTCAACGGCCGCGCCCCCGTTCTGGCGTACGCTGAAGACCCGGTGGAGCTGTTCTTCCTGCATATTCAAGGTTCGGGCCGCATCCGCACGCCGGACGGCCGTTATATCCGTCTCGGCTTTGCCGACAAAAACGATTACCCCTATGTGTCGATCGGGCGCTATATGGCCGACCGCGGTTATTTGCCGTTGGCGCAAACCAGTATGCAGGGCATTCAGGCATGGTTGCGCAGCCACCCGGACCGTTTGGCCGAAGTGTTGGGGCAAAACCCGAGTTATGTGTTTTTCCGCGAGTTGCCGGCCGGCAACGATGGGCCGATCGGCTCTTTGGGTGTGCCGCTCACCGGCGGTTATTCCGGCGCGGTGGACCGCCGCTTTATTACCTTGGGTGCACCGATCTTTTTGGCGACCGCCCATCCGGAAACCGGTCATGCACTCAACCGCTTGATTATGGCTCAGGATACCGGCAGTGCGATCAACGGCGCGGTGCGGGTGGATTTTTTCTGGGGTTACGGCGACGAGGCGGGCCGGGTGGCCGGTAAGATGAAGCAGACCGGCTATGTGTGGCAGCTGTTGCCCAACGGCGTGTTGCCGAGTGCGGGGTGAGCTGGATTAAGTCAGTCGGCTGGTGTCGATGTCGACGATTGAACTATCTAGATTTTTATTGAAAATACTTAAATAAATTGTCCATCTTGGGAGGTAATCTGGTTTGCGGTCTGGCTGCGATCAGAGGTGAGCAAGACGGCGGTTTGATTTCAAACAAGTAAATCAGTATAGTTTGCCTGCTGTTTGGCTTTAACTTATTTTTGAATAAAGTGCGGTAGAGAGTAAAATGCGCAATTCGATTCAATCAAGATTCAGGAAGGAGGGCTAGATGGAGCCCATGATTCTTGTTCCCGTGCTGCTGGTGGTCTTGGGGGTGCTGATTGTGATGCAGCGTCGCCAAAAGCAAGCCGCTGCCGGCAAGCAGGACATTCAGAGTAAAAAAAGCCACCGACCGGGCGTGAAGACGGCCGGAGCAGCCGCTTCTCCTGCCAAGCGAGCGCCAGCTAGGCCTTCTACCTCTTTTGAAAAAATTGAAAAAGAGGAAAAAAAACAGTACCGCCAGTACAGGAAGATTGGGGCTGGGGGGCATCGTCAAACGAAGTGTTGGAGGGCGAGGTGTTGGCGGTTGCCCAAGAGGTGGATGCACTAACTGAATATAAAGTGTACAAACAGTTTGGCTACCATGAGAAAGCAGCCGAATCACTGGTCCATTATTTGCATTCCGAAGTGGACAACATCACAGATGGCGTGCGCAGTACCTTGGTGAATGAGTTGGTACAGCTGTGGCTGGATGCGAAGAAACCCGATAGCTTGGGGGAAACCTTGAGTGAATTTTCGGAGATGTTGACCAAAACCCAGTTGGAGGACTACATCAAGCAAGGTTTGGCTATTGATAAAAACAACCTGAATTTGCGTGTGCTGGCGGAAGAAAAGCTGGGCTGGGGTGTGCAGCAGACTGCTGCACAGATTGGCGAAAAGAGCGGCTTGGATGCCAATCAGAGCAAAGGCAGCCGTTTCGTCCGGCGCAAAGAAGCGGAGGTGCGGGCAGAGCCAGCCGCTGCGGTTATCCGCCCGCGTAAGGATTTGGTAACCAATCCCGAACAGCCCAATCATTTATTGGTGCGCGATGAAGAAAAAACTGCACTGATGGGCTTTATGAAGCCTGAATTGGGTTACCGCCTGATGAAAGACCGTTTGGCTTATGATGCAGCGGTCGGCTATGCCAACAAAGCCATCCGCCAGGCAGACAAGCCGGCTGCATTGATTATCGATGCGCTGAGTCTGGATTATAAAAACCGTAATATTGAACATTTTGCCCAACATTTGTGGCGCCTGTACTACACCTTAGGTCAATATGGCCGCCAGGTGAAGGAGCGTATGTTGGGCTGGGGTTTGAATTTGGGGGATCACGAGATCTTTTCCCAATTAGAAGCCAATCCAAATGAAGCCCAGCTGCGCGATATCGGTATTGAACACGGTTTTTTGGAACGCGGCACCAGTATCAATAAAGCGCATCGCAAAGCATTGATTCAAATCAGAACCGATTCGGTGGGGGTGCTTCAATCTCCGGCTGAAAAAGCATTGAAGGATGTCGAATCTTTGCTGATGTACGGTCAGTTGGACGAGGCGATGACGGTATTGGAAGATTCCATTATCCAATATCCTGATGAATCGCAACTGTATATTACCCTGTTCGATATTTGTGAGCGGGCAGAGGAGTGGGCGCGTTTGGAGCAGGTGTTGCACAAGATCCGTGCCAATGTCCAAAACCCTCCGGAAGAGGTGGTATTGGCCATGAGCCAGTTGCTGCAAAAGATCAATTATGGCTCTGTTCGGGCATAATCCATGGATAACAATAATACAATTCCCAAAGTCAAGACGGTTCATATCATGCTATTGGGCATGGATGACCGCCAATATGCCATGTTCCGTATGGCGTTCAAAATGCACGGTACCACCAATTACGAGCTGGTAACCGAAGAGCAGGGTATTCCGCCGCAGCTGGTGTTGGTGGATGCCGATCATGCGCCCGAAGCATGGGCAAAGGCAAAAGAGCGGTTTGTCCAAGCCAAGGTGGTTTATTTCTCGGCCACCCCGCCGCAGACAACTGCCCCTTATCTGGCCAAACCGATCAAATTCGACACCCTGTTTGTCAATCTGAAAAACCTGCAGCAAGGCAACGGTATCTGGATTGCGCGCACCGGTACACCGGTGGCTGAAGCGCTGGTGGCCGTACCTGTAGCTGCGACTGTAAAAACAGAATCTCCCCAAAGGATTGAGCATTTTGATCCCAACGAAGGCTTGCTGGGCGCAGTGAAAAAAGCCAGCCGGCAGGAGAGTGATGTGGCGGTGCTGCATGGCGGCAAACCTGTATTGCTGGTATTCCCTTCTATACAGAAAGTATTGCTGACGGCTGACTCCGCAGCGTTGAAGGCCTTGTGTGAACAGAAGTTTGTCGATTTGAGCGTACGGCCGGTGGCAGAAGAGCACTTGAAAAACAAGGCTAAATTGTCGGTGCAAGCTTGCTTATGGCAGCTGGCGGTTTGGACCGGTAACGGACGTTTGCCTCAAGGCATTGATGCCCATACGGTTTTCAAAGTAAAAAGCTGGCCGAATCTGACCCGTCTGGCTCCCTTGGCCGAGTCTATGCGGCTGTCGGCTTTCCTGACCAAAACATCAGGTAGCCTGACTATGCTGCACCGTTTGATGTCGATAGACAGCAAAGACTTGGCCGATTACCTGACTGCAACCTATGTAACCGGTTACCTGGCGGTGGATACTCATTCTACTGCGGCGCATGCCCATACCGCTGCTGCCGGCACTACCCAGCCTGCCGCTTCTGCTGCAGGCGCACAACAGACAGAGGCCAAACCGGCAGAAGTGCCGAAACAGCGCGGCTTGCTGCAACGATTAATGAATAAAATTATTGGCCGATAAGGGAATAACATAATGGCAGAAAACAAGATTATTTTTACAGGTCCCGTAGGGGTAGGTAAAACGACAGCGATTGCTGCTTTGTCTGACGATCCGCCCATCAAAACCGATGCGCGTGCCTCAGACATGACCACTTCCATGAAAAGCCACACCACCGTGGCCATGGATTACGGTGTAATCAATTTGGACGAAAACACCAAAGTCCATCTTTACGGCACGCCGGGCCAAGAACGTTTCGATTTTATGTGGGACATCCTCAGCCAAGGTAGCATGGGTTTGGTGCTGTTGTTGGACAACACCCGTGCCCATCCCTTAAAAGACCTGAAATTCTTCCTCGATTCTTTTCAGGATCTGTTGAAAACTGCCCCGGTTGTGGTGGGCGTGACCAAGATGGACTTGAAAGCCTCTCCCGAAGTGGAGGTGTACCAAAAATACTTGGCTCAACACAATATGAACGTACCGGTATTCGAAGTGGATGCCCGTAATGAAAACGATGTCAAACAGCTGGTAACCGCCATGCTGTATTCAATCGATCCCGGTTTAGAGGTGTGAGTATGGATTCCACATTGCTGCTGCAACCCAATTTATATCCCAAGGTGACCCCGGCGGGCGCCTATTATGCGGTATCCAACAAAGGCCAAAGCGCCAGCCGCACTTTGTTGGGCGGCATTTTGCAGGCGGGAGAAGAAGAAACCGTCAGCCAGGAAAACGTGATGCGTTGGGCGCAGACCGATGATTTGGATGCCGCCCTCAACCTGCTGTACCGCATGCAGCGTTTGGAGTTTCTCTACGGCGAAGACGAGCCCGAGCAGAAAACCGATTTGCTGAGCGGCACCGGCCTGCCCAACATTCTGATGCACTTGTCCGACGTACAGAAAGCACTGCTGGTGGATCAAGATGGTTTTTATTTCTCCAGCTCCGGTTTCAACCACGAAGCGGCCGAAGAAATTGCCGTGTTGGCCAGCGAAGCCGTGCGCCTGTATGAGCGCCACAGCCTGCTGATTAAAAACAACCTCAATATCTACCACAACGCCGTGGGTATTTGCGATCCGTCCGGTCAGAGCGAGTTGTCTTTCTTCCCGCTCTATATCGGCGACTTGAAATTCATTCTGGTAACGGGCGGCGTGCCGCAGCTGCATAAAGACGAGTTCGTCTCTTTGGTGCGCGCCTTATATCAAATTGTTGATTCCGCAGCGCAAGCGGACACTTTCTAAAATCAATTTATCGGGAAATCAAAAATATGCAACAACAACTCGTTTCTTCCGTCTTGAGCGACCTGCACAGCTCCTCAGTCGACATCACCGCCTCTGCCGTCATTTCCAGCGACGGCCTGCCCATCGCTTCCCTGCTGCAATCCAATATCGACCCCGACCGCGTTGGCGCCATGTCTGCCGCCCTGCTGGCTTTGGGCAACCGCACCACCAAAGAATTGAAATGCGGCGAGCTGGAGCAAGTGATCGTGAAGGGTAACGACGGTTATATTCTGCTCATCCAAGCCGGCGAAGACACGGTTTTGGTGGTAACTGCCCGCGAAAGCGCCAAACTGGGCCTGATTCTACTGGATGCCCGCCGCGCCGCCCGCAGCATCCTCGATTTGGAAGCCTAATCGCAAACGAACGCTTCCCGCTGAATGTGCCGCCGGGCATGGGCAGTCGGAATAGAGGCTACCTGAAAGACAAACGGCCCGGCCGTTGTTTTTCAGGTAGCCTTTGATATTGGAAAACCCTGCTACAATACCGCCCGTTTTGAAGCGAATGATTGACGGAAAATACCATGTTCGGACTATTCAAGAAAAAGAAAAAACCGGAAGAGCCGGCCTCATTGCCTGTTGAAGAAGCTGCTACCCGGCCGGCCGAGCCGGCTGCTGAAACCGAGGCAGCACCTGAAGCGGTGTCTGCCGATGAAGTGCAGCCCCAGCCGGTAACGCAAAGCGAGGCGCCGGAACAGGAGCAGATGCCCGTATCGGCAGAACCTGCCGAGGCCGATTTATCCGACTCTGCCGATGAGCCGGCAGCCGTCCCCCCGGCTGCTGCCGCCCAGCCGGCAGCACAACCTGAGCCTACTCTGCCGGCCACCACAGCTGAAAAAGCAACGGCGGCAGAACCCGCCCCCGCTTTAGGCTGGGCGGCCCGCTTGAAACAGGGATTGAGCAAATCGCGCAACCAAATGGCCAAATCGCTGGCCGGCGTGTTCGGCGGCGGCCAGATTGACGAAGACCTGTATGAAGAGCTGGAAACCGTGCTGCTCACCGCCGATATGGGCATCGAGGCCACCGAGCAGCTGATGGCCGAAGTGCGTAAACGGGTGAGTCTGCGCGGCCTGAAAGACGGGCAGGAACTGCGCAGCGCCCTGAAAGAAGCGATTTACGATTTGATCAAACCGCTGGAAGCCCCCTTGAGGCTACCTGAAAGCGGCGGGCCGTTTGTCATCATGCTGGCCGGCATCAACGGCGCGGGCAAAACCACCTCCATCGGCAAACTGGCCAAATATTTCCAATCGCAAGGCAAATCCGTGCTGCTGGCTGCAGGAGATACCTTTCGCGCCGCCGCCCGCGAGCAGCTTCAGGAGTGGGGCGCGCGCAACGGCGTTACCGTGATCTCCCAAGCCTCGGGCGATTCTGCCGCCGTGTGTTTCGATGCGGTAGAGGCAGCCAAGGCGCGCGGCATCGATATCGTGTTGGCCGACACCGCCGGCCGCCTGCCCACCCAATTGCACTTGATGGAAGAAATCAAAAAAGTGAAGCGGGTACTGCAAAAATCCATGCCCGAGGCGCCGCACGAAATCATTGTGGTATTGGATGCCAATATCGGCCAAAACGCGGTCAATCAAGTGATTGCTTTCGACGAAGCCTTAGGTTTGACTGGCCTAATTGTGACCAAGCTCGACGGCACCGCCAAAGGCGGCGTGCTGGCGGCCTTGGCCAGCCGCCGGCCGGTGCCGGTGCGCTACATCGGCGTGGGCGAGGGCATCGACGATTTGCGCCCCTTCCATGCACGCGATTTTGTGGATGCGCTGTTGGATTGAGACGGTGTGAAACCCCAATGTGGAAAGGCTACCTGAAAGCATTTCAGGTAGCCTTTTTGTGGTGGTGCCGGCGGGCTCGACCTGCCGGCCCCGCATGGTTGGCGAGTATGGTGCGGAACGTCAGGTTGATGCGGGGCTGCTTGACGGCGTTATTTTTCAGCAGCGCGTGTTGCCAGTATTGCTGGGTGGTGCCGTACATCAGCAGCAGTTGCCCGTGCGCCAGCGGCAGAATGCGTTTTTCTTGCGTCTGTTTGTGGCGGAAGGCGAAGCGGCGGGTGGCGCCGAAGCTGAGTGAAGCGATGACCGGGCCGAGTTCGGCTTCGTCGTCGCTGTGCCAAGTCATCCCTTGCCGACCGTCGGCATAGAGGTTGAGCAGGCAGCTGTTGAAGTGCGCCTTGCAGACAGCGGCGGCGTGCGCTTCAACCCGCTGTTTGATTTCGAGCAGCAAGGGCGTCCATGGCCGGGCGGCACGGGCGATGCCGGAATAGGTGTAAAGCAGGCCGTTGTCGCCGTACCAGGCGGTTTGGCGGGCGGTGGTGAGGGTTTTGCCGTAGAGCCGCACTTGGTCGTGTTGCCAAGGGGTGTCTTGTAACAGGCTGTGCAGGTAATGGTCGGCTTCGGCGGCGGCAAACGGACTGCCGAGCAGGCGGACTTCGCCGTCGTAGGGCAGAAGATTGTGTTCAGGTAGCCCGAGGTCGGGAAATAAGGTAGGCGGGATCATTAGAAAGTACTTGCAGGGCGTGCGTTTTGCCGCTGGTTACATAGCTTGGCCAAGCGCATCAGTGCGACCTGCGTTCCTCGTTTCGCTCCTTGTCTGCTGCTTCGCTTTCGGCGGCATCGTAGGCATCGACGATTTTCTGCACCAAGGGGTGGCGCACCACGTCTTCGCTGGTGAAGGTGTGGAAATACAGCCCTTCGATGCCGGCCAGTTTTTCTTTGGCGTCTTTGAGGCCGGATTTGATGTTGCGCGGCAGGTCGATTTGGCTCAAATCGCCGGTAATCACGGCTTTGGCGCCGAAGCCGATGCGGGTGAGGAACATCTTCATTTGTTCGGGCGTGGTGTTTTGCGCTTCGTCCAGAATCACATAGGCGCCGTTGAGGGTGCGGCCGCGCATATAGGCCAAGGGGGCGATTTCGATGAGGCCTTTTTCCAACAGCTTGGTGACACGATCGAAGCCCATCAGGTCGTACAGGGCGTCGTAAAGCGGGCGCAGATAAGGATCGACTTTTTGCGCCAAGTCGCCGGGCAGAAAGCCGAGCTTTTCGCCGGCTTCCACCGCCGGCCGCACCAAAACAATGCGCTCGACCTGGTGTTTTTCGATGGCATCCACCGCAGCGGCCACGGCCAAATAGGTTTTGCCGGTGCCGGCCGGGCCGAGGCCGAAGACCACGTCGTGATTAAGCAGGGCACGGATGTAGCCGTTTTGGCGCGGGGTGCGGCCGCTGAGGTTGCCGCGGCGGGTGCGGAAGTGGTATTGGTGGTTGGCGTCGGTTTGCGGCTGAAAGGCGCTATCGGCGGTTTGCGCTTCCACGGCGGCCAGGCGGATGTCGTTGTCGTCCAAATCGCGGCTTTGTGCCAGTTCCGCCAGTGCGAGCAGGGCACGGCGGCCGGCATGGGCGGCTTCGCCGAGAAAGGTGAAATGTTCGAAACGGCGGCTCACTTGCAGGTTTAGGGCGCGGCCGAGAGTGGCGAGGTGGCTGTCGAGCGGGCCGCACAGGCGTTGCAGCACGGTGTTGTCGATGTCTTCAAATTGCAGGCGGACAGTATGGCTCATAAATGGTGGGGGGTTCCGTAAAAATAGAGTAGGCTACCTGAAAAGGCGGCCGGCTAATCAAATGGCTTGGTTAGGGAAGTCATTATAAGGTAAGGGCTAAAATTTTTCCTGTGTGCCATACCTCGTAAAGACAGTTGCGCTGGCAGTTAATTTCCGTTAATTTGACGGGTTATGCGGATGTGCTGCGCATTCTATATTTCTTTTTTACGACTTCATTTCGGAGATATGCCATGAAAAACACTTCTTCCAAACTGATTATGCTGGCATTGGCTGCTGCATTGGCAGCTTGTGGCGGAGACAATGCCGCCAAACCCGCCGCAAGCAGTGATGCGGCACCCCAGCAAGAGCAGGCGGCACAAAACGGCCTGCAGACCAAATTCGTGACCGTGGGCACCGGCGGCGCTTCCGGCCCCTACAACATCATCGGCACCGCTTTGAGCGAGCTGTATGCGCAAAAATTCGGCGTGAACGCCAAAACCCAAACCACCGGCGCTTCGGTAGAAAACCTGAATCTGCTGGCCCAAAACAAACTGGAAATGGCCTTTGTGATGAGCGATGCTTTGAGCGACGCAATCAACGGCCAGGGCAGCTTCAGCCGTAAAGTGGAAAATGTGGAGCAAATCGCCGCGCTGTACCCGAACTATGTGCAAATCGTCACTTCCGCCTCTTCCGGCATCAAATCGATTGAAGATTTGCGCGGTAAACGGGTGGCCGTGGGCGCACAAGGTTCCGGCGTTGAGTTGGCTACCCGTGCCCTGCTGAACGGCTTCGGCATCAACTACACCGACATCAAAGTGGATTACTTGGGTTATGCCGAAGCGGCGGATGCCTTGAAAGCCGGCAAGCTGGATGCGGCCTTCCTCACCAGCGGCTTGCCCAACTCTTCTTTGATGGAACTGCAACAAGGCTTCGATCTGCAGCTGGTGGCCGTACCGGCCGACAAGCTGGCAGAAATTGCCCAAACCACGCCGTTCTTCAACGCCATGCCGATTCCGAAAGGCACTTATAATAATGCCGAAGACATCCCCACCGCCGCCATTTTCAATGCCTTGGTGGTGCGCAAAGACATGAGCGAAGAAGACGTTTACCAGCTCACCAAAGCGCTGTTTGAGAATCTGGACAAATTGCAAACCGCCCACCAGGCTGCCAAAGGCATCAGTGTTGAAGGTGCGCAAAAAGGTTTGGTGGCGCCTTTGCATGCCGGTGCCAAGCGCTATTATGACGAAGTGGGCGCGGTAGCGGCTCCGGCAGCCCCGGCGGCGTCTGAAGCTGCTGCGGTGCCGGCTTCCGCTGCATCCGCCGCCCAATAAATGGCAACAGGCTACCTGAAAAAGGTAGGGCAAGGCGCAACTTGGCTTGCGCCTTGTTTCTGTCTGTGGCTTTTGTGGCAGCCGCAGGAAAAAATTGTGCTGCAAGCAGAGACGCTGCGCTGTGTGTGGCCGCACCCGGAATTTGTCTTGAAGTGGCGCCACTCGGTAGAAAAGCAGTATTGGCAGGAAGCTTATGTGTTGGAGAACGGCAGCCTGCATCTGCGCCATACGTATATTCAGGCTTTCGGAGCGGGCGTGCCGGTTTCAGGTAGCCCGATACCGGCGCCGCCGGGTTACGTCGGCCTGAGCAGCGAAGTGCGGCTGCCTGAAATCAATTGGATGGTGTCGCGCAATATGCAGGGCGAGATGCGGCTGGGTCAGCGGGTGCTGCCGCTTTACCGCATGCTGCCGGATTACACGGCGGTCAACATTGCTCCGGTCCGTCAAAGCCGGCTGCAATGGTTTTTTGAAAAGGATTGTTGATGAACCATGAACAAGAAGCTGCGGCCAAGTCGCAGGAAATTTTGGAAAAATACGACCGCGAGTCGGTTACGCGGAATCCGCAGAGCAAGGCCGTGCGCACTTTGATTGCGGTGATTGCCGTGGCCTATTCGCTGTTCCATCTTTATATTACCTTCAACCCTTTGCCCGAATTGGTGCAGCGATCGGTGCACGTTGCCGTGGGCGTGGCGCTGATTTTTCTGATTTATCCGCCCGCCAAGCGCAGCAGCCGCAAGCAGGTGGCTTGGTATGACTGGCTGTGGGTGTTGGCCGCTTTTTCCAGCGCAGGCTACCTGATTTGGCAGTACCAAGACATCGTTACCGTGCGCGGCGGTATTCCGAACCAAATGGACATTGTGTTTTCCATGATTACCGTGGCCGTGGTGTTGGAAAGCACCCGCCGCATCACCGGCTGGATTCTGCCGATTTTCGCCTTGGTATTTTTGGCCTATCCCTTCATCAGCCACATGGGCTTTATGCCTGACCGGCTGCTCACCCGCCCTTACGATTTGGGCGACATTTTCGGCCAGCTTTATCTGAAAACCGAAGGTTTGTATTCCTCAGCCATCGGCGCTTCGGTGACCTTCATTTTCCTGTTTATCCTGTTCGGCGCTTTTTTGGCGCGCTCCGGCATGGGCCAGCTGTTTAACGATCTGGCGCTGGCACTGGCCGGACACAAACAGGGTGGCCCGGCCAAGGTGGCGGTGATTTCCAGCGGCTTTATGGGCAGCATCAACGGCGCGGCAGTGGCCAATGTGGTCGGCACCGGTGCGTTTACCATTCCTTTGATGAAAAAAATCGGCTACCACAAAAACTTTGCCGGCGCGGTGGAAGCCAGTGCATCGGTGGGCGGCCAGATTCTGCCGCCGATTATGGGTGCCTCTGCGTTCATTATGGCCGAAACCACCGGCGTATCTTACGGCACCATCGCCTTGGCCGCCCTGCTGCCCGCTTTGTTGTATTACCTCGGCGTGATTGCCCAAGTCCATTTCCGTGCCGGCAGCCGCGATTTGAAAGGCATTCCGAAGGCCGACTTGCCGCGCGTGAAAGAAGTGTTGAAAGCCCGCGGCCACATGCTTCTGCCGATTGTGGCGCTGGTGTGGATGCTGGCCGAATCGGTGCCGGTGGGCTATGCCGCCGCCTACACCATCGGCATTACCGTCGCCATCAGCATGTTGCGCCCGGAAACCCGTATGGGCGTGAGCGACATCATCGGCGCCTTGGCCGACGGCGCCAAACAATCCCTGTCTGTGATGGCGGCCTGTGCCATGGTGGGTGTGGTCATCGGCGTGGTCAACCTCACCAGCTTCGGCACGGTGATGACTTCTTCCATCGTGACCCTGGGCGCAGGCTCCCTGTTTCTCACCCTGGTGCTGACCATGTTGGCCTCCATGGTGTTGGGCATGGGCTTGCCCTCGATTCCGGCCTACATCATCACCGCGACCATGGCCGCCCCCGCACTGGCCGGTTTTGACGTGCCGGTATTGGTGGCGCATATGTTTGTGTTCTATTTCGGCATCTTCGCCAACATCACTCCGCCGGTGGCCTTGGCCGCTTTTGCCGGCGCAGGCATTGCCGGCGGCGATCCGATGAAAACCGGCTTCCAGTCGCTCAAGCTCGCCTTGGCCGGTTTTATCGTACCGTTTATGTTTGTGTACAACCCGAACATGATGATGATCGATGTCACCAACGCCGCCGTTACCGCCAAAACCTTCCCCTTGCCGGCTTGGCATGTGATCGCCATGGTAACGGTGACTTCCATCATGGGTGTGCTGGCCTTGTCTGCGGCAGTGGAAGGCTACTTCAAAACCCATATTCCGATGTGGCAGCGTATCGTGATGGCCGTCGGCGCATTCTGTCTGATCGTGCCGGAAACCCTGACCGACATCATCGGTTTGGTGGTGGCGGGCGCCATGCTGCTGCTCAACTGGCGTATGGCCGTGCGTACGAAACCAGCACAGATGGAATCTGCGCCTTAAGCCTTAAACAGACCGGATGCCCCAAGGGGCTACCTGAAAAGCAGGGTTTCATGAAGAAATTTAGCTTTCAGGTAGCCTTTTTCCTTTTGCAGGCAGGCGAGAGACGAGGGACAGACTGCTTGGAGTTGGCAAAAAAGCAACAAATTGATCGAGCCGTACATGATTTTCTGTTAATTTGTAAAATTCATTATCATTCATAATGTTAAATTCATTTTGTGGTAGAAAATCTACAAGTGCTGCACGGTTTGTATGGCCGGGGTGCGGATTAAATTTGTTTTTTTGCAGTCCAGCAATTATATTACGCCCCATGAAATCGCTAACGCGGCGATGACGTGAATAACTTGAAGAACAAGCAGCTTCTTTGAGTTTGTTTTTTTAGACTAAGAAAAGGAATGCAGCAATGAAAAAAACCCTGATTGCATTGGCATTGGTTTCCTTGCCGGTTGCCGCTTCAGCTGAAGTAATTTTGTACGGTGCCGTTAAAGCCGGTGTTGAATACGAAAACAACTCTGGTCGTGTCGCTTCCGGCCACAAAGAAAAAGCCTTCCAAATCGTTGACTACGGTACCCGTATCGGCTTCAAAGGCTCTGAAGATTTGGGCAACGGCCTGAAAGCCATTTGGCAAATCGAAACCAAAGCCAGCGTAGGTAGCGGCGAAGTTGGTTTTGACGGTCGTGATTCTTTCATCGGCTTGGAAGGCGGCTTCGGTACCGTTCGCGCCGGTTATGTTAGCTCTCCGCTGCGTGAAGCAGTAATAGCCCAAGACAACTGGGAATACAAGAGCGACATCTTGGGTTTGGATCGTTACACCCGTTTCGGTAAACGCCACACCAGTATCAACTACACCTCTCCCAACTGGGGCGGTTTCGAGCTGATGGCGCAATATACCCCGGGTAACAATGCAAATCCGGCAGCAAGCCCCAAGAATGACAGTCAGCCTGTATACGGATTGGGCTTGGGTTACAACAACAGCGGTTTCTTTGCCCGTTATGCAGTAGAATACCAAGATTACCGCAGCGGTCAGAAAGACACTCATATCCACAACCTGAGTGGTGGTTATGATGCCAATAATCTGTATGTGGGCTTGGGCCTGCAATATGCCCGTAATGTTGATGGCCTGACTAACAGTGATGTTGGTACTGATAAAACCAGCGAAATCCAACTGTCTGGCGCTTACACCTTCGGCGCAGTTACTCCGAAACTGACTGCTGCCTACGGTAAAGCCAGCACCAGCGGCGAGCGCTACACTCAAGTAGTAGCCGGTGCCGATTACGCCTTCTCCCGCCGCACCACCGGTTTGGTGTCTTTGGGCTGGTTGCGTGAAAAAGCTACTTCTAATGACGCTAGTGCCAAATCTTGGGCAGTGGGTACCGGTATCGTACACAAATTCTAATGTGTTGATCACGGCTTAAAAAAGGGCTTGCCTTCGGGCAGGCCCTTTTTGTGTACGGAGTTTATGGCATGAAACTGTTTGCCGATGGGAGGTGAGATGATCCAACACAAGGCTTTGCTGCGGCAGCAATTGCGGCAGGCGAGAAAGCGTCTGCCGCCGGCCAAACGCAGACAAGCTGAACGGCGCGTGGCGAATCTGCTGAAAGGCTACCTGAAACGGGGTAAGCGTTGGGGGGTATATTGGCCGGTTGGTAGTGAATTGCGTTTGGACGGTTTGCTGCAGGCCGCGCGGCGGCGCGGTGTGCAGCTGTATCTGCCCTATATTGAAGCCGGGGCATTGCGCCTTTGGTTTACCCCCTATCCCGAACACGCTATTGCCGAACGCAAGCGGCATAAACAACCGGCCATTCCGCAGTTTCCGGGCAAAAAAATCCGTGCCCACCGCCTGCATCTGATGTTGATTCCTTTGGTGGGCGTGGATACGCGAGGCTGCCGCTTGGGGCAGGGCGGCGGCTATTATGACGTCACTTTGGCGGCCGTGCGCGGGCGTTTGCCGCCTTTAAAAATAGGAGTGGGCTTCGCCTGCCAGCAAGTGGAGCGTCTGCCTGCAGAGCAGCATGATATGCGCTTGGATATTTGGGTCAGCGAACTCGGGCGTCAAGATTTTCGCGGAAGAGGCCGACATCATCATGCTTCGACCGGGGAGCGTGCTTCATAAGCCATGGCCGCTGTTTTGCCCGGGAAACCGCTACACCAAAGCGAGCTAAGCGGCGGGCTCGCATAGCGCTGAGACTTTTGCAATACCATCTGGGGCGTATTTCTGCGTTATGCGTTTATGCCTGGGGGCGCCGCTTGCTCGCTTATCTGATATATCTTTTACGAGGGAGTGCTGAGCGTTCACGCTGCTTGCGCTGTGGTATCTTGAACGGCATCCTCTAAGGTTTATGCAAAGATTCGGGTTGTATCAAGAGCGTTGCAGTTCCGGCGGCAGCTGCTCGCTGGTGCGGCCGAAGCGGCGTTCGCGTTTTTGGAAAGATTGTACTGCTTTGTCGAGTTCGGCGGCGTCGAAGTCCGGCCACAAGACATCGGTAAAATACAGTTCGGCATAGGCCATCTGCCACAGCATGAAGTTGCTGATGCGGGTTTCGCCGCCGGTGCGGATAAAGAGGTCGGGTTCCGGCGCTTCGGCCAGCATCAGGCGGGCGGCCAAATCGGTCTCGGTGATTTCGGTTTTGCCTTCCCGTATCAATTGGTTGGTGGCCTGCAAGATGTCCCAACGGCCGCCGTAGTCGGCGGCTACGGTGAGGGTTAGGCCGGTGTTGGCGGCGGTCAGCGCCTCGGCGGCTTCGATGCCGGCGATGATCTCGGGGGAGAAGCGGCTGCGGCTGCCGATCACTTTCAAGCGCATATTGTTTTGGTGCATTTTCTCCGCCTCCACTTTGAGCGCGCGCATAAACAGCTTCATCAAAAACGATACTTCGTCTTCGGGGCGGCGCCAGTTTTCGGTGGAGAAGGCGAATACGGTGAGGTAGGCCACGCCCAATTCGGAGCAGCGGGCGGCCATGGTTTCCAGCGTTCCCACGCCGTGCTTGTGCCCGAGCACGCGGGGCAGGAAGCGTTTTTTCGCCCAACGGCCGTTGCCGTCCATCACCACGCAGATGTGGCGGGGAGTGGCGGTGGGAGAGGGGATGGTTTGGGTGCTGCTGCTCATGGCGGGCTCCTCTCGGGGCGGTTGGGGCAGTGGAGTAAGACAAGGGCTACCTGAAAGCCTTTTATTTGGCGTTTTCAGGTAGCCTGAACGGAAGGAGGGGGCACCGGAGGGTCGGTTTCACCGGCGGCTTAAATGGCCATCAGGTCTTCTTCTTTGGCGGCCAGCATTTTGTCAACTTCCGCAATGTATTTGTCGGTCAGTTTTTGCACGGCTTCTTCGCTGCGGCGGGCATCGTCTTCGGGCACTTCTTTGTCTTTCAACAATTTTTTAATGTGGTCGTTGGCGTCGCGGCGCACGTTGCGGATGGCCACGCGGCCGTCTTCGGCTTCTGCGCGCACCACTTTGATCAGGTCTTTGCGGCGCTCTTCAGTGAGCATGGGCATCGGTACGCGGATCACGTCGCCCATGGCGGCGGGGTTGAGGCCGAGGTTGGAGTCGCGGATGGCTTTTTCCACCGCGGCGGCCATATTGCTTTCGTACACTTTGACACCGATGGTGCGCGCGTCGAGCAGGGTCACGTTGGCCACTTGGCTCACGGGCACGGGGCTGCCGTAGTACTCCACTTCCACTTGGTCCAACAGGCCGGTGTGGGCGCGGCCGGTGCGCACTTTGGCCAGGTTTTCGCGCAATACTTCCAGCGAGCGCTGCATTTTGCTGTCGGCTTGTTTTTGGATGTCATTCAGCATGGGATTTCCTTTGGATTATGATCAATGATTGTTTTTCGGTTTCAGGTAGCCTGAGGGCGGGCGGCGGCCAAATTAAATGTGTACCAGGGTGCCTTCGTCTTCGCCCGTTACCACGCGCTTGAGGGCGCCTTCTTTGGCGATGCCGAAGACGACGATGTTGAGCTTGCGTTCGCGGCAGAGGGCGAATGCAGTGGCGTCCATCACTTTCAGGTTTTTGATGATGGCTTCGTCGAAGGTAATGGTTTGGTAGCGGGTGGCGGCCGGGTCTTTTTTCGGGTCTGCGGTATAGACGCCGTCCACATTGGTGGCTTTGAGCATGATGTCGCAGTTCATTTCGGCACCGCGCAGGGCGGCGGCGGTGTCGGTGGTGAAGAAGGGGTTGCCGGTGCCGGCGGCGAAGATGACCACTTTGCCTTCTTCCAGATATTGAATGGCTTTGGGCCGCGCGTAGGTTTCGGCAATCTGCTGCATGGAGAGGGCCGATTGCACGCGGGCGGGTTGGCCTAGGCTTTCAAAAGCGTCTTTGAGAGCCAGTGCGTTCATGACGGTGGCCATCATGCCCATGTAGTCGGCCGTGGCGCGGTCCATGCTGCCCGCTTGGGCGGATACGCCGCGGAAAATGTTGCCGCCGCCGACCACTACGCCCACCTGCACGCCCATGTCGGCGATTTCTTTCACCTGGCCGACAATTTCCATGATGGTGTCGCGGTTGATGCCGAAGGGGTCGTTGCCCATCAGCGCTTCGCCGGAGAGTTTCAGCAGGATACGTTTGTATTTTACGGACATGGCGGCCTCTCTGTTTCGGATACTCAAACGGCGGCTATTATACGCGCTTTCCAAGCGGCTGTTGGCGCTATTTTGGCAGGAGAAAGGCTACCTGAAAGGCTTTCAGGTAGCCTGAGACCTTTGCAAAACACCCCCAAATCCTCTACATTCCCCACATCCAGCCCAAGGAATGCAGAGGATTTGCTTCATGAGCAGCTTTTTACACACCGACGCCCTCCACCACATCGAAAAACATCTCG
>NZ_JH164926.1:1325917-1334590 GCF_000226875.1 Neisseria shayeganii 871
GCAAAGGTCTCAGGCCGCCTTCGCCCCCAAACGCGAATTCGTGCCCGACAGCCGCTTCGACGCCCAAACCAACCACGGCAAATACCTGGTAGAAGGCCCCGGCCACTGCGGCGCCTGCCACACGCCGCGCGGCATCGCCTATCAGGAAAAAGCCCTCAGCGACGACGGCAAACATTTCCTCAGCGGCGCCGTCATCGACGGCTGGCGGGCCAAGAGCCTGCGCGGCGAAGCACGCGGGCTGGGCAGCTGGAACCAAGCAGAGCTAGCCGACTTCTTCGCCAGCGGCCGCACCGAACGCAGCGCCGCCTTCGGCGCCATGGCCGAAGTGGTGGAGCACAGCACCCAATACTGGAGCGACAGCGATCTGCAGGCCATGGCAGGCTACCTGAAAACCCTGTCACCCACACCCGGCAAAGAAACCGAACTGCCCAAACGCGAAGACACCACCACTGCCATGCTGCTCAACGGCGAATACGCCAACCGCGGCGCCCTGCTCTACGCCGAACACTGCATGGCCTGCCACCGCGCCGACGGCAACGGCATGCCGCGCATCTTCCCCGCCCTGAACAACAACAGCGCCGTTTATGCCAACAACGCCCAATCGGTGATTCAGGTAACCTTGGAAGGCGGCCGCATGCCGCACAGCAAACACGACGTGATGGCCTTCAGCATGCCCGGCTTCAAACACCTGACCGACAGCGACATTGCCGACGTAGTCAACTTCGTCCGCAACAGCTGGCACAACCAAGCACCCGAAATCAGCAGCCGCGACGTGGCCGAAATCCGCCATTTCGTCAACCGCAAAGCGCCCAATATCGTTCCCCAAGCCGCTTCAGGAGCACACCATGAATAAGCACCAACTGTCGGCTCTCCTCTTGGCTTCCGGCCTCGGCCTGCTCGGCCTGAGCGCCTGCCAAGACGCCCCCGAAACCACCGAAGCCCAGCCCATCCGACACCCCATCGTCACCGGACAGGGCGACGAAAAAACAGCCGTGGGCGAATACACCCTGCCCTTCGACAGCGACATCGACCAACAGCCCAACGCCGCCCAAATCCGCTTCGGCCAACGTTTGATGAACCACACCAAACGCCTGTTGCCCGAACACGTCGGCAGCCACATGAACTGCAGCAGCTGCCACATCGCACAAGGCAAAGTGGCCGGCGGCAACCCCTACATCAACACCACCAACCGCTACCCGCGCGTGATGCCCCGTCCCGGCAAAGAAATCGACCTGGTCGGCCGCATCAACGGCTGCTTCCAGCGCTCGATGAACGGCAAACCGCTGCCCAGAGACAGCGAAGCCATGCAGGCCATGGTGGCCTACATCAACTGGGTCGGCCAAGGGGTGCCCAAAGGGCAAAGGGTGGACATTGTGAACGCCGTGGCCATTGACACCCATCTCACGCCCGACCCCGAACGCGGCCGCGTCCTCTACGCCCAACACTGCGCCACCTGCCACGGCAGCAACGGCGAGGGCAAACGCGACGGCACCGGCTTCTACGCCTTCCCGCCTTTGTGGGGCGACGAATCCTTCAACATCGGCGCCGGCATGGCGCGCACCTACAAAGCCGCGGCCTTCATCAAAGCCGCCATGCCCATGGGTGTGCAAACCCACGGCTTATGGGGCGAAGGCAATGTGTTGAGCGATCAGGACGCCGTGGACATCGCCGAATACTTCACCCACCAGCCGCGCCCCGACTTCCCCGGCAAAGTGAACGACTGGCCCAACGGCGACAAACCGAAAGACGCCCGTTACTGATCTCTGCATATCCGCAACAAGCGCTCGGGCTACCTGAAAAGCTTTCAGGTAGCCCGAATCTTTATTCAAAATCAATCCATCCGGCACCAAGCCGCCGCCAACCACCGCCAGCCCCGGCGCCTGCGGGCCGCTCCGCCGCAAAAAACACTTGCCAGCCCCGCCGTTTCCAAGTCTAATCCCCTTTTCGCCGAAGGAGAAATCAATACGGCGGCAGCATCTGTTTGCCAAGCAGGCGGCTCCGGCCATCCCCTTGCCCAGACAGCCTTGCGCACATCCGGTCGGCAGCCCGCGGTTCCGACGTTTCCCAACCGATTCCACAAAGGAAACAACATGAAAAAAACACTTTTGGTTTCAGCCCTGATGAGTTTGTTTCTGGCCGCTTGCGGCGGCAACGGCCAATCCGCCGATTCCGGCAAACCCGCTGACAGCAGCGCCTCCGGCACCGCATCTGCCGCCGACGGCAGCAACCAGCTCAACCTCTATATCTGGTCGGACTATGTAGACCCCGAAACCGTGAAAAAATTCGAGGCCGACAACAACATCCAAATCCGCACCGACTACTACGACAGCAACGAAACCCTGGAAGCCAAAGTGCTGACCGGCAATTCCGGCTACGACCTGGTGGTGCCCTCCATCGCCAACGTCAGCCGCCAAATCCAAGCCGGCGCCTATCAGGAAATCGACAAGAGCCAAATCGCCAACTACGGCAACCTCGACCCCGAGCTGATGAAACTGATGGAACAGGTGGATCCGGGCAACAAATACGCCGTTCCCTACTTCTGGGGCATCAACACCATCGGCATCAACAAAGACGCCGTGGCCAAAGCCCTGGGCACCGACCAGCTGCCCGCCAACGCTTGGGACTTAGTGTTCAAACCCGAATACACCAACAAGCTGAAATCCTGCGGCATCTCCTTCTTCGACAGCCCGCTGGAGCAATATCCGCTGGCCTTGAACTACATCGGCAAAAACCCGAACAGCCAAGACGCCGACGATCTGAAAGCCGCCACCGATATGATGAAAGCCGTGCGCCCCGACATCAAACGCTTCAGCGGCTCCGGCTACATCAATGACCTGGCCAACGGCGACTTGTGCGTGGCCATCGGCTACGGCGGCGACCTCAACATCGCCAAAAACCGTGCCGCCGAAGCCAAAAACGGCATCAACATCGAAGTTTTGGTGCCCAACACCGGCGTGGCCATCTGGATCGATTCCTTCATGATTCCGAAAGACGCACGCAACGTGGCCAATGCACACAAATACATCAACTACACGCTGGATCCGAATGTGGCCGCCGCCAACGGCAACTTCGTTACCTACGCGCCGGCCAGCAAACCCGCGCGCGATCTGATGGAAGAAGCCCACCGCAGCAACACTTCCATCTTCCCGAGCGACGAAGTGAAAGCCAACAGCTTCGTGATCCTGCCGAAAACCGCCGACGCCAGCCGTCTGATGACCCGCTTGTACCAAGGTTTGATGACCGCCCAATAAGTCCGGCAAACGCAACGCCCGCTGTTTCAAACAGCGGGCGTTGTTCATGCTTGCGCAACCGTTTTCATGCTGGCCGACGGTTTCAGGTAGCCTCAACCCCCGCAGACAAGGGCCCTTCTTCCCAACCCTGCCGAAAACCGCGTAAGGCGAAAGAACGCAGATTCTCCGGCGCCAGCAAGGTCAAACACACCAGCTCGTCGCCGTGGCCGTGGCCCGGATTGCGGCTGCGGAAATAGGCCGCCTCGGGGTGGCTGTCCTGCTTGTCGGTATGCCACTCGGCTTTCAGATGGCCTTGCGATTCGGGGTAGCACACCAAGCCGCGGGCGGCATCGTAAGCCGGGCTGAAGCGGGCGGCAGCCAAGCCATCCATCAGCGCCTGTATATCTGGCGGCGTGGCATAACGGCGGTTGGGGTAATACTGCCTGCTGAACACGTTCAGGTAACGGTAGGTGCGGTCGCCTTTCACAATCAGCAGCCAATACAGCGGCACCTCGGGCTGCATGGCTTGGATGCGGCCGGCCAAACGGCACCAGGCCAAAGGCAGGGTTTGCTCGCCCCAAAAACGGTGGTCGATGACCGTATCGCCGGAAAACAGGGCACGCACCGGCCGCCCCTGATGCTCGGCCTGCAACACTTTCAGGGTGGAAAAACCGCGCACGGCGCCGTCTTCGTCTGCCAACAGCAAAACCCAGTCTTTTTCCAACAGGTCGCGGCGGAACAGCGCGGGGGAAGTGCCCGCATAATAGCGGGCATACAGGGCGTAGAGTTCGTCGATGCGGCTTTCAGGTAGCCTGTTTGGCCGTTCGGTTCGGGTGTGGAGTCGGGTCATGCTCGGCGCTCCAAATACATCAGCCAGCCGCACAAACACACGGCCAACACGGTGGTCAACAACTGGTTGGCCAGATGCGGCGGCTGCCAGCCGATGAACCACAATTCTGCGCTGTGGCGGCCGTGGTTGAAAGCGGAAATATAGCAGGCGAAATAGGTTTCCGCCGCAAACATGGCCGCCATCACCCACAAATGCCCCACCCACACCCGCGGTCGCTCCCGGCGGCAGAGACCAGCCAGCACGGCCAACAGCAATAGGCTGAACACATCGTGCGCCATGCCGTAAACATACTGCCAGCCGCCGCGGCCGTAGAGCAGCCACAATTCAATCACAGCGCGCGCCAGCATGGGCAGCCAAAACAGCAGGTAGGCCGCCCGCAAACGGCGGCCGATGTGCGGTGCGCAAAACACCAGCGGCGGCAACACCAGCCAACAGCACACCGTCAGCCCCAGCCAAAAGGCTTTGGACAGGGAAAGCGCCCCGCCCTGCGTGGCCAAGCCGTTTTGCCAGCCGTAAAACGCCAGCGTCGCCAACCCGCACCACACCAGCGCCACCCGCAAACGGCGGCGCATCAGCATGCGGCTGAAACGGTTTGCCGATTCCACGCCGCCGCCTTTCAGGTAGCCCGCCGCCGCACCTCGGCTTCGGCCTGCGCACGGATGTCGGCATCCAGCGCCAACAGGGCATCGATGCCGTCCGGCTGCCCAGAATGGTGCCGCTCCAAACACGCCGCCACCACGGCGGCAATATCGGTAAAGCGGATGCGGCCGGCCAAGAACGCCGCCACCGCCACTTCGTTGGCCGCGTTCAGCACGCAGGGCGCGCTGCCGCCGCTGTGCATGGCTTCGTAGGCGAGCTTCAGGCAGGGAAAGCGTTGGAAATCCGGCCTGGCGAAGGTGAGCGAAGAGAGGGCGGCAAAATCCAGCGGCGCCGCGCCCGACTCGATGCGCTCGGGCAAACCCAAACAATAGGCAATCGGCGTGCGCATATCGGGCGTGCCCATCTGCGCCAGCACCGAGCCGTCGGCATAGCGCACCATGCTGTGGATCACGCTTTGCGGGTGAATCACCACCTCCAGCCGTTCGGGCGGGCAGGCAAACAGCCAATGCGCCTCAATCAACTCCAAGCCTTTGTTCATCATGGTGGCGGAGTCCACCGAAATCTTCTGCCCCATCGACCAATTCGGATGTTTCACCGCCTGCGCGGGCGTGATGGCGGGCAAAGCGGCCAAATCGGTGTGCAGAAACGGGCCGCCGGAAGCGGTCAGCACAATCGACTCGATGCCGCCGTCTTTCAGGTAGCCTTTGTGCTCGGGCAGCACTTGGTAAATCGCGTTGTGTTCGCTGTCCACCGGCAGAATGCGCGCACCGGACTGCGCCGCCGCCTGCATAAACAGGCTGCCGGACACCACCAGCGTTTCTTTGTTGGCCAGGTAAATGGTTTTGCCGGCCCGCGCCGCCGCCAGCGTGGGCGGCAGGCCGGCCGCGCCCACAATCGCCGCCATCACGCCGTCCACTTCGGGCGCAGAAGCCACATCCACCAAGGCCTGTGCGCCGTGCAGCACTTCGGTATCACAGCCTGCCGCCGCCAATCTGGCCCGCAAATCGTCGGCCCGGGCGGCATCGGCCACCACCGCATAACGCGGCCGGAATGCGGCGCACTGCTCGGCCAGCTTGGCGGTTTGCGTGTGGCCGGCCAAGGCGAACACGCGGAATTTGTCGGGATGGCGGGCAATCACGTCCAAAGTGCTGAGGCCGATGCTGCCGGTGCTGCCGAGAAGGGTGAGGGTGTGTTGGGGCATGGGAGGATTCTGAGCGGGAAGAAAAGAAGAAACAGCAAACAGATAGGTGGCAAGTTTTCAGGTAGCCCGAAAGGCTACCTGAAAGCTGATGGTCAGCCGCGCCGCCAGGTGGTGCCGCCGGCGCCGTCTTCCAAAATAATGTTTTCGGCGGTGAGCAGGTCGCGGATGCGGTCGGACTCGGCCCAGTTTTTGTCGGCGCGGGCTTGCTTGCGCCGGGCAATCAAAGTCTCGATTTCCTCATTGGACAAACCGCCGGTGCTGCCGCCCTGCAAAAACGCCTGCGGTTCGCGTTGCAGCAGGCCGAGTACGCCGCCCAGCGCTTTCAGGCAGCCGGCCAATTCGGCGCTGTTGGTTTTGTTCATTTCGCCCGCCAGCTCGAACAATACCGCCACCGCTTCTACGGTGCCGAAGTCGTCGTTCATGGCGGCGTAGAAACGGCGGGTGTAGTCGTTGGCTTCTTCACTGAGGGTGAAATCGGCGGGCGGGGTGTTTTTCAGCGCGGTGTAGAGGCGGGTGAGCGCGCCTTTGGCGTCGTCCAGATGGGCGTCGGAATAGTTCAGCGGGCTGCGGTAGTGGGCGCGCAAAATAAAGAAGCGCACCACTTCCGGGTCGTAGGCCTTGAGCACGTCGCGGATGGTGAAGAAATTGCCCAGCGATTTGGACATTTTTTCGCCGTCCACGCGGATAAAGCCGTTGTGCAGCCAGTATTTGACATGGCTTTCGATGGTTTTGCCGCCGTGGGTGTGGCCGCAGCTGTGGCCGAGTGCGCCCACGCTCTGCGCAATCTCGTTTTCATGGTGCGGAAACTGCAGATCGGCGCCGCCGCCGTGGATATCGAAGGTGTCGCCGAACAGCTCTCCGCCCATGGCCGAGCACTCGATGTGCCAGCCGGGGCGGCCGCGGCCCCAAGGGCTGTCCCAGAAATCGGCTTCGTTGGGCTTGGCCGCTTTCCACAGCACGAAATCCAGCGGATCGCGTTTAAAGCCGTCCACCTCCACCCGCTGGCCGGCGCGCAAATCGTCCAGCGATTTGCCCGACAGCTGGCCGTAGGCGGCGAATTCGCGCACGGCGTAATAGACGTCGCCGTTGTCCGCGGCATAGGCTTTGCCCTTGGCAATCAGACGCTCGATCATGCGGATCATCTGCGCCACATGCTCGGTGGCCTTGGGCTCGACATCGGGGCGCAGCACGCCCAAGGCCTCGGCGTCTTCGTTCATGGCGGCGATAAAGCGCGCGGTAAGCTCGGCAATGGTTTCGCCGTTTTCGGCGGCCCGGGCGATGATTTTGTCGTCGATGTCGGTGATGTTGCGCACATAGGTGAGCGGGTAGCCGCTGTGGCGCAGCCAGCGCGCAATCATGTCGAACACCACCATCACGCGGGCGTGGCCGAGGTGGCAGTAGTCGTACACCGTCATGCCGCACACATACATGCGCACGTTTTCGGGATTGAGCGGAACAAAGGCTTCTTTTTGGCGGGTAAGGGTGTTGTAGATATTCAGCATGGTTCGTTCAAAGGATAAAAGGGCTACCTGAAAACCGTAACAGGCTTTCAGGTAGCCTGGGGGCGGTGTTAGCGGTCGTCTTGTGCCGCATTGACGTCGGCCGCAGCGGCGGCAGCCTCGACGAGGCTGCAGGCTTGGCCCAAATAGGTATAAAACAGATTGCTGTGCGTATGCGTCAGCATGCCCGGTTGCGGTCCGCGGCTGTCTTCGCTGTAACCGAACCACACTTGCGGCCGGCCTTCGCGGTCGGTGTCGATGCGGGCGCGCAACGCCGTCCGCATCACGCCGGCGTCCTGCATCTGGGGCGTGATGGTTTGCGGAAAACGGGCCAACTGCTGTTGATACCAAGCGCCGCTGTCGGCGGGGATGCATACGGTGCGCTCTCCCGCCTCGCCGGGCGAAACGGGCGGAAACGGCTGCTCGCCGCCGGAATAGGTAATCGTGGTGTTGCCGCCTTGGCGGTACAGGCCGGCGGGCAGGTTTTCCAGCGGCGCGGCGAAAGCGTGGCTGCCCAGGGTCAGCAGGGCGACATACAGGCACAAGCGGAAAGATGGCATGGTCTCAGCTCGGTCAATGGTGGGCAAAGGCTACCTGAAACGGCAGCGGCATAAGGCCCCCTCAGTCTGCTGCCGCAGCAGCAGCTGCATCAGTAGGACAGGGTTTGCCCAAATAGCTAAAAAGCAGGTGGCTGTGCTGACGGCTGATGCTCCCCAAATTCGGATTGCGGCTGACTTGGGTGTAGCCAATCCACACTTCGGGCCGGCCGGCCGAATCGGTACCCACGCGCGAGCGCACTTCTATCCGGTTGACGCCTTGCTCCCGCATCTGCGGGGAGAGGGCTTGCGGAAAGCGGCGCAGTTGTTCGACATACCAAGCGCCGCTGTCGGCGGGCACGCATACCTCACGCACCAGATTGCCTTCAGATAATAAGGGCTGCATCGGTTCGCCACCGGAGAACGTGGTCACGGTCGCACCGCTTTCGCGATAAAGTCCCGCAGGCAGATGGACCAAGGGGGCGGCAGTGGCGCTGAGCGCGGCAGTGCACCAGACGGCACACACGGTAACGCGGGTGGCGGGATGCATCGGCAGTCCTTTCTGAAAGACGGTCAATCGGCGTACGGCGCGCGCGGGTTGGCCGGCACCGGCGCATTGTAATGGATAAGCGCTGCGCCTCCAAACCTTTATGTATGGCGCCAAGCGGCACCGACCTCGCCGTATCCCGACGCGGCACGCACAGCGCGGCAGGGCGGGCGTGGGGTTAAATACATGTGCATCGGTACGGTTTTCCAC
>NZ_JH164926.1:1334748-1355386 GCF_000226875.1 Neisseria shayeganii 871
AAATTGAAGCCGCACTCGGCAGCCTGGGTCAGGCGGCTGCCGTTTTAAGCGTTTTCCCATTACCGTTCAGGAGTCCACTATGGCCGTATTGGTCAACAAACCCGCCCCCTTCTTTCACGGCGAGCGCAAAACATTCTGCGCCGTTTTGGGCAACGGCAGCATGAGCGAAGACTTCAGCTTTGCCGAAGCGGCCCAAGGCAAATATGCCGTGGTTTTTTTCTATCCGCTCGATTTTACCTTTGTCTGCCCTTCCGAAATCATTGCTTTCGACAACCGGCTGGCGGAATTCCAAAAGCGCCATGTGGAAGTGATCGCCGTGTCCATCGACAGCCACTTTACCCATGCCGCTTGGCGCAACACGCCGGTTGAGCAGGGCGGCATCGGCCAAGTGGGTTTTACCATGGTGGGCGACATCACGCATGAAATCGCACGCGCCTACGATGTGGAAAGCGACGAAGGCGTGGCTTTGCGCGGCTCCTTCCTGATCGACAAAAACGGCGTGGTGCAGCACCAAGTGGTGAACAACCTGCCTCTGGGCCGCAATGTGGACGACATGCTGCGCATGGTGGATGCCCTGCAGTTCCATGAACAACACGGCGAAGTGTGTCCGGCCGGCTGGCAAAAAGGGGACAAAGGCATGAAGGCCGACGCCGAGGGCGTGGCCGCCTATTTGGCCGAAGCGGCCGGCAAACTGTAGGATTGGGTAAAAAACATCGGCCGCAGCGTAAAAGCTGCGGCTTTTTGACGTTTTTGGCGCTGCCGGCGCAATCAGCCTGCTATAGTGAAAGCGTTTTCCCACCGGCCGGCACTTCGGCCAAACCATAATAAAGAAAGGAAGCGCCATGCAACTGAGCAAATCTTTACTGACCCTGACCACGGCAGCCGCCCTGGCCCTGAGTGGCTGCGTGACCGACCCGGTTACCGGCCAGCAAACCATTTCCAAAACCGCGCTCTACGGCTTGGGCGGCGCAGCGGCCTGCGGCGCCGTCGGCGCGATTACCCACGGCGGCAAAGGCGCCCGCAATGCGGCCTTGGGCTGCGGCTTGGTGGGCGCGGGTGTCGGCGCGTATATGGATGTTCAGGAAAAACGCCTGCGTGACGAGCTGGCCAACACGCCGGTGGAAGTGGAGCGCCAAGGCGACCAAATCAAGCTGACCATGCCCAGCGGCGTGACCTTCGCCACCAACAGCGCCGCCCTGAGCGGTGATGCCGTCCAATCGCTGAACACCGTGGCCGGCGTGTTGTCGCAATATCCGGAAACCACGATTACCGTGGCCGGCCACACCGACAATACCGGCGGCGACCACATCAACAACCCGCTCTCGCAACAGCGTGCGCAATCGGTGGCCAATTATCTGCACAGCCGCGGCGTGGCGGCCAACCGCATCAGCACCGTGGGCTACGGCTCACGCTCGCCGATTGCCAGCAACGCCACCGAAGCCGGCCGTGCGCAAAACCGCCGCGTAGAAATTCTGATCAATCCGGCACCGGCCCGCTGATCTTGTCCGTCTGCCGCCCGGCAAACGCCAAAGGCTACCTGAAAAACTTTTCAGGTAGCCTTTATTTAATTCCGGTTTTGAGAAAACCGGCCACTCAGGCTCAACGCCCTTTTTGCGACATCTGGCGCCGTTTGTCGTGGATATCGTGGGTAACGAAAATTTCGTCGTCCGGCGGCAGTTCGAACCAGTCGGTATGGCGGAAAGTTTGCGCGATGTCGTGCAGGCCGCTGTCCCAATGGTCGTGCATGGTATTGCTGCTGAATTCGTAATCTTTGTGTCCGCGCTCGTAGCTTTTCTTGCGGTAAATTAAGTGGATAACATTTTTGACGCCCACGTCGGCCAGCGCTTCGGCTTCGGCAATCGCCCGCCGCGCGGCTTGGTTTTTTTTGTCCGGAATCATGGCCAACAGCTCTTTGATCAGACGGTTGTAACGCAGGCGCTGGCCCATCACGTCGGTAATCATGCGGGTTTTGCTGGAATACTGGATGTCTTTGATCCGCTCGTCGATGGCTTTCATGTTGTCGGGCAGATTGCCGCGCGCATCCCATAAGTCCACTTGGAAAATCAGCTGCTTGAGCGATTCTTCATGCTCGAGAATATCGTTGAGCGGGGTGTTGGACACCATGCCGCCGTCCCAATAAAACTCGCCATCTATTTCTACTGCGGGAAAGCCGGGCGGCAGCGCGCCGGAGGCGATGAAGTGCTCGTAACGCAGTTCTTCGTTTTCGTTGCAGAACACGGCGTAGTTGCCGCTGCGCACGTTCACCGCGCTCACAGAAACCCGCATCACGTCGGGGCGGTTGACCAAATCCAAATCGCAGAAACGTTCCAGCGTGCGGTAGAGCTGGTCGGTGGTGTAATGGCTGAGGTGGTTGGGCGTGGTATTAAAAGGAATCTGGTAGCGCGGTTTGAAGAAGCCGCGCTGCCCCTCCAGCATGGTCTGGAAGGCCTCGGTACTGCTTTCCAAAGTGCGTAACTGCTGTTTGAGGAAGGAATTTTCAAACACATGGGGAAAGGCGTGGGCCACACCGGGAATCTGCTCCCACCAGCCGATGTGGCTGAGCATGTATTTATAAGGATTGAAGGCGTCACTGGTGTAGTTGCGGCGGGTGATGGTTTCCCAAAAGCCGCGCAGGGCTTCGATCCGCTTTTCCGGCGGGTTGCCGGCGATCACGGCCGTGTTGAGGGCGCCGATGGAAATGCCGGAAATGCTGTTGATGCGGATGCCGTTGTTGTGGATCCCTTCGTAAATCCCGGCCTGATAGGCGCCGAGTGCGCCGCCGCCCTGCAACAGCAGAGTGATGCGGTCGTAAGGCTTGACGGCTTCTTGCAAAGACATGCTGATTCCTTTCTGATGGCTGTTAAAGGCTACCTGAAACCACTGCCGTTTCAGGTAGCCTGTTTTATCGTTATTGAAAAGTAAGAACGAGACGGCGTTGGCTGCGCCTTGCCGTACTCTCTGCGGCTGGCCGCCTTGCCTCCTTCTTATTTTATTCGACTATATTTGTGGTTCACGGTCAGTATTTATTTCATGTGCCAACCGTGGCCGGCCAAGAAAGACTGGCCGGTAAAGACATTGGTGGGGAAGGCCGCCAAAAACAGGGCCAGCTGGGCAATATCCTGTGTGGTGGTGAATTCGCCGTCCACGGTTTGGCCGAGCATGATGTTTTTCACCACCTCTTCCTCGGTAATGCCTTTTTCTTTGGCCTGCTCGGGAATCTGTTTTTCCACCAAAGGCGTTTTCACAAAGCCGGGGCAAATCACGTGCGAGCGGACCTGATGCGCCGCGCCCTCTTTGGCCAACACGCGGCACAGGCCGAGCAGGCCGTGCTTGGCGGTGACATACGGGGCTTTATACAGGCTGGCTTCGTGCGAATGCACCGAACCCATATAAATGACCGTGCCGCTGTTTTGTGCATACATATGCTTCAGCGCGGCTTGGGTGGTGAGGAACGCGCCGTCCAGGTGAATGGCCAGCATTTTTTTCCAATCGGCCAAAGACAGCTTGTCGATGGGGTTGATGATTTGGATGCCGGCGTTGGACACCAGAATGTCCAAACGGCCGAACGCCTCCGCCAAACTGTCGGTGCCGGCCTGCACCGCGGCCTCGTCGGTCACGTCCATCGCCACGGCCATGGCGCGGCCGCCCTCGGCGCGAATTTCTTCGGCCGCCGCTTCGGCGGCAGCCGGATTGATGTCGGCAATGCCTACCGCCGCACCGGCACGGGCATAGGTTTGCGCAATATCCTTGCCCAAACCGCTGGCCGCACCGGTAACCAAGGCCACTTTACCGTTAAGATCTTGGGATAAAAATCCGTTTGCCATCTGGCTGCTCCTGAGTGTCTGTTCGCAAAGGCGGCTATTGTAGGCAAATCGTTGCAAATTGAACAGACAAAAAAATGCGCACATTTTGCAATGTGCGCCCAAGTCTACAAAGGAGAAATAGAGGAGAAACTGTCAAGTAATCATGCTGACCACCTAACGAAGTGAATTATAAGAAAGTGAAACGCAGAAAGCAAGCGCTTGGTCGATAATTTATCTTCCTTTACCAATTCATGCGCGACTCCGAACAAAATGGTGTGTTTTGTTTTCCTTATGCGCCACTTATGCGCTATCCCCCGGCCGCTCGGCACAGCCATGCCCCGCACAGAGAAAAGTCGGCAACAAAACGCCCGTCATCAGGAATTTTGCGCAAAAAAATGCGCACATTTTGCAATGTGCGCCCAAGTCTACAAAGGAGAAATAGAGGAGAAACTATTGAAACGGCATTGCTGTCGCTTCAATGGCTGGCATTTTACGCGTTCGCACCGAAAACGTCAAGCTTAAATTTCGATTTTTTGCACCAATCAGTAAAAAAGCAACACAGCTGCCGGATAATCCGCTTGCCCGCCTGTTTCTCTTGGCGGAATTTTCCAAATCGAATCCAATTGGCAATATTTATTTTCGAATCCGAATATTTAAGCCGATTACCGATCCGCTCAGCGGTTTTGCCAATCTTCCCGCGCCCGGCTGGCTACCCGAAAGAAATCCAATAAGGCAGCTCGGTTGCCGTCCCGCAGCCATTGCTGCAAGTCGGCCAACTCCTGCTGCTGGGCGCTCAGCAAAGCCAGCAGGCTGTCGCGGTTGGCCAGCGTGATGTCGGCCCAAACCGTGGGCGAGCTGGCCGCAATGCGGGTGAAATCGCGAAAACCCGAGCCGGCAAAATCCAGCCATTTGGCGCTGTCGGCGGCCGTCGCCACTTGATGCATATAGGAATAGGCCAGCAAATGCGGCAGATGGGAAACGGCGGCAAAAACAGCATCGTGCTCTTCGGCGCTCAGGCAACAGGTTTGCGCGCCCACCGCCTGCCACAGCGAAGCCACACGCGCCAAGGCGGCGGCATCTTGCCGATCGTGCGGACACAACACCAGTTTTTTGTCTTGAAACAGGCCGAACTGGGCCGCCAAGGCGCCGTGGCGGTCGGAACCGGCAATCGGGTGGGCGGCCACACAGCGGGGCAGGTGTTGCGGCAGGTGCTCGGCAAAAGCCGCCAAGGCAGACTGTTTGGTGCTGCCGACATCGCTGACCAGGCAGTGATCGGGCAGCAGCGGCGCCAATGTTCGGCACAAGGCCGGCAAACTCGCCACCGGCGTGGCCAACAACACCAAATCGGCGCCGGCCAGCACATCGGCCTGCAAGGCGGTGTGGGCGCTGTCCACCACGCCGCGCTCCAATGCCCGCGCCAAATTGTCGGCATCCAAATCGATGCCGGCCACTTCGCGCACCAAGCCTTTGCGCTTCAAATCGAGCACAAAAGAGCCGCCGATCAGACCGACGCCGATTAAAACGATGCGTTGCAGAGGGATCATCATGAAAGAAATGGAGAGGGAGGCCTGGGGCTACCTGAAAACGCTGCCGCCTGCCATCAATGCCACGCGGCCAGAAATTCCTGCCAATGCGCTTTGCCGGCCTGGGTTTTCAGGTAGCCTTTGAGGCGCTTGATTTCCACCTCATACTCGTCGGCATCCATCGCGCCGCTCATCAGGCGGAAACGCAGATACATTAAATAGGTGTTGGCGGCATCGGTTTCGCAGTAATCGCGGATGTCGCGCAGGCGGCCGGCATGGAAGGCTTCCCACACGCGGCTGCCGTCCATGCCCAGCTTGCCGGGAAAGCCGCACAATTTGGCCATGTCGTCCAAAGGCACGGCGGCGCGCGGCTGGTAGAGGGCGAGCAAGTCCATCAAATCGCAATGGCGGCTGTGGTAGCGGCTGATGTAGTTGTTCCATTTGAATTCGCGGCTGTCGCCGAAATCGCCCTCGCCCATGTCCCAATAGCGGGCGGCGGCAATGCCGTGAATCAGGGCGCGGTAGTGCAGCACGGGCAAATCGAAACCGCCGCCGTTCCAGCTCACCAGCTGGGGGGTGTATTTTTCGATCAGCTCGAAAAATTTGGCAATCACGGTTTCTTCGTCGTCGCCGATTTCGCCGATGGTGCCGATGTGGAGGTGGTCGCCTCCCCAGCGCATGCAGCAGGAAACGGCCACCACTTGGTGCAAATGGTGCGGCATGAAATCGCTGCCGTTGTGCGCACGGCGTTTCTGTTGGGCGAATGCCACTACCTCGGCCGCAGGCACGTCGGCCGGCAAATCCCACAGCAGGCGGATGCCGTTCACATCGGGGACGGTTTCGATATCGAAGGCAAGAATGGGCGTCATGATGCGGCTTTCGAAACAGACGGGGAACGGGCGGATTGTGGCACGGTTTGCGGCAACAGGCTACCTGAAAAGCCGGCGGATCAGCACCCAAGACGGCTAAGTGAGCCGTCGGCTTTTCAGGTAGCCTGTACCTGCCGCCAAAAACGGTCAGCGGCCTCGGCCAACTCCTGCGGCGCTTCCCATTGCAACATATGGCCGCTGTGGGGAATACGCACCCGTTCGGGGCGGCCGAAATCCTGATAACGCCGCTCCAGCTCTTCGCCCAGCATCTGCAGATAATGGTTGTGCGGCACCTGCCCGCCTTCCACCCACAAAACCGGCGCTTGAATGTTTTGCCAATGATGGCGCACTACGCTGAGGCGGTAGGGTTGGGGCTGCGGAATTTTGTGCTTGGCGTCGGCGCGGTACACCACGCGGCCGTCGGAGCGGCGGCGGGTGAGCGCATCGGCCAGAAAAGCGGCCTGCCGGGGGCTGATCAAGGGATTGCGTTTCTGCAACTTGGCCGCCACGCCTTCGACATCGGGCAACACAGGCCACTGCGGCAGCTCAGCAACGGCGGCGAGAAAAGCGCGGCTGCGGCGGTCGGATTCGGCCACGCTGCCGTTTTCTATGCCGAACCCTTCTACCACAATCAGGCTGCCCACCCGCTCCGGCACCGCGCCGGCATAATGGGCGGCCAGCATGCCGCCCATGCTGTGCCCCAACAGGTGCAAGGGCTGCTCCGGGCTGATGAGGCGGCCGAGGGCGTGCAGGTCGGCCATCATCAGGGCGCGGTCGTAATGGCCGTGGACTTGGTGTTCGGATAGGCCGAAGCCGCGCCAGTCGGGAGCATAAACATCATAGTCGTGCAGGCGGTCGGCCAAAAATTGGAAACCGGCGCCGCAATCCATCCAACCGTGCAACAGCACCACTTTCGGGCGGCCGGGCGCGGGCCAGCGGCGGATATGCAGCCGCAAGCCGTGCAGGGTGTGGAATTCGGAAACAGAAGCTCGTTCAATCATCGGGAAATCGCAGCAGCAGGCTACCTGAACCGGCAGCCCTCAATGTGAAGCGGCCGACTATACGGTCCAGCCGTCAGCATGGATGGCTTGGCGCTGATGCAGCCGGAGCAAGCCGGCAATCAGGCGGTAAACGTGCCAAATGGTCACCAACACCGCCAGCGGCCAGCCGATCAACACCAGCAGCAAAGGCAGGCAGATCAGGTAGCCCAGCAGGCTGAACCAAAATGTGCGGATCAGAAAATGCAGGTGGTCGAAATACGGCGTGCCGCGCAGCTCGTTGCGGCGCAGATAGGCCATGATCACGCCCACCAGCGTGCCGGTGCCGCCGCTGATGAGGCCGATGAAAAAGGCCGCATACGTGAGATAAACGTATTGGCGCACGCTGTCGTCTTCCCGCTTCAAGGGCACAGGCGAACGGAATTGGCTTGGGTTCATGGTTGGGCTCCACGGCAAGCGGCCGGAAACCTTCGTCAACGCTTCAGGTAGCCCGAAGGGTTTTCGAGGCTACCTGAAAACCTGGCAACGGAAGGGGTCAGCGGATGACGCCGCGGCTGGAGGCGGCGAAGAAATCTTTGAATACCGCCAGCTCGGGCGCGCTGTCGGCCCGCTGCACAATTTCGGCTTTGGCCTCTTCCAGGCTCAGGCCCTGGCGGTAGAGCAGTTTATACACTTCTTTCACGCGGGCAATCTGCTCGGCGGAAAAGCCGTTGCGGCGCATGCCTTCGCTGTTCAGCCCGGCCGGTTCGGCGCGGTAGCCCGAGGCCATCACATAGGGCGGCACGTCTTTGTGCACGCCGGCGGCAAAGGCGGTCATGGCATAGGGGCCGATGTGGCAGAACTGGAACACCAATGTGTAGCCGCCGAGCACCACATAGTCGCCGATGGTAACGTGTCCGGCCAGCGAGGCGTTGTTGGCGAAAATGGTGTGGCTGCCCACCACGCAGTCGTGCGCCAGATGGCAATAGGCCATGATCCAGTTGTCGTCGCCGACGCGGGTTTCGCCGATGCCGGTGACGGTGCCGAGATTGAAGGTGGTGAATTCGCGGATGGTGTTGCCGTTGCCGATGATCAGGCGGGTGGGTTCGTCGCGGTATTTTTTGTCTTGCGGGACGGCGCCGAGGCTGGCGAACTGGAAGATTTTGTTGTGCTCGCCAATAGTGGTGTGGCCTTCAATCACGGCGTGGGGGCCGATTTCGGTGCCGGCGCCGATTTGCACATGCGGGCCGATAACGGCGTAGGGCCCGACTTTGACGCTGGAATCGAGCTCGGCTTTGGCATCGACCACGGCGGTGGGGTGGATAAGGCTCATGACATTCTTTCCCGGCCCAAGCGCCGGTGCCGCACACACAGCTTGAAGGGCCGCACGGATGTGTTTTCAGGTAGCCTGACTCACGGCAGGCTACCTGAAAACGCTGGGTTTATTTTTCTACGGTGCGTTTGGCACACATGATTTCGGCTTCGGCGGCAATCTGGCCGTCCACTTTGGCCACGGCCTTGAATTTGCCGATGTCGCGTTTGTGGGTGATGACTTCCACTTCAAACACCAGCTGGTCGCCCGGCACCACTTGGCGCTTGAAGCGGGCGTTGTCGATGCCGACGAAAAAATAGATTTCGTCATCGTTGCGGCCGCCGCGGCTGAGAATGGCCAAGGTGCCGGCGGCCTGCGCCAGCGCTTCGATGATCAGCACACCGGGCATCACCGGAAAACCGGGGAAGTGGCCTTGGAAAAACGGCTCGTTGATGGTGACGTTTTTGATGGCGGTCAGGGTTTTTTCCGGCTCGTAGGCGGTGACGCGGTCGATCAGCAAGAAGGGATAACGGTGCGGCAGCAGTTGCTGCAGGGTGCGGATATCGATGGGCAGGTCGTATGCCATTTATTTTTCCTTTGCGGGTGTGTCCGCTGCGGCCTCCAAGGCTTTCACGCGGCGGTGCAATTCATTCAGGCGGCGCAAGTGCACGGCGTTGCGCACCCAGTCTTTATGGGTTTGCAGGGGGTAGGAGCTGGCGTAGTAATCCGGCCGCTCAATAGAAGCGCTGACCAAGGTGCCGCCGCCGATGAAGGTTTTGTCGGCCACGTCGATGTGGCCCACAAACATGGCGGCACCGCCGATTTGGCAATAGGCGCCGATGCGGGTGCTGCCGGCAATGCCCACACAGGCGGCAATGGCGGTGTGCGCGCCGATGCGCACATTGTGGGCGATTTGCACGAGATTGTCGATTCTAGCACCGTTCTCCACCACGGTGTCTTCCAAGGCGCCGCGGTCTATGGTGGTGTTGGCGCCGATTTCCACATCGTCGCCAATCAGCACGCCGCCGATTTGCGGGATTTTGTACCAGGCTTCTCCGGTCCAGGCATTGCCGAAGCCGTCGGCGCCGATGACGGCGCCGGCATGGATTTCCACCCGCTTGCCGATACCGCAGCCGGCATAAACGGTGACATTGGGGTGCAGCACCACACCGTCGCCCAACACGCAGTCCTCTTCCACCACACTGTTGGCGCCGATGCGGCAGCCTTCGCCCAACACCACATTGGGGCCGATGAACACATTCGCGCCGATTTCGCAGCTGGCCGGCACGCGGGCACTGGGCTCCACCACCGCGCTGGGGTGGACGCCCGGCCGAAGCGGCGGCACGGGATGAAACAGACGGGTGGTTTGGGCGAAATACAGATAGGGGTTGCGGCAGACAATCAGGTTGCGCCCGCCCAGCTCGGCAGCGGTTTGCTCGTCCACAATCAAAGCTTCGGCTCGGCTCTCTTGGGCGGCGGCCAAATGTTTGCTGCCGGCCACAAAGCTGATGTCGCCGTCGGCCGCCAAATGCAAGGGCGCGATCTGCGCCACGGCCACATCGCGCCCTTCAATACGGCCGCCGAGCGCGGCCGTGATGTCAGACAGTTGTTTCTGCATCTTTCAGGTAGCCTTTATTGGCGGTTGAGCTCGCGGATGACTTCGTCGGTAATGTCGAACTTGCTGTTCACATACACCGCATCGCGCAGAATGACGTCGTAGCCCCCGCGCTGCGCCAGCTGCTCAATCACCCGGTTGGCATTGTGCTGCAAAGCGGCAAACTCTTCATTGCGGCGCAGATTGTATTCTTCCGCCAGCTGGGCGGCCTGGCGCACCAGATTGCGGTCCAGCTCGATCAGGCGCTGTTCGGTGCGGCGGTATTCTTCCGCACTCAGCCGGCCGCTGTCCAAACGCGCCTGCAAAGACACGCCTTGGTCGCGCAGCTGCTGCAAAGCCTGCTGGCGGCTGCCGAACTCGTTTTGCAGCGTGGTTTGGATTTGCTGCGCCTGGGTGGACTGGCGATACACCCGCTCGGTATCGATAAAACCGAGTTTCTGCACCCCTTGCGCCAACGCAGAAGAAACCAGCAAAGGCAGCAACAGGGCGGCGGCCAAGCGGGTGGGAGTCAACTTCATCATGCCCGATTCCTCACAACAATTAGAAAGTGGTGCCCAACTGGAATTGGAAGCGTTGGACTTGGTCGCGGTCTTGACGTTTCAGCGGGAAAGCATAGCTGAACTTCATCGGACCCAAAGGTGAGAGCCAAGTCAGCGCCGCACCGGCGGAATAGCGCAGTTCGTTGCTGAAGGAGGATTTGTGTTCGCCTGTGTAGTAGCCGTTGCTGCCGTAGGGGTTGCTCACGTCATAGGCACGGTTGTTATACGTTTTACCGTCCCACACGCTGCCGGCATCGGCAAACAGGCTCAGACGCACCGAACGTTGGTCTTTGATGCCCGGCAGCGGAAACAGCAGCTCCGCCGAAGCAAAGGCTTTATAGGTGCCGCCGTAATTGACGGTGGATTGACCGCCATTGCCGCTCTCATAAACCTTGGGGCCCAAAGAGCCGCTCTCGTAACCGCGCACGGAGCCCAAGCCGCCGCCGTAGAAATTGTTGAAGAAGGGCAGATTGGGGGTACCGCCGTAGCTGCCGGCATAGCCCAACTCACCACTGAGCATGAGAGTGAAGTTTTTGCTGAGCGGGAAGAACCAGCGTTGGTCGTGGGTGAAAATATAGTATTGCAAATCGCCGCCGGGCAGACCCAAATCCGCATTCACGCTGGTGATGTAACCGCGGGTCGGCCACAGCGCGTCGTCGGTGGTGTTGCGGCCCCAGCCGACATTGCCTTTCAAAATCCAGTTTTTCTCGCCGTGGTCATTGATGAACTGGCGGTAGCGGTAGGGCTGGAATTTCGGATCGCCGTGCAGTTTTACCTGCAGGTGCTCCACGCCCAAGCCGAAATTGACGCGGTCATACTCGGTCACCGGCACGCCCATGCGCGCGCCGAAGCCGACACGGGTGGTTTCGTAATTATTGGAGCCGCTGCTGCTGCTCTCCGCTTTGTAGGGCATAAAACCGCGGTAATACACGTCGTAACCTAGGCTCACGCCGTCGGCGGTGAAGTAGGGGTCGGTAAACGACAGAGAGGCGGTGTTTTGGGTTTTACCGCGCGCCAAACGCAGGCTGACGGATTTGCCGGTGCCGAACAGATTGTCTTGCGACACGCCGGCCGAGAGCACCAAGCCGGTGTCCTGCACCCAGCCGGCGGCAATTTCAATCGAGCCGGTAGAGCGCTCTTTTACCGCCACATCCACATCCACCTGATCCGGGGTATTCTCGACCGGACGGGTTTCCATGGTCACTTCGTCAAAGTAGCCCAACAGCTGGATGCGCTCTTTGGAGCGGTTGATTTTGGCCGAATCGTAAGGCGCGGCTTCCAACTGGCGCATTTCGCGGCGGATCACTTCGTCGCGGGTTTTGTTGTTGCCGGTGATGTTGATCTGGTTCACATACACTTTACGGCCGGGATTCACCACCAACACGAAATCGACGGTTTGGTTGGCCGCGTCAGGCTGAGGAAGCACGGATACCTGATTGAGCGCATAACCGGCCTGACCCATACGGTCTTGGATGGCGCGCAGGCTGTCTACCATCAGTTCGCGGTTATACCACTTGCCGGTACGCATGGTGAGCAGGCCTTCCAACTCCTCTTTCGGCACCTCGCGGCTGTCGCCTTCGATGCGCACCTGACCCCAACGGTAGCGCGGGCCTTCGTGCACTTTCACCCACAGCGTTTGCTCGGTTTTGTCTTCGTTGAAGCGGACATCAGCATCCTCCACCCGGCCCTCGAAGTAGCCTTCGTTTTGATAAAACTCAGTGATGGATTGCAAATCCTGCCGGAATTTCTCATCGGAAAAACGGTCGTCTTTCGACAGCCAGCTCAACCAACCGTTTTCATCCAGCTGCATCTGGCGGCGCAGGGTGCGCGCGGAGAAGGCCTGGTTGCCTTCAAACTGGATTTCGCGGATGTGGGTGGTGTCGCCTTCGTCAATATTGATGGCGATGTCCACGCGGTTGCGCGACAGGCGGTTCACTTGCGGCGTGATTTTCACCGCATATTTGCCGTGGTTGGTGTATTCCTGCTGCAGCGCGGCCACTGCCTGGCTCAATACGGCCTGATTAAAGGGCTGGGATTGGCCCAAACCGAAAGTATCCAAATTCCTTTTGATGGCATCGCTGGGCAGAACCTTGCCGCCGGTAACGGTAACGCTGCTGATCACCGGGCGCTCCACCACCGTCAGCAAGACCTGATTGCCCAGGGTTTCCACCCGCACATCGTCAAACAGGCCGGTGGCATAAAGGTTTTTAATGATTTGCTCGCTGTCGCCGTCGGCAAAAGTGCCGCCGATTTGGATGGGCAGGAAACCGAACACGGTTGCCGGCTCGGTACGCTGCAGACCTTCGATGCGGATGTCCTGAATGGTAAACGGATCGGCCGCCAGCGCCCAAGACGACAGGCCGGCCGCAATCAAAGCGAAAGAGAGTTTGTTCAGTTTCATGGTTATCCAAATAAGCGGGTAATATCGTTGAAGAAAGCCACCAGCATCAGCATGAGCATCAGCGAGAGTCCGATGCGGATGCCCAGCATCTGCACGCGCTCGCTCACGGGCTTGCCCCGAATCCATTCGGCGGCATAATACATTAAATGACCGCCGTCTAAAACAGGTATCGGCAGCAAGTTCAAAATCCCCAGGCTGATGCTGATGACCGCCAGAAACTCCAGATAGGCCGGCAAACCGGCATCGGCGGTTTTGCCGGCATAGTCGGCAATGGTCAGCGGGCCGGAAATGTGGCTGATGGAAGCCTGGCCGGTGAGCAGGCGGGCGAACAGCTTGCCGGTCAGCACCGTATAACTGTAGAGCCGCTCGGTACCCAGCAGAAAGGCTTGGCCGACCGAAGGCCGGTAATGACGGGTATTTTGCTCGGCCCAGGCTTGGTTGCTCCGGCCGCTGAAACCCGCAAAGCCGTAGCTTTTGCCGCTGCCGTCGGGCTTGGCGTCCGGCCGCAGAAAGGTTTGCCGGGCTTGGCCGTTGCGCACGTAGTCCACGCTCAGCCGGTCTTGCGGGTGGGCGCGCACAATGGCGGTTACATCCTGCCAGGTGGCGGTGGGCTCGCCGTTGACCGCTACGATGGTATCGCCTTTTTGCAAACTGGCGCGCGCGGCTGGCGAATCGGGCGCCACCGTCTCCAGCGTGTTCTCCACCTTAAACGGCACCAAGCCGAAATAGCCGCCGCGCTTGGCCGCTTGCGCCGCCTGCGGGGTGTCGGCCACATCAATCGAACGCTCGGCGGCGCGGCCGTCGGCATCGCTGACGGCTACCTGAACGCGGCCGGCTTCCAAATTGATGATGATTTCGGCTTGGGCGTCGCCCCAATTGGCAACGGCTTTGCCATTGACACTGTGGATGGTGTCGCCGGCTTGGAAACCGGCCTGCTCGGCAATCGAACCGCGCTCCACCGTGCCCACCACCGGACGGATTTCTTTCACGCCGAAGGTGCTGAAAGTCAGCGTATAGAGCAACACGGCCAAGGCCAGATTGGTGAGCGGGCCGGCGGCCACCACGGCGATGCGTTTGGCCGGGTGCTGCTTGTCGAACGCATAAGGGAGATCGGCCTCGGCCACATTGCCTTCGCGGGTGTCCACCATTTTTACATAGCCGCCCAGCGGAATCGGCGCCAAACACCATTCGATGCCGCGCCAGCGTTTCTTCAAAAACGGTTTGCCGAAGCCCACGGAAAAACGCAGCACCTTGATGCCGCACCAACGCGCCACCAGCAAGTGCCCCAGCTCGTGCAGGCTCACCAAAATCACAATCGCCAGCAAAAACGAGCCGACAGTATGCAGCAAAGACATGACTTCCTTAATCATCTCAATGAAACGGCATCAGGCTACCTGAAAGCCGCATCTTGCCGTTTTCAGGTAGCCTAAACCGTGCCGTTCCCGGTTATCGAAACGGCGGCCGGGCTTGAGCGTCCAAACCCTGCCCGGCCGGCACAAGGGGCGGATTGTATAGTATTTTCCGCAAGATGAAAAAGCGGGCTGCTGCCGAGCAAAGGCAAACCGCCACCCTTTAAGCCGGGCGGAAAACAGGGGATAATCCGCCTGTCTTGAATATTGCTCCGCTTCATGCCGACCATGCCGCCACTCGAACGCCTCCCCACCCGACACGACCCGCGCTGGGCGGTTTTTGCCCTGCTCACCACTTTTGTGATTTGCGGCATGACGCTGTGGGGCTTTAACCGCAGCCCGCTTCAGGTAGCCTTTATCGTGTCGCTGTGCGTGCTCTTGGATATGGGCCTGCATTATCTGTTGCGCCGCAAAACCCTGCTCGTGCCCTTAAGTGCCGCCATCACCGGCATGGGTTTGTCCATCCTCACCAATTTCGCCCACGGCCTGTGGTTGGCGGCCATCCCGCCGTTTTTCGCCATCGCCTCCAAATATGTGTGCACCGTCAACGGCCGCCATGTGTATAACCCCGGCCTGTTCGGCGTCATCGCCGCGCTCACCCTCAGCCAGGGCATGATCACCCCCGCTCCGGCCTACCAATGGGGCGGCTCGGGCGTGACTGCGTTTTTCGTGGTGACCGCCGCTCTGATGCTGTTTGCCCTCAATATCCGCCGCAGCGCGCTGATTGTGTCGTTTTTGGTGTTTTATGCCATCCAGCTGGCCTTGCGCGCCTGGGTGCTGCAACACCATCTGCCGCCGGAAACCCTGTTTTTGGGTGCCTTCTCCTCGCCGGCGTTCTATCTGTTTACCTTTTTCATGATCACCGATCCGCCCACCTCGCCCAACTCGCGCCGCGGCCAGGTGGGCATGGCTCTGTTTATCGTGGTGGTGGATTTGCTGCTGCACCGCATTCAGAGTTTTTCCACCCTGTTTTACGCCGCCTTTGCCTATTTCACCCTGCGCTGGGCCTGGCTGTGGTGGCGGCAGGGGCAAACGCCGTGGCGCACGGTGCTGCGCCAACAAGGGCGCGCGCTGGCGGTGATCGCCGCCCTCGGCCTGGGCGGCTGGGGGGTGTATCGTGCCAATCATGCTTTCGGCGATGCCGATGCAGCCGGCTTCCACCTCACCGAAATCCCCGCCGCCGTCAGCGGCCTAGTCGGCGAGCCGGGCGACATCTGGCAGCGCACCGACCCGCGCATGCACCATGTGGCCAAATGGCTGTTGTCGGTTGGCGATGCCGCTGCGGTGGCCGATGTCGATCTCGACGGCCTGCCCGACGTCTTTCTCACCCAACCCCTCAAAAGCGAGGCCGACCGCGCCCAGCTGTGGCTCAACCGCGGCGGTTTCCGCTTCGAGCGTTTCGATTTGCCCATGCTCGACGCACAGCGCAGGCTACCTGAACAGCACGGCCTGATTGCCGCCGCCACCTGGTTTGACATGGACAACGACGGCGATGCCGATTTGCTGTTGGGCACCGGTTTCGGCCCGGGCCGTTTGTTGCGCAACGATCTGATCGAAACCGGCCGCCTCGGCTTTAGCGACACCAGCCGCGAAGCCGGGTTGGACGCCTACCAAATCAGCGTCTCCACCAATGTGCTCGACGCCGACCAAGACGGCCGGCTGGACGTCATCGTTACCAACATCATGCAGCGCCACCTGCCCGACTATAACCGCCCCGTGCGCTACTCCATCTTCCGGCTACCTGAAGCCGAATACGAGGGCGACCGGCGCATGTTCAACGTGATGCACCGCTCCTGGCACAATGCCGACAACGCCGACGAAAACTGGCTCTACCGCAACCTCGGCCAAGGCCGCTTTGCCGCCGTGCCCGCCGCCGACAGCGGCTTTGGCGGCCGCCGCTGGACCATGGCCACCGCCACCGGCGACCTCAACGACGACGGCTGGCCGGATATTTATTTCGCCAACGACTTCGGCCCCGACCAACTCTATATCAACCGCCAAGGCCGTGGCTTCAGCCCCGTGCAGGGCCGGCTCGCCGGCAGCATCGGCCGCGACACCTACAAAGGCATGAACGCCACCTTCGGCGACCTCGACGACAACGGCCGACCCGACATCCACGTTTCCAATGTGCACCACAAACTGCAGGCCGAAGGCAGTCTCTTATGGATGAACCACAGCCAAGCCGGCGAACACAGCCCCGACATGCTGCGCGACGAAGCCGGCCGCCGAAATGCCCTCAACGAGCGCCGCTTCGGCTGGGGTGCCGCCTTCGTCGATCTCAACCGCGACGGTCGCTTAGACATGCTGCAGGCCAACGGCATGGCCGACAACGCCTACGACCCCGGCGAAACGCCCTGCCCCGATTACTGGTATTGGAACGCCCAAATCGCCCTCACCGGCCCCGAGGTGCACGGCTATGCCGACCGCTGGGCCGACGTGCGCGGCCGCTGCATCTTCGGCCACGAAGCCAACCGCGTGTATCTCAACCGCGGCGATTATTTTGTCGATGTGGCCGAACAAGTGGGCTGGACGCAAAAAGGCACTTCGCGCGGCATGATTACCGCCGACTTCGACAACGACGGCGATGCCGATGTATTGGTGACCCACATGACCGCCCCGCCCAGCCTCTACCGCAACGACAGCCAGGCCGCCGGCTGGCTGGGGCTGGAATTGGTGGGCGACGGCCGCCGCTGCAACCGTGACGCACTGGGCAGCAAGGTGCAGTTACTGCCGCAAGCCGGCCTGACGGCGCAACACCGCGAGGTGTACGCCAACAACGGCTTTGCCGCGCAAAACGACCGCCGCATCCTGTTCGGCCTCGGCAAGGCGGCGGTGGCGGAAGTGCAGCTCGACATCCGCTGGTGCGGCCGCGACGACCTGCGCCAAAGCGTGCGCCTCGCGCCGGGCCGCTATCACCGCATAGTGCAGCAGCCTTAATGCGGCACGGCAGCAGCAGGCTACCTGAACATCCGCCCTTTTCAGGTAGCCGATTGATGCGCTGTGGATAAAACGGTAAACTCCGCCCGTTTAACACCCGTCTGCCGCCTGATGAAACCCGCTTTCGACATCAAATCCGCCCGCCTCGACGCCCTGGCGGTGCAACTGAACAGCCCCGATCCGGCGGCCGTCCGCCAGACCTTGGAAGAGCGGGCGGTGCAATACCGCGCGTTTGCCGATATGCCGCTGCTGTTGGATGTTCAGGCGCTGGACGACCCCGATACTTTTGACTTGGGCAGCATTCTCGATCTTTTCGCCCGCTACGGCCTGCGCTTGGGCACCCTGCGCCACGCCGACGAACAATGGCTGCCGGTGGCCCAGGCCTATCATCTGGCGTTTTGCGGCCCTTCGCGCAACGAAGAAAAAAGCATTCCCCTGCCCGAAGCGCCGCCCGCTGCGACCGCCCCGCCGCCCGTAGTCGGGGCGCGCAAAACCTTGGTGGTGGAACGCCCCATCCGCACCGGCCAGCAGGTGTATGCCGAAAATGCCGATTTGATTGTGCTGGGCATGGTCAGCGAAGGCGCGGAAGTGATTGCCGACGGCCATATCCACGTTTACGCCCCGCTGCGCGGCCGCGCCCTGGCCGGCGCCGACGGCGACCAAAACGCCCGTATTTTCGTGCAGTCCATGCAGGCCGAACTGGTGTCGGTGGCCGGCATTTACCGCACCTTCGATCAAGACCTGCCTGCCCATCTGCACCGCAAAGCCGTGCAGGTTTATCTGCAGGAAGGCCGTTTGGTAGTAGCCGCCCTCGGAGACTGACAGCCCGAGACCTTTGCCCCCATCTGCAGAGCATTTCCGCGTTGTGCGTTTACGCCTAGAGTGCGCTTGCTTGCTCGCTTGCCTATCTGTCTGATAGGCCTGTGCTCGCTGCGCTGCTACGCCTGGAACGGCATCCACATCTGAAGGTTTTGCAAAGGCCTGAGTCCGAAAGGCTACCTGAAACCCCATTCACCAACACAAAAGGAATTTATTGTGGCAAAAATCATCGTAGTCACCTCCGGCAAAGGCGGTGTAGGCAAAACCACCACCAGCGCCAGCATTGCCAGCGGCTTGGCACTGCGCGGCCACAAAACCGCCGTGATCGACTTCGACGTCGGCCTGCGCAACCTCGACCTGATCATGGGCTGCGAACGCCGCGTGGTGTACGACTTGGTCAACGTAATCCAAAACGAAGCCTCGCTCAACCAGGCGCTGATCAAAGACAAACACTGCGACCAGCTCTACATCCTGCCTGCCTCGCAAACCCGCGACAAAGACGCCCTCAACCGCGAAGGCGTAGGGCGCGTGCTGCAGGAGCTCACCGAAAAAATGGGCTTCGAATACGTGATTTGCGATTCGCCCGCCGGCATAGAAACCGGCGCGCTGATGGCGCTCTATTTCGCCGACGAAGCCATCGTCACCACCAATCCCGAAGTTTCCAGCGTGCGCGACTCCGACCGCATCTTGGGCATTTTGCAGAGCAAAAGCCGCAAAGCCGAGCAAGGCGAAACCGTTAAAGAACACTTGCTGATTACCCGCTACAACCCCGAGCGCGTGGAAAAAGGCGAAATGCTTTCGGTAGATGACATCACCGACATTCTGCGCATTCCGCTGTTGGGCGTGATTCCCGAATCGCAAAGCGTGCTGCAGGCTTCCAACGCCGGCTCGCCGGTGATCCACCAAAACGATGCCGACGCCGCCAACGCCTATCAAGACGTGGTGGCCCGCCTATTGGGCGAAAACCGTCCAATGCGCTTTTTGGAAGCCGAGAAAAAAGGCTTCCTGAAACGCCTGTTCGGAGGATAAGGCCATGTCTCTGATCGATATGCTGTTCGGCAAAAAACAGAAGTCGGCCCAAGTCGCGCGCGACCGCCTGCAAATCATCATCGCACAGGAGCGCGTGAAAGAGCAGGCGCCCGACTACCTGCCTACCCTGCAGAAAGAACTGCTGGAAGTGCTGTCCAAATACGTCAACGTCTCACTGGATGACATCCGCATTTCGCAAGAAAAACAAGACGGCGTGGACGTTTTGGAGCTCAACATCATTCTGCCGGACGCGCAACGCAAAGCCGAGGCCGACCGAACATGACCCTGACCGAGTTACGCTACATCGTAGCCGTGGCGCAGGAGCGCCACTTTGGCCGGGCGGCCCAACGCTGCTTCGTGAGCCAGCCCACGCTCTCCATTGCCATCAAAAAACTGGAGGAAGAGCTGGCCGTTTCCCTATTCGACCGCAGCAGCAGCGAAGTGAAAACCACCGAGGCAGGCGAGCGCATCGTGGCACAAGCCCACCGTGTCTTGGAAGAGGCCGACCGCATCAAGCATATGGCGGCCATCGAACAAAACGAGTTGAGCGGCGCCTTCAAACTCGGCTTGATTTTTACCGTTGCCCCCTATCTGCTGCCGCGCCTGATTCTGTCGCTGCGCCAGCTGGCACCCGGCATGCCGCTGATGCTGGAGGAGCACTACACCCAAGCCTTAACCGACCGCCTCAAAAAAGGCGACTTGGACGCCCTGGTGGTGGCTGCCCCCTATCACGAACCGGGCATTGTGACCTCGCCCTTGTATGACGAGCCTTTTTTCGTGATCGTGCCCAAGGGCCATGAGTTTGAGGAGTTGGACGCCGTATCCGCCGATGCTTTGGCCAGCCAACAGGTTTTGCTGCTGAACGAAGGCAACTGCCTGCGCGACCAAATCATGGAAAGCTGCTCCGAACTCGCTTCGCGCCAACGGATACCCGGTTTGGCGAATACCGTGCAAGGCAGCTCCATCAACACCATCCGCCACATGGTGGCCAGCGGCTTGGGCATCAGCGTGCTGCCCTCCAGTGCATTGACCGACAACGACCACCTGTTGTTCTCCATCGTGCCTTTCGAGCCGCCGGTGCCGCAGCGCCGCATCGTGCTGGCCAGCCGCCGCAATTTCGTGCGCCCGAAAGCACTGGCGGCCATCAGGCAGGCCGTACTGCAATCGCAGCTGGCCGGGGTACGCTTTATTCATGAAGATGCGGCCTGACGGCATTATTTTCAGGTAGCCTGAGACCTTTGCAAAACCGCCATCTGCGGCGCATTTCTGCATTGTGCGTTTATGCCCTATGGGTACTGCTCGCTCGCTTGCCTATCTAGAGATATGTCTGTCCCACGGGGAGTCCTAGCGTTCACGCTCGCTGCGCTGCTACGCCTTGAACTGCATCTACATCTGGCGGTTTTGC
>NZ_JH164926.1:1355849-1362995 GCF_000226875.1 Neisseria shayeganii 871
GGTTTTGCAAAGGTCTCAGCCCGAAACAATACAAATCGCCCCGCTGGCCGGCCAACGGGGCGATTTTTTTATGCGAAGGCTTCCTGCGTTTCCAAGCGAAAAAGGCAAACATCACATCTGCCTGCGCCGTCCCTCCCTCCGCCTCAAGCATCGGGCAGACGCCACAGCCAAACGGCCACACAAAAGCAGATGACCGAAGTGATGGCCGCCGCCCACCAACGCTCAGGAAAGGCGTAAAACATCCAGCTGCAGGAAATCGTCATCATAACGGCCGCCAAATACTTGCCCCGCCTGGGCACAGCACGGCGCTCCTCCCAATCCTGCACCATCGGCCCGAAATAATGATGTTGGTGCAACCAGCGGTGGAAACGCGGCGACGCCCGCGCCCAGCAGGCAGCCGCCAACAGCACCAGCGGCGTGGTGGGTAAGAGCGGCAGAAAAATGCCGACGATGCCGGTCAGCAGGGCAAGCGCTCCGGCCACCCACAATAAAGCACGGACAATCACGACGGCTCCCGTTTGTGCGGACAAGCGCGGGCCACGCCCAGGCTGTCCCACCCCTCGCGTCCCATTTCTTCCAACAGGGCGATGTTGCGCTCGAAAATCTCGGCGGCGTCGGGAAACGCCTCCGCCGCTTTGGCAATGCTGTCTTCGCGAATCAGGTGCAGCGTGGGGTAAGGGCTGCGGTTGGTGTAATTGCCGATGTCGTCCGCCTCCGTGTCGGCAAATTGGAAGTCGGGATGGAAAGGCGCAATCTGCAACACGCCTTCCAAGCCGTTGTCGGCCACCGCCGCATCGGCCAATTCCAACATATCGTTGAAGAGCAGAAAGTCGGGAAACAGCGTGGGATGCACCAACAACGTGGTTTCCACCTCCTCTGACGCCACGGAAGCCAGATATTGCAGCTCGCGGTCCAAATCTTCCAAAAAAGCATCCAAATGCCGGGCCCGGCTAACCGCTATGCGCACCCGGCCTTTCACATACGGCGCCTTGGCAAACGGGCACAAATTCAAACCGATCACCGCCGCCTCCAGCCAATGGCGGGTATCGGCCAAAACGGCAGCCTCATCCGGAACAGCATTCATGGGTTGGGTTTCCTGCAGACAGAAAAAAGGGCAGGATTATAAACCCTGCCGTTCGGCAAAATCAAAATTTACTGTCGAAATCAAGGCGTTCAGGTAGCCTCAACACCACATCGGGCTACCTGAAAGCCGGCCAACCGGGCAAATATTCAATCTGCCGCCAAATGATGCAGCGGCAACGCGGTTGAGTTCTTCACTTCCTGCAACACAAAGCTGGAGCGCGCATCCAGCACGCCCGGGTGCGACAGTAAGGTATCCAGAATAAAGTGGGAAAAAGCCTGCATATCGGTGAAGAAGGCATGTAGCATATAATCGGTTTCGCCGGTGAGTGCAAAGCAACTCAGTACCTCCGGCCATTGTTTGACCGATTCGGCAAAGCCGTCCCGCGAATGGCTGCCCTTATCTACCGACACCCGGATAAACACCTGCAGACCCAAGCACACTGTTTCCGGGCTCAATAAGGCGGCATAACTGCGGATCACCCCTGCTTCCTCAAGCTGTTTCAGGCGCCGCAGGCAGGGCGATGGCGACAGCGCCACCCTTTCGGCCAATTCCACATTGGTCAATCGGCCGTTGCCCTGCAATACCTGCAGGATTTTTAAATCGGTTTTATCTAAAGTGGTTGTGGTTGTTGTCATGCTGCTGTTTTTCCCATTGATTTGCATTGATCATGACGACAGCCGCCTTAACTGAAATCACCTAAGACAGCTCCCTATTTTCCCGTTTATTAACATCCGAATACTTCAACCTTTTTCTTGTCCCGACGGTATCAGCAGTGATCACTCTACAGTCGGAGCACGGGCGCATTATAGCGAAATGCCGTTGGAATAAAATTCCAAAGTTAGGATTAGAAAGGAAATTTTAATGTCTATTTCACATTCACTCATTCAAGCTTCACAGTATTAAACGAAATTATCGGTTTGTTTACTTAAACATGACAAATTTTGTTAAATTAAGTAATTCAAGTGTCGTCTGTTTAAGGTTTGAGCAACGCCCATGCCAAGCCGCATTTAAGCCTTGCCCCTATTTTCAAAATCAGGTGATAATCCAGCCAGTTTTTTTAAGCAGTCCAAGGACCATTTGAGCGCCGCATTTAATGAAAGTTGCTTTTTTCCAAGCCAAACCGCCATCAATGCAATTGAAAACTTCACAGCTGCCCGTTAAGTCTAGTAAAGCCCCACCCTAACAGTCTGCACAAGGTGCCGACACAACCGCCCCCAACGGCAGCATAGACAAAGTAGGGCTGACAGGCTAAGGCTTGCGGCAGAGACTGCCCCTTTGCGTCACCTTTGCAAAAATATTGCCCGCAAACACTGCAAAAAGGGCATTTTGTGTCGATTTATGGCGGCCACCAACATATTTTTAAGGCATTGAGCAAAAGGGCCAAATCAAGGCGTCCTCTGGCTCAATCAAGCGGACAGTCTCATCCCGGTGCCGCCACACTAAATTACCGCCCCTTTAGCGACGGCAGCTTTGGTGCGAAAGCTTAGATTTCACGCATGCCATAAACTATGCGGGACCAATTCGCTTCCTTGCCGGCCTAGGCAACCAACAGACAACCGTTTCCCCAACACCAGGAGTACGCTCCCATGAGCTTAAAGCAGACCCCTTTCTATGCCGCCCACCAAGACGCCGGCGGCAAACTCGTTGATTTCGCCGGCTGGGCGCTTCCCGTCAACTACGGTTCGCAAATCCAGGAACACGAAGCCGTGCGCACCGATGCCGGCATGTTCGACGTTTCGCATATGTTGGTTTCCGACATCCGCGGCGAACAGGCCAAAGCCTGGCTGCAAAAACTGCTCGCCAACGACGTAGCCAAACTCTCCTTCGTCGGCAAAGCCCTCTATTCCGCCATGCTCAACGACAACGGCGGCGTGATGGACGACCTCATCGTGTACCGCGCCAACGAAGCCGAAACCCAATACCGCATCGTCTCCAACGCCGCCACCCGCGAAAAAGACCTGGCCCAATTTGCCAAAGTGGGCGCAGCGTTCGGCGTTGACATCACTCCCCGCTACGATCTTGCCATGCTCGCCGTGCAAGGTCCCAAAGCCATTGAAAAACTGCTCGCCGTCAAACCCGAATGGGCCGAAACCGTTAACGCGCTCAAGCCCTTCCAAGGCGCCGATTTGGGCAACGACTGGTTTGTCGCCCGCACCGGCTACACCGGCGAAGACGGCGTAGAAGTGATTCTGCCCGGCAGCGAAGCCACCGCCTTCTTTGCCGCCCTGCGCGAAGCCGGCGTTCAACCTTGCGGCCTCGGCGCCCGCGATACCCTGCGCATGGAAGCCGGCATGAACCTCTACGGCCACGACATGGACGACGAAACCAGCCCGCTGCAGGCCGGCATGGGCTGGACGGTGGATTTGAAAGACGAAAGCCGCGACTTCATCGGCAAAACCGCCCTCGTCGCCCTCAAAGAACAAGGCGTGGACGTCAAACAAGTCGGCCTCTTGCTAGCCAAAGGCGGCGTTTTGCGCGAAGGCATGGAAGTGGTGACGCCCGAAGGCCAAGGCATCACCACCAGCGGCGTGTTCTCGCCCAGCCTGAAGCAGTCCATCGCCATCGCCCGCGTGCCGAAAGCCTTTGCAGGCGACACCGCCAAAGTGCTGATGCGCGGCAAGGAAGTGGACGTGCGCGTGCTGAAACTGCCGTTTGTGCGCAACGGCCAAAAACAATTCGATTGATGCCATGCCCCGCTTTCAGGTAGCCTTGGCAACAGGCTGAGACCTTTGCTAAACCTCCAGATGTGGACGCAGTTCAGGGCGTAGCAGCGCAGCGAGCGTGAACGCCAGGAATCCCTGCGGGACAGACATATCACACGATAGGCAAGCGAGCAGTTCGTAGGGCATAAACGCACAACGCAGAAATGCGCCACAGATGGGAGGCAAAGGTCTCAGGCTACCTGAAACCATCTTTACCATACCATCTTCCGCTTTGGAGCAACCGCCATGAGTCGATATTGCCGCCGTTTATCTGCCGCCTGCCTGCTCAGCCTGCCTTTGCTGGCGTGCTCACCCGCCGAGCCGTCGGCAGAAAAATCAGAAGTCGTGGTGGTGCCGGCTGCGGAAAGTTCAGCCCCGATACCGACAACCGATTACGGCCGCCTGAAATTGGAAACGGTGAAAAGCCTGTATGCCTCTTTTCTAAATCCAGATGCCGGCCAAGCCGCATCCGAAGAGCCGGTTGTTTACCAAGGGTCGATTGATACCGCCCTGCTTAGCGCCGATCTCAAACGCACCTTAGCGCGCGACCAACGTGCCTCACAAGCCACAGGCGGCATTGCCTGTATTGATTACGACCCGATTGTTCAGGGGCAGGATGCCGACCCTAAGGAAATCGCCTCCAGCTTGGCTTTCCGCCTGCTGGACAGCGGCGAGGTACAGGTGAGCTTCAGCAATTTCGGCACCGCCAACACCCTACGCTATGCGCTGATTTGCCGAGACCAACAATGTCTGATCGACGACTTGATCGAAGACCCAGACATAGCAGACAACCAAGGCTCGTTCAAACGCCGCGCAAATGCCTGTTTGGACGAGCTGGCCAAAGAAGTCTCTTTTTAAGCTACCCATCCGGCCGGATTGCCGGCCGCTCTTTACCCACTTGGAGAACACACCATGAGCAATATCCCCGCTGATTTGAAATACGTATCCAGCCACGAATGGCTGCGTCTGGAAGCCGACGGCAGCGTCACCGTGGGCATTACCGAGCATGCGCAAGAGCTGTTGGGCGACATCGTTTTTGTCGAGCTGCCCGAAGTGGGCGCCAGCCTGGCCGCCGACGACCAAGCCGGCGTGGTGGAATCGGTGAAAGCCGCTTCCGACGTTTACGCCCCGATTGCCGGCGAAGTGCTGGCGGTTAACGAAGATTTGGTCGGCGCCCCCGAAACCGCCAACAGCGATCCTTACGGCGCAGGTTGGTTTTTCAAAATCCGCCCGGCCAACGCCGCCGATCTGGACGGCCTGCTGACCGCCGAACAATACGCCGCCGAAATCGGCTAATCCTGCTTCAGGCTATCTGAAAACGTTTCAGGTAGCCTGAATTGTTTGTGCACAGGCCCCAAACCGCCTGCATCGCTCGGGCGGCCTGTTCAGGTAGCCTGCCCCTCTTCCGTGCGCCGTCTCCTTTCTCCACAATCAAGCGACTGCGCTGTTCCTCCCATTCCGTCTTCACCGCCATGTCTGAGATTCTGCTTTACGCCTTCATCTATCTGTTTGCCGCCGTTGCCGCGGTCTTGGTTTCGCAACGCTTCGGCCTCGGCTCGGTATTGGGCTACCTGATGGCCGGCATCGCCATCGGCCCCGTATTGGGTTTGGTGGGCAAGGAAGTGGAGACCATTCAGCACGTGGCCGAATTCGGCGTGGTGATGATGCTGTTTCTGGTCGGCTTGGAGCTGGCGCCGCACACTTTGTGGCAGCTGCGGCACAAATTATTGGGCTTGGGCGGCCTGCAGGTCGGTCTCAGTGTGGCCATGATTGCCGGAGCGGCGGTGGCTCTGGGCCAAAGCTGGCAAGTCGGCGTGGCAGTGGGCTGCATTCTGGCTCTGTCGTCCACCGCCATCGTGCTGCAAACCTTGGGCGAAAAAGGTTTGCTCAATACGCAGGGCGGGCAGGCGGGCTTTATGGTGCTGCTGTTCCAAGACGTGGCGGCCATCCCGATGCTGGCACTGCTGCCGCTTTTAGGCGCAGCCGGTGCGGCGGCCAATGCGCCCGATGCCGACCATTCCATCAATCTCTTGGCCGGCGAACCGGTGTGGCTGCAGGCGCTGGCCACCGCGCTGGTGCTGGCCGCCATCGTATTCGGTGTGCGCCGCATCGTGCCCGCCGCGTTCCGCCGCATCGGGCGCACCGGGCTGCGCGAAATGTTCACCATCTTTACCCTGATGCTGGTGGTGGGCATTGCCGAATTGATGTCGGTCATCGGCCTCTCGCCCGCACTGGGCACCTTCATCGCTGGCGTGGCACTGGCGGAAAGCGCCTACCGGCACGAGCTGGAAAGCCATCTGGAGCCGTTTAAAGGGCTGCTGCTGGGGCTGTTTTTCATTACCGTGGGCGCCGGCATCAACTTCAAGCTCTTGGGTGGGGAATGGTGGCTGGTCCTCGGCCTCACCGGCGGCCTGATGCTGTTGAAAATGCTGGTGCTGTTGGTATTGGGCAAAATCTTCCGCCTCGATTCGACGGCCAACAAGCTGTTTGTTCTCAGCTTGGCACAAGCCGGGGAATTCGGTTTTGTGCTGTTGTCGATCAGCAAACAGAGCCACCTGCTGCCGCCGCTGCTGGCCGACCGCATCCTGCTGGTGATCGCCCTCTCCATGGTGGCGACCCCGCTGCTGTTTATCCTCTACGAGCGCCTCAACAAAACGGCAGACAACGCCGCCGACCACCGCCCGGATGACGAAATCGGCGATGAAAAACCGATCATTCTGCTCGGCCACGGCCGCTTCGGCCTGCAAATCAACCGCATGCTGGCCGCCTGCGGCTACCATTCCACCGTGATCGACTACCACGCGGAAACGGTGGACGGCCTGACCCAATTCGGCCTGAAAACCTATTACGGCGACGCCAACCGCCCCGAACTCCTCGCCTCCGCCGGCCTGCAGCGGGCCAAACTGTTGATTGTGGCCATTGACGACCGCAGCCGCGCCATCGAAATCATCGAATTCGTGCGCCGCCATTATCCGCAGCTGCCGGTCATCGCCCGCGCCTACGACCATTGGCACAGCCACGATTTATACCGCGCCGGCGCCAACCATGTGGTGCGCGAAACCTTCGATGCCGCCGTGCACAGCGGCCGTTTGGCCTTGGAAGCTTTGGGCATTTCCGCCGGGAAAGCACGCGAGCTGGCCGACCTCTATACCGCCCGCGACGACCGGCGCCAACACATTTTGGCCGAATCGCACGACCCTTCCCTGCCCCTGCACATGAACGAGCAGCTGGCCGAACGCCTGCGCGCCTTAGAAGCGGAAACCGCCGAGCTGATGCAGGCACTGATGCAAGAGCCGGTCGCCCAAACCGACAGCGCGCCCGCCCAACCGCTTTCAGGTAGCCTGTCCTAGATGTTTAGAG
>NZ_JH164926.1:1363199-1411181 GCF_000226875.1 Neisseria shayeganii 871
CTAGTCCCGCCATTCACGAGGAAAAAGCCATGAAAACCATCGGCATCATCGGCGGCATGAGCCCCGAAAGCACGGTACTGTATTACCAAATCATCAACCGCAGCGTGAATGCCCGCCTCGGCGGCAACCACAGCGCCGACATCGTGATGCACAGCGTCGATTTCGAGCGCATTGTCGCTTTGCAAAAAGCCGGCGATTGGGCAGCAGCGGGCGCGATATTGGCCGACAGCGCCCGCCGCCTGGCCGCCTGCGGCGCCGAAGTCTTGGTGCTGGCCACCAATACCATGCACAAAGTGGCACCCGCAATCGAAGCCGCGGTTTCGATACCGCTGCTGCATGTGGTGGACGCCACCGCCGCCGCCATTCGGGCGCAAGGCTTGGACACCGTGGCCCTGCTCGGCACCCGCTTCACCATGAGCGACGGCTTTTACCGCGAACGGATGCAGCGCTTGGGCATTGCCACCCTGGTGCCGACGCCTGAGGAGCAAGATGCCGTCCACCGCATTATTTTTGACGAACTCTGCCTGGGGCACATCGAATCCCGCTCCAAAACCCGCTATCTCGACATCATTGCCGGCCTGCAGGCACAAGGCGCGCAAGGCGTGATCTTGGGCTGTACGGAAATCGGCCTGCTGTTGCAGGCCGAAGACTGTGTGCTGCCCTTATTCGACAGCGCAGAAATTCATGCTTTGTCGGCAGTGGAATTCGCCTTGTCCGGCGTTTCTCCTGCCGCCTGATCCTGTTCAGGTAGCCCGGGCAGCGCCTCGGCTTCCCCCTCCGCCTGCTCGGCCAAGCCGCGATCCAGCTGTTTGCCGGCTTTCACCCCGAGTTGGTAGAGCTTCTGCGCCCGGTTCACCAAATTGCCGCGCCCTGCCGACAGCTGCTTGAAGGCTTGCTGGTAATAGCTTTGCGCCTGTTCCAGATTTTTGCCCACCCCTTCCAGCGTGCTGACAAAGCCGACGAATTTGTCGTACAGCCGCCCGCCTTCTTCGGCGATTTTCAGCGCGTTTTGATTTTGGTATTCGTTGCGCCACAAATTGGCCACCGTGCGCAGCGTGGCCAACAGCGTACCGGGGCCGGTGAGCATGATGCGCTTGTCGAAGCACTCCTGAAACAGCTCGGGATCATGCTGCAATGCCAACAGATAAGCCGGCTCCACCGGCACGAACATAAACACGAAATCCAGCGAGGTCAGCCCTTCGATGTCGCTGTACGATTTGGCCGACAGGGTTTTGATGTGTTGGCGCACGGAAGCCAAATGGGCCGCCAGCGCGGCTTCAGCCTCTTCCGCCGTCTGCGCTTGGGTGTAGCGCACATAGGCGGTGAGCGACACTTTGGCGTCGATGATGAGCTGTTTGTTTTCCGGCAGGTGCACCAAGACATCGGGCTGCAGATAGCGGGTGCGGCCTTCGTCGTCGGTTTGGCGGCCGCCGCTCTGTACGCTGTATTCGCGCCCTTTCACCAAGCCCGAACTTTCCAGCACTTTCTCCAAAATCATCTCGCCCCAGTTGCCCTGGCTTTTGTTGCGGCTGCCCACCAAAGCCTGAGTCAGCGCCTGGGCGTCGTCGTGCAGCTGGTGGTTGAGCTGCTGCAGGCGCTTAAGCTCGTTTTCCAGCGTCAGCCGCTCCTTGGCTTCTTTTTCATAAGTGTTCTGCACCAGCTGACTGAAACCGCTGATGCGCTCGTTTAAGGGGTCCAGCAGCAGGCCGAGCTGCTCGCGGTTTTGCTCGCTGAAACGGCGGCTTTTCTCTTCCAAAATCTCGTTGGCCAACTGTTGGAACTGGCTGCTCAGGCTTTGCCGCGCTTCGCCCAGCAGGGACAGTTTCTCGTCTTGCGCCAGCCGCTCCTGCTCGATTTGGGTGCACAGCCGCTCGTGGCGCAGGCGCAGATCGGCCAGCTCCTGCTGTAATGCAGCATACTCTTGCGCTTCCTCCTGCCGGCTGCGTTCGCTCCGCTCCGCCCGCGCTTCCCATTGGCGCGCCGCTTCCGCCGCCGCTGCGGCACGGCCCTGCTCGCCGTGGCAGCGCTGCTGCCATTCGGCCAGCCGCTCCTCTGCCGCCCGGCGGGCGGTTTCGCTGTCCTGCTGCCGTTGCAGCGCCGCCTGCAGGTTTTCCTGCAGGGCGGTGTTAGCCAATTGCAGCCGGTGGCGGTCGGCCTGGAAGCGGCCGCGCAGCCACAACCACACCAGCAGGCCGTTCAGCACGGCAGCCGCCAAAATAAAAACCACCCACAGTTCAAAAGCAATATTCATGGCGCAACCATTCCAATCAAAACAATCAGGCTACCTGAAAGGTTTTCAGGTAGCCTCTTGAAAACATCCGTTCAACCGAAAATGCCGTTGAACAGCAGGAAACTCACCGCCGCCAGCGTGGCGGCTGCCGGCACGGTAATCACCCAAGCCAGCGCAATCGGTTTCATCAATTCCCAGTTGGCGTTTTTGTTCACCAAACCGATGCCGAGCACCGCGCCCACCAAGATATGGGTACTGGATACCGGTAAGCCCAAGGCAGAGGCCAGCATCACAATGGTGGCGGCCGCCAGCTCGGCGGTAAAACCGGAGGAGGGGTGCATCTTCGCCAGATTTTCGCCCACCGTGGCAATCACTTCTTTGCCGATAAACCACAAACCCACAATCAAGGCCACGCCGAATGTGAGCATGGCAATCGGCGGAATCGCCGCCTTGCTGCCCACCTCGCCGCTGCGCAACACGTCCATGATGGCGGCAAACGGGCCGATGGCATTAGCGATGTCGTTGGAGCCGTGGCTGAAGGCGAAGCCGCAGGCGGTGAACACTTGCAGCCAGCTGAACATGATGAAAGTGGCGCGGTCGGTGCTGTCGCCCGATTTCAGCTGGCGGGCATAAGCGAAAGTCGCCATCCAAATCGCCGCGCCCACCATGCCCATGATGAGGACGTTGTGGGTATCGGTCAGCCCGAGGTTGAGGTGTTTCAAACCTTTAAACAACAGCATGGCCGCAATCATCATGCCGCCCACCGCGCCCACCACCGGCACCCACACCTGCAAGGCGCGGAAAGCGGCCACTTCATGTTTGCGCCGCTCGATTTGGTGCAGCTCGCGGTAATAATCGGACTCCAAATCTTCCACGCGGTAATTGCCCTCATTGTAAATCTGGGCATCGCGCACCATGGCGGCGGTATAGGCCAGCTGCTGCACCTCGGTCATTTGGTCGAACAGCGTTTTGTGGCTTTTTTTGTAGTCCGTTCTCTGCTGGCGCAAAGCGCGAATCTGCATTTCGGCGGCTTCGTTATAACCGAGAATGTATTTTTTGATGCATTTGAAAATCAGATAAGAGGTCAGGCCGCCGAGCAGGGGCGACAGCACCCAAGAAATGGCGATTTCGCCGATTTTGCTCCACTTCACCAGACTCAAACCGCCCTCCGGGCCGCCGATCTGGAAACCCAATACCAGCGAACCGCCCACAATACCGCCGATGATGGCGTGGGTGGTGGACACCGGCCAACCTTTGCGGGTGGCAAACAGCAACCAAAAAGCCGCCGCCGCCAATGCCGCCATCATGATGTAGACAAACTGCAGCGGCCGGATATCCAAACCGCCCAAATCGACAATGCCGCTGCGGATGGTGGAGGTAACCTCGCCGCCCGCCAACACCGCCCCGCTCACTTCAAACAGGGCGGCAATCGCCAAAGCCTGCGGAATGGTGAGCGTACCGGCGCCCACCGAAGTGCCGAAAGAGTTGGCCACATCGTTGCCGCCGATGTTGAAGGCCATGAAAATGCCGAGAAAGGCGGCCAGCACGAACAGAATCGGATGGTTGTAATGGGTGTAGCCCAGTCCCCAATAAACAAAATAGGCCGAAATGGCGAGCAAAACGGCCGCCGCCACAAAATTGACGCCTTTCATACCGACTGCAGGGTTGTGGGAAGTCATCAAAATATCCTTGCGTACTGAGGGGATGTCGGAAACGCTTAACTACGCTCATATTGTACCAAAAGCGGCCCGATGATTGAGGCCGATTGCCCCGCCCTCGGCATTTGTGCAACATCGGCACACCGCTGCGCTTGACAAGCGGCGGCCCAGGCAAAACCAAAGGCTACCTGAAACGCTTTCAGGTAGCCTGTATCCATTTGCGGCAGGGTTTAAATGCGCTTGGCCAAAGCCTCGGCCTTACCCACATAAGCAGCAGGGCTCAGCTTCAGCAGTTCGGCTTTTGCTTCCGCCGGAATCTCCAGCGCCTCCACAAATACTTTCAATTCCTCCGGCGTGATGCCGTCTTTGCCGCGGGTGAGGTCTTTCAGTTTTTCGTAGGGGTTGGCCACGCCGTAACGGCGCATCACGGTTTGGATGGGTTCGGCCAGCAATTCCCAAGTGGCGTCCAAGTCGGCAGCCAGGGCGGCGGGGTTGGCTTCCAGTTTGTTCAGGCCGCGCAGGTGGGCCACCAAGCCGAGCAGGGTGTAGCCCGTGCCCACGCCCATATTGCGCAGCACGGTGCTGTCGGTAAGATCGCGCTGCCAGCGGGATACCGGCAGTTTTTCCGCCAAAAAGCCCAACACGGCGTTGGCCATGCCCAGATTGCCTTCGGAGTTTTCAAAGTCGATGGGGTTCACTTTGTGCGGCATGGTGGACGAGCCCACTTCGCCGGCTTTCACTTTCTGTTTGAAATAGCCCAAGGAAATATAGCCCCACACGTCGCGGTTGAAGTCGATCAGAATGGTGTTGATGCGGCTGAGGGTTTGGAAAAATTCGGCCATGTAGTCGTGCGGCTCGATTTGGATGGTGTAGGGGTTGAAGGTCAGCCCCAAGTCCAATTCGACGAAATAGCGGCAGTGCGCCTCCCAGTCCACATCGGGATAGGCCACCATGTGTGCGTTGTAATTGCCCACCGCACCGTTGATTTTGCCCAAGAATTCCTGTTTTTCCAGCAGGCCGATTTGGCGGTTGAGGCGGGCCAATACATTGGCGATTTCTTTGCCCAGAGTGGTGGGGGTGGCGGGCTGGCCGTGGGTGCGGCTCATCATCGGCACCGCAGCCAGATGGTGCGCCATGTCGCGCAGTTTGTCGGCCACTTCGCGCAATTTGGGCAACAGCACTTCGTCGCGCGCCTGCTTGAGCATCAGGGCGTGGGAGAGGTTGTTGATGTCTTCGCTGGTGCAGGCGAAATGGATGAATTCGCTCACGGCCAACACTTCCGGCACGCCGTTGAAACGCTCTTTCAGCCAATACTCGATGGCTTTCACGTCGTGGTTGGTGGTGGCTTCGATGGCTTTCACGGCGGCGGCATCATCCAGAGAGAAATCGGCAATCACTTGGTCGATTTCGTTGAGGGTGAAATCGCTGAAAGCCGGCACTTCGCGGATGTGCTCTTCGGCGGCCAAGGCTTTCAGCCAGCTGAGCTCCACTTTGACCCGGGCCCTCATCAGGCCGTATTCGGAGAAAATCGGGCGCAAGGCTTCAACGGATTTGCCGTAACGGCCGTCCAACGGAGACAGGGCGGAAATGGGGTTGATCATGGGCGGGCATCCTGTGGGGGAAGTAATCAAAACGGGCGGCATTTTACGCGAAAGCCGCCCCGCTTGCAGCACATCAGGCTACCTGAAAGGCTTCAGGTAGCCTGATGGCGGCCGTGTGCGCAGCGCTTAGTGTTGCGTGGAACCGTTGCGGCGGTTGTGCAGCAGGGAAATCAGAATCGACAAGCCCAAGGCGCCGAAAATCACACCGAGCGAAACCGGGATGGGCACGTGCACCCAATGCACAATCAGCATCTTCACGCCGATGAAGGTCAGCACAAAAGCCAGGCCGTATTTGAGGAATACAAAGCGGTCGGCGATATCGGCCAACAGGAAATACATCGCGCGCAGGCCGAGAATGGCGAAAATATTGGAAGTGAGCACGATAAAGGGATCGGTGGTCACGGCGAAAATGGCGGGGATGCTGTCCACCGCAAACACCACGTCGCTCAGCTCGATCATCACCAACACCAGCAACAGCGGGGTGGCCATTTTTTTGCCGTTTTCTACGGTGAAGAATTTTTCCTGATCAAAGTTCTTGCTCACCGGAATGTGGCTGGTCAACCAACGCAAGAGCGGATTGCGGCCCAAATCGGCGGCCTCTTCTTTTTCCGGCTTCAGCATTTTCAGGCCGGTGAAGATGAGGAAGATGCCGAAGATATACAGTACCCAGCTGAATTCACGCACCAGCACGGCACCGATGCCCACCATCAGCGCACGCAGCACGATGGCGCCGAACACGCCGTACAGCAGCACGCGGTGCTGATACTCGGGCGGCACTTTGAAATAGGAAAAAATCATCAGGAACACAAAAATATTGTCCACCGCCAGCGATTTTTCCAACACATAGCCGGTGAAGTATTCCAACACTTTTTCGGTGGCCACCGCTTTGCCGTAAGCCGGGTTGCCCGCCAGCTCGAAATACAGCCAGCCGGCAAAGGCGCAGGAGACGGCCACCCAAACGGCGCTCCAAAACAGGGCTTCCTTGGCGCTGACCTTGTGGGCGCCGCTTTTTCTCAAGGTCAGCATATCGATGGCAATCATGATCAATACGGCAACGAAAAACACGCCGTAAAACAGGGGACTGCCGACTTGGGGATATTCGGTCATGAGGTTTCCTCTGATGATGGTTTAAGGTGGCGGCCGGCAGCCGCCGTGTGTGATGCGGGCCGCAAAGACGCCGAAAAAACGATTATGGGGGCAGTTGCCCATAAGAAAAGGCTGCCGCAGCAGCCTTAACTCAGATTCAGCGTTTGAACATATTGCCGAATTTTTGATTGAATTTGTCTACGCGGCCGGTACTGTCCACGATTTTTTGTTTGCCGGTGTAGAAAGGATGGCATTCGGAGCACACCTCGATGCTGAACGCTTCTTTGCTCATGGCAGATTTGGTGGTGAACTGGTTGCCGCAAGAGCAGCTTACCTGAACATCGTGGTAGTCGGGATGGGTATTGGGTTTCATGATGTTTTCCTTGAGAAAGCGGGTATAGGGAATGTGCCTATACTTCAAAAGACAAGCGAGTAATTATGCCGCAAAGCCGCGGGTGGCGCAAGAAAAGGCGGACGGATTTACACGGCTGCAACCCAAACGCCACACTACACCGCCACTTCGGCTTTGATGTGCGGATGCGGATCATAATCTTGCAGCTCGAAATCCTCAAAGCGGAAGGCAAACAAATCGTCCACCGCCGGATTGAGCAGCATGTTCGGCAAAGGACGGGGCGCGCGCGCCAGCTGCAGGCGGGCTTGGTCGAAGTGGTTGCTGTACAGGTGGGCGTCGCCCAAAGTGTGGATGAATTCGCCCGGCTGCAAACCGCAGACTTGCGCCACCATCAAGGTGAGCAGGGCGTAGCTGGCGATATTGAAAGGCACGCCGAGAAAAATATCGGCGCTGCGTTGGTAGAGCTGGCAGGAAAGCCTGCCTTCGGCCACGTAAAACTGGAACAGGGCGTGGCAGGGCGGCAGCGCCATCTCGTCCACCAAGGCGGGATTCCAAGCCGACACCAGCAAGCGGCGGCTGTCGGGATTTTTTTTGATCTGCGCCACCACTTGTGCGATTTGGTCGATGTGGCGGCCGTCGGGCGCAGGCCAGGAACGCCATTGGTAACCGTACACCGGGCCGAGGTCGCCGTTTTCGTCGGCCCATTCGTCCCAAATCGACACATTATTGGCTTTCAGGTAGCCGATATTGGTGTCGCCGCGCAAAAACCACAGCAATTCGTGAATGATGGAACGCAAATGCAGTTTTTTGGTGGTGAGCAGGGGGAAGCCTGCCGCCAAATCAAAACGCATTTGATGGCCGAACACCGAGCGGGTGCCGGTGCCGGTGCGGTCGGCTTTATCGGTGCCGCTATCGAGCACATGCCGCATCAGATCGAGATATTGCTGCATAAAAGGCTACCTGAAAAGAAAACGGCGGCATTGTAACACGTGGTGCAAGCATTCTTTGCCTGCCGGCGCAGAAGCGGTTTGCCCCCAATCCGGCCTCACATCCAGCCCAGCAGGTGCATCAACACAATGCCCAGCGAAGTGGTGAGCATGGAAGCGGCGGTGGTGAAACCGAGGATATTGGCCGCCGCCGTGGCATTGCCGCCCAAGGCGCGGGTCATCACATAGCTGGCCGCTGCCACCGGCGTGGCCGACATCAGAAACAGCACCCCCATGTGCAGCCCGCGCAAGCCGAAGGCCAAACCCACCGCCACCGCCAGCACAGGCGCAAACAGCAAACGGCCGGCACTGGCCCACAGGGAAATATCACCCGCGCCGAACAGGCTCTTCATATTGAACGTGGCCCCCGCGCACAGCAAAGCCAGCGGCAGCGCCAAATCGCCCAGATACTTGGCCGTGGTCAACAAAGGCTTGGGCACACTGATCCCGCTTTGCTGCACCAGCATGGCGGCGGCAATGCCCAGAATCAGCGGGTTTTTCAACATGGTCAGCAGCATGGCGCCCAATTTGGGCCGCTGGCCCTGATGGCGGCTGAGCGTCATCACCGCCAGAATATTGTAGAGAATCGTCACCACGCCGGTGTAAACCGCCGCCACGGCCAAGCCGTCCGCGCCATAGGCATTGGCACACAAAGACAGGCCGATGATGGCGAGATTGCCGCGGAACACGCCCTGCACGAAGACGCCTTTGTCCGCCGTCTGCTTGACCCAACGCGCCGCCGCCCACTCGGCCAGAGTAAAAATCATCAGGGTGCTGCCGATGCCGGCCGCCAACAGCACGGATTGGGCGGCATAATCGGCCTCGCCGTTGAGAATACCGAGAAACAGCAGCAAGGGCAGCGACACCAAAAACACGGTGCGCGAGGCCTCGGCGCAAAACGCTTCGTTCAGGTAGCCTATCCGTTTCAAACCCCAACCCAGTAACAGCAACAGGATATTGGGCAGCATGATATTGAGGGCGAACTGCAAGGAGGAAAAAAAGGTATTCATCAGCGCAAACAAACGGAATGGCAGTCAGGATTCAGGGGGCAGCGAGCATGGCCAGCGCCGAAAGCGGGGAGGTTTGCCCCCCAGCACCGCAGCCATACCGCACCGCTGCGCTGCCAACCCCATGCTGAGACCTTTGCAAAACCCCCATCTGCGGCGCATTTCTGCGTTGTGCGCTGCTCGCTCACTTGCCTATCTATATGATATGTCTTCGTTCGCTGCGCTGCTACGCCTTGAACTGCATCCACATCTGGGGGTTTTGCAAAGGTCTCTGCTACCTGAAAAGAGAAAAACAACCCCGCCTGATGCAGGCGGGGTTGGCAGAAGCGGCCGGATTATTCGCAGTTCAGCGCTTTGGCGCTTTCGGCAAACATATCGTTGGCTTGTTTACAAGCAGCAGCCTGTTGTTCGGCAGGCGATTCAGCCAAAGATTTTTTCAGCTCTTCGTTTTGGGTGGCAAAAGAAGCAGCTACGCCTTGGTCCACTTTGGCCAAGCAAGCTTCCACGCGGTCGAAGTAGGCTTGGCAAGTCGCATCCAAAGCTGCCGGGGTGGCAGAAGTGGTAGCGGCTTCGGCAGGCGCAGAAGCCGGCTCAACCGGCGCGGCTTCAGAAGCGGGCAGAGCAGCAGAAGCAGGCATCGCTTCGCTGGCAGCCGGAGCGGCTACTTCGCTGGCAGCAGGCGCAGGGTCAGCGGCTTTGTCGCCGCAGGCGCTCAGGGCAAAAGCCATCATCATGGCGGCCAAAACAGATTGGTTCATTTTCATTGTGAAAGTCTCCGAAACAGTATATTCAGTTTTTTTGAGCGGTATCAAAACCGCCTGAATCATAGCACTATTGTGACCAAATGATGACCGCTACCCCGCAAAAGCCGGTGGCCGGTTGCGAAATGGCAACGGTTTTGCGGGCGTCGGCACCGCTTACTGCTCTGCCTGCCCCACGAAAGGCGCCAGCTCCGCCCATGCCTCTAAAATCAATTCCGGCCGGTTCGGCTTGAGTAAGGCCGCGTCCGACAGCATCCGCCGCCACGTGCGGGCGTTTTTCAGACCGTGCATCAGGCCCAGATAATGGCGGGCCATGTGGCGCACCGTGGTGCCACGGCCGGCGGCAATCTGCGCCGCCATATAGCGGTATAGCCGGTCCACCAATTCGGCATGGGTGGTTTCAGGTAGCCTGCTGCCGTAAAAACGCTGATCCCAATCGCGCATGATCATCGGATTGTGGTAACACTCGCGCCCCACCATCACGCCGTCCACCTGCTGCAGGTGGGCGGCGATCTGCTCATTGTCGGTAATGCCGCCGTTGATGATGATTTCCAACTCGGGAAACTCGCGCTTCAGGCGGTACACATATTCGTATTTGAGCGGCGGCACATCGCGGTTTTCCTTGGGCGACAAGCCGTCCAGCCAGGCATTGCGGGCATGCACGATAAAGGTGCGGCAGGCCGTTTTCCGCGCCAGGGTGCCGACAAAGTCGGCCACGGTTTGGTATTCGGTTTGCCTGTCCACGCCGATGCGGTGCTTCACCGTGACCGCGCACTCGGGGGCCGCCTCCTGCATGGCATTCAAACAATCGGCCACCAAATCCGCCTCCTGCATCAAACAGGCGCCGAACGCACCTTTCTGCACCCGCGGGCTGGGGCAGCCGCAGTTGAGATTGATTTCGTCATAAGCATAAGCCGCCGCCTTTTTGGCTGCCGCCGCCAGCAAGGCCGGATCGCTGCCGCCCAACTGCAAGGCCACCGGCTGCTCGCATTCGTCTTTCAGCAGAAAACGGGCTTCGTCGCCGTACACCACCGCACCGGCATTGATCATCTCGGTGTAAAGCCAGGTATGGCGGCTGATTTGGCGCGCCATATAGCGGTAATGACGGTCGGTCCAATCGAGCATGGGGGCCACAGACAAACGGCGAGGCGGCAGATTCGGGTTACTCATGAGCAGCGGATCATCAAAAAAGCGGGCGATTGTAGCGGAGGGGGCAAACGGAGGCTACCTGAAAGCGCTTAACGCGCCAGGCGTTTCAAACGGGCTTCCAAACGGGCGGCATCATCGCGCAGGGTTTCCACCGCCTCGGCAAACGGCGCGAAAGTGTCGCGGTGGACGGCCAAGGTATCGTCGTGGCGGCGCACATAATCGCTGACGCTGTCGAACACGCCCTGTTTCACATCCACCCAATCGCTGCGGATTTGGCGGCCGGCGGTTTGCGCCTGCTCGGCGGCCGCTTCGCCGAACAGACGGCGGATGTCTTGCGCGGCGTGGTAGCGCAGGCCGCCGATCAGCGGCAACAGCGCCATGCCCAACGCATGGTCGCCCGCCACTTCGATGTCGCCCACGCCGGGCGTCTGCCCCTGCAACACTTTCTGCACCGCGCTGTTGCGAAAGCGCAGCACGGCCTCGGGATCGCCTTGGGCGGCGGCCAGATAACCTTCTTCCGAAATCACGGCACACAGGCGCCAGCCGGCGGCAGCCAACTCGAAGCGGCGGCCGCTGTGGGCGGCCAAGGCGCTGCGCGTTTCGGGATTTTGGGCAATCAGGTGGTTGAGAATCGGATACATGGTCTGCTTTCAGGTAGCCTGAACGGCTTTATTCGGCACGGAAATCGGGATCGACTTGCCGCCAGGCGCGTTCGATTTGCGGGCGGATGCGGTTCATTTCGGCTTCGGTGTAGCGGACGCCCAGCGAACGGATGCGGGTCATGATGAGGGTGGTCAGCTGCCCCTGTTTGCGCAGCAAAGACTGCCCGGCCGGCGAGGCATAAAAAGCCACCAACGCGTCCACTTCCTCTTGGGTATAAGTTTCCCGCAGTGCCTGGCGGACGACGGCCTTCATTTCGCTGTGCAGCTGGGGCGAACTCATCGCCCGCTGCAACGCCTGGTCAATCAAGGGAAACACCGTTTTGCGCAAGGTATTCTGCTGCGCTTCGGAATAACCGCGGCGCTGCAAATCGCGCCGGAATTCCTCTTCCATCACGGCGGAGACGGCCGGCAGCATTTGGCGCACGCTGGCCTCCATATTTTGCACCGCCATCAGCCGCGCCACCGACTCTTCGCTCGGCGGCCGGGCGGCGGCAGGCGCAGCCAGCAGCAAACCCAAAACAGACACACCGGCAGCCAACCATTTGTTCATTTCAACTCCTTATTCTCTGAATCACAACCTGAGACCTTATATATGAAATTCCCAGATGCGGAAGCATCTCAAGGCGCAGCAGCGCAGCGAGTGCAACCCCATTATGAAGATAGGTATTCCCTAAGGCATAAACGCACAACGCAGAAATGCGCCGCAGACGGGCAAAGGCCTCCATTCCGAAAACCGCCTGTTTCCGTACAATGGCTACAGAGAGGCGTTAGAGAAGGGATCAAGAAAATCCCCATCACCGATAAATTCTAGGACGTGCCGTCATCATGCTTGCGAAGCGGTTTTCAGCTTCGCCAGTCCGCTGCACTACCGAGACAAAATCTGCAGCGGCAAGGCTAACCCGAAGAGGGCGGTTTGACACGCTGTGCCGGTAAAACCGGCGCAGCAGGATGGAGCATCTTGCGGGCATTTTCTGCGTCCCCTTGGGGATAAGGCCGCAGATGCGGGTTTTAACCAAACACTCGCCGCAACGCTTGGTGACGGCACGCCCTAAGTACGGGGGTTTTGAAAAGGTTTTAATTCTTCAATGATGATGTCCAGAGCCTGATACAGCCGGGCTATGGGTTCTTGGCCGATTTTTTCGGCAATGCTTTGGTATTCCTGAGCAATACGTTCTTTTGCCCGGGTATAGAGCTGTCGGGCCTGATCGGTCAGATGGATGCGGATGCGGCGCTGATCCGCCATCGGAATCTTTTCAATCAAGCCCAATTCTTCCATGCGCTTCAGCATGCCGGCCATGCTGGGACTGAGAATCAGGCATTGTTCGCACAACTGGCGCGGCTCCAAATCGCCTTGCTCGGCCAGGGCCCGGATAATACGCCATTGCTGCTCGGTCACGCCAAACTCATTGAGTATGGGGCGAAATTGAGTCATAAAGCTTTCCCGGGCCTTATATAGCAACATGGGTAGGTTACGGTATTCTTGGCTCATGGCTGAGGGCTGTTGGCGGCTAATATAATGGCGGTTTTTGATGAAATGCTCCGTCTGCTGCGGCAGTTCCGCAGAGGATGAGGAATGTACGCAGCCGTGCTGATTGCTCGATATGCGGATGGCTTTCCTCGATGGCATCACGGATTGACGAAGCCAAAAACCGCTCATCATACAAATGCCGACAAAACCTGACTGCCGCTGTATGAGCCCAGCTGCGTTTTTGTGGCCTGACCTCGCCATCCCGATACAATATAGAAGCGGTGTCCATAAAGCCATATGATTGTGTATAGGGTAGGCTTGATGGACACCATGTCGGCATCTTATACCAAACCCAACAAATAAGCCATCATTCAGGCCGGCAGGCTAAAGATGCTCTGGAGGCAGGCACACCAACCTCCCCCGTGTGTGCTTGCATAGAAAACCCGCCCTCGGTTTTGCGGGCGGGTTTCGCGGCGAAAAAATGCCGCAGATGGGATTTTGCAAAAATCTCAGGTTTGGAAATCAGTATGGCGCCATATTGTTTTGGGCGGCACCGCCGAATTTGGCCATCAAGGAAGCGGCCGCCTGGCGCAGCAGCAGGGTATCCACCCCCACCAGCATAAAGCTGGCGCCCAGCCGTTCGTAGGCTTGCGCCACTTGCGGATCTGCCGAAAACACGCCGGCGGCCTTGCCGGCTTGGGCGATGGTTTGAATGGCCTGAGCCACCGCTTGTTGGACATCGGGATGCGAAGGCTGGCCCAAATGCCCCATGGATGCCGCCAAATCGGAGGGGCCGATAAAAACGGCGTCCACGCCGTCCACGGTGGCAATTTCGGCCAGGTTTGCCAAGCCGGACACCGATTCTATCTGCACAATCAAACACATCTGCGCATCTGCTTGGGCGAAATAATCGGCCACCGCATTCCAGCGGGCGGCACGCGCCATCGCCGTGCCAACCCCTCGGATACCTTGGGGCGGGTAGCGTGTGGCGCGCACCAGTGCGGCGGCCTGTGCGGCGGTTTCCACCATGGGAATCATCAGGGTTTGTGCGCCCACATCCAGCACCCGTTTGATGGTGGCCGGATTGTGGTCTGCCAGACGCACCACGGCCTGCTGCGCCGGGTAGGCGGCCAATACTTGCAACTGGTCGCGTATGCTGCGCACATCGTTGGGGCCGTGTTCGCCATCAATCAATAGCCAGTCAAAACCGGCGGTGGCCACCACTTCGGCCGCATAGGCGTCGCCCAATCCCAAAAACAGGCCGATTTGACGTTGGCGGGCATACAGTTTTTGCTTGAATTGGTTAATGGGCATATCCATGGCAACACTCCTCATCGGCCAGAAACAAACCGGCAGCTGATGCTGCCCAGGGGGCCGTAGTCGATATGGAAAGTGTCGTTCGGGCGGATGCGCACCGGGCGGGTAAACGAACCGGCCAAGAGGATTTGTCCGGCTTCCAGGGCGATGCCGTAGGGGGCAAATTTTTTGGCCAGCCAGGCAATGCCCTTGGCCGGATGCCCCAGTACCCCTGCGGCAACGCCGGTTTCTTCGATCACGCCGTTGCGGTAGATCATGCTGGCAATGCCCAAGATTTGCAGCACGGGATACATCGGGGTTTTATAGGGGCGGGCATGATGGGGGGCAATTTTGCGCAGAATCATCAAATCCAAATGGGAGATGGCATAGGCCAGTACCCAGGTTGCCGCGGCGGCAATCAGTAAAGTGATGATGGTTTCGACGTTGCTGCCCAAAATCAAGGTAGGCAACAGGGTGATGCCGCCCATAAACAAGATGGCCACCCAAGGCGTTTTGAATTTGGGATGGATTTTTTTAAACACGCCCAATGCCTGGCCGTTTTCCGCCATGCCGTAGAGCATGCGCGATACGCTGGCCAACACGGTATTGACCGTGCTGCCGCTGGCGGTTAAGCACACCACGGCCAACACCCATTTCGAAGACTCGCCGAATACGGCGATAAAGTAGTCGAAATGCGGTACCGGCGAATTGGTCAGGGTTTCGCGGCTGATATAGGTGCCGGCACCCAAGGCCAGTAAGGCATAAATGCCGAAGATCACGAAAGCGCCGATAAACATGGAGCGCGGAATGTCGCGGGCAGGGCTTTTCGACTCCTCAATCAGCGGGCACACAAATTCCAAGCCGAAATAAGCCCACATACCCAAACCCAACAGCGCCAGCATGCTGCCGTCTATCGCGCCCCAATCGGCAAACGGGGTGTGCGGCGGCGGCACCGGCGCCCCCGTCTGGCTGATGGCCACCACGCTGATTACGGCCAAAAACACCAACATCACATAAGTCAGAAAACTTTGCACATTGGCGAAAATATCCGTACCCAAAATATTCAGCAAGGTAAACAGGCCAACCACGGCAATCACCACCACAGTGGGCGAAAAGACACCGGGGAATAAGACATTGAGCACTTCGCCCACCAGCATCACTTCGGCCGACAAGCCGAACATGGTCAGCATGATATAGCCGGTCATGGTGGCCAAAATGGCCGGGAAATGCCCCATGGCCATTTCTGTGTAAGTACTCAGGCTGCCGGCCTTGGGGAACATCAGCGACAGTTCCGCAAAGGTGGAGGCATTGCACAGAGCGATAATCAGGCCGATCACCAGCACCAGTATGAAGTCGGTGCCGCCGTAGCCCACGCCCTGCAACACAGACACAATAGGGCCTTGCCCCACCACCAGCCCCACTGCGATGGCAAGCAGACTGCCAAATTTTAATAGTGGCTTGAATTTGCTGTTTTCAGCATTTGCATTGCTCATGGTTCATTCCTCTGTAGGTTGCGGATGATTGTTATTGGGATATAAGGGGTTGTTTCGATACCGAAGCACGGGGCAGATTCTGGAATGTGTATCTGCCGATATATGTCTTCGGTGTTTCCGGCCAGCATCCCGGGACTGCTGCGTTGTGCTCAAAACGGCAGGGGAATGCCGTCAAGGCGCTCAAATTTGCGTGCGCACCCCTCAGCGGCAGATTTGTACAAAACCGTCTTTTAAACAGACAGTTGGACAAATGCCGAGAAGCTGCTTGTGAAAATAATACTAATATATTCCTAAAAAGGCAAACATTAATTTACATGTGCCGTCGAGACCATGCGGATGCGTGCTTGGGGCGGGGAGCGTATTTATCCTGCAAATTGGCAAACCTGAGATCTCGACCCTCCGTCTGCGGCGCATTTTGTGTTGTGTGTTGATGCCGGTATGGGTATCACATGCCTGCTTGCCCATCTGATGGACGGAGCGCGCAGGAGTGTTCGATGATCATGCTTGCTGTGCTGCTGCGCCTTGAACTGCATCCGCATCCGGAGGTTGGGCAAAGGTCTCAAGATCTCAAACGGCATCAACGCTGTTCTGGCCGTATTGCCTGCTGGCGATCCGGTGGGCTGTCCGGTCTGCGGTTTGGGTACAGCGGGGCATTATCGACAGCCCTCGATGCAAGCGGCTGATGGGCATTTTGCCGGTTTGCTTGAGCGGACAAGGCGTCGCTTGCTAATTTGCAAATATATTAGTAATATGGAGGCAGAAAAATATGGGGATAAGTATTTATCTTTGATTTTAAAGAAAAACATTATCCTTTCTTCTTGCTGCAATTGAGTGTAAAGGAAAAAGAATCATGCAATTTCATCATCACGGTTATGTTTCAACCAATCCGAGAGTGCAGGCGGCGCAAGGGACAGGCGTTAACCGCCCCGACGATTTGCCGGATGTGATGGATGTGTTGATTGTCGGCTCCGGGCCGGCCGGCATGCTGTTGGCCGCCCAGCTGTCCCAATACCCGAGCATTGTGACCCGCATCATTGAAAAACGGAACGGGCGTTTGGAAATCGGGCAGGCAGACGGCATTCAGGCGCGCAGCGTGGAAACTTTCCAAGCTTTCGGTTTTGCCGAGGCCATTACCCAAGAGGCTTATCGAATTTGCGAGATGAATTTTTGGGCGCCTTCCAAGACCGATCCCGGCCACATTGTCCGCACCCACCGTACTCTGGATGATGAGCATGGCGTCAGCGAGTTTCCCCACTTGATTGTCAATCAAGCCCGGGTTTTGGATTATTTCGCCGATGTCGCCAAAAATTCGCCTGCCCGCATTGAACCGGACTATGGGGTGGAATTTGTGGGTTTGCAGGTGGGCGAAGGGGAATATCCGGTGTCGGTGACCATCCGCTACACCGCAGGAAGTAGGGAAGGGGAAAAACGCACTGTTCGGGCCAAATACGTTGTGGGCTGTGACGGTGCCCGCAGCGCTGTCCGCCAAGCCATTGGCCGCCATCATATCGGTGGCGTTTCCCTGCATGCTTGGGGAGTGATGGATATTTTGGCGGTGACGGATTTTCCCGACATCCGTAAAAAATGTGCCATTCAGTCACATGAAAACGGCAGTATTTTGCTGATTCCCCGCGAAGGCGGACATTTGTTCCGCATGTATGTTGATTTGGGCGATGTAGCCGAAAACGACAACCATGCCGTCCGCCAGACCCCGCTGGCCGACATCATCGCTAAAGCCAATGCCATCATCCATCCCTACCAATTGGAGGTGAAAGATGTGGCCTGGTGGTCGGTCTATGAGGTGGGTCACCGGGTTACCGATAAGTTTGACGACGTGGATGCGGGTAAAGAGGGGGAGCAGCTGCCGCATGTGTTTATTTGCGGCGACGCCTGCCATACACACAGCGCCAAAGCCGGGCAAGGCATGAATGTATCCATGCAGGACGGTTTTAATTTGGGCTGGAAGTTAGGATCGGTGCTGACCGGACGCAGCCCGGAATCATTGCTGGCCACTTATTCGGCCGAGCGGCAGATTGTGGCGCAAGACCTGATCAACTTTGATAAAGAGTGGTCCAGTTTGATGGCCAAAAAGCCGGAAGAGTTTGACAGCCCGGACGAACTCAGCGAGTACTATGTGAGAACGGCCGAGTTTCCGGCAGGCTTTATGACCGAATACGCGCCTTCCATGATTATCGGCAGTACCGAACATCAGGCGCTGGCCAAGGGTTTTCCGGTGGGCAAGCGCTTTAAGTCGGCGCCGGTGGTGCGGATCGCCGATGCGGTGCCGGCGCATTTGGGTCATCATGCCAAAGCGGATGGCCGGTGGCGTATTTATGCTTTTGCCGATATCGATAAAACCCGTTTGCATGCATTGGCGCAATGGCTGGGGCATGATAAGGCCTCCCCATTGCTGGCATACACGCCGAAAGATGCTGATCTGGACAGTGTATTCGATGTCAAGGCAATTTACCGGCAGCCGCATTACGAGATTGACATAAGGGATATTCCGGACGTTTTCCTACCACGGGTAGGCCCCTTCCAATTGGTTGATTACGAAAAAATCTATGCCGCCGAGGAAGGACACTCCATTTTCGAGCTGCGCGAAATCGATCCGCAAGGCGCTTTGGTGGTGGTGCGTCCGGATCAATACGTGGCACACGTACTGCCGCTTACCGCCACCGACGAGTTGGCTGCTTTCTTTAAGCAAAATATGTTGACTTGCCGTTAAGCAGATGACTTTTCCTTTACTGCCCCCGGGTGGCGACAACCCCGCCCATGCAGATACGCCGGAGAAACAGACCCATGCACATTGATGAAGCACCCACTTATTATACGGCCACGCGGCGCTACCACCTGTCCTTTCCTTCCCTGGAAACCGATATCCAAACAGAAGTGGTGATTATCGGCGGCGGCTTTTCAGGTATCCACACGGCTTTGGAGCTAGCCGAGCAGGGCGTAACGGACACGGTTGTGTTGGAAGCCCGTTACTTGGGTTACGGCGGTACCAGCCGCAATGGCGGACAAGTCATGGCCGGCATCGGGCATGATATCGACGCCATTAAGGCCGACGTGGGCGAAGACGGATTGAAGGCCATTTTCTCGTTAAGCGACATGGGGCCCGAGATTATGCGCGAACGCATCAAACGCTACGATATTGATGCCGATTTCCACAGCGGATACGGTTACATGGCCTACAACGAGCGGCAGGCAAAAACATTAAGAGCGTGGGAGAAGGAGTTCAAATCACTGAACTCTCCCCATGAAATCCGCTACCTGGAAGGCAAGGAAGTCGGCGAAATTATCGGCTCGGAAGTTTATCACGCAGCCTTGCTGCACCGCGGCGGCGGCCATGTGCACTCGCTCAATCTCTTATTGGGCGAAGCCAAAGCACTCACGGAAATCTATGGTGTCCGCATTTTTGAGTACAGTCCGGCATTACAGGTTACCTATGGCGACCGAATTGAAGTCAGAACCGCCCAAGGCATGGTCCGTGCCAAAAAACTGGTTTGGGCGGTGGACGGTTTCAACAACCGTATCGAACCGGAAATTCACGGCCGTACCATCAATGTTTATGCCTTCAACTCGGTTACCGAGCCGTTAAGCGAAGCGCTGATTCAGCGCATCAGCCCGATTCGCGGCGCCTACAGCGACATCCGCCCGGTTATCAATTATTACCGCGTAACCCCGGACAACCGTCTGATGTTCGGCTCATCCACCGGCTATATCGAATATATGCCCTCGGATTTGAAAGCGTGGAATAAAAAATTGATGGTAGAAGTATTCCCGTATTTGAAAGACGTGAATATCGATATGGCATGGGGCGGCCCCATGGCGGCCTCGCGTAATCTTTTCCCCCAAATCGGCACCTTGCAAAACCAGCCCAATGTTTTTTATGTGCAAGGCTATTCGGGCTTCGGCGTCACGCCCAGCCAAATCATCTGCAAAATTTTGGCCGAAGGCATTTTGGGCGGCTCCGAACGCTATCGTTTGTTGAGCAGTATCCGCCATACCGAGATTGCCCATAAAGACCGTTACCGTGCCCTGCTGGTGAGCTTGGGCAAAATCATGCACCAGACCTCAGGCTATTGGCACGGCCGCAGTTAGAGCCAGCTTTAAAAGCCTGAGAGCCTGCTCATTATTTTCTGACGCAGCAGACGCGGGATTTTGACCAACCGCCGCAACGGAAACTTTGAACCGGTGCTTACCATCCGGAAACAGTTCATGGGCGCAAACTGTTTCGAGATACGGCAAGCGCGCCTACCCATCATTAGCAAAAAAGGATATGTACAATGAGTCTGACACCGCTGAAAAAAGGCATTACCCTGCAAGAATTGGATTTGATTGGTCCGTTAACCGTTTTGGGCGGCGAAATCTTGGAGGGAGGGGAAGTGAAGGCCTATGCCAAAGGCACCTATGGCGATCCAGGGGCGCCGATCAGCGCCGGTTATTTCGGCACCGATAAAGGTCGCTACCGTCTGGTTTACCCGTTTAGCGAACAAGCGACCATTATGCAGGGAGAGGTTCGCATTACGGATGAAAGCACCGGTGAAACCCACCATTTCAAAGCCGGAGATTCCTGGTTTATCACCAAAGGCACTTCCACCGTATGGGAAGTATTGACCGATAACTACACCAAACATTATCTGTCGTTCAACGAATAACCCCTCTCCAAGTCTGAAAATAAACCCGTGTACCGGCCCGCCCGGCCGTGCGGCTTGCATTGGCTGCTGCGAGCCGTTACCGTCTTAAGGGCTCATCCCAAAGCGAATACACTTTTTTGCCGCTGCTGTGGTCGCCCATATCAAATTCCGGCGCCGCCACGCCGAGTTTGGCGGCTTCGCGGCGGTAAAAATCGAGGCGGGACGGATGGGGGGGTTTCCACCACATTGCGGATCAGCCTTCCGGGCCTGTGGCTAGCGGCGGCCAGCAAAGCGGCCACGGCTCGGTCGCGGTGCAGCATATTGGCCGGTGCGTGCGGCGCACGGGCGGGCTGACGGCGCAGCAGGCTGTACAGAGGATGGCGTTCGGCGGCATACAGGCCGCCCAAACGCAGCAGGCTCACATTCGGCACCGCGCTCGCCCACATCAGCTGCTCGGCGGCCAAGACTTTGCGTGCCGACTCGGTATCGGGCTGCGGCGGCGTGTTTTCATCGCAATCGCGCACCGCGCTGCCGTACACGCTGATGCTGCCGCCGTACACGATATGGGCTACCTGAAAACGCTCGGCCAGCGCCAACCAGCGGCCGATCACGTCTGCATAATCGGCCACCGCCGAAGGCGGCAGCAGGCAGAACCAAGTGGCTTTGCCGGCCCAATGTTCTGCCCAAAACGGCTGCGTCCACACTTCGGGCGCGTTGAGATCGGCGGCTTCCAAAGCAATCGGCAGGCAGATGTCGTCGGAAGTCAGCCTGCGTTTCAGCGCCGCCACCGCGCAGCCTTGCTGGTATAGGGCCTCGGCCAGCGGGCGGCCGAGATGGCCGAAACCGAGTATCGCCGCGCCGTTTACACCGCCGCTTCGCGCGTCCATGCCGGCTGAATCCATTTGCCCGCCTCCTGATAACGGTAGGCCGCCATTTCGGCCAATAAACCCTCTGCGGTATCGGCCACGCACAACAGCCCCACATTGGCCGGCGGCATAAAGCCCTGCTCGGCGGTGTGGCGCATCAGCGCCAGCAGCGGATCGAAAAAGCCGCCGCTGTTGAGCACGCCGATGGGCTTGTTGTGCAGGCGCAGCTGGGCGGAAGACAGCACTTCAAACAATTCTTCATAGGTGCCCAAGCCGCCGGGCAGGGCCACAAAGGCATCGGCCAGCGCAATCATCTTCAGGCGGCGGCTGGTCATGTCTTCGGTTTCGATCAGCTCGGTCAGCCCGTCGTGCGCCATTTCTTTTTCGCGCAGAAACACCGGAATCACGCCGGTGACTTCGCCGCCGGCGGCCAACACCGCATCGGCCACCGTGCCCATCAGGCCGATGCGGCCGCCGCCGTACACCAAACGGCTGCCGCGGCGGGCAATCGCCGTGCCCATGGCCTGCGCCGCTTCGTAATAGGCGCGGTTTTCGCCCAAATTGGAGCCGCAATACACGGCAATGTGCTTCATTTCGTTCATGTGTGTGCTTTCAGGTAGCCTCGGCGGGTGCCGGAGCAAAACAGGCGGCATTATATCGCCAAAGCCGCCTTCACCCTAAGCAAACCGCCCGTAATCGAAACCTTGCCGCACCAGCCACCGCCAGCGGTATTGGCGGTAGCGGTAAAACACGTGGGCAAACAGCGCCACCGGCCAAGTCAGCCAACCGGCGGCAATCTCCACCCTATCGCGGTAACGGCAGCCGCCCGTGCCATCCGGCTCGATGGTGATCAGGTGCGACCAGCGGCGGATCAGGCGGCCGTGGCCGTCGTCGAGCAGGGCAAAGGCGGCCTGCTGCGGATAGGAAATCACAATCGCCTGCCCGCCGACAGGCAGCACCCCGCCCAAATACAGACCCGCCCGATAAGTGCCGGGCACCCAGCGCTCGGGCCATGTTGCCGGTTCGCGCGGGCGGAACACCACCAGCGGCCAGGCCACATAGTGCAACAGCCGCGGCCGACACACTTCCGCCGCCGCTTGTTCTGCCGAGCACGGCAAATCGGTGCCGATGTCGATGCGTACCATTTTTTCCTCCCGTATCTCTTGAATGGCTTTGCCAAAACCGCCGCCCATGCCGACAATAGCGCTTTTCTTCTTGCCGCGAGGCCGTCATGCCCCTGCCCACCGCCCTGCTTGCCGCCGTCCTCAAGCGTTTTCAGGTAGCCGCCCGCCACCCCGAAGCCGCCCAGCAGCAGATTCTGCAACAGATTCTGCAACAGAACGCCGCCAGCGTCTTCGGCCGCCGACACGGCTTTGCCGACATGGCGGGGTATTCAGCCTTTGCCCAACAAGTGCCGATCCGCCGCTACGAAGACTACCGCGCCGACATCGACGCCTTGGCTGCCGGCGGCAACGGCCTGCTTACCGCCGAGCCGGTGATCCAGTTTGAGGAAACCGGCGGCTCTTCCGGCGGCGCCAAACTGATTCCCTACACCGCCAGCCTCCTGGCCGCCTTCCGCCGCGGCGTGCTGCCTTGGCTGGCCGATTTGGCGCAGCACCGCCCGCAGGCTTTTGCCGGCCGCCTGTTTTTCATCATCAGCCCGGCCGCCCGCAGCCGCCATCATACCGCAGGCGGCACGCCCATCGGCAGCGGCAGCGATCTGGCCTACTTCGGCGAGGAAACCGGCGCCGCGCTGGCCGCGCAAACCCTGTTCCAAGCCGAGCTCACCCAAGCCCGCAGCGCCACTGAATGGCAATGGCACAGCGCCCGCCTGCTGCTCTCCGCCGCCGATCTAAGCCTGATTTCGGTGTGGAGCCCCACCCTGCTGCTGGCCATTTTCCGCACCCTAGTTGCCGAACAAGACAGCCTGCTCGCCGGCCTGAGCGACCCCCACCGCCGCCGCACCGCCCAACACGCCTTCCGCGGCGGCCGCTTCGATGCGCGCCTGTTGTGGCCGCAACTGGACACCGTGAGCTGCTGGAACAGCCACACCGCCGCCCTACCCGCCACCGAACTGCAGGCCCTGCTGCCCGATGTGTACCTACAAGGCAAAGGCCTGCTCGCCACCGAAGCCGTCAGCAGCCTGCCCTTTTCAGGTAGCCCGCATCCCTTATTGGCGGTGGACAGCCACTTCTACGAATTTGCCGCCGCCGACGGCAGCATCCGCCTGGCCCACCAACTGCACAGCGGGCAGGACTACCGCCTGATCGTCACCACCCAAGGCGGCCTCTACCGCTACGACACCGGCGACCGCGTGGCCGTACACGGTTTTTCCGGCGCCCTGCCCCAACTCGAATTCATCGGCCGCGACCACCTCACCAGCGATTTATGCGGCGAAAAACTCACCGAAGCCTTTGTGCGCCGCGCCCTGCTGGCGGTGGATAAGCGGCTGCCCGAACAGGCGCTGCTGCAAGGCGTGGCCGCCAACCCGCCGCATTACCGCCTGCTGCTGCCCGAGCACACGCCCTGGCCGCCGCAACTGGCCGCCCGTCTCGACGAAGCGCTGGCCGCCAACCCGCAATACGCCTATGCCCGCCGCATCGGCCAGCTCACGCCGGTGCAAGCCGTCCGCCTGCCCGACCCGCAGGCCTACGCCGCCACCCTTCACCGCGCCGACCAGCGCTTGGGCACGCGCAAAATCCCCTTATTGCTGCCGCCGCTTACCCCCGAAGCCGCATTCCGGCCCCAGGCTACCTGAAAGCCTGTCGGCGCGGTTTCAGGTAGCCTGTGGCGTGTCGCCACCAAGCCGCCGCAGATAAATTTGCGCCGCGTCATATAAGCGCGGCCGGAAAAAGCGTAAGATAAGCCCGTGCTCCGGCACCCCCTCAATCACGATAAAAGGAGAACGATATGAGCAAAAAAATCCTGCTGCTGGCCGGCGACTACGCCGAAGACTACGAAACCATGGTGCCCTTCCAATTTCTGCTCGGCTTGGGCTACGAAGTGCATGCCGTCTGCCCCGGCAAAAAAGCCGGCGAAACGGTGGCCACCGCCGTGCACGACTTCGAAGGCGAACAAACCTACAGCGAAAAACGCGGCCACAACTTCAGCCTCAACCACGATTTCGAAGCCGTCAACAGCGCCGACTACGCCGGTCTGGTGATTCCCGGCGGCCGCGCCCCCGAATACCTGCGCCTCAACCCGCGCGTGATCGAAATCGTGCGCGAATTCGACGCCGCCGCCAAACCGATTGCCGCCGTCTGCCACGGCGCCCAGCTGTTGGCCGCCGCCGACGTATTGCGCGGCCGCCGCTGCTCGGCCTACCCCGCCTGCGCGCCCGACGTGCGCGCCGCCGGCGGCGACTATGCCGACATCGCCGTCACCGACGCCGTCACCAGCGGCCATTTGGTCACCGCTCCGGCCTGGCCCGCCCACCCCGCCTGGCTGCGCCAGTTCGTCGAGTTGCTCGGCGCCCGCATCACCCTGTAAGCCGACCGGGCTGCCTGAGTATTTCAGGTAGCCTTTCGGCCTCTTTACCGTCTGAACAAGGACAACTTTAATGAAACTGTATTACCTGCCCGGCGCCTGCTCGATGACGCCGCACACCGCCCTCGAATGGATCGGCCAACCCTACGAAGCCCAGGCCATGAGCGGCGACGACACCAAACAACCCGACTACCTGGCGCTCAATCCGCTGGGCACCGTGCCCTTACTGGTGGACGGCGATTTCACCCTTACCCAAAACGTGGCCATCGTGCTCTACCTCGACTCGCTGCATCCGCAGGCGCGCCTGTTCGGCAGCGACACCCCTCAAGGCCGCGCCCGCGCCTTCCGCTGGCTGGTGTTTCTCAACAGCGATGTGCACAAATCCTTCTCACCGCTGTTCCACACCCCCGACTACATCCAAGACGAAGCCGTGAAACAGGCCATGGAGGCATCCGCCCACCGCCAGATTCTGCGCCAGCTCGCCTTGGCCGACCAACAATTGGCCACGCAAGACTATTTGGCCGACGACATTTCAGTGGCCGACGTGTATCTGTATGTGCTGCTGCGCTGGTGCCACCGCATCGGCCTGGATTACAGCAGCCTGCCGCAACTGGCTCCGTTCTACCGCCGCATGGGCCAAAACCCCGGCCTCCAAGCCGTGCTGGCGCAAGAAGGTTTGGAACCTTAAAGCGCCGCCCGGACCGACAACCGAATGATTTGAGGCTACCTGAAAACAAATGGTGCGTTTTTGTGCACGCATCGGTTTTTCAGGTAGCCTGAGGCCTTTGCAAAACCTCCAGATGTGGATGCAGTTCAAGGCGTAGCAGCGCAGCGAACGCAGACATATCATACAGATAGGCAAGTGAGCGAGCAGCGCACAACGCAGAAATGCGCCGCAGATGGGGGTTTTGCAAAGGTCTCAGCCTCAAACTTGTCTGCGAAACCACATCGCACCTTTCAAGATGCCCGCCCTTACGGCGGGGCGGCCGCTCTTCTTCGTCACGGCTTGCGCCATGATTCGGGCTACCTGAAAACAGACACCACAGTCTGCGCGGCCAAGGGTTCAGGTTTTCAGGTAGCCCGCAGCATGAGACCTTTGCAAAACCCCCAGATGTGGATGCAGTTCAAGGCGTAGCAGCACAGCGAGCGAAGACATATCATATAGATAGGCAAGCGAGTGAGCAGCGCACAACGCAGAAATGCGCCGCAGATGGGGGTTTTGCAAAGGTCTCAGCATGTTTCACCAAGCGGATAACAAGTTTGATGCCCGCCATGCGGGCACGAAAAAGGCAGACCGCGAGTCTGCCTTTTTGCTGCTGCTCAAGCGGTTAGGCTTAGAAGCGGTAGTTCACGCCCAAGCGCACTTCGCGGCCGCGTGAAGGCGGTGCGTTAGGCGCAACACGTTGGCTGTGGCTGTAATACAGCTTATTGCCGATGTTGTTGACGGCGAAATTCACATTCATGTCGGTCAAAGGCTTCCAGTTCAGATACACATCATGCACGCCGTAGCCGGCACGGTGTCGCTGCACATTGTCGGCCGTGTAGTCCTTGCTTTGGGTAAAGCGGCCGCGCCAGCCGATTTCCAGATTGGCCTGCGGGAAGGTGTAGGAGAGACCGGTTACCCATTTACGCCCCTGCGGCACGATATCCAAAGGATCGTTGGCAATCACAAAATCGGCTTCGGGCTTGGCATAAGCCATGGCCAAACGCGCGGTCAGATTGTTCCAGCGGTAGGAAGCGTCCAATTCGTAGCCGGTGGTGCGGAGGGTGCCTCGGTTGTGAACCCGCTTGTCGTTGAGGCTGCTGTAGTGGTTGTACACAGTCTGTTGGAACACACTGCCTTTCACGGAGAAGTGGTTATTATGCCAATGCAGGCCGATTTCGGCCAAGCGGGCACGCTCCAGCTTCAGGTTGGGGTCTACCGTGCGCAAACCGCGTGCGGCAGCGGCACTGCCCCGGGTGTCGGTAAGGGTGTTGGCCGAAGCCAGCTGCGGGCTGCGGGCGGCGTAATTAAGCTTGGCGTTGAAAGCCCAATTGGGGTTGATGTCCCAAGTCAGCCCCAAACTGGGATTCAATTGGCCGTCGGCCGCCTCGCGGTTACCCGAACCCACGGGATTGCCTGTGGTGGTGAGATCGAAGTGGTCGTAACGCAGGCCGGTGGTCAGCGTTACCGGCGACAAAGACCAGATGCCTTCCACATACAGGCCGTATTCGCGCTTGCGCTCGCCGTCCACATAGCCGCTGCGCTTGTCTTGGCTGTTGGTTTTCTCGTTGCGCAGATTGACGCCGTATTTCAACAGATGGCTGCCCGGCAGCTCGCTGGTGAAATTGACATTGCCGCCGGTGGTCAGCGCTTCGGAATGGCGGCCGCCGCCGAGATCCACCGTGCTCCTGTTAATGGTGGCCCAAGCATTGCGGTTGTCTTCGATTTTCAGGTGGTAAAGATTGGCCTCCACGTCGCGGATAAAGCCGAGATTGCGGCCTTCGTAGCTCAGGTTGGTGGTTTTTTGCAGCGATTCGGTGGGGCCGGTACGGTCGTCCATCACAAATTCCAGCCGGTCCGCGCCCACGCCGTAATAGCGCTCGTGCCGGTAGCTGAGGCCGATTTTGTGGTCGTCGTTAAAACGGTAGCCCACTTTGGCCAAGTAGTTGCCTTGCTTGCGGGCGGTATTGTTGGCTTCGGACGATCGGGTTTTGGTGTCGGTATAACCGCTGCCGGCGCGGTAATTGCGGTCGTTCAGCCAGCTGCCCATCAGGAGGCCGTCGAAACCGTGGCTGCTGCCGTACACCGCCAGATTGCCGCTGCCGCCTTTATTGCTGTTGATTTCGGCGCCCACCCGCACACCGAAGTTTTGGCCTTCTTTCAAAAAGTCGGCCGCTTCCACCGTGCGGGCACGCACGGCACCGCTGGTGGCGCCGATACCGGCGCTGGCCGAACCCGCGCCTTTTTCCACGCCGATTACCTTAATCATGGCCGGATCCAATTGGAAGCGGCCTTGGTGGTACCAAGCCTGGGTGGCCGTAGCCGTGCCGTCCACCACTAGGTCGATTTTGTTTTGGCCGGCGGCGCGGATGCTCAGATATTGTGCCGACAGGCTGCCGCCGCCCACATTGATGTCGGCGCGGTCGGCCAAGACGTCGCGGATGCTGGCCACATTGCGCTCGGCAATGTTTTTATAGTTGCCGGTGGTCAGGCTCTTGGCACCGGTTACTTCAATCGTTTCCAACTCGGCGGAATCGGCAGCCGCTTGGGTGTCGGCATGGGCAAAGCCGCACAACAACGACAAACTCAATATGCTCAAACGCAAGCATCGGGGACGGGAAATCATAAATAACCTTTGAAATCAATTGGATTTTAAAAATAAGTCAAAATTAATAACGAAAACCATTATTAATGGCGGGCAAATGTAATTGATTCTGTATTTTATTTCTATTTATTTACATAATGTCCCGCAATCTGTCTGTTCTGCGCCACAACATGATCGGACGGCCGCTGCCCCTGCTCCCGCTTAGGCCCGCCTTCCACCGATTAAGCAACAGCTTTGCGCCAACACTGTTCAGGTAGCCTGAGCGCCGATACCGCAACAAAAATCGCGTCTGCGGCTTGGCAACGGCGACGGGATACAAGTTCGCACGTAACAAGCCGCAGACGCGGGATGCCGGCCATCGGCCAAGCTCGGATATTCTTGGGGCAAGCCCTCGGGGCTTACTCCGCGCTCAAATAAGAGCTCTGTTTTAAAGCACGGCAGAAAGCAGCGGCGTAGGTGTCGCGCTGTTCGGCCGGCAGCTTGGCCCAGCGGATTTTTTCCTCGAAACGGTTGATCACTTCCTGCGGCTGCAAATGCACGTAGCGCAGCATATCTTCCACCGTGTCATGAATCTCGATGCCGCCGAAGGCCACGCTGCCGTCCTCTTGCACATACACATTCACCGAATCGGTGTCGCCGAACAGATTGTGCATATCGCCCAAGATTTCCTGATACGCGCCCACCATAAACACGCCCAAAACATAAGGCTCGCCCGCGGCCGGCACATGCACAGCCATGCTGGACTCGATGCTTTGGCGGTCCACATACTGGCCGACCTTGCCGTCTGAGTCGCAGGTTAAATCCTGCAGCACGGCGCGGCGGGTGGGCCGCTCGTTCAGGCGGTGAATCGGCATAATGGGCAACACTTGACCGATGGCCCAAGTGTCGGGCAGGCTTTGGAACACGCTGAAATTGCAGAAATATTTATCAGCCAGTTTGTCGGTCAAATCGTCGTACACCTGCCGCTGGCTGCGGCCGCCGCCTTGCAGCTGCTGGCGCAAACGACGGCACAGCACGGCATACAGCTGTTCGGCCAGGGCTTTTTCCTGCAGGCCGACTTTGCCTTCCAAGTAGTATTCGTTCACATCGGCCAGATAATGCGAAATGCGGTAATAGGTTTCCGTCACCATTTCGCTGTCGGTATCGCCTTGCAGAATTTCCAGCAGTTTGCGGGCGGGGAAGCTCAAAGCTTCGGGGTCGGCAACGGCGGGAATCTGGTCGGGCAGGGTTTCCACATCGGTCACATTCATCACCAGCACGGCATGGTGGGCGGTGAGTGCGCGGCCGCTCTCGCTGAAAATATGCGGGTGCGGCAGGCCGTGGGCATCGCAGAATTCACCCAGCATCGAGACGATGGTGTGGGAATATTCGCCGATGTCGTAGTTGATGGAACTGGCATTGCGCGAATGGGTGCCGTCGTAGTCCACCCCCAAGCCGCCGCCGACATCGACATAATCCAAGGGCAGCCCCAAAGCGCGCAGTTCGCCGAAATAGCGCACCGCTTCTTTAAAACCGAGGCGGTAGTCGGCAATATTGGAAATCTGCGAGCCCATGTGGAAGTGCATCAGGCGCACGCAGTCGCCCAAACCGGCGGCCTTCAGTTTTTCCGCCGCCGAGATAATCTGCGCCGCCGACAGGCCGAACTTGCCTTTTTCGCCGCCGGTGTCCGCCCATTTGCTGGAAGCCAGCGAAGACAGGCGCACGCGCAGGCCGATGTTGGCGCGCACGCCGAGTTTGGCCGATTCTTCAATCACCAAGTCCACTTCGGCTTCTTTTTCGATCACGATGAACACTTCGTGACCCAGCCGCTGCCCCATCAGGGCCAGGCGGATGAACTCTCGGTCTTTGTAGCCGTTGCACACAATCACGCCGCCTTTGGGCGCAAAGGCCAGCACAATCATCAATTCGGGTTTGCTGCCGGCCTCCAAGCCGATCGACACCGCTTCGCTTTTGGGGACGATGATGTTTTTGACCACGCTTTCCTGCTGATTCACCTTAATCGGGTAAATGGCGGTGTAGCGGCCTTGGTAATCGAGCTTCTCCACCGATTCGTTAAACGCAGCGCACAGCTGCAGCACGCGGTCTTGCAGAATATCGGGGAAGCGGAACAGCATGGGCAAATCCTGTCCGCGCGCCTGCAATTCCGACACCAGCCGGTGCAGGCCGATTTCGGTGCCGGCCTCCGGCTTCGGCCGTACCGTTACTTCGCCGTTTTCGCCGATAAAGAAATAGCCGCCGCCCCAGTGTTTGATGCCGTACAAGGCGGCGCTGTCGCTGATGTTCCAAGTCATGTTCGGTTCCTCTCTCTAATGTTGGTGATACAGGCCAACCGCTTTCAGGTAGCCTGAGACCTTTGCAAAACCCTCAGATGTGGATGCAGTTCAAGGCGTAGCAGCGCAGCGAACGCAGACATATCATACAGATAGGCAAGCGAGCGAGCAGCGCACAACACAGAAATGCGCCGCAGATGGGGTGTTGCAAAGGTCTCAGCTTTATTGTGTGGTTGGCCGCCGCTTTGCCGGCGGCGCGTAAAGAAGGCTACCTGAAAGCCCTGCGGATACGCCGCTTGGCTGTTCAGGTAGCCCGGATGGCATCAGGCACACGGTCAGTAAGTGCCTTTAACCAAAATGTCGCTGGTGACATCGTGAATATTGCGATGGCCGGTGAAGGCCATGGTGATGTCCATTTCTTTATACAGGATTTCCAGGGCGCGGGTCACGCCAGCCTCGCCGTAGGCGCCCAGGCCGTAAATATAGGCACGGCCCACCATCACGCCGCGCGCACCCAGCGCCCAAGCGCGCAGAATGTCTTGACCGCTGCGGATGCCGCTGTCCAGCCACACCTCGATATCGGAACCCACCGCGCTCACCACATCGGGCAGGGCGCGGATGGAAGAAGGTGCGCCGTCCAACTGGCGGCCGCCGTGGTTGGACACCACAATCGCATCGGCGCCGCTCTTCACTGCGGCTTCGGCATCTTCCGGCTCCATGATGCCCTTGATGATGAGTTTGCCGCCCCATTCGTCTTTGATGCGTGCCACATCGTCCCAGCTCAAACTGGGATCGAATTGTTCGGCGGTCCAAGACGACAGCGAGCTCAAATCGCTCACGCCCTTGGCGTGGCCGGCGATGTTGCGGAAGGTGCGGCGCTCGGTGTTGAGCATACCCAAGCACCATTCGGGCTTGGTGGCCAAATTGATGAGATTGCGGATGGTGGGTTTCGGCGGCGCGGACATGCCGTTTTTGATGTCTTTGTGGCGCTGGCCCAACACTTGCAAATCCGCCGTCAGCACCAAGGCGGAACACTTGGCCTCTTTGGCGCGGCGGATCAGGTTGCTCATGAAATCGCGGTCGCGCATCACATACAGCTGGAACCAGAAAGGATCGGGGCTGTTGCTGGCCACGTCTTCGATGGAGCAGATGCTCATGGTGGACAAGGTAAACGGCACACCGAATTTGGCCGCCGCCCGCGCAGCAAGGATTTCGCCGTCGGCGTGCTGCATACCGGTCAGCCCCACCGGCGCCAAGGCCACCGGCATTTTCACGTCCTGCCCGATCATCTTGGTGGCCAGGCTGCGGCCCTCCATGTCCACCAACACTTTCTGACGGAACAGAATATCTTTGAAATCATCGCTGTTGGCACGGTAAGTGGCCTCGGTCCAAGAACCGGTGTCGGCATAGTCGTAAAACATTTTCGGCACTTTGCGGCGGGCAACGCGCTGCAAATCCGCAATGCAGGTCATCTTGCTTAAATCGGGCTTCATGGGCAACACTCTGTATTTTCTGTGATAATCGAAACGGCGCAATGCTTTGCGCCTGCTTGGTCTTGTGTAAAGTGTGCGTATTATGCCGATAAAACGGCGGTTTGTGCATTAGATAAATCAATCAATATCGGCCGCCGCCAGGCAGGCACAAACACGCCGCATTTGCCATCTTTTTTCGGATGCGTTAGAATCACGCCGTTTTTCAGTTATTTAACCGTAAATGAGAAATGGCCCCGCGGCCATTTTTTTGTTTTCGACGGAGCAAAATGGACATCCAGAGCATTCTCGACACCACCCTGCCCGGCTTGGGCTACGAATTGGTGGACTTCGAACTCACCGCCCAAGGCGATTTGCGCGTGTTTATCGACAAAACAGGCGGCATCACCGTAGAAGACTGCGCCACCGTCAGCAACCACCTCAGCCGCGTATTCATGGTGGAAGACGTGGATTACAAGCGCTTGGAAATCTCCAGCCCCGGCCTGGACCGCCCGCTGAAAAAAGCCGCCGACTTCGTGCGCTTTTCAGGTAGCCTGGCCAAAGTAAAAACCCGCCTGCCGATAGAAGGCCAGAAAAACTTCATCGGCCGCATCGAAGGCTGCACCGACGACACCGTCACCCTCCACTGCGAGGGCAAAAACATTGCCATCCGGCTGGCCGACATCGACCGCGCCCGCCTGAAACCGGAATTCAAATTTTAAAAATAACCCATCAGGAGAGTTCATTCCAATGAGCCGCGAAATGTTGCAACTGGCCGAAGCCTTGGCCAGCGAGAAAAACGTAGACACCGAAGTGGTTTTTGAAGCCCTGGAATTCGCGCTGTCTGTGGCCGCCAAAAAGAAAGCCGACCGCGAACACATGGACGTGCGGGTGGAAATCGACCGCCACACCGGAGAATACAGCACCTTCCGCCGCTGGCTGATTGTGGCCGACGAGGATTACACCTACCCCGACACCCAAAAAACCATCGAAGAAATCCAGGAGGAAATTCCCGACACCACGCTGCAAATCGGCGATTACCACGAGGAGCAGCTGGAAAACGTGGAATTCGGCCGCCAAGCCGCCCAAACCGCCAAACAAATCATTCTGCAACGCATCCGCGATGCCGAACGCGAACAGATTCTGGAAGACTTTTTGTCCCGCCGCGAAGACATCGTACTGGGCACCGTGAAACGGGTGGAACGCCACGGTATCATCGTCGAGCTCGGCCGTTTGGACGCCCTGATTCCGCGCGACCAATGCATCCCCCGCGAAAACTTCCGCAGCGGCGACCGCATCCGCGCCCTGTTTTTGCGCGTGGACGAACAAGGCGCCAGCGGCCGCAAACAAGTCATCCTCAGCCGTACCTCGCGCGAGTTCCTGGTGAAACTGTTCGAACAGGAAGTGCCGGAAATCGAAGACGGCCTGCTGGAAATCAAAGAAGCCGCCCGCGATCCCGGCCACCGCGCCAAAATCGCCGTCAAATCCAACGACGCGCGCATTGATCCGCAAGGCACCTGCATCGGCGTGCGCGGTTCGCGCGTCAACGCCGTGACCAACGAATTGGGCGGCGAACGCGTGGACGTGGTGCTTTGGTCGCCCGAAACCGCCCAATTCGTCATCAACGCCCTCTCGCCCGCCGAAGTGAGCCGCATCCTGATTGACGAAGACAACCACTCGGTAGATGTGATTGTGGCCGAAGACCAATTGGCGCTGGCCATCGGCCGCGGCGGCCAAAACGTCCGCTTGGCTGCCGACCTCACCGGCTGGCAGCTCAACATCATGACGGTTGAAGAAGCCGAAGAGCGCCACGAAGCCGAAGACGCCGAGCTGCGCGCCCTGTTCGTGCAACACCTGAACGTGGACGAAGAGACCGCCGATTTGCTGGTGCAGGAAGGCTTCGCCGCCTTGGAGGAAGTGGCTTATGTACCGGCCGCCGAACTGGTGGAAATCGGCTTCGACGAAGCCACGGTGGAAGCCATGCGCAACCGCGCCCGCGACGCCATCCTCACCTTGGCCATTATGTCGGAAGAAAAACTCGAAGACGTGGCCGAAGACCTGAAAACGCTGGCGGGCGTGGATCAGGACATGCTGCGCGATCTGGCCCAGGCCGGCATCACCACCCGCGACGATTTGGCCGAGCTCTCGGTTGACGAACTGATCGAAATCACCGGCGTCAGCGACGAAGAAGCCAAAGCCGTGATCATGACCGCGCGCGAACATTGGTTTAACGAAGAACAACAATAAAAGGAGGCACGCATGAGTCACAACACCGTACAACAATTTGCGGCCGAACTGAAAAAGTCCGTTCCCACCCTGCTGGAACAATTGCAGGCGGCCGGAGTCAATAAACAAAGCGGCGCCGACACCGTCACCCCCGAAGACAAACAGCAGCTGCTGGCCTATCTGCGCCAACGCCACGACAGCGACGACAACGCGCCCATCAGCGTCAGCCGCACCAAAAAAGAACGCAGCACCGTAGGCGGTGTGGCCGTGGAAACCCGCCGCCGCCGCCGCGTGGTGATTCCGCAAGAAGACGCCGGCCTTCAGGTAGCCAAAGCAGAAGCCGAAGCGGCGGCTCAGGCGGCGGCTCAGGCAGAAGCGCAGGCGCAAGCCGAGGCGGAAGCGGCGGCACAAGCTGCCGAACAGGCAGCCGCCCAAGCGGCCGAAGCCGCTGCTCAGGCGGCCGCGGCCGAGTCAAGCGCAAGCGAAGCCCCGAGCCCAGCCGACCCGGTGGCTGCCGATACTGCGCCCGCCGAACCCGCCGCAGCGGCGGATGCCGGCCAAGCGAAGCCGCGCCGCAGCAAAAAAGAAAAAGCACCGGCTGCGGTGCCGCAGCCGGTAGAAGTGGTCAGCGCCGCCGAACAGGCCGCCCGCGACGAAGAAGCCCGCCGTGCCGAAGCCTTGCGTGCGCATCAGGAAGCGTTGTTGCGCGAAAAACAAGAACGCCAAGAGCGCCAGGCCCGCCGCGAAGCGGCCAAGTTGCAGGCACAGCAGGAAGCCAAAGCGGCCAAAGAGCAAAAGCAGGCCGAACAACGCAGCGCCAAACCCACGGAAAAAGCGCCGCTCTCCGCTTCCACCGGCACTGCGGCCGCCGGCAAACCGAAAAAAGACGAACGCCGTTCACAACGCGATGACGACTTGCCGCGCGGCAAAGCCGCCAAAGGCAAAGGCGGCAAAGACAACCGCAGCAGCCGTGACGACGACCGCGTACGCGGCGGCAAAAAAGGCAAAAAGCTCAAGCTGGAGCCCAACCAACACGCCTTCCAAGCGCCGACCGAACCGGTGGTGCACGAAGTCTTGGTGCCGGAAACCATTACCGTGGCCGACCTGGCCCACAAAATGGCGGTAAAAGGCGTGGAAGTGGTGAAAACCCTGATGAAGATGGGCATGATGGTCACCATCAACCAATCGCTGGACCAAGAAACCGCCCTGATTGTGGTGGAGGAAATGGGCCACATCGGCAAACCCGCGGCCGCCGACGATCCGGAAGCCTTCTTGGAAGACGGTGCAGAACACACCGAAGCCGAGTTGCTGCCGCGTCCGCCGGTGGTCACCGTGATGGGCCACGTTGACCACGGTAAAACCTCGCTGCTCGACTACATCCGCCGCGCCAAAGTGGTGCAGGGCGAAGCCGGCGGCATTACCCAGCACATCGGCGCCTACCACGTGGAAACCCCGCGCGGCGTGGTCACTTTCCTCGACACTCCCGGCCACGAAGCGTTTACCGCCATGCGTGCCCGCGGCGCACAAGCCACCGACATCGTGATTTTGGTGGTGGCCGCCGACGACGGCGTGATGCCGCAAACCATCGAAGCCATCGCCCATGCCAAAGCGGCCGGCGTGCCGATTGTGGTGGCGGTCAACAAAATCGACAAAGACACCGCCAATCCGGAACGCATCCGCCAAGAGCTGACCCAGCACGAAGTGATTCCCGATGCCTGGGGCGGCACCACCCAATTTGTGGATGTGTCCGCCAAGCAAGGCATCAACATCGACGCCCTGCTGGAAGCCGTGCTGCTGGAAGCCGAAGTGCTGGAGCTGCAAGCGCCCGTGGAAGCCCCGGCCAAAGGCATCATCGTCGAAGCCCGTTTGGACAAAGGCCGCGGCGCCGTGGCCACCTTGCTGGTACAGAGCGGTACGCTGAAAAAAGGCGACATGCTCTTGGCCGGCACCGCCTTCGGTAAAGTGCGCGCCATGATGGACGAAAACGGCAAACCGATTAACGAAGCCGGCCCTTCCATTCCGGTGGAGATTCTCGGCCTCTCCGACGTGCCCAACGCCGGCGAAGACGCCATGGTGTTGGCCGACGAGAAAAAAGCCCGCGAAATCGCCCTGTTCCGCCAAGGCAAATACCGCGACGTGCGTTTGGCCAAACAGCAGGCCGCCAAGCTGGAAAACATGTTCAACAATATGGGCGAAGGCCAGGCGCAAAATCTGTCGGTCATCATCAAGGCCGACGTACAAGGCTCTTACGAAGCGTTGGCCGGCAGCCTGCAAAAACTGTCCACCGACGAGGTGAAAGTCAATGTGCTGCACAGCGGCGTGGGCGGCATCACCGAGAGCGACGTCAACTTGGCGATTGCCTCCGGCGCGTTTATCATCGGCTTTAACGTCCGTGCCGACGGCTCCGCACGCAAGCTGGCCGAAAGCGAAGACGTGGAAATCCGCTACTACAACATCATTTACGATGCCATCGACGACGTGAAAGCGGCCATGAGCGGCATGCTGGCGCCTGAGCAGAAAGAACAGCAGACCGGCACCGTGGAAATCCGCCAAGTCATCACCGTATCCAAAGTGGGCAATATCGCCGGCTGTATGGTGACCGACGGCGTGGTCAAACGCGACTCCAAAGTCCGCCTCATCCGCAACAACGTGGTCATCCACACCGGCGAGCTCGAATCGCTCAAACGCTTCAAAGACGACGTCAAAGAAGTGCGCATGGGCTTCGAGTGCGGCCTGATGCTGAAAAACCACAACGACATCATGGAAGGCGACGTGCTGGAAGTGTTCGACATCGTCGAAGTGGCCCGTTCCCTGTAACGCACCACCCCGTGCCGTACCTCAGGCTGAGACCTTTGCAAAACCCTCAGATGTGGATGCAGTTCAAGGCGTAGCAGCGCAGCGAGCGAGCAGCGTACAACGCAGAAATGCGCCGCAGATGGGGGTTTTGCAAAGGTCTCGGTTACCTGAAAAGCCCCCCGCCTTTCAGGTAGCCTTCCTGCACCGCCGGGGCAGCATTTGCCCGAGCACACACCCGCCGGTCAGCCGGCAATGCCGTTTTCTCTAGGGGCGACGACATGAGCAACAAACAAACCTACACCTTAGAAACCTTTACCTTGGTGCGCGAAATCCGTCAACGCGAAAACGCAACGCCCCTCTTGGTGGCGACCCTGATCCTGCCCGACAACTTCGTGCTCACCGAACGCATGCCGGTACACCCGGTCGACCGGGAAAACGACATGAACATCATCCGTTTTTTGGAAAAATCCCTCGACTTAAAACCCTATTTCAAAAGCCGCGATTTTGCAGGCAAGCTGGCCGAGTTCGACGCCATCCGCCTGCAGAGCCGCCGCCAGCAATACGACGCCCTGATGGACGCCTTAATCAGCCGCACCAACCAGTTGAAATAAAAGGCTGCCGCCAGGCTTGAAAGCATCCCATGCCCCACGTGTTCATTTCCCAACTGAAAGAAGGCGACACCTGCTTGGTGGAAAACCTGGCGCAAGACGGCCAGGAAATTTACCCCGAGCACTTCATCGAGCCTGCCACCGTCAAATTCCTGTTCGGCAATTCCATTGTGGTGGAGTTCGACAACGCCGACAACCGCTTCCACACCCCCACCATGTCGTTCAACTGCAGCGGCGTCATCGACCGAATCAAAGCCAAGCCGGTGCACATCCGCCTGTTGGCCGACGACGAAGACAACCGCGACATCATCCGCCGTCACGAACGCTTCCAAGAGATGCAGCAGTGCATCGCCGCCATCGGCGCCCTGCATCTGGACCGCCAAAAGTTTCTGGCCCAGGAAGACGACGCCAGCCGCGAACTGCTGGCCCAAATGCAGGCCGTGGAAATGTTGCTGGCCCAAATCTATGCCGCCGACGGCAACACCTGACCCCAAAACATTTTATTCAAAGGCAATCATGGCTAAAGCAAACAAAGGATACGCGCGGCAAGACCGCGTGCAAGAACAAATCATGCGCGAGCTGGCCGAGCTCACCCGCACCGGCCTCAAAGACCCGCGCGCCGGTTTCATCACCATCAACGAAGTGGCCGTTACCCGCGACTACAGCCACGCCACCATCTACTACACCGTGCTCGACGACGCCACCCGCGAAGTCACCGCCGAAGCCCTGGAGCACGCCAAAGGCTATTTGCGCAGCGAGCTTTCCAAGCGCATCAAACTCTTCAAAACCCCCGAGCTGCATTTCAAATACGACGAATCGCTCGAACGCGGCATGAGCCTCTCCCACCTCATCGAACAGGTGGCCGCCGAAAAGCCGGTAGAAGATTGAGCCCGCACACCGCCCCCCAAGGCGGTGTTTTCCCAGCATACCGGCTACCTGAAAGCCTGAGACCTTTGTAAAACCCCCATCTGCGGCGCATTTCTGCGTTGTGCGCTGCTCGCTCGCTTGCCTATCTTCATGATATGTCTGCACTCACTGCGCTGCTACGCCTTGAACTGCATCCACATCTGGGGGTTTTACAAAGGTCTCAGCCTGTTCTTCCTTTTTCAGGTAGCCCTCACCCTTCTCAAAACACATCATGAATCCCGCCCTGCAAAACGCCCTTGCCCAACTCAACCAACTGATTCTCGGCAAAGAGCCCATCCTGCGCCAGATACTGGCCTGCATTCTGGCCGGCAGCCACGTGCTGCTCGAAGACGTGCCCGGCGTGGGCAAAACCACGCTGGCCCACGGCTTGGCCGGCGTACTCGGCCTGGGCTACCGCCGCGTCCAATTCACCAACGATATGCTGCCGGCCGACCTCTTGGGCGTAAACGTATTCCAGCCCGCCGACGGCCGCTTCAAATTCCACCCCGGTCCGATTTTCCAGCACTTCCTGCTCGCCGACGAAATCAACCGCGCCTCGCCGAAAATGCAGTCTGCCCTGCTGGAGGCGATGGAAGAAAAGCAGGTGTCGGTGGACGGCAAAACCTACCGCCTGCCGCAACCTTTTCTGGTGATCGCCACCCAAAACCCGGTGGAACAGCTCGGCACCTTCCCCCTGCCCGAATCCCAGCTTGATCGCTTCATGATGCGCCTGTCACTGGGCTATCCGGTGGCCGAAGCCGAACGCAGGCTGTATTTTCAAGGCGACCGCCGCCAGATGCTGCCCGCACTGAAGGCCGTGGCCGACCCCGCCACGCTGTTGCAATGGCAGGCGCAAGCCGCCCAGACCACCTGCTCCCAGCAGGCCGCCGACTATGTGTACCGCCTGGTGGCCGCCACCCGCCAGCCCGGCCGTTTCGTGACCGGCCTCAGCCCGCGCGCCGGCTTGGCCGTGGTGGCCGCGGCCAAAGCCTGGGCCTTTCTGCACGGACGCGACCACGTTTTGCCCGAAGACATCAAAGCCGTGTGGGTGCCGGTGGCCGGCCACCGCCTACAAGCCCTGCAAGCGCAGCCCGTCTCCCGCCTGCTGGAGGACATGCTGCTTCAGGTAGCCGTGGCCTGATGGCGGCGCCCCAACACAGTCCGCGCCTGCGCGACCTCACCGTGCGCCCCACCCGCCTCGGCCTTGGTCTGGCCGTGATGGTGGTGTTGCTGTGGACAGTCGGCCTCAACTACCAAGTCAACCTCGCCTATGTGGTGGCGTTCTGGCTGGCCGGTTTCCTGCTCGTCGGCGTGCTGCTCAACTGCCTGCAACTGCTCGGCCTGCGTTTGGACATTACCCCGCCGGCCGAAGTGTTCCAAGGCCAAACCGCCGAAGTGCTGCTCCATCCCGCCGGCAGCAGCGCCCAACGCCACCGCCTGCTCTGGTTTACCGTCGTGCCCGAGGACGACAGCCAGACGGCCGAGCACAACAGCCATCGGGCCGAATTCAGCGCCCGACACAGCCGCCCCTTCGCCTGGCCGATACTGGCCAAACGGCGCGGGCGGCTGCAATTGCCGCCGCTGCACTGCAGTAGCGTGTTCCCCTTCGGCATCAGCCGCGTCGAATGCGTTTGGCACTGGCCCGACGAAGGCTTGGTCTATCCCGCTCCTCTGCCGCACACCCCGCCGCCCGGCCATCTCCCCGACGACAGCGGTGAGCGTCGCGCCCGCCCCGGCGGCCGCGAAGACCTCGCCTACCTGCTCGAACACCAACCCGGCCGCCCGTTGCAGCAAGTGGCGTGGAAACAGTTTGCCAAAAGCGGCCGCCTGCTCGACAAACACTTTGAAGAGCCTGTTTTCTCCGCCGCAACCGATCTCATCAGCCACGCCGACTACCCGGCCGCCACCTCAGCCGACCGTTTGGCCGGCCTGCTTTGCCACCGCATACTCGAAGCCCACCGCCACGGAAGGCCCTATACCTTGGTGCTGCCCACCCAAACCATTCCCCCGCAACACGGCCAGCGGGAAAAATGCTTGGCCGCTCTGGCCCTACTCTGATTTATCCGCACCCGGCCCCGCACCGCATTCAGGTAGCCTGAGACCTTTGCAAAACCTCCAGATGTGGATGCAGTTCAAGGCGTAGCAGCGCAGCGAGCGAAGACATATCATATAGATAGGCAAGCGAGTGAGCAGCGCACAACGCAGAAATGCGCCGCAGATGGGGGTTTTGCAAAGGTCTCAGCCTTTTGCCCGCCAAAGCCGAAATCTTTGCAAAGCCCAGGTGCGGATGCCAATCGAGGCCTAGCTGCACAGCGGGCGTGCATGACCCCAAGACATCAAGGCACCACGCAGAAATGTGCCGCATACGGGGCTTTTGCCAAGGTCTCAGGCTACCTGAAAGCACATCCCCGCCCATTCTGCACCGGCCACACTGTCCGCCGCCTTAACAATTCTGCTACACTTCGTTTTCCCATCCCCCCTCCGCCCCATACCGACATGCCGGATCTATCTTGGCAACACAGCCTGCTGCTGGCCGTCCTGAGCCTGCCCGCCGCCGCCACCTTCCTCTCCCTGCTCACGCATGACCACTGGATCATGCGGGTATTCGACTTTCCGCGCCTGCAAATCGCCGTGCTCAATCTGGCCGCCATCGGCGCCGCCTATCTGGCCGCCCCGCCCGGCCAGCTTTGGTTTGCCGCCGTGGCCGCGCTCAACCTTCTCTGCGCCCTGTGGCAGTTTTGGCAAATCAGCGCCTACACCCGCCTGCGCCGCCCCACCGTACTCGCCTACACCGGCCCGGACAACGAGCGCACCATCAGCATCCTCACCAGCAACGTCCTCACCCCCAACCGCCAAGCCGGCAAACTGCTGCGGCTCATCGAAGCGCACCACCCCGACATCGTCCTCACGCTGGAAACCGACCATTGGTGGGAACAACAACTCGCCCCGCTGGAAACAGCCTACGGCTGGCAGGTCAAAATCCCGCTCGACAACCTCTACGGCATGCACCTCTACAGCCGCCTGCCGCTGCGCAACGCCCAAGTGCTCTACCGCGTGCGCGACGACATTCCCTCGATTCAGGCCGAAGTGCAGCTGCGCAGCGGCGAATGGGTGCACATCTACTGCCTGCACCCCATGCCGCCCAGCCCCACCGAAAGCGACACCTCCACCGAACGCGACGGCGAACTGCTCCTGGTGGGCAAAGAAATCGCCCGCCAACAACACAGCTGCCTGGTTTTCGGCGACCTCAACGACGTGGCCTGGTCCGACACCTCACGCCTGTTCCAACGCATCAGCGGCCTGCTCGACCCGCGCGTGGGCCGCGGCCTCTACAACACCTTCCACGCCAACTGGCGGCTGTTGCGCTGGCCGCTCGACCACATTTTCCACAGCAACGACTTTCTGGTATCCGATCTCAAAGTGCTGCCACACATCGGCTCCGACCACTTCCCCGTGTACGGCAAATTCCAATACCACCCGCCCGCCGAAGCCGTGCAGCCCGAGCCGGAAGCCGACGCCGCAGACCACGAACAAGCCAACGAAAAAATCGAAGCCGCCGAGCCGATACACGAGCGGGAGCGGGTGAAATACCGCCGCTAAGAAGCGGTTTGCCATCTTCTCGTGCGGCGTTTTCCGCAGCAGAAGCCGCCGGTGCACAGCGGAAATTTAGTCTCAAAAAACCGCTACGCCAGACCCATGCCGACGGCCCGAGACCGGAGCAAACACTTCGGGCTACCTGAAACCCTTTTCAGGTAGCCCGAAATCCATTGAACACCGAATGTCCGCAGCACAACACCGCCTAAAAAATGCCGATATGAGACCTTTGCAAAACCCTCAGATGTGGATGCAGTTCAAGGCGTAGCAGCGCAGCGAACGTGAACGTCAGGAATCCCCGTGGGACAGATATATCAAATAGATAGGCAAGTGAGCGAGCAGCGCACAACGCAGAAATGCGCCGCAGATGGGGGTTTTGCAAAGGTCTCATATGCCTGAATAGGTTCGGCTGCAACCCCTTGTCAGTCCGCTCCGTCTCTTGGCACAGAATCACAGTCATTTCCCGCCATTCCAACAAAACAACGGTGGTAAATAGGGCTTAGCTTTTTTCGGCATATCATGCCCATGTCCTCCCCAGCAGTCTCTTTATCTCCAACGCTACCTTCCCAACCGCGCCCCTGTGCCGCGTTGATACAGCAAATTAGGCGGAATGTGATACAGATGCCGCTGCACTTCCCTTATCGCGCGCTCGTATTCGCGCTTGCCGCCGAACAGCGAAACAATCTTCATGGGCGTGCCGATGTCGCTGAACGGGGCGTTTTGCAAAATGGCGGTTTGTTCGAGGCTGATGCCTTCGTTCATGTATTTGTCCAAGAGTGCGCTCAACACAGCGCGGCATTCTTCGCTGTATGCCTGCAAAAAGCCGTCTTTTTCCAAGCGGCGGGAGCGTTCTTTTCGGGTCATGGCGGGGCGGTTGTAGGCGATATTCAGGATTAAATCAAAAGGGTCGATGCCCTCTGCTTTGCCATAGGTTTCCTGCAAAATCTCCACCGACAAGCCCGCATCTTCCAGCGCGTCCAGCACCGCCTGTTTTTTCTCTGCGTCGTTCCACGCCTGTAAGAATACGTCGAGCGTGGCGTATTGGTTCAAGATATTGCGGCGGCTGTAATCGGTGAGGCTTTCGGTGATCAGCCTGCCGTTTTCATCGAGAATTTCCACGCGCTCGTTCAAAATGGTAACGTCCACGCCGCGTACGCGCACTTTTTTCTTTTTCGGCTCGTCTTCAGGCGGAACAAAACCGTCGCCTGTTTCGCCGCCGTCCGCCTGTTCTTCGCCGTTTTCAGACGGCCTTCCGCCGTCGGGTACATCGTGAACAATCGCATCATCGCCGCTATCGTCCATCACCGACACCGGCTCGCCGTCAAACTCGGGGTCGGCAAACAGATTGGTTACGTTGCGAAAATCCATGATGGTGAAATATTGCTTGCCGTAGGCATCGTTAATCCGCGTGCCGCGCCCGATGATTTGCTTGAACTCGGTCATCGATTTGATTTCGTTGTCCAGCACAATCAGTTTGCAGGTTTTGCAGTCCACGCCCGTGGTCATCAGCTTGGAAGTCGTGACTACGGCGGGATAGCGCTCGTTGGGGTCGATAAAATTATCCAACTGCGCTTTACCCTCGGGGTTGTCGCCCGTAATCCGCATGATGTATTTGGGGTTTTCTTTCACCCGCTCGCGGTTTTCTTTCATCAGAGCGTGGCGCATCCGATCGGCATGGTCGATGTCGGTGCAGAAGACGATGGTTTTGGCAAAGGGGTCGTTTTCTTCCAGCCAGCGGGTAATGCGGCGGGCAACGGCGGCGGTGCGCTCGTCGATAATCAAATGGCGGTCGAAATCTTCGCGCTCATACACACGGTCTTCCACCAAATCGCCGTCGGTGTCGGTGGTGCCTGCAGGCGGCCGCCAGCCTTCCAAATCCTTATCGATGCCGACACGAATCACTTTATAGGGCGCAAGAAAGCCGTCTTCAATGCCCTGTTTCAACGAATAGGTGTACACCGGCTCGCCGAAATAGTGAATATTGTCCGCTTCCGTGCTCACTTTGGGCGTGGCGGTCAGCCCCAAATGGGTTGCGCTCTTGAAATAATCCAGCACCCTGCGCCATTGCGATTCGTCTCTTGCGCTGCCGCGATGGCATTCGTCCACCACGATCAAATCGAAAAATTCAGGCTTGAACTGGCGGAACGGTTCTTCGCCCACATCGCCCGCCAGCTGCTGATACAGGCTCATATACACCTCATACGAGCTGTCGAGCTTTTTATGTTCTACTTTGGTGATTTTGTTTTTCAGCGGGCGAAAATCGTTTTGTATGGTTTGGTCGATCAAGATGCTGCGGTCGGCAAGATAAAGCACGCGCTTTTTCTGCCCGCTTTGCATCAGCCGCCAAATGATTTGAAACGCGGTGTAGGTTTTGCCCGTACCCGTTGCCATCACGAGCAGCACCCGCTCTTGCCCGCCGCTAATGGCCGCCACGGTGCGGTCGATGGCGATGCGCTGGTAATAGCGCGGCGTGGTTTGCTTGTCGGTATCAAAATGATAATCCGACTGCAACAGCGTCTGCTGGGTAGCCGAAAGCCCGCTTTCACCCGAAAAACGTGCCCACAGTTCGCCGTAGCTTGGAAATTCGTCCAGCGCCAATTCGCGCTCAACGCCCGTTAAGCGGTCGTGCTCCAAAAATCCCGTGCCGTTGCCGGTATAGGCAAAGGGAATGTCCAAAATCTCGGCATATTCGATGGCCTGCTGCATGCCGTCGCCCAGCGTTTTATCGCGGCTTTTGGCTTCGACAATCGCCAGCGGCAGACGGCGGTTGGGCGCGGTGAGCAGATAATCGGCTTTTTTGCGCTTGCCGCGACGGACGGTTTTGCCGTGCACCTGAACGCGCCCGTCGGTAAAGAAATACTCCATCAATATTTGCTCTTTCGCCCAACCCACCGCTTCGATGGCGGGCGTGATGTGGCGCAGCTTGGTGTCTTCTTCGGTGAGCAGGGGGTTGCGGCTCATGACAGGTTCTCCAAGAGTTCGATTTGTGCCAGCAGCGCATCCAGCTTGGCGACAATACGGGCTTGTTCGGCTAGGGGCGGGAGGGGAAATAGAAAACTGCGTACATTTTCTGCGGACAAATTAGGCTGTGCCGTTCCATTTGAAACTTGCTTTATTCCCTCACTAGCCAAATCTGTTTGCAAATAATAAAAAATGAATGGAATAAGCCCTGCATTTATAGTTCGGATAATACAAAGTGATGACCCGATAACACCCTCATTAAAATCTCTGTTTAAGCTAAATTTTCCTAACGAACCACGGAGACAATAAAGAAAATCGTTTTTTTGAATAAAGCCTGCCCGCAATAGTGAGTAGCGTTCTTCTGAAATGTAATTAAAGCCATTATTATCCAATACTGAATTATTCAAAGAACCTGCATTGATAAACGGCTTGCCTTTATCAATCCAAAAGTTTTTTCCAGGGTAATTCTTGCCTCTGTCGCCATTTAAGATTTGTGCCAAATCCCCCAACCTAACCCAAACCCAATTTTTCGGAATGGCAAACGGTTTCTCGTCTTCGCCGATTTCAGGTAGCCCTTTGCTTTTTTTCAGACGGCCTGCTTGAATTTGGGCGGCTTTTTCGGCTTGAATTTGTTCGAGCAACTCTTGGGCGTGGCCGTCTTCGCTTTCCCGTTCGGTGAGTTTGCCTTCAATCGCCGCCTGCAACAATGAAGCACGCAGCATTTTGGGGAAATTTTTCTGCGCGTCGGCCAACGCGGTTTCCTGTGCTTTGAGTGCGTCGGTTTCGGCCAGCAACGCATCCAGCTTGGCAACGATGCGGGTTTGTTCGGCTAGGGGTGGGAGGGGAATTAATCCATTCATCAATCGACTATCGTTAATTGCCGGATATGCAACGCCTTTTGCGTTTTCCAAACTGTTTGCATAGCCGTCAAAAAATGGCGACATCAAAACGCGAAACAGATATTTGTTTAATATCGGATAAGGTGTGCATAAAACGGCAAATCCTGTACTGGCAATCGGTTCAGGCGAAATTTCATGTTCAACAATGCACATATTCAGAAGATAAGGGCGGACTGTGGCGTACAGAATATCGCCTTTGCAAACTATCTTTCTTGCTCTGGACGGCGCGTCTTTTGCGGGCACTACCGCCAGTTTTGAACCCATTTTTTGCTTTGTATTATCAATAGACGCAATATCAATATAAGAAAAATCTTTATCGGGCGCTTTTTGTCCACGATTAAATGTAATCTCCCCCAACCTAACCCAAACCCAATTCTCCGGAATGGCAAACGGTTTTTCGTCCTCACCAATTTCAGGTAGCCCTTTGCTTTTTTTCAGACGACCTGCTTTAAGCAAAGCGGCTTTTTCGGCTTGAATCTGTTTGAGCAAATCCTGTGCGTGGCCGTCGTCGGCTTGGCGTTCGCTGAGTTTGCCCTCGATAGCGGCCTGCAACAGGGCGCGGCGCAGGTTGTCGGAAAGTTGCGGGGTGTGCATTATTCGCCCCCCTGATTCAAGTCATCCAAGTCAAGGCCGTCTGAAAGCCCGATAAGCGTGCGGATATTCGCCAACCGTGCGTCGATTTCGCGGTTTAATCGGCTGCGTTCGGCGTGGTAGCGGGCGATGGTCTCGGCGGGGCTGAGCACTTCGGCTTCGTCGTTAGGGTAGCCGCACACATCCAGATTGCAGCCGCCTGCGAGCAGTTCGGCTTTGTCAAAAGCGCGGGCTTGATAGCTTTCGCGGTCGGGGTCTTGGATTTCACTGCGCTTGTGCCACCACGCCATGCACTCGGCAAAGTGGGCAAGCTGCATGGGCTTGGTTTTGGAAAAGGCTTTGCGGTCGGCGGGTATATCGACGCGGTAGTACCAAAGTTTTTCAGACGGCATTTCGCCCGCCCGAGGTTTGTTAAAAAACAAGATATTGGTGGTAATGCTAGTGTAGGGCGCAAACACGCTTTTGGGCAGGCGGACGATGGTGTGCAGGTCGAAATCGGTGAGCAGGCGGTTTTTGAGTGCGGTTTTGGCGCCGTCGTTGCCGAACAAAAAACCGTCGGGAATGATGATGGCGGCGCGTCCGCCCGCTTTGAGGCGGTACAAAGCCAGCGCGATAAAGAGGTCGGCGGTTTCGCTGGAGCGCAGTTCGGCGGGGAAGTTCTGCTTGATGATGTTCAGCTCGGCGCCGCCGTAGGGCGGGTTCATCAAGATGATGTCGTGGCGGTCGCGCTCGCCGTAGTCGCGCACGTTGTGTTCCAGTGCGTTGCCGTGGCGGATTTGCGGGCTGTCGATGTCGTGCAAAAGCAGGTTGGTAATCGCCAACAGGTGCGGCAGCGGTTTTTTCTCCACGCCGTACAGGCCGGCGTTGAGAGTCTGTCGGTCTACTACAGTTTTGACTTGCGGTTCCAAGCGGTTGAGCGCGGAAACCAAAAAGCCGCCGGTGCCGCAGGCAAAGTCGGCCACGCTTTCGCCCAATTGGGGATCAATCATCTGCACCATAAAGTCGGTAACGGCACGCGGGGTGTAAAACTCGCCCGCATTGCCCGCGCTTTGCAGGCTTTTCAGGATGGTTTCGTAAATGTCGCCAAAGGCATGGCGCTCTTTGCTGCTATCAAAGTCGATGGCATCGATTTCGTTAATCAGTTGGCGCAACAGCGTGCCGTTTTTCATGAAGTTTTTGGCGTCTTCAAACACATCGCGCACGATGCGGTGGCGAAGTTGGGTGTGTTCGGTTACGCGCAGGCTTTTCAGTGCGGGGATTAATTCTTGATCGACGAAACGCAACAGCGCGTCGCCCGTAAGCGCATGGCCGTCTTTGCGGTCGATTGCCCAGTTTTCCCATTGGTACTTGTCGGGAATGATGGATTGGTAGCCGTCTTCGATCAACGCCCAGTTTTGTTCTTTGTTGCTGTAGATTTTGAGGAAAAGCAGCCAGGTCATCTGCTCGATGCGCTGCGCATCGCCGTTAATGCCCGCGTCGCCGCGCATAATGTTCTGAATGGATTTAACGAAGGCGTTTAGAATCATAAATATTTGTTTTTATTGAAATTTAATTCCGTTTGCATATTTTGACACGAAAATATCAAAAATATCAAGAAGAAGCAACCGACTCCG
>NZ_JH164926.1:1411335-1423786 GCF_000226875.1 Neisseria shayeganii 871
TTAGCAATCGGTTTCGGAGTATGATTTTTGCTTCCTAAGGCCTCTTCAAGAAAAAATGCTGTGGTCAGACCGATACTGAAAAACCGCCGCGCCCAATCGGGAAGCGGCGGTTTTTTCACAGCAGATCGGCCTTATTCGGCTTCGTCCACTTGTTCGTTCACTTCGGCTTCGTGATGTGCCTGCCATGCGCGGCGGCGGCTGCGGTGGTAGGTCAAACCGGTACCGGCCGGAATCAGGCGGCCGACAATCACGTTTTCCTTCAAGCCGCGCAAATCGTCCTGTTTGCCCATGATCGCGGCTTCGGTGAGCACGCGGGTGGTCTCTTGGAAGGAGGCGGCCGAAATAAAGCTGTCGGTAGACAAAGAGGCCTTGGTGATGCCGAGCAGGATGTTATCGAAACGGGCGGGCTCTTTGCCGTCGGCCACCGCACGCTCGTTGGCCTGCATCACATCGCCGCGCTCCACCTGCTCGCCGGTGATGAAACCGGTTTCGCCGGCATCGGCAATGTTCACCCGGCGCAGCATTTGGCGGATGATCACTTCGATGTGCTTATCGGAAATCTTCACACCTTGCAGGCGGTAAACCTCCTGCACCTCTTGCACAATGTAGCGGGCCAGCGCTTCGATGCCCTGCAGGCGCAGAATGTCGTGCGGATCCACGGAACCGTCAACAATGGTTTCGCCGCGGTTCACCACTTGGCCATCGTGCACCAGAATCTGTTTCTCTTTCGAAATCAGGGTTTCGTGGGCCACGCCGTCCAAATCGGTGATGATCAGGCGCTGTTTGCCTTTGGTTTCCTTACCGAAAGACACGGTACCGGTCACCTCGGCCAACATGCCGGCGTCTTTGGGTACGCGGGCTTCGAACAGCTCGGCCACGCGCGGCAGACCGCCGGTAATGTCGCGGGTTTTGGAAGAGGCTTGCGGAATACGCGCCAACACGTCGCCCTTGCCCACTTCTTGTTCTTCACGCACGGTGATGATGGCGCCCACCGGGAAGGCCATGGAGATGGCGGTTTCGGTGCCCGGCATTTTCACTTCTTCGCCGTTTTCGTCCAAAAGCTTCACTGTCGGGCGCAGCAATTTGCTGGTGCCGGCGCTACGGCGTTTGCCGTCGATCACCACCAAGGTGGACAAACCGGTGATTTCGTCGGTTTGTTTGGTAACGGTAACGCCTTCTTCCACGTTTTCAAACTTTACGCGGCCGGCGTGTTCGGTAATCATCGGGCGGGTATGCGGATCCCAGGTAGCCAGGGTTTGGCCGGCTTTCACGCCCGAGCCGTCCTGCACCAGCAGGGTGGCGCCGTAAGGCACTTTATGACGCTCGCGCTCGCGGCCGATGTCGTCGTGAATCACCACTTCGGAGGAGCGGCCGATCACAATCAGTTCGCCTTTGTTGTTCATCACATAGCGCATCTGGCTGTTGAAGCGGGCGGTACCGTTCGATTTGGCTTCCACTTGGCTGGCGGCGGCAGCACGCGAAGCGGCACCGCCGATGTGGAAGGTACGCATGGTCAGCTGGGTACCCGGCTCACCAATTGACTGAGCGGCGATCACGCCCACCGCTTCGCCGGTGTTCACCAGTTTGCCGCGCGCCAAGTCACGGCCGTAACAGTGTGCGCACAGGCCGTAGCGGGTTTTACAGGTAATCGGGGTGCGTACTTTCACTTCATCGACGCCTGATTGGTCGATCAAGTCCACCATCTGCTCGTTGAGCAGGGTGCCGGCTTCCACCAGAGTGGCGCCGTTGGCGGGATCCACCACATCGGCTGCGGTCACGCGGCCCAAAATGCGGTCGCGCAGCGGCTCGATCACATCGCCGCCTTGCACCACGGCTTTCATCACGAAGCCGTCGGTGGTGCCGCAGTCGTCTTCCACCACCACCAAGTCTTGGGTCACGTCCACCAAGCGGCGGGTCAGGTAGCCTGAGTTAGCGGTTTTCAAAGCGGTATCCGCCAAACCCTTACGCGCACCGTGGGTGGCGATAAAGTATTGCAATACGGTCAGGCCTTCGCGGAAGTTCGAAGTGATCGGCGTTTCGATAATCGAGCCGTCCGGCTTGGCCATCAAGCCGCGCATACCGGAAAGCTGTTTGATCTGGGCGGCAGAACCACGGGCGCCCGAGTCGGCCATCATATAGATGGAATTGAACGACTCCTGCTCCACTTCCTTGCCTTCGCTGTCGAGCACCTTCTGCTTGGAAAGGTTGTCCATCATGGCTTTGGCAATGCGGTCGCCGGCGCGGCCCCAAATATCGACCACTTTGTTGTAGCGCTCGCCGTTGGTCACCAAACCTTGGCGGTATTGGTCTTCGATTTCTTTCACTTCGCTTTGCGCTTCGGCCAGCAGGGCGGCTTTCTCTTTCGGCACTTCCATATCGTCCACGCAGATGGAGATGCCGCCTTTGGCCGCAAAACCGAAGCCGGTGTACATCAGGTGGTCGGCAAAAATCACCGTGTCGCGCAGGCCGCACAGGCGGAACGAAGCATTGATGAGCTTGGATATTTCCTTTTTCTTCAGCGCCTTGTTGATGTACTCAAACGGCAGGCCTTTGGGCAGGATTTCGCTGAGCAGGGCACGGCCGACGGTGGTCTCGTAGCGTGTGGTCACCGGTTCGAACTCGTCTTGCTCGTTTCTCACCCATTCGCGCAGACGCACGGTAATCTTGGTGCCCAACTCCACCTGTTTGGTGTGGTAGGCACGGTGCACTTCCTGCACATCGGCAAACAGACTGCCTTCGCCCAAGGCATTGATTTTGTCGCGGGTCATGTAGTAGAGACCCAATACGATGTCTTGCGAAGGCACGATAATCGGCTCGCCGTTGGCGGGCGACAACACGTTGTTGGAGGCCAGCATCAAGGTGCGGGCTTCCATTTGCGCCTCCAGGCTCAAGGGCACGTGTACCGCCATTTGGTCGCCGTCGAAGTCGGCGTTGAACGCGGCACACACCAAGGGATGCAGCTGGATGGCTTTGCCCTCGATCAGAATCGGCTCGAAAGCCTGAATACCCAAGCGGTGCAGGGTCGGGGCACGGTTGAGCAGAATCGGGTGTTCGCGGATCACCTCTTCCAGGATGTCCCACACCTCCGGCACTTCCTGTTCCACCAGTTTCTTAGCAGCTTTCACGGTGGCGGCCAAGCCTTGGATTTCCAGTTTGTGGAAGATAAAGGGCTTGAACAGCTCCAAGGCCATTTTCTTCGGCAGACCGCATTGATGCAGGCGCAGGTAGGGGCCCACGGTGATCACGGAACGGCCGGAGTAGTCCACCCGTTTACCCAACAGGTTTTGACGGAAACGGCCGCCTTTACCTTTGATCATGTCGGCCAGCGATTTCAGCGGACGTTTGTTGGCGCCGGTCATCGCTTTACCGCGGCGGCCGTTATCCAACAGGGAATCCACCGCTTCCTGCAGCATACGCTTTTCGTTGCGCACAATGATGTCGGGCGCATTCAGTTCCAGCAGGCGTTTCAGGCGGTTGTTGCGGTTGATCACGCGGCGGTAAAGGTCGTTCAAATCGGAAGTGGCGAAGCGGCCGCCGTCCAGAGGCACCAGCGGGCGCAGATCGGGCGGCAGCACCGGCAGCACATCCATGATCATCCACTCCAGCTTCATGCCGGAGCGCAGAAAGGCTTCCAATACTTTCAAGCGCTTGGCCAGTTTCTTAATCTTGGTTTCCGATCCGGTGCTCTCCAACTCCTGACGCAGAATGTCCACTTCGGCGACAATGTCCAAGCTGCGTAACAATTCACGAATGCCCTCGGCACCCATTTTGGCGTCGAAATCTTCGCCGTATTCTTCCAGCTTGTTGTAATAATCTTCTTCGGTCAGCAGCTGGCGGCGTTGCAGCGGGGTCATGCCGGGGTCGGTGACCACAAAGGCTTCGAAATACAGCACGCGCTCGATGTCGCGCAGCGTCATGTCCAACACCATGCCCAAACGGGAAGGCAGGGATTTCAAGAACCAGATGTGGGCCACCGGCGCGGCCAATTCGATGTGGCCCATGCGTTCGCGGCGCACTTTGGACAAGGTCACTTCCACGCCGCATTTTTCACAGGTTACGCCTTTGAATTTCAAACGCTTGTATTTGCCGCACAAGCATTCGTAATCTTTCACCGGGCCGAAAATTTTGGCGCAAAACAGGCCGTCGCGCTCGGGCTTGAAAGTGCGGTAGTTGATGGTTTCCGGTTTTTTCACTTCGCCGTAAGACCATGCGCGGATGGTGTCGGGCGAAGCGATGCCGATGCGGATGGCATCGAATTCTTCGTCCACACCGGCCGTTTGCAGGGGGTTGAACAAATCTAACAAGGCTTTCATTTTTGCTCCTTATGAGGAAGAGTCATATTCTGTTGCCCTAGGCAGGGCGGATAATCGGCATGGGGCTTTCAGGTAGCCTCTCAGGCTACCTGAAAGCGGCGGGGCGTGATCAATAGCGCTCCATGTCGATATCCAAGCCCAACGAACGGATTTCTTTCACCAATACGTTGAAGCTCTCCGGCATGCCGGCTTCGATTTTGTGTTCGCCCTTGACAATGTTTTCGTACATTTTGGTGCGGCCGGTCACATCGTCCGATTTCACGGTCAGCATTTCCTGCAGGGTATAGGCGGCGCCGTAAGCCTCCAGTGCCCACACCTCCATCTCACCGAAGCGCTGGCCGCCGAATTGGGCTTTACCGCCCAAGGGCTGCTGGGTCACCAGAGAGTACGGACCGGTTGAACGGGCGTGCATCTTCTCGTCCACCAAGTGGTGCAGCTTCAGATAGTGCATCACGCCCACCGTCACTTTGCGGTCGAACGGTTCGCCGGAGCGGCCGTCGTACAAGGTGATTTGGGTTTTGGTGTCGTTAAAGCCCAGTTTTTGCACTTCGGGGTCGTCGCTCGGGTAGGCCAAATCCAGCATGGCGCGGATTTCTTCCTCTTTGGCACCGTCGAACACGGGCGAGGCGAAGGTGGCGCCGTTGCGCAGATTGGCCGCCAACTCCAACACTTCCCCATCACTCAGCGATTTCAGGTTTTCTTTTTTGCCGCCGCTGTTATACAGCTTGTCTAAGAAGGTACGGATTTCCTTCACTTTGCGCTGCTCGGCCAGCATTTTGTCGATGCGTTGGCCGATGCCTTTGGCGGCCCAACCCAAATGCACTTCCAGAATCTGACCGATGTTCATCCGCGACGGTACGCCCAAGGGGTTGAGCACGATGTCAACGGTGCGGCCGTCTGCCATATACGGCATGTCCTCCACCGGCAGGATGCGCGATACCACACCTTTGTTACCGTGGCGGCCGGCCATTTTGTCGCCCGCCTGCAGGCGGCGTTTGATGGCGATGAACACCTTCACCATTTTTTGGACGCCCGGCGGCAGCTCGTCGCCCTGGGTCATTTTTTTCTTCTTCACTTCATACTGGGCATCGGCCTCTTCGCGTTTCTGCTGCAGGCTGAGCTTGGTCAGTTCCAGTTGTTTGGCCAGCTCTTCGTCGGCCAGACGGATGTCGAACCAGTCGTGCTTGCTCGGCAGAGAAGCCAGATATTCGGCCGTGATCTCTTTGCCTTTGGCCAGCTTCATCGGGCCCCCGTTGGCTTTTTGGCCCACGATCAGGCGCTCGATACGGTCAAACGCATCGGCATCGAAAATACGCAATTGGTCGCTCAAGTCTTGGCGGTAGCGCTTCAGCTCGGCATCGATAATCGATTGGGCGCGTTTGTCGCGCTGGATGCCTTCGCGGGTAAAGACTTGCACGTCGATCACCGTACCGCTCATGCCGGTGGGCATACGCAGCGAGGTGTCTTTCACGTCCGAGGCTTTTTCGCCGAAGATGGCGCGCAGCAGTTTTTCTTCCGGCGTCAACTGGGTTTCGCCCTTGGGGGTCACCTTGCCCACCAACACGTCGCCGGCTTCCACTTCGGCACCGATATACACGATGCCGCTCTCGTCCAAGCGGTTTTGCATGCGCTCGGAGAGGTTGGGAATGTCGCGGGTAATGTCTTCGGCACCCAGCTTGGTATCGCGGGCCACCACGTTCAGCTCTTCGATGTGGATGGAGGTGTAGCGGTCGTCGGCCGCCACTTTTTCCGAAATCAGAATCGAGTCTTCGTAGTTGTAGCCGTTCCACGGCATGAAGGCGATGGTCATGTTCTGACCCAAAGCCAATTCGCCCAAATCGGTGGAAGCGCCGTCGGCAATCAAGTCGCCGCGTTGCAGCACATCGCCCACTTTCACGGCCGGACGCTGATTGATGTTGGTGGACTGGTTGGAGCGGGTGAATTTCACCAGATTGTAAATATCCACACCCACTTCGCCGGCCACCGCCTCTTCGTCGTGTACGCGCACCACCACGCGGTTGGCGTCCACATACTCCACCACACCGCCGCGACGGGCCGCGATCGCGGTGGCCGAGTCAATCGCCACCGCACGTTCGATGCCGGTGCCCACCAAGGGTTTTTCTGCACGCAGGCACGGTACGGCCTGACGCTGCATATTGGCGCCCATCAAAGCACGGTTGGCGTCGTCATGCTCCAGGAAGGGAATCAGAGAAGCCGCCACCGACACCACCTGACCGGTGGCCACGTCCATATACTGTACGCGGTCGGCCGTGGCCACAATGGTTTCACCTTTTTCACGACAGGTGATCAAATCGCCTTTCAGGTAGCCTTTGTCGTCCAATTCGGCGTTGGCCTGAGCGATCACGTAACGGCCTTCTTCAATCGCCGACAGATAATCGATTTGGTCGGTGACCTTGCCGTCCACCACGCGGCGGTACGGGGTTTCCAAAAAGCCGTAATCGTTGGTACGGGCATACACCGACAAGGAGTTGATCAAGCCGATGTTCGGGCCCTCTGGGGTTTCAATCGGACACACGCGGCCGTAGTGGGTCGGGTGTACGTCGCGCACCTCGAAGCCGGCACGCTCACGGGTCAAACCGCCCGGACCCAAAGCGGAAACGCGGCGTTTGTGTGTCACTTCCGACAAGGGGTTGGTTTGATCCATAAACTGGGAAAGCTGGCTGGAGCCGAAAAACTCTTTAATCGCCGCAGACACCGGTTTGGCATTGATCAGATCGGTCGGCATCAGGTTTTCTGATTCAGCCTGATTCAAACGCTCTTTGACCGCACGTTCTACGCGCGCCAAGCCGGAACGGAATTGGTTTTCGGTCAATTCACCCACCGAACGCACACGGCGGTTGCCCAGGTGGTCGATGTCGTCCACTTCGCCATGCCCGTTGCGCAACTCCACCAAAGTGGCGATGGAAGCCACGATGTCTTCCACGCTCAGAACGAAGCCGCCTTTTTCGGCCGCACCGGCAAAGGTTTCGTTCAGCAGTCGGCCGTACCAAGACTCCTGCTGCACATCGCTCAATTTCTGACCGTAGGTGCGGGTATTGAATTTCATGCGGCCGACACGCGACAAATCGTAGCTGTCCTCATTGAAGAACAGACGGTTGAACAGCAGCTCCACTGCATCTTCGGTCGGCGGCTCGCCAGGGCGCATCATGCGGTAAATGGCAATACGGGCAGCCGCCTGATCTGCCGTCTCGTCGGTACGCAAGGTGGCGGAAATATAGCCGCCTTGTCCCAACTCGTTGATATACAAGGTTTGGATTTCGCTGATGCCGTGGATATCAAACTGAGCCAGCAATTCTTCGGTGATTTCGCTGTTGGCGGTGGCCAATACTTCGCCGGTATCCGGCACAATCACGTCTTTGGCCAGCACTTTGCCGATCAGACTATCCGGCTCAACCGCCAAGCGTTTCAGACCGGCTTTTTCAATGTCGCGAATGGCCTTGGCAGTCACGCGCTTGCCGGCAGCCACCAATACTTTGCCTTCGGCATCGGTGATGTCGGCTTTGACGGTTTCACCTTTCAAACGAGACAACACCAAATCCGTCTCAATACCGTCCTTAGAGAGATAAAAGTTTTCTTTATCGTAGAAAGTATCGAGAATCTGCTCATGACTGTAGCCCAGCGCTTTGAGCAGAATGGTTACCGGCATTTTGCGGCGGCGGTCGATGCGGAAATAGAGCAAATCCTTAGGATCGAATTCGAAATCCAACCAAGAGCCGCGATAGGGAATGATGCGCGCAGAAAACAACAGTTTGCCGGAAGAATGGGTTTTGCCGCGGTCGTGCTCGAAAAACACGCCCGGGGAACGGTGCAGCTGAGACACGATCACGCGCTCGGTGCCGTTAATCACAAAAGAGCCGTAAGGCGTCATCAAGGGGATCTCGCCCATATAGACTTCATTCTCACGCACTTCTTTCACCACATTGGGCTTGGATGATTCTTTATCTAAAATCACCAAACGGATGCGGGCGCGCAGAGGGGCCGCATAAGTGATGCCGCGCAGTTGGCATTCGGCAATGTCAAACAGGGGCTCGCCCAAAACATAATGCACAAACTCCAAACGTGCATAGCCGTTGTGGCTGACAATCGGGAAAATCGAATTGAATGCCGCCTGCAAACCCTCATCCGCACGCTGGTCAAACGGACGGCTTTGCTGCAGGAATTTGCTGTATGACTCCAACTGCGTGGTCAGCAGATAAGGAACTTCCAGCACGCTGTCACGCTTGGCAAAGCTTTTGCGGATGCGCTTTTTCTCGGTAAAAGAGTAACTCATTGGCTCGCTCCAGATGATAAAAGACTGAGTTCAAAATCCATCGGTAACCGAAAGCATTTGCCCACACAGACATCATTGGCTGGTGGGACGCGCTGACTTCGGTCTGAATAATTTTCAAAAATTTACACACAAATCGAATTTAATTTGTAAATTTTTGCAAACTTTTCACTTTTCGGTAATGCCAAGCGAAATAAGGCTGGCAGTAAAACTGCCAGCCTTTTTGCTGCGCGGGAATTATTTGATTTCCACTTTCGCGCCGGCTTCTTCCAATTGTTTTTTGATGTCGTCGGCTTCGGCTTGAGACACGCCTTCTTTAACAGTTTTGGGTGCGCCGTCAACCATGTCTTTGGCTTCTTTCAAGCCCAGGCCGGTAATCGCGCGAACCACTTTGATCACGCCTACTTTTTGGTCACCGGCAGAAGCCAAGATCACGTCAAATTCGGTTTTGGCTTCGGCAGCAGCGGCACCGCCAGCAGCAGGACCAGCAGCCACAGCAACGGCAGCAGCAGATACGCCGAATTTCTCTTCGAACGCTTTCACCAAGTCGTTCAGTTCCATAACGGTCAGGTTGCCAACGGCTTCCAAAATGTCTTCTTTAGTAATAGCCATGCTATCAAACTCCTAAATATTGATAAAAAGATAAATTTTTTCTGAATGAAACAAAATCGGATGTTAAGCGGCTTCTTCGCCGGCTTTTTTCTCTGCCAAGGCAGCCAAACCGCGGGCCAAACCGGAAACCGGAGCCTGCATAACGAACAGCAGTTTGGACAGCAGCTCTTCGCGGCTGGGGATGGAAGCCAAATCAGCCACTTGGGCAGCATCCAGCACATCGCCATTGTAAGAACCGGCTTTGATGATGATTTTGTCGTCTTTTTTCGCGAATTGGTGCAGCACTTTTGCGGCGGCTACGGCATCTTCCGATGCAGCGTAAACCAGCGGACCAACCATTTGATCGGCCAAACCGGCAAAAGAAGTTCCTTCAACCGCACGACGGGCCAATGTGTTTTTCAGAACGCGCAGATATACGCCTTCTTTACGCGCGTTGGCACGCAGTTCGGTCATGCTGGCAACACTGATACCGCGATATTCAGCAACCACCATAGTTTGAGCGTTGCTGATACCGGCAACAATCTCTTCTACGGCTGCTTTCTTGGTTTCAATATTGAGACTCAAGGTCTACCTCCCACTGTTTATCAACGAAGCACCTATAAGACGCTTCACCAGCGCGGCAACCTGAAAAGACATTTTGCAAGCAAAGCACTTGCGCATACTTCAGGACTACCGTCTGCGTAGGGTGCAAACAATACAATTAAATCTAAAGATCCCTACGGTCTTGGACATCTACTTAATTGGATTTAAGTAGCCCATGTTTCAGGTAGCCTGCCGATAACAGGCTACCTGAAAATTTGATTAACTGTTTACACTAGCCGCATCTACACGCACGCCCAAGCCCATGGTGCTGGACAGAGCCACTTTTTTCAGATACTGGCCTTTGGCTGCCGCCGGTTTTGCCTTGATGATGGCATCCAGCAGGGCCGCAAAGTTTTCTTTCAGATCGGCTTCGGCAAACGAGGCACGACCAATGGTGGCGTGTACGATACCGGCTTTATCGGTACGGTACTGCACTTGGCCGGCTTTGGCATTTTTTACCGCTTCAGCCACATTCGGTGTCACGGTACCCACTTTGGGGTTAGGCATCAGGCCGCGCGGACCCAAAATGGTGCCCAACTGACCCACAATGCGCATGGCATCGGGAGAAGCAATCACCACATCGAAATCCAGATTGCCTTTCTTCACTTCTTCCGCCAAATCTTCGAAACCGACAATGTCGGCACCGGCAGCTTTGGCTGCTTCAGCATTGGCGCCTTGGGTAAAGACGGCCACGCGGGTGGTTTTACCGGTGCCCTTAGGCAACACAACCGAACCGCGGATTACCTGGTCGGATTTCCGGGGATCCACGCCCAAGTTGAAAGACACATCAATCGACTCGTCGAATTTGGCGGTTGCAGCCTGCTTAACCAAAGCAATCGCTTCGTCAACAGGATACAGCTTGTTGGCTTCAACAGAGGCGCGCAATGCTTTCAAACGTTTGGATACTTTAGCCATTACACACCCTCCACATCCAAGCCCATTGAGCGGGCAGAACCTGCAATCGTACGTACCGCCGCATCCAAGTCAGCCGCAGTCAAATCGGGCTCTTTGGTTTTGGCAATTTCTTCCAATTGCGCACGGGTTACGGTACCTACCTTATTGGTCAGCGGATTGGAGCTGCCCTTTTGCAAACCAGCTGCTTTTTTCAGCAGAATGGTTGCCGGCGGCGTTTTCATCACAAAAGTGAAAGATTTATCTGCAAATGCAGTAATCACCACTGGAATCGGCAGACCCGGCTCCATAGATTGGGTTGCCGCATTAAATGCTTTGCAGAACTCCATGATATTCAAGCCCCGTTGACCCAAAGCCGGACCGACGGGCGGAGAAGGATTGGCTTTACCTGCAGGAATCTGCAGTTTGATGTAGCCGACAATTTTCTTTGCCACTGTATTACACTCCTAAAAACGGGTATTGCGCAGAAGAATATCTGCTCCCCAAAAAGTCAAGCCGCGCATTATAAGCTTGAATCTGAAATTAATCAATTAAAGCACACAATTATACCTGGCAAATCTGTGTGCTTTTTACATCACAACTTTTCTACTTGGGCAAATTCCAGCTCCACCGGGGTTTCGCGGCCGAAAATTTGCACCGACACGCGCAACTTGTTGCGCTCATAATCCACCGCATCCACTAAGCCGTTAAAATCGGCAAAAGGACCTTCATTCACCCGAACCTGCTGACCAACTTCAAACTCAACACGTGGCTTGGGCTTTTTCTCGCCAGCAGCCCCACCGCCGACTTGGGCCATAATGGCTTCCACTTCACGCTGGGAAATAGGCAAGGGCCGATTGGCGGTACCGCCGATAAAGCCGTTAACGCGAGGGGTGCTTTTTACCAAATGCCAAGAATCATCGGTCATTTCCATTTCAACCAAAACATAGCCGGGAAAAAACTTACGTTCGCTTACCGTCTTGCGTCCGTTTTTGATATCCACCACTTCCTCAACTGGAACAAGGATCTGACCAAAATAGCCCTCCATCCCTTCTCGAGCGATTCGCTCTTTCAAAGTTTTTTGGACGTTTTTTTCAAAACCGGAATAGGCTTGTACTACATACCAACGTTTCGACATTTTTCCACCTCTTTATTATGCATTTAACAAGAACAGCCAAGCCAGAATGCTATCGACCACCCACAAGAAAAATGTCATCAAGGCGGTAAACACCAAAACAAACAAGGTATTGCGCCATGTTTCATTCTTGGTCGGCCACACTACCTTTTTCACCTCGGTAATAGAGCCTTTGACATAACGAACCAGATTCCGCCCTAAGTCACACCAAAAGAAAACAATGGCCACGGCCAAAATGACGCCCACCAAAGGAAACAGCGCCCGCAAATAAACCGACCATTGCGGCTGGGCATAATATCCCCAAACACCTGCAAGCAGCAAAATGGCGGCCAAAGCCAGCTTAGCCATATCGCTTCTTTTGCTCCGCTGCTGCTCGGCTTGCTCCTTTTGGCGCAACTCTTGTTTGGACATTTTAGGTGACGCCGTCACTTCTTTCGTCTTCTGCTTGTGACCACTCATTGTGATTACCTTAAATACATTCAGAAATTTTCTCTGTAAAAGAAAAGACTAACCGGCACGGGGCCGGTTAGTCCGATTTTGGCAGGCCAGGAGGGTCTCGAACCCCCAACCCTCGGTTTTGGAGACCGATACTCTACCAATTGAGCTACTGGCCTAAAACCTTCATTAAGC
>NZ_JH164926.1:1424033-1458143 GCF_000226875.1 Neisseria shayeganii 871
GCAAATATCCTATTAAGCTTAAATAAATGGAAATCAACAGGGAATTTTTGAGATGGTGCCCATGGGCAGATTTGAACTGCCGGCCTCTCCCTTACCAAGGGAGTGCTCTACCCCTGAGCTACATGGGCCAAATTGTTACATTTTTTATGGAGCGGGTGAAGGGAATCGAACCCTCACCGTAAGCTTGGAAGGCTTCTGCTCTACCATTGAGCTACACCCGCACTTACTCTTTCGCCTGCCCCAATTGTGATTGGATTATGGTGGTGGGAGAAGGATTCGAACCTTCGAAGCTTTCGCAACAGATTTACAGTCTGCCCCCTTTGACCGCTCGGGAATCCCACCGCAAAGAGAGCGGCATAATAATTAGCGATACCGTCGGCGTCAAGCCCTGGGAAACATTTTTTTTGCAGTTACTCGCTAAGTAATTCGATTTATGTTTAAATTTTAATGCCGCTTACAGCGCCGCTTACAGCGCAAAATCTGGCTGGCATTATTTGGCCGCCATCAAACGCTCGTATTTTGCCATCAATTCTTCTTGGGTTTCCGGCGCTTCTTCATTAATCAGAATGCAATCCACCGGGCACACTTGCTGACATTGCGGCTCGTCGTAATGGCCCACGCACTGGGTACACTTATCCGGCTCGATTTCATAAATTTCATCGCCCTGGTAAATCGCGTCGTTCGGGCATTCCGGCTCGCACACATCGCAGTTGATGCATTCGTCGGTAATAAAGAGGGACATGCTGTTGTTCCTTAAATTTTCAATGATCCAAAACCGAAGGCGCGGGATTATAGCACAACCCCTTGTTTCAGGTAGCCCGTATTTTGAATTTTTCTCTTTGATAACAATTATTAAATAGCCTGATTGCCGGCCAAGTAGCGCAGCAGCACATAGCGGCTCATGCCGGCTTTCCCTTCCTTGCGCGTCTCGAAGCCGGGCGGCAAAACGGGCAGGCGGCCGGCCTCCAAATAAATCTGAGCCTCTTCGGCCAAGCTGGCCGGCAAAGCCGCAAACAGTGCCGACCATTGCTGCCAAGCAAACGGCGGATCGAGAAAAACCACATCAAAGCGAATGCGGTTGTGTGCCAAAAACGCCAAAGCCTCGGCATGCACGGTTTGCACCTTATCCTGCAAAGACAAAACTTCCGCCTGTTTCGCCAAATGCGCGGCGGTGGCACGGTGTTTTTCCACCAACACCGCTTGGCGGGCATGGCGGGATGCCGCTTCAAAACCCAACGCCCCGCTGCCGGCGAATAAATCCAACACATTCAGGCCGCTCAAATCCTGGCCCAACCAATTAAACAGCCGCTCCCGCACGCTGTCGGGCGTCGGCCGCAGTCCATCGGCATCGGCAAACGACAGTTTGCGGCCGCGATGCGTACCGCCGATGATGCGGACCTGATTTTGGTGTTTGGCATTTTTTTTTGCCATGTTCATGCTGATGCTTTCTGCTTTGCTGAATTTGTTGCGGAACCAATTAACCGGAATTGTTTAAGATCAGGATGCTTTGGCTTCAGGCTACCTGAACGCGCAGCTGTTTTCAGGTAGCCTGTTTGCGCCGCCCCGTGCTCATCACCGCATAGACGCCGAGCACCGATACCCCGCCTACCATCCAGCCTACCAACACATCGGTCGGATAATGCACGCCCAGCACCACGCGGGACAAACCGGCCAACAGCAACAGCAATCCCGCCACTGCCGCCACTTTACCGCGCTGCGGCGTGTGCCAATACAAAATCATCCACAACACCGCAAAAGCCGCCGCAAAAGCACTGTGACCGCTGGGAAAAGAAGCGCTGGCCTCTTCTACCAGCCTGGGCCAGAGTTCCGGCCGCGCACGGTCAAAAAACACTTTGCCGATTGCAGTGACTGCGGTGGACAAGCCGGTTCCGGCCAACACCAATACCGCCCGTCCGCCGCGCCGCTGGCGGTATTCATAAGCGGCCAGACACAGCGTCATCAGCGTGGCCGACGGCCATTTGCCCAACCAATGCAGCAGCAGGGCCAACTGCTCCAGCAGGGTGCCGGCGGTATGGCGGTGTACGGCCAACATCAGCGGCGTTTCAAACGCAAAATCGCCGCGCGCAGACAGCAGTGAAGCAACGGCCACCGCCACACTCAAGGGCACAATCATGCCCAACAGCAATAAGGCGTGCCGGGCGGTGGGGCGGTGCAGGCGGAACAGGGGCATGAGGCAGTCCAATCCTTAGCCGCGCAATCCAAGCCAAAGACTGCAACGGCATACTGAAAAATAAAACCGAAGGCTACCTGAAAGCCGTACGCCTTTTTTCAGGTAGCCTGTTTCACGCAGAGGAAACGCTTATCCCTTAGCTTATTCCTTAGGCGCAGGCGGCTCGATCTGCTCTTTCCAGCCGCACTCTTTCTGCGGGCACACCTTCTCCACGCCCCAGCGCTTGGTGGTTTTGATGGTGAGCACCGGCCATTGGCAGTTGGGACAGGTTTCCGCAACGGGCGGATTCCAAGTGGCGTAGTCGCAATCGGGATAGGTGTTGCAGCTGTAAAACAGCTTGCCGTAGCGCGATTTGCGTTCGATCAGGTGGCCGTTGCTGCATTTGGGACAGGGCACGCCGGTCTCCTTCGGCTTCTCCAAAGGCTCGATGTGTTTGCACTTGGGATAATTGGCACAACCGATAAACTTACCGTAACGGCCTTTTTTATACACCAGCTGGCCGCCGCATTTCGGACAATCGCGCCCTTCCACCACACTCGGCTCCTCGGCTTCTTTGGCCGCCTCTTCCGCCGTCTCGTTCACATTGCGGGTGTAGTCGCACTCGGGGTAGCCCGAGCAGGCGATGAAACGGCCGCGCTTGCCGAATTTGATCTGCAGCTTGTGTTGGCCGCATTTGGGGCAGGTTTCATCCAGCTCCTGGGTGGTGATTTTGGCGCGCTCGATGCCTTCTTTTTCGGCAATCTGCTTGTGGAAGCCTTTCCAAAACTTGTCCATCACCGGCACCCACGCCCGCTTGCCGCTGGCGATGTCGTCCAGCTGGTCTTCGAGCTTGGCGGTAAAGTCGTAATCCACATACTGCTCGAAATGCTCGGTGAGGAATTTGTTGACGATGTCGCCGGTATCGGTGGGCAGGAAGCGGCGCTGGTCCACGGTCACATACTCGCGGTCTTTCAGCGTTTTGATGATGCTGGCGTAGGTGGAGGGCCGGCCGATGCCGAACTCTTCCAAAGCCTTCACCAAGGTGGCTTCGTTAAAGCGCGGCGGCGGCTGGGTAAAGTGTTGTTCGCCGTAGAGTTTGTCCACCGGCAGCGTTTCGCCCGCGACCAGATCGGGCAGTTTTTTGCCGTCTTCGCTTTCTTCGTCTTCGTCCTGCCCTTCCTGATACACGCTGAGAAAACCGTCGAACACCAACACTTGGCCACTGGCACGGAAAATGCCGTCGCCCAGCTGAATATCGGCCGAAGTGGCATCGAACTTGGCTTCCACCATCTGGCAGGCCACCGTGCGCTGCCAAATCATTTGGTAGAGCTTGAATTGGTCGGCGCTCAAAAACGGTTTCACGCTTTCGGGCGTGCGGTACACCGAAGTGGGGCGGATGGCCTCGTGCGCCTCTTGGGCGTTTTTCGACTTGGTTTTGTAGGCGCGGGCCGATTTGGGCAAATAATCGCCGCCGATTTTGTTTTCGATGTAGTGGCGGATTTCGGTGAGCGCGTCGGCCGACAGGGTCACGCTGTCGGTACGCATATAGGTAATCAGGCCCACCGCGCCCTGGCCCACGTCCACGCCTTCAAACAGCTGCTGCGCCGTGCGCATGGTGCGGTCGGTGGTCATGCCCAGCTTGCGCACCGCATCCTGCTGCATGGTGGAAGTGGTATAAGGCGCGGCCGGCTTGCGGGTGGCTTTCTTTTTCACCACTTCGGCCACTTGGGCGCTGTGGCCGGCCAAGGCATCCAGCACCGCCTGTTGCGCGGCCTCGTCGGCCAGGGCGAACTGCTCCAGCTTCTCGCCGCGCCATTGGATCAGCTTGGTGGCAAACTTCTGCCGGCCTTTGTGGCTGTCCAGATGCACACTCCAATATTCGCGGCTTTCAAATGCGCGGATCTCGTTTTCGCGCTCGCAAATCAGGCGCAGGGCGGGGCTTTGCACCCGGCCGGCGCTCAAACCGCGGCGGATTTTTTTCCACAGCAGTGGCGACAGATTGAAGCCGACCAAATAATCCAAAGCCCGACGCGCCTGTTGGGCATCCACCAAATGGATGTCCAATTCGCGCGGGTGCTGGATGGCTTCCTGCACCGCTTTTTGCGTCACCTCGTGGAACACCACGCGCTGCGGGCGGATGTTTTTCAGGCCGCGTTTGCTTTTCAGGATTTCGGTGAGGTGCCAGGAAATCGCTTCGCCTTCGCGGTCCGGGTCGGTGGCCAGATAAATGTTTTCGGCTTCCTTGGCGGCGGCCACGATGGCATCGACGTGCTTGGCGTTTTTCGAGATCAACTCGTATTTCATGGCGAAATCGTGCTCGGGATCCACCGCGCCGTTTTTCGGAATCAGGTCGCGCACGTGGCCGTAGGAGGCCAGCACCTGAAAGTCGCTGCCCAGGTATTTCTGCATCGATTTGGCTTTGGTCACAGACTCGACAATCAACAGGTTTTTTGCCATGGGAATCTCGTAAGGTCGGTTTGTTTATTCGTTATTCGGCAGCCCGGCAAGCCGCTCCGCATCGGCGGCGGCAAGCAAAGGCTACCTGAAAACCGCTGCTGCTTTTCAGGTAGCCTTTGTCGGGCAGAACCGGCGTGTTTCAGTTAATCAACACTTTATCTTGCAATACGGCCGCCATCAAATCGTCGCCGATCAAAATCGGCAATTCGGATTTATCGGCCCACAACACCAGCAGCGCCAGCACTTTGGCGTGCTGCAAAGTCAATTCGTGTTCGTGGGAAAGATGCAAGAGCGCCATCAGCACGAATTCGCGCTGCTCCGGCAGCAAAGCGCCGTTTTGCTCCAGAAAATGCAACAGCCCCAATGCTTCGCACGGCACGGCATCGCGCTCTTCAGGCAGATAGACACGTATGGCGTGGGCATGGGAAAAATGCTTCTGCTCCATGCGGCTTCGCTCTTGCAGGATGTCCAAAAACAACAGCATATCGTTGATGTCGTCGTTATGGAAACCCTCCTGCTCCAGCAAGCCGCACAAATCCTCATTCGGCGGGCAGGCATCGAAATCGCGGAAATTTTCCAATAAAAAAGCTATTACATCAATCATCTGTCTTTCCTAATCACGGCTTCACACCCGCTGGTAGCGGCCGCCGGGCAAAGGCGCCACGCGGCCTTCGATTTCCAGCAGGGTTATTTCAGCATACACATCTGCGGCGGGAATGCCAAGTGTTTGCGCCAAAGTGTCGGGATGCACCGGCGCATAGCCCATGGCCGCCAGCAAAGCACTGCCGCCTTCAGCCGCCGCCGACTGGCCGTCCGCCCCGGCACTTTCCGGCAGCGGCGGTGCAAGGGCCATCTGCCCGCCGGCCTGCACCGGCAAGCCTGTCGGCTCGGCCAACAGCGGACATTCTTCCAAAATATCGGCCAGGCTTTCGGTGAGCTTGGCGCCCTGCTTGATGAGCGCATGGCAGCCTTTGCTGTGCGGATTATCAATGGAGCCGGGCACGGCAAATACTTCCCGCCCCATTTCCGCCGCCAGCCGCGCGGTAATTAAAGAACCCGACTCCACCGCGGCCTCCACCACCAACACCGCATAGGCCAGCGCGGCAATCAAACGGTTGCGGCGCGGGAAATTGGCCGCCAGCGGCCGGGTGCCCAGCGGAAACTCGGAAATGATGCAGCCGTGTTCGGCAATGCGGTGCGCCAGCGCCTTGTTGCCGGTGGGATACACGCGGTCGATGCCCGTGCCCCACACCGCCACCGTGCCGCCGCCCTGCCGCAAAGCGCCTTCGTGGGCGGCGGTATCGATGCCGGCGGCCATGCCCGATACCGTGACCAAGTCCCGCTCGGCCAAAGCGGCACCAAAGTCGGCCGCCACCCGCATGGCCTGCGGCGTGGCATGGCGGCTGCCGACCACCGCCACGCCGGCGGCGGACAACAAACGGCTGTCGCCGCGCACAAACAACAGCGGCGGCGGGGTCAGCCCTTCGCCCAGCATGGCGGGGAAACCGGCATCGCAGGACAACAACAAAGCGCAATTCTCCTGCGCCGCCCACCGACAGGCCGCATCGGCCGCCGCTTCCGCTTCATGCCGGCGCGTCCGCCACGCCGTGCGGGCCGCTTGGGTGGGCAACACGGCGGCCACCTCATCTTCGGCCGCCCACACCGCGGCAGCCGAACCGTAATGCGCCAACAGGCGGGCAAAGGCTTCGGCGCCGATATACGGCATCAAAGCCAGCCTGATCCAAGCCAGGCGTTCGCTTTCCTTATCCACGGTTCCTCCTTGCATTGCCATCGGCAGCCCGCTCCAGTGTGGGCGATATAGCTTCTTGACGCAAGCAAAAGCTCGAAATTAACCAAGTGTTTGTATGCCAAGCAACAAAAGGCTACCTGAAAGCCGTTTTGCCGTTCAGGTAGCCTCTATGATTGATGGCTGAAAACCGCCCTAAGCCTTTTTCACAAACTCCGATTTCAGATTCATCGGCGTGCCGTCGATTTTGCAGGCAATGTCGTGGTCGCCGTCCTGCAGGCGGATGTTTTTCACCTTGGTGCCCTGCTTGATCACCAAAGAGCTGCCTTTTACTTTCAAATCTTTAATCAGTACCACCGTATCGCCGTTTTGCAGCACTGCGCCGTTGGCGTCGCACACCGCCGCTTCAGCCTCGGCCGCTTCGGCTTGCTCGCCGTCCTGCCATTCGTGGGCGCATTCGGGACAAACCCATTGGCTGCCGTCGTGGTAAACATATTCCGAGCCGCATTGCAGGCAGAGGGGTGCGTTCATGATGATTTCCTTCAAATGGTTTCTGGTAAGTGGTTTATTGTTGTCGATTTGTCTCAAGCAGCCCGGGCTACCTGAAAACTTCAGGTATCATACACGCCCGCAACCGATTCAGGAAAACCCATGTTCAAGCCCTTCCTGCTGTGCGCCGCCCTGCTGTGCGCCCTGCCCGTCGCGGCAGAAACCGTTTCCCGCACCCTGCCCAACGGCATGAAAGTGATCGTCCGCGAAGACCACCGAGCACCGGTGGCCGTGTCGCAACTGTGGTTCCGCGTGGGCAGCGTAGATGAAAACCCCGGCAAAACCGGCCTCAGCCACGCCTTGGAACACATGATGTTCAAAGGCACCCACAGCGTGCCCGCCGGTGAATTCAGCCGCCGCGTATCGGCCTGGGGCGGCAACGACAACGCCTTCACCTCGCGCAACGAAACCGTTTACCACGAAACCCTCGCCGTGGCCAATCTGCCGCAGGTGCTGGCGCTGGAAGCCGACCGCATGGCCAACCTCAATTTCAGCGACGCCGATTTCGACAACGAAATGAAAGTGATCCGCGAAGAGCGGCGTATGCGCAGCGACAACAGCCCAACGGGCAAAATGTGGGAAACCCTCTACCTCACCGCCTTCGGCAACCCCGCCAACCGTGCGCCGGTGATCGGCTATATGGACGACCTGCACACCCTGAAAGCCGACGACCTGCGCCAGTGGTACCGCCGCTGGTATGCTCCCGCCAACGCCACGCTGGTGGTGGTGGGCGACGTAAAAGCCAATGAACTCTTAGACACGGCGGAAAAACTGTTCGCCCCGCTGCCCGCCCGCGCCCTGCCGGAACGCAAGGATTTGGCCGAAACCGCGCCCGCCGAACACCGCCGCACCACCACCTCCGCCCCCGGCGACCTGCCGTTGGTTTCCCTCGCCTTCCACGCCCCCTCCCTGCGCCGGCTCGACGACCGCCTGCCCTACGCCTTGAGCATGCTCTCCGCCGTGCTCGACGGCCACTCCGCCAGCCGCTTGGACAAACATCTGGTGCGCGGGCGCAAAGTGGCCGTCAGCGTCGGCCTCAGCTACGAGCTGCTCTCGCGCAGCCCCGACCTATTCGTCTTCACCGGCTATCCCGCCCCCGGTTTCCAACCCGAAGACCTGACCCAAGCCTTCTTGGACGAACTGAAAAAAATCGCCGAGCAAGGCGTGGGCGAAGCCGAGCTGGCCCGCATCCGCAACCAGCTCGACGCCTCGGAACAATTCGCCAAAGACGACATGGAAAGCCAAGCCGAAATCATCGGCTACCTCGAATCGGCCGGCTTCTCCTACACCGACGAAGCGGAAATCCGCCGCCGCGAAAAAGCCGTTACCGCCGCCGAAGTACAGGAAGCCGCCCGCTGGCTGTTGACGCAAAAACACACCACCGTCATCCTGCTGCCCGAAGCCGTGCCCGGCGCGGAGCAGTTGGAAAACAAGGGCGGCGGCAGCTGATCTTTAGCACCGCCAAGCATCCCTTCAGGCTACCTGAAAGCCTTTCAGGTAGCCTGTCTCGCCCCCAACATTTCCTTACCCTATTCCGAACCCCACGATGTCCCCCACCCCCGTCCGCATCCTCGGCATCGACCCCGGCAGCCGCATCACCGGCTTCGGCGTGATCGACGTCATCGGCCAAAACCAACACTACGTGGCTTCCGGCTGCATCAAAACCATTCCCGGCGACGAGTTGGCCGGCCGCATCGGCATCATCGTGCAGCACATCGGCGAAATCATCGACACCTACCGCCCCACCCAAGCGGCGGTGGAGCAAGTGTTTGTAAACGCCAACCCCGCCGCCACCCTGATGCTCGGCCAAGCCCGCGGCGCCGCCGTGGCCGCCCTGGTGCTGCGCGGCCTGCCGGTGTACGAATACACCGCCCTGCAAGTCAAACAAGCTGTGGTCGGCCAGGGCAAAGCCGCCAAAGAGCAGGTGCAGCACATGGTGGTGCAGATGCTGAAACTCTCCGGCACCCCGCAGGCCGACGCCGCCGACGGCCTGGCCGTGGCCCTCACCCACGCCCTGCGCAACCACAGCCTGGCCGCCAAGCTGCGGCAGGAAGCGCAAATCAAACGCGGGCGGTTTCAATAAGGCGGCGTTGGTTTGCCATCCGCGCCGCCTGTTTATTTCTGATGCAAACCAAATTTCTTAGGCCGATGCCGGTCAATGGAAAACGGAGACCATCTTGAACAAAAATAATCTGTTGCTGCTCGCCACCATTTTTCTTTGGGGCACGGTGTGGTATGCCATCAAATTCCAATTGGGCGACACGCCGATTGCGGTGTCGATTTTCTACCGCATTCTGCTGGCCGCCCTGGTTCTCTTGGCTTGGTGCGCGGCAAGCTGCAAAATTCCCCGCCTGGGCATAAAAGACCATGCTTATCTCGCACTCATGGGATTATTATTGTTTTCAAGCAATTATTATTGCTTTTATCTGGCCACCGGCCACATCAAAAGCGGTTTGGTTTCCGTTGTCTTTTCCACTTTGGTGTTGGTGAACAGCCTCAATAAACGGCTGTTTTTCCGCGAACCCATCAGCAAAGCGGTTGTTCTGGGCGGCATGATGGGCATCATCGGCGTGGCCTTGCTGTTTTCCGGCGAATTAAACGCCGCCCATGATGTATCGGCCTTGGGCGCGGGCATTTGCTATGCCCTGCTCGGCACCTATATGGTGTCGGCCGGCAATATGCTTTCCGCCCGTTTCAGCAAACACAATCTGCCCGTTTTGGCCTCAACCGCCCTCGGCCTGAGTTATGGCGCCGTTTTGTGTGCCGTGCTGATTGTTTGGCAGGGCGACTCGTTCCGCATTCCGCTGACCATTCCCTATTTGTCTTCGCTCCTTTATCTGTCTTTATTCTGTACCGCACTCGCTTTTTGGCTGTATCTGACGCTGGTGAAAAACTCGGGGCCGGATAAGGCGGCATTGGCCACCATTTTGTTTCCTTTGGTGGCCATGCTGGTTTCCAGTGTTTTGGAAGATTACGTTTGGTCGGCACCGGCCGTATTGGGCGGGGTGCTTATTTTGGTCGGCTACAGCATCAGCCTGTTTTTCGACCGGCATAAACAGGCTACCTGAAAACGGTTTCAGGTAGCCTGAGACCTTTGCAAAACCCCCATCTGCGGCGCATTTCTGCGTTGTGCGTTTATGCCCTATGGGTACTGCTCGTTCGCTTGCCTATCTATATGATATGTCTGTCCCACGGGGATTCCTGCGTTCACGCTCACTGCGCTGCTACGCCTTGAACTGCATCCACATCTGGGGGTTTTGCAAAGGTCTCAGCCTGTCTGCTCCCAAAGGCCGATTGTAAAGCGGCTGGGAAGGGGCTAAACTGCCCGCATCGGCAAATTTGGAACAAACAGCCTAATCCTGCCGAGCAGGCCGGCCCCGGCCAGCCGCCTTCCCAACCATTCAGGAGAACGAGATGAAACAACTGGCGATGTACATCAACGGTGTTTTCGACACCGCTTTTAACGGCGCTTACCAAGACGTGCTCAACCCCGCCACCGAAGCGGCGATTGCCAGCGAGCCGCAAGGCGGACAGGCCGAAGTGGACCGTGCCGTGGCCGCCGCGCGGGCCGCCCAACCGGCGTGGGAGCGCCTGCCGGCGGTGGAGCGCGGTGCCTATTTGCGCAAAATCGCCGCCGGCATCCGCGCCCGCGCCGATGAACTAACCGACACCATTGTGGCCGAAGGCGGCAAAACCAAAGACCTGGCGCGCATCGAAGTAATGTTCACCGCCGACTACCTCGACTACCAGGCCGAATGGGCGCGCCGCTACGAAGGCGAAGTGCTGCAAAGCGACCGCCCGCGCGAAAACATCTTTCTGTTCAAACGCCCGCTGGGCGTGATTGCCGGCATTTTGCCGTGGAACTTCCCCTTCTTCCTCATCGCCCGCAAAGCCGGCCCAGCGCTGGTTACCGGCAACACCATCGTCATCAAGCCCAGCAGCGTTACCCCCATCAACTGCCACATCTTCAGCGAAATCGTGCATGACAGCGGCCTGCCCGCCGGCGTGTTCAACGTGGTCAACGGCGGCGACGACACCGGCAGTCTGCTGGCCGGCCACAAACAGGTGGACATGGTGAGCCTCACCGGCTCGGTGCGCGCCGGCGCCGAAGTGATGGCCGTGGCCGCCCCGAATATCACCAAAGTGTCGCTGGAACTGGGCGGCAAGGCGCCCGCGCTGGTGCTGAAAGACGCCGACATCGACCTGGCGGTGCAATCCATTCTGGCCTCGCGCGTGGGCAACACCGGCCAAATCTGCAACTGCGCCGAGCGCGTGTATGTGCACCGCAGCATCGAGCGCGAATTCACCGACAAAATGGTGGCGGCCATGAAAGGCGTGCGCTACGGCAATCCGGCCGAAGCCGCCGAAGGCGCTTTGGAAATGGGCCCGCTGATTGAAGCGCGCGCGGCCGAAGCGGTGGCGGCCAAAGTGGCCCGTGCGGTGGAGCAGGGCGCCACCGTGCTCTGCGGCGGCAAGCGCGCCGAAGGCAAAGGCTATTTCTTCGAGCCCACCGTGCTCACCAATGTGCACAACGGCATGGACATCATGAAAGAAGAAACCTTCGGCCCGGTACTGCCGATTGCGGTGTTCGACACCCTGGACGAAGCGGTGGCGCTGGCCAACGACTGCGAATACGGCCTCACCAGCTCGGTGTACACCACCGATTTGAACGAAGCCTTCTATGTGGTGCGCCGTTTGCAGTTTGGCGAAACCTATGTCAACCGCGAAAACTTCGAGGCCATGCAGGGCTTCCACGCCGGCTGGAAAAAATCCGGCATCGGCGGTGCCGACGGCAAACACGGTTTGGAAGAATATCTGCAAACCCAAATGGTGTATCTGGAAACCAATATTTAAGCGCCGATAAAGGCGGCATAGGCTACCTGAAAACAAGCCGCGCGGATTTCTGCGCAGCTAAAACTTCAGGTAAGCCTGTGCCGCCTTTGCAAAAAAGGAGGGAATATTGCTCTCTTGTTTAAAAAAACGGCAAGCCCGTCGTGACAATCAGGCACTGATTGTTTCCAGCTTCGCGCCGCCGTACCGTGCACAGGCCCAAGCTTTGGCGGAACGCTTGGCCAAGTACGCGGATTTTACGCGATACCGCTGGAGCAGTCGCGAACAGGTGCGGCATACCGGTGTGTCCGCACCGCTGTTGGGCTGGATGCTGCTGGGTGAGTACGGCTTGCAAGACGGCAGCCCCATCACGCAAACCATGCTGCACTGCCTGTATAGCTGCCATGCCGACGGCCATGTGCGCGAACGCCATCTGAGAGCTTTGGCGCAGAGCGATTATCCCGATATGACCATGCCTTTTGTGGTGCAGAGTTTCGGCAACTGGGTGCGCGAAATCCACATGGCGGCCTTTGAGGTGTTGGTGAGGCATCAAGATGCCTTTGCCGCTTTTGTACGCACCAACCCGCAAGCATGGCAAACCGCCAAAAACCGTGCCGCCAGTTATTGGGATATTTATTATCGTGCGGAAGACGGCCATCCCTGGCGGCAAAGCCAAACTTATTTACGCATCCGCACCTTGAACGAGGTGATTCGGCGCCGGAGCTGAGGCTACCTGAAAGTTTTCGCTACGCAGAAATCCGCACGGCTGGGTTTCAGGTAGCTTTTTACATGGGATTGGATGTGATTTGAAATGCTGGGTATATGGTTGCAATAAGTTTTTCCTGCATAAGTAGGATTCCCAGCTTTCTACCATTGATTTTAATAACATGCGGATATCGATGAGGTTATAAATGATTGCAATTGCTGAAAGCAAGGTGTCATCAGGCCTTGCATTTTGCGTAAAAAAATTTTTTGGTGTTTTTTCTTTGCTTCCGTTTGAATATAGATTATTGAATGAATTAAATGATCGCCTCCCCTTGGGTTGCAAGGAGATTTTCAACCATCAGTTGTCTAGATTTAATAAAATTGATAGGGTATTAAGTGCAGATTCTGATTTGGATTTCTGTCACACATCTTTTTATAGAATCAAGTTTGGAAAAAATGATAGAAAAAATATCAAACTGAAATTTAATGAAACTCCGCCGATTTTCAATATTGCAGAAGCAGTTTATGAATTTGGCGGAAAGAGTATGCCGGTAAAATATGTTGTTGGTGAGGGGGTATTTTTTTCTTTGGAATATCATAAGCCTATAGATATGAATGTTTTAATGCAAAATTTTGTGGTTTTGGATTTTAAAATAAGCGATTTTGCAAGAGGACAATAATAATGAAGTGATACGGGCTTGAAATGATTTTCTGCCCGCATGTTTATTTCACAAAAAATCAGGTAGCCTAAAAACAGATGGTTTATTTTTAGGCTGCCTGAAATGGTTCAAATTACATTATTTTGTCTGGCTCAATTCCGCGCGCAGCTTTTTGGTGACGTCCATCATCACTTCCAGCTGTTCGGTGGTTTCTTGCCAGCCGCGGGTTTTCAGGCCGCAGTCGGGGTTGACCCACAAGCGCTCCACCGGCACCACTTCCATGGCTTTGCGCAGCAGTTTTTCCACTTCGGCGGCGGTGGGCACGCGCGGGCTGTGAATGTCGTACACGCCGGGGCCGATGTCGTTGGGGTATTTGAAATCACCGAATGCGGTGAGCAATTCCATATCGGAACGTGAGGTTTCGATGGTGATCACGTCGGCATCCATAGAGGCGATAGCGGGCAGAATGTCGTTAAACTCGGAATAGCACATATGGGTGTGGATTTGGGTGCTGTCTTCTGCGCCGGTGCTGCTCAGGCGGAAGGCTTCGCAGGCCCAGGCGAGGTATTCGTCCCATTGGGCTTTTTTCAGCGGCATGGCTTCGCGGATAGCGGGCTCGTCGATTTGAATCACTTTGATGCCGGCTTTTTCCAAATCCAATACTTCATCGTTCAAGGCTAAGGCGATTTGTTTGGCGACTGCGCTCAAGGGAATGTCGTCGCGCACAAACGACCATTTGAACATGGTTACCGGGCCGGTGAGCATGCCTTTCATCGGACGTTTGGTCAGGGTTTGCGCGTAGGCAGACCAGTAAACGGTCATCGGTTCGGGGCGGGATACGTCGCCGAAGATGATGGGCGGTTTCACGCAGCGCGAGCCGTAGCTTTGTACCCAGCCGAATTGGGTGAAGCAGTAGCCGGCCAGTTGTTCGCCGAAATATTCCACCATGTCGTTGCGCTCGGCTTCGCCGTGTACGGGCACGTCGAGCTCCAGTTTTTCCTGCACTTCCACGCAGTAGGCGATTTCTTTTTTCATCGCGGCATCGTAATCGGCAGCGGAGAGTTCGCCTTTTTTGAAGGCGGCGCGCGCTTGGCGGATTTCGGTGGTTTGCGGGAACGAGCCGATGGTGGTGGTGGGCAAGACGGGCAGGTTCATCCAAGCCTGTTGCGCCTTGATGCGCTCGGCAAACGGTGATTTGCGTTGGTCGGCACCTTCGGGCAGATTGGCCACGCGGGCTTTAACGGCATCGTTGTGGATTTTTTTGTTGGTGGCGCGGTCGGCGGCGGCGGCATCGGAAGCGGCAATGGCTTCTTTTACGCTGTCTTTGCCGTGTGCCAAAGCCTGTTTCACCACGCCCAGTTCCACCAGTTTTTGGGCGGCAAACGCCATCCAGTTTTTGATTTCGGCATCGAGTTTTTCTTCTACGGCCAAGTCTTGCGGGCTGTGCAGCAGCGAGCAGCTCGGAGCGATCCACAGGTTGTTGCCCAGTTTTTCTTGAACCGGTTTCAGGGTGTCGATCACTTTGGAGAGGTTGGCACGCCAGACGTTGCGGCCGTCGATCAGGCCGACCGACAAGACTTTGTTTTGCGGCCAGGCATCGGCAAACACGGAGAGCTGCTCGGGGGCGCGCACGCAGTCGATGTGTACGCCGTGCACGGGCAGGGCTTTGAGCAGGTTCAAGTGTTCGGCAACGGAAGCGAAGTAGGTGCCGATGATGATGCGCACGCCGGTGTGGGCGAATTCCTGATAAGCGGTTTCAACGGCTTTGATCCAGTTGGCATCGGCGTCGGCAGAGAGAATCGGCTCGTCGATTTGAATCCAATCCACGCCCTCGGCGGCCAGTTCGCGCAGCAGTTGTGCGTAGGCGGGCAGCAGCTTGGGCAGCAGGCTGATGCGCTTGAAGTTATCGTCTTTGGCTTTGCCCAACCACAACAGGGTAACGGGGCCGACCAGCGTGGGCTTGATGTCGTGGCCTTGCGCTTTGGCTTCTTTGATTTGGGCAATCAGGTTTTTGGCATTGACTTTAAATTCGGTGTCGGCATGCCATTCGGGTACGATGTAGTGGTAGTTGGTGTCGAACCATTTGGTCATTTCCATCGCAAACTGGGTGGCGTTGCCGCGCGCCAGTTGGAAGTATTCGGGCAGGCTCAGATTGGCCGGGTCGAAGCCGAAACGCTTGGGAATCGCGCCCAAGGTGCAGAGCAGGTCCAACACATGGTCGTAAAAAGAAAAATCGCCTACGGGCAGCAGATCGGCGCCGGCGGCTTTTTGTGCGGCCCAGTTCAGGCGGCGGATTTCGGCGGCTGTTTCTTGCAGCTCGGCTTCGCTTTTCGCGCCTTTCCAAAAGGCTTCAACGGCAAATTTCAGCTCGCGCTTGGCACCGATGCGCGGATAGCCGGACAGGTGGAAGGTATTCATGGGGTTTCCTTGGTTTCGGTTTATTCATCTGAACGGCATGCCTTGATGGCATGCCGAAACGGTGATTTATCAAGCCTGCATTCTGCAGGCTTTTTCTGCCAGCGGCAAACGCTTATTTTGCATATCCATATGAATAAAACTAATTAAGCTACCTGAAAGCAGATGGCTTTCAGGTAGCCTGATGCTGCATTGCACAACACTACAGCAAGCAAAATTCAACTATTTAATCATTTATATTCAATATTTTATAAATTTAATTTTCATGATTTTGTCAGAAACCGGCCGGGCCGCCGTCTGACACGGTGAGTTTGATTGCCATACCACCGAAAGGATACATCATGAAAAAGACTGTTTTCACTTTAGCCGCCACCCTCTTTTCCGCCCAAGTGTTGGCCGGCGGCATTCTGCCCTACAGCCACGCCAAATTTGACGAGCTGCAAAAAGCCGGCCAGCCCGTGCTGGTGGACGCCCACGCCGACTGGTGTCCGGTGTGCCGCCGTCAGGATGCGGTGATCCGCCCGCTGCTGCAAGAGCCGTCATTCAAAGACCTGACCGTGCTCAAAATCGATTACGACAAGCAAAAACAGGAGTTGGCCCGCTTCCGCATCAGCAGCCAAAGCACGCTGGTTCTGTTTCACCGCGGTCAGGAAGTACGCCGCGGCGTGGGCGAAACCCGCCCCGAAGCATTGCGCCGCTTCCTGAGCCTGCCGCGCTAAGGAGGCTGTATGGACATCAGTTTGACTGCTTTGGCCCTCAGCCTGCTGGCCGGCCTGCTCACCACCTTGTCGCCCTGCGTGCTGCCGATTCTGCCGATTGTGGCCACCTCGGCCATGGCCAAACGCAAAGCCGGCCTGTTTGCCCTCGCGCTGGGCATGGCGCTGTCGTTTACCGTGGTCGGCACCCTGATTGCCTCGGTCGGCCTGGCCTTGGGCCTGGACAGCCAGCATCTGCGCTATGTGGGCGCCGTTCTGATGTTGCTGGTGGCAGCTTGGCTGCTGAGCAGCCGCCTGCAAGAAGCCTTAGGCAAACACACTGCCGCCTTGAGCGGCAAAGGCGAAGCCTGGTTGAGCCGCTTCAACCCGGAATCCACCGCCGGCCAATTCGGCGTGGGCATCTTGCTGGGTTTGGTGTGGGCACCGTGCATCGGCCCGACTCTGGGCGCGGCGATTGCCTTGGCCAGCCAAGGGGAAGCTTTGGCCAGCGTAGCCGTGGTAATGATGGTGTTCAGCTTGGGCGCCGTGGTGCCGCTGATTGTGATCGGCTTGCTGTCGCGCCAAGCGTTCCGCCAAAAACGCGAACAGCTGGGCAACTTCAGCCAACGCGGCCGCACCATCATGGGCTGGAGCCTGCTGGCCGTGGGCCTGCTGGTGCTGACCGGCTTCGACAAACAGCTGGAAATCTGGCTGCTCCAACTCAGCCCGGAATGGCTGACCGATCTGACCACCCGTTTCTAAGGCCTGTCGTCATCCTGCTGGCGAAGCGGTTTGTTGAGGCAACATCCGCAGCGGCCAGGCTCACGTGAAGAGGGCGGCTTGACACGCTTCGCCAGTCAAGCCAGCCAGCGAGCCGGATGGGACATCTTGCCGGCATGTTTCACGCAGCAGATGCGGAGTTTGATCCAAAACACCGCCGCCACGCTTGGCGACGACGACACGCCCTAAACGCCCAAGCGCCGTAATCCCCAAGGGCAATGGCACCGGTTGTTGCCGCTCCGTTCCTTTCAAGCCCGCCCAAAAGGGCGTTAGGCTACCTGAAAACTTTCAGGTAGCCTCTTTTTCAGCAAAATCCGTTTGATCACGGCGGTATGCGATCAATCGCGGCCCAACATACGGTTGAGGATTTTCTCGCCTTTGAGTTGGTGTACCACCGCCATCAGAATGTGGCCGGCCGCCAGCACAAACAGCGCCCAAGCCAAAGGGGCATGCCACTCGTTGCCCAAACGGGTCATCCATTCGATTTTTTCGGGGGCGCCGTTCATGATTTCCACGCCGAACACCTTCAGCCCGCCGCGCGCCGAGCCGTGCTGGCGCAGCATGGCGGTGAGCGGCACGGCGGCCATCAGCACATACAATGCGCCATGGCCGAGTTTCACCAACAGATTGCCCTGCGGGCGGCGGCTCAGGTTGCCCAGCGCCCACAGCAGGCGCAACAGCAGCAGCACCAGCAGCACAAAACCCACCGATTTGTGCAGATCGATCAGGCTGAAATAGTCTTCGTTGAGCGTCCACGCCACCGCGGTAAACAGCATGAGCAGAAAGCCGGCGGCCATGATCCAGTGGAAAAAACGGCTGACGGTGCCATAAGCATTTGATGTATCGGGTTTCATAGCAGGTAGGGTTTGTGTTTTTAGGAAAGCGGCAGTATAGCGGATGGCCGCCTGCCTGACCACGCTGCCTGCGATCTGTGCAAAACACCCCTGGGCGTATTGCCATTTGGCTTAATCAAGCAGGCTGAGACCTTTGCAAAACCCCCGGATATGGATGCAGTTCAAGGCGTAGCAGCGCAGCGAGCGTGAACGCCAGGAATCCCCGTGGGACAGACATATCACCTACAAGGCTAAGCGAGCGAGCCGTACCCATAGGGCATAAACGCACAACGCAGAAATGCGCCGCAGATCGGGGTTTTGCAAAGGTCTCAGGCTAGAGAAGCTGGGGGTTTGTTGACAATATAGTGTTGTGGCGGGATTTTTTCGCTACCCGGTTAAAAAGCCACGTCTGCTGCATTGAAAATGCAGACAAGGTGTACAACCTTGCCAACCCTTATTTTTTCTGCCCAACTGTAGTTTCTCAACACGCTGCGCCAGTCAAACCAGCCAGCGAAGCAAGGCGGGACATCTTGCTGCGCATCTCATTGCCCCTTGCGGGATGAACGCCGCAGATGCAGGCTTTGACTAAAAATACCGGCGCAACGCTTTGTGACGATATGCCCTAGCTAGGCAGTTTTACCGCGAAACCGCTTCTCAAACCACACCGCTGTACTGTCAAAGCCCCTAAAATCATTCGTCAGCACCCTTTCAATAGCTCTGGGCAAAATATCAGGTTTTCGGTTTTTCCGGGCGCACCCAGCCGGCGATGGTGGTTTGGCGGCCGCGAGCCACGGTGAGTTCGCCCGCCGGGCAGTTTTTGGTGATCACGCTGCCGGCGCCGGTGGTGGCGCGATCGCCCACGGTGACCGGCGCCACCAGCACGGTGTCGGAGCCGATGCGCACTTCGTTGCCGATGACGGTGCGGTATTTGTGGACGCCGTCGTAATTGGCGGTGATGGTGCCGGCGCCGATGTTGCTGCCGCTGCCGATGTCGGCGTCGCCCAGATAACTGAGGTGGTTGGCCTTGCTGCCTTGGCCGATGACGCTGTTTTTCACTTCCACGAAATTGCCGATGTGTACCGCTTCAGCGAGGCGGGTGCCGGGGCGCAGGCGGGCAAACGGGCCGATGCGGGCGTCGGCGCCGATGTCGCAGTCTTCCAGATGGCTGAAAGGGGCGATGCGGGTGCCGGCGGCGATGCGGGCGTTTTTGAGCACGCAATGGGCGCCGATTTCCACCTGGTCGCCCAACACCACTTCGCCTTCCAGCACCACGTTGACGTCAATCACCACGTCCTGCCCGTGTTGCAGGCGGCCGCGCAGGTCGAAACGGGCGGGGTCGCGCAGGGTGAGGCCGGCGGCGAGCAGGGCTTGCGCCTGTTCGCGCTGGAAAATGCGTTCCAATCCGGCCAGCTGCGCCTTGTTGTTGACGCCGGCGGCCAGGTGCGAGCGGGCTACCTGAAGCGGATGCACGGCGATGCCGTCGCGGCGGGCCAGTGCAATCAGGTCGGTCAGATAGTATTCGCCTTGGGCGTTGTTGCTGGAAAGCTGTTCCAGCCAGCCGGCCAGCCGGGCATTGGGCAGCACCAGAATGCCGGTGTTGATTTCGGTAACGGCTTTTTGTGCGGCATCGGCATCTTTTTCTTCCACAATCGCCGCCACTTGGCCTTGGTCGCGGATGATGCGGCCGTAGCCGGTGGGGTTGTCGAGCACGTCGGTGAGCAGACCGACGTCGTCGCCGGCGGCATCCAGCAGGGCTTGCAGGGTGGCGGCATCAATCAGCGGCACGTCGCCGTACAGCACCAAGGTGCGGCCTTCAGCCGGCAGGTGCGGCAGCGCCATTTTGACTGCGTGGCCGGTGCCCAGTTGTTCGGTTTGTTCCACCCAGTTCACTTCGCGCTGCACCCGAGCACGCACCGCTTCTTTGCCGTGGCCGATGACCACGCTGATGCTGTGCGGATTGAGGGAGCGGGCGGTGTCGATCACGCGCTGCACCATCGGCTCGCCGCCGATTTCGTGCAGCACTTTGGGCAGTTGGGAATACATGCGGGTGCCTTTGCCCGCGGCGAGGATGACGATGTGTAGGGACATGGTGTGCTCTTGAATTGAGTGTGATGCGGACGGAGGCCGGTGCCAAACCCCATCGGCAGCGTATTTCTGCCTGGTGCGGTGATGCCTAGGGGGCTGCCTGTTGCGCTGCTAGGCTTGGAACAACACTACAGCTGGGTTGGGCAAAGGCTTCAGGCTACCTGAAAACCGCGGATGGGATCGGTTGTTGACGGCGTGGCGTGCTGCTGGGTGTGGCGGTTTTCGCGGCAGAACCCGCGTATGCCGGCTTCCGGGCGGTACGCCTCGGGTTTTCAGGTAGCCTGAAAGCGGAGACCTTTGCAAAGCTCTCATCTGCGGCGCATTTCTGCGTTGTGTGCTGCTCGCTTGCTTGCCTATCCAGATGATATATCTGTCCCGCGGGGATTCCTGGCGTTCACACTCACTGCGCTGCTACGCCTTGAACTGCATCCACATCTGAGGGTTTTGCAAAGGTCTCAGCCTGTCTAAATAATCAAACGGTTCGGGTGGCCATGGTGGCCATCAGTTGGCGGGGGTTGCCGGGTCGTTGTGCCAGGTGGCGCCGCGCACCTCGCTGCCGTGCCGTTCGCGTTGGAGCGGCACGGCTTGCGGGCGGTGTTGGTTGTAGCGTTGGTCGCGGGCGAAGGTACCGTCTTGGTACACCACCGGTGTGCCGGGCGCATAGCGCTGGCGCAGCGAGGTGCGGCCTTCGGCGTTTTCATAGGTTTCCCAGGTGCAGGCAGACAGGGCCAGCAAGGCAAGCAACAGGGCGGTGTGGCGCATGGCGGTTCCTTTGTGTCACGGAGTGTGGGTTGGCCGGCATTTTAGCCGATAGCATTCGGTTTGAAAAACCGATGCGCGGAAAAAGAAGACGGGTTTCAGGTAGCCTGCGGGGCTGCCCGAAACCCGCTGCTGTGCAAGCTGTGGCCGGGAATCGGCAAAGAATGCGGTGTGGTTTAGTGGGCTGCCGTCCCGTCGTCATGTACGCAGCCCATGGCCTGCGCCATTTCGTCAAATTGCTGGCTGACGGCGCGGCAGGTGTCGGCATCGGCGGGCAGCAACTCGGCGCGGGTGGCTTCCAGCGATTGTTGCAGCAGGGCGGCACGTTCGGCCGGTGCGCGGGCGAAACAGCGGCGGGCGCGTTGGAAATAGGCTTCGCAAATCGGGTGCATACCGTCGGCGCCGTACACCAGCGGCTCGGCAGGTGCTTCAGGCTCAGCGTAGTGGGTTTCCGTTTCGGATTGGGGCAGCGGGGTGTCGGCGGAGGCGGGCGCGGGCACCGCTTCGGAAACCGTCAACGCAGGCGGTTCGGCGGCAGGAACGGCAGCGGGCGGCGGCTCAAGGGCGGCTGAGGCATGGGAAGCGGCCGCTGCAGAAGCGGCCGTGTCTTCGGCCGAAGGGCCGCAGGCGGCCAGCAGGAGGCAGAACGACAATAAAAAGCGGGAACGGAGTGTCATCGGGTATACGGTCAGGCCGAGGCAGCCGGGATGGGCTACCTGAAAGTCGGGCGGTGGCGGTTTTAGGCGCGGCTATCGAGCGCGGCCAGCAGCTTGGCGTGGATGCCGCCGAAGCCGCCGTTGCTCATCACCAGAATCTGATCGCCCGGCTTGGCATCTGCAACAATGGCGGCCACGAAGGCGTCGAAATCCCGGCCCACATGCAGTTTGTCACCCAGGGGCGCCAGCGCGGCTTCCACATCCCAATCGACATCGCCGGCATAGCAGAAAACCTGGTCGGCCTGGCTCAGGCTCTCGGGCAGGGCGGCTTTCATGGTGCCCAGCTTCATGGTATTGGAACGCGGCTCCAGCACCGCCAAAATGCGCGCGGCGCCCACTTTCTGGCGCAGGCCGGCCACGGTGGTGGCGATGGCGGTGGGGTGGTGGGCGAAATCGTCGTACACGGTAATGCCGCGCACCGTGCCTTTGATTTCCATGCGCCGTTTGACGTTTTTAAAGGCGCCCAAGGCTTCGCAGGCTACCTGAACATCGACGCCGGCATGGCGGGCGGCGGCTACCACCGCCAAGGCGTTCAGGCGGTTGTGTTCGCCGAGCAAATCCCAGGCCACGCGGCCGACCACGCGGCCGTTGAGGCAGACTTCAAAGCCGCCGTTGTCATCGACGGCGCCGATCTGCCAGCCGCCGTCGCCGCCGAATGCGGCCACCGGCGTCCAGCAGCCGCGCGCCAGCGTGTCTTGCAGGGCGGCTTCGCGGCCGTTGCACACCAGCAGGCCTTCGCCGGGCACGGTGCGCACCAGGTGGTGGAACTGGGTTTGGATGGCGTTCAAGTCGGGGAAAATATCGGCGTGGTCGTATTCGAGGTTGTTCAGAATCAGCGTGCGCGGGCGGTAGTGCACGAATTTGGAGCGTTTGTCGAAGAAGGCGGTGTCGTATTCGTCGGCCTCGATCACGAAAAACGGCGAGCGCGAGACCGGGTCTTGGCGCGGCGTTTGCGGCAAACGGGCGGACACGCTGAAGTTTTGCGGCACGCCGCCAATCAGAAAGCCCGGCGCCAGGCCGGCGTATTCCAATACCCAGGCCAGCATGGAGGCGGTGGTGGTTTTGCCGTGGGTGCCGGCTACGCCGAGCACCCAGCGCCCCTGCAACACATGCTCGGCCAGCCATTGCGGGCCGGAAACATAGGGCAGGCCGCGGTTGAGAATGGCCTCCACCACCGGCATGCCGCGTTTGGCCACATTGCCGATCACATACACATCGGCGGCATAATCGGCCAACTGCTCGGCATCAAAGCCCTCGTGCACGGCAATGTCCAAGGCTTCGAGCTGGGTGCTCATCGGCGGATACATTTTGGCGTCGCAGCCGGTAACGCTGAAGCCCGCCTCTTTGGCCAACGCGGCCAGGCCGCCCATAAAGGTGCCGCCGATGCCGATGATGTGGATGTGTTTCATGATCGATGCCCTGCAAACCGGAAAAAACGCATTATAGCGGCATCGCCGCAAAAGCCCTAAGGCTTTGCGGGCGCAGCGCCTGGTGGCGGCCCTCTGATTGGGGAACGCCTTAGCCAAAGCCGCCGAATTGGCTTAAAATACGGCCTTTTTTATCTCCGCCGCCGGCTTTCAGGTAGCCTCAGGCCTTACCCACGGATTTTCCCATGAGCGAACAACACACTCCGCAGACCGACGATGTCCAATTGGACGAAAACCAGATCATCGCCCTGCGCCGCGACAAGCTGCACGAGCTGCGCGGCAAAGGCCCCGCCTTCCCCAACGATTTCCGCCGCGACAGCTTCGCCGGCGATCTGCACACCCAATACGACGCCCTGAGCAAAGACGAGCTCGATCCGCAAGGCATTCCGGTCAAAGTGGCCGGCCGCATGATGCTCAAGCGCGCCATGGGCAAAGCCAGCTTCGCCACCCTGCAGGACATGAGCGGCCAAATCCAGCTCTACATCAACAACCAAGGCGTGGGCGAAGAAGCGCACAACGACTTCAAACACTGGGACATGGGCGACATCGTCGGCGCCGAAGGCACGCTGTTCAAAACCAACCACGGCGAGCTGACCGTGCGCGTGTCTGCCGTCCGCCTGCTCACCAAATCGCTGCGCCCGCTGCCCGACAAACACAAGGGTTTGAGCGATCAGGAAACCAAATACCGCCAACGCTATGTGGACTTGATCGCCAACGAAGCCTCGCGCGATATTTTTGTGAAGCGCAGCCAAATCGTGCAGGCGATTCGGCAATTTATGGTGGACGAACGCTATTTGGAAGTGGAAACCCCGATGATGCACCCGATTCCCGGCGGGGCGGCGGCCAAGCCCTTCATCACCCACCACAACGCGCTCGATATGCCGCTGTATCTGCGCATCGCGCCCGAGCTGTATTTGAAACGGCTGGTGGTGGGCGGCTTGGAGCGCGTGTTCGAAATCAACCGCAATTTCCGCAACGAAGGCATGTCGGTGCGCCACAACCCCGAATTCACCATGATGGAATTCTACGAAGCGTTTGCCGACTACCAACGCATGATGGCGCTCACCGAAAGCATCATCCGCCAAGCCGCCGTGGCCGCCTGCGGCCGCGCCAAAATCGAATACAACGGCCGCGAAGTGGATTTGGAAAGCCCGTTTGAACGCCTCACCATTTTGCAGGCGATCAAAAAATTCAATCCGCACTACACCGACGAGCAGCTCAACGATGCCGAATGGCTGAAGCAGGAAATCGTCAAACACGGCGAAAGCCTGCCGCCCTCGCCCGGCATCGGCAGCCTGCAGCTGGCGCTGTTTGAAGGTTGCGCCGAAAGCAAATTGTGGCAGCCCACCTTCATCATCGATTATCCGGTGGAAGTGTCGCCGCTGGCGCGAGCCTCCGACACCCAGCCCGGCCTCACCGAACGCTTCGAGCTGTTTGTGGTCGGCCGCGAGCTGGCCAACGGCTATTCGGAATTGAACGACCCCGAAGACCAAGCCGCCCGCTTCAAAGCGCAAGTGGCGCAGAAAGACGCCGGCGACGACGAAGCCATGCACTACGACGCCGACTACATCCGCGCCATGGAATACGGTCTGCCGCCCACCGGCGGCTGCGGCATCGGCATCGACCGCTTGGTGATGCTGCTCACCGATGCGCAAACCATCCGTGATGTGGTGCTGTTCCCGCAAATGCGGCCGGAATAAACCGCTCCCTCCGATCAAAAAGGCTACCTGAAAATTTTAGCCACGCAGAAACTCGCGTGGCTGGTTTTCAGGTAGCCTTTTGCTTCTTTCATACATACCTTGATCAATCAACGCCGGCTGCCTGCTTCCACGCCGACGCCGATTTGGCCATAGGCTTCGCTGCGGCTGCCGCTGTCTGCGCCTACGCTACCGCGCACGCCGATGTGGCTGTTGCCGCCGCCGATGCCAACGCCGACACCCACGCCGGCCGAGCAGGCGGCCAAGCCCCATACTGCGGCCAATGCAAGTGCATAAACCGATAATTGCTTACGCATGGCTTACTCCTTTCCGGATTGTTTGTGGTTGTTCATCACCCGCACATAATGCGCGGCGGAATACGGCAGAAACGCACGTTCTTCCTCGGTAAGCGGGCGGACCTGCTTCACCGGCGAGCCGACATACAGGTAGCCGCTCTCCAGCCGTTTGCGCGAAGGCACCAAGCTGCCGGCGCCGATGATCACGTCGTCTTCCACCACCGCGTCATCGAGCACAATGCTGCCCATGCCCACCAGTACGCGGTTGCCGATGGTGCAGCCGTGCAGGGTAACGTGGTGGCCGATGGTGCTGTCTTCGCCGATACTCAGGGGCGAGCCTTCCGGCTTGGCGTCGTTTTTGTGGCTCACGTGCAGCATGGCGTGGTCCTGCACATTGCTGTTGCGGCCGATGCGCATGCTGTTTACGTCGCCGCGCAAGACGGCAAACGGCCACACGGAAACGTTTTCGTCCAGCACCACGTCGCCGACTACCACTGACATGGGGTCGATGTAGCAGGAATCGTGGATTTGCGGAGCGGTATCGAGATAGGGGCGGATATTGGACATGACAAAACAATCGTTAAACGGGTAAAACGGCGGCCAGTATATCGGCAAAGGCTACCTGAAAGCCAGCATGGGGATGTTGGCTGCCATGTGGTTTGAAGGTGTGCCCTAATCCAGCCGCTGCACTGCGCGGGTTTGTTCCCAGGCGGCCAGGCAGGCATCGTATTCGGCGGCGGGCACCGCCAGCAGCAGTCGGCAGTCGAGCTGCAAATCTTGTTCGAGTACCTCGGCCTGATGCTGTTTGGCAATGCGCAGGGCTTCGCTCAAATGCGGGTAGTCGCAGCGCAGGCGTACCGTGCGGCGCACCGCTTTTTCCACCGTTTCGGCCGCCGCCAGCGCTTGGGCGGTGGCGGTTTTGTAGGCGTGGATGAGGCCGGGCACGCCCAACAGCGTGCCGCCGAAATAGCGCACCACCACCACCAGCGTGTCGGTGAGGCCGGCGGAATCGATCTGCCCCAAGATCGGACGACCGGCGCTGCCGGCCGGCTCGCCGTCGTCGTTGGCGCGAAAACGGTTGCCGTCGGTGCCCAGGCGGTAGGCGTAGCACCAGTGGCGGGCTTTGTGGTGCGCCTGGCGCAGGGCTTCGACGTGGGTTTTGACCGTTTCGGCGTCAGCCACCGGGTAGGCGTAGGCGATGAAGCGGCTGCCTTTGTCTTTGAATTCGGCTTCGGCGGGCGCGGCGAGGGTGCGGTAATGGGTGTTCATCATGGTGGCAAAGGGTTTTAGCCGGCAGTAAGGGGCGCTTGGTTTTCAGGTAGCCTGAGGGCGGCGGCGTCTGATTCTGTCAGCCGCGGATGGCGGCCAAGAGGGCATCCACGTGTTCGGGCTGGGTATCGTAGCTGCACATCAGGCGCACCGTGCCCTGTTGGTCCCAGTCGTAAAAGTCGAAGTGGCGGCGGGCGCGGGCCGCGGCATCCGGCGGCAGTTGGGCAAACACGGCGTTGGCTTCCACGGGGTAAAGAATGTTTGCTTCGCCGTTTTGCCGCAAACCTGCGGCCAGCCGTTGCGCCATGCGGTTGGCGTGTTCGGCATTCTGCCGCCACAGGCCGCTTTCGAGCAGCGCAATCAGCTGGGCGGAGATAAAGCGCATTTTGGATGCCAGCTGCAAGTTGATTTTGCGCAGATAGGCCAGGCCGGATACGGCTTCGGGCCGGCAAACCACCAGGCATTCGCCGAACATCAGCCCGTTTTTGGTGCCGCCGAAGGAGAGCAGGTCCACGCCGGCATCGGTACTTAAGGTTTTCAGATCGGTGTCGAGAAAGGCGGCGGCATTGGCCAGACGAGCGCCGTCCATAAACACGGCCATGCCGTGGCGGTGGGCGTAATCGGCAATCGCGCGGATTTCCTCTATTTGGTAGCAGGTGCCGCATTCGGTGCTTTGGCTCAGATACACCGCCAAGGGCTGGGCGCGGTGTTCGTTGCCCCAGCCGTGCGCTTGGCGGGCAATCAGCTCGGGCGTCAGCTTGCCATCGGGCGTGGGCACCGTCCACAGTTTGAGGCCGCCTACCGCTTGCGGTGCGGCGTTCTCGTCTTGATGGATGTGGGCGCTTTCGGCGCACACCACGGCGCCCCAGCGCGGCAGCAGGGCCTGCAGGCCGAGCACATTGGCGCCGGTGCCGTTGAACACCGGCCAGGCTTCGGCCTGTTCGCCGAAGTGCTGCCGGATCAGGGTGTGCAGGTGGGCGGTGTAGGGGTCGTTGCCGTAGGCGGACACATGACCGCCGTTGGCTGCTTCCAGTGCGGCCATGATGTGCGGGTGAACGCCTGCGTAGTTGTCGGAAGCAAAGGAGAGGGTGTCTTGCGCGTGCAGAAGGGGAAAGGACATGGTTCAGGTAGCCCGGAAAATTCGCAGAGGCGCATTGTAACGCCCGAAGGCCGGACAAAACCACCGGCGGCGGCAGAGAAGGCCGCCGACAGGGCGGCAGGCTGCGCAAACCAATTGCTATTTTCTTGATCTTGCGCATGGTTTTTCTGCATGATTGCGGTTATCTTGTGCAAACGTATTGATGCTCTAGCATCTGTGGGTAGCAAAGCGGCGTGGTGGGTGAAGCGGTTTTTCGCGGCAAAACCGTGTATTCTGGGCGGCAATGTGCGCAAGACTGGCCACTTTGCCAGCATGGACAAGGCAGCAGATGCGGCTTGAGACCTTTGCAAAACCCCCATCTGCGGCGCATTTCTGCGTTGTGTGCTGCTCGCTCGCTTGCCTATCTATATGATATGTCTGTCCCACAGGGATTCCTGGCGTTCACGTTCGCTGCGCTGCTACGCCTTGAACTGCATCCACATCTGAGGGTTTTGCAAAGGTCTCGGCTTGTGAAGCGGATCGCGAGACAAAGTTGCGAAGTGAACATTCCGCTCCGGCACGCAATGTCAGCAGCGCCGGTGCACGCCGGAACCAGAGGAGGAAACGCCGTGTGGACCCATCTCGATACCGCCCGTCTGCCGCCGGAGGATAAAGCCCGAGCCTGGCGGGACGGCATCATCCAAGCTTATTACACACTGAATGTGGAAATCGCCGATGTCCGCCGTTTCAAGGGCTACCTGAGCCGTTTGGCCGCCGGCGATGTGGAGCTGTCGTATCTGCAAAATACGGCGGTGCGTTATGTGCGCGGCGGTGTGCCCAAGCAAACCGATGAGGATGCGTTTTTACTGGCGCTGCCACTGAACGGCCCGATCCGCTACACCTGCGAAGAGCGTGCTTCTGAAGTGCGGCCCGGCTGTTTTTTGCTGCAACACAGCCTGTTGCCCTACACCTTTGCCTGCCCGCAGCCGGTGCACATGTGGGTGGTGAAAATCGACGGCCCACGCCTGCGCAGCCTGTGTCGGCGGCCGGAAGGTTTGTGTCGGGAAGCGCAGCAGGCGCAAACGGCCAAAGCCGAATTTCTCGCCGCTTATCTGCCCTTGGCGTTCCGGCAACTGAAAGCCCATCAGGATGATGCGGCGCAAAGCGGCTTGATTGTGCGCCATTTGGTAGAGCTGGTGGCGCTGCTGCTCAACGAGTCGGCGGCCGCTTTGACGGCACCGGACAATGCTGTGTTGCAGGCACATCTGCTGCGTATCCAGCAGTATGTGCGCGAGCATTTGTCGCAAACCGACCTCACCGCCGCCGCCTGCCGTATTTCGTCCCGCTACCTGCATTTGGTTTTCCGCCACCACGGCCTACGTTTTTCCGCCTGGCTCAAAGAACAGCGCCTGCAACAGGCCTATGCCTTGCTCAGCAGCGGCAGCTATCCGTTTTCCCTGGCTTTCCTGGCCCACCGTTGCGGCTTCGGCAGCACGGCCTATTTCAACAACCAATTCAGGCAGCGTTTCCATATTCGGCCGCAAGATTTGGCCGGCCGCTGATTTTTCGCCCCCACAACTAACAGCCCGATGCCTTTGCACCACCCGTCCTCATCCAGCATCCGAAACTTCAGCCTGAGACCTTTGCAAAACCCTCAGATGTGGATGCAGTTCAAGGCGTAGCAGCGCAGCGAACGTGAACGCCAGGAATCCCTGTGGGACAGACATATCATATAGATAGGCAAGTGAACGAGCAGCACACAACACAGAAATGCGCCGCAGATGGAGGTTTTGCAAAGGTCTCAGGCTACGGTTTCGGATGTTTTCCTTGGTTTTGGCCAAATTCCCCTGCTTTTTAGGCAATCCGCCACCTTTTAGGCAGCAACAGGCACATTAGGGTCTGTTGCCCGCTTTCAGCAGGTTCACCCACATCGCCTTCGGATGGCCTTGTATTCGTACCTTAATTCAGACCCCAATAGGCCGACCGGGCGTAAGGGAATGTACGCTGCGGGATACCGAAGCTTTGTTTCGCCAACTGGCGCACTTTCGACGGTCGGCGGTTCGCCAGTTCTGTTCTCGGTTTAACGACCAGCCTCGCAGTGTGCATTTTGCATGGCCGTCTTCCAGCCTCCGTCTTGCCAATATTGCCTGTTTGCTGCGCTGCCGTCGCCTTTGTCCGCATATGGAGATATTTTGCAAAGGTCTCGGATTGTTTTTTTTAAGGCTCGGCAGTGCGGTTTGAAAGCCATTACGGGCGGGGATGTGCTGTCTAGGTGAGACGCTCAAGACAGGCTATAATCCAACGCGTTCTGTCATCTTTCTGTCATATTTGCCGACAGAACGGCCCGTTCCCACTCTCCCTGTATCGCTATGAAAAAACTGCCTTTAAAAACCTTGTTTTCGCTTGTGTTGCTGGCCGTTTTGGCCGCTTCTTTCTGGTACAGCACCGCTTGGCTGAAGCTCTGCTACGGCTTGGCTTTGTTTTTGTTCGGCATGCAGTGTATTGAGGAGGGCTTGCACAATGCCGCCGGCGGCACCCTGGAGCGTTTGATGGCCAAAAGCACGGCCACGGCGGGCAAGGGTTTGCTGTTCGGCATCGGCGCCACCTTTGTGCTGCAGTCCAGCACCTTGGTGTCTTTGCTCACCATCGCCTTCCTCAGCACGGGCCTGATTACCTTGGCCGGCGGCATTGCGATTATTTTGGGCACCAACCTCGGCGCCACCAGCGGCATCTGGCTGTTGGCGCTGGCCGGACAGAGCATCAGCTTGAGCCCGATAGCGGTGCCGATGCTGGTATTCGGCATTTTGGCCAGTTTTTTCAACAATAAAAGCAAAGCGGTCGGCCGGGTGCTGGTGGGCATTTCGCTGATTTTCTTAGGCATTGATGCGATTAAAGACGGCTTTCAGGCCTTGGGCGGGCAAGTGGATTTTGCGTCGCTGCGTTTCAACGGCGTGGCCGAAATCGCGATTTTCTGCGGCATCGGCCTCTTGCTGACCATTGTGCTGCAGTCTTCGCACGCCACGCTGATTCTGACCTTGGCAGCTTTGGCCGGCGGGCAGATCAGCGTGACACAGGGTTTTGCGATTGCCATCGGCTCGAATGTGGGCAGCAGCGTATCGACCGCATTCGTGGGCATGCTCGGCAGCGACCGCAGCGGCCAGCGTTTGGCTTTGGCACATTTGGCGTTTAACGTGGTGACCGCCGTGCTGTCGTTGATTCTGTGGTGGCCTTTGAGCCGGTTGGTCATCGGTTTGGCCGATTGGACAGGCATGGGCAATCTGCTGCAGCTGGCTTTGTTCCACACGCTGTTTAACGGCTTGGGCTTGGCCGTTTTTTGGAAGCTGCAGCAGCGCTTAGCCGACAAACTGCTGCAATGGCTACCTGAAAAGGCGGAAACCAGCCTGTTGCCGGAAAACAGCACACCGGTGCGGGCACGCTACCTGAACGACAATATGCTGCGTTCGGGCGATACCGCCGTGCGGGCAGTTTTTCAAGAAGTGGGCCACTTGAATACCTTGGGTACAGAGGTGATTTGCCATGTGCTCTTTATTCCGGTGGCGCACCTGTACAAGGAAGAAGAAGAGGAATTGCCGCCGCCCCAAGCGCCACTGCATCTGAACGCTCAGGCGTATTACGAAAGCCAAATCAAACCGCTGTACAGCGAATTGTTGGATTTCACGGGTAAGACCGATATCGAAGGCGACAGCCAGCAGCAACGGTTGGCCACTGCACACGAAGCGGCTTGGCAAATAGTGGAAATCGTCAAAGAGAGCAAACACCTGCAAAAAAATATGCAGCAGTATCTGCAACAACCCGATGCGCCTGTGTTCAAAGACTATCTCCGCCTGCGCAAGCATTTATTCAAAACCCTGCGCCTGTTTCGGGAAATCAACGCCCTCCCCTTGCAGTCGGCGCAGCGCAGTGAGCGCATGGCGCAACTGGAGGCACATACGGCCAGCCTGGAAACATTCCGCGCCCGTGTGTTGGTCAAGCTGCGCAGCGGCAAGCTAGGCGGCTGGCAAACCTCTTCTTTAATGAACGACATCAACTATGCGCGGCGCATCGGGCAGGGCATTGTAGAAATCTTGCAAATTTTGGAAGCGGCGGAACAACAGCGGCAGGCAGTCAGCATCTAGGCCATGTGAGGCGTTTTGCCGACCAACAATCGGTCCGAATACAGCACCGTTTAGGGTGTGCGGCCGTTTGGCTGGCTTAGCGGTTTGGGGACGGTAAAGCCCCGTATGCTAAGCAGAGCGTGCGGCAAGATTGGACACCTTGCGAACATTTCCCTTATCCCGAGCGGGCGACGCCGCAGACGGGGGCGTTTGACCGCAAACAACCACCATTATGCCAACTGACAACACGCCCCAAAACAGCAACATCGGCTTTTGCAGCGAGCGTATTAAGAAACCATCCATACACCGCGACGCTTGCAGAGAAGAAGCAGGGTCTCTATAATCGGCCCCACTTCTTGAGGGAGTAGTCGTCCGGGCTGTTTCAGGTAGCCCGGAGCCCTAATCAACAGATTTGCCCAATCGGGCATGGTTACGGCGTCCCCTGCGGGATTGATGAGACTTAAGACGGCAATGCCCCTTGGCGGGCGGATTTTGCCGTCTTTTTGTTTGATCGCCCGCCAGGTAATGAGTATGGATGCCTTTTTTTCTTCCACCGTGCTGGTAGCCTTAGCCGAAATCGGTGACAAAACCCAATTGCTGGCCTTATTCTTGGCCGCCCGTTTCCGACAAAAATATGCGATCAGTGCCGGCATCTTCGCCGCCACCCTACTAAACCACGCCTTATCCGCTTGGATCGGCGTCTGGCTGGCCGCCCGCTTTTCGCCAACCGCATTGTCTTGGCTGGTGGGGGGGAGCTTTCTTGCGGTTGGTTTATGGCTGCTGCGGCCAGACAAAGACGACAGCCAAGACAGTCCGATGATGAAATACGGTGCGTTTTTTGCCACCTTTATTCTGTTTTTTCTGGCCGAAATCGGCGACAAAACCCAATTGGCCACCGTATTTCTTGCCGCCCGCTATCAGGAAATGTGGGCGGTACTCGTTGGCAGCACCTTAGGCCTGATGTTGGCCAATGTGCCGGTCGTTTATCTAGGGGCCCGCCTGCTCAACCGGATGCCCACTCGAATCGTACGCCTGAGCGCCTGTGCGCTGTTTTGTGCCATGGGGCTGTGGACGGTTTGGCAGAATTATTAGCAGCACACAAAGCAAAAGCCCGAATGCTTAAAGCATTCGGGCTGAATATTTGGGGTGGCTGATGGGATTCGAACCCACGACAACCGGAATCACAATCCGGGACTCTAACCAGCTGAGCTACAGCCACCACATTAAAAACTTTTCGACGCTTGGCACGCCCGACAGGAATCGAACCTGTAACCGCCCGCTTAGAAGGCGGGTGCTCTATCCGGTTGAGCTACGGGCGCTCTACCTTAACTTCCTGTCGCAACCAATATCGGGTTACTTTGGTCGGGGCGGTGGGATTCGAACTCACGACCCTCTGCTCCCAAAGCAGATGCGCTAACCAGGCTGCGCTACGCCCCGACGAGAAGCGGGAATATACCCGCTCCCTACCCAAAGGTCAAGCACTTTGCGCCAAATCGCCCTCACTTTAGCTTAACCCTATGCTTTTTTATTCAAAAACAAGTAAGACTACATTTAAAAAAACCGTGAACAATGTTTCTAAATAAACTGGACTCCATTTCAAGATGAAAAAACCGGCGGAAAATGAGACAATGCCGCCCTTTATTTCAAATACAGGTTTGAGCAAACATGGTCCATTGATGACCTTTGCTTCCTGCCCCTCCCGCGATTTTATTGTTCATTTCAGAGGAAAACCATTTGATGAGCGCCCAGCTGATTGACGGCAAAGCCGTATCCGAACAGCGTTTGCAATATGTTGCCGAGCAAGTGGCCAATCGTCTGGCCAAAGGCCTAAGGGCCCCTTGCTTGGCTGTAGTATTGGTCGGCGACGACCCTGCGAGCGCGGTTTATGTACGTAACAAAAAATTGGCTTGTGAAAAGGTGGCTTTTACGTCACGCAGCCATGAACTGCCTGCCAGCACTACCCAAGAAGCGCTATTGAAACTGATTGATGAATTGAATGCCGATGCAGAGGTTGATGGCATTCTGGTCCAATTGCCCTTGCCCGCACACATAGACAGCCAATCGGTGATTGAGCGCATTCTCCCGCACAAAGATGTGGATGGCTTCCACCCATACAATGTTGGCCGCTTAGCGGTGAAAATGCCATTAATGCGCCCTTGCACCCCCAAAGGCGTCATGACCCTGCTGGACGCCTACGGCATCGACCCCAAAGGCAAAAAAACCGTTATCGTCGGCGCCTCCAATATTGTTGGCCGCCCTCAAGCACTGGAAATGCTTCTGGCCCGAGCCACGGTAACCGTCTGCCATAGTGCGACACAAGATCTGGCTGCCGAAGTAGGGCAAGCAGATATTTTGGTCGTGGGCGTCGGCATCCCGAATTTTATTCACGGCGAATGGATCAAACCGGGAGCAGTAGTGATTGATGTGGGCATTAACCGATTAGATGATGGCCGTTTGTGCGGAGATGTGGCCTTTGAAGCTGCCCGCAAACGTGCTGCCATGATTACACCTGTTCCCGGAGGCGTCGGTCCGATGACCATTGCCACCCTATTAGAAAACACCTTAGATGCCACAATGATGCACGATTGAACTGCTGACAGTTAAAGCAAAGATTATCTGCAGCATTTTTTAGGTAGCCCTGAAGCCTTTACAAAACACTCTTCTCTTCCCACAGCCGAAATCCGAACACAGGATTTCGGCTGTTTTTGACACGTAAAATCCCCCTTATTTTTCCTGACTGCAACCTTTGTAAAATCTGTAAAACAGACAAACCACATGCCAGAAGGCTAGAGCAATTTCGATTTAATTCATTACATACCCAGCTGATT
>NZ_JH164926.1:1461854-1478519 GCF_000226875.1 Neisseria shayeganii 871
TAGGAATCCCCGTGGGACAGACATATCATACAGATAGGCAAGTGAGTGAGCAGCGCACAACGCAGAAATGCGCCGCAGATGGGGGGGGGTGCAAAGGTCTCAGCCTTTATCTCTATAGAAAACAGGGCACTGAATCGCTTTCCGGCCCAAGTCTTGAAAAACGGCACCGCAAACCCATTTAGTGCTCAAGTCAACGCACCTTGCGGTGCAACATAAATAGAAAACCCCTGAATATTCAAACTCAAGGAGTACATACATTATGGCAAAAGTCATCGGTATCGACTTAGGTACAACCAATTCCTGCCTGGCCATTTCCGAAAACGGCCAAACCAAAGTGATTGAAAACGCCGAAGGCGCCCGCACCACCCCCTCCATCGTGGCCTATTTGGACGGCGGCGAAATTTTGGTGGGTGCCCCGGCCAAACGCCAGGCGGTCACCAATCCGAAAAACACCATCTACGCGGCCAAACGCCTGATCGGCCACAAATTTGAAGACAAAGAAGTTCAGCGCGACATCGAAACCATGCCTTTCGACATCATCAAAGCCGCCAACGGCGACGCTTGGGTGAAAGCGCAGGGCAAAGAGCTGTCTCCGCCGCAAATTTCGGCCGAAGTGCTGCGCAAAATGAAACAGGCCGCCGAAGCCTATTTGGGCGAAACCGTTACCGAAGCGGTGATTACCGTGCCGGCCTACTTCAACGACAGCCAACGCCAAGCCACCAAAGACGCCGGCCGCATCGCCGGCTTGGAAGTGAAGCGCATCATCAACGAGCCGACCGCTGCCGCTTTGGCCTTCGGTATGGACAAAAACGAAAAAGGCGACCGCAAAATTGCCGTTTACGACTTGGGCGGCGGCACCTTCGACATCTCCATCATCGAAATTGCCGATGTGGACGGCGAGAAACAGTTCGAAGTATTGGCCACCAACGGCGACACCTTCTTGGGCGGCGAAGACTTCGACCAACGCCTGATCGACTACATCATTGCCGAGTTCAAAAAAGAACAGGGCATCGATCTGAAAAACGACGTGATGGCGCTGCAACGCCTGAAAGAAGCGGCCGAAAAAGCCAAAATCGAGCTTTCCAGCGGCCAGCAGACCGAAATCAACCTGCCCTACATCACCATGGACGCCACCGGCCCGAAACACTTGGCAATGAAGATTACCCGCGCCAAATTCGAAAGCCTGGTGGAAGACTTGGTGGCCCGCTCCATCGAGCCTTGCCGCGTGGCGATTAAAGACGCCGGCCTGAGCGTGAACGAAATCGACGACGTGATTTTGGTGGGCGGCCAAACCCGCATGCCCAAAGTGCAGGAAGCGGTGAAAGACTTCTTCGGCAAAGAGCCGCGCAAAGACGTGAACCCCGACGAAGCCGTGGCCGTGGGTGCCGCGATTCAGGGCGAAGTATTGGGCGGCGGCCGCAGCGACGTGTTGCTGCTCGACGTGACCCCGCTGTCGCTGGGCATCGAAACCATGGGTGGCGTGATGACCAAACTCATCACCAAAAACACCACCATTCCCACCAAAGCTTCGCAAGTGTTCTCTACCGCCGAGGATAACCAGTCTGCCGTGACCATCCACGTGCTGCAGGGCGAACGCGAACGTGCCAGCGCAAACAAATCGCTGGGCCAGTTCAACTTGGGCGACATCGCACCCGCTCCGCGCGGCATGCCGCAGATTGAAGTGACCTTCGACATCGACGCTAACGGCATTCTGCACGTTTCGGCCAAAGACAAAGGCACCGGCAAAGCGGCCAACATCACCATCCAAGGTTCGTCCGGCCTTTCCGAGGAAGAAATCGAGCGCATGGTGAAAGACGCCGAAGCCAATGCCGAAGAAGACAAAAAACTGATGGAGCTGGTACAAAGCCGCAACCAGGCCGAAGCCCTGATCCACTCGGTGAAAAAATCGCTGGCCGACTACGGCGACAAACTCGACGCTGCCGAGAAAGAGAAAATCGAAGCCGCGGTGAAAGATGCCGAAGAAGCCGTGAAAGGCGACGACAAAGCCGACATCGATGCCAAAGCCGAAGCTTTGGGCACCGCCAGCCAAAAACTGGGCGAGATGCTGTATGCCGACGCCCAAGCCCAGGCGCAAGCGGCCCAAGGCGGCGAACAGGCTGCCGGCGGCAAAGCCGACGATGACGTGGTGGATGCCGAATTCGAAGAAGTGAAAGACAAAAAAGACTAAGATTCAACCGTCTGTTGTCTGCCAAAGGCTACCTGAACCGTTTCAGGTAGCCTTTCTTGCATTCAACCGTGCTGCAGCTTTGCTCCCTCAGCGGGCTGAGACCTTTGCAAAACCCCCAGATGTGGATGCAGTTCAAGGCGTAGCAGCGCAGTGAGTGCAGACATATCATATAGATAGGCAAGCAAGCGAGCAGCGCACAACGCAGAAATGCGCCGCAGATGGGGGTTTTGCAAAGGTCTCGGGCTAACTGAAACCGTTGCCGCCATCTGCGGATAGATGCGGAGCAGCCGGCCTTTCAGGTAGCCTTGATTGTGTTTGTGCTGCCCCCGGCCGGCCCTCCGCTATAATGCTGTTTCTCTGTTTCCCGATTGCCGTCCATGCTCCACCTCTACCAATCCAACCGCTTGGAAATTCTGGCCGAAACCGCCGTGGCCTTGATGCAGCACGCCCCTTTGCAAGGCGCTTTTGCGCCGGAAGAAATCGTGGTGCAGAGCCAGGGCATGCGCCGCTATCTCAACCATTATCTGGCCGAGCGCAGCGGCATTGCCGCCAATCTGCGCTTCAGCCTGCCCGCGGCCCTGAGCTGGCGGCTGACCCGCACTTTTCTGCCCGACACCCCCGCGCTCAATCCGTTTGCCCCCGAAGTGATGCGCTGGCGGCTGTTGCAGCTACTGCAGGGCGATCATTTGCCGGCGGCGGTACACACCGCATTGACAGGCTACCTGAACAGCAGCCGCACCGCGCCCTACCGCCTGGCCGGCAAACTGGCCGACGTGTTCGACCAATATCTGGTGTACCGCCCCGATTGGGTGGCGGCTTGGGAAAGCGGCGAGAGCATGGGCTTGGGCGCAGACGAAATCTGGCAGGCCGAATTGTGGCGCCTGCTGGCGGCCGACGGCACCGACGGCGGCCACCGCGCCGAGCAGCGCCGGCGTCTGCTGGCTGCGCTGTCGGCCGACAAGCTGCCCGAACGCTATCTGGTGTTCGGCATCGCCACGCTGGCGCCGATGTATTTGGATTTGCTGCAGCGCCTGGCCGAGCACACCGAAGTGCACATTTTTGCCGTCAATCCGAGCAGCCGCTATTGGGGCGACATCGAAAGCGCCCGCCGGCAGGCGTTCAGCGGGCTGCCCGATGCCGAGGCCGCCGGCCATCCGCTGTTGGCCTCCTTGGGCAAACAGGGGCGCGACTTTTTCGACATGCTTACCGCCGAAGGGCGGGTGGACGAACAGCATGACTGGTTTCCCGCGCCGCCAGCAGCCCCGTCGCTGCTGCAGCGCGTGCAGCAGGACATCCAAACCCTCAGCCTGCCCGAGCGCGGCAGCGCGGCGATGGACGGCAGCATCACCATCCAGTCCGCCCACAGCCGCCTGCGCGAATTGCAAATTTTGAAAGAGTGGCTCTTGGGCGTGCTGGCGGAAAATGCCGATTTGCAGCCGCACCACATTGCCGTGCTCACCCCCGACATCGAAAGCTATGCGCCCTACATCCATGCCGTGTTCGGCGAGGAGCAGCCGGGCAGCCCCGCACTGCCCTACAGCGTGGCCGACGTCAAAATCAGCCGACGCTCCGCCCTGATGCAGCTGGCCGAGCAGCTGCTGGCGCTGATGCAGAGCCGTTTTGAAACCGATTATGTGCTGCCGCTGCTCGATTCGCCCGCCGTCTGCCGCCACTGGCATTTTTCCGAGCGCGATGCCGACCACCTGCGCCACAGCATTGCCGAGCTGAACATCCGCTGGGGCAGCGATGCCGACATGCGCCGCCGCTACGGCGGCAGCGGCGAGGCCTTCACTTGGCAGCAGGGCAGCGAGCGCACCGCCTTGGGCTGGCTGATGCCGGAAAACAGCGGCCTGTGGCAAGGCGTGCTGCCGTGGACGGCCGATTGGTCGCACACCGCCGTGCAGGCGCGTTGGCAGCAGCTGTTGGCCTGTTTGCGCCGCCATCATGCCCTGTGGCAAACCGATGCCGCGCCGGCCGAATGGTGCGCACGCCTGCACGCCCTGCTGGATGACCTCGCCGGCAGCGAACCCGCCGATGCCGACGACCAAGCCGCCCGCCAACAGCTGCACAACGACTTGGCCGCCTGGCAGGCGGAAAGCGCGCTGGCAGGCTACCTGAAACCCCTGCCACCCGAAACCGCCTGCGAACATTTGGCCCGCTTCTTCACCGGCAGCGGCGAAGCCGGCTTTTTGCGCGGCGGCATCACCTTCTGCGGCATGGTGCCCATGCGCAGCCTGCCGTTCGACACCCTCTGCCTGCTCGGTTTGAACGACGGCCGCTTCCCGCGCCAAACCCAGATTCCCGCCTTCGACCTCATCAGCCGCCACCCGCGCAAAGGCGACCGCGCCCGCCGCGACGACGACCGCTACCTGTTTCTCGAATCCCTGCTCAGCGCCCGCCGCCGGCTGTATCTTTCTTACATCGGCCGCGACAGCCGCAAAGACGAAGCCCTCGCCCCCTCGCCGCTGCTCAGCGAATTGGCCGACGTGCTGGCGCTGATGGGCGGGCAGAGCAGCGCCGAATTCGCCGAACAGCACATCCGCCAACATCCCTTGCAGCCGTATTCGCCGCGCTATTTTTCAGGTAGCCCGAGCAGCAGCCGGCAAGATTACGCCGAAGCCCTCAACCGCCTGCCGCAGCCGCCCGCACCGTTTGCCGGCGACTGCCCGCCCGCGGCCGACTGCCCCGATCCCATCCCCCTTGAGCACCTGCTGCGCTTCTGGCGCAACCCCGTGCGCCATTGGCTCGGCCGCGCCCTGCAATGGCGCGAGCCGTATGCCGACGAAGCCGCAGAATCGGCCGAACCCTATGCCATCGAAGCGTCAAACGAAGTCGCCCGCCAATATCTGGACGCCCGCCGCCGCCATCAGGATTTTGCCGACACCGAAGCGCACTTGGCCGCCCAAGGTTTGGTGCCCGCCGGCCTGCTCGGCCACCTGCTGCAGGCACCCGACATCCGCGCCGTCAAACGGCTGGACGGCGAACTGCTGCACAGCCCGCGCCTGCCGGCACAGGCTTTCGAGCTTGCCTGCGGCGGCCGGCGGCTCACCGGCAGCCTCAGCCAGCTTTACCAACACGGCCAAATCCTCTACCGCAGCGGCGCACCCACCGCTCCCGATACGGTGGAACTGTGGCTGCTGCATTTGGTGTATTGCGCCGCCGGCAGCGGCAGCCAGCCGCGTGAAACCCATTGGCTCAGCGCCGCCGCCCCACACACCCTGCCGCCGATTGAGCGCGAACAGGCGCAGGCGTGGCTGGCGTCTTGGTTGGATTACTACGCTTTGGGCCACAGCCGCCCGCTGCCTTTTTTTGCCAAAACCTCGCTCGCCGCCGCCCGCGCCTACACCGAAGACAGCGACACCCCGCCGGATGCCGCCGTTAAAGCCGCCCGCGGCGACTACCGCAGCGGCCGTTTCAGCACGGGGCAGGCCGAACGCACCGAAGTGGCGCAGGTATTCGGCCGCGACGAAGCCGAACCGATTGAAACCCCGCTGTTCTGGAATCTGGTGCGCGAGCTGTTGGTGCCGCTGCATCTTTATTTCGCCGCCGCCGAGGCTACCTGAAACCACCTGGTTTTAAAGATCGAGACCTTGCCGCACCGCAAGCGCGTCACGCAGCCATGCCCACCGGCAGGCTAACTGAAACCCCTTCCCGAGTTTTTCCATGCACGCTTTCAACCCGCTCACCGTTCCCCTGTTCGAACCGCAGGCCCATTTGATCGAAGCCTCCGCCGGCACCGGCAAAACCTACGGCATCGCCGCCCTGTTTACGCGGCTGGTGTTGCAGGGCGTGCCGGTAGAACAGATTTTGGTGGTCACCTTCACCGAAGCCGCCACCGCCGAGCTGAAAACCCGTCTGCGCGCCCGCTTGGGCGAGGCGGCGGCCTGCCTGCAAGCAGAGGAGGAAGATAAAGCGGCGGGCGATGCCCTGTTGCAGGACTTATTGGCGCAGGCTTCGGCGCAGCACGGCCGCGACGTGCTGGCCGCCCGCGTGCAGGCGGCCTTGAGCGGATTCGACACCGCCGCCATCTACACCATCCACGGCTTCTGCCTGCGCGTGCTCAGCGATTACGCCTTTTTGTGCGGCGTGCCGTTCGAGCTGACGGTGGGCGATGCCGACCCCGCCGCCCGCCTGCTGGCGGCGCAGGATTTCTGGCGCGAAGAAGTGGCCGACCACCCGCTGCATGCCGAGTTGGCGGCGGAATTCAAACTCACGCCCGCTTCGGTGTTGGCCGAATTGTCGCCGTATCTGAAGCGCCCGTTTCTCGATGCGGTGGTGCCGGAAAACCGCCTGCCCGAACTGTTGGCCGATTACGAGGCCGCGTGGGCGGCGGTGTGCGATGCCCTGCCGCAGTTGGAAGCCGGCTTCCGCCGGCTGCACCCGCAGCTCAATAAACGCACATTCAACGGCAAAACCTTCGATACCCTGTTTGCCGAATTGGCGCAAGCGGCCGAATCGGGCCTGCACCGCCGCAGTTTCAGCAAGCCCGAAAATCTGCTGAAGTTTGAAGCAGGCTACCTGAAAGACGCCGTCAACAAAGGCAAAGAGATAGACGAGGCCGAAGCCGCCGGCCTCGCCCCGCTGGCCGAATTCGGCCGCTGTTTTCTCGCCATCGAGCAAGCCAAGGCCGAAGCCGTGGTGCGCCTCAAGCTGGCCTGTTGGGGCTACCTGAACCGCCGTCTGGCCGAAGACAAACAGCGCCGGACACAGCGCGATTTCGACGATCTGCTGCTCGACGTGCACACCGCGCTGACCGAAGGCAGCCGCGCCGCCGATTTGGCCGAGGCGCTGGCGCAGAAATGGCGGGTGGCGCTGATTGACGAGTTTCAAGACACCGATCCGCTGCAATACGCGGTGTTCAAAACCGCCTTTATCGACCGCGGGCTGCCCGTGTTTTTGGTAGGCGACCCCAAACAGGCGATTTACGGCTTCCGCGGGGCGGACATCCACGCCTACCTCGATGCCGCCGCCGACACCCCCAGCCGCTACACCCTGGCCACCAACTACCGCAGCAGCCGCGCGGTGGTGGACGGCATCGGCCGCCTGTTTTCGCGCCGCGCCGCGCCGTTTGTGCTGGCCGATATTCCCTATGTGCCGGTGGCCGCGCATCGGGCGCAGGGCGCTTTGCAGCCGCCGGGCGCGGCGGTAACGGTGCGCTGGATCAACCCGCCGGCCGGCGCCGACGACAAACTGCCGTCCAAAGACGTGCTGCACGCGCGTGCCGCCGATTTCTGCGCCCGCGAAATCGCCGACCGCCTCAACCGTGCGCGTTCAGGTAGCCTTTTGCTGGACGGCCGCCCTTTGGAGCCGCAACACATCGCCGTGTTGGTACGCACCCACAACGAAGCCGCGCTGGCCGCCCGCGCCTTGAAAAAACGCGGTGTGCGCAGCGTGCTGCTGCAGCAGGAATCGGTGTTCGACAGCGAAGAGGCGCGCGCCTTCGGCGTGATGCTGTCGTTTTGGCTGCACCCGCAGCACACCGAAAACCTGCGCTTTCTGCTCGGCAGCGTGCTTTACGGCCGCACCGCCGCCGATTTGGCCGCGCTCAACGAAAACGAAGCCGCGCTGGCCGGCTGGATCGCGCTGGCCGAAGACGCGCGCAACCTGTGGCAGCAGCAGGGCGTGTATGCCGCCGCCGCCCGTTTCGCCCGCGCCAGCGGCTTGGAAGCCCATCTGCTCGCCACCCGCAACGAGCGCAGCCTCACCAATTTCTGGCAGCTGGCCGAACTGGCGGCCGAGGCGGCCGCCGATCTGCCCGCCCCCGCCGCCCTGCCCGAATGGCTGGCGCGCCAGGCCGGCCGCGGCATCGGCAAAGAGCGGATGCTGCGTTTGGAAAGCGACGAAAATCTGGTGAAGATTGTCACCATGCACGCGGCCAAAGGCTTGGAGTATCCGCTGGTGTTCTGCCCCTTTGTGTGGGACGCCAGCAGCCGAGACACCGCCGAGTGGGCGCTGCTGCATCAGGACAACGGCCGCAGCCTGCTGTTGGCGCGCACGCAATTGAGCGAAGCACACCAGGAGCAGCTGTTTGCAGAGGCCATGGGCGAACGCCTGCGCCTGCTGTATGTGGCGCTCACCCGCGCCCGCGAAGAGCTGGTGCTGTACGCCGCCGCCTGCAGCAGCACCGCCGACAACGCGCTGGCCTACCTCTTGGCCGAAGAAGACGGCGACTGCCACCGCATTCGCACCGGCTGGCAGGCCTTAAAAAACCAAGCGCTGGCCGAAGCCTTGAAACAGGCCTGGCAAAGCCTGATCAGCACCGCCCCCCGCGGCGATCTGCAGTGGCGGGAAGACGAGCCGCCCGAAGCCGACTACCGCGCCGCCGACCCGATGCAGGGCCGTTACCGCGCCTGCACCTGGCCGCCGCGCCCGTGGCGCTTTATCCGCCACACCAGCTTCACCGGCCTGACCCGCCAAGCCGCCACCGCCGAAGACGGGCTACCTGAACAAGACTGGCTGGAACACCAATCCGCAGCCCCTGCCGGAGAAAGCGAAGCCGTACCCGAAACCGCTCTGTTGGCCTTCCCGCGCGGCGCCCGAGCCGGCGTGTGCCTGCATGCCGTGTTGGAACACACCGATTTCAACCGCCCCGCCGCCGAACAGGCCGAGGCCTATGCCGATATTTTGCGCGGCTACGGCTATGATCCCGACAGCCATCTGGCCGCCGCGCTGGAGATGGCCGCCGCGGCCGCCGCGGCCGAGTTGGACGCCGGCGCCACGCTGGCCGATACCCTGCCCGCAGAGCGGCTGCCGGAAACCGGCTTTGTGCTGCACATCGAAGACTTCGGCCTGCCGCGCCTGCAACGCTGGTTCGCCCGCAGCGATACCGGCCTGCCGCCGCACGCCGCCGACCACCTGGCCGCCCTCGACTTCCACACCGTCAACGGTTTTCTCAACGGCTTCATCGACCTGATCGCCCGCAGCCGCCAAGGCCGCGTGTGGGTAATCGACTACAAGTCCAACCACTTGGGCAAGCGCTTGCGCGATTATCACCCCGAGGCGATGTCGGCCGCCGTCAGCGAGCACCATTATTATCTGCAGGCCCTCATTTACGCCGTGGCCGCCGCACGCTACCTGAAACAGCGCCGCGCCCTGCCCGACACCATCGCCATCCGCTATCTCTTTCTGCGCGGCCTCAATCCGCACGGAGCGGAAGGCATCTGGCGGTGGGACATCCCCACCGCCGCTTTGGCAGAGTGGTTGGACTGAGTACTGCCGCTTCGGATCCGGCTGTTTCAAGGCATGGTCGTTTGAGCCGGTCAGGCAGCATACAACCCGTGTCGCAAAACAGGCTACCTGAAAGCGTTTCAGGTAGCCTGTGCGGTGTGTGTTGAACGGGACGGGATTATTTCTGTTCGTCGCGCATCTGCTGCATGCTGCTGCGGATGGTGTCGAGCTGTTTTTCGTAGCGGCGGCAATGCGGGCAGAAACACAGGTGCAGGCGCAAACGCCATTTTTCGCTGCGGCTCAGCGGGCGGTCTTGGCTTTGGGAAATCAGGGAGGCGGCTTGTTTGCAGGTAAGCATCAGTTTTCCTCATTTTCGTTTGTTTTGACGGCTCTGTTTTTATGGGCGAAAGGCGGCGGGCAAATCAAAAAGCATCAGGCCTGTTCGTCGAACCAGTTGCTTTGCAGGCAGCGGCGCAGGCCGTTGCGGGCGCGATGCAGGATGGTGTAACAGTTGTCGGCGCTGATGCCGGTTTGTTCGCAGATTTCGGCCACGTCCAAACCCATGATCTCGCGCAGCATAAACACGCGGGCGGTGTTTTCGGGCAGGTCCTGCAGGCAGTGGTGCAGGGTGCGCATGAAGTCTTGCTGCTGCAGACTGCTTTCGGGCTGGGCCCAAGCCTGCGGGCTGGCGCTGGGCGTCCAGTGGCCGCTTTCGTCGAACAGCTGCTCGTGGACCGCGTCGATAAATTCTTCGTCATCGCTGCTCACCTGCCATTGCAGGCGGGTTTTGTGCTGGCGCAGCAGGTCGAGAATGGTGTTTTTCAAAATGGCGAACACCCAGGTTTGCCATTGGGCGGCGGCCTGGAACTGCCCTTGCTTGGTGAAGGCTTTGATCAGGGTGTCCTGCACCACGTCTTCGGCCCATTGCGCATCGCGCAGCTGCAGTTGGGCGAAGCGCAGCAGTTTCTGGCGCAGTTCGGCGGTGTCGGCATCGTTCCAGCTCCAGGCGGTCATGCGGCCTCCTTCGGCAGCAAGACGCCTTGCCGCACCCAGACATCGACTTGTTCGGCCAACCAAGGGCGGAGGGTTTCCGCATCGGGCAGCACTTCGGCCAGCGCCTGCAGCAAGCCGTTTAGGGAGTCGGTTTGGCCGGCGAAGTGTTCGAGCAGGGGCAGCAGTTGGGCATCGAGCAGGCGGTGCATCACGGCATCTTGGCGGTTGCGCCACACCAGCACGTCTGCCGCTTGGTCGGCAAAGCCTTGCAGGCCGCTGCTGACGAAATCCACCGGATAGCGGCGGATAAAGGCGGCCGGGGAGAAGCCCAGCGGGGTGTCGTGCCGCCAGCTTGACGGAGCATGGTCAAACAGCGGGGCGGTTTCGGCGGCCAGCTGTACGGTTTCGAAATCCATCAGCTCAAGCAGCGGGGCGGGCAACCGTCCGTTGGTGCGGGCGTATTCGACAAACAGGGCGGGGATGTCGCTGAAATAAGGGCTGGCGGGAGCGGCTTCGGCCAGAAAGCGGTTTTCCAAGTCGGCCCACACCTCGGCATCGGCCAAAGGGCGGGCGGCCGTGAAGCAGCGGCGCACGAAACTGCGCACATTGTTGCGGGTCAGGCGGGTATAGACGGCGGCCCGTTCGGGGCAAATACCGGGCGGCGCAGCCTGTTCGGGGTTGCGGACAAATTCGGCCAGTGCCGCCTGGTAGGCGGCCGCATCAGGCTGCGGCATATTCACTCCGGTAGGGTTGTTGCAAAGCATCGATGTGCGCGACTTCGGCCAACAGTTCGGCAAACGGGGGGAAGTTGAAGTCCCGCTCGAGCAGGGTGGGCGGTACTTGGGGCAATACGCGGTAGGCGTAGTCGAGCAAATCCCATACCTGATCGCGCACGGTTTCGCCATGGGTGTCGATCAGCAAGTCCTCCGCTTCCGCTTCGTGGCCGGCGATGTGCAGATAGCGCACCCGTTTGCCGTCCACCCGGTCGAGAAAGTCGCGGGCGTCGAGCAGGCCGTGGTTGGTTTGGTTGACGAAGATGTTGTTGATGTCCAGATGGATGGCGCAGTCGGCTTCGGCCGCCACCGCATTCAAAAAGGCCACTTCGTCCATTTCGGCCAAATCGCTGTGCACATAGTAAGACGTGTTTTCCACTGCAATCTGCATGCCGAGGAAGTCCTGCACCTGGCGGATGCGTGCGGCGGTGTGCCGCACCATCTCGCCGGTAAACGGCAGCGGCAGCAAATCGTATAACTGGCCTTCGTGACCGCAATAGCTCAGGTGCTCGGAGAAAAAGCTCATGCCGTAGCGGTGCATCAGCCGTTTGATGTCGGCCAAGAGGGCGGTGTTGAGCGGATCGCGGCCGCCCAAGGAGAGGGAGAGGCCGTGGCAGGCCACGGGGAAGCGTTCGGCCGCTTGGTCAAATTGGCGCAGGGCCGCGCCGCCCATGCGGGCCCAGTTTTCGGGTGCGATTTCTAGAAAGGCGATGGGGCATTGCTGCGGATCGAGGCCGAGCAGTTCTTCTGCAAAGGAGCGGCGGTAGCCCAAGCCGGCGCGGGCGGCGGGCAGGGGGCGCGGAGTGGGGGCGTGCATCATCAAGGGTGTCCGAAGGCGGGGCATGGAAGTGAAACGGTACGGCAGAGCCGCTGGCCGGAGCCGGGCGGAAACGAGGTTTTGGCAAAAACATCCCTGTTTGACATGTTTGGCCGGAGGAAGGGTTTTGCCAAAAACTCAGGCTACCTGAAACGGTTTCAGGTAGCCTGAAAACCGTTTAGCGGGCAGCGCCGCAGGCGGCTTCGCCGGATTTGCCGTGCGCACCGCAAGCCGCTTCACCGGCTTTGTTTTGAGCGCCGCAAGCGGCTTCGCTCGCTTTGGCCGCACCGCAGGCCGCTTCGCTGGCTTTATGGGCGCCGCAAGCGGCTTCACCGGATTTGGCCGCGCCACAGGCCGCTTCGTTGGCTTTGTGTGCACCGCAAGCGGCTTCGCCGGCTTTGGCGGCACCACAGGCCGCTTCTTGTGCTTTTTCAACGGCCGGGTGGTGGTGGCCATGATGGCCGTGCGCATGGCTGACGGAGTATGCACCCACGGTCAGGGCAGACAGGGCGGTGGCCAGGGCCAAAACGGAGTTTTTTTTCATCGTGAATTCCTTTCGTAGATTGGAGAGGGAGTAAGAACCAAGCCGGCTCGCCGTGGCATACCGGTTTGCCAGCTTGGACGCCGCCCTACCGTTTTTTCTGACGGCGGAGCGGAGATTCTGAATTAAAAACTTGATTTAAATGTAAATTTAATATCCCGATTGGTGACAGCGGGGTTTAGAGCGCGGCGCGCAGCTCGGCCGCCAGCGCGGCCAGTTCGGCGTGATCGGCCATGCCGCCTTCGTGGCGGCCCAGTTCGTGCACATTGGAGGGAATCAGGTGCAGGTGGTAGTGGAACACGCTTTGGCCGGCTTGGGCGTGGTTGAGCTGCATCTGCACGATGCCCTGCCGCTGCAGCACTTTACGCTGCGCCGCCATCACTTTCTGGGCGGTGGCCATCACGGCGCGGGCGGCGTCCAGCGGCAGGTCGGAAAGCTCGACGGCGGCGGTTTTCGGAATCACCAGCACATGGCCGCGCGCCTGCGGCATCACGTCCATAAAGGCCAGGGTGTGCTCGTCTTCGTAAACGGTGTGGTTGGGGATTTCGCCGCGCAGGATTTTGGCGAAGATATTGTTCGGATCGTAGGCAGACATAAAAGCGCTCCGCGGTTTGACTGGAAAACGGGAGCGCTATTGTATAACAAAGTTTGCTGTCGGCGGGGCGGGCTATTCCACCACGATTTTGGGGAAGCGGCTGCTGAAATCGCGTGCTTTGGCGGCCACTGCCTGCGCCACCTGCCAGGCGGCGGCGGTGTAAACATCGGCAATCGCGGGGTGGGCGGCCTGCAGCGCGGCGGCTTGGCCCGTATCCATGGCTTCGCGCACCGGCAGACTCAAGGGCAGCTGGCCCAGCAGCGGCACGTTGAGCTGTTCGGCCAGCGCTTTGCCGCCGTCTTGGCCGAACAGGGCTTCCTGATGGCCGCAGCGGCTGCAGATGTGCACCGACATATTTTCCAGCACGCCGAAAATCGGAATATTGACCTTGCGGAACATGTCCACCGCCTTGCGGGCGTCAATCAGGGCGATGTCTTGCGGGGTGGTCACCACCACCGCGCCGGTCACCGGAATTTTCTGCGACAGGGTCAGCTGGATGTCGCCGGTGCCGGGCGGCAGGTCGATAAACAGATAGTCCACTTCGTCCCACTCGCTTTGAAACAGCAGCTGTTGCAGCGCCTGGCTGACCATCGGCCCGCGCCACACCACGGCCTGGTCGGTGTCCACCAGAAAGCCGATCGACATCACCTGGATGCCTTCCGGCGAGCGCACGGGCAGGAAACGGCTGTTTTGCTGGGCGGGGGTTTGCCCGGCCACGCCGAGCATGGTGGGCTGGCTGGGGCCGTAGAGGTCGGCATCCAGCACGCCCACGCGCGCGCCCATGCGCTGCATGGCCACCGCCAGATTGGCCGAAGTGGTGGATTTGCCCACGCCGCCTTTGCCCGAAGCCACGGCCACTATATTTTTCACGCCGGCCAAGGTGCGCATGCCCGGCTGCACCTGATGAGCCTCAATCCGGCTGCCAATTTGGATATTTAGCGGGCCGTTCCAACCGGCTACGGTCACGGCTTCGGCCACCGTTTGCTCCAAAACCGGCGCAAGGTGGGCCACCGGCAGGCCGAACTGCAGGCCGACTTGCAGCGTGCCGTTGTCCACCGCCAGCTGTTTGAGCGCTTTTTCGCTGCCGATGCTCAGGCGGCTGTCGGGCAGCGGCACCGCTTCTAAGGCGGCGCGCAAAGTTTCCGGATTCATGGGGATTCCTTGTGTGTTAGATGAATGTGTGTGCTGGTTGTGAACCTGCATTTTAGCAGAAAGGCTACCTGAAACGCTTTCAGGTAGCCTGTATCCGATTCTGCCGCCATCAGCTTGCCGCAGTTTTGCGGCCGGCGGCCCAGAGTACGGCGAAACCCAATACCGCAGCCAAGCCGGAACCGACGAAAACGCCGATTTTGGCCTGATCCTGCATGACGGGCAAATCAAACGCCAGCAGGCTGATGAACAAACTCATGGTAAAGCCGATGCCGCACAGCAGCGCCACGCCGTAAAGCTGCAGCCAAGAAGCGCCTTCCGGCAGTTTGGCCCAGCCCAGCTTCACCGCCAGCCACACCGCGCTGAATACGCCCAATTGCTTGCCCACAAACAAGCCGGCGGCAATCCCCAATACCACAGGCGAGAGCAGCACCGACCATTCGAAGCCGGCAAACGACACTCCGGCATTGGCAAAACCGAACACGGGCACCACCAAAAACGATACCCAGTTGTCCAAAGCGTGTTCCCATTTCAGCAGCGGTGCTTCTTCCACTGTATCCAGCACGCGCAGCGGAATGGTGAAGGCCAGCAGCACGCCGGCCAACGTGGCGTGGATGCCCGATTTGAGGAAGAAAAACCACAGCAGGCCGCCCAATACCAAATACGGCGCGCTGCGCAACACGCCTTTGCGGTTGAGCACAAACAAGGCCGCCAACACCAGCGCCGCCAAGCCCAAATACAGCATGGCGATTTGATCGGTGTAAAACAGCGCGATGATCACAATCACCGCCAAGTCGTCCATAATCGCCAAGGCGGTGAGGAAGATTTTCAGCGAGGCCGGCACACGGCTGCCGAGAATCGCCAGCACGCCCAAGGCAAACGCAATATCGGTGGCCGCCGGCGCCGCCCAGCCTTTGGCTGCCTCGCCCGAACTGTTGAACAGCAGATACACCAAGGCCGGCACCAGCAGGCCGCCGGCCGCCGCTACGGCCGGCAGAAAGCGTTTGGCGTGGCTGTCGAGCTCGCCTTCCAACAGCTCGCGTTTCACTTCCAAGCCGACAAACAGAAAAAACACCGCCATCAGACCGTCGTTGATCCAGTGCGCCACGCTCAGGCCGGCCACATAAGACGACAGCGCGCTGAAATATTGCGGCGCATAGGCGGAGTTGGCCGTTATAATTCCGGCCAGCGCGGCCAACATCAACACAATGCCGGCGGCCGGCTCGGAACGGAAAAAGTGGATGAGTGTACGGGTCATTATTTACCTAATCTATCAGTTAATCCGTAATTATAGCATAATTCTTTCGCGCCGCCGCGGCAGGCTACCTGAAAACCCCAGCGAAACATGATGTTCCACACTTCCCCCCTCACTTACGAACAATGGCTGCGCCAAAGCGGCCTGCCGCGCTTGGAAGGCCGCCTCTTGCTGCAGGCCTGCTGCGGCCTCAGCCATGCCCAGCTCATCAGCCGCGGCGGCGAAGCCGTGCCGGCGGCGCAATGGGCCGATTTGAACGCGTTGGCGCAGCGGCGGCGAAACGGCGAACCGCTGGCCTATCTGCTCGGCTGGCGCGAATTTTACGGCCGCCGTTTCCGCGTCTCGCCCGCAGTGCTGATTCCCCGTCCCGAAACCGAACACCTGCTGGAAGCCGCGCTCGAACGTCTGCCGGCCGGCGGCCGCGTGTGGGATTTGGGCACCGGCAGCGGCGCGCTGGCGGTGAGCGCGGCGCTGGAGCGGCCCGATGCCGCCGTGCGCGCCTCCGACCTCAGCCGCGAAGCCCTGGCGGTGGCGCAGGAAAATGCCGAGACGCTCGGCGCCCGTATCGAATTTGCCTGCGGTTCCTGGTTTGAGGCACAGCCGGCCGCCGCCGGACACTTCGATATTCTGCTCTCCAACCCGCCCTATATCGAGCAGGGCGACCCGCATTTGCAGCAGGGCGACCTGCGCTTCGAACCTGCCGCCGCGCTCACCGATTTCGGCGACGGCCTCGCCCACATCCGCACCCTGGCCGCCGGCGCCGTCCGCCACCTCAAAGCCGGCGGCTGGCTGATGCTGGAACACGGCTGGAACCAAGGCCCGGCCGTGCGCGGCATTCTAGCGGAAAATCGGTTTCAAGACGTGGCCACCCTGCCCGATTTGGCGGGACTGGACCGCATAACTTTAGGCCGCCTGCCGGATTGAAGCGCTCAGGCTACCTGAAAGCCTGAGACCTTTGCAAAACCCCCATCTGCGGCGCATTTCTGCGTTGTGCGTTTATGCCCTATGGGTACTGCTCGCTCACTTGCCTATCTGTATGATATGTCTGTCCCACAGGGATTCCTGACGTTCACGTTCGCTGCGCTGCTACGCCTTGAACTGCATCCACATCTGGGGGTTTTGCAAAGGTCTCAGCCTCTTCATTAAAAAGCCATAACTGCACTTTCATGCCGTAACGACAAAGGCTG
>NZ_JH164926.1:1478845-1486541 GCF_000226875.1 Neisseria shayeganii 871
CCTGAAACGCTTTCAGGTAGCCTTGAATCTTGCTCTGGGAAATAGGCGGCTGTTTAAGCCGACAGCACTTCCAATTTGGCAAACTGGGTGTCCAGCTCTTTGATGCCCTGCTTGCCGAAGTTGATGGTGAGACGGGCGCTGCCGCTTTTCTGCACGCCGTCGATGATGACGCCGGTGCCGAATTTGGCGTGGCGCACGTTTTGGCCGATGCGGAAACCGTCGAATTCGGCCGCAGCCGGAGCGGGCGCTTCTTGGCGGCGGCTGGAAACGGCAGGTGCGGCCGTATGTTGGCGGGCAGGCGCGGCCGACAGGTAGTGCAGTAGCTCGGCGGGGATTTCGTCCACAAAGCGCGAAGGAATGCCGAAATGGGTTTGACCGTGCAGCAGGCGCTGCTGCGCCATGCTCAGATACAGCCGCCGGCGGGCGCGGGTGATGGCCACATACATCAGCCGCCGTTCTTCCTCCAGCCCGCCGCGTTCGGCCAGGCTCAATTCGCTGGGGAAACGGCCTTCTTCCATGCCGGTGAGAAAGACGGCGTCGAATTCCAAGCCTTTGGCGGCGTGCACGGTCATCAGCTGCACCGCAGCTTCGCCGGACGCGGCCTGGTTTTCGCCCGATTCGAGCGCGGCATTGCTCAGAAAGGCCAGAATCGGCCAGGTGGGCTGTTGAGCCGCATCGGCAGGCAGGGTTTCGAACTGGCTGTCTTCCGGGCGGAAGGCGATGGCGGCGTGGATCAGCTCTTCCAGGTTGTCGAGGCGGTCTTGCTGGTCGCCTTTTTGGCTTTGGTAGTGGGCGAACAGGCCGCTGTCTTTCACGGCAGCGGCCATTGTTTCGGGCAGGCTGAGGCAGGCGGCCTGCTGTTGCAGGGCGTCGATGAGGCGCACGAAGGCGGCCACTTTGCCGTTTTTGATGCCTACGGTACAGGCGGCCTGCCACAGCGAGCCGCCTTCGGCGGCGGCCAGTTGCTGGATGTTTTCCACGGTGCGGCTGCCGATACCGCGGGCGGGCATATTGATCACGCGCAGCAGGGCATTGTCGTCGTGGGGATTGACCGCCAAACGCAGGTAGGCCAGCGCGTGCTTGATTTCCTGCCGTTCGTAAAAGCGCAGGCCGCCGTAGATTTTGTAGGCGATACCGGCTTGGAAAAAGGCTTGCTCCAACACGCGCGACTGGGCGTTGCTGCGGTAGAGCACGGCGATGTGGTCGAGCGGCAACCCTTCTTTGGCCAGCGCCTGGGTTTCGGCCACCACGAAGCGGGCCTCGTCTTGGTCGCTGAAGGCGGAGAGAAAACGGATTTTTTCGCCGCTTTCGGCATCGGTGCGCAGGTCTTTGCCCAAACGCTCGGCGTTGTTTTCAATGACGGCGTTGGCGGCGGCGAGAATATTGCCCACCGAGCGGTAGTTTTGCTCCAGTTTGAGCGGCTCGGCTACCTGAAAAGCCTGCATAAAGGCCTGCATATTGCCCACATGGGCGCCGCGGAAGCGGTAGATGCTTTGGTCGTCGTCGCCCACGGCAAACACGGCGGCCTGCTCGCCGGCCATCAGCTTCAGCCAAGCGTATTGCAGCTTGTTGGTGTCTTGGAATTCGTCCACCAGAATATGGTTGAAGCGGCTTTGGTAGTGGCGGCGCAGCACCTCGTTTTCGCTGAGAATTTCGTAGCTTTTCAGCATCAGTTCGGCAAAATCCACCACGCCTTCCTGCCGGCAGAGGCGGTCGTAGGCGGCATAGCATTCGATGAGCCGTTTTTCGTGCGGGGTAACCGCCTCCAGCCGTTCTGCACGCAGACCGGCGTCTTTTTGCGCGTTGATGAAGCCCTGCAGGGTGCGCGGGGCGATGATTTCTTCGGCGATGTTCAGGTTTTTGAGCAAGCGTTTGATCAGCGAGAGCTGGTCGGACGTGTCGAGAATCTGGAAAGAAGCAGGCAGGCCGGCTTCGCGGTAATGCAGGCGTAAAAAGCGGTGGCACAGGCCGTGGAAGGTGCCCAGCCACATGGCGCGCACGTTTACCGGCAGCATGGCGCCGAGGCGGGTTTGCATCTCTTTGGCGGCTTTATTGGTAAAGGTAACCGCCATGATGGAATGCACGCCGGCCTGGCCGGTTTGCAGCAGCCAGGCGATGCGGGTGGTGAGCACGCGGGTTTTACCGCTGCCGGCGCCGGCCAACACCAAAACGGATTGCGGCGGCCAAGTAACCGCCGCCAGCTGTTCGGCGTTCAGCCCCCGCAGCAGGCCTGCATTGCTTTGATTCGGCATCATTATTTCTTCAGGATTGGTCTTCGGGGCGCGATTATCCGGCATCAAAGCAAAGCCCGCAACCGCCTGCGGCAGGGAGGCCGCCCACCCGCCTCATGGCGGCCGGCCCTTTCAACCGGCCCCAATCAGGCGGCGCACCAATTCGGGCACGCCGTCTTTGGCTTTGGCCGCCAACACTTCCACCCCCTGCAAGCCGGCCGGCGGACGCGGATCCACCAAAAAGCATTCGGCGCCATCGCGCACATATTCGAGCAGGCCGGCGGCGGGATACACCTTCATCGAAGTGCCCACCACCAGCACCTTGTCGGCCTGCGCCACCCACGCTGCCGCCGTCTCGATCAGCGGCACCGGCTCGCCGAACCAGACAATGTGCGGGCGCAGCGGATGACCATGCGGGTCGGCATCGGCCAGGGTTTGGTCGCCTTGCCAGTCGATCACATAGCGCTCATCCACGCTGCTGCGCAACTTGGTGAGTTCGCCGTGCAGGTGCAGTACCTGGCGGCTGCCGGCGCGCTCGTGCAGATTGTTCACGTTTTGGGTGACGATGCGCACATCGTAATGCGCCTGCAGCTCGGCCAAAGCCAGATGGGCGGCGTTGGGGCGGGCCTGCACCAGCTGGCGGCGGCGCGCGTTATAAAAATCCAACACCAGCTGCGGATCGCGGGCAAAGGCCTCGGGCGTGGCCACTTGTTCCACCCGATGCCCTTCCCACAGACCGTCGCTGTCGCGAAAAGTTTTTAGGCCGCTGTCGGCGCTGATGCCGGCGCCGCTGAGCACCACAATGCTTTGCATGGTTGTTCCCTTTTGATGCCGTTGCACACAACCGCCATCTTAACCGATTTCCCCGATACTGAAGTTTGAGGACAAGGACTCAGGAAACTTGCAAAGCTGCCTCTTGCGGCAAAATGTGCACGCACCAAGCCAAGTGGAAAAGCCGATTTAGACGCTGTGCCAGCCAGACCTGCCAACACAGCGAGGTTACCCACTTGCACGCATTTGGTTGCCCGGCGTAAAGAGGGTCGCTTGACACGGCCTGAGACCTTTGCAAAACCCCCATCTGCGGCGCATTTCTGCGTTGTGTGCTGCTCACTCGCTTTGCCTGTCTATGTGATATGTCTTCGCTCGCTGCGCTGCTACGCCTTGAACTGCATCCACATCTGGGGGTTTTGCAAAGGTCTCGGCCTAGGGCTACCTGAAAAGTAACAAAGCTTTACTTCAGGTAGCCTCTTTTTCGGTGCCGCCCTTTGCTTCTTGTACACCGTCCGACGGCTCCGCCGCCAGCACCACCGCCTGGCCGTCGGCGATGCGGAAGCGGATTTCGTAGCCGGCCAGCGCCATCACATAAATCCGTTCGGGCAGGTTTTGGTAAGCCGGGCGCGGGTCTTGGGCAATGCTTTCTTCAACCAGCCGGCGCAGTGCTTCGGGCAGGCAGGCGGGGTCGGTTTGCCAGACCACGGTCAGCCGACTCGGCGGTTCGGCGGCGAAGCCGGCGGCGGCGTCGGGTCGGGCTTCCACAAAGGGAAGATAGGGCTTGATGTCGAGCACCGGTGTGCCGTCGAGCAAGTCGGCGCCGCTGCACCAGATACGTAAGGGGCGGCTGTGCTCGATGCGCTCCAGTTTCAGCAGCGAGAGGCCCAAGGGGTTCGGCCGGTGCGGGCTGCGGGTGGCGAACACCCCCATTTTCTGTTTGCCGCCCAAACGCGGCGGACGCACCAGCGGCGACCAGCCTTCGTCCAGCACGCCGTGGAACACAAACTGCACCCACAGATAGCCGAAGTCGGCCAAACCGCGCACGCAGTCGGCGCCGAATTCGGGTTGGAATTCGATGCAGATTTCTGCTGACGGCGCCAGATGAGGTTGGCGCGGAATGCCGAATTTTTGTCGGAAAGGCGAACGCACTACGGCAATGGGGGAGAAAGCGTAGGACAGCATAAGCACCTGTAGGCAATCTTTAGTTTGCAAATGCCAAGGAGATTTCAGGGTTTTATTTTTAAAAGTCCTCAAGGCCGAGACTTTTCGGGAGGTGGCAACGGTGCTGTCTGCCTCGGCGGTGTAGCCAATCTTGCATCTTCATTTATTGCCTCCAGTGCAAAAATCCCAAATATGGATGCAGTTCAAGGCATCGCGCAGCGAACGTGAATGTCAGAAGTCATTATGGATAGAACATCCCACACGATAGGCAAGCAGGTAGTACACCTCTGTGTATGGTCCGCAGACACTGCGGCAATGTTCACTGAACCCCGACTAATAACGGCGGGCGGTAACAAAGTCGGCCAGCTGGTGCAGACGGTGTGCGGTATGTCCGAAAGGCTGAAGGGCGGCGCAGGCTTCTGCGGTCAGCTGTTCGGCATAGTGGCGGGCGGCGGCCAAGCCCATCAGTTTGACATAAGTGGGTTTGTCGGCTTCGGCGTCTTTGCCGGCGGTTTTGCCCAAGGTGGCGGTATCGGCTTCGCAGTCCAGCACGTCGTCGATCACTTGGAAGGCCAGGCCCAGTTTGGCGGCGTAGGTATCAAGGGCGGCCAATGCCGCTGCATCGGTATCGGGGCAGCACAGGGCGCCGAGTGCCACGGCGGCGCGGATGAGGGCGCCGGTTTTCAAGCGGTGCATGGTTTCCAATTGCGCTTGATCCATGTTTTGGCCGACGTGTTGCAGGTCGATGGCCTGCCCGCCGGCCATGCCCAGGCTGCCAGACGCTTGCGCTAGGGTTTGGATTTGCTGCAAACGGCGCTGGGCCGGCAGGCCGTTGGGGCGGCTGAGCAGCTCGAAGGCCAGCGTTTGCAGGGCGTCGCCGGTGAGCAGGGCGGTGGCTTCGTCGTATTGGATGTGGCAGGTGGGTTTGCCGCGGCGCAGGCTGTCGTTGTCCATGGCCGGCAGGTCGTCGTGCACCAGCGAATAAACGTGGATCAGCTCAACCGCCGCCATCGCCGCCTCCAAGGCGTCGCCGTGGGGGCGGCCGGTTTCGGCGGCGGCCAACACCAAAAGCGGGCGCAGGCGTTTGCCGCCGCCCAGGCTGACATAGCGCATGGCGTGGTGCAGGCGCTGCGGCTCGGTATCGGCGGCGGGCAGCAGGCGCTCCAGTACCAGCTCGGTTTGCGCCTGCGCTTTGTGCAGCCAGGCGGCAAAATCATTCGCTGGGTTCAAGGTTCAGCTCCTTCAGTTCGCCGGCGTCCAATACCTGCAGTTTCTGTTCCACTTCGGCCAACTTGCTTTGGCAGAATTTCACCAATTCGCTGCCTTCCTGATAGGCCGCCAGCGCTTCTTCCAAAGGCATTTCGCTGTTTTGCATGGCTTGGGTCAGGGCTTCGAGGCGGGCCATAGCGTCTTCGAAACTTTTGGGGGATTTTTTCGACATGGTGGGCTTTCGTGAGGGCGGGTTTCAGGTAGCCTGCGGAGCGGCAGCCTCCGCCCGAATGATGGGGTTTGTTTTAAGGTGCGGATTGTGGCAGAGATTGGTCGGGTTGGCTATGGGCGGCCAGCCGGCGGGCACAGCCGCGCAGGGCGGCCATGTCGGCGGCCACGACATCGGTAAACGGCAGCGGGGCGGCGGTGCTGCCGTACCAAACCGTCCGCATGCCCAGTGCTTTGGCTGCGTGCAGATTGGCGGCGCTGTCGTCCACCATGATGCATTGTTGGGGCGGTACGTCTAAGGCGGTGCAGACCTGCAGATAGGCCTGCGGATCGGGCTTGTAGCAGTAGCCGACATTGTCGGTGCCGAACAGGGCGGTGAAGTGATGCGTCAGTTCCATGGCCTCCATGAGGGCGCGCACATAAAACGACGGGCCGTTGGAAAACACGGCTTTGCGTCCGGGCAGGGCGGCCAGCGCGACGGCGGTGCCGACCATTGGCTGCAACACGGTCAACAGCTCGGGTAGCGGGTGGCTGTATTGCAGAAAGGCGTCGATGCTGATGTGCGGATGGTGCCGCTGCAGGCCAGCCAGCGTGGCGCCGTAGCGGTGCCAATAATCTTCGCGCAAATGGGAAGCGGCGGCTTCGTCAATTCCTAATGCTTGCGCCATAAATTCGGTCATGCGGCGGTTGATGCGGTAGAAAATACCGGCATCGGCGTGGTGCAGGGTGTTGTCGAGATCGAACAGCCACATGGGTTCGGCAAGCGGCATCTTCAGGCTACCTGAAAGCAAAGGGGCGATTATAGTGGCGCGGGCGCAAACGGGTACAGCTTTGCCGCAATGTCTTTGCGGTTTGGGCCGCCTGATTCGGTATGGGGCGGCGGTCGGTAATCACAGGCGGTCTAATCCGCAGAAGCGGGCTTTCAGGTAGCCTGAAACAGCGGCGGCAAAACTGCTATAATCGCTGCCGATTTTGACCGGATTTTTAGGAGAACCCTCATGGCTCTTGTTTCTTTGCGCCAACTGCTGGACCACGCCGCCGAGCACAGCTACGGCCTGCCCGCTTTCAATGTGAACAATCTGGAGCAGATGCGTGCCATCATGGAGGCCGCAGACGAAGTGAACGCCCCCGTGATCGTGCAGGCTTCGGCCGGCGCGCGCAAATACGCCGGCGCGCCGTTTTTGCGCCATCTGATTTTGGCGGCGGTGGAAGAATTTCCGCATATTCCGGTGGTGATGCACCAAGACCACGGCACCTCGCCCGACGTGTGCCAGCGCTCCATCCAGCTCGGTTTTTCTTCGGTGATGATGGACGGCTCGCTCAAAAGCGACGGCAAAACCCCGGCCGATTACGACTACAACGTGGACGTAACCCGCACCGTGGTCAATTTCGCCCATGCCTGCGGCGTGTCGGTGGAAGGCGAAATCGGCTGTCTGGGCAATCTGGAAACCGGTGATGCCGGCGAAGAAGACGGCATCGGCGCCGATGTGAAACTCTCGCACGACCAAATGCTCACCAGCGTGGAAGAAGCCGCCAGTTTTGTGAAAGACACCGGCGTGGATGCGCTGGCCATTGCCATCGGCACCAGCCATGGCGCCTACAAATTCAGCCGCAAGCCCACCGGCGATGTGTTGCGCATCGACCGCATCAAAGAAATCCACGCCGCCCTGCCCAACACCCATCTGGTGATGCACGGTTCCAGCTCGGTGCCGCAAGACTGGCTGGCAGTGATCAACGAATACGGTGGCAACATCGGCGAAACCTACGGCGTGCCGGTGGAAGAAATCGTGGAAGGCATCAAGCACGGCGTGCGCAAAGTCAACATCGACACCGATTTGCGCCTCGCCTCCACCGGCGCCATCCGCCGTTATCTAGCGCAGCATCCGGCCGAATTCGACCCGCGCAAATACCTGGCCGAAAGCGTGAAAGCGATGAAACAAATTTGTTTGGACCGCTACCGCGCCTTCGGCTGCGAAGGTCAGGCCGGCAAAATCAAACCGGTATCGCTGGAAAAAATGGCCGAGCGTTATGCCAAAGGCGAGCTGGCGCAGATTGTGAAATAATGCTGGCTGGGCTCTGATTGCCAAACAGGCTAC
>NZ_JH164926.1:1486591-1591404 GCF_000226875.1 Neisseria shayeganii 871
TTTTACATTGACCGGCTAAGATATTATCTGAAGGACTTGGCATATTTGTCTGCAGAATCGGCAACGCCAAACTTGACGCCCGGCATCGGCAATTTTTCAGGCAGCTGAATCTCTTGCCGCCACACCTCATCCAGCTTGGGAATATCGTGGATGCCTGTACCGAACGGCACGGCCAAGCGTTGGGTCAAGGTGCGGCGGTTGTCGCCTTCGCCGTCTCCATTGGCCAAGCCTGCGTGATGACCGGCGATGCAAAACGCCATCAGTCTGCCCTGCAAGCCCCAGCGCTCAAAGGCGATTTTTGCGCCAGCCGTGGCATGGTCCACCGATGGGCCGCCATGCAGGCGGCGGTTAAACTCCGGCGTGTATTTGCCCAAATCGTGCAGTTGGCCGGTGTAACGCGCCATTTCCTGCGCGCCAAAAAAAGCGGCAAACTCTGCGGCCGTATCACCCACATTGTGGGCATGGCTGCGCATGGTTTGCCAGTATTCGTAAGGTTGGTTTTCGGCGGAATGGGCGTAGTAAGTTTGGATAGGCTGAACAACCATGACGAAATATTCCTTGTAGAATAATTTTTATTTTCGTTATTTTAAGTTAATAAAATTTATAAGAGTAGATATACCACAACGCTGCCAGTAAGTGTGGCTGCTATCTTCTCAATCCCCAACTTGCTCACTGAATCCTCCTCTTTCTTCTTAAGAACGAAATTTCAAGCAAATAGGCCGGATCACAAAAATCCGCTAAAATAAGCGTTTTTCGTTTTCAGGTAGCCTCCGCTTCCGACACAGCTCTATCAGGATCACGATATGCGCACCGCCACCGTTACTCGCAACACCAACGAAACCCAGATTACCGTTTCCCTCAATCTCGACGGCTCCGGCCGTGCCAAATTCGATACCGGCATCCCGTTTTTGGAGCACATGCTGGACCAAATCGCCCGCCACGGCCTGATTGATTTGGACATCCACTGCAAAGGCGATCTGCACATCGACGACCACCACAGTGTGGAAGACATCGGCATCACCCTCGGCCAGGCATTGAAGCAGGCGCTGGGCGACAAAACCGGCATCCGCCGCTACGGCATGAGCTATGTGCCACTGGATGAAGCCTTAAGCCGCGTGGTGTTGGATTTGTCCGGCCGCCCCGGTCTCACCTACAACATCGAATTCACCCGCGCCATGATCGGCCGCTTCGATGTGGATTTGTTCAGCGAATTTTTTCACGGCCTGGTGAACCACAGTATGATGACCCTGCACATCGACAATCTGCGCGGCATCAATGCCCACCACCAAGCCGAAACCGTCTTCAAAGCCTTCGGCCGCGCCCTGCGCATGGCGGTGGAACACGATCCCCGCATGGCCGGCAAAATGCCCTCCACCAAAGGCACACTCACTGCATGATCTGCGGCCGCAACACAACAAAGGCTACCTGAAATCCTGTTTCAGGTAGCCTCAAACTTCAGCCACTACGGTTTGCTATCCCGACACCGCATCCGGTACACCAACCTTTATTACAGCTTGCCCAAGCTGCCCGAACCCCGTTTCAGGTAGCCCGTATTCCTCATGATCGAAATCAAAAACCTCTCCCTGCAACGCGGCTTGAAAGTTTTGCTCCAACAAGCCCAAGCCCAAATCACGCCCGGCCGCCGTGTCGGCCTAATCGGCAAAAACGGCAGCGGCAAATCCAGCCTGTTTGCCCTCATCAAAGGCGAAATCGTGGCCGATGGCGGAGACATCCGCCTGCCAGCCGGCTGGCGTTTGGCCTCCGTTGCCCAAGAAACACCCGCTCTGGAAACATCCGCACTCGATTATGTATTGCAGGGCGACGCCGAACTGCAACACTGGCAATCGGCCTTGCAAAGCGCAGAACAAAGCGGCGACGGCATCCGCATGGCCGAATGCCATGCCCGTCTCGAAGAAATCGGCGCCTATACCACCGCCGCCCGCGCAGCCAAACTGCTCAGCGGCTTGGGCTTCAGCCAGGAAGAACACGGCAAACCGGTCAGCGCTTTTTCCGGCGGCTGGCGGATGCGCCTGAACCTCGCCCAGGCCTTGATGTGCCGCGCCGATCTGCTGCTGCTCGACGAACCCACCAACCACTTGGATTTGGAAACCGTATTGTGGCTGGAGAACCATCTGGCCGCCCTGCCCTGCACCCAAATCATCATCTCGCACGACCGCGACTTCCTCAACGCCGTCACCACCCACACCATCGAGCTGGCCGGCCAGAAACTGGAAAGCTACGGCGGCAACTACGATTTCTACCAACAGGAACGCGCCCAAAGGCTGGCACAACAGCAGGCGGCCTACAGCAAGCAGCAAGCCCACATCAAACACCTGCAATCCTTCATCGACCGCTTCAAAGCCAAAGCCACCAAAGCGGTACAGGCCCAAAGCCGCATGAAAGCCCTGGCCAAACTGGAGCGCATCGCACCCGCCCATTTAGACAGCAGTTTCTCCTTCTCTTTCGAGCAGCCCGAACACCTGCCCAATCCCCTGCTCAAGCTGGATCAGGTCGATTTGGGCTACGGCGGAGAAACCGTGCTGCACAACACCAACCTGTCGCTGGAAAGCGGCGCCCGCTACGGCCTGCTCGGCGTCAATGGCAGCGGCAAATCCACCCTGATCAAAGCCCTTTCAGGTAGCCTTACCCCGCAAGCCGGGCAGATCATCCGCGCCGACAAACTGAACATCGGCTATTTCGCCCAACACCAGCTCGACATCCTGCGCGAAGACCAAAGCCCCGTCTGGCATATCCAACAGCTCTCGCCCGACGTGCGCGAGCAGGACATCCGCAACTTCCTCGGCGGGTTCAATTTTGTCGGCGACATGGCCATGCAGCCCATCGCCCCGTTTTCCGGCGGCGAAAAAGCCCGTCTGGCCTTGGCCATGATCGTGTGGCAGAAGCCCAACCTGCTGCTGCTCGACGAACCCACCAACCACCTCGACTTAGACATGCGCCACGCCTTAACGCTGGCCTTACAAAGCTTCCAAGGCGCCCTAATCGTGGTGTCGCACGACCGCAACCTGCTCGAAGCCACCACCGACCAATTCCTCCTCATCCACCAAGGCCGCCTACAAACCTTCGACGGCGACCTCAACGACTACCGCCAATGGCGTTTGACCCAAGAGCAGACCGCCGAACAACCCGCCGCTTCCGCCGCCGGACAAAGCCGCAAAGACAACAAACGGCTGGAAGCCCAGCTGCGCCAAGAACGCACCCGCCGCTGCAAACCGCTGCAGCAGAAAATCGAGCGGGCCGAGCGCGAAATAGCCGAGCTCGACCGGCAACGTCAGGAAAGCGAAGCCTTTCTGGCGCAGGAAGATGCCTATACGGAACACAATAAAGCCAAATTGCAAGAACACTTAGCCAAGCTGGCCGCGCTCAAAGTACAATTAAACGGCTTGGAAGAAAACTGGCTGCTCTGGCAGGAAGAACTGGAGCAGACCCGGCTGGCGGTTGAGCAGGAATTTGCCGCCACCGGCTTAAAATAAAAGGGAAAACAAAATGAAAACATCTGTTTTGCTGGCCTTGTGTGTGTTGCTCAGCCTGCCTGCAACCGCAGCTGTGTACGAATGCGGCGACGGCCGCTACAGCAACAAACCCGGCCCCGGCTGCCGGTCTGCCGATCTGCCGAAAATCGGCTCCTACAGCAGCGAACGCCCGCGCCCGGTGCGGCAGCCGCAGGCCGAAACCGCTGCTGCGCCCGCCCCGCAGCGCGCCGCCGCACCGGTACGCACGCCCGCCGCTTCACAACGCGCCGCTTACCAGGCGCCTGCCGCCCCCGTGGTCGCCCCACCCACCACGCGCACCAACAGCGGCCGCCGCATGATTCTCGAACAAGAGCTGGCCAACGAACGCCGGGCGCTGGCCGATGCGCAAAAAGCGCTCACCGAAAGCCGCACCCTGCCACGCGGCAACGGTGCCGCCTACGCCGCCCACCAGGCCCGCATCAACAGCCTACAAAGCGATGTGCTCGACCGCCAACAAAACATCCAAGCCTTGCAGCGCGAATTGAGCCGGATGTAGTGCAAAACTCCGCCCGCAACCTTCGCTCATGACATCTCAATACCAACAGGCTACCTGAAAACGAGCTGCGCGAGTTTCTGCGTAGCTAAAGCGTTTCAGGTAGCCTGAGACCTTTGCAAAACCCCCATCTGCGGCGCAGTTCTGCGTTGTGCGTTTATGCCCTATGGGTACTGCTCGCTCGCTTGCCTATCGTGTGATATGTCTGCGCTCGCTGCGCTGCTACGCCTTGAACTGCATCCACATCTGGGGGTTTTGCAAAGGTCTCAGCCTGTTTGCCGTAAAAGCCCGGTTTAACCGCGCAAATCCAAAGCCACAAAAACTTTGCTGTCGCCTCGGCGCACCAGCAAGGCCACTGTGTCATGCGCCTCGCCCAAAGCCCGAAGGAAGCTTTCCTTATCGTGCACCGGCTGGCGGTCCACCATCAACACCACATCGCCGCGACGCAAGCCGGCGCGCTGGGCCGGTCCGCCGGCCTGAATCACCGCCAAACCCTGTGCCGTGGGCAGCAACTGCAAACCAGCCTGTTCAACGGCAAAACCGCCGCCCTCGCCTACGATATATTCCGGCAGGCTTTCACGCGCAGACAGGGTATGATTCTCCTGGCTCGCGGCCAACACCACAGCCACATCCTGCTGTTTGCCGTCGCGCCAAATGCCCAAAGTCAGCGTGGTGCCGGGCGGCATCATGCCCACCAACACCGGCAAATCATTGGAGGACTTAACGGCTTCGCCGTTCACGCTCAACACAATATCACCGGGCTTCAAGCCGGTCTGGGCCGCCGGCCCGTCCGGCATCACCTCGGCAATCAGCGCGCCGTTGGCCGATTCCAAACCGAAAGATTTGGCCAAATCGTAGCTGACTTCCTGAATCACCACGCCGATGCGTGCACGCTGCACCTTGCCGGTGGTACGCAGTTGTTCGGCCACACTCATGGCCACATCAATCGGAATCGCAAACGAAATGCCCATAAAACCGCCGGACTGGCTGTAAATCTGCGAATTGATGCCGACCACCTGCCCTTTCAGATTAAACAGCGGGCCGCCCGAATTGCCGGGGTTGATCGCCACATCGGTTTGGATAAACGGCGTCATATGGCTCTCGTTCGGCAGGCTGCGGCCCTTGGCCGACACAATGCCTGCCGTCACGCTGTTGTCGAAACCGAAAGGCGCACCGATTGCCGCCACCCATTCGCCCACGCGCAAGGCTTTCACATCGCCTACTTTTACCACCTGCAGGTTCTGTGCGTCGATTTTCAGCAAAGCCACATCGGATTGGGTGTCCGACCCCACCAACACGGCCCGGTACTCGCGCCGGTCGTTCAGCACCACTTTAATGTTGTCCATGCCGCTCAGCACATGGGTGTTGGTCAGAATATAGCCGTCGGGGCTGATGATGAAACCGGAACCGAAATTGTGATTGTCTTCTTGCTCGGCAGGATCGGCGTGCGGCTGCAGCCGCTTGAAAAACTCGTAAAACGGATCGTTCTCCGGCAGGCCGTCCAGAGGCATTCCGGTGTCGGCCATGGCCTGTTCGTCGCGGGAAGCTTGAATACTGACGACTGCGCCCCCCTCCTGCTCCACCAGTTTGATAAAGTCCGGCAGCAGCATGGTGGCGGTGCCGCCTTGTCCGTCGGGCACGGCAACGGTTTGCACCAATACCTCGGACGCAGCCTGCTCATCATGACCGCCGCCGCAACCGTGCAGCAGAAAAACGGCGGCTAAAGCCAGTGCGGAATAAGGAAAAACAAATTTCATGGCAATTTCGGCAGTGTATGATGAAAATCAAAAGGGAGCGGATTGTAACGAAATTTTTAAAAAACCGCCAGCGATACCAAATGCTTAGATGGCTTTCAGGTAGCCTAAAAAGCCTTTTCCAAAGCAAAACGGGGCACCTCGCCCTCAGGCGTGGCCACCGGCTCGAGAAACAGGGTCACAGGCCGCACCCACAAACCGTAATCGCCATACAGGGCACGATACACCACCAGCCATTCCTCGCTTTCCGAGTGGCGGGCCACGTCCAATACTTCGTACCGCTTCCCTTTATAATGTCGGTAAATGCCCCGCCTTATTTTGCTCTGCACGTTTTTCCTTCCTTGGTTTACAATCAGACCCCCGCCCAATGCGCGAAACACGGCCGTAAAAAAAGCAGGCCGTGCCTGCTTTTCCCTCAGCGGAGATTAAACCGCTTGAATATTGGCGGCCTGTTTGCCTTTCGGGCCGGTGGTCACATCGAAAGAAACTTTTTGACCTTCTTTCAGAGTCTTGAAGCCGTTCATATTGATGGCTGAGAAGTGGGCGAACAAATCTTCGCCGCCTTCGTCGGGAGTGATGAAACCGAAACCTTTGGCATCGTTAAACCATTTAACAGTACCTGTTGCCATAGAAAAAATCCTATTCTGAATAAAACAAAAACAAAAAAGCAAAGCGGCAGAGCAGGTAAACGACAATATCCGTAAGGTGGCTTAAGCTGCTTGTTCTGAAAAAACTTTCAAGCTGCCTGGTTTGCGGAAGACTTTTTACCTAGCTTCCCAACTCTAGTCAAGCAATGTTTGAATGAAAAGTTAAAAATAGCAAAAAAAACACAGAAAGATGATTTTCTTCCCATATATTGCCTTCATCGGCGTGTTGCCGCCCGCCGTTTTCAGGTAGCCTTCCATCGTTTCTTTTATATATATTTTCACCCAACACCCGCACTACTCTAAATATCAATATGCCCGCCCCCCATACCGACACCACCCGGCAACAAGACCGGCTCGAACAACACACGCCGCCGCCCAAACAATACGGCGTTTTTCTGATTAACGACGACTACACCCCCATGGATTTCGTGGTCGGCATCCTGCAAGACATTTTCCGACTGCCCGAAGAACGAGCCGTGGCCGTGATGCTGCAAGTACACCACGAAGGCAAGGGCCTGTGCGGCATTTATCAGAAAGACATTGCCGAAACCAAAAGCCATCAAGTGCACAGCCGGGCCAAGCAGGCCGGCCATCCGCTGCTCAGTACCGTCGAGGAGGTTTAAACCGTGCTTTCCGAACAACTCGAACACATCCTGCAAATCACCTATGCCGAAGCCCGCGCCCGGCATCACGAATTCATCGGCATCGAACACTTGCTGCTGTCGCTGATCCGCGAAGACCGTGATGCGGAAGCCGTGCTGCAAGGCTGCGGTGTCAATCTGACCCTACTCGGCAAACAACTGGCCGAAAGCATTGAAGAAAACACCCCGCTGCTGCCCGAAGCCGCGCTGCCGCGCACCGAAACCGAACCTACCTTAGGCTTCCAGCGCGTGATGCAACGTGCCATTCTGCACGCCCAATCGGCCGACCAACGCCTGGTGCGGCCGGTGGACGTTTTGGTGGCCATATTGTCTGAAAAAAGCAGCCATGCCGTGTATTTCCTTGATCTGCAAGGCGTTGGCCGCAGCGAAGTGCTCAACTACATCGCCCACGGCATCCGCCCCGATTCGGAACAGGACAAGCAGGAATCGCCCAAAAACGAAGCGGGCGAGCCGGCCGAAGACACGCAAAACGCCTTGGGCAAATACACCGTCAATCTCAACGAAGAAGTCCGCGCCGGCCGCATCGATCCTCTCATCGGCCGCCAAGCTGAAATGGAGCGCCTGCTGCAAACCCTGTGCCGCCGCCGCAAAAACAACCCGCTGCTGGTGGGCGAAGCCGGCGTGGGCAAAACCGCGCTCGCCGAAGGCTTGGCATACCGGCTGGTTCACGGCGACATCCCCGAAGCCCTGGCCGGCAGCACCGTTTTCGCCCTCGACATGGGCGCCCTTTTGGCCGGCACCAAATACCGCGGCGACTTCGAAGCCCGCATCAAAGCCGTACTCAAACAACTGGCCGACACCGACAACGCCATTTTGTTCATCGACGAAATCCATACTATCATCGGCGCCGGCAGCACTTCCGGCGGCACGCTGGATGCCTCCAACCTGCTCAAACCGGCCTTGGCCAAAGGCCAGCTGCGCTGCATCGGCGCCACCACCTACAGCGAATACCGCACCATTTTCGAAAAAGACCACGCCCTCAGCCGCCGCTTCCAGAAAATCGACATCAACGAACCCAGCGTGCAGGAAACCGTACAAATCCTCAAAGGCCTCAAACCCGCCTTCGAAGCCTTCCACCAAATCCGCTTCAGCCCCAACGCCCTGCAAGCTGCGGCCGAGCTGTCGGCACGCTACCTGAACAACCGTTTCCTGCCCGACAAAGCCATCGACCTCATCGACGAAGCCGCCGCCGCCCAGCGCATCCTGCCCAAATCCAAGCAGCGCAAAACCATAGACAGCGCCCAGATTGAAGCCGTGGTGGCCAAAATCGCCCGCATTCCCGAAAAAACCGTTTCCCAAGACGACAAAGAAACCCTGCGCCACTTGGAACGCAACCTCAAGAGCATGGTATTCGGCCAAGACGCCGCCATCGAAGCGCTTGCCGCCGCCATCAAAATGTCGCGCGCCGGCTTGGGCCACAGCGACAAACCCATCGGCAGTTTCCTGTTTTCCGGCCCCACCGGCGTGGGCAAAACCGAAGTGGCGCGCCAGCTGGCCTACACCCTAGGCGTGCCGCTGCACCGCTTCGATATGTCGGAATACATGGAACCGCACGCCGTGGCCCGCCTCATCGGTGCGCCGCCCGGCTACGTCGGCTTCGAACAGGGCGGCCTGCTCACCGAAGCCGTCAGCAAACAGCCCTTCTGCGTGCTCCTGATCGACGAGTTGGAAAAAGCCCATCCCGACATCTACAACATCCTCCTGCAGGTGATGGACTACGGCACGCTCACCGACAACAACGGCCGCAAAGCCGACTTCCGCAACGTCATCATCATCATGACCACCAACGCCGGCGCCGAGAGCCTCAGCCGCCCCACGCTGGGCTTTACCGCCAAACGGCAGGCCGGCGACGAAGGCGAAGCCCTCAAGCGCACCTTCAGCCCCGAATTCCGCAACCGCCTCGATGCCGTGATTGCCTTCGCTCCGCTGGATGGCGAAATCATCGCCAAAGTAACCGACAAATTCCTGCTGGCCTTGGAACAGCAACTGCTCGACAAACAGGTGGAAGCCCGCTTCACGCCCGAACTGCGTGCCTATCTGGCCGAAAAAGGCTTCGACCCGCACTTGGGCGCCCGTCCGATGCAGCGCCTGATTCAAGACAAAATCCGCCGCGCCCTGGCCGACGAGCTGCTGTTCGGCCGCCTGAGCAACGGCGGCGAAGTGTTGATCGGCTACGATGCCGAGCGCGACAGCGTGACCCTCAGCATCCGCGACACCCCACCCGCCGCGGCCAAAACCGCCGGCGAAACCGCTCCCTCTGTTTAATCCTGACCGCACAGGCTACCTGAAACCCATCCTTTGATTGAGATTGCTAAAATATTAAGGTTTTTACTACCATAAAACGCTTATTACAGTAGAATGAAGGCTCCCAAACGTCTACAAGGAGAAAGCACCGTGATGCACAAAATACCCATATTGGCCGCCCTGCTGATTGCAGGCAGCGTGCAGGCTCAAAACGCTGCCCAGCAGCAGATGAACCGGGCAGCACAAGAGAGACTCCGGCAAGATATTTATCATCACCACATTCGACCCGGCCTGCAAACCCCTGCTCAAAACGGCACCAATCAGGGCGGCGTACGCATTACCGGCTATTATTATTTCAACGACGCCCGCCATGTCGCCTTTGCCATTGGCGCACAGCCGCACCGCGAAGAGCGGCATCGTGCAGGCCACCGCATCATCGACAGCCGCGCGGCCAGCTACGGCACCAATGCCGCACGCGGCGAACCCAATCTCGAACGGGTGCGGCACGAAACCTTGCAACGCTGCGCAGACGATGCAAACAGCCGCTGCCGCATCATTGCCGAAGCGGGCAACAGCTGCGTGGCGGTGGCGGAAGGTTTTGCCCATCCCTCAGGCAATCAGATCAACCGCTACCGTGCCGACGGCGAACTCTACCGCCGCTTCTACGTTGCACACTTAAGCGCGGAGGAGCGCGGCAATCCGCAAAGCGCAGTGAGTGATGCGCAAGTAACGGCCTGGCGGCAGATGCTGGCCGCCCGCGCGCGGCAGATGTGCCAGGCGGATCGCGCCCACCCCGTGCATGAGTGCCAACCGCTGAAAGAAGTGTGGGCCATGTGCGGCATAGACAGTGTGGCGCGTGGCGCCACGGGAGTGTATCAATGAAAAAGAAATGGTTTATCGGTTTATTGACAGCGTTGAGCGTATTCGCCCTTTCCGGCTGCGCCGCGACGGTCGGCCACAGCAGCCCCGACCATGTGCGCCTGAATCCCATGCATCAAGTGGGTGCCGATGGCGATGTGTGGGAGTGCAAAATGGGCAATTGCCAAAAAATACGCTGAAATCGTGGTTTCACCATGATGAAACGCTAAGCATTGCAGCATGTTCCTGCTAGCCAAACTGAGATTTGGTCCTAGTGAACCACGAAAATGCTCGCAAGATGCCCGATCTTGCGGGCATTTCCATTGCTCCGCAGAGGGCGATGCCCCCGGTGGGGAAGTTCTCCCATACCGTCTCCACGCTTTCTGACAACACGCTCCGAATAGCCCTTCCCCTTTTACCACCGCCCATGACCCCAAACAATTTCTCCCCGCAAGACCACGCCCATATGCGGCACGCCCTCGCCCTCGCCGAACAAGGGCGTTTTTCCACCTCGCCCAATCCCCGCGTCGGCTGCGTAATCGCCCTCGGCGGGCAAATCATCGGCCAGGGCTTCCATCTGCGCGCGGGAGAACCGCACGCCGAAGTGCACGCCCTGCGCCAAGCAGGAAGCGCCGCCCGCGGCGCCACCGCCTACGTTACCCTCGAACCCTGCGCCCATCACGGCCGCACCCCGCCCTGTGCCGCCGCCCTCATCCAAGCCGGCGTGGCCCGTGTGGTGGCCGCCATGCGCGACCCCAATCCCCTGGTGGCCGGTAAAGGCTTGGCCATGCTGCGCGAAGCCGGTATTCAGGTAGCCTGCGGTTTGTACGAAGCCGAAGCCCGCGAGCTCAACCGCGGCTTTCTCTCCCGCATCGAACGCGGCCGCCCCTTCGTGAAACTGAAAACCGCCGCCAGCCTGGACGGCAAAACCGCGCTGGCCGACGGCCGCAGCCAATGGATCACCGGCCCCGCCGCCCGCCAAAACGTGCAAACCCTGCGTGCAGAAAGCTGCGCCGTGCTCACCGGCGTCGGCACCGTGCTGGCCGATAACCCGCGCCTCAATGTGCGCAGCTTCCCCACCCTGCGCCAGCCGCTGCGCATCGTGCTCGACAGCCGCCTGCGCACGCCCGTACACAGCCACCTCATCCAAGACGGCCAAGCCACCCTCATCCTCACCGCCGCCGAAGACGACGGCCGTTTCGCCGCCTTCCCCGCCGTTCGCCTGCACCGCCTCCCCACAGATGCCGACGTTCGGCCTTCCCTTCCCGCCCTGCTCGCCTACCTGGCCGAACAAGGCATCGGCGAGTTGATGCTCGAAGCCGGCCACACCCTCCACACCGCTTTTCTGGCCGCAGACCTGGTGGACGAAATCGTCTGCTACCAAGCCCCCAAAATCCTCGGTCACAGCGCCCGCGGCCTGTTCGGGCTACCTGAAAACCCGGACGTGCTCAGCCGTGCGCCCCAATGGCAAACCCGCAGCGTCGAGATGCTCGGCGACGACATCAAATGGGTGCTGCGGCGGCGGTCTGATCCGGCTTGAACCCATGCCGGAGGCACGGCCAGAGACCTTTGCAAACCCCCATCTGCGGCGCATTTCTGCGTTGTGCGTTTATGCCCTATGGGTACTGCTCGCTCACTTGCCTATCTATATGATATGTCTGTCCCACAGGGATTCCTGACGTTCACGCTCGCTGCGCTGCTACGCCTTGAACTGCATCCACATCTGGAGGTTTTGCAAAGGTCTCGGCCAACCGCTCCGCTCCGATTCGGCAAAAACATTGCCGGCAGACATGGAAGCAGCGGCTGCGGACAAGCCGAAACGCAAAAAAACTTCAAGCAAGCTGCAGGCACAGCTTGCTTGAAGTTTTTTGTGGCCGGAAACCGCTTACAGATACACGATTTCGCCGCTGCGGCCTTTGCTTTCCGCGCTCTGCCAATACACGAAAGCCGGCGCGATGTCGCTGAGTTTGCGGCGTTCGCTGTTGGCTTCGCCGGGATGGGTTTTCAGGCGCTGCGGGGAGTTGACGGCGCCGGGAATCAGCACATTGGCGCGCATATTGGGAAAACGCGACCATTCGTCGGCCACCACTTTGCACAAATAATTCAATGCCGCTTTGGAGGCGCCGAAACCGCCCCAATAAGCCTGCGGGGTTTCGCTGTGGCTTTCGCCCACAAACACCACGGAAGCGTCTTCAGAAGCCTGCAAAAGCGGCAGGAAGGCACGGGTCAGGCCCATGGGCGCAACGGTGTTGATGCGGTATTGGTTGACCCACTCGGCCACGGTTTGGAAATCCAGCGGCGAGAGGGCGTAAAAATAGGCGGCGCTGTGGATGATGCCGTCCAAGCGGCGGCCGGTGGCTTCCGCCACAGTGGCGGCCAGCTGAGCAAATTCTTTTTCTTCCGCAGTCAGCAGGTCGAACACCACGGCATAAGGCTCCGGCCAGCCGGCGGCCACGATTTCGTCGTACACTTTTTCCAGCTTTTTCTGATGGCGGGCCACCAGCACCACGGTGGCGCCTTCGGCGGCACAGGCACGGGCGGCTTCGGCGCCGATGCCTTGCGAAGCGCCGGTGACCAGAATCACTTTGTTTTGCAGTTTCATAAACGGGTTTTCTCGCTACGGTAGGGAATCCAGTGAAAACAGGGTGGTGCCGGACAGGCTGAGACCTTAGGGCAGCATCATAACATTGCCGGGCCCAAACGCGCCCAATCGGCCATCAACAGGGCCGCGGCCTGTTCGCCGCTTTGCACGGCCGCTTCCAGCGTGGCCGGATAGCGCGGGTGCAGATAATCGCCGGCCAGATAAACGCGCTGCTGGCGCAGCCAGGCCTGCGGAACGGCGGGTGCGGAGATTGCGGCGGCGGACGTGGCGCGTTTTTCGGTCAGCGCAAAGCCGGCCAGCGGTTCGCCCAAATCGGGACAAACGCGCAGCACGTCGCGGTGCACCCGTTCTATCCATTGTTCGCGGCTGAGCGCGCCGTGCTGTTCCGACAACGAAATCACCGCCGACAACTCGTGCCAACCCATGCCCAGGGCGTGGCGGTCGATCAGCCATTGCGCGGTACCCTCGGCCAAGCCGGTCATCGGCGCGGGCAGCTTCGGCGCCTGCGCATAACGCAGATAAACGGTGGTGATGGCGTGATAGCGCAGCTGCGACAAGGCATCATGCACCTCGGCCGGCGTACCTGCGGGCAGCAGGGCGGGCGCATGATAAGGCGCAGCCGCCACCACCACCGCATCAAAGGTTTCGCCGGCCAGCTTCAGGCTACCTGAAAGGCCGATTTCCGGCGCACCGACCCGGGTTTGCAGCCGCAGGCGCACGCCGTGTTTGGCCAAACGGCGGCACAAGGGCGCCACCAAAAGGCTGCCCAAATCGCGCCGCGGCAGCAGCATATCGCTGCCGGTTTTGCTGTGCCACACGCCGTCGCGCAGCACATTCTGCAAACGCCACAAAGCGGCCTGCTCCAAATCGGTGTTCATCGCGCCCCAAACCAAGGGCTGCCAGAACATCTGCCACAAATGGCGCGACACCTGCTGCTGTCGCAGCCAGGCCGCCACGCTCATGTCGGGCGACGCCGAATAACTTTGCAGCGCGCGCATCTGGCGCAGCAAAGCCAACCGGCCGCCCTGCCCCGCGCCTTTGGCCGTCAGCACGCCGGCCAAGAGATGAAACGGAGCCGGCAGGTTTTTGGCGGCGAAAGAGAGGCCGCCGTGCATCCGCCACTGCATCGGCAAACGCAGAAAAGCATCTTCTTCAGCCACGCCGCAGCGCGCCAGCAGGGCCAGCACCTGACGGTAGGCACCGAGCAAAATATGCTGCCCGTTGTCCAGGCGGGCAAAGCCGCTGCCTTCGCCGGCCAGCGCACGGGCGCGGCCGCCGGCGGTTTTGCCGGCTTCGAATACGGTAACTTCGGCGCGGCCGCACAACTGCTCGGCCGCCGCCAAACCGGCCCAGCCGGCGCCGATAACGGCGATATTCGGTTTGCGTTTCACGGTTGGAACCCCATGAGCCAGGTTTTCAATGCCAAACGGATTTTGCGCGGTTTGGGAATCGCCAGCTTGTAGCGCAGCACATTGGCGGCGCCGTCGCGCTCGATTTCGTTCAGCAGCGCGTAATAAATCGCCGCCATGATGAGGCCGGCACGCTGGTTTTTCCGTTCTGCCGCCGGCAGCAGACGCACGGCTTCGCGGTACGTTTCCCGCGCACGGGCTACCTGAAAAGCCATCAGCTCGGCAAACTGAGGGCCGGCGCGGCGCTGCAGGATGTCGGCCGCCGGCACTTTGAAGCGCTGCAAATCCTCCACCGGCAGATACAGCCGGCCCATGGCGGCGTCTTCGCCCACGTCGCGGATGATGTTGGTCAGCTGCAGGGCGAGGCCCATTTTGTCGGCATAGGCCAATACCGCCGGATCGCGGAAACCCAAAATGCGCGCAATCAGCCGGCCGACCACGCCCGCCACGCAGTGGCAGTATTCGGCGAGCGCGGCAAAATCGGCGTAACGGCGCGGCTGCACATCCATTTCCATACCGTCGATGACGGCGGCCAATTCGCTTTCAGGTAGCCCGTATTTCGGCGCTTCCATCCGCAAAGCCTGATGCACGGGGTGTTCGGGCACGCCATCGGCATGAAAGGCTTTGGCCAGATCCTGCCGCCACCAAGCCAGCGTCTGCGCCGCCACATGGGCATCGGAGCAATCGTCGGCCACATCGTCCAGCTCGCGGCAATAGGCATAGAGCACCGTCATCGCGCGGCGTTTGTCGGCGTTGAGGAAGCGGAAGCCGGCCAGAAAACTGGAGCCGCTGGCAGCGGCTTTGTCTTCGCAGTATTGGTAGGGCGTCATAATATTCGTGAAAAAAGCAGGCTGAGACCTTTGCAAAACCCCCATCTGCGGCGCATTTCTGCGTTGTGCGTTTATGACCTAGGGGTACTGCTCGCTCGCTTGCCTATCGTGTGATATGTCTGTCCCACGGGGATTTCCGGCGTTCACGCTCGCTGTGCTGCTACGCCTTGAACTGCATCCACATCTGGGGGTTTTGCAAAGGTCTCAGGCTGGGTCGAAACATATATCAAGGCCGGCTTTGCCGGCCTGAAAGCGGCGGGTCGCTTTCAGGTAGCCTGCGGATACGGGCGGCGTTTATTCCTCGCTGCGGCTTTGACCCAACACGCTGTGCTCCACCAAGCCGGCGCGGATGCCGGTTTGGTTTTTGCCGTCGGAGAGGCGTTGCAGATAGGCTTCGTCGATGTCGCCGGTGGCGTAGCAGCCGTTGAAGCAGGAAGAATCGAATCCTTCGATGGCGGGGTTCAATTCGCGGATCACGTTTTCCAAATCGGCCAAATCCTGAAACACCACGCCGTCGGCTTCGATTTCGGCGGCAATCTGCTCGGCGGTGCGGCCGTTGGCAATCAGTTCGGCACGGGTGGGCATGTCGATGCCGTACACATTGGGGTAACGCACCTCGGGCGCGGCGGAGGCGAAATAGACTTTTTTCGCGCCGGCCGCCCGCACCATTTCCACAATCTCGCGGCTGGTGGTGCCGCGCACAATGGAATCGTCCACCAACAGCACCGATTTGCCGGCAAATTCGTATTCCATGGGGTTGAGTTTCTGACGCACAGACTTTTTGCGCGTGGCCTGGCCCGGCATGATGAAGGTGCGGCCGATGTAGCGGTTTTTGATCAGGCCTTCGCGATAGGGTTTGCCCAAATGGTGGGCCAGCTGCATGGCGCTGGGGCGGCTGGTATCCGGAATCGGCATCACCACGTCGATTTCATCCAAATTCAGGCTGCGCTTCACTTTTTCCGCCAGCGTCACGCCCATATTCAAACGCGACTGGTACACCGATACGCCATCCACCACCGAATCGGGGCGGGCGAAATACACGTATTCAAACAAACAGGGCAGTAAGCGCGGGCGCTCGGCGCATTGGCGGCTGTGGAAACTGCCGTCGAAGCCGACAAACACCGCTTCACCGGGCGCAATGTCGCGCTCCAGCTCGAAACCCAAGCTGGGGAAAGCCACCGACTCGGACGACACCACATAGGCGGTGCGCTGGTCGGCATCGGTGTGTTTGCCCAACACCAAGGGGCGGATGCCGTTGGGGTCGCGGAAGGCCAGCATGCCGTAGCCCGCAATCAGCGCCACCACGCCGTAAGCGCCGCGCACTTGGCGGTGCAGGCTGGCGACGGCGTCGAAAATATTGTCCACGCTCAAAGTGGCGCGCCCCTGCACCGCTTGGCGCAGCTCGTGCGCCAGCACATTGAGCAGCACTTCGGAATCGGAGCCGGTGTTGATGTGGCGCAGATGGCGGTGGCACAGGTTTTGATACAGCTCTTCGGTGTTGGTGAGGTTGCCGTTGTGGGCCAAAACAATGCCGAAGGGCGAGCTCACGTAAAACGGCTGCGCTTCGGCATCGTTGCCGGCATTGCCGGCGGTGGGATAACGCACATGGGCGATGCCGGCATGGCCGGTGAGGTCGCGCATATTGCGGGTGCGGAATACGTCGCGCACCATCCCCTTGCCTTTATGCATATGGAACATGCTGCCCTCGGCGGTTACGATGCCGGCCGCATCCTGCCCGCGGTGCTGCAGCACCTGCAGACCGTCGTAGAGCAACTGGTTGACCGGCTCGAAAGCCACCATACCCAAAACACCACACATAATAAACTTACTCCGTCGATAAAGGCTGATAGTGGATCTGCTCGGCCACGAAAGGCGGCAGATAAGGCACGGCCAAGCTGGCCAGGCCTTCAAAAACAAAGGCGGTTTGCGAATCGCGCCATTCGGGGCTTTGCGGCAGCTCGGTGAAAGCACAGGCCAACACCGCCACGGTTACCGCCAACACGCCTTTTAGCGCGCCGAACGCCGCGCCCAGCAGGCGGTTGGCACCGTCCAGGCCGACCGCCCGCACGCCGGCAGACAGCACCGACTGCAACAGCATCATGCCGAGGCGGACCGCCAAAAAGACCAAAATAAAAGCAGCCACCACCGCCAGCGCAGGCGGCTCGATGCTGCGCAACCCGGTATCGGCCACCGGCACGGCCAAGAAGCGGGCCGCAATAAAGGCCGCCACCCAAGACAGCAGCCCCACCAATTCGTGCAACACGCCGCGAAACAGGGAAATCAGGGTGAAAGCGGCCACCGTACCCAAGGCCAAATAGTCAAACAGCGTCATCAGCGTTCCAACAGCATGCCGTCCAAGCCCTGCGCTTTAATCTTGCCCAAGGCCTGATTGGCGGCGGCGGCAGAAGGGTAAGAGCCGGTGCGCACGCGGTAAAGCCGGTTGCCGTTGCTTTCGGAAGGCGCCACATAGGCGCTCACGCCGGCATCGGCCAAGCGTTTCTGCACCGCCCGCGCCTGCTCTTCGCTGGTGTAGGCGCCCACTTGGATCACGGTGCGGCGCGGCTCGCTGCGGCCGTTGAGGATGTCTTGCGGGTCCGAGCGGCCGGATTCGGCTTGGCGGGCGGCGCGGTTATTCAAAATTTCTTCCGGGCTCAAACCGGACCAGCTGTTCTTCGACGGTTCGCGGCGCTCGGGGCTACCTGAAGCGGCTTGCGCCGGACGGCGGGCGGGAGACTCCGCCTGTTGGCGGCGCTCGCGCTCACCCGCCGGTTTGGCGGTATTCTGACGGCGGCCTTCTTCGGCCTGCTGCGGGCTCGGCGGGCGGGCGGCACGGCTTTCGGCCGGCTTGGGCGTTGACTGGGCGGCAGGTTGGGGAGATTCGGACTTCGGCGGTTCCGTTTTAGCCGGCGGCGCCGCGCTTTCCTCGCGCGAAGCAGGCGCTTTGGCAGGCGGCGCATCGGCCGGCTTGGCCGCTTCGCGCGGGGCGGGCGCCGGTTTGCTTTCCGGCGGGGTCGGCGCTGTTTTGCCGGTCAGCGGATTGGGCAACACGGTTACCCGGGTCTGTTTGCCTTCGTCTCGCTCTGCGCTGTCCGCAGGCGGCACCGGCACGGCGGCTTCAGCCGCATCCCCAACGGTTTCGCTTTCGGAACGCGCCGCCGCTTCTTCGGCATCCGCCGGGGCCACCTGAACGGCAGGGGCAGACACTTCCGCCCCCCCGTCGCTCACCGTAATGCTGCCCGGCGCATCGGTGTTTTCACTGCCGCCCAACACTTTGGCCAGCAGCAGGGCGGCAATGCCGGCCATCAGCAAAGCGCCCACCAAGCGGCGGCGGTTTTTGCGCTTCATCTGCTCGTATTCTTCCAAGCGGCGCAGGCGGGGGTTGTATTGGGGCGGCATAAGCTATTCCTGTGGCGGCAGCAGGGCCATGATTTCCGCTACCGTGTGAAACGAACCAAATGCGGCGATTCTATCATTTTCCCCCGCCTCGGATAAAGCCGCGCGGTAGGCCGAAGCCACATCGGGAAACCGGCGCACGTTCTCCACACCGGCAGCCGCCAGCCTTTCCTGCAGCGCTTCGGCGCTGAGGCCGCGCGGCATGGCCAAGGGAGCCACCAGCCATTCGTCGAACTGGTCTTTCAAGAGCGACACCACGCCGGCCAAATCTTTATCGGCCAGCATGCTGAACACCGCCAGCCGTTTTTCGGCAAACGGCAGCGCCATCAGGCTCTGCCGCATCGCCCGCGCGGCATGGGGGTTGTGGCCGACGTCCAGGATGGTGAGCGGGCGGCCGGGCAGCACTTGGAAGCGGCCGGGGTTCACCACCGTCAGCAGGCCGCGCTTGATGGCGCCGATGTCCACCGGCAGCCGGCTGTTGAGACATTCCAACACCGCCAGCGCACAGGCCGCGTTGTTGAGCTGATAGGCGCCGCGCAACGCCGGCAGCGGCAGGGCGTTGCGGTTGCGGCTACCTGAAAACCAGGTACTCTGTTGCGGATGCCAGTGAAACGACCATTGTTGCTGCTCCAAGCGGCTAAAACCGTAATCGCGCCCCACCAGCAGCAGATCGGCGCCGATGTCTTCGGCGTGGCGGCGCAGCGATTCGGGCGGCGGATGCTGGGCGCACACGGCGGGTTTGCCGGTACGGAACACGCCGGCTTTCTCAAACGCCACCTGCTCCACCGTGTCGCCCAAAAAGACCTGGTGATCCAAATCCACCGAAGTCACCGCCGCCACATCGGCATCGAACACGTTAACCGCGTCCAAACGCCCGCCGAGGCCGACTTCCAAAATCATCACCTCCACCTGTTCGCGGCAGAAAATATCCACCGCCGCCAGCGTGTTGAACTCGAAATAAGTGAGCGGGATGTCGCCGCGCGCCGCTTCGATGCGCTCGAAAGCGGCGGTAATCGCCTCGTCGGCCACGGGCCGGGTATCGATGCGGATGCGCTCGTTATAGCGCAAAATGTGCGGGCTGGTGAGCACGCCGGTTTTGAAGCCGGCTTCGGTATAGATGCGGGCGAGAAAAGCACACACCGAGCCTTTGCCGTTGGTGCCGGCCACCACCACCACCGGGCAGGCGGGCTTGAGCCCCATTTTTTCTTTCACCGCGCCTACCCGCTCCAGCCCCATGTCGATGACGCCGTTGCTGTGCGCCACCCCGCCGGTGTAGGCGTTTTCCAGATGGCCCAGCCAGTCTTGCAGTGTTTTCATTCGATTCCTCAGTGGATACAGGCTACCTGAAACGCACCATGCGCCTGTTCAGGTAGCCCGGCTTACATCGGCGGCAACAACTTGCCCGGATTCATCAATTGGTGCGGATCCAGCTGCGCCTTCACCGCCCGCATCAGGGCGATTTCGGCCGGCGTACGCACCTGCGGCAGCCAGTGGTTTTTCACCTGGCCGATGCCGTGTTCGGCGGCAATCGTGCCCTCGCAGGCCAGCGTGTGGCGGTACACCACTTCGTTCACCGCCGCCTCGTAACGGTACACTTCTTGATCCAGCACACCGGGCAGGAAGGTGTTGTAATGCAGGCTGCCGTCGCCCAGATGGCCGAACACCACGATTTGGATGCCGGGGAAGGCCGCCTCCAGCGCTGCGCCGGTTTGGCGCACCCATTCGGCCACCCGCGCAATCGGCACCGCGATGTCGTGCTTGATGCTGGCGCCCAAATCGCGCTGCGCGGCCGACACGTTTTCCCGCAACCGCCACAGCATCTGTCGCTCGCTGCCCGACTGCGCCAGCACCGCATTGTCAAAGCCGTTCTGCATCAGGCATTCGGCCAGGCTGCCGTCCAAGTCCTGCGCCGGCAGGCTGTCGTTCAACTCCAGCAGCACATGCCACTCGGCGGCCAAGGGCGCCGGCGTACCGCTGTAACGGGCCGACAACTCCAGCGCCCACGCGCTGAGCAGCTCGAAACTGCACAGGCGCTCGGCAAACTGTCCCTGCATCAGGGTTAAGAGCGCCACCGCCGCTTCGATGCTGTCCACGCCCACCCAGGCCGTGGCCGTGCTTTGCGGGCGGGCAAACAGCTTCAGCGTGGCCGCCGTGATCACACCCAGCGTGCCTTCGCTGCCGATAAACAGATGGCGCAGATCGTAGCCGGTGGTGTTTTTGTGCAGCGGCGCCAAATGCGACACCAATTCGCCGTCGGGCAGCACCACTTCCAAGCCCAACACCAAATCACGCATGCTGCCGTAACGCAGCACATTCAGGCCGCCGGCATTGGTGGCGATGTTGCCGCCGATTTGACAGGAGCCTTCGCTGGCCAGACTGAGCGGAAACAGCCGCCCGGCCGCCGCCGCCGCTTGCTGCACCGTCTGCAGCACCGCGCCGGCCTCCACCGTGATGGCGTTGTCGGCCACTTCCACGAGGCGGATGCGGTTTAAGCGACTCAGGTTGAGCAACACCCCGCCCTGCGGCACCGCCCCGCCGCACAGGCCGGTGTTGCCGCCCTGCGGGGTGATGGGAATGCGGTGTTCGGCGCAGAAACGCACAATGCGCTGCACCTGCGCCACGCTGTCGGGCAGCACCGCCGCCGCGGCTTCGCCGGTATAGCGGCGGCGTTGGTCGGTGAGCAGCGCTTCGGCATCGGCGGCGATTTCGTGCGGCGATAAAAAAGCCGACAGCTTGTGCAGCAAGGCGTGATCGGGCATACGGGTTACCTGAACGGGGAAATACTTTCAGGTAGCCTGTTGCTCGATATAGAAAACAGGCACGGGCTACCTGAAAACAGTAGTTACGGATCGGATACGGGTATCCGACAACCATTCAATACTTGTCTGAACCGCCCGGGATAGCGGGCGTTTCGGGATGGGTCGATGCAAGAATCCGACCCAAGCCCGAACAGAAACAATATCTTCAGGTAGCCTGTTGCACACAGCAAAGCAGCCGGCACGGGCTACCTGAAAACACCGCCTCAAGCGGTTTGGCTTTCTTTCAACGCCTCTTCCGCCTGCACGTCGGCGTGGTAGGAACTGCGCACCATGGCGCCGATGGCGGCGTTGGTGAAGCCCATGGCGTAGGCTTCCTGTTCGAATTCCTTAAACTGCGCCGGCGTCACATAACGCAGCACCGGCAAATGGCCGTTGGACGGCTGCAGATACTGGCCCACGGTAATCATTTCGATGTCGTGCGCGCGCATATCGCGCATGATTTCGCGCACTTCCTCATCCGTTTCGCCCAGCCCCACCATGATGCCGGACTTGGTCGGCACCTGCGGCACCATGGCTTTGTAGCGCTTGAGCAAGTCCAGCGAATGCTGGTAATCGGAGCCGGGGCGCGCCTGTTTGTAGAGGCGCGGGTGGGTTTCCAGATTGTGGTTCATCACATCGGGCGGGTTTTTGGCCAGAATGTCCAAGGCGATATCGAGGCGGCCGCGGAAATCGGGCACCAAAATCTCGATTTTGGTATCGGGGCTGCGCTCGCGGATGGCGTTGATGCAGTCGGCAAAATGCTGGGCGCCGCCGTCGCGCAAATCGTCGCGGTCCACCGACGTGATCACCACATAGCGCAGCTTCATCGCCGCCACGCTCTCGGCCAGGTTTTTCGGCTCGTCGGGATCCAGCGGATTGGGGCGGCCGTGGCCGACGTCGCAGAAGGGGCAGCGGCGGGTGCAGATGTCGCCCATAATCATAAAAGTGGCCGTGCCTTTGCTGAAGCATTCGCCGATATTGGGGCAAGAGGCTTCTTCGCACACGGTGTGCATTTTTTGGTCGCGCAAGATGTTTTTGATTTCGAAAAACTTCTTGCCGGTGGGCAGCTTGGCGCGGATCCACTCGGGCTTTTTCAGCTTTTCTTCCAGCGGCACCACCTTAATCGGAATGCGCGCGGTTTTGGCGGCGCCTTTGTGCTTCACGCCTTGGGCGTTGTCGAGGGGCTTGGCGGGTTCGGTGCTCATAACAGTCTCGTTGGATGGTGTTGATTCATGTGTGTGGCGGTATGGCTCAGGCAGCCGGCAAATAGCCGTATTGCAGGGCATGCGCCCAATCGGGGCGGTTTTCTTGTTGCGCTTTGGCCGCTGCGGCCCGATGGTCGTAGGGCACGCTGTGGAGCGCCACCGTCCAACCTTGTGCCGTCTGCGCCACCAGCGCATAGCGGGCATGCGGCGAGCCGTTTTCCACTCGGTGCGGCGGATGGTCGTCGTCATAAGCGGGCAAACCGACGCTGCCGGGATTCACTATCTGGCAGCCGTCCACACACAGGCTGCGCGGAATATGGGTATGGCCGCAGGCCAGCAGGGACACCCGCACACCGGCCAGACGCTCGCGAATCACGCCGGCGGCCGCCAATACCGTTTGGCCGTCGCAGATGTCTTCCGTCAGATAGTGCACATCGCTGTGCGGCGTACCGTGGCAAAGCAGCACGTCATCACGCAAATACCGCTGCGGCGGCAAGGCGGCCAGCCAGGCGCGCTCGGCTTCGCCCAAGGCAGCGGCGGCAAAGCGGTCGGACAGATTCTGCCGCTGCGGCGGCAAGGTCAACAGCTGCCGTTCGTGATTGCCGGCAATGGTCGGCCAGTCCTGCGCCATCAGGAAACGAGCGGTTTCCAAGGGCCACAAGGGGCCGGACAGGCAGTCGCCCAAATTGGCAATCACATCGCAGCCTTGGCGGCGGATATCGGCACACACCGCCTCCAAGGCGGGCAAATTGCCGTGGATATCGGAAATCAGGGCGAAACGCATGGCTCGTCTTTCTCAAATAGGCTACCTGAATGCCATCACACGGCGTTTCAGGTAGCCTGCAATTGTTGGGTTAAATGGGCGGTCAGCTTGGCCGCCACTTCGTCAAGAGCGGGGGCGGCGGGCAGCAAATCGGCCATCTGCACCATTTCCATGCCGGCATAGCCGCAGGGGTTGATTTGGCGAAACGGGGCCAAATCCATGTTCACATTCAGCGCCAAGCCGTGATACACCGCGCCGTGTTTGATGCGCAGCCCGAGAGAGGCGATTTTGCGGCCGGCCACATACACGCCGGGGCGTTGCGGGTCGGCGGCGGCGGCGATGCCGTAGTCGGCGAGGGTGGTGATGATGGCGTTTTCCAAACGGCTCACCAAATCGCGTACGCTGATGCGGCGGCGTTTGAAGTCGATGAGCGTATAAACCACCAGCTGGCCGGGGCCGTGGTAGGTAATCTGGCCGCCGCGGTCCACTTTCACCACCGGAATCTCGCTGGCGGCCAAGAGATGCTCGGCCTTGCCGGCCATGCCTTGGGTGAACACCGGCGGGTGCTCCACCACCCACAATTCGTCTTCGGTGGCTGCGGTGCGCGCTGCGGTAAACGCCTCCATGGCGCGGAATACCGGTTCGTAGTCGGCCAAGCCCAGGGTGACGGTTTTCACTACAGCACCACTTTCACCATCGGATGGGCGGTGAGAGCGCGGTAGAGATTGTCGAGCTGCTCCTGGCTTTCGGCGCGGATGGTCACGGTGCAGCTGAGGTAGTTGCCCTTGCTGCTGTCGCGGGTATTAAGGTGTTTTTCCTCGGTGTCGGGGGCGTATTCGCGCACCACATTCAAAATAGTGGCGGCAAATTCGGGATGCTGCGCGCCCATGATTTTAATTGGGAAATCAGTAGGAAATTCAATCAGATTTTGGCGGGTTTCGCTCATGATCGGCTCTGGCTGGAATGAAAGCTTGCCGCCCGGCTTAGGCAAGCGGGCGGCCGTATGATGGAAAGGGGTGTATTCTAACGCAAAGCCGTCTTATCAGGCTACCTGAAAGCCGCCGTGCCAAACGGCGGCGGTGTAAACGTTTGCACCCGCCCAAGCTCGGCTATAATGCCGGCTTTTTGCCCTGCCCCGCCCGTCATGTCCGAACTGTCCGCCCCCGCCGCCCTCTCGGTTTCCGAACTCAATGCCCTGGCCAAAAACCTGCTGGAACAACACCTGTTCGGGCTGTGGATTGCCGGCGAAGTGTCCAACCTCACCAAAGCGGCCAGCGGCCATTATTATTTCTCGCTCAAAGACCAGCAGGCGCAGGTGCGCTGCACCCTGTTCAAATACGCCGCCCAACGCCTGACCGCGCCTTTAAAAGAAGGCGACCACATCGAGTTGAGCGGCCGCATCACGCTTTACGAAGCGCGCGGCGAATTTCAAATCAACGTCAGCGACGTGCGCCACAAAGGCTTGGGGCAGCTGTTTGAAGCCTACGAACGGCTGAAACAACGCCTGCAAGCCGAAGGGCTGTTTGACCCCGCCAAAAAACGGCCGCTGCCCGCCCATCCGCAGTGCATCGGCATCGTGACCAGCCTGGCCGCCGCCGCTTTGCGCGACGTTGTCTCCACTCTGCGGCGGCGCGCCCCCGCCATTCCCGTCGTGGTGTACCCCACCGCCGTGCAGGGCGCGGGCAGCGAGTTTCAGGTAGCCGCCGCCATCGAAGCGGCCGCCCGCCACGGCGCGGCGGATGTGTTGATTGTTTGCCGCGGCGGCGGCAGCATCGAAGACTTGTGGGCGTTTAACGAAGAAGCCGCCGTGCGCGCCGTGGCCGCCAGCCCGATTCCGATTGTCAGCGGCGTCGGCCACGAAACCGACTTCACCCTTACCGATTTCGCCGCCGACCTGCGCGCCCCCACGCCCACCGCCGCCGCCGAACTGGTCAGCCCCAACCGTTTGGAACTGATCAACCGGCTCGCCCACATCCGCCGCCAACAGCAGCAGATGCTGTTGCGCCGCTATGCCGACGCCGCGCAAAAACTGGATTGGGCGGCACAACGCCTGCGCCATCCGCGACAGCAAATTCAAGAGCAGCACATCTGGCTGCAAAACTGCCGCAACCAGCTGCAGCAGGCCGCCCGCCGCCATTGGCAGGGTCGACAGGAAAAACTTGCCTATTTGGCGAATGTGCACCTGCTGCACCGCCCCGCCGTCGAACCTACCCGCCAACAGCTAATCCGCCAACAGCAGCTGCTAAAACACCAGTTTGCCACCCTGCTGCAACAACGACTCGCCCGATTGCAGGAACAGCAGGCGCTCTTAAGCGCCCTCTCGCCGCAACACATTTTGGCCCGCGGCTACAGCGTGGTCAGCGACCGCCACGGCAAAGTGGTGCGCGACGCCCACCGCCTGCGCCCCGGGCAAATGCTGCACATCCGCTTCGCACACGGCGAAACCGAAGCCCGGGTGGCGCCGCAGGCAGCCGGACAAGCGGATTTGTTCGACTGACATCGGCAAGCAATGATCAAGCCGCAACCAATCTGAGGCTACCTGAACACCGCGAACCGATTTCCCAAGCTTTCTCAACCCAATAAAAACAGCCCCCGCAGGGGCTGTGGCATCATCTAAGGAACGGCGGTTCAGGCAGAAAAACCCTCCCCGTTCAACGCGGCTTTAAAGGCTTCCACATCGAAACCCTCGCCATGGGTAATCACCACGCGGCCGTCTTCATGGTTGGCATTCACCATTTTCACGCCGGCTACGGTTTCACCCTTGGCCACCAAACGGTCGGCATCGGTTTTGTTCGCCATGCCGGCTACCTGAATCAACATTTGCGGCATACTGTCCTCCTAAAATTAAAAAACGGGTTTTTAAGACGCAGTGGTGCCGTCGCCTTATCGTTTTTCGGAATCGCTTAATAAAACTTGCATATCGGGAATCCGCCGCCCGCCCCTTACACCGCACCGGCCCGGTAATGCCGGCGCCCAGGCCGCAGACAGCGGCGCTTATTGTGCCCGCATCGCCACCCCTTGTCCAGCCGACATTGCCAATTAAAGCGCGATTCTTTAAAATGCGCGACTTTTTTGCGGCCGGGGGAACCCTGCCGTTTTTGCCAACCGACCCATGTCTTGACAGGAACTGCAAACATAATGAAAAAAAGCCTTTTATTCAGCGCCTTATTCGGTCTGTTTTTAAGCGCCTGCGGCGGCCAGAGCAATCAGGCCCCGCAAAACAGCGATGCCGCCTCTGCCGCATCCGTCCCCACGCCCACCGCATCCGAAACGGCAGCCGCCGATGACACCGCCGGCGGCACCCTCAACATCTACAACTGGTCGAACTACGTGGATGAAAGCACGGTGAAAGACTTTGCCGAGCAAAACCGAATCAAAGTCAATTACGACTACTACGAAAACAACGAAACCTTGGAAGGCAAAGTGCTCTCCGGCAGCACCGGCTACGACCTGGTGGTGCCCGGCATCGCCTTCCTGCCCCGTCAAATCCAGGCCGGCGCCTACCAGCCCGTCAATAAAGACCTCATTCCCAACTACGCCAACATCGACCCAGAACTCCTGAAAATGATGGAAACCGCCGACCCGGGCAATAAATACGCCGTGCCCTATTTCTCCGGCGTCAACACCTTGGCGATCACCGACAAAGCCCGCGAAATCCTCGGCGGCCAGCTGCCCGAAAATGAATGGGACCTGCTGTTCAAACCCGAATACACCAACAAGCTCAAACAATGCGGCATCTCGCTGTGGGACACCCCCAGCGAAATGTTCCCCATTGTGCTGAACTATCTGGGTAAAGACCCGGCCGGCGCCTCCGCCGACGACATCAAAGCCGCCGCCGACGTGCTGCGCGCCATCCGTCCCGACGTGAAACGCTTCAGCCCCGCCGTCATCGACGAGCTGGCCCGCGGCGAAGTGTGCCTGACCGCCGGCAACGGCGGCGACCTGAACATCGCCAAAACCCGCGCCGAAGAAGCCAAAAACGGCGTCAACATCGAAGTGCTGACGCCTCCTGGCATGGGCTTCTGGATCGAATCCTGGCTGATTCCGAAAGACGCCCGCAACCTGGAAAACGCCCACAAATACATCAACTGGACGCTGGACCCCGAAGTGGCGGCCAAAAACGGCAACTTCGTTACCTTCGCCCCCGCCAGCAAACCGGCGCGGGAGAAAATGGACCCCGCCATCGTGGCCACCCGCTCCATCTTCCCGAACAGCGAAGACATGAAAAACGGCTTCGTGATGCCGCAAATGAGCGACGACGCCAAACGCCTGAGCGTGCGCTTGTGGCAGGAAATTTCCGTCGGCGGTAAATAAGCTGACACAGCAAACGCCCCGCAATGATCTGCGGGGCGTTTTTTTGCATCCAAGGCTGAGACCTTTGCAAAACCCCATCTGCGGCGCATTTCTGCGTTGTGCGTTTATGCCCCATGGGTACTGCTCGCTCACTTGCCTATCTATATGATATGTCTGTCCCACGGGGATTCCTGGCGTTCACGTTCGCTGGCTGCTACGCCTTGAACTGCATCCACATCTGGGGGTTTTGCAAAGGTCTCAGAGGCTACCTGAAAGCCTTTCCGCTTTCAGGTAGCCTGCCGTACAAACTCAAAACTGCTTGGGCTGAAACAGCCCGAATCAGCCTTCGCCGCCGCCGAACAAACCTTTAAACCACAGCACGATGCTGTCCCAGGCGCGGCCGAAGAAGCCGGCTTCGGGCACATCGCTGAGCGCCACCACGTCTTTCTGCGCCACCACCTGCTGGTTGGCGTCCACAAATTTGATGGTGCCCAACACCTGGCCTTTGGTAATCGGCGCCAATACGGGCTGCACGGTTTCCAACAGCGGGGTCAGGCGTTTGCCCTCGCCGTGCGGCACGGTGATGTAGGCCGCTTCGGTGAAACCCACGTTCACGGTATTGCTGTCGCCCTTATACACTTTCACCTGCGAAATCGCCTGATCGGCATCGTACAGCTTGGGCGTGTCGAAAGACTGCAGCGCCCAGTTGAGCAGCTTGCTGCTCTCGGTGGCCCGCGCCTGCATGCTTTCCGTGCCCATCACCACCGAAATCACGCGGCGGCCGTTGCGCTTGCTGGAGGCCACCAAGTTGTAGCCCGCGCTGGCGGTATGGCCGGTTTTCATGCCGTCCACATTCGGATCGCGGTAGAGCAGCAGATTGCGGTTGGGCTGGTTGATGTTGTTGTAGCTGAACGATTGGATGGAGTAAATCGGATAATGCTGCGGATAATCGCGGATGATGGCGGTGGAGAGCGTAATCAGGTCTTTCACCGAGGTGTAATGCTCGGGGCCGGGCAGGCCGGTGCTGTTTTCAAAACGGGTTTCCGTCATGCCCAAACGCTGCGCTTCGGCATTCATCAAACGCACGAATTCGGCTTCGCTGCCGGCCACCGCTTCGGCCAAGGTCACCGCTGCGTCGTTGCCCGATTGCACAATCAAACCTTTGAGCAAATCGTCCACCGAAGCCGGTTTTTTCGGATCAAGGAACATGCGCGAGCCTTCGGTTTTCCAGCCCTGTTCCGACACGGTAAAGCTGTCTTCCGGCTTCAAACGGCCTTCTTCCAAGGCTTTGAATACCAAATAAGCCGTCATCAGCTTGGTGAGTGAAGCGGGCTCCACCCGCTCGTTGAGGTTTTTCTGCGCCAGCACCTGGCCGCTTTGCACATCGTACACCGCATAGGCGGCCGCGGCGATTTCCGGCACTTGCGGCATGGCCGCCGCAGGGTTGGGCGCCGCCGCTGGCGTAACGGTTGCGGGTGCGGAGGCCGGAGCGGCCGCAGGCGGGTTTTGCGCTTGAACGCCGGCTGCAGCCAATAAAAAGGCAATGCTGCCGACAGCAAATATCTTCTTCATACACAACTCTCGATTGGGGAAACCGCCGGCAGCCACGCAGCGGCCGTTTCCGTGATGGTTCTTCCGTTCGGGCTACCTGAAAACAGGCGGGCCGCAAACCTTGGTGCTGATGCTCGCCGACTGCCGCATCCGGCAGGCTGTTTGCTACGCCACAGCATCGGCAAAACGCCCGGATTATAACGGCTAACGCCCGTCTAAGCAGCCGTTTAACGTGTTTTTTCCGCCTCCGGGCCTAGCGCTCGGCCGCCGTACGCCCGCCGCGACCCGCACGCCATTGCCGCCAAGCTGCCGGCCGGCGCTTTTCAGGTAGCCTGCCCCTTGCCAGCCCGGCCGCTAAGCGTTATCTTGCCCGCTTTGTTCCCACACCACACGCCGTCATGAAGTACGCCTATACCGACTACCTCACCCGCATCCTCACCGCCTCTGTTTACGATGTGGCGCACGAAACCCCGCTCGACCCCGCCCGCAACCTCTCTGCCCGTTTGAACAACCAGATTTTCCTCAAGCGCGAAGACCTGCAGCCGGTGTTTTCCTTCAAAATCCGCGGCGCCTACAACAAAATGGCCAAGCTGCCGCCCGATGCATTGGCCAAAGGCGTGATCACCGCCAGTGCCGGCAACCATGCCCAAGGCGTGGCCCTATCAGCGCAACAGCTCGGCTGCCAAGCCACCATCGTGATGCCGGAAACCACTCCGCAGATCAAAGTGGATGCCGTACGGGCGCGCGGCGGCAAAGTGGTGCTCAAAGGCACGTCTTATAACGATGCCTACGACCACGCCGTCGAACTCACCGCCGCCAGCGGCCTCACCTACATTCCGCCTTTCGACGACCCCGATGTGATCGCCGGCCAAGGCACCATCGGCCTCGAAATCATCCGCCAACACCCCAAACCGATTGATGCCGTGTTCGTACCCATCGGCGGCGGCGGCCTGGCCGCCGGCGTGGCCGTGTTCATCAAACAGGTGCGGCCGGAAATCAAGGTCATCGGCGTGCAAACCGACGATTCCTGCGCCATGAAAACCTCGGTCGATGTCGGCCGGCGGGTCGAACTCAAAGACGTGGGCCTGTTTGCCGACGGCACCGCGGTCAAATTGGTGGGCGAAGAAACCTTCCGCCTGTGCCGCGACCTGCTCGACGACATCATCACGGTGGACACCGACGCCGTTTGCGGCGCACTGAAAGACATTTTCGACGACACCCGCAGCATCTGCGAGCCTTCCGGCGCCCTTGCCCTGGCCGGCCTGAAAGCCTACATCGCCCGCGAAGGCGCCGAAGGGCAAACGCTGGTGGCGATTGCCAGCGGCGCCAATATGAACTTCCACCGCCTGCGCCACGTGTCCGAGCGCAGCGAGCTGGGCGAAGGCAACGAAGGCATTTTTGCGGTCAGCATTCCCGAGCGCCCCGGCAGCTTCCTAAAATTTATCAATATCTTGGGCAACCGCAACATCACCGAATTCAACTACCGCTACGGCGATGAGCGCACCGCGCATATTTTTGTCGGCATCCAGAGCGCCGGGGCCCAAGACTTGGCCAACATCAGCGCCGAATTGAGCGCCGCCGGCCTCGAGAATACCGACCTCACCCACGACGAAATGGCCAAAATCCACATCCGCTACATGGTGGGCGGCCGCACCGACAAAGTGGCGCACGAACGCCTGGTGAGCTTCGAATTCCCCGAACGCCCCGGCGCACTGGCCCGCTTCCTCGGCCAGATGCAGACCGACTGGAACATCACCCTGTTCCACTACCGCAACCACGGCGCCGACTACGGCCGCGTCTTGGTGGGCATCGACGTGCCGCCCAAAGACGATGCCGCCTTCTCCGCCTTTTTGGAAGAGCTGGGCTACGCCTACGCCGAACAAACCGACAACGCCGCCTACCGGCTGTTTTTGGGCAAACAAACCGCCGCCGGCATTCGTTAGGAAAGCAAGGGAAGACGTATGCAGCAAGCCTATACCCGCCTCCGCCGTTTTTCCGCCCGAACACTGGGCCTGATGTTTGCCGGCCAAACCGCCGCTTTTTGGCTCAGCCCCTACTTCGGGCTGCTCAAAAGCCTGCTGGCTGCAGGCTGGGTGATACTGCCTCTGTTGCCCGCCCTGCCTTTTCTGTTTGCCGGCAACCCCTTGCGCACCCTCGGCGCCTGCACAGCCTACCTGCCGCTGCTGGTTTTCTGCTACTACGCCGAGTTTCTCGCGCCCGTAGCAGCCGGCAACGGCGCCCCCATGGCCTATGTGGCGGCGTTTCTCTACGGCGTGCCGCTCATCTTGCTGGCGCTGTGGCTGTCGCCCTATGTGTTCCGATGCTTCGGCATCACCGCGGTAAACGACAAAACGGCGGAATAAGCCCAATACCATAGGCTGAGACCTTTGCAAAACCCCCAGATGTGGATGCAGTTCAAGGCGTAGCAGCGCAGCGAGCGCAGACATATCACACGATAGGCAAGCGAGCGAGCAGCGCACAACGCAGAAATGCGCCGCAGATGGGGGTTTTGCAAGGGTCTCAGGCTACCTGAAAGCCTGCCTACACCTTTTCAGGTAGCCTCCCATTCTCCCAACCCACGGAAAGATTCGCATGCACACCCTCCGCGCCGCCACCGTCCAACTGGTTTCCCACACCGATCCCGCCGTCAACCGCGAAAGCGTCAAACGCCTGGTAGCCGAAGCCGCCGCAGCCGGCGCCGACTGGGTGCTGCTGCCGGAATACTGGCCGATTATGGGACAGCGCGACACCGACAAACTGGCCTTGGCCGAACCGTTCGGCAACGGCCCGCTGCAAGAGATGATGGCCGCCTTGGCCGCCGAACACGGCATTGTGCTGTTCGGCGGCAGCATTCCGCTGGCCGGCGCCACGCCCGACAAAATCCTCAACAGCCTGCTGGTTTACGGCCGCGACGGCCGCTGCCTGAGCCGCTACGACAAAACCCATCTGTTCGGCTTCACCGGCTTGGGCGAAAGCTACCGCGAAGCCGACACCATCGAAGCCGGCAACCGCATTCCGCCCGCCGGCGAAGCCGACGGCTGGCGTTACGCCCAAGGCATCTGCTACGACCTGCGTTTCCCCGAATTTTTCCGCGCCCAACAGCCGTTTGACGTACTGTTGCTGCCCGCCGCTTTCACCTACACCACCGGGCTGGCGCATTGGCAGATGTTGCTGCAGGCGCGGGCGGTGGAAAACCAATGCTACGTGATTGCATCCGGCCAAGGCGGCACCCATGCCAACGGCCGCCGCACTTTCGGCCACAGCATGATCATCGACCCCTGGGGCGAGATCTTGGCCTGCCTGCCGGAAGGCGAAGGCGTGGTAACGGCCGAACTCAAACCGGAACGCCTACGCACCGTGCGCAGCAAACTGCCTGCCCTGCAACACCGCCTGTTCTGACCCCGCCTCCCGGCGGAGTATCAAATCAACCATGCTGCGGCCAAATCTTGCTGCAACATGGTTTTTATGCGGAATTCTTCAGCTTAAATCTGTCTAACACCACACACAGAACGCTTCATCCTGCCCGTACAGACGCGGCTTCAAACGGCAGCGTCAGCTGGAGCAGCTGATGCAGATGTCGGCCGCCCAGTCGGGCGGGGTGTCGGCCAGGTCGGCATATTCGGCACGTTCGGTGAACGGATCTTGCCAGCAGGCCTGTAGGCGGCGGACGCCGTCGAAATCGCCGTGGTCGCGGGCTTGGGCGATGGCCTGTTCGAGCAGGTAGTTGCGCGGGACATAGAGCGGGTTGACCGCGTCCATCTGCCGTTTGCGCTCCGCCGGGGGCAGGTTTTCCTGGCGCAGGCGGCGTTTGTAGCGGCCGCTCCAGTGGATGAGGCGCTCGGCGTGGGGAAACAGGCGCAACAGGCTGTCGGGCAGCGGGGCCTGGTGTTCGGTGGGCATTTCGGCTAAGCGGCGGAAAAACAGGGTGTAGTCGGCTTCGGCCTGTTGCAGCACGTCGAGCAGGTCGTGGACGAGTTCGGCGTCGTCGGGCTGGCTGTGGCTGAGGCCGAGTTTCTGCCGCATGGCGTTCAGGTAGCCGGTTTGGTAGTGGCCGACAAAGCTTTCGATGACGGCGATGAGTTCTGCTTCGGCGGCCAGCGGCAGGAAGGCGGAGCCGAGTTTGAGCAGGTTCCATTGTGCCACATAGGGCTGTTCTTTGTAAGCGTAGCGGCCGCCGGCGTCGGAATGGTTGCAGACGTGGTGGCGGTTGAAGCCGTCGAGAAAGCCGTAGGGGCCGTAGTCGATGGTGAGGCCGAGCAGCGACATATTGTCGGTATTCATCACGCCGTGGCAGAAGCCGACGGCCTGCCATTGGGCGATCAGGGCGGCGGTGCGGCGGGTAACGGCCTCAAACAGGGCAAGGTGGGGGTTTTCGGCTGCGCGGCATTCGGGGTAGTGTTCAGCGATCAGGTAGTCGGCCAGCGGGGCGAGGTGCTGGTGTTGGCGGCGGTGGTAAAAATATTCGAAGTGGCCGAAACGCAGAAAACTGGGCGCGGCGCGGGTGAGTACGGCGGCGGTTTCGGGTTGTTCGCGGTAAACGGGGTCGGGCGAGACGGTAATGGCCAACGCGCGGGTGGTGGGGATGCCGAGCGCGTGCATGGCTTCGGAGGCAAGGTATTCGCGGATGGTGGAGCGCAATACGGCGCGGCCGTCGGCGAAGCGGGAAAACGGGGTTTTGCCGCTGCCTTTGAGCTGAATTTCCCAGCGGCTGCCGTCGGGGGCGACCAGGTCGCCCAGCAGCATGGCGCGGCCGTCGCCCAGTTGCGGCACATACACACCGAATTGGTGGCCGCTGTAAACGGTGGCGGTGGGGGCGGGGTCGTAGTGGGCGGCGCTGCCGCTCAGTTGTGCCACGGTGTCGGCTTGGACGAACACGGAGTCGGGGATGCCGAGTTCGGCGGCGAGCTCCGAACTGAAAACCGGTAGCTCGGGGCGGCTCAACGCTTCGGGGCGGACGGTTTCGCAGAGGAAACCGAGGCGTTGCAGGCGGGGCAGGTGCAAGGCGAGGGACATGGTGTGTGCGGTGTTTATGAATATGGATGGGAAAAAGCTTTCAGGTAGCCTTTCAGGCTACCTGAAAAAAGCAGAAAATGGTTTATGAATTATTGTCGATGAGTTTTTGGGCGGCGATTTTGGCGCGGTTTTTGAGGTCTTCGGTGAGGTATTGTTTCATTTGGGCATAAACTAGGGCGATAACGGCCAAATCGTCGCTGAAACCCAAGGGGCCGAGCAGGTCGGGAATGCTGTCGATGGGGCTGAGGAAATACACCAGTGCGCCCACAATAATCAGCTTGGCGCGTTTGGGGGTATGCGGCGATTGAAACAGAAAATAAAGCGCATACAGCTGCTGTACGGCGGGGCGGCCGAGGCGCAGGGAGAAGCGTTTCAGTTTGCGCAAAAAGCTACCTTCGTCGAGACGGCGCCGGCGGAATTCGGGAATGAACGATTCGGGACGGCGGGGTTCGCGGGTGTTCGGCATGGCTGGTCCTTTTGAGTGTTTGAGTGTGTGAAAACTGGCACTTACATGGGTGCCGTGCGCAGGGTTTCAAGTTTCGCCTTGCCCGGGCGGCAGCATTTGCGGCGTGACGGCGGCCTTCAGTTTGGCCTGCGGACGGCATTCGGCGTCGAAATGCAGCTCAAACCACCAAATGCCGGATTTTTTTACCGACCAATATGGCTCCTCAGTCCAGCGGCGGTTGAGCAGATAGGCGCACAATTGGCCGATCCACGGCTGGTGGCCCACCCAGACGATGCAGTCCCGGCTGCGGCAGCTGTGCAGCAGGGCGGGCAGTTTTTCCACCGCATTGACGGGATTGAGCGCGGGCACGATGCGGTAAGGCAGGCCGAGGGCGGCGGCGGTTTCCTGGCTGCGCAGGGCTTCTGAAGCCCACACTTCGGCGTGTTCGGGCAGGTAGCCGCGCAGCCAGCGGGCGGCGGCTTGGGCTTGGGCGTGCCCTTTTTCGGTGAGGCGGCGTTGCAGGTCGTCGTGGCCTTCTTCGGCTTCGGCGTGCCGCCAGAGAATCAGATTCATGCGTTTTTCCTTTCGGTGTACAATGCCGCCCATCTTAGCGTTTTTGCCCCACAGGGGCTACCTGAAACCGATGAAGCATCCTTCCGCTGCCCGCCCGCCGCTCGACTGGCGGCCGCAATTTTCCGACGTGGCGCCCGCCTTGGCCGAGTTGATGCGCCAACAGTCGCTTACCGCCGCTCTGATGGCCACCGGAGCGGCGTTTGCCGTGCAGGTGCGCCATCAGGGGAAAGCGCGGGATTTGTGGGCGGACGAATGCCTGCCGGCCGAAGCGGCGGCGTTTTATGCCCGCGAAGTACACCTGCTGCTGGACGGCGAGCCGGTGGTGTGGGCGCGCAGCGTGTGTGCCGACGATGCGGCGGGCTGGAAGCAGGTGCTCGATTGCGGCACCCAGCCTTTGGGTGCGCAGCTGTTCGGCGGCGGCATCCGCGCTTCGCGCAGCCCGTTTGCCTTTGCCCGCGTTCCTGCGGGCTGGCTGGGTGCGGCGGACGGCAGCGTGTGGGCGCGCCGTTCGCTGTTTGCCGCCGGCGGCGAGGTGTTGGGTTTGACCGAATGCTTTTTGCCCGCCCTGCAAGGTTTTTTTAGGTAGCCTGAAGATGGCGCGGCGGCCGAAGCCTGGGGTGCCGTACCGGCGGCGCGGCTCTGTGACGGCGGTGTTGGGGCTGGTGCTGTATACCGGCATTTTGGCCGCGCTGGTGTTTACTGGCCGCCTGCCGCCGTTACCGGCCCTGTCTTATCTGCCGGCCGCCGCTTTGCTGTTTGCGGTCTATGCTTACGACAAAGCCGCGGCGGTGCGCGGTTTCAGACGGGTGCCGGAGCGGCTGTTGCACGGTTTGGCCTTGGCCAACGGCTGGCCGGGCGCTTGGCTGGCACAGGCTTTTTTGCGCCACAAAACCCGCAAGTCCGGTTTTTTGCGGGTGTTTTGGCTGACGGTGTGTTTGGAATGTGGCGGCCGTGATCGGCTGGGCGCTGTGGCTATCTGGATGAAGCAGGCTACCTGAAAGTCAGGTAGGCCGGATTCTTAATCCGACACATGGATAATGCGCTTAGGAAAAATCTTTCAGGTAGCCGTAAGCTTGATCGGATACAAGTATCCGACCTACGTTTGACTTTTCCCTTGGATTAAACCGATTGAAGCAGGAAGCGAAGCGATGAATGCTCCTTACCAACCTCCTTTGCCGCCGGCGGATGACAAGGCTGTGGCACCGGTGATGACGGTGGGCGACTGGCTGCTGACGCTGGTGTTGTTGTCCGTGCCGCTGTTGAATGTGGTACTGCTGTTGGTGTGGGCATTTGACGGGCGCACACATCCGAACAAAGCCAATTTCTGTAAAGCCTATCTGATTGTGATGGTGGCGGTAACGCTGCTGGCCGTGTTGCTGCTGCTGGGCTTCGGCTTCTTAATAGAAGCCAGCGGCTACGGGCGCGCGGTTTGAACGGAGGAAGCGCCGCCATGATGCAAACCATTTTCGCCGCTTTGCCGCCCGTTTGGGTCGACCGCCTGAGCGTGTACCTCCAACTGATGCGTGCCGACAAACCCATCGGCACGCTGCTTTTGCTGTGGCCGACTTGGTGGGCTTTGTGGATTGCCGCCGACGGCCTGCCGCCGTGGCCGATTGTGGCGGCGTTTACTGTGGGCACGTTTTTGATGCGCAGCGCCGGTTGTGTGATCAACGACTTTGCCGACCGCCATTTCGACGGCGCGGTGACGCGCACCAATCAGCGCCCGTTCGCCGCCGGCCGGGTGAAGGAAAAAGAAGCACTGTGGTTGACCGCCCTGTTGTGCCTGTTGGCGGCGTTATGCCTGCTGCCGCTCAACCGCCTCACTTGGCTGATGAGCCTGCCGGCGCTGTTTTTGGCGTTGACCTATCCGTTTACCAAGCGGTTTTTCCCGCTGCCGCAATTTTATCTGGGGCTGGCGTTTTCCTTCGGCATTCCGATGGCGTTTGCCGCGGTGCAAAACCAAGTGCCGTGGCAGGCTTGGGTGCTGTATGCGGCCAATGCGGCGTGGACGCTGGCTTACGATACGGTGTATGCGATGTCGGACAAGGAGGACGATTTGAAAATCGGCATCCGCACTTCGGCCATCACGTTTGGCCGCCATGATGTGGCCGCCACCATGCTCTGCCACGGGCTGTTTGTGCTGCTGATGGCGGGGGTGGGCGTGTGGATGGAGGCTTTATGGCCGTATTGGCTGGCGCTGCTTTATGTGCTGTGGCACCAATGGGGGCAGTACCGTGAGATGCGTCGCGGCGACCGCTGGCAGCACTTCCGCACCTTTCTGAGCAATAACCGCATCGGCTGGGTGGTGTTTGTCGGCATCTTGGCCCATTACAGTGCATGAAGGTGAATGGGCCAAACGGCCTCATCACAACAAGGCGGCAACTCAGTTGCCGCCTTGTTGTTTGCGCCCTTGCCGTATTTTTTGCGCGAAGTTTGACTTGGCGCAAAGTTACGGCACACCGCAGCTGCAGGGGCGGCGTACAATTCAAAGCGAAGTCAGGCAACTGGCCGTATCCGGTTTCCTGAAGCGTACTGCTCCGCTGCCTGCTGTCTTGAAACAGCTGTGAACGGAGCCCCACCATCACTATCAAGGAGCACAACCATGGCCGTTTCTCAGTTTTTTATGCCTACCCGCAACCTGATCGGCGCCGGCGCCTTAGACGAAGGCGTGGCTCAAATTGCCCGTCTCGGCTTTAAAAAAGCACTGATTGTTACCGACAAACCCTTGGTGTCGCTGGGTTTGGCCCAGCTGGTGGCCGACAAACTGGCCGCAGCCGGCGTCGAGTCGGCAGTGTTTGACGGCGTACAGCCCAACCCTACCGTGGGCAATGTGAATGCCGGTTTGGCGGTATTGAAAGAGAGCGGTGCCGATTTCGTGGTGTCGCTGGGCGGCGGTTCGCCCCATGATGCGGCCAAAGGCATTGCTTTGGTGGCCACCAACGGCGGCAAAATCGAAGACTACGAAGGTTTGGACAAATCCGACAAACCGCAGCTGACCTTGGTGGCCATCAATACCACCGCCGGCACCGCTTCGGAAATGACCCGCTTCACCATCATCACCGACGAAAGCCGCCACGTGAAAATGGCGATTGTCGATAAACACGTAACCCCCACCCTGTCGATCAACGATTCTTCGCTGATGGAGGCCATGCCTGCGTCGCTGACCGCTGCCACCGGCATGGACGCGCTGACCCACGCGGTTGAGGCTTATGTGTCCACCATCGCCACCCCGATTACCGATGCCTGCGCCATCAAAGCCATCGAACTGATTGCCGCCTACTTGCCCACCGCCGTGGCCGAGCCGAACAATCAGGAAGCGCGCGAACAAATGGCTTACGCGCAGTTCCTCGCCGGCATGGCCTTCAACAACGCTTCTTTGGGCTATGTGCATGCCATGGCGCACCAGCTCGGCGGTTTCTACGACCTGCCGCACGGCGTCTGCAACGCGCTGCTGCTGCCGCATGTGGAAGCCTACAATATGCGTGCCGCCGAAGCGCGCCTGAACCAAGTGGGCCAGGCCTTGGCCGACAACAATGCCAACTTGGCCGGCTTGGGCGTGATTGAGGCCATCAAGAAACTGGCCGATTTGGTGGGCATTCCCAAATCATTGGAAGAGTTGGGCGTGAAACGCGAAGACTTCACCGTTTTGGCCGAAAACGCGCTGAAAGACGTTTGCGGCCTGACCAATCCGGTGCAAGCCAGCTTGGAAGACATCATCGGCATCTTCGATGCCGCTTACGGCAAACGCTGAGCATCCGGCAGGCTAGCTGAACCGCCAAAAGTTGAGGCCCCGCATCCTCTCATGTGCAACGCAACGTATATCACTCCAAGAATCCCTGATAGAACAAAATAGGCCAGCGAGTAAGCAGCAACCATATGCCAAATACACAACGCTGGAATACTCTCTAAATGGATCTTGAACACCAGTCTCATTGTTGATAGCCCGCACACAAAATATCCCTGTCCAATTGGGCAGGGATATTTTTTGAACTGGATAAAATGCTCGGTAGAAGTTTAAACAAGTATGCCGTATGGCTTGCAAGGGAGAGCCATGACTTCCCGATCTCAATCGCACGGCACACTCAAAGCGCTGTTGTACGGACTTGTACCGCTCATAACACCTTCATCACAACAGTAAGCAGTGGACTTTAACTGGCTTGCGCCGCCTGGCTGACTGGTTCATGAATTTACTGACGGTATTACTCGCCTGCTTGTCTTCCCCTACAAGGGGCTGCTCCGTTGTGTGCCCGTCTCAGATCAGTGCATAAAAAGGCGGAAGCGTGAAAGGGATTTTGAGGAAGGTACGCTGTATCTTGCTTTACTTGCCGCCTGATTCGTCGCAGCTTAATCCTATAAAGGGGGGCTGGCCGTCAATCAATGTAAGTTGGGCAATGATTAGATTGGGGAATGGATTGGCGCCAAACCGCAGAGCAGGCTTTTGTAGTATATGGGACAAAAAGCGTTACACACTTAACCTACCAACCTTTTATTACAACCGAACCTCAATGCCCGCCGCCTGCATCGCCAGTTTGGCCTCGCGGATGCTGACTTCGCCGAAGTGGAAAATACTGGCCGCCAACACCGCATCGGCTTTGCCTTCCTTCACGCCGTCAATCAGATGCTGCACATTGCCCACGCCGCCGGAAGCGATCACCGGAATGCTCACCGCCTCGCTGATGGCGCGGGTGAGCGGCAGGTTGAAACCGATTTTGGTGCCGTCGCGGTCCATGCTGGTGAGCAGGATCTCGCCCGCCCCGCGCGCCTGCATGTTTTTCGCCCATTCCACCGCATCGATGCCGGTGGCTTTGCGGCCGCCGTGGGTAAACACTTCCCAGCGCGTGTTTTCGGGATTGACCGCTTTGGCATCAATCGCCACCACAATCGCCTGCGAACCGAAAAAACTGCTCGCTTCATTCACCAGATCGGGGTGGGTAACGGCGGCGGTGTTGATGCTGGCTTTGTCGGCACCGGCATTCAGCAGTCGGCGCACATCGGCCACCGAGCGCACGCCGCCGCCAACGGTAAGCGGAATAAACACTTGCGAGGCCACTTCTTCGATCACGTGCAAAATGGTGTCGCGGTTGTCGGACGAAGCGGTGATGTCGAGAAAAGTCAGCTCGTCGGCGCCTTCGTCGTTATAACGCTTAGCCACATCCACCGGATTGCCCGCATCGCGCAGGCCGACAAAGTTCACGCCTTTCACTACACGGCCGTTGTCCACATCCAAACAGGGAATAATGCGTTTGGCCAATGCCATCTCAGGCTCCTCAAGAAAAACAACGGCATGGCCCGCGCCGTATGCCGATAGGGAAGGGGAAGAAAACAGGCAGGCTACCTGAAAACGCAGCCAGGCGTTTCAGGTAGCCTGATGATATGCCGATCATCAGGAATTGGGCTGCGGCGCGGGCGTGCCGGAAATACACTGCTGCGCGCTTTCGCCCAGCCAGCCGGCCGCCATGCCGCAGCCGTTTTGCTCCAGCCAGAAATAGCCGCCGCCGGCCACCAAGGCAATCACCAGACGCAGGCCGAGGTTACCGCCGAAGGTGTCGGACAAAAACAGCATCAGCGCCGCCCAAGCCGCCACCACGCCCCAATGCACCATCCACACGGTGTCGGGGTTCGGTATCTGCCAATTCATGAAACCGTTGATGACGATGGCGAGGATGGCGAAAAACAATCCTTCAAACAAAACCTTGGGCTCGCGGTCGCCCAGCCAGATACACCAAAAGCCCAATACAAATGCGGCCAACATGATACGCTCCCTTGTCAAAAAACAAACAAAACAATCGGATTATTGAATGAGACTGTCTGCCAGACGCTGTGCCTCGGCAAAGTCTATGCTGCCTTCGTAAATCGCCCGTCCGGTGATGGCTCCGGCCACGCCTTTGTCCGCCACCGCACACAGGGCGCGGATGTCGTCCAGATTGGTCAATCCGCCGGAAGCAATCACCGGAATGCGTACCGCTTCGGCCAGCTTGACCGTGGCTTCGATATTGACGCCGCTCATCATGCCGTCGCGGCCGATGTCGGTGTAGATGATGCTGTTGACGCCGTCGTCTTCAAAACGGCGGCTCAAATCAATCACATGATGCTCGGTGACCGTGGCCCAGCCGTCAATCGCCACCCTGCCGTCTTTGGCATCGAGGCCCACGATAATGTGGCCGGCAAACTCACGGCAGGCTTCGCGCACGAAGTCGGGGTTTTTTACCGCTGCGGTGCCGATGATCACATCGTGCAGGCCGAGTTTCAGGTAGCGTTCGATGGTGGCCAGATCGCGGATGCCGCCGCCCAACTGCACGGGAATGTGGCTGCCGACGGCTTCCAAAATCTCGCTGATGGCGGGAAAGTTTTTCGGCTCGCCGGCAAAAGCGCCGTCCAAATCCACCAAATGCAGACGGCGCGCGCCTTGTTTGAACCAATGTGCCGCCATTTCGGCCGGACGGTCGGAAAAAACGGTGGCGTCTTCCATCAGGCCTTGGCGCAAGCGCACACATTGGCCGTTTTTCAAATCGATGGCGGGGATCAGCTGCATGGGGATATTCCGTGGGTAAACAAAAGAAACAGGCTACCTGAAAGCGGTTATTTTACTGAATTTATTATAAACCGACAAATTCTTACATTTCAAAACGCATCAGCTGTTGCTTCTGAAGAATTCAGAAGGCGCGGCACAGACCGGCCTTTAGGCCTGGCCGTCCCAATTCAGAAAATTGCGCAACAGCAAAAGGCCGCCGTCGTGGCTTTTTTCGGTGTGAAACTGGGTGGCAAACACATTGTCTCGGCCGACAATGCAGGCAAAGGGGCTGGGATAATCGCTTTCGCCCAATACCAGCGCCGGATCAGCAGGCGCGAAGTAATAGCTGTGCACAAAATAAAAGCGGGTCTCGTCGGCCAGGCCGCGAAACAGCGGATGCGGACGGCTTTGGCGCACACTGTTCCAGCCCATGTGCGGCACTTTCAGGCGCTCGCCGGCTGCATCGCGCAAATCGGGCGCAAAGCGTTTCACCTCGCCGGCAAACCAGCCCAAGCCGGCGGTATCGCCCTCTTCGCTGTGCTCAAACAGCAGCTGTGCGCCCACGCAAATGCCGAAAAAAGGCTTGTGCTTGAGCGCATCCTGTAAAGCCTCGCCCAGGCCGCTGTTTTGCAGTGCGGCCATGCAGTCGGGCATGGCGCCTTGGCCGGGAAACACGATTTTATCGGCTGCCGCCACCGCATCGGGGCAGTCGGTAAGCCGGATTTCGGCATCGACGCCGGCCAAGTGGCGGGCCGCTTCCACCGATTTATACACAGAATGCAGGTTGCCCATACCGTAATCGACAATCGCCACTTTCATCATACATCCCTTATCGCAAAACGCCCGCAACCGCGCGGGCAGGCGATTGTACCCGCCGCCGCTGCAGGAAACAATCGGCAGGCAGGGTTTCGGCACTGCGGTACGCCGTGTAGAATGTCGCGCATCTTCTGCTGCGGATGCGCGGCCTTCCAGCCGCTCAAGCTGCCTGAAAACAGGCGGCGGGGCAGTTTTCTTTACCCACAGATAAGGAGTTGGACGATGCAGAGTTTTGGCCGTGCTTTAGTGTATTTGGGCGTGTTCGCCATCATTTTGAACTTCTTCAATTTCGTGCCCAAATTATTGGTCTGGATTTACCAGTGGGGCGAAGGCCCGGCTTGGGGCATCAAAATCGGCCTGATTATTGTGGGCGGCATCTTGTGGCAACTGGGCCGGCAGCAGGCAGCCCGCGCCGCCGTACACGATGAGGGCGAAGAATAAACCGCCGGCAGCATTCAGGTAGCCTGAGACCTTTGCAAAACCCCCAGATGTGGATGCAGTTCAAGGCGTAGCAGCGCAGCGAACGCAGACATATCACACGATAGGCAAGTGAGCGAGCAGCACACAACGCAGAAATGCGCCGCAGATGGGGGTTTTGCAAAGGTCTCAGCCTCTTGTGCTCCTGACACCAAGCGCCATCGGCCTGCCACGGGCTGTTGGCGTTTTTGCTGCCCGCTGCTAAAGCAGGCCGGCCCACCACAGAATGCCGTTGAGCACGCCGATGCCGGTGGCCAGACTGAGCAACATATTGCGCCGCCAAGCATGTATGCCAAGCACGGCCAGCAAAGCGGCCAGTTCGGCCGCCAAGCGCAGCCCGCCCTGCCCGCCGTCGGGCAGGCTCAGGCCGCTCAAAATCAGCAACACCAACACCACCAACGGTAGGGCGGCATTCACGTCTTGCAGCAATTTGGCTTTCAACCAGCTTTTCGGCAGCATCAAAGGTGCGGCGCGCAAAGCAAACGTGACGCTGCCCATCAGCAAAACCGTGAGCCACCATTGCCAAGCCTGCGCCGTCATCGGCCTGCCCTCCCCGTCCACACCGCCGAGCGGCACACGATAAACACCACACTCAAAGCCACGGCCAACAGCAGCAGATATTGCTGCGTGAAGGCGCCTGCCGTCCAGAAAGCGGCGGCGGCCAACAAGCAGGGCCACCATTCGCGGCGGTTGCGGTATTGCTCGTAAGCCAAAATCACAAACAGGCAGTTCAACGCAAAGCCCAAATTCGGGATCCACTCGCCCAAGCCGCCGCCCACGCCGACGCCGGCCAGGGTGCCGAGCACCCAATACATCTGGTTGCAAAACACAATCCGCCCCATCAATGGCCGGCGCAAGGGGGGCGGCAAGGTAGTCAGCACCGAAAAGCTTTCATCGGTCAGCGCAAACAGACTGTACCAACGCACCCATTTGCGCTCGGGCAGATCGTCTAACAGCGGCATGGCGTAAAACACATGCCGCAGATTGATGATGAAGGTATTGAGCGTCATCGCCAACACACCGGCCCCGCCGGCAAACATGGCCACCGAGGCATATTGCGCGGCACCGGAATACATAATCAGGCTGGAAGCCGCCGACAACCAAGCCGGCAAACCGGCGGCGCTCATCAGCACGCCGAAGGCCACTGCCGCGGGGACATAGCCCAAGGCAATCGGATAAGAATAATGCAGCGCCAGCCGCCATTTGCGGGCGCCCGACAAATGCTCCGAATCGCTCATCGCTTCACCAAAGGGAATCAACAAAAGGCGGCGATTGTAAGCAGGCGCGGTGCATTCGGCAAGCAGCAGAAAGGCTACCTGAAAGCGAAAACACTTTCAGGTAGCCTGATACCGGAATCGGAGGTTTTGGCAGTGGTTGTGGTTTTAGTCCTCTTGCGCCCCGGTTTGCAGATAATTGGCCAAGCCTACGGAAGCAATCAGCTCCTGCTGGGTTTCCAGCCAATCAATGCGTTCTTCGTTTTCATGCTTCTGTGCCTGCAATAGCTGGCGGGAAACATAGTCCTGCTTCGCTTCGCACTCGGCGATGGCTTCCACCAGCGCAGTGTGCTTTTCCTGCTCTTTTTGCAAATCGCAGCGGATGATTTCTTCCACATTCTCACCGATCAGCAGCTTGCCCAGCTCTTGCAGATTGGGCAGGCCTTCCAAGAGCAGAATGCGCTCGATCAGATCGTCCGCCGCCTTCATTTCGGTAATCGACTGTTTGTAGAAATAGCCGCCCAGCTCTTCAAAACCCCAGTTTTTCAGAATGCGGGCATGCAGGAAATATTGGTTGATGGTCACCAACAGCAGGCCGAGGTTGCGGTTGAGCTGGCGGATAACGTCGCGGTCGCCTTTCATGGCAGTACTCCTTCAAATAGTTGGCTTACAGCTGGCTTTGCAGGTAGTTTTGCTCGCCCACCAGCTTGATCAGACGCAACTGCTGCTCCAACCAATGTGCGTGGTCTTCTTCGGTGTCTTTCAATTGGTTCACCAGCATCTCGCGGGTCACGTAGTCTTGCTGCTCTTCGCACAGCTTGATGCCTTTTTTCAGGTTGTCGCGCACTTCGTATTCGGTTTCCAAATCAAACTGCAGCATCTCGGCCACATCTTTACCTACGCGGATGGCGCTGGGTACGCACACGGGAGTGCCGCCCAACATCAGAATGCGGCGGATAAAGTTTTCGGCGTGCAGGGTTTCGTCTTCCATTTCGTGGCCGATGCGCTCGAACAGCTTGGTGTAGCCCCATTCGGCGTACATACGGGAATGGATGAAGTATTGGTCGCGGGCGGCCAATTCGCCGGCCAACATCTCGTTCATATAATCGATAACTGCTTTATTGCTTTGCATGGTTTTGCTCCTTAAGTGATGTGAGGTTGCAGAGCAACGCCCTTACGGCGGCCCGCTGTTGATGGCTGCGCATTATACGCGGCTTATTGAGAAAATTCTCATCTCCGCTTTTTAATGCGAATAATTCTTTTATAAAACAACCACCTCGCCCAAATAGATTAAAATAAAATCCTTATAAAATATAAAGGCTTAATATGATACTGGTTTTCAATTAAATATAACAATGATTACCATCCACCTGGATATTTACACAGCTTTACTTCAAAAAGACAAAAAAGTGAAGACAAACATTAACTTGCAGATGATAACCATTGACATTTCTCACTCATCAACCTGATGCTTTTACGAAGCAGCTAAATTTGAGTGCCATTCAAGACATAAGCTGTGCAACGGGCATGAACACGAGAAATCTCTTTAATACAGGCAGACACATACAAGACTAAGCAAGCAGGCCTTTCCCTAAGACAGCAACATACTAATAAATAGAGCAGAAATCTGCTGCAGATGGGGGCTTCGCAAAGGTCTCGGACTACCTGAAACCAATACAACCGCTCACCGCTACCAGCCAAAACCAAACGGCCGCAATATGCGACCGTTTTGACATCATGATCCCTATCCGTCTTCAATCCAACCGGAAAGCCACCGCTTCTCCGGCAAAGCTATCCACTGCCCGCCAAACAGCCGCTACCACTGCGGCAGCCAACGGGAAACCGTGTAAATCAGCAAACCCACCAGGCCGCCGACCAAGGTGCCGTTGATGCGGATAAACTGCAAATCGCGGCCCACGCTCAATTCCAGCTTGTCCGTCATCTGGCGGCTGTCCCAGCTTTTCACTTTTTCCGCCACAAACTGCGCCCCGCGGTGTTTGTAGCGCTCCACCGCATCGCGTACCAACAGGGCGATGCGGGCGTCGATGCGGCGCATAAACTGCGGATAGGCATCGGCCTGATGCTGCATATGGCGCAGCAGGCGCGTCAGCTGGGCCACGGTGAGCGAATCGGCGCGGCGCACGTCGCGCTCGCTCCAGCGGATCAACCCCTGCCACAGCAGCGCGCACTGGCGGTAGAGCGCCGGCGAAGCGGCCAGCTGCTGTTTGCCGCTTTCCAAACGGCGGTGCCACTCCGGCGATTCGCGCAAATTCTGCATCAGCGCCGCATATTGCGCCTCGAAGCCGGTACGCAGGGAGTGTTGCTCGTCGGCCAGCGCCGCAGCGGCATAGCTGTCGACCCAATCCAGCGCTTTCTGCGCCACCCAGCCGTCCACTTGGCCGACCAAAGTGCCTTTGAGCTGCGCCTTCAAACGCGCCCAGGTATCGGGTTTGTCGCTTTCGATTTTCTGCGCCCACTCCAGCAGATTCGCTTCCAGCAGGGCGCGGGTTTCCGGCTGCCGCAGCCAGCCGCGCAGCTGCACCAGCCCCGCTGTCAGCAATACCTGGTGCAGCCCTTGGCTGCGCAACAGGCCCAGCATCTCGGCCGAGGCTTTGCCAATTTTGTCGCCGCTGTATTGTTCGGCCAACAGCTGGGTGGTAAAGCGCGCCACGTGCTCGGGCTTGGCGATGCGCAGCAGCACCGGCAGTTTGGCCGCCAGCGCGGGCAGCCAAACGCGCAGGCTTTCTTTCTGCGTAAACCACGCCAGCAGGCGGTCGGACGGATGCATGCGGTACACGCGCAGGGCAATCGGCCGGCCGAGCAGGAAGTTGTTCTCGATAAAACGCCCCAGCTCCTCGGCAATCCGCGTTTGGCTGCGCGGCAGAATGGCGGTGTGCGGTATCTTCAGGCCGAGCGGATGGCGGAAGAGCGCAGTGACTGCAAACCAATCCGCCAGCGCGCCTACCATGGCGGCCTCGGCAAAGGCTTTCAGGTAGCCCAAAGCGGGATAACGGCCCAGCAGCACGGAAGAAAGCACAAACAGCGCCGCCGCCAGCAGCAGCAGGCCCAAGGCCCACGCGCGGGCGCGGCGCAGGCGGGCGCGGGCATCGGCTTCGCGGCTGTGTTCGGTTAGGATACGGCTCATGGCAGATTTCCGTAAATCCTTAAAAATCAGTCATCTGTTAACAAGTAGTATCACGGCAATGTTTCGGCCCAAGTCGTTTTCTTCTGCGTCGGACATATTTGTCAAACGCACAATCTATGGCCTCACCATCTCACAACATTGTTTTAATGAAAAATTAACTCAACCCTTGGCAATCTATGGAGCAACCATGTGAAAGGCGGGGACCAAGTATGCAAAAGGCAGAACAAAACGAGAGTCGGCCCTACCGTCAGCGTCTTCTTTACATACCAACGGCGGGAATTTTTAATTCCCCAACCACCCTCCACCCATTGACACTCATCCTGAGACCTTTGCACCCCTCATCTGCGGCGCATTTCTGCGTTGTGCGTTTATGCCCTATGGGTACTGCTCGCTCGCTTGCTTATCTAGATGATATGTCTTTCCCACGGGGATTCCTGGCGTTCACGCTCGCTGCGCTGCTATGCCTTGAACTGCATCCACATCTGGCGGGTTTGCAAAGGTCTCAGCCTATTAAACTCAGGTTTGACAATATTCAATTCAACAGTAGCTTCACAGAGCATCAGCTTTACTCATCATCAGAAAGCGATTGGGGATCAAGATTGCCCCGAAAAACGGTTAGCCAGATGATGCCCTATGATTCAGTAGAACATGAGGTGAGCCGGCCAATACAATTGAGCCTGGGTAGGCAGAGCATGACCCAGCCAATTTTCATTTCGTTCGCCACAGGAACAATATCAACAGCCTGAAACGCCGCACAGAATTTAGACAGCTGGCCGTATTCTCGCTAATTTTTGCAGGATACAAGCTATTCTTTACATTGATAATCAAACAAAAAATATCTCTGCTGAATTTTATTTCATACAAATCAAAGCTTCGTCAGTTGATGTTGAGAAAGCACATCAGGCTACCTGAAAGCCGCTTTCCATTTTCAGGTAGCCCGATAGGTGATTGTCAGGCGGCAGACCGGAGGCGGCCTATTCGGCCGAAAGCTCGGCCTGCTCGGCGGCGCTCAGCACGCGGATGCTGCCGTCGGGGGTGAGGCCGTGGATTTCTTTGTCATCGCTGCCGGCCTGCATGCGGGCAAGGAAATCGAGAATGTCGGCGCTGATTTCCTGACCGGGTACCAGCACGGGGATGCCGGGCGGATAGGGCACGATTTGGTCGCAGCAGATGCGGCCGATCAGGGCGGGATTGGCTTTTTTGCCGTTCAACAGCGGCAAGCGTTCGCCGTCGCTGTAGAAGGCGTCGCGCGGCAGGCAGGCCAAGCGGCTGAAATGCGGCACTTTGAGCGGCGGCGCTTTCAGGCTGGCTTTGCGTTTCGGCTGCTCCTGATCCAGGGTGTTAAGGGCGTGGATGAGGCGCATGGCTTTTTCGGCGGTGGTACCGATGGTCACCAACACGCTGACGGTGGCGAAGGTGGCTTTTTCTACCTGAATATTGAAACGCTCGAACAGGATGTGTTGGATTTGGTTGCCGGAGAAGCCGCTGGTGCGGGTGTCGATGGTGATCTTGGTGGGATCGAGGCGCACATTGTCGCGGCGGATGCTGTCGGGCATCAGTTCGTCGATGGAGGCTACCTGAAAATGATGCAGGGCGTTGATCCGTTCGCGCAGCATGGCGGCAATGCCCAAGGCTTGCGACAACAGACCGTAGCCTTCCATCACCATTTGCTGGCGGGCCACGTCGAGGCTGGCGATGATGCTGTATTGCGGGCTGGTGGAAGCGTGCATATTGAAGGTTTCGCGCAGCAGGTGCGGGTCGTGCTCCGGGTCGTTCACATGCACCATGCTGGCCTGCGAAAAGGCGGACATGGTTTTGTGGGTGCTTTGGGTCACGTAGTCGGCACCCAGCTCCAGCGCGGTGGGGCGGAAGGCGGGGTGGAAACGGGCAAAGCCGTACCAGGCTTCGTCGATGATGACCTTCATGCCCTTGGCGTGGGCGGCTTCGATAATCGGTTTGAGGTCGTAGCAGAGGCCGTCGTAGGTGCTGCTGGTGAGAATGAGCGCGGTGGCGTAGGGGTGTTCTTCGATGGCGCGCAGAATGGTCTGCTTGGGCACCAGGCCGAACAGGCCGAGGGCTTCGTTGGTGCTGCTGTCCAGATACACCGGCCGCGCGCCCGACAAAATCACGCCGTGGTGCACCGATTTGTGGCAATTACGGTCGAGCAGCAAGGTGTCACCAGGGGTGAGCAGGGTTTGCAGAATCACCTTGTTGGCGGTGGAGGAGCCGTTGGTGGCGAAATAGGTGCGGCGGGCGCCGAAAGCTTGGGCGGCCAGGTTTTGCGCTTCTTCGATGACGCCTTCGGGGTGCAGCAGGGAATCGAGGCTCTGCACGGAAACGGACAAGTCGGCCTGCCACATACTTTGGCCGACAAAATGGTAGAAATCGCTACCCCAAGCGCTGTGGCGCAGCGAATCACCGCCGGAATGGCCGGGGGTGTGCCAAGAATCAGGCTTGCGGTTGACGTAGCTTTGCAGGGCGGAATAAAACGGGGTGGCACTTTGTTTTTGCAGATCGGCGGCCACGGCGTCGCGCACGGCGTTGCCGTCGCGGCGCGACAACGGCAGGCGGCGGGCGGCTGGACAATGGGCGGCCTTGCCTTCGTCGTCGCTCCACAGATACAGCGGCACTTCGGCGCGCCAGCTCAGGCTTTGGCGGGCATCGCCGATGGTTTTGAGCTGCTTTTGCGTGAGTTTGGCGGCGTCCAACACCACGGCCTGCACGCGCGGATCGTTGAGGGCGGTTTCCCAATCATCGAAGGGATAATTGTCAAACACCAGCGTCATGCTGCCGGTGATGTGCATTTGGTCTTTGAGGGGGCTCATGCCGTCTTTGGACAAGACGATCACGCTGCTGATGGCGCTCATCAAATTTCTCCTGTATCTGTGTTATTGGTATGGAGGGCGCCCAGCCTGCATCTTGACGTTTCTCTTATGCATATCGGCCGGCTACCCGCCTGAAAATCAAGCGGGCGGATTATTCCAAGCCTGAAGCAGAATGGCAAGGCCGATGTGGCTGTTGAATGAGCATAGGCTACCTGAAGCGGAGTGTTTCATTGCAGCACTTGATTAGGGCTTATCATCATAATAATGCTTGCGAAGCGGTTTTTTGAGGTAACAGCTGCAACTGCTAGGCAAAAAGCGCAGTAAGATTGGACATCTTGCGAGCATATTTAACGCCGTAGGTGCGGATTTTCACCCCCAATACCGCCACAGCGCTTGGTGACGACATCATAGATAACCTGAGACCTTTGCAAACTCCTCAGATGTGGATACAGTTCAAGGCGTAGCAGCGCAGCGAGCATGAACGCCAGGAATCCCCGTGGGACAAACATATCATATAGATAGGCAAGCGAGCGAGCAGCACACAACGCAGAAATGCGCCGCAGATGGGGGTTTTGCAAAGGTCTCAACCTATGCATATAGGCCTATTGTTCATGGACGCCTTCTACTGACACTTTGTTCCCAACCTCCCTATGACGGCTAAGAGAGACCCCGCAATGAATACTTTGCTCATCTATCTTTTTAAACACGCAGCCGCCCGTGGGCGGCTGAACAGACGCAGCCCTTGGCAGCGCATACCCTCATTGTTTCAACACGCAGCCGCCCGTGGGCGGCTGACTGGAACCGGTGGAGGGCGAGTAATGGACTATTACCTGTTTCAACACGAGCCGCCCGTGGGCGGCTGATTTAACAATGTTAGGGGTGTGAAATGTTTATTTCTGTTTCAACACGCAGCCGCCCGTGGGCGGCTGACAAACCGTAGCCCATGATTTCGGCCATATCGGCGGTTTCAACACGCAGCCGCCCGTGGGCGGCTGATTGAAACCTTGAGAGCAGCGCTAGACCATCTTTCAGTTTCAACACGCAGCCGCCCGTGGGCGGCTGACTCGATAGCCTGATTGAGCAAGGCTACACCTACGACGTTTCAACACGCAGCCGCCCGTGGGCGGCTGAGAACGTCAGGCTGTAACGCCTGCTAAAGCTCCCGTTTCAACACGCAGCCGCCCGTGGGCGGCTGAAGGTAAAAACGTACATGGCGGCCATCGTGCCGAAGTTTCAACACGCAGCCGCCCGTGGGCGGCTGAGCCTTCGGCATCACGCGCTGGAATACCTGCTACCGTTTCAACACGCAGCCGCCCGTGGGCGGCTGATTGATTGTCTCTTATAACCTTTTCCCACCAGTCGTTTCAACACGCAGCCGCCCGTGGGCGGCTGATTTCGTTATTTAAGAAAGAAATAATATCGGGTGGGTTTCAACACGCAGCCGCCCGTGGGCGGCTGATTTGGTGGTGGAAACCATCCGAAAGGCAGTTTATGGTTTCAACACGCAGCCGCCCGTGGGCGGCTGATTTGAATATTGGCCCAGTCGATTTGCTCCCCCGCTGTTTCAACACGCAGCCGCCCGTGGGCGGCTGAGTCGTGGCGGATATGGATTTTGAAACGCAGAAAGTGTTTCAACACGCAGCCGCCCGTGGGCGGCTGACCACAGGTGCAGCCGACTTTCTCCAAAATTTCTTGTTTCAACACGCAGCCGCCCGTGGGCGGCTGATTTTGCTATGACCTTCGCGCTTGTTTGGATGGTGTAGTTTCAACACGCAGCCGCCCGTGGGCGGCTGACCTACTTGGTTGTTACCCTAGCATTCCTACGGGTGTTTCAACACGCAGCCGCCCGTGGGCGGCTGAATGGAACCATTGTTGGATGCGTGTCCACCATGAAGTTTCAACACGCAGCCGCCCGTGGGCGGCTGAATGCGTTTGCCGACAGCTTTATGTCGGCCAATCGTTTCAACACGCAGCCGCCCGTGGGCGGCTGAATACGCTGCGCCGTCCGGCAGCAGCAGGCGCATGGTTTCAACACGCAGCCGCCCGTGGGCGGCTGACTACCATTTGGCCGGCATCGAGTTGCCGGAACACGTTTCAACACGCAGCCGCCCGTGGGCGGCTGAATCCGCTGGCCTTGGTCGGGCTACCTGAAACGGTAGTTTCAACACGCAGCCGCCCGTGGGCGGCTGAGCTACAACCATACGTCCATCAATACACATAGATGGTTTCAACACGCAGCCGCCCGTGGGCGGCTGACGCCTGGAACATATGATGATGTTACATCCAAGTTTGTTTCAACACGCAGCCGCCCGTGGGCGGCTGAGGAAGCAAATACCTTAGTCCCCAAGTTAATGTGGTTTCAACACGCAGCCGCCCGTGGGCGGCTGAAGCCCTGTCGGAAAGCCTTGCCAATCCAAGCCAAAACCGCCTGTTTTCGCTAAAAGCCTCCTAATGGGCACAAAGCGGATGATAGCATCATCCGCTTTCTATCCAATCTACTGAATTATTAAAGATATCAACCTTCGCCAACCTACCGGGAAAATCATGAGCACCACAGTTTGGCGATTGGCTAATCGAATGCTGCAGGCTACCTGAACAACGCCGACACCGCTTTCAGGTAGCCCGACCCGGCCGTTTACTTCGCCTGCTGCTTTTTCACGCTCACTTGGCGTTTTTTCGGCTTGCGGATGCGGTCTTTTTCGGCTTTTTGGTTTTCCCGTTTGGCGATGCGGTTGCTGAGGGACACGCGGCGCAGGGGTTTGTTTTTCACCTTGTCCGCGCTCTCCTCATACGGGTTGTCCGATACATTGTATTGAATGCGCAAGGGTGTGCCTTGCAGATTGAAGGCTTTGCGGAAGGTTTGGGTGAGGTAGCGGGTGTAGCTGTCGGAAATATGCTGCAGGGCATTGCCGTGCACCACGATCACCGGCGGGTTCATGCCGCCTTGGTGGGCGTAGCGCATCTTGGGGCGCACCAGGCCGGCGCGCGGCGGGGCTTGGCGCTCGACGGCGGATTGCAGCACGCGGGTGATTTTCGGCGTCGGCATGTTGATCATCGCCGCGTCGTAGGCGGCTTGGATGCTGTCAAACAGGCCGTCGATGCCTTTTTCTTTGAGGGCGGAAATGTAGTGGAAACGGGCGAAATCGAGAAAATACAGCTTGCGGGCGATGTCGCGCTTGATTTGCTCGCGCCGCTCTTCATCGATGCCGTCCCATTTGTTGACCGCCACCACCAGCGCCCGCCCGGCCTCCAGCGCAAAACCGGCAATGGTGGCGTCTTGGTCGGCAATATCTTGTTGCGCGTCCAACACCAACACCGCCACATTGGCCGCCTCAACCGCCTGCATGGCTTTGATCACGGAAAACTTTTCCACCGCTTCTTCCACCTTGCCGCGGCGGCGCACGCCGGCGGTGTCAATGATGGTAAACGGCCGGCCGTGGCGCTCGAAATCGATGTGGATGCTGTCGCGGGTGGTGCCGGCCATATCGAAGGCGATCACGCGCTCTTCGCCCAAAATGGCGTTTACCAGCGTGGATTTGCCCACATTGGGGCGGCCGATCACGGCAAACACGGGGTGTTTGGCGCTCTCGCCCTCTTCTTCGGCATCGGGGAAACGGCCGAGAATGTCTTCCATCAAATCATACACGCCGTCGCCGTGGGCGCCGGAAATCACATACGGTTCGCCCAGCGCCAGCTCGTAAAACTCGGCCGCCAGCACCGCCTGATTGCCGCCCTCGGCTTTGTTCACCGCCAAAAACACCGGCCGCGGGCTTTGGCGCAGGCGGTCGGCAATGATTTTGTCTTGCGGCGTGAGGCCGGTGCGCGCGTCCACCAGAAACACCACCGCGTCGGCTTCGTCCACCGCCTGCAAGGTTTGCTTGGCCATTTCGTGCAGAATGCCGCTGTCCACCACCGGCTCGAAACCGCCGGTGTCCACCACCAGATAAGGCTTGCTGCCCACGCGGCCGTGGCCGTAGTGGCGGTCGCGGGTGAGGCCGGGCAAATCGTGCACCAGCGCATCTTTGGTGCGGGTGAGACGGTTGAACAGAGTGGATTTGCCCACATTGGGGCGGCCGACGAGGGCGATGGTGGGTTTCATACAATTCTTTCTGTTTCAGGCTACCTGAAAAACCGGCGGCGGCAGGTATTTGGAAAAACGCACGCTGTGCTTCAATTTCGATTCGGTAAAGTGGTAAACACTTGAAGGTTTTCAGGCAGCCTTAGGCTGCCTGAAAACCTTGTGACAAACGGCAATCCGCATCCTAAGGCGTGGCCACCAAGCGTTGAGGCGGTATTTTCGGCTAACAACCGCCGCCCAAGCACGATGACGACACGCCCTAACGCGGGCAACGGAAAAATACCATGGGATTGTCATGCCAATCCGAGCTGTCAATCAAAAGGCCTCTACGGTCGATCGACCATTCCCACCGCTGGTTGTTTTTGCGCACCACCGTCTCGTCTTCCGAATCCATACGGATGGAAGCCCGTCCTTCCAGCTCAATGCTGTTGGCACGGCTGATTCTGATGTTCAGGCTGTCGATGCCGCCGTCGTATTCGAAAATTCGAAAACCGCGCGGATTCACCCGCATAAAAAACACTTCCTGATCCGCATACTTATCCGGACGCTGACAATACTGGCGCATTTGCGCCCGCGTGGGTTGGGTGGCTTGATAAAACCCGGCCCACTTGCCCTGGAATTCGGCAGGAATGGTCTGAGCCAGCGCCGGGATAGCCGATGCGCCCAACAGGGCGGCCAATAGCAAGAGTTTCCGCATGATCATTCTCCTTTATTTATTGTTTGATATATTTTTGTCAAGACTGAAACCTTTTCACTATCCAGTCAATCATATACCGGCCAAATGATGTCTATCCCGGCGCCGGCGCCATTGAAGAGAAAAACAGCTTTCAGGTAGCCTGAACACAGCATACAGGCTACCTGAAAAGATTCGTTCAAATGGGCGGCGATTTTAGCACAATCATGATTCGCCCGTATTCGGGCTACCTGAAAAAGGGCGCGGAAGGTGTTAAAATCGCGCGTTTATTTTCCGCTTCGGCAGCCATCATGAGCAAGCAAGACAACGACACCATCCGCATCCGCGGCGCACGCACCCATAATCTGAAAAACGTCGATCTCGACATCCCCCGCCACAAGCTCGTGGTGGTAACGGGTTTGTCGGGCAGCGGCAAATCCTCGCTCGCGTTCGACACGCTTTATGCCGAAGGCCAGCGCCGCTATGTGGAAAGCCTTTCGGCCTATGCGCGCCAGTTTTTGCAGATGATGGATAAGCCCGATGTCGATTTGATCGAAGGCTTGTCGCCCGCCATTTCAATCGAACAAAAATCCACCAGCCACAACCCGCGCTCCACCGTCGGCACCGTAACCGAAATTCACGATTATCTGCGCCTTCTGTATGCCCGCGTCGGCACGCCGCATTGCCCCGAACACGATTTGCCTTTGAGCAGCCAAACCGTATCGCAAATGGTGGATGCCGTCTTAAAACTGCCTGAAGACACCCGCGTGATGATTCTCGCCCCCGCCGTGCGCGAGCGCAAAGGCGAGTTTGTCGATTTCTTTGCCGACTTGCAGGCGCAAGGCTTTGCCCGCGTGCGCGTGGACGGCGAAGTCTATCAGCTCGACGAAGTGCCCAAGCTCGAAAAAAACATCAAGCACAATATCGACGTAGTCATCGACCGCGTGAAAGTAAAAGCCGACATCAAACAGCGGCTGGCCGAAAGTTTTGAAACCGCCCTGCGCCACGGTGGCGAACGTGCGCTGGCGCTGGAAATGGACAGTGGCGAAGAACATTGGTTTTCCGCCCAATTCGCCTGCCCCGTGTGCTCATACAGCCTGCCCGAGCTGGAACCGCGCCTGTTTTCCTTCAATAATCCGGTGGGCGCCTGCCCCACTTGCGACGGCTTGGGCAGCATGAATTTCTTCGACCCCGAACGCGTGGTCGCCCACCCCGAGCTTTCCCTAGCCGCCGGTGCGATTAAAGGCTGGGACAAACGCAACCAGTTCTATTTCCAAATGATTCAATCGCTGGCACGGCATTATCAATTCGATGTCGATACCCCGTTTGAAGGGCTACCTGAAAACATCCGCAAAATCGTGCTGCACGGCTCCGGCAAAGAAGTGATTGATTTCACCTACCTTTCCGAACGCGGCACCACCTTCAACCGCAGCCACGCCTTTGAAGGCATCATCCCCAACCTCGAACGCCGCTACCGCGAAACCGATTCGCCCACCGTGCGCGAACAGCTTGCCGAATACCAAAGCCATCGTGCCTGCCCGAGCTGCGGCGGCGCACGTTTGCGCAAAGAAGCGCGTTATGTTTATGTGGGCAAACAGCCGCTGCACGAAATCTCCGCATGGCCGCTCACCCAAACGCACCAATTCTTTGAAACCCTCAATTTGGAAGGCAACAAAAAACACATCGCCGAAAAAATCCTCAAAGAAATCACCGAGCGTTTGGGCTTTCTGATAAACGTCGGCCTCGATTATCTGAACCTCAGCCGCAGCGCCGAAACCCTTTCCGGCGGCGAAGCCCAGCGCATCCGCCTCGCCAGCCAAATCGGCAGCGGCCTCACCGGCGTGATGTACGTTTTGGACGAACCCTCCATCGGCCTGCACCAGCGCGACAACGACCGCCTGCTCGCCACCCTCAAACGCCTGCGCGACCTCGGCAACAGCGTGATTGTGGTCGAACACGACGAAGATGCTATCCGTGAGGCCGATTTCGTTATCGACATGGGCCCCGGCGCAGGCGAACACGGCGGCAACGTTATCATTGCCGACACCCCCGACAAAGTCGCCTCTTGCAAAGAATCCGTGACCGGCCAATACCTCAGCGGCAAAAAAGCCATCTCCGTGCCGTCTGAAAGAACGCCCGTCAACCCCGAAAAAATGCTCGTCCTCAAAGGCGCACGCGGCAACAACCTCAAAAACGTGACCCTCGAACTGCCTTTGGGTTTGATTACCTGCATCACCGGCGTATCCGGCAGCGGCAAATCCACCCTGATTAACGACACCCTCGCCAAAATCACCGCCCGCGAGCTCAACCGCGCCCACGAAGAACCCGCGCCCTACGACGACATCACCGGCCTCGAACACCTCGACAAAGTGATCAACGTCGACCAATCCCCCATCGGCCGCACGCCCCGCTCCAACCCCGCCACCTACACCGGCCTCTTCACCCCCATCCGCGAACTCTTCGCCGGCGTACCCCTCGCCCGCGAACGCGGCTACAACGTCGGCCGCTTCTCGTTCAACGTCAAAGGCGGCCGCTGCGAAGCCTGCCAAGGCGACGGCGTAATCAAAGTAGAAATGCACTTCCTGCCCGACGTTTACGTACCCTGCGAAGTATGCCACGGCAAACGCTACAACCGCGAAACCCTCGAAGTACAATACAAAGGCAAAAACATCAGCCAAGTGCTCGACATGACCGTAGAAGAAGCCCGCGAATTCTTCGACGCCGTGCCCACCGTATCCCGCAAACTGCAAACCCTGATGGATGTCGGCCTAGGCTACATCCGCCTCGGCCAATCCGCCACCACCCTCTCCGGCGGCGAAGCCCAACGCGTCAAACTCGCTCTCGAACTCTCCAAACGCGACACCGGCCGCACCCTCTACATCCTAGACGAACCCACCACCGGCCTGCACTTCGCCGACATCGCCCTGCTGCTGGAAGTCATAGGCCGTCTGAAAGGCAAAGGCAACTCGATAGTGATTATTGAGCATAATCTTGACGTGATTAAAACGGCGGATTGGATTGTGGATTTAGGGCCCGAGGGGGGCGATGGGGGAGGGAGGATTATTGCGGAGGGGACGCCGGAGGGGGTTGTGAATGCAGAGGGGAGTTATACAGGCAAGTATCTAAAATTACTAAGTATTTAATAAAAAGAAATATTTAGCAATCAGTTTATAAGAAAATTATTTTTAATTAACTATTAATGAGGCAATGCAAGATGTCAAACAGCCGAGATGATTTTACGCAAGCAACTATTCAAAAGTTAAGCACAAATGTTAACAATATTTGCTCAAACCCAGAATGCAGAATAATAACAAAATCTGCTAAAACAGATGCTTTTGATAAAACCACTATTATTGGTGTTGCTGCACATATTCATGCCGCAGCAAAAGGAGGACCACGTTATAAAGGGGAAATGTCTTCCGAAGAAAGAAAAGCAGAAGGTAATGGTATTTGGTTGTGTCAAAATTGTGCGAGATTAATAGATGTAGAACCAGAAAAATATACTGCTGAATTATTATATGAATGGAAAAAACAGGCTTGTGAATTTGCTAGAAACAGTTTAGGTAAAAAATTACCCAAATTGAGTGATAATTATTCAAATCAAGAGCCATCTATTTCTATTGAGTTAGATTATATAGATTTAACAAATGGGTATGTTGTATATAATAAAATTGACAGAGCGGTAGTTCATTCTTTTTTGCATGAGTATTACGAAACCAAGTCAAATAAAATTAATTGCGTTGTTCCTCTGTTTGAAAAACAACTAAAAGAATTTAAAGAAAATAATAATTTAGATATTATTCAAAGAAATTATGCAATTAATTGGTATGAAGATGCAATCGATAAAACTCAAAATAAAGTTTCATTTATTTTAAATATGATTTTATCAAAAGAATTTATAAATTTTTTTGAAATATTCATAAATAAAATTCCTAGTTTGAAAAATATCATAGATATAACCACGGAGACACTTAATTATAGTCTTATTCCTGAGTACAGAGGTTTTCCAGCTTTAGGAAAGAAATTCGATATATGGAGAACCATTAAACCCAAATTATCTACAGCTATATATCTAGATAAATGCGATATTGAAGTGTTGCTAAAAAATGTAGATTTAAATAACGTAAAAGATTTAGCATTTGGCGCAGGATGGAGAAATTTGGGCGATATAAATGATTACAATATTAAACTTAAAGCATTATCTTCGATTCTTTTTTCAGTTTATTTTGATAGTGTTAATAAAGAGAACTATAAGTCGATCCAATTAATGGATTTATTACCAATTCATGACTGGCATATTGGATTAGGATAAATTCCAAGATTACAAATGTAGCAAGCAATCGTAGCAAGCGTAGGTTGGGTTGCAAACCCAACACATTCTTTACCAACTCTGAAATGTTGGGTCTCCGACCCAACCTACAGAATTCTTGGTCTGAAACTTCTCTTTTAGACGGCTTTGTTTTGATCCGTAGGTCGGATTCTCGAATCCGACTTATCTCCCCCCTGATATATCTCGGCATCACGGCATACCCCTATTTTGTCGGATACAAGTATCCGACCCGCCAAGCATCTGCCCACCACCCCGCAAATCCCCTACAATACCGCCCTTTCCCCTCTTTTCAGGTAGCCTCTGATGACTGCTCCGATGAACTGGGCGCAACTGCTCAGCACCAAACGTTTCAAAGCCCACAACGGCGAATGGGTGGCCACGGTCACTCCGTCGAGCCAGGAAGGCGCGGATGCGCTGCGCACGGATTTCCATATCGATTACGACCGCGTGGTGTTTTCCGGCGCCTTCCGCCGTTTGGGGCGCAAAACGCAGGTGCACCCCTTTGCCGAGCACGACCATACCCACAACCGCCTCACCCACAGCGTGGAGGTGGCCAGCGTGGGGCGCAGCCTGGGCAACCGGGTGGGCGTGATGATGGCGAAAGGCGGTTTTCTGCCGCCGGGCAACACGCCTTCCGACATCGGCGCGGTGGTTCAGGTAGCCTGTTTGGCGCACGATATGGGCAATCCGCCTTTCGGCCACACCGGCGAAGACGCTTTGCGCGAGTGGTTCCGCGATCCCGCCCATGCAGGCTACCTGAAAGGCCTGAGCGAGGCCGAGCGGCGCGATGTGCAAACCTATGAAGGCAACGCGCACAGCCTGCGTCTGCTGGCAAGTTTGGAAATGTACCGCAACCGCGGCGGCATGCGGCTCACCGCCGCTTCCATCGGCGCGCTGATGAAATACCCGTGGACCACCTCCGACCCCAAAGGTTTGAAAAAATTCAATATCTACCAAACCGAGCTGCCCTTTATTGAGCAGGTGGCGCAGGAATTGGGGCTACCTGAAACCGCGCCGCATCATTGGCTGCGCCACCCGCTCTCTTATCTGATGGAGGCCGCCGACGACATCTGCTACGCCCTATTGGATTTAGAAGACGCGGTGGAACTGGAACTGCTGCACGAATTGGAAGTGGAAAACATTCTGCAGGGCATCGCCCATGTGGACACCGTGTGGCAGGAACAATCCCCGCGCCAGCGCTGTGCCATGCTGCGCGGCATCGCCATCGGCCGCGCCATCGACGACATGGCGCAAACCTTTATCATGCACCAGTCTGATCTGCTCAACGGCCAGTTCCGCGGCAAAGACCTGTTGGCGCTCTGCAGCCCCGAGGTGCAGGACACTTTGGAAAAAGCCAAAGAGCTGGCGCGCACCCGCGTGTTCCGCCACCAAAGCAAGCTGATGACCGAAATTGCCGCCTTCCCCTGCATCGGCTCGATTCTCAACCTCTTGGTGCCGGCCACCTTCGCCTACGTCACCGAAAAACGCGTCAGCCCGCGCCAGTCGCTGGCTTTGGAGCTGCTGCGCGACGAGCCGATCAGCGAACACGATTCGCTGTATCTTGCCTATATGAAGATTCTCGATTTTGTCGGCGGCATGACCGACAACGCCGCCGCCCGCCTGGCCCGCGAAGTCTCCGGCATCGGCATGCTGTAAGGCTTACTCCGTAAAACTTCACAAATCTTCCGTTTAATCGGGAAATTTGTGAAGTTTTTTCTTTTTCAAAACATCATCTTCAAAAAACACCGCCAAGCACCTCTTGCCCAAACCCGCAAACCTCACTATTATTCGCGCTTCTTGATTTTCAGCACTCAGAGCAGCGCTGATTCAACACAGCGCACCCGTAGCTCAGTTGGATAGAGTATCTGGCTACGAACCAGAGGGTCGGGCGTTCGAATCGCTCCGGGTGCGCCATCAAGATTACGCGCCTATCGTCTAGCGGTTAGGACATCGCCCTTTCACGGCGGTAACCGGGGTTCGATTCCCCGTAGGCGTGCCAATTCAGAAAATCCCCTGCAAACTTTTGCAGGGGATTTTTGCTGCGTTGTTTTCTACGCATTTCATCACCACAATTAAGCAATAGAAAATTAGGCTGAGACCTTCGCAGAACCCCACAAAGATAGATAGACAAGCGAGCAGGCGCACAACATAGAAATGCGCCGCAGATGGGGGTTTTGCAAAGGTCTCAGCCTGTGCCATTGGCCAAGCAAGATGGCTTTGAACATGGAGAGCAAAGGATAGGCGGGACGGCCGCCGTTGTCGCACCAGTAGCGAGGCGGCGGGCGAGGTATGGTTCGATGGGTGCCCAATCGAGCATATGGTCGGGATTGATGGTTGGGGAAGGGCAAGATGTTTTTCGATGTGCTTGAGGACATCGGTGTGCAAAAGCTGCTTATGAACAAAACTCTCTAAATTACCCGGAGTTGGATGCGAGTGGGAGTTTAGAGAGTTTTTTTGGGGGTTTGGCAAAGGTCTCGGTTTGGCAAAACTCCTAATTTCCTACCCACATAAAGGGCTTCCTTATAGGATTCTCTGTTTCTTATGTTCGCCTTGCCATTTCCTTTTAAACAACCGCAATTTTAACAAAATTGCCAGACCTTCAGCGCTTACCTTACTTCTCCCCCAACTTCTTCAAAACCGCTTTCACCGTCTGAATCCGTGTTTCCACATCTTCCATCACCGCGCTTACGCGCAATTTGTCCGCGCCGGCCATGCGGTAGTTTTTGTTGCTTTGCATCAGTAGGATAATCTGCGCGGGGTCGATGTTGTGGTGTTTGCCGAAGGTGAGGGTAACGGCTTCAGCGGTGGCATCGAGCGCGTCTATGCCCATTTCTTTGGCGATGAGGCGGATGCGGTGGCTTTCAATTAGGGTTTTGACGGGTTGTTCGGGCAGGCCGAAGCGGTCGACGAGTTCTTCGTGCACGCTGTTGATTTGGCCTTCGGTTTCGCAGGTGGCGAGGCGTTTATAGAGCACTAGCCGCTCGTGGATGTCGGGGCAGTAGCTTTCGGGCAAGAGCGCGGGGCTGTGCAGTTTGATTTCGGTGGTTACACCCAGCGGTGCGTCGAGGTCGGGCTGGCGGCCTTTTTTGAGGTCGCGCACGGCTTGTTTGAGCATTTCGGTGTAGAGGGTGAAGCCGACCTGCATCATTTCGCCGCTTTGCCCTTCGCCGAGGATTTCGCCAGCACCGCGGATTTCCAAATCCTGCATGGCCAGCGTGAAGCCTGCGCCGAGTTCGTCGGCGGCGGAAATGGCATCGAGGCGTTTTTCGGCATCTTTGGTGATGTATTCGGGTGTGAGCAGGTAGGCGTAGGCTTGGTGGTGGCTGCGGCCGACGCGCCCGCGCAGTTGGTGCAGTTGGGCAAGGCCGAATTTGTCGGCGCGGTTGATGATGATGGTGTTGGCGTTGGGGATGTCGATGCCGGTTTCGATGATGGTGGAACACAGCAGCAGGTTGAACCGCTGTTGCAGAAAGTCGCGCATCACTTGTTCGAGTTCGCGTTCGCGCAATTGGCCGTGGGCAACGCCGATGCGGGCTTCGGGCAGCAGCTCTTGCAGGCGTTCGCGCATGTTTTCGATGGTTTCGACTTCGTTGTGTAAAAAGAATACTTGTCCGCCGCGTTTGAGTTCGCGTAGCACGGCTTCGCGCACGCTGGCTTCGCTGAAGGGTTTGACGAAGGTTTTAACAGCGAGGCGGCGGCTGGGCGCGGTGGTGATGAGCGAGAAATCGCGCAATCCTTCGAGCGCCATGCTGAGGGTACGCGGAATGGGGGTGGCGGTGAGGGTGAGGATGTCGACGTTGGCGCGCAGGCGTTTGAGCTGCTCTTTTTGGCGCACGCCGAAGCGGTGTTCTTCGTCGATAATCACCAAGCCTAAGTTTTTGAATTGGATATCGTCTTGCACGAGTTTGTGTGTGCCGATCACGATATCGACCGTGCCGTCGGCCATGCCGGCGAGCGTGGCTTTGGTTTCTTTGCTGCTGTTGAAGCGGGAAAGTTGGGCGACTTTAACGGGAAAATCGGCGAAGCGGTCGCTGAAATTTTGTGCGTGTTGTTCCACCAGCAGCGTGGTGGGGGCGAGCACGGCCACTTGTTTGCCGCCCATCACGGCCACGAAGGCGGCGCGCAAGGCGACTTCGGTTTTGCCGAAACCGACATCGCCGCACACGAGCCTGTCCATCGACTTGCCTTGGGTAAGGTCTTTGAGTACGGCGGCGATGGCGGCGGCTTGGTCTTCGGTTTCTTCGTAGCCGAAGCCGTCTGAAAAGGCTTGGTAGTCCAACTCGTTAAACTGGAATTTAAAGCCTTCTTGCGCGGCGCGTTGGGCGTAGAGATTGAGCAGTTCGGCGGCGGTGTCGCGTGCTTTTTCGGCGGCTTTGCGCTTGGCTTTGCTCCATGCGGCGGTGCCCAAGCGGTGCAGTTGCACGTTTTCATAGGCATGGCCGGAGTAGCGGCTGATCAGGTGCAGCTGCGACACGGGCACATAAAGCTGGGCTTCGTTGGCGTATTCGAGCAGCATCATTTCGGTACTGCCTTCGCCCAAATCCATGCTGACCAAACCCATATAGCGGCCGATACCGTGTTCTTCGTGCACAACGGGGTCGCCGATGTTGATTTCGGCCAAATCGCGCAAAAGGCCGTCTGAAACTTGGGCGTGTTTCTTGCGGCGTGCGGTGCGGCTGCGGGCGACGTATTGGTAGAGGTCGGATTCGGTGATGACGGCAAGGCCGGTTGTAGGCCGCGACATTTGCGCCGATTGTATTTTGTCGGATTCGAGAATCCGACCTACTTCGTCCGGTTCGTGCCTCTGACCAACATTTTCAGACAGGCTACCTGAAAGGCCGTATGAAAGATGGGCTTCCGTAGGTCGGATACTTGTATCCGACATTTGTGCCGATTGTGTTTTGTCGGATTCGGTAATCCAACCTACGGGTTCGGCCGATTCGGAAATACCGCCCGCGTTTTCAGACGGCAGCTGAAACCCGTACGCCAACTGCGTGACGGCGATACACAGCGGCGCATCGCTGTTTAAAAACGCCTGCCAGCCGTCCACGCTTTTCGGTTTCAGACCGTGCTGGGCAAAAAAGCCGAGCATGGTTTCGCGGCGGCCTGCGCTTTCGGCGCACAACAGAATCCTGCCCTCAAAGGCCGTCTGAAAACCGTGCAGGGCGGCGAGCGGGGTTTCGGATTGGCGGTTCACGGCCACATCGGGCAACTGGTGTGGCTTGCCGTGAAAGTCGGGCAGAATTTGCGGATAAGGTTTCAGACGGCCTGCAAACTGGTCTTCACTGAGATACAAATGCTGTGGATGCAAAGGCGGGTAAGTTTCGTCGCCCTTAGCCATCGCAAAGCGCGATTTGACATCCGACCAAAAGCGCGAAGCCTCGGCGTGCACGTCGCCGATGCACACCACCAGCGCTTCTTCGCCGATGTAGTCGAACAGCGTGGCCAATTCGTTTTCAAAAAACAGCGGCAGATAATATTCCACGCCCGCGCCGAAATGGCCGTTGCTCACGGCTTTGTAAACGGTGGCGGCGTTGTAGTCGCTTTCGATTTCTTCGCGGAAACGGCTGCGGAAGATTTTTTGCGCGTCGTCGTCGGTCGGGAACTCGTGCGCGGGCAGCAGGCGGATTTCGGAAACGGGCGCGATGGTGCGCTGGGTGTCGGGGTCGAAAGTTTTGATGCTGTCGATTTCATCGCCGAACATATCGAGGCGGTAGGGCAACTCCGCCCCCATCGGAAAAATATCCAAAATACCGCCGCGCACGGCAAATTCGCCGGCGGCAATCACGTTGGAAACATGGCTGTAACCCGCTTCAATCAAGTTTTCACGCAACGCGTCGATATCGAGCGTTTGCCCCGTTTTCAACCAAAACGTGCGCCCGAGCAGAAACGACACCGGTGCGAGCTTCTGCATGGCGGTGGCCACCGGCACCACCAACACGTCGGCCTGCCCGTTTTTCAGCTGCCACAAGGCAGAAAGCCGCTCCGAAACCAAATCCTGATGCGGCGAAAAACGTTCGTAGGGCAGCGTTTCCCAATCGGGCAGAAACACCGCATTATCCTGCGGGCGGAAAAACTGCCACGCGGTTTGCAGCCGCAAAGCCTGCTCCACGTCTTGCGTGAGAATGATTTTTACAGGTTGTTCAGGCAGGCATTCGGTAAGCATCAAAGGCAGGCTGCCGCGCGAAAGGCCGAGCCAGCGGGATTTTTGGGCGGGGGCGGGGATGGGAAACGGGCTCATACTTAATAAATATGGAAAATCAAAATTTTTTGGGGCTGAAGTAGATTAGCCCTAAACCTCACACCAAAGCCGCAGAATTTTTAGCTGCTGCTTTGGCGTTCCAAAATTAAAACGAAATTCACATTCTTTAAATTCGCATTCTTTCAAGAATAGAAGAAAGGACTTTAGGTCAATGCCATTATATTTGCGCAAGACACGCTTGGCCTGATTCCAGAAATTCTCAATGCCGTTGATGTGGTTTTGCCTCTCGGCAAAATGCGTGCTGTGATTGATGCGAAAATGCGCAAACTCGCTCACGTCCAAAACATCATAACTGCGGTAACAATCCGTATAAACAATACTGTCAGGCTCCACTTGTTCTCGGATGATCGGCATTAACGTGGCAGTTTTTGTATTGGGTACGGCAACAGTGTAAACCCTGCCGCTGCGCTTCAAAAGCCCGAATACCGCGATTTTCCCTGCCGCTCCACGTCCGCGCTTGCCTTTTTGACGACTGCCGAAGTAACTTTCGTCGGCTTCTATTTCGCCTTCAAGCATTTCCAGATGGGAGCTGTTTTGATAGATCAATAGACGCAAGCGGTGAAAGTAGTAGGCTGCAGTGTTTTTGTTGACGCCAACCAGTTGTGCTGCCGTACGCGCCGTCACGCCTGCAACGAACAGCTCAATGAGCTTGCTTTGTTTGTAACGACTCAAACGACTTCTTCTCATGGGAACATTCTAAGCCAAGATTGATGTTCCCTAGTTATCTAGGACAGCCCCATAATTTAAGGATATACAGATTTAAAGCCACCACCACCATACACAGCTCGGACTAAAAAGCCAAAAAATCATTCAGTGAAAGAGAATGTTGATTTACAAATCCAATTTACGCTTGACTTAATCAACTCCTGCCCGCGGCCGCCCGGCCCAACTCGGCCAAGGCCGCCAAGCGCAAGGTGTCGCGTCCCCAGCGCGGATGGCGCAGGCCGCGCATCCAGCCGATCGGCCGCAAGCCCTGCGCTATATGCCGCCGCACCTCGTCCGGCATCGCCGCCCAATACTGCCGCCACACCGGCACCGCCTGCGCCAGCAGGCCGTGTTCGTGCAACACCAAGGCGGTGGAATGCAGATAACACAGCCAGTCGCGCGCCTGGCATTGCGCTCTCGGCAACACCGCGGCCGGGTTGTCTTCAAAATCGATAAACGCAATCGAGCCGTCTGCGGCCACCACTATATTGCGGGCAAACGCCTGGCTGAGAAACTGCCCTTTGGCGTGCACCCCGCCAATCGCCGCCAGCCCGCGCTGCCAGCCGGCCAAGCTGCCCGCCTGCGCTTCCTGCTCAATGTGGTGCAGCAAGGTATTGCCGCCGGCATCGCTCATCAGCAAAGCATCTTCCTGCACCGCCAACAGTTTGGGCGCGGCAATGCCCGCCGCCGCCAATTCGCGCAAGCGGGCCGCCTCGGTGGCGATGCCGGCCTTGCCGCCCACATTCGGCACCGGCGTGAGCACGCTCAGGCGCAGCCATTTGGCCGCCGTGCCGAGCAAAGCATAACGCCATGCCGCATTGCGTTTGCCCGCCTTGCGCAGCCACACCCGCCTGCCGTCTGCCAACACATAGCCGGCAATGGTTTGCTCCTGACCGGCGGCCAACTCGGCCAAACGCTTGCTGTCATCCATGATTCGCGGTTTTTCCATTTAAACGGGCGGCATTATATCGCCATCCGGCGCCGGCACGCTCAGGGCGTATTCCATATGGCCGGCGAGACCGTATTGATCGGCCACGACCAAGTTTTCAGATGCCATACCCGCAGCCGCTTTCAGGTAGCCTGCCGCCCGCTGGGAGCCTGTGCCGATTGCGGCTATAATCGGCCGCCTGATTGCCCATTCTTTTGATAAGGAAACGCCCGTGTCTGATGTCTGCCTGTTTACCCTGCCCGACCAAGACGGCCAACTGTTTGCCGCCGCCGACCACCTGCCCTTGGTGCTGTATTTTTATCCGAAAGACAACACCCCCGGCTGCACCACCGAAGCCCAGGAATTCAGCGCCCTGCTGCCCGAATTTCAGGCTTTGGGTTTTCAGGTAGCCGGCATCTCGCGCGACAGCGTGAAAAGCCACCAAAACTTCGTTTGCAAATACGGCCTGCAATTGCCCTTATTGTCGGACGCCGACGAAACCGTGTGCCGCCAGTTCGATGTCATGAAAGAAAAAAATATGTACGGCAAAAAGGTATGGGGCATCGAGCGCAGCACCTTCGTGCTGGGGCAGGACGGCCAAATCCTGCACCAATGGCGCAAAGTGAAAGCCGCCGGCCACGCCCAAGCGGTTTTGGATGCGCTGAAAGGCTGAGATGGAATACTGCTACGCCGCCCCGTTCGGCACCCTGCTGTGCCGCCACGACGGCACACATTTCACCGAAATCGTGTTAAGCACCCAAGCGCAAAACTTCCTGCCGCCGCTGCCCGATAATCTGGCCCGGGATTTCGACCGCTACTTTGCCGGCAGCCTGAAAACCTTCCGCCATCCCGTTTCCCCCAAAGGCACGCCCTTCCAACAGCGCGTGTGGGCGGAAATTGCCGCCATTCCGGCCGGTCAAGTGCGTAGCTACCGCGAAATCGCCCAACGCATCGGCAGCCATCCGCGCCCCGTCGGCAGCGCCTGCGGCAAAAACCCGCTCCCCCTGCTGATTCCCTGCCACCGCGTAGTGGCCGCCGACGGCAGCCTCGGCGGCTTCAGCATGGGAGCCGATCCGGAACAGGGATTAAACATCAAACGCTGGCTGCTGGCCCACGAAGGCGTGAACATCTGATTGCTCAAACCGCCCGTGCAGGCTGAGACCTTTGCAAAACCTCCAGATGTGGATGCAGTTCAAGGCGTAGCAGCACAGCAAGCGAAGACATATCATATAGATAGGCAAGCGAGCGAGCAGCGCACAACGCAGAAATGCGCCACAGATGGGGGTTTTGCAAAGGTCTCAGGCTACCTGAAAAACTTGCCGCGTTCGTTTTGTCGCCAAACAGAGAGCAACCGTATATCGTAAGCGGTTTTAACACACGGCCGCCCGAAGGCGGCTGAAATGAAGTTTCATACCCAGATAAAACGATGGATACACTTCAACGCCCTGCCCTTGGCTTCCACTCATCATCACGTCGGCGAATAACTCACATAACGCCCGACCACAACCTTACTCCCTATTTCCCCTTCCCTACCCAGGAGTCTTTATGACCGCCCGTCTGCCCATTTTGGTTTTATACTACAGCCGCCACGGCGGCACCCTCAAACTCGCCCGCCAAATCGCCCGCGGCATCGACAGCGTTGTAGGCTGCGAGGCCCTGCTGCGCACCGTACCCGCCGTCTCCGCCGACTGCGAAGCCCTCGCCCCCGACATTCCTGACAGCGGCGCCCCCTACGCCACCTTGGAAGAGCTGCAAAACTGCCACGGTCTCGCCTTGGGCAGCCCCACCCGTTTCGGCAATATGGCCGCCCCGATGAAATACTTCCTCGACCAAACCAGCGGCTTGTGGCTTTCAGGTAGCCTGATCGGCAAGCCCGCCACCGTCTTTACCAGCACCGCTTCCCTACACGGCGGCCAGGAAAGCACCCTCCTGAGCATGATGATCCCCTTGCTGCACCACGGTATGTTGATCCAAGGCATCCCCTTCAGCGAGGCAGCCCTCAGCCACACCCAAAGCGGCGGCACCCCCTACGGCGCCAGCCACGCCGCCGGCAGCGAAGGCCAAGCCCAACTGAGCAGCGACGAAGCCAACCTGGCCTTCGCACAAGGCAAACGCCTGGCCGAATTGGTGCTTAAGCTTAAACTAGCTTGAGTGCCGAATCTGTTAACAATCGGTGTTGTCAATAGATTCCTCAACATACCCGATGTGATGCGGCAACACGCTCAATCACTCCTCGATTAGCCATCCTGTGATTCTGTTTTTGTCACGACGCTTTCTGACTGCTCGCTAACTGTACTGCCACTCCTTGAACCATACTCACATCTAAGGGCATTCCAAAAGTTCAATAGCTGGACCTTTGCAAAACCCCTAGATGTGGATGCCGTTCAAGACTTAGCAGCGCAGCCAGCGTTAGCACCAAGAATCCCTGTGGGACAGACATATCACGCGATAGGTAAGCGAGTGAACACTACCCTTGGAACATAAACGCACAACGCAGAAATGCGCCGCAGATGGCGGGTTTGCAAAAGTCTCCAGCTGAAAATATTGTTGTCTGCCTACCGCCGCTTTGCCCGCCCTATCCAACAGCCTTTACGGTATGATGCCGTCTGAACTACCCATTCTGAACACAAGGAGAGACCACCATGGCCACCCAAGACGATTTGAAACGCATTGCCGCCCAGAAAGCCGTCGATTTCGTGCCGGAAAACGAATACATCGGCATCGGTACCGGCAGCACCGTCAATTGCTTCATCGAGGCACTGGCCGCCAGCGGCAAGCGCATCAAAGGCGCGGTATCTACTTCACAAGCCACCAGCGAGCTGCTGGCCAAGTTTGAGATTCCCGAAATCCGCCTCAGCGATGTGCTGGGCCTGCCCGTGTATATCGACGGTGCCGACGAAGTGAACCACACCCTGCAAATGATCAAAGGCGGCGGCGGCGCCCTGTTGGCCGAGAAAATCGTCGCCAGTGCGTCCGAGCGGTTTATCTGCATCGCCGATGAAAGCAAATACGTTTCCCGCCTGGGTAAATTTCCCTTGCCGGTGGAAGTGATTCCCCACGCCCGCTCGCTGGTGTCGCGCCAGCTGCTCAAACTCGGCGGCGAACCGGAGCTGCGCATCGGCTTCACCACCGCCAGCGGCCACGAAATCGTGGATGTGCACGGACTGACCATTAACGAACCGCTCACCCTCGAAGACACCATCAACAAGATCCCCGGCGTGGTGGAAAACGGTCTCTTCGCCCGCCACCCCGCGCATGTTTTGGTGCTGGGCAAAACCGGCGGCGCGGAAGTGATCCAAATCGGCAGTTTATAAAACTGACGCAGCCACTCAGGCTACCTGAAAGCCTTTCAGGTAGCCTGAGACCTTTGCACCATCAGCAGCGTATTTCTGTGTTACGCATTGATGCCCTAGGGATGGTTGACACTTAGCCCATGTAGCGGTTTTTTGAAGAGAAATCTACAGCTGCCAGGCTCACTCGAAGAGGGCGGTTTGACACGCTGCGCCAGTAAAAACAGCCAACGCAGCAAGATTGCACATCTTGCGAGCATTTTTGCCGAAGTAAGCGGAGATTCTTACCCAAGCACCGCCATTAGGCGGATGGTCAACAGATCCTAAAGTTACTGATTAATTGCTTAGCTTTGTATGTGGTCTGTCTGAACCATTGCTGCACCAAGCGGGCATTTTTTCTCATGCCTCCGTCAACCAGTTTTCCATGCTTTCCACCTCTATGCCGCCCCTGCCCCATTCCCGCGCCTTCGGTTTTGCCCTTGCCGTCTTATTCGCTGGCCTGTTCGCATGGTTTTACGGCGCCGCCAACCTGCTCAGCGCCTACACGCCGTGGCAGATCCGCCCCGCGCTGCCGTTTGAAGCCGCCATTCCCCTGCTGCCGGCGTGGTCGGCGGTGTATCTGTCAATGCCGCTGATGCTGCTTTGGGGCGCATGGCGGCTGGAATGGACAACGCAATGGCGGCTGTTTGCCGTATTACTGGCCGAATTGCTTGTCGCCTGCTTGTGTTTCGTACTGCTGCCGGTTGACACCGCCTTTCCGCTAGCCGAAACAACCGGTTTCTGGCAGCCGCTCCACCAATTCGCCACTGCTCTGGCACTCGAGCGTAACCACCTGCCCTCCCTGCACATGGCCTTTGCGCTCACCGCTGCCCTCGCCCTGCAAGCCGCCTTGCCGCCCGCCGGGCGCCTGCTGGTTTGGTGCTGGGCGGCGCTGGTCGGTCTCAGCACCCTGTTTACCCACCAACACCACCTGCTCGATTTGGCTGCCGGCATGGCGCTGGCGCTGGCCGCCTGGCGGATGGTGCCGCCCTATGCCTGCAGACCGCGCTGTTTGCGGCGGGTTCGGCTGGGCTGGCTGTTGTGCGTGAACCAACAGGCGTTTGCCCGCCGCCATTTGCGCTACGGCTGGATCAGCCTGCTGCTGGCCGTGCAGCGCCTGATCCGTCCCCGCCGCGGTCGGCTGCTGATACGCGGTTTTGTGTTTCTACAAGCCGTGGACGATGTGATGGACGGCGACCGCCAAACCAAGGAAGCGCCCGCCGAGCTGGCCGAACGGCTGATCGCTGCATGGCAGAAAGGCCGTTTTGATGAAACAGACGATTGGCAACTATTGGCCGCCGCCTTTTATAACAGTCTGCGCCACACCGCCGCCCCCGATACCGCCCGCCGCGAAGTGGCCGAACTGCTCGGCGTAATGCGTGACGACCGCTTGCGGGCAGAGCAGGCCGCCGTCTGGTCCGCCGCCGCCATCCAAGCCCAACACCGCCGCACCTTCACACTCTCGCTCAACCTGCTGCTGGCCGCGCTGGGCTCGCCCCTGCGTGCGCAAGAAGTTCCCGAGTTGGTTGACGCCCTTGGCTGGTGCTCCACCGTGCGCGATCTGCGCGAAGACCTCGCCGCCGGCATCATCAATCTTCCCGCCGACATCTGGCGGCAACTGCCCGCCAACCCGCGCCAGGACCCTTCCGCGCTGCAACATCCTGCCCTCAGCCAATGGCTGCGGCAGGAACGGCAACACGCCCTGCGCCTGCTCGACCGCCTGGAACAAAGGCAGCCCGAATGGGCACGCGACCCCGCCGGCACCCGCATCGTGCGCCTCTTTGCACGCTCCGTGCGCCGCTTTGCCGGCCGCCGTTTTCACAAACTTTACCCCTGGCTGGCGGCCGAAGCCCGATAAGCCTGCGAATTCATTAGGGCCTATGTCGTCCATATACCAATACCTATCAACACCCCCTGATGTGGATGCAGTTCAAGGCGTAGCAGCGCAGCGAGTGCAGACATATCAGATAGATAGGCAAGTGAGTGAGCAGCGCACAACGCAGAAATGCGTCGCAGACAGGGAGTAAAGCTCTCAGGCTACCTGAAACTGTCGGGCACATCAGACACCCTGCTGCCTCATCGGGCAAAACCCTCTCTCAAACGGGGATTTCTGCTATGCTTGGTTCCGTTTCAGAATCGCTGAAACACGAATTTGATTGAGGTTTCTTTAACATCCGGCAACAAGGAGGCTTATGCACAACGCCCCCGATCTCCATGATTTCAGCCACCCCGTATTGGAACAGATCCGTTTCCGCTCCGGCGGCAGCGACGTATACGGCGGCCATGAAGTGACTCTGTTGAAAGACAGCAGCGAAAACTTTCCTGCCTGGCTCGAAGCAGTGGCATCTGCCCGCGATTATGTACTGATGGAAATGTATATCTTCGCCAACAACGACTTCGGCCGCCAAATGCGCGACCTATTGGTGGAAAAGGCAAAAGCCGGCGTCAAGGTGGTGCTGATCTACGACTGGCTGGGCTCGTTGTGGCCCTCCTTGCGCGGTTTTTTCAAACCCTTGCGCCAAGCCGGCGCCTTGGTGGTGCCTTACAATCCGATGGGCTTTGCCAGCGGCATCGGTTTGTTGTCGCGCAACCACCGCAAGTCGATTGTGGTGGACGGGCACACCGCTTTTGTCAGCGGGCTGTGCGTGTCGTCGGCTTGGGAAGGCAATCCGGCCAAAGGCATTGCTCCGTGGCGGGACGCCGGGGTTTGCCTGAAAGGGCCGGCGGTGGGCGAGGTGCTGCAAGCCGCGGCCGACAGCCTGCAGTCGCAAGGCCGCGAGCTGCCGGCCGGTATTTACACCGCCTGCGGCGAAGCCGGCACGGTGCGCGCCGGCGTGGTCGCCACCACGCCCAGCGACAACAATATGATGCGGCTGGATTTAAACGCCTTGGCTTTGGCCAACCGCAATCTGTGGCTCACCGATGCCTACTTCATGCCCACCCGGCTCTACACCCAGGCGCTGATCAATGCCGCCAATGCCGGCGTGGACGTGCGCTTGCTGGTGCCGCGTACATCGGATATTCCTTGGATCGGCCGCGTTTCCCGCACCCGCTACCGCGTCCTGCTGGAAGCGGGCGTGCGGGTGTTCGAATGGAACGGCCCGATGATTCATGCCAAAAGTGCGATTGCCGACGGCATTTGGGCGCGGATAGGCTCCACCAATCTCAATTTTTCCAGCTGGCACCTCAACCGCGAGCTGGACGTGGTCATCGAAGATGCCGGCGTGGTGCGCCAGTTGGAGCGGCAGTTTTTGGAAGACCTGAATCAAACCACCGAAGTGGTATTAAACGAAGAAGAGCACCAAATCATGCGCCAACGGCGGCGGCAGCATTTTTCGCGCCTGCGCATTTTCAACCGTCAGCAGGCACGCGCGGTTACCCGCCAATTTTTACAGCTGTCCCACGTTTTCGAGGGTAATTTCTACGGCACGCGCACGGTGGACGAAAACGAAGCCAAGGCTTATTTGAGTATGGGCCTGCTGATGCTGGCACTGGTGGCACTGCTGTGGTTTGCCCCCTATCTGCTGGTGGTGCCGGTGATGCTGCTGTTACTGGCCGGCGGCCTCTCCACCACCGTGCACGCCGTGCGCCAGCTGCGCAAATTCGAGCAGCATAAAAAGCGCCGCCAAGCATCGCCGCCACACCATGATTCAGAAAAATAAAACTTTTAAATTCAATATAATAAAATCAAAATTCAGCGAATTTAAATAAATTAAATCGAAAAGATAGTTTCAATAGTTAATTTTTTAGACTATAGTGCGCCCCATACCCGCTGCCGCCCAAACACATCCCTGTTTTCAGGTAGCTTTCTCCCCCGACCCGATAAATAAAGGAAACAACCATGTCCAAATGTCCCGTAACCCATCTGACCATGAACAACGGCGCGCCCGTTGCGGATAACCAAAACAGCATGACCGCCGGCCCGCGCGGCCCGCTGCTGGCGCAAGATTTGTGGCTGAACGAAAAACTGGCGAACTTCGTGCGCGAAGTGATTCCTGAGCGCCGTATGCACGCCAAAGGTTCCGGCGCTTTCGGTACGTTCACCGTCACCAACGACATCACCCAATACACCCGCGCGGCCATCTTCAGCAAAGTCGGCAAAAAAACCGAAATGTTCGCCCGCTTCACTACCGTAGCCGGTGAGCGCGGTGCGGCAGATGCCGAGCGCGACATCCGCGGTTTCGCCCTGAAGTTTTACACCGAAGAAGGCAACTGGGATATGGTGGGTAACAACACGCCGGTATTCTTCCTGCGCGACCCGCGTAAATTCCCCGATTTGAACAAAGCGGTAAAACGCGACCCGCGCACCAATATGCGTTCCGCTACCAACAACTGGGACTTCTGGACGCTGCTGCCCGAAGCCTTCCACCAAGTCACCATCGTGATGAGCGACCGCGGCATTCCCGCTACTTACCGCCATATGCACGGTTACGGTTCGCACACTTACAGCTTCTGGAACGAAGCAGGCGAGCGTTTCTGGGTGAAATTCCACTTCCACACCCAACAAGGCATTAAAAACCTGAGCAACGAAGAAGCCGCCGCCATTATTGCCGATGACCGCGAAAGCCACCAGCGCGACCTGTACGAGTCTATCGAGAAAGGCGATTTCCCGAAATGGACCATGTACGTACAAATCATGCCCGAGGCCGATGCCGAAAAAGTGCCCTACCATCCGTTCGACCTGACCAAAGTATGGCCGAAAAAAGACTATCCGCTGATCGAAGTGGGCGAGTTCGAATTGAACCGCAACCCCGAAAACTTCTTCGCCGATGTCGAACAGTCTGCTTTCGCACCGAGCAACTTGGTTCCCGGTATCGGCGTATCGCCCGACCGCATGCTGCAAGCCCGCCTGTTCAACTATGCCGATGCACAACGCTACCGCTTGGGCGTGAACCACAACCAAATTCCGGTAAACGCACCGCGCTGCCCCGTACACAGCAATGCCCGCGACGGTTACGGTCGCGTTGACGGCAACTACGGCAGCACCCTGCACTACGAGCCGAACAGTTTCGGCCAATGGCAAGAGCAGGCCCAATACGCCGAGCCGCCTTTGAAAATCAACGGTGATGCGGCACATTGGAACTACCGCGAAGACGATGCCGACTACTTCAGCCAACCGCGCGCACTGTTCAATCTGATGAGCGCCGAGCAGAAACAGGTACTGTTTAACAATACCGCAGCCGGCATGGGCGACGCACCGGACTTCATCAAATACCGCCACATCCGCAACTGTAACGCCTGCGACCCGGCTTACGGTGAGGGCGTTGCCAAAGCCTTGGGTCTGACCGTGGCCGATGCCATCGCCGCCCGCGAAAGCGACCCTGCTTTGGGCCAACCCGGCCTGCTGTAATCCGGCTGCCGAACAGCTTTTCCGCAAACCGGTAAAGGTTTGACGGAACCCATCCAAAGGCTACCTGAAAGCATTTCAGGTAGCCTTTTTTGCATAAAAATCATTCGGCCCAATTGTATTGGAAGCTGTTGACAGCGCAACGGAGTGACTGGTGAAGCGGTTTTTTTTCGCGGTAAAAACCGCGTATGCCGGGCGGAAAGGCGCGCGAGCCTGGATACCTGGCAAACATGAACCGCGCAACAGACGCAGCTTGTTAACGGGATAGCGAAGCGGACTTGCAAAGCCAAAATACCGCCGCAATACCAAAGGCCGACAGCCCCGGACCATCCCGCATATTCGATGAACAAACGTGCATATTTGTTTTTAATATTTAATCATTGTAAATTTTTATAATAATTTATATAATAATCGTTCCTATTATTATCGAATATGCACATCATGAAACCTGTTTACTTGTCTCAAGTCATCGCTTTACTGTTCTCAAGCACGGTCGTTTATGCGCAAACCTCCCCTTCCCAAGCCGCAACAGAGTTGGAAACCATCGAAGTGGTGGGAGAAAACGGGCACAAAGCCCCCAACACCACTGTATTGAAAGCGGAAGATCTGCAACGGACGGGCGCACAAAACATCGACGATATGTTTCTCTACGAGCCGGGCGTCGGCGTCCGCTCCAACAACCTTCAAGGCGGGCACGAAAGCATCAATATCCGCGGCATGGAAGGCAACCGCATCCTGATGACCATCGACGGCGTCCCCCTGCCCGATATGCATGCTGACATCGGGCCCACCGCCAACGCCGCCAGCGTGACCCGCGACACCATGGAAACCGACACCCTCCGCCAAATCACCGTTTCCAAAGGCGGCGACGCCGCAGCAGACGGCAGCGGCTCCTTAGGCGGCGCCGTAGCCATGACCACCTACCGGCCCGCCGATTTTGTGCGTGCCGACAAACCTTTCTACTTCGGCCTGAAATACGGCTACCGCAGCAGCTACCGCAGCCACGGCGCCACCGCCACCGCAGCCGGCCAAACCGGCCCGGTTTCCGGTCTGCTGATGCTGACCCGCCGCAATCTTCACGAAGCAAAAAACTATGCCGAAAACGACGGCAACGGTGCCAAACGCACCGTTTCCAACCGGCAAGAAAACCGAAATTACAATGTCTTAGCCAAAGGCGGCATCGGTAATGACACACACAATATCGAAGCGGTATTCGAACAGTTTGCCCGCCAAAGCGACACCAACCGCCAAGAAAAACTCGGCACCGGCCGTTCGCGCAGCGGCAACAGGCTCGACACACCGCTGGCGCTGGCTTACGACGAATACAAGCGCCGCCGTTTCGGCCTCACCTACCGCTATACGCCGGCCGGCAGCTGGCTCGACAGCCTGTCCGCCCATGCTTACCGGCAAACATTCGATGTGGACAACGACAGCCACCAGATAACCCACAGCACGCCGCCTAACGGCGGCCCGACCCGCACCCAGGAAACCCGGGACCACAATACCTTTACCCAACACCTCACTGGCACTGGCGTGGACCTGAGCGCCCACGCCCATACCGGCAGCATCACCCACCGCATCCGCGCCGGCCTGAGTTACCGCCTGAAAGAGCACGACCGCCTACTCAGCAAAACCGTTTCGGATACCCGCACAGGCAACAGCGCCGGCGAACAGCGCTTTTTCCCTTCTTACAAACAGCACGCCCTCAGCCTCTACGGCGAAGACCGCCTGGTGTTTAACAACGGCGCCGAACTGACGTTCAGCCTGCGCCACGAACGGGAAAAAACCCGCTTCGACATCGACGAGGCCTTCCGCCAAACCAGCAACAATATTCCGCTTGCCGACAGCGTCAGCCACCATGCTTGGCTGCCCGGCGTGCGCTTCAGCATGCCCTTTAGCAAAACTCTCACCGGCTTTGCTGCCTACTCCCGCGGCTACCGTTCGCCGCCGGTGGATTTGATGGCGTCCGGCTACGACAGCTTCCGCGGCTATCGCGTCGTGCCCAACCTCGACCTCAAACCCGAAACCTCGCACAACTTCGAAACCGGCCTTCGCTACCGTAGCCCAACCCTCCGCTTGGACGCCACCGCTTTCTACAACCGCTACAAAGACTTTATTGCCACCGCTGAAAAAGCCTCCCCGGCCCCCGGCTATGTTTCCGAGTTTTATTTCAGCAACCTAGACCGGGCCAAAACTTACGGCCTCGAACTCTCCGGCGGCTGGCACATCACGCCTGCTTGGCGCCTGAACGGCAGCGTGGCTTGGATGCGCGGCAAAAACGAAAGCCTCAACCAGCCGCTCTCCACCGCCTACCCCTTGAACGGCGTGCTGGGGCTGGACTATGAACGCGAACAGTGGGGCGTCGGCACCCGTCTGCGCTGGGCGGCAGCCCGCCACCGCGTCAAAGCCGGCGACTTCCGCGCACCGGGCTACGGCGTGTGGGACCTCACCGCACATTACCGTCCTTGGAAAAATCTGGAACTCCATGCCGGCATCTACAACATCGGCGACAAACGCTATTGGCACTTCGCCGATGTCGGCGGCGTGAAAGCCGATGCCGCGGTTGACCGCTATACCCAACCCGGCCGCAACTTCTCATTGGGCTTACATCTGCAATTCTAAAACCGCTTTTCAGGTAGCCTGCGCGGCCACAGGCTAAGACCTTTGCAAAACCCTCAGATGTGGATGCAGTTCAAGGCGTAGCAGCGCAGCGAGCGTGAACATCAGGAATCACTGTGGGACAGACATATCATCTACAAGGCTAAGCGAGCGAGCAGTACCCATAGGGCATAAACGCACAACGCAGAAATGCGCCGCAGATGGGGGTTTTGCAAAGGTCTCAGGCTACCTGAACACATATCCGTCAAAAACAGATACCGCTATGCATACCATCAGAATCTTACTCACCGCCCTACTCTGCTGGGTTTCGGCAGCCGCCGCCGCGCAGAGCGGCAGCTTCCAAACCTTCCGCTTTACCGCCCAAGACGGCCAAGAGCGGCCTTACATTGTCTATACCCCGCCCCACGTCGAGGCCGGCGAACCACGCCCCCTACTGGTGCACCTGCACGGCGCCATCGCTTCCCCGCAAATACGCAGCGACCCGCTGGCCAGCGTTCAACGCTCCAGCTTCCTCAAACTGGCCGATGCCGGCCGCTACTATGTGCTGTTTCCGTTCGGCCAAAAAGACGCCGGCTGGTTCGACCCCGTCGGCGTGAACATGGTGCTGGGCGAAGTGGACGCCGTACTGCGCGATTTCCCCGCCGCCGACCCCGACCGGGTCTTTCTCAGCGGCTTTTCCGACGGCGGCTCCGGCACCCTGTATCTGGCTGCCACCCATCCCGACCGCTTCGCCGGCTTCATCGCCATGAACGGCTCGCTGCCGGTGGCCGCCCATCTGGGCAGCACGCCCGTGTACCCGCAAAACTTCAACCGCAAGCCGCTCTACATCATCAATACCCGCAGCGATATGCTGTATCCGGCCGATATGATGCAGCCGGTGGCCGAAGAGTTGCGCCGCCACCATCTGGATCTCATTTTCAGCACGCCTGAAGGCGGTCACGATATGCGCTATTTGCCGCAAGAGATTCCCGCCCTGACCGCCTTCATCAACCGCCACCGCCGTCAAACCCCCACCCAACTGATATGGGAAAGCAGCGGCGAAGCGGCGCAAGGCAGCGAATGGCTGCACATCGAACGCCTCAAGCCCCAAGCCGAACCGCAGCTTTGGCACCGTCCCTACCGGCTGACCCTATTCAACAACAAAGCCTCCTTCGGCATGGCCTTCGACCCTGCCTACCGCAACGGGCTGAAAGTGGCCGGCTTTGGCAAAGAAAACAGCACCGCGCAAAACATCGGCGTCCGCATCGGCGACATCGTGCTCAAAATGGGCGAAACCACCATGAACCACCCCTACGCCCCCTATCTTTATTTGGCAGACAAACGGGCCGGCGACCCGGTGGACATCACCGTGTTGCGCGACGGCCGCGAAACCGTTTTGCGCGGCCGCTTCAACGAAGGCTACCACTATCAGGTATTCGAGAAGCAGCCGGTGTCGGGTAAAATCCGCGCCCGCATCGACCGCGGCCGCCTGCTGGTGGACACCTCCCGCGTCGCCGCTTTCCGCATCGACTTTTCCCGTTTGCCGCAACCGGTGCACAGCATCGTCATCAACGGCAAAACACACCCTGCGGCTTCCCTCAGCGGCAGCCAATTGTTTGAAACCGAATAACCCGGCCTGCCCACAGGCTACCTGAAAGGACATCCATGAAAAAAATCCTCCTGCCCGCCCTCTTGGCCGCACTGCTGCCTCTGGCACAGGCGCAAACGCCCGCCCAAGCGCGCATCGTTACCCTCAGCCCGGACGTGACCGATGTGGTGGTGGCGCTGGGCGCCACCCATCAAATCGTCGGCCGCGACCAAACCGCCACCAATCCGGCCGTCAAAAACGTGCCCAATATCGGCATCCACCGCCAGCTCACCGTCGAGCCGATTGCGGCCGTCCGCCCCACCTTGGCCATCGGCTCCTGGATGGCGCAGCCGGCCGGCATTTACAGCCACCTCAACCGCGTCGGCATCAAAGCCGTCAATGTGGCGCCGGATGACAGCATCAACGCTTATCCGGCCAGCATCCGCCAAATCGGCCAACTGATCGGCAAAACCCGCGAAGCCAACACGCTGGCTGCACGCTGGCAAAGCGGCGTCAGCCAGCTACCTGCCACCGGCAAGCGCTACCTGATGAGCTATGACGGCCGCTTGGTGGCCGGCCGCAACACCGCCGCCGACGAACTCATCCGCCGCGCCGGCGGCATCAATGCCGCCGCCAATATCGACGGCATCAAACCCCTCAACCGCGAAGCCTGGATCGCCGCCAAACCCGACGTCATCATCATTGCCGAACACAACAGCCACCTGATCGGCGGCGTCGGCCAGTTTGCCGCCCGCCCCGAAGTGGCCGGCAGCCCCGCTGCGCAAACGCGCAACATCCATCTGTGGCCGGCCAACGACTTCTTCCGCTACGGTTTGGATACGCCCCAAGTCTTGCGCCGACTGCACAATCTCGGCCGCGCCCGCCGCTGAGCCGCCTGAGGCCGCCCTCCCCGCCAAGCACCCGCCGCCAACGCGGCCGGCTTGGCGGGCCTGTTTTCCCGCTCTTCAACCCATTGACCCATGAAAACACCGCTTATTTTCGCCGCCTGCCTCGGCCTGACGGCCGCGCTGGTCTGGTTTGCCACCGGCATCGGTTTCGGCACCTGGGCGGCACCGCACACCTTGGAACAGATGATTCTCGATATCCGCCTGCCCCGTGTCGGCACCGCCCTTTTGGTCGGCGGCGCGCTGGCGGCCGCCGGCGCCGGTTTACAGGCCCTGTTTGAAAACCCGCTGGCCGACCCGAGCCTGATCGGCACTTCGGGCGGCGCGGCGCTGGGCGTGATCAGCGTATTGGCTTTCGGCTGGGGCGGCATCGGCGTGCCGCTGGCCGCCTTTGCCGGCGCATTGGCGGTCTGCCTACTGATCCTCGCCACCCACCGCCTGTTCGGCGGCGGCACCTTTGGTCTCTTGATTATGGGTTTGATCGTCAGCGCCTTTTGTGGCGCCGCCGTCAGCCTGATTCTGTTTTTATCCGACGATTTGGTCCTGCGCAGCGCCACCGTGTGGCTGGCCGGCAGCCTGGCCGAAGCCGGCTTCACCTCCCCCTATTACGCCCTGGCCGCCATGCTGGCGGGGCTGGCTTTGCTGTGGCTGGCCGGCCGACGCTTGGACGGTTTGATGTTGGGCGAAGAAACCGCCGTCAGCATGGGCATTGCGGTGGGCGCTTTGCGCGTACAAACCGTACTGGCGGCCGCCCTGCTCACCGCCGCCGCCGTTTCCCTGTCCGGCATCATCGGTTTTCTGGGCATGATGGTGCCCAATATTCTGGCTGCTGCGGTAGGCGGCTCCCGGCGCAAGCTGGTGCTGCTCTCCGCCTGGCTGGGCGGCGTGTTTCTGCTCACCGTCGACAGCGCAGCCCGTTGGCTGACCTACCCCGTGGATTTGCCGGTCGGCATTGTGATTTCCCTGCTGGGCGGGCCGTTTTTCCTGTGGCTGTTTTTGCAGTCGCTGCACCGCAGAAAGGGTTGATATGCACACGCCGCTGTTTCGTCTTCCTCCGCTTACCGTGGCCCCGCAAGGCCGCATCATTCTGCAAACCGATGCCGACACCGACATCCCCCAAGGCTGCCACACCGCCGTCATCGGCCCCAACGGCGCCGGCAAATCCACCTTGCTCAAAGCCCTGCTCGGCCGTTTTGGGTGCCCGCTCTCGCTGCTCGGCCGCGATGCCGCGCCGCAAATCAAGGCCGGCCAAGTGGCTTGGGTGGCGCAAAACGGACGCTACAACCTGCCGATGACCGTACGCGAATACGCCGCACTCGGCCGGCGCAGCGGCGGCCTGTTTCAAGCCGATGCGCCCGATCACGGACTGCTCGACAGCCTGCTTGGCCAATTCGACCTCAGCCACTTGGCCGGCAAACGCATCGAGACCCTGTCCGGCGGCGAACAACAGCGGGCCAACATCGTACGCGCACTGATGCAGCAGGCCGCCGCCATTTTGCTGGACGAACCCTGCAACCACCTCGACATCCGCCACCAACACCAGCTGATGCACTATCTGCACACCCGGCGCGACACATTCAGCGCAGTGATGGTGCTGCACGACCTCAACCTCGCCGCCGCCTACGCCGACCACATCATCCTGATGAATCAGGGACGCATCGTGGCGCAGGGCAGCGTGGACGAAGTGATGCAGGCAGAGCGCCTCAGCGATATCTACCAATGGCCGATCAGCCGCCGGCAAAACGAAGAGGGCGTCTTCTTCACCATGCGGCCGGTTATCTGACTGAGCACCGGGCGCAAAACTGTGCGGGCTACCTGAAAACCTTTTCAGGTAGCCCGCATCTTAATGTCTGCCCAACAAGCGGCAGCCTGAGACCTTTGCAAAACCCTCATCTGCGGCGCATTTCTGCGTTGTGCGTTTATGCCCTATGGGTACTGCCCGCTCGCTTGCCTATCTATGTGATATGTCTTTCCCATGGGAATTCCTGCGTTCACGCTCGCTGCGCTGCTACGCCTTGAACTACATCCACATCTGAGGGTTTTGCAAAGGTCTCAGCCTCTGTTTTCATCCAGCCGTTCAAATCCCCAACCAAGGCACAATCCAAGGCGCGAGAAAAGACGTGAGCACGCCGTTGAAAATCAAACCCAGCGTGGCATAAGCGGCAAACTTTCCGCCCACCTCCAGGCTGGCCGCAATGCCCATGGCGTGCGACGCAGTGCCTTGCGCCAGGGCGTGCGAAATACGGTTGCGGATGCCGCTGCGGCGCAGCAGCCAAAACCCCGCCATCTGCCCGGTCAGCCCGGCCAAAATCACGCCGGAAGCACTGATCGAAGGAATGCCGCCCAGCACTTGGGTAATGTCCAGCGCAATCGGCAGCGTCACCGACTTGGCCGCCAAAGCCATGCTCACCTCGCGGCTGGCGCCCAACCAATGAGCGAAACACACGCCCGACACAATGCCCACCACGCTGCCCACCAGCTGCGAGACCACAATCGGCAGCCACTGTTTGCGGATTTTCGGCCACTGCTGATACAGCGGCACCGCCAAGCACACCACCGCCGGCTGCAGCCAAAACGCGGCATATTGGCCGGCCTGCCAAAACGCCTCGTAGCTGGTTTCGGTCAGCTTCAGGTAGCCGATCATCAGCAGGGTGCCGATGAGCACCGGGTTGGCCAAAGGGTTGCCGGTGCGGCGGCGGATGGTCATGCACAGCCAATAAATGCTGACCAGCATCAGCAACAGCCAGGCCGGATTGGCCGCCATCTCCTTCATCGCCTTTTCCTCATCAGCTCATGGGTTTTCGCGCTCGCCAGCAACACCAAAATGCTGCTGGCAATCGTGGCCAGCGTGATCGACCAAAAATCGCGCGCAATCAGATCCAAATGATCCATCAGCGCCACACAGGGCGGAATCAGCAACAGCATCAGGTTCTGCATCAGAAAGTCGGTAATCTGCTTGAACCACTCAGCCTTTACCCAACCGAGCTGCAACAACACAAACAATAACAACAGGCCGGGAATGCTGGCCGGCAGTTTCAAGCCCGTCAGGCGCACCAGCAATTCGCCGGCGGCCAAACAGGCAAAAATAATGGCAAAGGCGCGGATCATGGGTTTTCCTATGGTGGTGAACGTCCGATATGCCCAGCGGCACAAAGGGCGGCATTGTACTCCGAGGCCCGGCCGAACGACAGCTGGGCGGACGGAAAACGCCGTCAGGCTACCTGAAAACTGTTCAGGTAGCCTGAGGGCAGGCATCAAACGGTTTAATCACCCAAATCAATAACCCAAACGCTGGCAAATGGTGGACACCAGCCCGGCTTGGTTGAGGGTGTAGAAATGCAGACCCGGCGCGCCTTGCTCAAGCAGGTGTTCGCACATTTCGGTTACCACGTCCAAGCCCAAAGCCTTGATGGAAGCGGTGTCGTCGGCATACGACTGTAATTTCAGGCGCAGCCAGCGCGGGATTTCCGCGCCGCAGGTATCGGAGAAGCGCGCCAGCTTGGAAAAACTGGCAATCGGCATGATGCCCGGCACAATCGGAATCTCCACTCCGCGGCCGCGCACGTCATCGACAAAACGGAAATAGGCATCGGGGTTGAAGAAATACTGGGTAATCGCCGAGTCGGCGCCGGCCTTCACCTTGCGCACGAAATGGTTGATGTCGTCTTCCGCGCTGCGCGCCTGCGGGTGGAACTCGGGATAAGCCGCCACTTCGATGTGGAACCAGTCGCCGAAATCGCGGCGGATCAGCTCCACCAATTCATTGGCATAACGCAAACCGGAGCTGCCGGCGCCCATGCCGGAAGGAATGTCGCCGCGCAAGGCCACGATGTGGCGGATGCCCATATTTTTATAGGTATGGAGGATATCCGACAACTCGGCTTCGTTCATGCCCACACAGGGCAGGTGCGGCGCCGCCGCCGTGCCTTCGGCCATGATGTCGTTCACCGCCTGCAAGGTGCCGTCGCGGGTGGAGCCGCCCGCACCGGAGGTGCAGGAAAAAAACGCCGGCCGGTATTGGCGCAGCTGCTTGCGGGTAATCTTCTGTTTCTCGCGCCCCTCGGGGGTGCGGGTGGGGAAAAACTCAAAACTCAGTGTATTTTTTTTCATCATCTAAATTCCGTGCCAAGGGCGGAACAGTAACGGTTTCATGGCGTTTCCGCAATCGCTGCGCCCTGAAAAATCTGCGCCAACCCATGAATGGAATTCATAAAACCAATATACCATTCCGCCGCATGCCGCGCCGCCCACCAGGCTTTCAGGTAGCCTGAGACCTTTGCAAAACCCTCAGATGTGGATGCAGTTCAAGGCGTAGCAGCGCAGCGAGCGAAGACATATCACATAGATAGGCAAGCGAGCGAGCAGCGCACAACGCAGAAATGCGCCGCAGATGAGGGTTTTGCAAAGGTCTCAGCCTATCCACACAGGCTGCCGACTCAGCGTATAATGCGCCCCTTCCACACAGCGGATTTTGCAGGCGGTATTGGCTGCGGCGGCAGTACCGCCTGCAAAATCCGATTTTCAGGAATAGCTGTCATGCAAATTGCCAATCAAATCCGGCCGGCCGACGCAAGCGCGCGGCCGCCCGAAACCATACTCGTCAACATCACGCCGCAAGAAACGCGCGTCGCCCTGTTGGAAGAAAACACCGTCTGCGAGCTGCACATCGACCGCAACAGCGGCCACGGCTTGGTGGGCAATATTTATTTGGGCGTGGTGCGCCGCGTACTGCCCGGCATGCAAAGCGCCTTCATCGACATCGGCCTCGAACGCGCCGCCTTTTTGCACATTGTCGATTTATTGGAACAGCGGCAGAAACCCGAAGAAACCCAGCGCATCGAACACATGCTGTTTGAAGGGCAAACCCTCTTGGTGCAGGTCATCAAAGACCCGATCAACAGCAAAGGCGCCCGCCTCTCCACCCAAATCTCGCTGGCCGGCCGTTTTCTGGTGTATCTGCCGCAAGACGACCACATCGGGGTTTCCCAACGCATCGAAGACGAAAACGAACGCAACGAATTGCGCAACCGCCTGCAAAACCTGCTGCCGGAAGAAGGCAGACGCGGCTACATCATCCGCACCAGCGCGGAAAACGCCAGCGACGAAGAGTTGCAGGCCGACATCGATTATTTGGGCAAACTGTGGCAAAACATCCAGCACCAAGCCAAAACCAGCCCGCCCGAAACCATGCTTTACCGCGACCTGCCGCTGAGCCTGCGCGTGCTGCGCGATATGTTTCATGCCGGCACCGAAAAAATTCTGATCGACTCGGCCGAAAACCACGCCCAAATGCTGGGCTTCGCCCGTCAATATGTGCAGGGCGCCGCCGACATCATCGAGCATTACCACGGCGACAAGCCGCTGTTTGAGCTGTACGCGGTCGAGCAGGAAATCAATTTGGCGCTGCAACCGCGCGTCAACCTCAATTTCGGCGGCTACCTGATCATCGAATCCACCGAAGCGATGACCACCATCGATGTCAACACCGGCGGTTTCGTCGGCTCGCGCAATTTCGACGAAACCATTTTCAAAACCAATTTGGAAGCCTGCCACGCCATCGCCCGCGAATTGCGTTTGCGCAATTTGGGCGGCATCATCATCATCGATTTCATCGATATGGCCGGCGAAGAACACCGCCAGGCGGTACTGGCCGAACTGGCCAAAGCGCTCAGTTTCGACCGCACCCGCGTTACCCTCAACGGCTTCACCAGCCTCGGTTTGGTGGAGCTCACCCGCAAACGCGCGCGCGAAAACCTCAACCACATCCTGTGCGAACCGTGCCCCGCCTGCAAAGGGCGCGGCCGCATGAAAACCGCGCAAACCGTGTGCTACGAAATCCAGCGCGAAGTGGTGCGCGAAGCCCGCCGTTTCGACGCGCGCGAATTCCGCATCCTCGCCGCTCCGCCGGTCATCGACCTTTTTCTCGACGAAGAATCGCAATCCTTGGCCATGCTGATCGACTTCATCGGCAAGCCGGTTTCCCTGGCAGTGGAAAACAGCTATACGCAGGAACAATTCGATATCGTCTTGTTGTAAAAAGACACCCCGTCCGTTCGCCTGCCGTATTTTCCCGCTGCCGCGTTTGGGCAAGCCGCCTGAGCAGGACTATAATTTCCTGGCCAACCGGCGGTTTTGACCAACAATAGGGAGAACGGCATGAAAAGGATTTGCTTGATGTGTCTGATGGCGGGCAGCATGGCTTACGCCCAAGCGGAAGAGGTATGCAAAGTCACCGATCCCACCGGCACCCCGCTCAACGTACGCGCCGCCCCCAACGGCATGGTACAGGGCAAGCTGCGCAATTTTACCCGCGTCACCATTGTCGATGACGACAGCGACGACAAGGGCAACGAATGGGCTTATGTGCGCTGGCAAGGCCAGCCTTTGCGCCGCGACCGCCGCGTCAGCCCGAACAAAGGCCACGAAGGCTGGGTGTTCCGCGAATTCATCAGCTGCTACGAGCGCTGATCCGCCCGCCGAAACACCGCAGGCTACCTGAAACCGCTGCTGCTTGGTTTCAGGTAGCCTGCACATTTTCCCCTTACCCCGCCAAGCCGCTCCCCACTTTTCCTCAAGGCTACCTGAAAGCATGACCCTACCCGATTACGAAAGCAGCCGCACCCTGTGGCAAACCATACTCGCCGAAACCCACGAAGCCGCCGCCGGCGAGCCGATGCTGGCCAGCTTCCTGCACCAAACCGTGCTGCGTCACAGCAGTCTCGACCGCGTGCTGGCCTTCCATCTGTCCAGCAAACTCGCCAGCCCGGTGATGGACAGCCGCGCCCTGTATGAAATCTTCTTCCAGGCGCTCAGCAGCGACACCCGCATTTCCAAAGCCATGCAGGCCGACATCATCGCCCACTACCAGCGCGACCCCGCCTGCGACGCCTACTACCAGCCACTGCTCTACTACAAAGGCTTCCACGCCGTGCAGGCCCACCGCATCAACCATTGGCTGTGGCAGCACGGCCGCAAAACCCTGGCCTACTTCCTGCAAAACCGTGCCTCCGAAGTGTTCGGTGCCGATATCCATCCCGCCGCCCGCTTCGGCTACGGCATCATGGTCGATCACGGCACCGGCCTGGTGGTGGGCGAAACCGCCGTCTTGGGCAACGATATTTCCATTCTGCACGGCGTTACCTTGGGCGGCTCGGGCAAAGAAAGCGGCGACCGCCACCCGAAAATCGGCGACGGCGTGATGATTGGCGCCAACGCCTCGATTTTGGGCAATATCCGCGTACACGAATGCGCCAAAATCGGCGCCGGCAGCGTGGTGGTGGAAGACGTACCCGCCCACACCACCGTAGTCGGCGTGCCCGCCCGCGCCGTCGGCCAATCCTCCGCCCGCCCGTCCGACGACATGGACCAAAGCCTGCAGGCTTGAATGTTGCCCGCAAAGAGGCCAAGCAGAACACGCTGTTTCGGGCGCCGTCATGAGCGGTTTGCAATAATCAGGCTGAGACCTTTGCAAAACCTCCAGATGTGGATGCAGTTCAAGGCGTAGCAGCGCAGCGAGCGCAGACATATCATCTAGATAGGCAAGTGAGCGAGCAGCACACAACGCAGAAATGCGCCGCAGATGGGGGTTTTGCAAAGGTCTCAGGCTACCTGAAAGCCAATCAAAGCAAAGCGATGCTTTCAGGTAGCCACTCTGTCGGCTGTATTGAATCTTTAAGGAGCATCCGATGAAACCTCCCTCTCTGGCCCTGTTCTGCCTGTGCGCCTGTTTCCTCAGCGCCTGCAACCCACCCGCCCAAGCACCGGCGGAGACATCTGCCGCCGCCACGCCCGCTTCCGAACCGGCAACCGCAGCACCTGCCCCCATCGATCCGATGCCGGCCGACCTGTTCCAACAATTTGCCTGGCGCACGCGCCAAGTGCAAAACGCGCTGCAACACGCCACACCCGAACAGGCCACCGCCCTCTACCGCCAGCATCAACAAGACATCCGCTCCCTGCTGCAAACCCTAAACCAGCAGGAAGAAGCTTTCCTCGCGCACGACTACCACAACATGATGGAATACGACGCCGAAAGCGACAGCCATCGGCCCAACGCCGAACTGCGGGAAAAACAGCGCCGGCTGGCCGCTTTGGGCCTGCAATACGAACATGTCGGCGAAGGCATCATCCTGATTTCGGTGCTGCCCGACTACTACCTCAAACTGTTCGGCCGCCACCTCCCCGCCGACGAACACGATTTCCTCTACTTACAAACCAAACATGAGCGGTCGGCCGCCGAAGATGCCGGCTTAACCCTCAGTTGGGACCAATTGGGCAAGCGTTTGCACGAATGGGAAAACTGGCTGCAACAGCATCCCGACAGCCCGCGGCAAGCGCAAGCGAACTGCCAGTACCGCCGCCATCAAATGCTGTATCTGGAGGGCATCGACAACACCCCCGCCACCGATCATCAAGGGCGGCTCTTGCCGGAAGTGAAGCGGTCTTGGCAAGCATTTGCACAAACCCATCCCAACAGCGACACCACCCACCTGATTGAATCGCTACTGTCCGAACCGCGCCTCACACCGGCCGTTCTGCAAAAAAACCTGACCGATCTTCATCAGGCTTTGGATGCCTGCGCCGAGCAGGAAGAATAAAACACGCCAACATGAAGGCTACCTGAAAAAGGAGGCTGAACCGGTTCAGCCCCCTTTTTTGTATGCAGTGCTTGCTCAGCGTCGTCTTTTGCGGTCTTTTTCCGCCAGTGCCGCCGAAATCTGCTCGCGCTCGATATGCTCCTGCGCCGCCTGCAAGGTATCGGCCACGAAATCGATATGCCGCCTGGCCACGGCAGCGGCGGCATCCGGCTCGCCGCTGGCGATGGCATGAAAAATGGCACGATGCTGGCCGTGCAGGTCTTCTTTGGCCGAAGTGTAGCTGAACATATTGGCCAGATTGCTTTGCGTATGCCGGTGAATCATCAGCAACAAGCTGGCGGCCAAGTGGGAAAACAAAGTGTTGTGGGCGGCATCGGCAATCGCCTGATGGAAAGCCACATCCGCTTCGGCCTGGCGCACCAAATCCTGCCGCTCATACGCGGCCTCCAACTCCAGCAGCCAATACTGCAGCCGCGCCAAATCGGTTTCGGTACGGCGTTCTGCCGCCAACGCCGCCAAAGTGCCTTCGATATGGCGGCGGAAGTCCAACACGTCCTGGCGCAGATAATCGTGCCTTTGGATCAGGCTCTGCCAAGAGCTGAGAAAATCGGTATGCAAATCCTCGCTCACATAATGCCCGCCGCCCGGTTTGCTGAACGTCAGCCCGCGCGTGGCCAAGGTTCTCAAAGCATCACGCACCGGCGGACGGGACACACCGAACTCTTCCGCCAACAACCGCTCGGCGGGCAGCCGCGAGCCCACCGGATAAATGCCCGACAAAATGCGCTCTTCCAAAGCCGAACTGATTTGCTCGGACAGCTTTTGCGCCTTCACAATAGTATTTTGACTCATCTATACAGCCGTTCCTGCCGCCCTGCCGCGCCCAATTGCGTTTTCAAGGCGTTATTTTCATTCGGTATTCGAAAAAAACGTTTTCATGATATTGTTTTGCGTGCATTTTCCGGAAAGAAAATTTACGCGGGAAACATTGACCAAAATGTAATTTTTTCTTAAAGTATGGTCAAGACCGATAAATTGGTATTACCAATTTACCAGTCAGCATACCAAGAAATACCGGCCTGTGCCAAATCCGGTTTTTTGTTTTCAACCCTTCTCTACATTTGGAGCAATTATGGGCATCCTGCATACACTTTATGCGATTGCGCCTATTTTCACCGTCTTCCTGTTGTTGGTGGTGATGCGGCGTTCCGCTACCCTGTCCATGGCCGCCGCCTACGGCGTGACCGCTCTGCTGGCTTTATTGGTTTGGGGCGCACCCGGCAATAAAGTGGCAGCGGCCACCGCCAACGGCGTGATTGTCGCCCTGACCCTGCTGTTTATCGTATTCGGCGCCATCCTGCTGTTGAATACCTTACGCGAAAGCGGTGCTTTGAAATCCATCCGCCAAGGCTTTATGGACATCTCTCCGGACCGCCGCATCCAAGTCATCATCGTGGCTTGGCTGTTCGGTTCGCTGATTGAAGGCTCCTCCGGCTTCGGCACCCCGTCTGCCGTGGGCGCGCCTCTGCTGCTGGCCTTGGGCTTCCCGGCCATGGCTGCCGTGATGTCGGTGTTGGTGATCCAATCCACCCCGGTTTCCTTCGGTGCGGTCGGCACCCCGATTCTGCTGGGGGTGAAAACCGGTATCTCTACTGACGGTGTGGCCGAGCAGATTGCCCCCATCAGCCCGGAGCAATATCTGCTCGACATCACCTCCAACGTCGGCCTGCTGCACGCCAGCGTAGGCATCCTGATTCCTCTGCTGCTGTGCTGCCTGCTCACCCGCTATTTCGGTGAAAAACGCTCCTTCCGCGAAGGTTTCGGCGCTTGGAAATTTGCCATTTTTGCCGGCTTGGCCTTTACCGTGCCCTACTATTTGGTGGCCCGCTTCCTCGGCCCGGAATTTCCCTCTATGATCGGCGGTTTCCTCGGTCTGCTGATTGTGGTGCCCGCAGCCAAAAAAGGCTTTCTGCAGCCCAAAGAGGTGTTCGACTTCCCCGAGCGCAGCAAATGGGAAAGCACTTGGATCGGTTCTTTGACCGAAGACGACCAACAGGACAACAAACCCACGTTCTCCGTGTTCCGCGCTTTCTCGCCCTATCTAATCGTGATCGCCCTCCTGATCCTCACCCGTACCGTGAAGCCGCTGAAAGCCTTCCTGACCGGCGAATACACCACCATCACGCTGAGCGAACTGTTCGGCAGCAGCATTACGAGCAAAATCCAGCTCGCCTACTCGCCCGGCGCCATCCTGATTGTGGTTTCCCTGCTGTGCATCCTGATTTTCGGCATGAACGCCCAATCCTTTCTACGCGGCTGGCGCAACTCCGGCAAAACCATGATTGCCGCCGCCCCCGCCCTGCTGCTGTCCGTGCCCATGGTACAGGTGTTCATCCACTCCGGTTCCGGCGTCGAAGGCGCTCTTCCCGCCATGCCCATGGTATTGGCACAAAGTGCCGCCGCTGCGTTCAGCAACATCTGGCCGAACGTTTCGCCCTGGATCGGCGCCTTGGGGGCGTTTATCGCCGGCTCGAACACCGTATCCAATATGATGTTCTCCTACTTCCAATTCTCCACCGCCATGCAAATCGGCCTGTCGCCTGATCTGACCGGTTATGTGGTGGCCCTGCAGGCCATCGGCGGCGCCGCCGGCAATATGATTGCCGTGCACAACGTAGTGGCGGCTGCGGCCGTGGTGGGCATGATCAGCCGCGAAGGCGAAGTGATCCGCAAAACCCTGATCCCGATGGTGTACTATGTGGTGCAGGCCGGCTTTATCGGCCAGGCCCTGATCACCGGCGGCGGCGTGGTTTGGATTGCCCTGGCCCTGATTTGGCCGCTGGTTTACTTCGGCCTCCTCGCCCGCAAATAAACCATCCGTGTAGAACACAGCCCCCGATGCTTCGGGGGCTGTGTTCATTGGCACGCCACAAACTCGCTTGGACTCCAAGTTTCAGGCTACCTGAAACCGATTTTCCTCCCCGCCGCTTTATCGCCTGACAATCCAGACTTTTTGAAACCTGCCACACCGCCCGCAGCCATGCTATGCTGCGGATACTTTTTCAAACCGCTGCTCAGGAGCCTGCCATGAAATTCCCACCCAAGAAAACCGCCCTGCTCGCCCTCCTGGCGCTCGTGCCGTGGACGGCACGCTCGGAAACGCTGGCTTCCGTGCTGCCGGATCATCTCCCCAGCTTGGAAATTTATGCGGCAGCCGATTTCTTTCATACTCCTTTTCCCTATTATCTGGAAGACCGCAATGGCTTTCCCGGCCTAAAATCAAGGGCGGGCCGCGTGCTGGTGCGGCACATCCGCGTGGAAGATGCCGCCTTACGCGATGCAACGCTGGCACGCCTGCGTGCCGTACCCATACAGCCCTTGGGTAGGCAAAGCCCAAACCTGCCGTGCACCGAGCGCAGCAACCCCTTCGGCGCCTGGATGTTGGGTAATAAAGCCATGCTGGTGCTGTGGCAGCCGGTGGATGCCCTGAAATTGGGCGGCAACAGCCAAGCCTGCCTGCAAGTAGGCGACAAAGCGCATTGGTTCCAAGCCTCGGACACCGAAATATGGCAAACCTTGCAACCGCTGTGGGAAAAATAATGCGCCGGAGCCGCCCGCGCCTGAACGGATAGACAAACGAGAAGGATGAAAAGATGTTGACACAATCCGGAAAAATCAAAATTTTGAGTGCCGCCGCCATCATTTTCCCCGCCTTATTGACGGGTTGTACCCGGCTGTATGCCCACCAATCCGCAACATCCGGCCACGCGCCTATTGCAGATGCACACGTAGTGGAAGTATGCGCCCTGCATGCGGGCAACATCGTGTTTCAGGCGGAAGACAAAACCCGTCCACTCTGCCGTCTACCCAACGGCCAAGCGGTGGACGCGCTGGAGTTGGAGCGCACGGTGGCCAAGATAATGATTGAAGGCGACACGCAAAGAGTACCCCTCAAACCGCAGTAAGCATGCGAACCCCACACACCCTACCGCTGCCGATACCGACGGCAAAGTGAAGCCAGCCGGAGCCTGTTGACAAGGCAACACAAAACCGCCGGCCTGCCTGTCGGGCAAGACCGGCGGTTTGATTCAGCGCCGGCAAACGGTGCCGTATCGGCACATTCGGCACATCAGGAAGCAAACGTATCGCAACGCTCCGGATCGCCGGTATGCAGGCCGCGGCGGAACCATTCCAAACGCTGGGCCGAAGTGCCGTGGGTAAAGCTGTCCGGCACGGCGTAACCCTGGCTGCGTTTTTGCAAACGGTCGTCGCCCACCGCCTCGGCCGCATTGAAGGCTTCTTCCAAATCGCCGGCCTCAAACAGGTTTCTTGCCTGCGCCCGGTTGGCCCACACGCCGGCCAGGCAGTCGGCCTGCAGCTCCAAACGCACCGACAGCTGGTTGGCCTGCGCCTTGCCCACACGCTGCTGGGCGCGGTGTACCTGCTCCAAGGTGCCACTCAAATGCTGCACATGATGGCCGACCTCGTGGGCGATCACATAAGCGAAAGCCGCATCGCCGTCAGCCCCCAGCTTGTGCCGCATATCATCGTAAAACGACAAATCCAGATACACTTTCTGGTCCGCCGGACAGTAAAACGGCCCCATCGCCGATTGCCCCGTACCGCAGGCCGTGGGCGTGCTGCCGCGGTACAACACCATTTTCGGCGCCACATAGCGCTGGCCGCGGCTTTGGAAATAGCTGCCCCAGGCATCCTCGGTGGTGGCCAGAATCTGGCTGGCAAACTGTGCCAGCTGCTCTTCTTGCGCACTGCTCTGCACGGCCTGTTGTTGGGTGGGCGGATTCAGCGCCCCGCCGCCGCCCACCAGGCCGATCAAATCGTAACCGTAATAGGCGCCGATCAGCACCACAATCAGGCCGATGATGCCCATCTTGCCGCCACCGCCGCCTCCCGGGCCGCGCCCGCGCCGGTCTTCGACATTGCTGCTGGCGCGTTGGTTTCCCATTCTCATGGCTGTGTTTTCCTATTTCCTATCTTGTCTTGAATATTGTGTGTCGGTTTCAGGCTACCTGAAACCCCGAGAATCAAATGGCTGCCGTGGGCAAACCGCCATCCATATTTTTACCAATCGCTGCGTTTGATTTTGTCGAGCTGGCGGCGGTCGCGTTTGGTCGGGCGGCCGTCGGGATACGCCGCGCTGATGCGGCTGGCCTGATCCAGCGCTTTTTGTGCTTCGCGCTTGGCGATGGTGGCGCTGTCTTCCGCATACAGCGCCCGCGCTTCGGACGCCGGGCGGCGTTGATGGTTGAGCGCCAGCACCTTGATTTTGTAGGGCAGAGAATTGAGCGTGAGGTCGATTTCGTCGCCCGCCACAATGATTTTGCTGTTTTTCACTTTGCTGCCGTTTACCTGCACACGGCCCAACTCGATGTGCCGCTGGGCCAAGGCGCGGGTTTTGAAAAAACGCGCCGCCCACAGCCATTTGTCCAAGCGCATGCTGGTTTGTGATTCCGGTTTCATGCTTCGTTCATCCGCAGGATAAATGCCGCATTGTACCTGTATTCCCTGCTATGCGGGCACAGGCCAAGCGCCTGCTGCCGGAAAATATCAGGCTACCTGAAAGCCGTTTTCCGCTTTCAGGTAGCCTGCGGCCGAAAGCCCGAATTAACGGGCAATGTCGCCGCGCATCACCACGCGGGCGTGCCAAGTGCCCACTTGGCACATATATTGGCCGCCCGACATGGGCTGGCGGTCGAAATAGCTGTGGAAATTGCTTACCCGGCTGCCGCCGCGGGAACGTGCGGTTTCCTGGAATTTACGCACTGCGTTGATGAAGGCGCGCTCGCAGGCGGCTTCGTCGGAACGGTTGGACGCATTGGCCGACTGACGGGTGGTGAGGCCGGCGGCAATCACGCGGCCGCTGCGGCCGAAATGCACCGACACATCGGGATGAATCAGGCGGCGGGCTTCTTCGGTGGCCATCAGGCGGCGGCCGTCACAACGCAACAGCACGTTGCGGCCGCGGCCGGCGGTATCGCCGCGCACTTCGCGGCAAACGCCGTGGTGGTCGTTGCGCTCGCTGCGGCGGTTGTCGCGCTGTTCCACATCGCGCACGGTGCGGGTTTCGGTGATGCCGCGCGAAGTGGAGGTTGTGGTGGTGCCGCGGTTGTTGCTGCACGCGCTCACGGCCAATACGGCCAACACGGCAGCGCCCAAGGGAAGCAGTTTAGACGGGGTCATGACGTTTCCTTTTCCTTTGTTTCTCAACGGTAGGGCCGCCGATTATACGGCAAATTTTTGTTTCATCCAGTAAAAACCGCCCCAAAAAACCCGCCTGCCGCCGCTTGTTTCAGCCCTGCCGCCGCGCCGCCATCCGCTGTCCGATACGCACCAGTTCGGCCGGCGGAATCTGCGCCTCGCCTTGCGCAAACAGCTGTTCTTCCACCGGCATATGACGGGCATAGGCATCGGTAAAGCGCCGAATCAAATCAGCATCCGCCTCGGTATCGGCCGACAAGGCGGCCAAGTGGCGGTCTAAAGCGGCCCAAGAGCGGTGCAGCTCGCCGTGTTCGGCCTCCAGCGCGTTCACCGCAACGGCGGCTTCGGGCGCATAGCGCAGCAGCAACGGAAAAAAATCTTCTTCTTCGTCTTGATGATGCAGAGGGGCAGCGGTGTTGAAATAATGGCGGATCTGCCGCACGGCCTGCGCCGCTGCCGGGGTATAGCCGTGTGCTTTCAGGTAGCCAGGCAGCCGGTTCAGCTGATCGCAGAAACGCCGTACCTTGTCATGGCAGGCACGCAGCATGGCGGTGGGTTCGTCGAAGGTGGTGGCGTGGATGCGGAATAAATCGTCCATGGCGGTTTTGCCGGCGGCGGCACTTTCAGGCGGCGGCCGTATCGGCTAAGATGCGGCCTCTGTTGAACAGGAGAAAACGAATGAGCGATATTGTGAATCAGGTGCGCGCCACGGCACAAGCTGCCCGAAAGGCTTATCTGGTGCTTGCCGGCGCGGAAACCGCGGCCAAAAACGCCGCCCTGCTGCGCCTGGCCGAACTGCTGGCCGAACACCGCGCCGACATCATGCGGGCCAATGCGGAAGACGTGGCCGCCGCCCGCGAAGCCGAACTTTCCGCCGCTCTGCTCGACCGACTGGCCCTGAGCGAAGCAGCCATGGACGCCATGATCAGCGGCCTGCACCAAGTGGCCGCCCTGCCCGACCCCGTCGGCCAGATGGACGGCTTCACCACCCGCCCCAGCGGCATCCAAGTGGGCAAGATGCGGGTGCCGCTGGGCGTGATCGGCATGATTTACGAAGCCCGCCCCAACGTCACCGTAGAAGCCGCCTCGCTGTGCCTGAAATCCGGCAACGCCTGCATTCTGCGCGGCGGCAGCGAAGCCATCTGCTGCAACCGCGCCATCGCCCAACTCATCACCCGCGCCCTGCGCGAAAGCGGGCTACCTGAAAGCGCGGTTCAGCTCATCGACACCACCGACCGCGCCGCCGTGGGCGAAATGCTGAAGCTGAACGAATTCATCGACGTCATCATCCCGCGCGGCGGCAAAGGCTTGGTGGCGCGGGTAAGCGAAGAAGCCCGTATGCCGGTGATCAAGCATTTGGACGGCGTGTGCCATGTGTACATCGACCTCGATGCCGATGCCGACAAAGCCTGCCAAATCGCCCTCAACGCCAAAACTTCGCGCTACGGCACCTGCAACACCATGGAAACCCTGCTCGTGCACCGCAACCGCGCCGCCGAACTGCTGCCGCGCCTGGCCGAGGCCTATCGGGAAAAAGGCGTGGAATTGCGCGGCTGCGGCGACACCCGCGCCCTCCTCGGCAGCGCCGACGTTCTGCCCGCCAGCGAAGACGACTGGTACGCCGAATACCTGGCCCCCGTACTGGCGGTGAAAGTGGTGGACGACATGGAAGCCGCCATTGCCCACATCAACCATTACGGCAGCCACCACACCGACAGCATCGTCACCGAATCCTACACCCGTGCCCGCCAATTCCTGCGCCTGGTGGACAGCGCCAGCGTGATGGTGAACGCCAGCACCCGCTTTGCCGACGGCTTCGAATACGGCCTCGGCGCCGAAATCGGCATCTCCACCGACAAAATTCACGCCCGCGGCCCGGTGGGGCTGGAAGGGCTGACCGGACAAAAATGGGTGGTGCTGGGCAACGGCGAAATCCGCGTTTAAGAACCTACTTTTCACACTAAGGCGTGTCCCTAAGCACACACAAACAGGCTACCTGAAAGGATTTTCCGCCATGCATTTCGACACCGAAGTCATCCACAGCAGCTACCACCCCGAAGAACACAACCGCGCCATCATGCCGCCGGTGTACCAAAACAGCATGTTCGCCCTCAAACACATCGGCGAAGACGTGCCCTACCGCTATTCCCGCATGAGCAATCCCACCCGCAAAGTGCTGGAAGACACCGTGGCCGAGCTGGAGCAGGGCTGCGCCGGCTTTGCCTACAGCAGCGGCATGGCCGGCATCGACGCCGTCTTCCGCACCGTGCTGCGCCCCGGCGACACCGTGGTGGCCGTGGCCGACATTTACGGCGGCGCCTACGACCTGCTGACCGAAGTGTATGCCGCCTGGGGCGTGAACGTGATTTTTGCCGACCTCACCCAAGCGGACAATCTGGACGCCCTGCTGGCCGAACACCGCGTGAAACTGGTGTGGCTGGAAAGCCCCAGCAATCCGCTGTTGCGCCTGGTGGACATCGCCCTGTTGGCACAAAAAGCCAAGGCCGCCGGCGCACTGGTGGGCATGGACAACACCTTCGCCACCCCCTATCTGCAAAACCCGCTGGCATTGGGCTGCGACTTCGTGTTCCACTCCGCCACCAAATACCTGTGCGGGCACTCCGACGTGCTGATGGGCATCGTGGTGGCCAAAGACCCCGACTGGGCCAAACGCCTGAAAACCCTCACCGCCCACACCGGCGCCGTGGCCGGGCCGATGGACTGCTCCTTGGTGTTGCGCGGCATCAAAACCCTGTCCGTGCGCATGAAGCAACACTTGGCCAACGCCGCCGAAATCGCCCGCCGTCTCAGCAGTCACCCGGCGGTGGAAACCGTGTTCTATCCCGGCCTGCCGCAACACGAGCACCACGAGCTGGCTAAACGGCAGATGCGCGGTTTCGGCGGCGTGGTGTCGGTTTATCTGCGCCAAAACAGCCGCCAAGCCGCCGACACCGTGATCCGCCGCCTGCAACTGCTGCAGATGGCCGCCAGCCTCGGCGGCGTGGAAAGCCTGGTCAACCACTCGCCCAGCCAGTCGCACAGCGGCATGAGCGCCGAATTGAAACAACAGCTCGGCATCCGCGAAGGCATGTTGCGCTTCTCTATCGGCATCGAAGACGTGGAAGACATTTGGGCCGACCTCGACCAAGCCCTCAATGCCTTGCTGTAAGCCACTTATAATGTGTCGAAAAAGACTTTCAGGTAGCCCGATTGAGGCTACCTGAAAACTGTTTTCTCCATCGCCCAAACGTCTGTTCCGCCTGTTTCAGCCAAGCCCTCCCGCATGAACCTCACGCCCCGCTATCCGAAACTGCTGTACGCCTTCAGCCAACTGCCGCTGCCGGTGGCCGTTGTCGATTTAGAGTCCACCGGCGGCCATTTCTACGAAGACCGCGTGACCGAAGTGGCCGTGCTGCACTTTTACCGCGGCGAAATCCGCACCTTCAACACCCTGATCCATCCGCAGCAAACCATCTCCCCGTTTATCGAACGGCTCACCGGCATCCGCAACGACATGGTGGCCGCCGCCCCGCGCTTTGCCGACATTGCCGCCGAACTGCTGCCCCTGCTGCGCGGCAGCCTGCTGGTGGCGCACAACAGCCGCTTCGACTACACCTTTCTGCGCCACGAATTCGCCCGCGCCGGCCACCCCTTCGCCGCCCCCACCCTGTGCACGGTTCAGCTTTCCCGCCAGCTGTATCCGCGACACCACAAACACAACCTGGAAACCATCATCGAGCGGCACGGCATCCGCGCTCCGCAGCGGCACCGCGCCTTGGCCGACGTGTTGGCGCTGTGCGACTTCCTCGAACTGAGCCTGCAGGAAACCGATGCCGCCCACTGGCAGCAAACCGTCCACAAACTGCTGCGCCCCGGCCTGCTGCCGGATTGGCTGCCCGCCCACCTGAGCCAACAAATCCACGCCCTGCCCGACAGCCACGGCATCAGCATCTGGCACCATCCCGGACATCAACAACCACAGCTGTTGGTGCACGAACAGGCCTTTCAGGAAATCCACGCCCTGCTCCGCCAAGCCGGCGCCGCCGACCGCTGGCAGGCAACCCGCCACATCGAGTTTTTACCCAGCCTCGGCCCGCTGCACAATATGGCGCAAATGGCCGCCTATCTGCACCGCCACGGCCTCAAACCCGCGAATCACCACTCCGTCGCCCCTTACCGCAGCATAAACTGGCAGCTGCACCAAGGCTACCTGAAAGCCAAAATCAGCCCCTTAGCAGACGGTTTTTACCCACAAGCACCTACCGGCCTGTTTCTGCATCCCAAAGGCGCCAAGCGCGCCCTGAACGATTGGGCGCAGCAAAACGGGCTGTGTCCGGCCCTGCTCGGCATCCTGCCCGACGGCCACGCCGATGCCTGTCCGCGCCAAACCCTGAAACAATGTGGCGGCGACTGCGGCCAACGGCATCAAGAAACCGCCGTCCGCCGTTTGGCCGCCGATCTGCCCGTCTGCGATTGGGGCCCGACGCGCAGCGTGCTGCTCACCGAGCGCCATCCGTTTTCCAGCCAACAACACACTTTCCGCTGCCGCGGCGGCGCGATTGAATGGGCAGACGGCGCATGGTTTTTCGACAGCCGCATTCCCAAATGGGTGAAAGAACGCCTGAAAAAACGCGACGGTGTGGTGATTGAGCATTGAAAGCAAGCATCCCTGCTGCTCTTTTCATCTCCGCCTGCCCGATTGGATTCGGCAGCCAGACTGCCGACACAGTAATCAAAACGGCAACAACAAAAAAGGACTCCGTTTTAACGAAGTCCTTTTGAATCCATTGAGCAGCTTACAGCCGATTACTCATCCGCGCCGGTGTAAGGGCGTACGCTCACGGTTTTGCGGTTTAGGCGGCCTTTTACGGCGAATTCCACATAACCGTCCACTTTGGCAAACAGGGTGTGGTCTTTGCCCATGCCCACGTTTTCGCCGGCATGGAATTTGGTGCCGCGCTGACGCACGATAATGGAACCCGCAGGAATCAACTCGCTGCCGAAGGCTTTCACGCCCAGTCGTTTGGCTTCTGAATCGCGGCCGTTTTTAGAGCTACCGCCGGCTTTTTTGGTTGCCATGTTTAATACTCCTAAACTTGTTTACTGAATGGGATCAGGCGATGGCCACAATTTCGATTTGGGTGAAATTCTGACGGTGGCCTTGACGCTTTTGGTAGTGTTTGCGGCGGCGCATTTTGAAAATGCGGATTTTCTCGCCGCGGCCGTGGGCCACTACTTTGGCGGTAACTTTGGCACCTTCGATAAAGGGCGCACCTACTTTTACAGAATCGCCGTCAGCAATCATCAAAACTTCAGTCAGTTCGATTTGGCTGTCGAGTTCGGCAGGTATCTGTTCTACTTTCAATTTTTCGCCAACGGCAACTTTGTATTGTTTGCCGCCGGTTTTTACGACCGCGTACATACTCAACTCCATGAGAATTAGGGTTTACTTCTTCGCACCCCATGTGCGAAACCGCGCATTATAGGCAAAAACCTTTTTTCTGTCAAAACATTTCCCCCGCTGTCTCTGCTACAATACCGCTTATTTTGCCTAAGCCGCCAAGGCTACCTGAAACCGCCATGTCCACTCCCCTGCCTCAAGAAATCCGCCTGCAACAACAGGGCATCCTGGTCATTCTCCACTATGCCGACGGCGAATACCGCCTGCCGGCAGAGTATCTGCGGGTCTATTCCCCGAGCGCAGAGGTGCGCGGGCACGGCAGCGGACAGGAAAAACTGCAAACCGGCAAAGCCGGCGTACGCATCATTGCCTTGCAGGCCGCCGGCAACTACGCTTTGAAAATCACCTTTTCCGACGGCCACGACAGCGGCCTCTACGACTGGGATTATCTGTATAAATTGGCGCACGAATACGATACAATGTGGGCCGATTATCTTGACCGTTTGCGGCTGGCAGGCGCCTCGCGGCAAGCCGACCCGGCCTCAACGAAACCGCAATCGCTCCAGTGATGAACCAACGTATCCGCCCCGTTTATGCCGCCCTGCTGCTGATGCTCGCCGCTTGCGAACAGGCAGCGCATCATACGGCGGCCCCCGACGCCGCCACACCCGGCGCCGATGCGCCCGGCTTGGTTCAGGCGCGCCAGCAATTTGTTGCCAGCTGCACCGAAGCCGCCGCCGGCGAAGACAGCGGCACGCCGCCGGAAACCTTTGCCGCAGTCTGCGGCTGTACCTTTGACGAAACCGCCGCCCAATACCGCAGCCAAGCCGCTTGGCTTCAAGCTTTGGCCGACTATGACAGCGGCAAAAACGGGGACGAATTGGAAGCCAATATGCGCGCCGCCGGCAACCGCTGCGCCGAACGCCTGCTGCCATAATCCAGCCGTTTTCAGGTAGCCCGAATCAGCCATTGCGCCATGCCTGGCACCCGATATTCCCACACTTTCCATCAGGAGATTTCCATGCACTTCAAAACTTTCGCTTCCGCCCTCGCCGTTTCTGCCGCCGTTTTGCTGGCCGGCTGTGATGCCGCCGTCGAAAAAGTGGCCGAAAACACCGATGACGGCAAAATGCGCGCCGAATTCGTCACCAGCTGCACCGACTCCGCCGTTTCCGCCGCCGGTTCGAATGCCGCCTTCAGCAAAGAGCAGTTCAGCCAACTGTGCGGCTGCTCATTCGATGAAGCCGCCAAACTGTACCCGGATGCCACCGCCTGGAAAAAGGCCGTCATCAACTACGGCCTTTCCCAAAACGACCCCGAGCTGGAAAGCAAGCTGACCCAAGCAATGGGTACTTGTGTGCAAAACATGCTGCAAAACTAAACCAGCCCTGCAAAGAAAGTCCCTCTTATGAGCCAAGACAAGCAAACCCACTTCGGCTACCAAACCGTTCAGGAAAGCGAAAAAGCCGGCAAAGTGGCCGAAGTTTTCCACTCCGTGGCCAAAAACTACGACATCATGAACGACGTGATGTCCGGCGGCCTGCACCGGGTGTGGAAACAGTTCACCATCCACACCGCCCGCCTGCCCAAAGGCGGCAAAGTGTTGGACATCGCCGGCGGCACCGGCGATTTGTCGCGCGGTTGGGCCAAACGGGTGGGCAAAAGCGGCGAGGTATGGCTGACCGACATCAACTCCTCCATGCTCGGTGTGGGTCGCGACCGCTTGCTCAACGAAGGTTTGGTCTTGCCCGTGGCTGTGTGCGATGCGGAAAAACTGCCCTTCCCCGACCACTATTTCGACTTGGTTTCCGTGTCTTTCGGCCTGCGCAACATGACGCACAAAGACATCGCCCTGCACGAAATGTACCGCGTGCTCAAGCCGGGCGGCACCCTGCTGGTATTGGAGTTTTCCAAAGTGGCCAAGCCGCTGGCGCCCGCTTACGACCTCTACTCCTTCAAGCTGCTGCCGCTGATGGGCAAGCTGATTGCCAAAGACGCCGACAGCTATCAGTATCTGGCCGAAAGCATCCGCATGCACCCCGACCAAGAAACCCTGAAGCAGATGATGCTGGACGCCGGCTTCGACAGCGTGGACTACCACAATATGACCGCCGGCGTAGTGGCCTTGCACAAAGGCGTAAAATACTGACACGCCGATGTGCGGCCACCGTTTTCAGGTAGCCCGAACGCTTGCTGAAAACAAACCGAAACCGCCGGCAATGCTGTTTGCCCGCGGTTTCTTTTTCAAGCCACCGCACCGTATTGCGCTGCGCTCAGGCTACCTGAACACACCGCACGCCATCTTGCCGCAATTGCATCGCCTGCCGCCCGTTTGCCCCATCTTGCCACCCCGGAGCCTTCCATGCCGCCCCTGAAAAACGACACCTTTTTGCGCGCCCTCTTAAAAGAACCGGTCGAATACACCCCCATCTGGATGATGCGCCAAGCCGGCCGTTACCTGCCCGAATACAAAGCCACCCGCGCCCGCGCCGGCAGCTTCTTGGATTTGTGCAAAAACACCGAGCTGGCCACCGAAGTCACCATCCAACCCTTGGAGCGCTTCGACTTGGATGCCGCCATCCTGTTTTCCGACATCCTCACCGTGCCCGACGCCATGGGCTTGGGCCTGTATTTTGCCGAAGGCGAAGGCCCCAAATTCGAGCGCGCCCTGCAAAACGAAACCGCCATCCGCGAGCTGGCCGTACCGGATATGGGCCGGCTGCAATATGTGTTCGACGCCGTTACCGCCATCCGCCGCGCCCTAAACGGCCGCGTACCGCTCATCGGCTTTTCAGGTAGCCCCTTCACTCTGGCCTGCTACATGATTGAAGGCGGCGGCAGCAAAGAATTCCGCCACGTCAAAAGCATGATGTATGCCCGCCCCGACCTGCTGCACCGCATTCTCGACATCAACGCCCAAGCGGTTACCGGCTACCTGAACGCCCAAATCGAAGCCGGCGCCCAAGCGGTCCAGATTTTCGACACCTGGGGCGGCGTATTAAGCGATGCAGCCTTCCAAACCTTCAGCCTGCGCTATATGCAGCAAATCATCGGCGGTTTGAAACGCGAACACGAAGGCCGCAGAGTGCCCGTGATCGTGTTCACCAAAGGCGGCGGGCAATGGCTGGAAGCCATGGCTACCTGCGGCGCCGACGCCCTGGGCTTGGACTGGACCTGTAACATCGGCCAAGCCCGCGCCCGCGTAGGCAAACACGTGGCCCTGCAAGGTAATTTCGACCCCTTCGCCCTCTTCGGCACGCCCGAAGCCATCCGCCAAGAAGCCGCCCGCATCCTGGCCGACTACGGCAACGGCAGCGGCCACGTCTTCAATCTGGGCCACGGCATCAACCAACATACCGATCCGGAACACGCCAAAATCTTGGTGGATGCCGTCCACGAGCTGTCCCGCCCTTATCACTCGACTTGAGAAACAGCTGAAGATTTTCTTTATATGCTTGATGGCGGCGTACTCAGTCAAAACTCCCTGCCTGCGGCGCCGCCCCAAATGCCCATTATTCCCCGTTTTCGGTATGCTAAAACGCAGCAACCGGTGCAACCGGTTGATAGCGAAATCTTTCCCGATACTTCTTAACGCCAAAGCAACACTACAATACATATCCGAGCCCGAAAGCACCGTTGATGCCAGCGCATAGGTCTTGCCCTCGGGTTAGCCAACATGGCTGTTCGATTAATTTCTAGTTAATAGAAACGCCGCTCGATCAATTGCCAACCGATCAGCTCGCCAAGCTTTAGCAGTGGCAAGCGGTGTATGTGCTTGCTCAGCATCATTTGTATTGTTTCA
>NZ_JH164926.1:1591798-1621163 GCF_000226875.1 Neisseria shayeganii 871
TATAGAAAAACCGACACCGTGCCGGCTTTGGCGGCACGGTGTCGGTTTTTCTGTCGGCAAGCGTATGCCGTTGTTTCAGCCGGCCTTTGAGGCTACCTGAAAAGCCGTCAGGCCGCCGGCTCAGGTGCAGGCCGCCTCTCCGATACACACCACTTTGTTGTGAAAGGCGTTCAGGCTGCTGCGGTGGCCGATGCTCACAATCATGCTGTCGGCCAATTCTTTGCGGATCAAACGGTAAAGGGCGGCTTCGGTTTCTTCGTCCAAAGCCGAGGTGGCTTCGTCCAGCAACACCAGCTGTGGTCTGCCCAATACGATGCGCACAAAGGCCGCCCGCTGCAATTCGCCGGGCGAGAGCTTGTGCTGCCAGTCGTTTTCGCGATCCAAACAGCTTTTCAGGTAGCCTAAGCGGCAGCCGTCCATCGCCCGGTGCAGGGCGGCATCGTCCGGCTGCAAATCGGGATAACACAGCGCCTGCCGCAACGTTCCTTGCGGCATATAGGGGTGCTGCGGCACAAACAGCGTATGGCCGTGCGCCGGGCTGCGGATGCGGCCGCTGCTGCCGAACGGCCACAAACCGGCCAGCGCCCGCAGCAGGGAGGTTTTACCGCAACCGGATGGCCCTTGGATCAGCAGCGCATCGCCGTCGGCTACCTGAAAACCGATGTCGGCCAGTAAAATGCCGCCGTCGCTGCGGTACAGCGTCAGCCCTTCGGCCGACAATACGCCGCGGGCGGTTTCGGTTTGCGGCAGGCGCACGGGATCCTGATGGGCGGTGTGGCACAAAAAGCCGGCCAAACGCTCCACCCGCGCCTGGTAGGCGGTAAAGGCTTCGTAGGTGTTGCGGAAAAACGAGAGGGCGCGCTGGAGGCGGTTGAACGCCTGCACGGTTTGGTGCATATCGCCGATTTTCACTTCGCCGGCAAAAAAGCGCGGCGCCTGCAGCATCAGCGGCAGCAGATTGGAAATTTGGGTGATGCCGGTATTGAAGCCGTTCAGGCCCAGGCTGCGGTAGACAATCCGCCAGCGGTTGCGGATGATGCGGGCGAAATGGCGGCGCAGATTGTCCCGCTCGGCCGCCTCGCCGCCGTAAAAGGCGATGCTCTCGGCATGGTCGCGCACGCGGACCAAGGCGTAGCGGTAGTCGCCGTTCAAGCGCTCGTTTTGAAAGTTGAGGCCCACCAGCGGCCGGCCGATCCACACCGAGGCCAGGGTGGCGCCCAGAATAAACAGGTAGATAAACATCACCATCCCACGCGGAATGTCCACGCCCAACAGCGTGAGTACGCCCGACAAACCCCACAGAATCACGGTAAATTCCACCACCGACACCACCGCATTGATGAGGCCGCGCACCATCTCCACCGTGGTCACGATGAAATCCTGTGCGTCCTGCTGAATGCGCTGGTCGATGTTGTCGGGCGCATGGCGCCGCATGTGCAGGCGGTAATAGTTTTTGTGCGCCAGCCAATGGTCGGTCAGCACTTGGTTGAGCCGTTCCAGCCAGCGGATCATAAACACCTGTTCCAAAAAATCGTTGAACACGGTGTGGAGGATTTTCACCGCCATCAGCGCCGCATTGATGAGGGCGAAAAACCAAAATGCTTCCACCGCCCCGTCTTGCAGCGAGCTGTACAGGCCGTTGTAAAAAAAGGTGTTCAGCACGCTGATGCGCACTTCCACCAACACCATCAGCAAGAGCAAAAGCAACAGAGCCGCCGTTTTGGCCGCGGCCGGCCTCTGCAGGCAGGGCCGCACGATGCGGGCAAACTGCCTGCCGAAGCGGGTACGGCCGAGCAGCAGCGCCGCCAGCAGACAAAACAGCAGCACGCCGGCAAAGCTTTCCAACAGCCACCACGGCGTGCTTTCCAGCTCGATTTTCCATTTTTCCTGATTCATTTTCCCACCCCTGCGGGCAAACGGCGGCCTGCCGTTGCGGCAGACGCAACCGGAAAGGCTACCTGAAAGCCTGCTCAGCCGTACTGGCGGTTTTCAGGTAGCCTTTGCCTCGATTGAATTTAAAACGCCAGCTTGGCGGACAGACTGATTTCGCGCGGATTGCCGATGGCAATCATGGGGAAATGCGCCGAAGAGGCAACGGTGGAGGTGTAATACAGGCGGTTGCTCAGGTTTTTGCCGTTGAGGCGCAGGTTCAGCCGGCTACCGCCCACTTGGGTGTCGTAAGAGAGAAAGGCGTCTGCGGTGGCCGCAGACGGGATTTTCCACAAACCGCCCCGGGTGTCGCCGATGTACCAGCTGCCGTTAAACTTGCCGCCCAGGCCGCCGCGCAGGCTGCCGCCCGCCACGCGGCCGAAGTCGTAAGTGAGGTAGAGGCCGAACTGGTTGCGCGGCGTATTGTTCAACGGCAGGCCGGCCACACCCGGCTCCGCTTCCAATGCCTCGGTACGCGTATAGGCGTAATTGGCATTGATGCCCAAACGCTCGGTAATCTGGCCGCCGACTTCGGCTTCCAAACCGTAAGAACGGGCCCGGCCGGCAAAACGGACTTCGGTTTGGCCGCCCACGGTGGTGGTATAGCGCACGTTTTCCTTGACGATGTGGAAAGCCGCCACCGCCGCCGACAACTGCCCGCCGGCGTATTTGGCGCCCACTTCGAACGCACGGCCGCGCTCGGGCTTGGCCTCGCCGGGAATCTCACTCCCAATCGATACCTGCGGGCGGAATGAGGTGGCGTAGCCGGCATAAGCCGACCATTGCGGATGGATGCGGTACACCGCGCCGATCTGCGGCGACAGGTTCCAGCCGTGGTTGTCGGTGTTTACCCGAAACTCATGCGGCAGCCCTTTGGTATTGCGTCCGGGTTTGGCACCGTTTTGGCGGCCGGCGTATTGGTCGTAATAATCCAGGCGCAGGCCGCCGGAAACAATCCATTTGTCGCCGAAATAAGCGGCATCGTTCACATACAGCGAAGCCGTTTTCAGCTCCTCGGTTTGGCGGGTGTTGTTGCCCTGCCCGTCTATGGTGTTCACGCCCGGCTGCGGCGCGATGCCGCCGTACTGCGGGTCGTACATATTGATGGTGTGGTTGCCGGCCGCATTGCCTTGGTAAATCCGCCTCAACAGTCGGTCGTTGCGCATGGCTTCAATGCCGAAAGACAGCTTGTGGCGCACTGTGCCCCAATGCGCGTCGCCGTTCACGCCGAGGGCAAGATTGTGCACGCGCAAACGGGCGTCCTGCGTGCCGTCGATGCGGCGCAATACCCGGCCGGTGGCGGTGTCGATGCCCGATGCCGTATTGAGAATCCGCGCTTTCCAGTCATCGTAGGTGTGGTAGGTCAGGCCGTAGTTGAAACGCATTTTCCAGTTGTCGTTGAAATAATGGTCGGCCGTAAACTGGAACAAATGGTTTTTGCCGCTCTGCTCGCTAAACGGCTCGTCCAAACGGCGCTTGGCCGGAATCGCCAAGGGCTTGCCGTAATTTGCGCTGCCGGGCGTGCTGTCGATAAAGGTGCCGCGGTCAAACGGCACGGTGTAATCCAGATATTCGTAAGAGGCGCTCAGCGTGGTGCCGTCCCCCACCCATTTGACCGAAGGCGCCAGCGTGGTTTGCCTTTTTTCACCGAAATTGCGCCAGTAATCGCTTTGCCGGTGGTCGGCAATCAGGCGGTAGGCCAAACCTGTTTCGCCGATGGGGCCGGTAAAGTCCAGGCCGAACTGGCGGCTGTTGTGGCTGCCCAAAGCGGTACTGAGCACATACGCGGGTTTGAACTGCGGCTGCTTGGTGACCACATTTACCACGCCGCCGGGATCCTGCACCCCGTACAGCACGGAAGCCGGCCCTTTCAACACCTCTACCCGTTCGGCAGTGGGCGAAAACAAATGGGTTTGCGACATCTGCATGCCGTTGCGCAAAATGGAGTTGTCGCGGTTGTCGCCGAAACCGCGCTTGACCACCGCATCCAGCGTGCCGGCCAGCGTATTGGCCTGACGGATGCCGCTCACGGTTTGCAGCGCTTCGTCCAAAGAAGACGGGCGGCGGTCTTCCAATACCGCGGCCGTCACCACATTCACGCTGCGCGGAATCTCCACCAGCGGCGTATTGCCCCCGCCCACCACATCGGCGGCCACCGGCTGGTAGCCGTTGTCGTAGCGGCGCTTGGCCGTTACCTCAATATTTTCCAACTCGGTGGCGGTGTCCTCCGCTTGGGCGGTTTGGGCAAAAACAAAGCCCGGGCTGCCGACGGCGGCCAGGGCGAAAACCAAAACTTTGGCTTCAAAACAAAAAGTGCGTTTCATGGGAAATCCGGAAAAGTAAACGGTCGAAAGGCTGAACTGTCAACCAAATAAAATTTATTCTCAATTTTATTCGAGGCGACATTCTACGCAAAACCGCCATGCCTACCAAGCCTTACCGGGCAAAAATCACTCAAAACAACGCATGCCACTGTTTTGGCAAAACAAATACCGCGCCACACGGCAGATAAGCGGCCGCCGTCCGAACGGCACACAGGCTACCTGAAACCCGCCCGCCGCTTTCAGGTAGCCTGCTTCCCTTGATTTTCCCCGGCCTGCCGCCATTTCCGGCTTCATTGTCAGCCCCAAGGATTCCCCCATGAGCACCACCGCCATGATGACCCCCCAAGAAATCGTTCACGAACTCGACAAACACATTATCGGCCAAAACCAAGCCAAAAAAGCCGTGGCCGTGGCCCTGCGCAACCGCTACCGCCGCTCCCAAGTGGCCGAACCGCTGCGCAGCGAAATCGTGCCGAAAAACATTCTGATGATCGGCCCCACCGGCGTGGGCAAAACCGAAATCGCCCGCCGCCTCGCACGCCTCGCCAATGCGCCGTTTATCAAAATCGAAGCCACCAAGTTTACCGAAGTGGGCTATGTGGGCCGCGATGTGGACAGCATCGTGCGCGACCTGATGGAAATCGCCCTCAAAAACCTGCGCGAACAGGCGGTGCAGAAAAACCGCGACCGCGCACAAGACGCCGCCGAAAACCGCATTCTCGACGCCCTGCTGCCGCCGCCGCGCCAAGCCGGTTTTGCCGGCGAAGCCCCCGAGCCGCAGCCGGAAAGCAACACCCGCAAGAAATTCCGCGACATGCTGCGCCGCGGCGAATTGGACGATAAAGAAATCGACATCGACATCGCCCATACCCCCGCCGGCGGCATGCAGGTGATGGGGCCGCCCGGCATGGAGGAATTCAGCAGCCAGCTGCAGGACATGTTCAGCAAAATGCAGCAAGGCCGCACCAAAAAACAGAAAATGAAAGTGGCCGCCGCCATGAAGCTGCTCTTAGACGAAGAAGCGGCCAAACTGGTGAACGAAGAAGACTTGCGCGAACAGGCCGTGCGTGCGGTGGAACAGCACGGCATCGTTTTCCTCGACGAAATCGACAAAATCGCCACCGACAGCAGCCGCCACGGCGGCGACGTATCGCGCCAGGGCGTGCAGCGCGACCTGCTGCCCCTGGTGGAAGGCACCACCGTGCAAACCAAATACGGCATGGTCAAAACCGACCACATCCTGTTCATCGCTTCCGGCGCCTTCCACCTGAGCAAACCCAGCGACCTGATTCCCGAGCTGCAAGGCCGCTTTCCCATCCGCGTGGAGCTGGAAAGCCTCACCGTGGACGACTTCAAAGCCATCCTCACCCGCACCGACGCCTGCCTCACCAAGCAATACCAAGCCCTGCTCGCCACCGACGGCGTGGATTTGGTGTTTGCCGACGAAGGCATCACCCGCCTGGCGGAAATCGCCTTCCACGTGAACGAAAAAACCGAAAACATCGGCGCCCGCCGTCTGCACACGGTGTTGGAAAAACTGCTGGAAGACGTGTCGTTCCAAACCCCGGCCGGCCAAACCCTCGTGGACGCCGCCTATGTAAACGAACGGCTGGAAGAAGTGGCCGAACAGGAAGATTTGGCCCGCTACGTGCTGTAACATCCCGCCAATCAAAACCAGGGCCTCCCGCCGTACTAAGGGAGGCCCTGGTTTTATGGTCAGGCCGCCAATCGGGCCGCTCCATTGCTTTCAGGTAGCCCCAAACCGCAGCAGGCTACCTGAAAAGCAAAAAGCCGCCCCTTTCGGCGCGGCTTTCCATTCTCATCAACGGCTTACACCAGCGGACGTACTTCCATGCCGAACATGGCGCGGGCGGTGTTCAGCATCTGGCAGCTGAAGCCCCATTCATTGTCGTACCAAGCCAGCACTTTCACCATATTGCCGTTGGAAACCTTGGTCAGCGTGCTGTCGAAGGTAGAGGCTTCGGTGCTGTGGTTGAAGTCGGACGACACCAAAGGCAGGGTGTTGTAGCCCAAGATGTTTTTCATCGCGCCTTCGCTGGCGGCCTTCACAATGGCGTTCACTTCTTCCACGCTGGTTTCGCGCGCCGCTTCAAAAGTGAGGTCCACCAGCGACACATTGATGGTGGGCACACGCACGGCAAAACCGTCGAGCTTGCCTTTCAACTCGGGCAACACCAAGCCCACGGCTTTGGCGGCACCGGTTTTGGTGGGGATCATATTGTCCACCGCGCTGCGGGCGCGGCGCAGGTCTTTGTGGCGCACATCGGTGAGCACTTGGTCGTTGGTGAAGGCGTGGATGGTGGTCATCAGGCCTTTGACCACGCCCAAGCCGTCGTGCAGCGCTTTGGCCACCGGCGCCAGGCAGTTGGTGGTGCAGGAAGCGTTGGAGACCACAGTCATGTCGGCAGTGAGCACATCGTGGTTGACGCCGTACACCACGGTAGCGTCCACATCGTCGCCGCCGGGCGCGGAAATCAGCACTTTTTTGGCGCCGGCATCCAAGTGGGCTTGGCATTTTTCTTTGCTGGTGAACGCGCCGGTGCATTCCATCACCAAATCCACGCCCAAATCGCGCCACGGCAGTTCGGCCGGATTGCGGGTGGAGAAGAAGGGAATGTGGTCGCCGTTCACAATCAAATGGGTGTCGTCGTGGCGCACATCGGCGGCAAAGCGACCGTGCACGGTGTCGAATTTGGTCAGGTGGGCATTGGTTTCCAGGCCGCCGCTGGCGTTCACCGCCACGATTTCGAATTGGTCGCGCAGATTGTATTCGTAAATGGCGCGCAAAACTTGGCGGCCGATGCGGCCGTAACCGTTGATGGCGATTTTCAGGCTCATGTATTTCACCTTTCTGATGGGAAAATTTGGGATGGGGAAGGAACAAATGCCGCATTATAGCGGCACTAAAGCAGAAATTACAGACAAACGCCGGCCACAGGCCGCCTTCAGGCCACCTGAAACCCGGCTTGCACCACCGAAACAGCTCGCCGCAAACAAGAAAATTCCAATAAATAACAGACACCAAAAAAATTTCCCCGGCCCGCAGCTTGACTGCGCCGCCAATCGCCCTATAATGGCGTCCTTTCGTGAGTACGGCCACGCCGGAAAACACCCGATGCGGGAATAGCTCAGTTGGTAGAGCGCAACCTTGCCAAGGTTGAGGTCGCGAGTTCGAGACTCGTTTCCCGCTCCAGTTTATCGTTTTGTCTGCTTCAGTTTCCGGTATGCGGGAATAGCTCAGTTGGTAGAGCGCAACCTTGCCAAGGTTGAGGTCGCGAGTTCGAGACTCGTTTCCCGCTCCACCCGCCTTCACAAGCGGCAGCCTTGCCGGAATGCAGATAAATCCACCCTGCGGGAATAGCTCAGTTGGTAGAGCGCAACCTTGCCAAGGTTGAGGTCGCGAGTTCGAGACTCGTTTCCCGCTCCAAGTTTCAGCCGTTTTTCCTTTCTAAAACGCACCCTTTGGCGGAATGGCAGAGTGGTTATGCAGCGGCCTGCAAAGCCGTGTACGCCGGTTCGATTCCGACTTCCGCCTCCAATCTCTCCAGCTTCACGGCGGGGTGGCAGAGTGTTTATGCTGCGGGGGGTGCAACCTCCGCATAGGCCGGTTAAAATCCGCGCCCCCGCCTCCAGTTCCCTGTGTACCGGCTCATCCGGTACATGGCCCGAGTGGTGAAATTGGTAGACACAACGGACTTAAAATCCGTCGCCCCTAATACGGGCGTACCGGTTCGATTCCGGTCTCGGGCACCAAAACCACCCACACACCGCCTTGCAGCGGTTATTTTTTTGCCTGCCGTCCGCAGCCCAGCCGCCGCAGGCTACCTGAAAGCAAGCACCCATGTTCGGCACCGTCCACCTCATCACCTACATCATCGGCACCGTCGCCGTCATCATCCTGCCCGGCCCCAACTCCCTGTTCTGCCTATCCATCGCTGTCCAGCACGGCGTGAAAGCCGCCTACCGCGCCATCGCCGGCATCATCTTCGGCGACACCCTGCTGATGCTGGCCACCATTCTCGGCGCCGGCACCCTGCTCAAACTCTATCCCACCCTGTTTGACGGCCTCAAACTGGTGGGCGGCCTCTATCTGGCCTATATCGGCTTCAATTTATTGCGCGGCGCTGTCAGAAAATGGCGGCTCGCCCCGTCTAGTGTGCAGGCCGCTGAAAACAGCCCTGTCCAGCCGGCCCGCCACATTTTCAAACGCGCCCTGCTCTTGAGCCTCACCAATCCCAAGGCCATATTGTTTTTTCTGTCGTTTTTCGTCCAGTTTGTCGATCCCGCCTATCCGCACCCCGCCCTCTCCTTCCTGGTGCTGGCGGTGATTTTGCAGACCACCAGCTTTCTCTACCTCAACCTGCTGGTGTTCGCCGGACACAAAATGACACGGCTGTTCCGCCGCTACCAGCGGCTTTCCGCCTGCGCCATGGGCATGGTCGGGCTGATGTTTGCCGGTTTCGCCGTGAAGATGTGGTTGGCCACCGTTTAAGCCCTTCACCGAAACCCAGCAAACATGATTACCACCCTGTTTTTCCTCTTTTTCGCCATCCGCCTCGTCTCCCTCTCCATTTCCATCCGCAACGAAAAGCGCCTGATTGCCGAAGGCGCCAAGCAGTTTGGTGAAAAAAATTCCAAGCTGCTGGCCGCCGCCCACATTGCCTACTACTTCGCCGCCCTGGCCGAATCCCATCTCCGCGGCACATCCTTTGATGCCGTCTCCACCGCCGGCGCCGCCCTGACCGCCTTCGCCCTCGCCATGCTGTTTTACGTGATCCACGCGCTCGGCAAGATCTGGACGCTGAAAATCTACATCCACCCCCAACACACCCTCAACCACTCCTGGCTCTTCCGCCATGTGCGCCACCCCAATTATTTCCTCAACGTCATTCCCGAACTCATCGGCATCGGCCTGCTCTGCCACGCCTGGACCACCATGGCCATCGGCCTGCCCGTTTACTTGGTAATTCTCGCCGTCCGCATCCGCCAAGAGCAAGCAGCCATGCGCCATCTGTGGTAAGCCACAGGCTACCTGAACGCCCTGTTTTCAAGCAGCCCGCCGTCTTTCAGGTAGCCCGACTCCGAATTTCCCCGCCGCAGAGCGCCTGAAATACCGTATAATCCCGCCCGGCCGACATACACATTCAGGCAGGGGAAACCGACACAAAAAAGGCTGTCTGACAATCAGACGGCCTTTTTGTAAAAATACGCCCTTACCTCCGCAGCCGGTAGATTGGGATCGGGCACAAACCGTAACCCAACATAAGTCAAAATAATCAAGCATGGCCATATTGGGTTTACGCTGCGCTTCAACCCAAGCTACATTTACTACAACCTGCTTTCAGGTAGCCTGAACAGCCGTAGGTTGGGTTAGGCCGCAGGCCGTAACCCAACATTTAGGCTACGTTTGCCTACGCAACGCTTTCCGCAACACGGAGGTAGCCATGCAATATCGCCGCAGCTTCACACCGGGTGGGTGCTATTTTTTCACCCTCGTCCTACAAGACCGCCGGCAAGATTGGCTGGTGCGGCATATCGACAAGCTGCGGCAGGCCGTAAAAGTGGTAAAGCAAAAGCACCCGTTTGAAATGATTGCCGTGTGCGTCTTGCCCGAGCATCTGCATTTATTAATCAGGCTACCTGAAAACGACAGCGATTACCCCATGCGCCTGCGCATGATTAAAGCCGGATTTTCCCGAGCCTTGCCCAAAACGGAAGACATATCCGCTGCCCGCAGACGCAAAAACGAACGCGGGATTTGGCAGCGGCGTTATTGGGAACATCAAATCCGCGACGAGCGGGATTTGAATGCCCATATTGATTACATTCATTTCAACCCGGTGAAGCACGGATATGTAACGCGGGTAGCCGATTGGCCGTATTCATCGTTTCACCGTTATGTGCAAAGAGGCATTTTGCCCGCGGATTGGGTGGGGAGCAGCGTAGAAACAGAGGGGGATTTCGGCGAATAATGACGTTTGAAAGATAAAGATGTAGGTTGGATTGATAAACCCAACAAAACCATTGCATAAAAAATGCCATAGGTTGGTTAATCGTAGGTTGGGTTAGGCCGCAGGCCGTAACCCAGCATTTAGACAAAATAATCAAGCATGGCAATGTTGGGTTTACGCTTCGCTCCAACCCAACCTACGCTTGCTTTTATGGTTGGGGAACATTTTTGAAAGTAAAGAAAGTAAAGGAAGTTTTAGAGGAGTTTAAAAAAAATAGAAGGCTTCCTAAGCAAAAAATACAAAAGCTATCTTTCATATCTGCAGTCATTTTAATATTACTAATTCTGATGCCAAGCCTTAAACTGGATAAATTTACTGAACATACTTTGCAGCGAATGAAATTAGGTGGATTTGATGTAACAGTTAGAACAGATGACAAGCGAGTGCTTGAAGGTTTTCTTTTATTAAAAACAAAAGAATTTTATTATGTTTATCCGATGTGTAACGGAAAAAAATTTGCTGAAAATGTGGTAATAATTAATACCCAGAATACAACCCTTATTTATAAAGCTGAATCAAAAAATTCAGAAATAAAGCAAGAAATTCAGGAGTCAACTCAAAAGAGTTCAGGAGCAGACTCAATAAATTTAGAAACAAAGTAATTTTCCTAATGCTTTTTTAATATTTTAAAGAGTAAACACCATGCCCAAACGTACCGACCTAAAATCCATTTTAATCATCGGCGCCGGCCCCATTGTTATCGGCCAGGCCTGCGAGTTCGACTATTCCGGCGCGCAAGCGTGTAAGGCGCTGCGCGAGGAAGGTTATAAAGTGATTCTGGTGAATTCCAACCCGGCCACGATTATGACCGACCCGGATATGGCCGATGTTACCTATATCGAGCCGATTATGTGGCAGACCGTTGAGAAGATTATCGCCAAGGAGCGACCCGATGCGGTGCTGCCGACCATGGGCGGCCAAACGGCGCTGAACTGTGCGCTGGATTTGGCGCGCAACGGTGTGCTGGCGAAATATAACGTCGAGCTGATCGGTGCAACGGAAGACGCGATTGATAAAGCGGAAGACCGCGGCCGCTTTAAAGAGGCGATGGAAAAAATCGGCTTGCATTGCCCGAAATCTTTCGTGTGCCACACCATGAACGAAGCACTGGCGGCGCAAGAGCAGGTGGGCTTTCCTACGCTGATCCGTCCGTCGTTTACCATGGGCGGTTCGGGTGGCGGCATTGCCTACAATAAAGACGAATTTATCGCGATTTGCGAACGCGGTTTCGATGCCTCGCCCACCCATGAGTTGCTGATCGAGCAATCGGTGCTGGGCTGGAAAGAGTATGAAATGGAGGTGGTGCGCGATAAAAACGACAACTGCATCATCATCTGTTCGATTGAAAACTTCGACCCGATGGGCGTGCACACGGGCGACAGCATCACGGTTGCGCCCGCGCAAACGCTCACCGACAAAGAATACCAAATCATGCGCAATGCAAGCTTGGCGGTGCTGCGCGAAATCGGCGTGGACACGGGCGGCTCGAACGTGCAGTTTGCCATCAACCCTGAAAACGGCGAGATGATTGTGATTGAGATGAACCCGCGCGTGAGCCGTTCTTCGGCGCTGGCTTCCAAAGCCACGGGCTTTCCGATTGCGAAAGTGGCGGCAAAACTGGCGGTGGGCTTTACGCTGGACGAGTTGCGCAACGACATCACCGGCGGACGCACGCCCGCATCGTTTGAGCCGAGCATTGATTATGTGGTTACGAAAATCCCGCGTTTTGCCTTTGAAAAATTCCCCGCTGCCGACGACCGCCTGACCACGCAAATGAAATCGGTGGGTGAAGTGATGGCGATGGGCCGCACCATTCAGGAGTCGATGCAGAAAGCCCTGCGTGGTTTGGAAACCGGTTTGTGCGGCTTCAACCCGAAAACTACCGACAAGGCGGAAATCCGCCGCGAGCTGGCCAACCCCGGCCCCGAGCGCATTCTGTATGTGGCCGATGCGTTCCGCGCCGGTTTCAGCAAGGAAGACATCCACGAAATTTGCGCGATTGATCCGTGGTTCTTGGCGCAAATCGAAGACTTGGTTCAAGAAGAACAAAAAGTTTCAGACGGCCATCTGAACGATTTGGACTACGCTACTCTGCGCCGCTTGAAACGCAAAGGCTTTTCCGACAAACGCTTGGCGCAATTGTTGAGCTTGGGCGCGCCCGCAGGAAGTCCCGTAGGGGAAAAAGAAGTGCGCGAACACCGCTACGGCTTGAAGCTGCACCCCGTGTACAAGCGCGTGGACACTTGCGCGGCGGAATTCCAATCCGACACGGCTTACCTCTATTCCACTTACGAAGAGGAATGCGAAGCGAGGCCGTCTGAAAACAAAAAAGTGATGATTCTCGGCGGCGGCCCCAACCGCATCGGCCAAGGTATCGAGTTCGACTATTGCTGCGTACACGCCGCGCTGGCGCTGCGCGAATCGGGTTTTGAAACCATTATGGTGAACTGCAACCCCGAAACCGTTTCCACCGACTTCGACACTTCCGACCGCCTCTACTTCGAGCCGCTCACGCTGGAAGACGTGTTGGAAATCGTGCGCACCGAAAACCCGTGGGGCGTGATTGTGCATTACGGCGGCCAAACCCCGCTGAAACTAGCCAATGCTTTGGTGGAAAACGGCGTGAACATCATCGGCACGTCTGCCGATTCGATTGACGCCGCCGAAGACCGCGAACGCTTCCAAAAAGTGTTGAACGATCTGGGTTTGCGCCAACCGCCCAACCGCACCGCGCGCAACGAAGAAGAGGCGTTGGTGCTGGCCGAAGAAATTGGCTATCCGCTGGTGGTGCGCCCGTCTTATGTGTTGGGCGGCCGCGCCATGCAGGTGGTGCATTCTGCCGAACAGTTGCAGAAATACATGCGCGAAGCCGTGCAGGTTTCCGAAGACAGCCCCGTGCTGCTCGATTTCTTCTTGAACAACGCCATCGAAGTAGATGTGGATTGCGTTTCAGACGGCAAAGATGTGGTGATCGGCGGCATCATGCAGCACGTTGAGCAGGCCGGCATCCACTCGGGCGATTCGGGCTGCTCGCTGCCGCCATACTCGCTTTCCGAAGAGATTCAAGACGAAATCCGCCGCCAAACCAAAGCGATGGCTTATGCGCTGAACGTGGTCGGCCTGATGAACGTGCAATTTGCCGTGCAAGACGGCGTGGTGTTCGTGCTGGAAGTGAACCCGCGTGCCTCGCGTACCGTGCCGTTTGTTTCCAAAGCCACTTCCGTGCCGCTGGCCAAAGTGGGCGCGCGCGCGATGGCAGGCATCAGCCTGAAAGAGCAAGGCGTAGAAAAAGAAGTGGTTCCCGATTTCTATGCCGTGAAAGAAGCCGTGTTCCCGTTCATCAAATTCCCCGGTGTGGATACCATTCTCGGCCCCGAAATGCGCTCGACCGGCGAAGTGATGGGCGTGGGCGCAACCTTCGGCGAAGCCTACCTGAAAGCCCAACTCGGCGCGGGCGAACGTATGCCTGCCACCGGAAAAGTGTTTATCGCCGTGCGCGACGAAGACAAACCGTTAATCGTGAAAACCGCCAAAAACTTCCAAGCTCTGGGCTACGGCGTATGCGCCACCCGCGGTACTGCCGCTTATCTGCAAGAGCAAGGCGTAACCGTGCAAGTGGTGAACAAAGTGCCGGAAGGCCGCCCGCATATTGTGGATGCGATTAAAAACGGCGAAATCGCCTTGGTGGTCAACACCGTAGGCAGCGACGTCCAATCTGTGGCCGACAGCCACAGCATCCGCCGCACTTCGCTCACCCAGCGCGTGCCGCAATACACCACCGTGGCCGGCGGCGAAGCCATGAGCGAAGGCGTGAAAAGCATGAACGCCCTCGGTGTGTACAGCGTGCAGGAATTGCACGGAAGGTTGAAGAAGTAAGTATCCGCAATAAAACCGCCTGTCCGGAATCATCATCAGACAGGCGGTTGTTTATGTTGTTTATGCTGTTATTGCGATCCAGGTTTCAGGTAGCCTGAGACCTTTGCAAAACCTCCAGATGTGGATGCAGTTCAAGGCGTAGCAGCACAGCGAGTGCAGACATATCATATAGATAGGCAAGCGAGCGAGCAGCGCACAACGCAGAAATGCGCCGCAGATGGGGGTTTTGCAAAGGTCTCAGCCTGAGGCCAAGGAACTTGCCGTAACCAATTTTCCATCTTGCGGCTTAGGGCTTACTGCTCCAATCGGAAACGCTGCATCAAACCGTTGGTGATTTCCTGCCAAACCGTCGATTCGGCTTGGCCCTCCTGGCGCAGGCTGAAAATCTGAATCACGGTTTTGCGGTGCTCGTCGAAACCTTCAATGCAGGTCAGCAAACCGTCGCGGATACAGCGGCGGACCACCCAAGTTTCGGCCAGGGCATCGTCTTGCAGGTGAAGGTTGAAGCCCTCTTCCTTGCTGTCCAAGATATTCAGGTAGCCTCGGGCACGCACCACATGATGTACTTTACCGCTCTGAATTTGCACCAATCCTTGGTTGCCGACAAAAATCATCACCGGCAGCCCGGCCTCTCGGATGCGGTTCAACGCCTCTTCCCAAACCTCGGTTTTTACCTGCACCGCCATGCCCTCCGGGGCTTGTTGGTAAGCGGATGGGCGGTCTAAGCCGAAGCTTTCCAGAATGCCGCCGAAATGGTGGACATCTTTCAAATCCATCCAGCGTTGGTGAAAAGCAGCCAATTGCTCTTCAGACAAAGGCTCGGGCACCGAAACCGGAGTGTGTTGCGCCACCTTGAACTCGGGCTTGCCCGGCGTCGCGAATTGCGCCAAAAGCGCCTGCCACGCTTCGGTTTGATGATTGTCGCGCATAAATACTTTTTGCATGGGCGTGCCGTATTCGTCGTAAAACTGAACGGAACGTGAAGGAGGCGTACGGGTGTCATCTTCAACCGCCAAAGCATGATGCCAATGCTTGGCGAAAATGCGTAAATCGATGCCGCCCATATTGAGCGCGATGCCGGCCTGCCCGTTGAGGCTGACATTTTCATAAACGCCCTGCTTTTCATGCACCGCCGTGCTGTTACGCAAAATACATTCCACCTGCCCCAAGCGGTGCAACTGCAGAATGATGTCGCGGATATTGCTGCCCAAATAAGTGGCGCCCGGTGCATCGGCCATTAATTCGCCCTCGCTGATACCCAAATCCTCTGCGCCCTCACGCGGGAAATACATACGGTCTTTTTCTGCTTTTGCGGTTTGATATTGCTGCCAATAGGACATAATTACCTTTCTTCACTTTATAAAAAAGAATAATTACTATTATAGATATAAGCCAAAAAATTTGGAAGCCGGCCTCATCCGTACCATGAAACCGACTTCCAAACCAATTTTTCCACTTATTGCTGGCTGCGATGGCCGGCAGCCCTTAACGACCAAACAGCCGCCCTTTACTTTTGCAAACCGTATATCTCCACCACCGCGTCCACCAAATGGCGGTGGGTATTGTCGGCCCGGGCAAGCGTATGCGTGGGCGGGTGCATCAGCTTATTGGTAAGCTGCACCGACAAACGCTCCAACACATCTTCGGGCGGCACACCTTTGGCCAATTGTTTTTTGGCATTCTCCAGCACATACTGGCGCGCCCTCTCACCTTCATCCCTTAAAGAGCGGATTAAAGGCACGGTTTGGCGGCTGCGCTGCCAAGCCATGAATTCGCTGACCTTGCCATCCACCATCCGCTCGGCTTCGGCGGCGGCTTCACGGCGCGCCTGCTGCCCGCTCTGCACGATGTTCATCATATCGTCCACCGTGTAGAGGTAGGCATCGCCCAAATCCGCCACTTCGGCTTCGATGTCGCGCGGCACCGCCAAATCGAGTAGGAAAACCGGCATATGACGGCGCTGCTTCAGCGCACGCTCCATCATGCCTTTGCCCACAATCGGCAGCTGGCTGGCAGTGGAAGACACAATCACATCATAGCGGTGCAGAATCTCCGGCAGATCACTCAGCAAACAGGAATCGGCCGGTGCCAACAGTTTGGCGCACAGCTCTTGCGCCCGCGGCAAAGTGCGGTTGGCCACCGTGATTTGTTTCGGCTGCTTGGCGGCAAAATAAGTGGCCACCAGCTCAATCATCTCTCCTGCCCCGATAAACAGCACATTCAAATCGGCAATATCCGGGAAAATCTGCTCGGCCATTTTTACGCTGGCCGCCGCCATGCTCACCGAATTTTCCCCAACGGCCGTGCTGGTACGCACTTCCTTGGCAATGGCAAACGTTTTTTGAAACAGCGCATTCAACAGCGAATCCACCGCCTGCTGCTCTTGCGCCACCCGCACCGCATCTTTGATCTGCCCCAAAATCTGAGGCTCGCCCAAAACCATGCTGTCCAAGCCGCAGGACACACGGAAAGCATGGCGCACCGCCTCCTCGGTTTGATAGCGGTACAGATACGGCTCGATTTGCTCGGTGGGGATGTGGTGGTAACCCGCCAACCAGCGGACAATATCGTCCGACTCACCAACGCAATACAGCTCGGTGCGGTTGCAGGTAGATAAAATCACCGCCTCTTTGGCGGCATGGCTGCCCACTAAGGCTTTCAAAGCATCGGGCAGGGAAGCGGCGGCAAAAGCCAAACGCTCGCGGATACTCAAAGGCGCAGTTTGGTGGTTGAGGCCCACAGCGGTCAGTTGCATGGCATCATTATCTCAAAACCGGAAGATGCGTTATTATAGCAAAATCCGTGGCAGCAGAAACCGTCTTTCTGTTTCCATATCAAGATGATAGCCTTTATCAAATCCTTATTTTGCCGTTTTATCGAGGAAGCCCATGAATCTGCACGACATCCGCGAAGACTACAGCAAACGCGAACTATCGGAGGCCGATTGCCCCGAGCATCCGCTCACCCAATTCGAACAATGGCTGAACGAAGCCATTACCGCCCAAGTCAACGAACCCACAGCGATGAATATTGCCGCCGTGGATGACGAAGGGCGGCCCAACAGCCGTATGGTGCTGCTCAAAGAAGTCAATGCGCAGGGTTTTGTGTTTTTCACCAACTACCACAGCCGCAAAGGCCGCGCCCTGGCCGCCCACCCTTTTGCCGCCCTCACCTTTTTCTGGCCGGAACTCGAACGCCAGGTGCGGGTGGAAGGCAAAGTGGAAAAACTGGATGCGGCCGCTTCAGACGAATATTTCGAAAGCCGCCCCTACACCAGCCGCATCGGTGCTTGGGCCAGCGAACAAAGCTCGGTCATCAGCGGCAAGTCGGTACTGGTCAGCCGTGCCGCAGCCGTCGGCCTGAAACATCCGCTGCACGTTCCGCGCCCGCCGCATTGGGGCGGCTATGTGGTGATTCCCGACCGGGTGGAATTTTGGCAAGGCCGTCCCAGCCGCCTGCACGACCGCGTGCAATACCGCCTGGAAAACGGCATCTGGATTAAAGAGCGGCTGGCGCCTTAGCCCTCGCAAGCGGCAGGGCTAACAAAACGCGCATTGCGCTTCATCGCGCCTTTCTTTTGATTACCCCTGCCCGATAAGCGATATCCAAACAGCAAAAGGCTACCTGAAACCGGGTTTCAGGTAGCCTTTTATCCGTTCAAGCCAATTAGGCAGCGGCCGGCAATTCAAAGATTTCGCGCACCAATACTTTGTAGAAAGCAAAAGCATCCAGTGCGCCTTTCAAAGCAGTCTCTTGGTCGGCACCGGTGATGCCCAAGCCGTTCAATTGTTCCACAAACTCGCGCCAGTGTTTGCCGCGGCCGTCGGCATGCGGAGCCAAGTGGTGAGCGCCGTGTTCGGCGGTAAAGCCCAGCTTGTTTTGCGCATCTTTAAACAAAAACGCCGCCCCCACATTGGAGCCTTCGGCGCAATACAACCAGCCCAAAGCCTCCATGCCTTGCGGTTGCGGAATCGGAGTGGCAATCGCTTTTTCGCTGCCGTTGAGGTCTTTCAAATCCAGCATCACGGCATCGTAGCGGGCCAATTCGGCCAGACCGGGGATTTTCTCGTTCAAGGCCGGGTCTTTATAAATACCGTCCACGATTTTGTGGAACACGGCCTGCAGCTGCAGGAAACGGGTGTAGTTTTCGGGATTGTCGAACGGCTTGACCGACATCACCAATTCGTCCACGCTGTCGTGAGTGGTGCGGCTGTTTTCTTTCAGATATTGGGCAAAGGGAATAACATTCTCTTGCGTACTCATTCGTGCTTCCTTCCGGATAATCAAAAATCATGGAAATGTATTCAGGTAGCCTGAGGCAAACACACTCAGGCTACCTGAAAAGCTTAGAACTTGGCTTCCAATACCACGCTAAAATTACGACCCGGCGCTTGGAAGCGGCTGATGCCGGCATGGGTTTGGTTGTCCACGCGGTTCACCGTACCGAATTCGCGGATACTGCGGATGCTGTCCCAAGTATAGTATTTGCGGTTAAACAAATTGTAAACCCCGCCGCGCAAAGTGATGTGGCGGCCAAAGCGATAATGACCGGTTAGATCCACCAGCCAATAAGCACGGTGATGCTGGGCAAACGGGAAAGTAGGCCCACGGGTACTGCCCGGGTCTGCAACCGTATCATTCGGATTTTTGCGGGCAAAATAGCTTATCTGAGTGCTCAAGCCCCAGCGGTCATCCGGTTGCTGGTAACCCAAGCCCAATACCCCGTTGAAAGGCTGGATGGCGTTAATGGGCTCCCCGTCTGCATCGCCTTTCACATAGCTGGCCGCCAATGTGGCATAGCTGCCTTGCGGCAAGCCCACAGCATCCAGATTCAAACGGCTTTGCAATTCCAAACCGCGCACAGTTGCCCGGGTACGGTTAAAGTTTTGGTAAACCACTACCGGAATAGGGGCTGTGGTACCAAAAGCCATACGGCTCTGTACACCTTGCGGGCCGAAATCAATAAAATCACGATAGCGGGTACGGAAACCGGACAGGCGCAAATGCCCCCAGTTACCATGTGCATCCAAACCCAGTTCAAAATTTCTTGACCGCTCTGCTTTTAGATTGGGATTGGGGTCAACATAAAATAAGCTGCTGGGGAAATAAAACCACATTTCATCCGTGGTAGGGGCACGGAATGCCGTGCCGTATTTCGCCTGCAAGGTCAATCCGGGAGTCACATTCCAATCCATACCTGCCGCATAACTCGGTGATTTAAAAGTAGCAGCCTGTTGCCAGATACCCACCCTCCTCAGCTCTTGTTCAACCTTCGGCGCCAAACTGTCCGACTCCAGTGTATTCATTTTGCTGTAATCATAACGTATGCCCAAGTTCAATTTGATAGGGTCGCCAAAACGGAAACTGTTATTTACATAAGCAAAACGGTTACGGGTGCGGGTACTGACCAAAAATTCTTTATCTTCGATATTACTGGTTGCAATATGCGGATAATAAACATATGAGAAATACTCCAAATTTTTATTGCTGTTTTCTTTATTACCCAAGCCCAAGCCATAAGACAAATCCCAAGAGAAAGAAGGATTAAAGTCAAAATGTTTATCGGCACTCAGCTTTAATTGATCCAAATCATAGGAGAGCTTCCGATAGCGGAAAAAATTTTGGGCGCTTGGCGTGGCCAGCGAATCCGTACTGGGAATATCCCAAGTAAAGGTTGTCATATCGATTTTTTGGCGATCCCATGCCAAATTCAGCTTATCCCAAGGCCCTCGGGTTAGCAGGTTTTCATATTCCAAGCCAAAGCGGCTGCGGTAGCTGATGTCATTACGATAGCGGTATTCGCCGGCCGGATTGGCAATTTGAAACAGATTGGACAGTTCCTTGGTTTCACGGTCTTCCCGGGTTTCTTCATAAACGACACCCAAGTAATTGCTCGGATTAAAATGATAGCCCACCCTGAACAGATTGCCCTTGCCTTCAATCTCTTGAGGGTCGGGTATGCCTCTGGCCACACCGTTATATTCATTGTGGGAGGGATTATGCACGGTACCCCTATCGTCATGTAGCAGCACATCCCCTGCGGGGCTGTGAATCTTGGTTTCATGCCCTTGCCGTGTGGTCAAAACAGCCAAGGCGTCAAAATTTCCCAACCGGCCGGCAAAAGTGCCGCTGGCATACCATAAATTAGAACGGCTCATAAAACCGGTTTTCAAGCCGATGTGGTAGGGCTTTTCTTCGTCCACATAATCGCGCGGCGATTTGGTGCGGTAGATCACCGCGCCACCCAAGGCGCCGCTGCCGGCGGTAATCGAATCCGCCCCTTTGCTGATCACCACATCGCTCATGTGCTCCAGCTCGGCGGCATTGCGGTTGGTATTGAAATTTCCGTAGGCACCAAACAACTCTTGGAACGCCGAAGAGGAACGGCTTTCCCCCTGCTCCAAGCCGTCTACCGTAATCGCCACGCGGTCTTTGTCCACCCCTCGGATGGCAAAGCCGTTGCTGCCGGCACGACCGCCTTCCACCACGCTGATACCGGGATCATAGCGCACCATATCACGGATATCCTGCACCATTTCGCGATCCAGCTGTTCGCGGTTTTGGCGGGTGCGCCCCAAAGTGGCCGGCCGACGCTGGCCTTGCACCCGGATAGTTTCTAACTCGGTGCTGCCCTCACCATCTGCCACACCCACAGAAACCTGCTCAGCATATACAGGAGGATAAACAGCCAACAAAATCAAGCATAGGGTTGTATATTTGAAATAAGGTTTTGTTTTCATAAGGAAGATTTTCAATAAGATTACAGAATAAATGAATAAAAATATATTGAAATATCAAAAATTTAGACTAACTTGCTTAGTCCAAATGATTGACATCATCCCCTACATAGGAAGCTTGACCTTGTCTACGAATACTTCCCCCAAAAACACTGTCTAAGTCATTTCTGCCGTTAAAAACGGCTCTCCCCCCGATATAGCTCCCGGTAGTATGGTTACGTCCATAAAAACTTCCTTCTACTTGTCCGCTCACCCCAGCCGAAGTTACCGAACCAGAAAAGCTGGCGCCGTCGACAGACACATCACCAAATACAATATTGTCGCCAAATTCCGCATTACCTAAAATGGTACCGCCCATTTTCCTACTGTTAAAATTGACAGTTAACAATGATCGGTTCGCCGTATTTGCAACATCATGGGTAGACATCACCGCTTGCCCATCACGCACCCGGAAGGCGGCCACTTCATAAGTTGCTTTTCCCCTAGGCACCCCGCCATTACCAGAAGCCCCTAACATTTGAGCCGGAACAGCAGGCGTGCCCCCGTAAAACATATCAACCCTACCTGAAGCTGAAATCCAAACGCCATAGCGCACCCCCCCGTCGTCGTGATCACCGACTCGGGCTGGTATAAACCTACTATTATAAAACTGATCACAACACACAATAAATTTATCCCCTGCTGCGGTTTCCGACATTTTCACTCTTGGCGGAGCAACAGAAACACTCGTCGCTGCCGTGGGCACAAAAGGATTTCCGGTTCCTAACAAAGCATATTGTTTACCGTCTGCCGTTTCATAAATGAATACGTTCTTGCGATCATTATAAACGTTAAGCAGAACCTCTTTTGGCAAGCTCACTGCTTTAAGTGTTCCAACAGCCGGATTGCTATGTGACGACACCGGCTGAGCCGCATTGAAATTATGACCCGTATAACTACCTTGCAGAGGCTGCACATCAGAAACATTCAAAGGGGAAACCGTTGGCATAGTCGCTGTTGAATCGGGTATATGCACCGCACCGCCTCCTGCACAAGCACCCAATACAGCCGCCAAAGATGCGGCCGATACGGTTTTTAGAATCAATTTCATTGCTTATATCCTTCTTAACATTCCTAAAAATCAAATATGGTTTCGACAAGCGTCAAAACGGGCAAGGCTTGCTTAACAAACTTTGAAAATTATAACGAAATCTACTTCTATATGTAAATAAAAGTTGTTATTATTTCATCTGAAAATGCTACCACCCCAAACCCAAGACAGGCCCGGCGGCCTGTCCAAATGAACAAAATGACCCACACCCACTCCATCATGCTTGGCGCCCTGATGGCATTACTTGTGCCCATCAGCGCAGCCGCCCCCACCGATGCCGCTGCTCCGGTGCCAAACGCCAATGAAACCGCTGCCGAGGAAATCCCCGTATTGAGGGCGGCCGATTTGGCCCGCTACCCGCAACTGCTGACGGAAATGATCGAGTCGGCGCTGGACCGGCAACACCCCGAGCTGTTAAACGAGCTGCTGCCGGTCTATGCCGCCACCGTCAGCGCCGACGACTATCTACTCCGACGCGCCACCGGCATGGCGGCGCGCTTCCGCAGAGACTACGCCGAAGCGATTGCCGTCTACCAACAACTGGCGACAGAAAGACCGGCGGATGTGCGAGTGCGCTTGGACTTGGCGGCCATGCTGGCCGAAGACAAGCAATGGCCGGAAGCGGAAAAGCTGTTTGCAGAGGTCAGGCGGCAGGAGGGACTGCCGCCCCAAGTGGGCGAAAACGTCCAACACTATCTGAATGCCGCCGAATACCGGCGGCGTTGGCAGTGGGACGGCGGCGTTTCGCCCGCATTCAACGACAACATCAATAATGCGGCGAGAGAGCATTGCAGCATCATCGGCTGCAGCCGCGAGCGCTCGGAAAATGCCGCCGGCCTGGCATACAGCATCCGCGTCAGCCGGCAAGTGCCCTTGGCCGGCCACCACAATTTGTTTTTCGAAGCGCGCGCAGACGGCCAAACCCATTATTGGAGCAATAAATCGGCCTACGATTGGGGGCAGGGCCGCATCGGTTTGGGTTGGCTGTATCAAGATGCGCGGCAAGATTTGCTGCTCAGTCCGTTTTACCAAATCGATTTGAGTGGCAGCGACAATTGGGGCGGCAGCAAGCCGCAACAGACACAAACCTTCAATATGGATACTTGGGCGCACGGCTACGGCATCAGGGCGCAATACCAGCGGCAACTGTCTGCACGCTGGCAAGCCTCGCTTGCCGCCGACATCACCCGCCGCCATTACCGCCATGCACCGCAAGCGGAGCAGCAAAACGGATGGTACAGCGGCCAGAGTGCCGGCATCCACTGGCAAGCCGGCGCCCGCGATGGGCTTTATGGCGGCATATTTTTCAATCAAGCCTTCCCCGAGCAACGCACCATTCAGGGCCGCGCCAATAATACGGCCTACCGCCGCTACGGCCTGCAAGCCGGTTGGATACACGACTGGGCTTGGCTGGGCGGTCTCTCCACCCGCGTTTCCGCCTCTGTCGCCCAACGGCGGTTTAAAGGAGAGTCGCTCAACGTGACCGCGCAAGGCTTTCCTTTGCAGCAGCGGCGCGACCGCGAATATCAATATGGTCTCGCGGTATGGCATCGCGCTTGGACAATCTGGGGCATGACGCCGAAGCTGAATCTGTCGCGGCAGGAAATCCGCAGCAGCCACACTTGGGCACAGCGTAAAAACAGCCAAGTCTTTATCGAACTGGAACGGCGGTTTTAATCGGCCAAGCAACATGAAAGGCTACCTGAACCGGGTTTCAGGTAGCCTTTCATCTTGTTGGCCGTTAAGTGCGCAGCTTACTCACGGTGGTAAGGATGGTTGTGCAATATGGACACGGCGCGGTAGAGCTGTTCGGTCAGCAACACGCGCACCATACCGTGCGGGAGGGTAAGGCTGGAGAGGCGCAGCATCAGGCGGGCTTTCTGTTTGAGGGCATCGGTCATGCCGTCGGCGCCGCCGATGACAAAACAAATATGCTCGCCGCTTTGCCGCCAGTCTTTCAGGTAGCCGGCCAGCTCCACCGAGGTAGGCGCTTTGCCGCGTTCGTCGAGCACCACCAAATAAGCGCCGTCGGGCAGGGCTTCGAGGATGCGCTTTTCTTCAGCCGCCATGCCTTGGGCGGCATTTACGCCGGCGCCGCGTTTTTCCGGTTTGATTTCTCTTAACACATAGCGCACGTCGCGGCCGAAACGCTTGGCGTATTCGGCCACGGCTTCATCTACCCAGCGCGGCATTTTGGTACCGACGGCCAGCACGGTGATGTTCATCTGCCGGCCGCCTTATTTTTTGCGCCGGCTTTTGGCGGCGGCGCGGGCGGGCGTTTTTTGTCCTTGCTTTGGCCGGTTTTGCCGGCTTGGGCGGTGCTATGTTTCGCTGCCGTTTTGCCGGCGGCTTTGCTTCGCTTGTCGCCGCTTTTGGCGGCAGACTGGCGTTTGCCGGCGCGGCCGATGGTTCCGCCGCTGACCAAGGTAAGGTCGATTTTGCTGGTGTCCAAATCGGCGCGAGCTACCTGAACCACCACTTTGTCGCCCATGTGGAAGCGCAAGCCGCTGCGCTCGCCTTCGATGCTCATGGTTTCGGGGCGGTAGTGGAAATAGTCTTCGCCCAAATCGCTGATGTGCACCAGGCCTTCGATGTGGATGCCGTCTAAGGTGACAAACAGGCCGAAGCCGGCCATGCCACTGACCGTGCCGCCGAAGACTTCGCCGATTTTGTCCTGCATATAATAGGTTTTCAGCCAGTTTTCCACATCGCGGCTGGCGTCGTCGGCGCGGCGCTCGCAGAAAGAGGTATGTGCGCCCAAGGTTTGCCACGAGTCTTTCGGCACATACTGGCTACCTGAAAGCACGGCTTTGATGGCACGGTGCACGGTGAGGTCGGGGTAGCGGCGGATGGGGGAAGTGAAATGGGTGTAGGCGGGATACGCCAGGCCGAAATGGCCTTCGCTGCCCGGCTCGTACACCGCCTGCTGCATGGAGCGCAGCAGCATCACTTGGATCAGCTCCCGGTCGGGGCGGTTTTCGGTTTGGGCGAATAACTCCGCGTAATCCTTCGGCGAAGGCTGCTCGCCGCCGCCCAAGCTGAGGCCGAGCAGGCCGAGTTGTTCGCGCAAAGTGGCGAGCTTTTCAGGCGTGGGGCCAAGATGGTTGCGGAACAGGGCGGGATGTTTGTTTTTCAGCAGGAAATCGGCTGCGCAAACGTTGGCCGCCAGCATGCATTCTTCAATCAGCTTATGGGCATCGTTGCGCACCACCGGCACGATGCGTTTGATTTTGCCGTTTTTGTCGAAAATCATCTGGGTTTCGGTGGTTTCAAACTCCATCGCGCCGCGCTGGCTGCGCTTCTTCTGCAATATCTGATAGAGCTTGTAGAGCGTGTCGATCTGCGGCTTGAGCGCATGATCGCTGCCGTTTTCAATCCAATCCCACACTTCGTTGTAGGTGAGGCGGGCGTGCGAACGCATCACGGCCGGATAAAACTGGTAGCTTTTCAGGTTGCCGGCATAGGTAAACACCATGTCGCACACCATACAGAGCCGTTCCACATCGGGATTCAGCGAGCAAATGCCGTTCGACAGGTTTTCCGGCAACATCGGAATCACGCGGCGCGGGAAATACACGCTGGTGGCGCGCTCCAGCGCATCGTCGTCCAGCGGGTTGCCGGGTGTCACATAATGGCTCACGTCGGCAATCGCCACCACCAAGCGGTAGTTGCGGCCCTGTTTTTCGGCATACACCGCATCGTCAAAATCGCGGGCGGTTTCGCCATCGATGGTCACCAAGGGCAAATCGCGCAAATCGGTGCGGCCTTTGAGGTCGGTTTTGCGCACTTGGGCGGGCACTTTTTCAGCGGCGCGGGCGCAGGCTTCGGAAAAACGGTGTGGCAGTTGGTGTTTGCGCACCGCAATTTCGATTTCCATGCCGCTGTCGGCATAGTTGCCGAGGATTTCGGTGATTTTGGCCACGGCTGGGCGGTGGGCTTCGGGATAAACGTCGATTTCCGCCACCACCACCTGCCCCGGGCGGGCTTCGCCCAAAGAATCGGGTTCCAAAATAATGTTGTCGGTCAGGCGGCTGTCTTCCGGCGCCAACATGGCCACACCGCGCTCCATCACCAAGCGGCCGACTACGTTTTTTTGCGCCCGTTCGATGATGTCCAGCACCTGCCCTTCCCGGCGGCCGCGCCGGTCAATGCCGGCCGGGCGCACGGTTACGATGTCGCCGTGCATCAGGCCGCGCATTTGGCGGGCGTAGAGCACGAAATCACCCTGCCCGTCGGGCGTGAGCGGCACGGCGAAACCGAAGCCGTCTTTGTGCGCTTCGATGCGGCACTTCACCATGGCCAGCTTTTCGGCCACGCACACCGCGCCGCGGCGGTTGATGTGCACTTGGCCGTCTCGCGCCATCGCGCCCAAACGGCGCTCGAAGAAAGGCAGCTCGTCTTCCTGAATGTCCAGCAAGATGGCCAGCGACTCGGTTTTCACCGGCACGCCGCGGTCTTCCAAAATTTCAATCACCCACTCGCGGCTGGGCAAGGGGTGTTCATAACGCTGTTTTTCCCTTTCCAAATAAGGATCTTGCAGACGTAATGAGGTTTTTTTCTTCATATTCTCTTTTCAATAATTGACAACTGCGAAATTGGCGATATAATGCGCGTCTTTCGTTAAAGGCCTGCACTTTAACGCAAAGCGCACATTAAAGCAAAGCCCAGGTGGCGGAATTGGTAGACGCGCCAGCTTCAGGTGCTGGTATCCTCACGGGTGTGGAAGTTCGAGTCTTCTCCTGGGCACCAATCATTTGCTTTAGAGAAGATTTTTCATCCCAAGTGCGCCAACAAAACAAAAAATGAATTGCCCAGGTGGCGGAATTGGTAGACGCGCCAGCTTCAGGTGCTGGTATCCTCACGGGTGTGGAAGTTCGAGTCTTCTCCTGGGCACCAAGTTTCAGAAACCCTGCATTGCTACAATGCAGGGTTTTGTTGTTTCCAGACTGAGACCTTTGCAAAACCCCAGATGTGGATGCAGTTCAAGGCGTAGCAGCACAGCGAGTGTGAACGCTAGGAATCCCCGTGGGACAGACATATCATCTAGATAGGCAAGCGAGCGAGCAGTACCCATAGGGCATAAACGCACAACGCAGAAATGCGCCGCAGATGGGGGGTTTGCAAAGGTCTCAGCTGTCTCCTGCTGCGTGCTGCCACGCTGCCCGCGCCTCACACCTCTTCGGCCAACAGGCGCGCTACGTCGTCCGCCTCCCGAACGGTGCGGATGCGTTCAAACCATTCGCCGGCCTGCGGGCGCACTTTTTTCATCATGCCCAGCCACTGTTTCAGGCGAGCCACCGCATATTTTCCGTTTTCCTCTTTACTGCGGCACAAATCGAAAAACTGGCGTATCCACACCCGCTCCTCGGCAAAATCCGCCGCTTTCGGCGGCAGGCCGCGGTTATGGCGGGCAATCTGGCGCGCCAAATCGGGCACCATCACCGCACCGCGCCCCAGCATCACATCGTCGCAACCGCTTTCGCGGCGGATGGTGAGATAATCTTCCAGACTGAACACATCGCCGTTGGCCACCACCGGCAGCGACACCGCCTCGCGGATGCGCGCCACCCAATGCCAGTGCGCCGGCGGCTCGTAACCCTCCACCTTGGTGCGCGCATGCACGGTGAGCAGCGCCGCGCCGCCCGCCTCAATCGCCTGCGCACACGCCACGGCGAGCGTTTTGTCTTCATAACCCAAGCGCATTTTCGCCGTCAGCGGAATCTCTGGCGGCAGGGCTTGGCGCAGCGTCTGCACGATGCGGCAAATCCGCTCCGGCTCGCGCAACAGTACCGCCCCGCCCTGATGTTTGTTCACCGTGGGCGCGGGGCAGCCGAAATTGAGGTCGATTTTATCCGCCCCGAAACGCACCGCTTCCAGCGCGTTCACCGCCATATTTTCCGCATCGCTGCCCAATAGCTGCAAGGTGCACGGCGTGCCCGCCGGCGTGCGGCAGCCGTGCTCGATTTCCGGCATATAGCGCCGCCAGGTCGAACGCGAATGCACGGTGTGCGTAATGCGCACAAACTCGGTCACGCACTCGTCAAAACCGCCGATGCGGGTGAGCAAATCGCGCATCGGGGCATCCACCAGGCCCTGCATCGGCGCCAAAATCAGTCTCATAAACTTCTCTTAACTTCTCTTCAATAATTCAGGCTACCTGAAAACAACACCGCTTTCAGGTAGCCCCAACATCTTGTTAAAAATGCTTGTGATTCAACAAAGCACTCCAATGACGCTTATGCAATGTCCAATTTGGGAAGAACATTCACGATTTTCTGTGTTGCCAAACTCACGGTTATCACCCTCAGCAACAATTCTAACGGATAACGCGCATTACCCATTGTTTCGAGTGCCCAATCGTTGGCATCGTTGGTAATGCCCGATTTTTTATCGGTGGTAACGGCTTGTCGCTCCATTACCCATTCGATTGCCGACTTGCCGTTCACGATGTAATCGTGAGCAGTTTCGGGAATGTTTTCTACCGTGATTTTGCCGTTATAGATGACTTTGGTTTTGTCGTCTTTTTTGGCGAATTTCATTTTTATCACACGGAAATCTTCGTCTTCGCCACCGATAATTTGCTGCGGAGTGAGTTTTAGTCCTTTCAGGCTGCCTGAAAGTTTGACGCCGGTATACATCGGCACGGTTTCGTAGTTCAGATGCAGTGCGGCCAAATCGCGGCCTGCTTGGGTGAAGGCAGCGAAATCCCGGTAATGCTTCATGCGCGGAATGCGCGGCAATTGTTTGCTTAAATTATCGGCGTAGCGTTCGCGGTATTCTTCGCTGTGCAACAGGCCGTAGATGTAATAGAAGATGTCTTCTTTGCCGACTTTTTCGGCATCTTCGGCGGCATAAGGCTGGCGGAAATGGGCAAGCGCGTCGTCGGTAATGGCGGAGCGGCGCACCAGCTTTTTCTGTTTCGGTGCCGCTTGTGCACTTTCAGGCAGGCTTTCTCCGGCAAACAGTTCGTTTTGGCGGTTTTTCATCAGGCTTACTCCTCCGTTTCGTAGAGAAACATCGGGAAGCATTGCGCATCGCCAATCAGGTGCAAGTCGGGCAAGGTGTCGGTCATCAACACCGAGAAGCCCTTGCTGCCCGTTACCGTCAGACAGATGGTTAGGTTCGCTATGCTGCGGTGCGGTATAATTTCGTTCGTTCGTTCGTTCGTTCGTTCGTTCGTTCGTTCGTTCGTTCGTTCGTTCGTTCGTTCGTTCGTTCGTTCGTTCGTTCGTTCGTTCGTTCGTTCGTTCGTTCGTTCGTTCGTTCGTTCGTTCGTTCGTTCGTTCGTTCGTTCGTTCGTTCGTTCGTTCGTTCGTTCGTTCGTTCGTTCGTTCGTTCGTTCGTTCGTTCGTTCGTTCGTTCGTTCGTTCGTTCGTT
>NZ_JH164926.1:1621213-1686227 GCF_000226875.1 Neisseria shayeganii 871
CGTTCGTTCGTTCGTTCGTTCGTTCGTTCGTTCGTTCGTTCGTTCGTTCGTTCGTTCGTTCGTTCGTTCGTTCGTTCGTTCGTTCGTTCGTTCGTTCGTTCGTTCGTTCGGCTGTTTCTATGCCGTCTGAAACGTCATACAAATCCATAGGGAAACATTGCCCTTTGGAAATCATTTCCAAGTCTGGAATTTCGTTGGTTATCAATGCGGAGAATTCTTTGGTTGCTCCGCGGCCTGTTACGGAAATAACGGCGTTGGTGTCGGACATAGATGCCCGCCCTTCAATCGGGAAAATTTGCGGCATCTGGCCAACACGATGGTTCATCATTTTATCGTAATAAACAAACTGCTTAGAAAAAGGTCTATACATACCGATAGTTATTGCATTCGCATTAAATTTTGCCAAAATGCCTTTTTCAACTTTGGGAATTAAACTACTTGACCAGCTGATTTTAGTTTCATCTCTTTCAATAAAATCATTAACATTGGGAGACAAACCGTTACCAAGTGCCACTTGGAAACGTGTTACTTCTTGATTGTAGCAATCAGTCATTGCTTTCATGTTTTGTTCTAAATTTGAATGGGAAAAGTTATATACCCAAGAGTCTCGATTTGTACCCAAGCCTAAAGAATAATTTTCAAAAATTGCAATCGCATCTTTATCTTTCTTATCTCCCAAGCTGATGTATTGGTCAAAATTGGGGTCGCGCTGGTTGATCCAGTCGTTAAATTCGTCGGGCGTAATGGTTTGCCAGCCGTTTTGGGCGCTGATGCCGTTGATGCTGCCGTATTCTTGGATTTTCTCCAGCTTTTGTTCGCGGCTTAGGTAGTCGCCGATGTCGTGAAAATAAATCTGCCCTTGTTTTTGGGATTCGGGATTTTTTACTAAAATGGAAATTGCAATCGGTGCCCGGCTTCCCGAGCCAAAAATTTTACCTCCTTCTTTGCGCGAACGTTCACCTGATGTACGTTGATTTCCGCGCAAATGAAAGATATACAGGCTGGAAAATTCGTCTTGCAGGCATTTACGCAGGCCGTCCATTGAATTACTTTCAGCAAAACTTGCATTACTCACAAAGCCAATGATGCCTTTACCGCTTTTTTCCTGTATACGGTCGGATGCCCAGCGTATGGCACGGATATAGCTATCCATTAAATTTTTGGTTGATGTTGCTTTGGAATGCTCGGCATAAGTTGCACGGATTCGACCGTCCAAATGCGGATAGTCGATATTGGCATTGTTGTCGTTGGCGCTTTCCTGCCCGGCGGAATACGGCGGATTGCCGATAATCACTCGGATATCCAATTCTTTCTGCCGTTTACGGCGTGCGCTGTTGTCCACCAGCAGTTCATTCAACATATCGCCTTTTTCGTACATTTGGAAAGTATCGGTCAGGCAGATGCCGTTGAAGGGAAGGTAATCGGAGCCGTCCGAAATCTTGCCCGCATCATGGTCTTGCAAGATGCCGTGGTAGGTGGCTTCGATATTGATGGCGGCGATGTAGTAGGCGAGCAATACGATTTCGTTGGCGTGGATTTCTCTTTGGTATTTTTCAGGTAGCCTGTTGGCGGGAATGATGCCGCTTTGCAGCAGACGGGTAATGAAGGTGCCTGTGCCGGTAAAGGGGTCGATAATGTGGACGTTTTCGTCTTGCAGACTGCTTGAAAATTCGCTTTGCAATACGTCTTCTACGCTGCGGATAATGAAGTCAACCACTTCTACGGGGGTGTAAACAATGCCCAGCCGTTCGGTCATGCGCGGGAAGGCGTTGCGGAAGAATTTGTCGTATAGCTCGACGATGATTTTTTGTTTGCCTTCGGCGGTTTCGATGCCGGAGGCGCGCAGTTGCACGCTTTGGTAAAACGATTCCAGCGTTTTGCGCTCTTTGTCCAGATGCTGCTCCTGCAATAAATCGACAATGCCCTGCATAGCGCGGCTCATGGGATTGTGTTCGGTAAAGCGGTAGTCGGAAAACAGGGCATCGAACACGGGCTTGGTAATCAGGTGCTGCGCCAGCATTTCGATGATTTCTTCGTCGCTGATGGCGTTGTTCAAATCGTCGCGCAGTTCGGATCCGAATTGTTCAAATGCCTGCCGCTCTTTTTGATTGGCGGGGTTTTCCAATACGGTTCGGATGCGGTCGATATGGGTGTTGGCGATTTTGGCAATGTCGCCCGCCCAATCTTCCCAATGATGGCGGTTGCCGCATTTTTTGACGATTTTGGCGTATAGGGCGCGTTCGATTTCGCCGATTTCGAATTGGATGCTTTGCTGTTCGGGTATGGCGTGGCCGTCCGAACTGCCGATGCCGTAACCCGCACGCCGCTCTTGCAGCGTTTTTTCAGCTTTGCTCTGCCGTTTCTGCTTGGGCTGCACGCTCTCGGCAATGGCGACGACTTCCATTTTCTGAGTATCGCGACCGTTGAATTCGAGCTTGTTGATCATGGCGTCGAAGCGGTCGTCGTGGGCGCGCAAGGCGTTGAGCACCTGCCAGACGACTTTGTAGTTTTCATTTTTATCCAACGCTTCTTCGGCTGCGACATGGGCGGGAATGACCACGGGCAGAATCACATAGCCCTGCTTTTTGCCTTCGGCGCGGCGCATCACGCGACCGACGGACTGCACTACGTCCACTTGGGAATTGCGCGGTGTGAGAAACAGCACGGCGTCCAATGAGGGCACATCCACACCTTCGGAAAGGCAGCGCACATTGGAAAGAATGCGGCAGGTGTTTTCAGGCAGGCCGTCTGAAGCTTTGAGCCAATCGAGCCGGGCTTCTTTTTCGCCTGCACTCATGCCGCCGTCGACATGATCTGCCTGACAGATCATGGCCAATTGCGGCGGCAGTTTCAAATCGGGCTGCTCTTTGAGCCGGACTGCGCGCTCGCTTTGCTGATAGGCAGCCACCACAGCTTCAAAAGATTCGGCAATCAGCTTGGAGCTGACTTTGTGCTTGCCACCTTTGTATTCTTTTTCAATAACTTGGCAGAAGGCTACAGCACGCTGCATGGGGTGGTAGCCGTCGTCGCCCGAAAGTCCGTATTTGGAAAGCGCTTTCCAGCAGCCGACGATTTTAGCCGCATCGTCTACCTTGATTTCATTGTTTCCACCTGCCAGCAAGCCCTGCAAACGGCGGTTGATATGGGCTTCTTCAATGGCCAAGACAATGACTTTGTAGTCTACCAGCAGCCCGTCTGAAACAGCTTCTGAGAAAGTCAAAACGAAAAATTCTTTGCCGTAATGGGTTTCGTCGTCCATCGAATACAGCGCCACACCTTCGGTGGCTTTGGCCGCTTCGCCGAAAATGCGCGGTGTGGCGGTCATATACAGGCGTTTTGCACCTTTGATGTAATCGGCATCGTGTATGCGCACAAAGGCGGATTCGTCGTCGCCCTCCCAAGTGGCACCGGTGGTACGGTGGGCTTCGTCGCAGATAATCAGGTCGAATTCGGGCAAACCGTATTGCTGTTGCGCCTGATGAATCACATCGATGGAATGGTAGGTGGAAAAAACGACGGTCATGGCATCGCCGCCGTTACGCCGCTCGGTAACGGTAAGGGCTTGTGCCAGGCTTTTGGGTTGGGTGGTGGCGGGAAACTGCAAATCGCTGGTTGTCACCAGCACGCGGTCGTCTTCGCTTTTTTTGTCTTTTTTACCGACATCGCTGTCGGAGCAGACGGCAAAGCTGTTGAGCGGGGTTTCGCTGTCTTGCGTCCATTCGCGCAGGGTTTGGCTGAGCAGCGACAGGCTGGGGACGAGAAACAGCACGCGTTTGCCTGTTCCGGCCATCGTTTCCGCTATTTTCAGCGCGGTAAAGGTTTTACCGGTGCCGCAGGCCATAATCAGTTTGCCGCGTTCTTCGCCGCCGTTAAAGCGGGTTTGTACGCTTTTGAGGGCGCGCTGTTGGTGTGGACGCAAGCCTTTTTTCGCTTTTAAAACGGGTTGTTCGTCAATGCTGAAACGAGACCAGTCGATTTGGCTGTTTTCCAAATCGGCCAGGTTGATCACGGCAACGGGAATCTGCTGGCCGGGCAAGGCTGCACGGGCGTTTTGCGACCATTTGTCGGTGGTAGTGACAATGATGCGGTAGCTGAAATGGCTTTTACCGGAAGCAGTGAAAAAACTGTCGATGTCTGCTTTTTGAATGGTTTTTTCCGGAGCATGGTTTTTGCATTGAATTGCATGGAACTCGCCTGCTTGGGTAGTGGCGACCAAATCAATGCCGGTATCGGTTTTACTGTTTAACCCCAGTGATTCAAAATGCTCTTGCACCCACTCGGCATAGGTCTGCACTTTGGCATATTGGCTACGGTAGTAAGGTTCGTGCTCAAAATAACGAATCATCAGCTTCTCAAAAGCCGTGCCTTTATCGCGTTCGGTTTGAGTCAGCTCGCGAAATTGGGAGAGAAGAGTTTGTAGTGCAGACATCATCGATTTCGGCATTCAGAAAAATTTAGTTCATATTAACAATAGGCTACCTGAAAGCAGCAACACCGCTTTCAGGTAGCCTGTTCCTTAGAATCCATCTCAACGTGTTACCGGTTTATAGCGAATCCGTTTCGGTTTGGCACCCTCTTCACCCAAGCGGCGTTTTTTATCGGCTTCGTATTCCTGATAGTTGCCGTCAAAGAACACCCATTTCGAATCGCCTTCTGCTGCCAAAATATGGGTGGCGATGCGGTCGAGGAACCAGCGGTCGTGCGAAATCACCATCACGCTACCGGCGAATTCCAGCAAAGCATCTTCCAGCGCACGCAGGGTTTCTACGTCTAAGTCGTTCGACGGTTCGTCCAACAGCAGCACATTGCCGCCCGACAGCAAAGTTTTCGCCAAATGCAAACGGCCCCGTTCGCCGCCGGAAAGGTTGCCGGCAATCTTGCTTTGGTCGCTGCCTTTAAAGTTGAAACGCCCCAAATAGGCGCGGGCGGGGATTTCAAACTGGCCCACTTGCAGAATATCGCAGCCTTCGGCGATGTTGTCGAACACGGTTTTGTCGTTTTGCAAACCTTCGCGACTTTGATCGATCAGCGACATTTTCACGGTTTGGCCGATTTTCACTTCGCCGCTGTCGGGCTGCTCTTTGCCTGCGATCATTTTAAACAGGGTCGATTTACCCGCACCGTTGGGGCCGATGATGCCGACAATCGCGCCGGGCGGCACTTTGAAGCTCAAATCGTCGATTAAGAGTTTGTCGCCGAACGACTTGCTCAAGTTTACAAACTCGATCACTTCATTACCCAAACGCTCGGCCACGGGAATAAAGATTTCCTGGGTTTCATTGCGTTTTTGATATTCGTAGTTAGACATTTCTTCAAAGCGGGCCAAACGCGCTTTGGATTTGGCTTGGCGGCCTTTGGCGTTTTGGCGCACCCACTCCAGCTCCTGCTTCATGGCTTTCAGGCGGGCGGCTTCGGTTTTGGCTTCGTTTTCCAAGCGTTTTTCTTTCTGCTCCAGCCAAGAAGAGTAATTGCCTTTCCACGGAATGCCGTGGCCGCGGTCAAGTTCGAGAATCCATTCGGCGGCGTTGTCCAAGAAATAACGGTCGTGGGTAACGGCCACGACGGTGCCGGGGAAGCGCACCAAAAACTGCTCCAGCCACTCCACCGATTCGGCATCCAAGTGGTTGGTCGGCTCGTCCAACAGCAGCATATCCGGCTTGCTCAACAACAGCTTGCACAAGGCCACGCGGCGTTTTTCGCCACCGGAAAGATGGCCGATTTTGGCATCCCATTCGGGCAGGCGCAGCGCATCGGCAGCGATTTCCAATTCATGCTCCATACCGCCGCCGCTTGAAGAACCTGCGGCGATAATCGCCTCCAAACGACCCTGCTCTTCCGCCAGCGCATCAAAATCGGCATCAGGATCGGCATATGCGGCATACACTTCTTCCAAACGCTTCTGCGCGGCCGCCACTTCGCCCAAACCGCTTTCCACTTCTTCACGCACAGTTTTTTCAGGATCCAGCTCCGGCTCTTGCTGCAGATAGCCGATTTTGATGCCGCTCATCGGCACGGCTTCGCCTTCAAACTCTTTATCCACACCCGCCATAATGCGCAACACAGTGGATTTACCCGCGCCGTTCAAACCGAGCAAGCCGATTTTCGCGCCGGGGAAAAACGATAGGGAAATGTCTTTGATGATGGTCTTTTGCGGCGGCACCACTTTGCTCACGCGCAGCATGGAAAATACATATTGGCTCATGGGGTATGTCTTTCTGAGGAAATTCCGATGAAGCGGAGCCGTATCAAAATAAGGCTCCTGCTGCGGCAAACGCGCTGCGTTGCCACACAAACGACCGCATTTTAAACGATTTCCTGCTTTCAGGTAGCCTCAAAACTCAGCAATCTGGGGTAAAATGCCGCCTTTTCCTGCCCGGCTGCCGCCATGATTGCTTCCCTGATCGACTTCATCCTGCACATCGACCAACACTTGGCCGTATTGTCCGCCGATTACGGCGCGTGGATTTACGCCATTCTGTTTCTCATCGTGTTTTGCGAAACCGGGCTGGTGGTCACGCCCTTTCTGCCCGGCGATTCGCTGCTGTTTGCCGCCGGCGCCATTGCGGCGCTGGGCGGCATGAACATCCACCTGATGGTGCTGTTGCTGCTGGCCGCGGCCATTCTCGGCGACGCGGTGAATTTCGCCGTCGGCAAATACTTCGGCAAAAAGCTGTTTGCCAACCCCGATTCCAAAGTCTTCAAGCGCAGCTATCTGGAAAAAACCCACGCCTTTTACGAAAAATACGGCGGCAAAACCATCATCCTCGCCCGCTTCGTGCCGATTGTGCGCACCTTCGCCCCCTTCGTGGCCGGCATGGGCAATATGCACTACGGCCGCTTTATCCGCTACAACATCATCGGCGCCGTGCTGTGGGTGTGCCTCTTATCGTATGCCGGCTATTACTTCGGCACCCTGCCGCTGGTGAAAGACAATTTCGGCCTGGTGGTGGTGGCCATCATCGTGGTGTCGGTGCTGCCGATGGTGTTTGAAATCGCCAAAGCCAAATTCGGCAAAGCCGCCGACTGATGTTCAGGTAGCCCGCAATGATTTACCCCTGGCATCAAGACGCTTGGCAACAGCTGGCCGAACATTGGGCGCAACGCCCCAACGCCTGGCTCCTCACCGGCAAACGCGACACCGGCAAAACCGCTTTCGCCCGCCACCTGGCACAGGCCCTGTTGTGCGAAACAACGCAGCCCGGCCAACAGCCTTGCGGCCAATGCCCCTCCTGCCACCTGTTCGCCCAAGGCAGCCACCCCGACTATTACGAACTCAGCCCCGAGTTGCCCGAAGAAGGCGAGTCCGGCCGCAAGCTCTTGCAAATCAAAATCGACGCCGTGCGCGCCGTAATGGAGCCCCTGCTGCAAAGTTCGCTGCGCGGCGGCTTGCGCGTGGTACTGATCCACCCTGCCGAGAGCATGAACCTGCAGGCCGCCAACGCCCTGCTCAAAATGCTGGAAGAGCCGCCCGCAGCCGTGGTGTTCCTGTTGGTGTCGCACAATAAAGACCGCCTGCTGCCCACCATCAAAAGCCGCTGCCGCCAGCTCCTGCTGCCCCCGCCCGCGCCCGAAACCGCTTTGGGCTACCTGAAAACCGCCCACCCCGAAGCGGCCAACCAAGCCGAAGCCCTGCTGGCCTTCCACAGCGGCGCGCCCCTGTTTGCGCACGACGCCGGGCAGGAACAGATGCGCGACGCCCTGTGCCGCCTGCTCGCCGCCCCGCGCCTGCTCGCCATCCTCGACTACGCCGCCGAATTCGACAAACACAAATGGCCGCTGGCGCTGTTTCTCGACTGGCTGCACAAATGGCTGGCCGACACCGCCCTGGCCCAACAAAACCTGCCGCCGCTGTATTATCCGCAACACGCCGACGCCCTGCGCCAAACCGCAGCGCGCACCCGCCCCGAACGCCTCTTCCGCCTCACCGCAGCGCTCAACCGTCTCAGCCCTTACGGACGGCATACCTTAAGTGTTAAAATGCAGCTCGAATTTCTGCTCACCGAATACCTGGCCTTCTGGCAAAACAAAGCGAACACACTATGAACCTCCCCGACGACGCCCCCGGCAGAATGCTCATCATCAGCCTGAAAGACAAACCCAGCGCCTACTACAGCTATATGCCCTTTTTCGAACAAGGCGGCTTTTTCGTGCCCACCGCCGATGCGTTTGAAATGGGCGAAGAAGTGCTGCTGGTGATGGAGCTGCTCGATTACCCGGAAAAATTCTTCCTGCGCACCCGCGTCGGCTGGCTCAACCCCAGCCGCACCAGCAACGGCCAGCCGCAAGGCATCGGCCTCGTGCTCGGCGACGACGAAAGCGCCGTTGCCTGCCGCCAATACATCGAAGAACAACTTCCCGGCCTGCTGCATTCCGACCGCGCCACCTACACCATGTAGGCCAACCCTCCGCCCGATCAGGCTACCTGAAAGCCGCCCCGCTTTTCAGGTAGCCTGAAATGCCTTCCCTATCTTGCCCTATGCTGATCGATTCCCACTGCCACCTCAATTTTTCCGGCCTGGCCGAACGCCTGCCCGAAGTGCTCGACAATATGGCCGCCGCCGGCGTCGGCAAAGCGCTGGCCATCAGCGTCAGCCGCCGAAGTTTCGACGAAATCCACGCCATCGCCCAAGCCCACGACCGCATTTACGCCACCGTGGGCATCCACCCCGACGACCCCGACACCCCCGAATTCAGCCTGGCCGAATTGCTTGAACGCGCCGCCCTGCCCAAAGTGGTGGGCATCGGCGAAACCGGGCTCGACTACCATTGGTGCAAAGGCGATCTGGCCTGGCAGCACCGCCGCTTTATCTGCCACATCCAAGCCGCCAACCAAAGCGGCCTGCCGCTGATCGTGCACACCCGCGACGCCGCCGACGACACCATGCGCCTGTTGCGCGAAGAAAACGCCCACGCCGGCGTCATCCACTGTTTCACCGAAGACGTGCGCGTGGCCAAGCTGGCGCTGGACTTGGGCTTTTACATTTCCTTCTCCGGCATCGTCACCTTCAAAAACGCCGCCGCCATTCAGGAAGCCGCCCGCTATGTGCCGCTCGACCGCCTGCTGGTGGAAACCGACGCCCCCTTCCTCGCTCCCGTGCCCAAACGCGGCAAACCGAACGAGCCGGCCTATGTGCGCCACACCGCCGAATTCATCGCCCAACTGCGCGGCGAGCCTTTCGAGCAGATTGCCCAAGCCAGCACCGACAATTTCTATCGCCTGTTTGCCAAGGTGCCGCGCCATTAAAAGCCGTTCCATAGGCAGCATGGGCGCAGCCGCCGGTTTCAGGTAGCCTGAGACCTTTGCAAAACCCCCAGATGTGGATGCAGTTCAAGGCGTAGCAGCGCAGCGAACGCAGACATATCATATAGATAGGCAAGTGAGCGAGCAGCGCGCAACGCAGAAATGCGCCGCAGATGGGGGTTTTGCAAAGGTCTCAGCCTGAACCCTTTGCCAGCCTCCATCTCCGGCAGACAAATTGAAATCCGCCGCCCCGCCCCGATATGGCGCCCATCCCTGTTTCCGATTTCAGAAAGCACACCATGCAACAATTCGACGGCACCACCATTGTTTCCGTCCGCCGCGGCCAACAGGTTGCCATCGGCGGCGACGGCCAAGTCAGCCTGGGCAACACCATTGTCAAAGCCACCGCGCGCAAAGTGCGCAAACTGCACCACAACACCGTTTTGGCCGGTTTTGCCGGCGGCACCGCCGATGCCTTCACCCTGATCGAGCTGTTTGAAGCCAAACTGCAGAAACACCAAGGCCGGCTCACCGTGGCCGCCATCGAGCTGGCCAAAGAATGGCGCACCGACCGCGCCCTACGCCGCTTGGAAGCCATGTTGATTGTGGCCGACAAAAACAGCACCCTCATCATCACCGGCAACGGCGATGTGCTGGAGCCGGAAGGCGGCATCGCCGCCATCGGCAGCGGCGGCTCTTTCGCCCAAGCCGCCGCCCGCGCCCTGATGGAAAACACCGAGCTGCCGCCGGAAACCGTGGTGAAAAAAGCGCTGGAAATCGCCGGCGACATCTGCGTGTACACCAACGACCGCCACACCATCGAAACCCTGTAAACCGCCGTACCGAACCGAAACAGGCTACCTGAAAGTTTCAGGTAGCCTGTTTGGCTTTATGCGATTAACGGTTGAGATTTAGGTTTAGAAGAAACCCAGCTTGCTGGGCGAATAGCTCACCAGCATACACTTGGTTTGCTGGTAATGCGCCAGCATCATTTTGTGGTTTTCGCGGCCGATGCCCGATTTTTTGTAGCCGCCAAACGCCGCGTGCGCCGGGTAGAGGTGGTAGCAGTTGGTCCACACCCGGCCGGCCTGGATGCCGCGGCCCATGCGGTAGCAGGTGTTCATGTCGCGGCTCCATACGGCGGCGCCGAGACCGAAGATGGTGTCGTTGGCAATCGCCAGCGCCTCTTCGGCGTCTTTGAAGGTGGTCACCGCCACCACCGGGCCGAAAATTTCCTCCTGGAAGATGCGCATATCGTTGCGGCCTTTGAACACGGTGGGTTCGATGTAGAAACCGCCCGACAAATCGCCGCCTTCCTGCCGCGCCGCGCCGCCGGTGAGCACTTCGGCGCCTTCTTCGCGGCCCAGTTTCAGGTAGTCCGAAATCTTGTCGAACTGCTCCTGGCTGGCTTGGGCGCCGACCATGGTGTCGGTGTCCAACGGGTCGCCCACCTTGATGGCTTTCACCCGCGCAATGGCGCGCTCGATAAAGCGATCGTAGATCGATTCCTGAATCAGCACCCGCGACGGGCAGGTACACACTTCGCCTTGGTTGAGGGCAAACATGGCAAAGCCTTCCAGGCATTTGTCGAAAAAGTCGTCGTCGGCATCCATCACGTCTTCAAAGAAAATGCTCGGGCTTTTGCCGCCCAATTCCAGCGTAACCGGAATGATGTTTTCGGTGGCATAGCCCATGATCAGCTTGCCGGTGCCGGTTTCGCCGGTAAACGCCACCTTGGCGATGCGCGGGTTTTGCGCCAAGGGCTTGCCGCATTCCACGCCGAAACCGTTGACCACATTCACCACCCCCGGCGGCAGCAAGTCGCCGATGAGCTCCATCAGATACATAATCGTTACCGGCGTCTGCTCGGCGGGCTTGAGCACAATGCAGTTGCCTGCGGCCAAGGCCGGGGCCAGCTTCCAAGTGGCCATCAGCAGCGGGAAGTTCCACGGAATAATCTGCCCCACCACGCCTAGAGGCTCGTTGAAATGGTAGGCCACGGTGTTGTCGTCGATTTCGGAAATACCGCCTTCCTGCGCGCGGATGACGCCGGCGAAATAGCGGAAATGGTCCACCGCCAGCGGAATGTCGGCAGCCAGGGTTTCGCGCACCGGCTTGCCGTTTTCCCAAGTTTCGGCCACGGCGATTTTTTCCAGATTCTGCTCGATGCGGTCAGCGATTTTCAGCAAAATATGGCTGCGCTCGGCCACGCTGGTTTTGCCCCAGGCCGCCTTGGCCGCGTGGGCGGCGTCCAGCGCTTTTTCGACATCGGCCGCTTGCGAGCGCGCCACCTTGGCAAACGGCTTGCCGTTCACCGGGCTGATGTCGTCGAAATATTCGCCGCCCACCGGCGGCACCCACTGGCCGCCGATGTAGTTATCGTATTTCTCCTTGAACTGAACAATGCTGCCTGCGGTATTGGGTGCTGCGTATTTCATCGCTGTTCTCCTCTGGTTGTGCGGCCCGAGGCCGGAAACGGTACCGGCCTGGAAACCCGTTCCCAAACCGGCGATGAAACGCAACATAAGGGATTTTGCCGGCCAAGGCCATCTGCACCGCAACATAAAGCAGACAGGCTACCTGAAACGCGCTGTTCAGGTAGCCTTTGCCTTATAATCACGCCTTTTCGACATTCGGGATGCTTCCAGATGAAATGGCTTTCGCGCTTTACCGTTATCGGCAAAACCGTTTACCGCTACGGCCTTACCGACCTCTTGGCCGGCCAGCCCAAAGCGGCCTGGCTGCGCCGCCTGCCCTGCGCCGCAGAAGCAAGGGAAACGCCGCTGCCGGTGCGCCTGCGGCTGGCGTTGGAAAGCCTGGGGCCGATTTTCGTCAAACTCGGCCAGGTGCTCTCCACCCGCCCCGACCTGCTGCCGCCCGAATACGCCTTGGAATTGGCCAAGCTGCAAGACAAAGTGCCGCCGTTTGATGCCGACCTCTCGCGCCGCCAGATCGAGCAGTCTTTGGGCAAACCGGTGCACGAATTGTTTGCCGCATTCGAAACCGAACCGGTGGCCAGCGCCTCAATCGCCCAAGTCCACCGCGCGCGCCTGCACAGCGGCGAAGCGGTGGCGGTGAAGGTGCTGCGTCCGAATCTGACACCGGTGATCGAACAGGATTTGGCTTTGATGCGGGTGGGCGCCTGGCTGCTGGAGCGCCTGCTGCCCGACGGCAAACGCCTCAAGCCGCGCGCAGTGGTGGCCGAATTCGACAAATACCTGCACGACGAATTGGATCTGCTGCGCGAAGCGGCCAACGCCAGCCAGCTCGGCCGCAATTTCCAAAACAGCGACATGCTGATTGTGCCCAAAGTGTTTTACGACTACTGCAGCCGCGACGTGCTGACCATGGAATGGATGGACGGCACGCCGATTGCCGACATCGACACCCTGCGCGCCAAAGGCATCGACCTGCCCACGCTGGCGGTGTACGGCGTGGAAATTTTCTTCACCCAAGTATTCCGGCAAGGTTTTTTCCACGCCGATATGCACCCCGGCAATATTCTGGTGGCCGACGACGGCCGCTACATCGCCCTGGATTTCGGCATCGTCGGCAGCCTCACCGACTACGACAAACGCTATCTGGCCATCAATTTCCTCGCCTTTTTCAACCGCGACTACCACCGCGTGGCCACCGCCCACATCGAAAGCGGCTGGGTACCGCCCGATACGAGGGCGGAAGAATTGGAATCCGCCGTGCGCGCGGTGTGCGAGCCGTTTTTCAACAAGCCGCTGGCCGAAATCTCTTTCGGCCTGGTGCTGATGCGCCTGTTTGAAACCAGCCGCCGCTTCAATGTGGAAATCCAACCGCAGCTGGTGCTGCTGCAAAAAACCCTGCTCAATATCGAAGGGCTGGGCCGCCAGCTCGACCCCAATCTCGACTTGTGGGCCACCGCCAAACCGTTTCTGATGAAGTGGATGGACGAACAGGTCGGCCCCAAAGCCCTGTGGCGCAACCTGAAACAGGAAGCGCCCGATTGGGCAGAAATCCTGCCCTCGCTGCCGCGCAAACTCAATATGCTGGTGGACGAAACCCGCCAACAGGAAATGCGCGACGCCTACATCCATTTGGTGAAAACCCAGCAGCGGCAAAACCTGTGGCTGGGCGTGATTGCCTTGGCGCTGGTGCTGATTGTGCTGTTCAAATAAGCACGAGCACTGTTTAGCAGAAATACTAACTTTATCTATAAAAATCATTACATTAAATACATTTCCTAGCCATTCTGCCGAGCAAAAGCTATAATTGAAGCCGAGCGCGATAAATCGGCGCGTTTTTTGAGATAAATGCTTTCTGAATTTATTTCACTGTGTGCAACAAAGTTTCAAATCCTGCCAAACAAAGGCAGGATTTTCTGTATCCGCCCGAACAATGCACTCGGATTGCTCGGCTCGTTTGCCAATGTACGGCATCATGTGTCCATCAATTAAATAAACCGCAGGAGCAAGGATATGGACTACTACCCGACAATGTGCCGCGACAGCAAGTTCCGTAAAGAATTCGCAGATCACTTCGATTTCCGAAACAAGCCTTGGGTGGCTTTTGCCAAAGCAGCTTACCGCATCTCCGAGCAGCTGGGCGTGGACATTGAGCAGGCCGTTGCATTTTTGAACAGTGACGCAGGTGGCCTATTTGCCCTCGAGATGGTTGAGTTTGCCGAGCCGGACACAGTCAAACAGGATATCGAATACTTGGCCGACGGCGCGATAGCCACTTTTCAGGGGATGCCGAAAGCACCTAAGGCTTGGCGGCAGCTGGCAGGGAAATAACAAAAGGGACGCCGGCGTCCCTTTTGCCTTTCAGGTAGCCGACCGCCTACCAGTTGCAGATGACCAGCTCGCCGCTGGTCTTTTGCGTTTTGTCGCGGCCGACGGAGTAGGCAATCTCAAGGCGGCGGATGCCGAAGTCTTTAAATAGCTCGCGGATGTCCGGGTGGTCGTTGATGGAGAGCATCACCTTGCCCTGTGCCTTGGCCATCATCTCGGCCAGAAGCTGGTATTGCGCCCAGTCGAAGGCGCAGTCGTAGCCGGCAGTCTGCCAGTACGGCGGGTCGCAGTAGAAGAAGGTGTGCACCCGGTCGTAGCGTTTGAAGCAGCGCTCCCACGGCTCGTTTTCGATAATGACGCCGCCGAGGCGCTGTTTGGATGCGGCCAATTTATCGGCAATGGTGTTGGCATCCCACAAACGGCCGGTGGTGCTGGTGCCGAAGTGTTGGTCGACGGTTTTGCCGCCGAAGGCGGTGTGCTGGAGGTAAAAAAATCTGGCCGCCCGCTGGATGTCGGTCATGCTCTCCGGCGGAGTCGACTGCAGGCGAGCGAATACCTCTCGGCTGGTTAGCGTCCACTCGAACTGGCGCACGAACTCGTCGAAATGGTGCTGCACCACGCGGTAGAGATTGACCAGTTGGCCGTTGATGTCGTTGAGCACCTCCACTTTGGCCGGACTGGGCCGCAGGAAGAACAGTGCCGCGCCGCCGGCGAACGGCTCGACGTAGCAGGTATGCTCGGGAAACAGGGGAAGCAGGTGCTTGGCCAGGCGGCGTTTGCCGCCCATCCAAGGAATAATCGGTACGGGTTTGGACATGAGTGCGCTCCTATATATAGCAGGCACTCATGGTGCTCCATACATATCAAAGACAGGTCAGCGGCCGCGGGGGAGCGGGTGGCTGGCGGCTTTGGGTAAAGTTGTTAAAGAACGGAAGTTGTTGACGGTTTTGCAGCGCGGGCATTTGATTTCAAACTCGCCTTTGCCGATGGCCAACAGTTTGTTACAGTTTTTGCAACGGTGTTTCATTTTGGGGTCTCCTACATTTTGATGATAGAATCCGCCCGCCTCGCGAGGTGGCGGCCTTGGGTCAATGCAGGCTTGCTCTGCTTGGCTGGCGTAGCCGGTGCTCGTAACACCGGTTACGTCGCCGTCTTTACTACTACTTCGTTACGCCCCGCCCATCGGCGGGGTTTTTCATGCTTGGCGGCCGCGTTGGACGATGGCCGCCAAATCGTTGGGGCTAAAGCGCCAGCTTTCAGGCAGGCCGAGCACATGGCCGGCCCACTCGGAGCAAAACCAACGCTCGGGGCGGTGGCGGGTGCGCAGCACGAAGCCCAGCGCGCCGGGCCAGTCGTAGGCTTGGCCGTGGGTGGCGGCGTAGTGGGTTTGCAAATCAAGGGCGAGGCTCTCGCGGATAGGGATGAGGTCCCACTTGTCGGCCGGCAGGGGCATGGTCTTATGCCGCACGCCGCCGTCGCGCACGCTGGCGGAGTAGCAGCCGTATTGGCCGCCGCCCAGATGAGTGACCAGCTCGCAGTGGCTGTAGGGACCGCGCGTCATCACGCGGGTGAGCCAGTCGGAGGTGCGGGCCAGCAGGTCGTAGGGGCGACGGATGATCTTGCGCCCCTTGTAGAGGGCAAGGTAGATCATGCGCTGCCTCCGTGCAGTTGCTCGCCGACAGCGGCCACCGCCGCCAGTATCTCGTTGCTGCGCTCGGTAACGGCCTCTGTGCTGTCGAGCGATTGCAGCTCAAACTTGCGCATCCGCAGCGTGGCCAATTGGTCGAGCGCGGCGTGCAGCTTGTCGGCCTGCTGCAAGATGATGTCGGTAGCCTGCTGCGGGGTGAGGCCGGCCGGGGTGGCAAAAGCGGCCACTTGGCTCGGCACCTCGCCGGTGTAGCCGGCCTCGGCATAGGCGCGGGCTTGCGCCTCACGCAGCTCGTATTCGGCCCTAAATCGCAGCAGGGGCTGGGCCACGCCGTACACGGCGGCGTTGATGCGCTCGGTTTCGGCGGCGCGGACATCAGCCAGCAGTGCGGCGGCGTCCTCCGGGCTGATCACCCATGCCTGGCCGTCCCAGCTATGGTAAGCGGACGGGCGCGGCTCGGTGGCGGTGATTCGGCCGTCGGCCACCAAGAGTCGGCAGCCTTGGTTGAGTTTGGTCAACAGCGGCAGGTGCTCGCCGTCGGAAACGGCCACCGCATCGGGCGGCAGGGCCGTGTGAATGGCGGCATCAAAAAATGCCTGTTGCGCAGCGGAAAAATAAATGCTCATGATTGCTCCTTAATGGCCAATAGCCAGCCAATAGGCGGATGTATACACTGACTGCATTGAGTTCATTTTGAATTTAAAACCTTGATTTGTTACATTAAGCGCTGCCAGATGATTGGCGGCCGCGTTGATGGTGTTCATTTCTTTTTCCGTTAGCTGAATGTTGAGTACCCCGGATGGAAACGCGACAGGGAAATGGATTTGCGCCTCGCCCCAATCGAAAACCGAAGGGGTTTTGCCCCACTGGATGATCAGCCCGCCCGGCAGCTTCAGGTAGCCCGTCTCGGCCAGTTGACCGGCAAACATCCCGCCGACCGCGGCTTGTATGGCCTGAGAAAAATCGGTGATGTCTGACGCCGTATGGATGTGGCCCTTATCGGATTTATTTTGCAGGCCGGCGGCCAGCGCAGAGGCGTCAAGGCTGCCGGGGTTGGCTACGACACCGTAGGCGCGCACCCAGTAGGACACATCGCCACGGCCTGACCGGGCCTTGATACACAACCTAAACACAATGGTTTTGGGTCGGGTCTCGTCACCGCCGGTGGCGTAGTTGCTGGTTAATTTGGGCAGCAACCAGCCGTTGTCTGCCGAATGGCTATCATAGACGGCATTAACACCGATCAAGCTGCTGTCGATATCGGCACCGGACTCAAAAACATGTGGCATCCGATCGGGCATGGCATCACTGCCGACCACGTCCAATCCGACGATCTGATGCACGTGCCGCTTAATCTCGTCATCCTGCAACTGCCCAACCGTCAACCCGTTGCCGGCGTTGCGAACGTAGCGGTCTTGGGCTTCGGGCAGTTTGCCTGCCACGCCGTATCGGCTGCCCAGATAAGCATACAGCTCGGGATAGTCGGATTGACTGATGGTTCGGCCGTCGCATGGCAGCCAGCCGTCGGGTGGGGTGTCGGTGGGGCACCACGCCATCATGCCGATGCTGTCGTGGCGCAGATCGGGCAGCCTGTTGCCGCCCAGCGCAGCGTAGAGATCGGGGTAGGTGGCCTGATCAAACGTGCTGCCGTCGGCTTTCAGGTAGCCCGGCGGGTTGGTGATGGCAGCCGGAAACGCCAGCACTGCGCCTAAGGGGATGCCCTTGCCCTCGGCCTCGACGGCGCGGTCAAAGGCGGCTTTGACGGCTTTTGGCGTCGCCGCCTTGTCCTCGTCCGCGCTGTCGGTGGCGGAGGATAGCTGCGCGATGCCGGCAGCATCCAGCGTCGCTGCTTGCAGCTGGTCGGCCTCAAGCTTGGTATCCAACATCTCCTTAATAACCTTACCCTGTTCGGCGGTGAGGGCGGCATCAGTGCCGCCGGCGGTGAGGTTGTCGATGAGCTTGACCACACCGGCCATGGTGGGCGTGGCTTTGTCGATTTCATGGGTATGGGTGTTGCTGCCGGCCCAGTTGGTGGTGGTGCCGTTGAGCTTGCCGGGCGTGCCCATTTGGATTTGGATATTGCCGCCCAAGGCACCGCCGCCGGTCAGGCCGGCACCGGCGGTGACCTGGGTGGTTTTGTCCACTTTGCCGGACAAGCCTTGATTGACGGTGCTGAGGTTGGTGCCGATCAGCCGTTCGAGACGGGCGGCTTCGGTTTTCAGCCACTGCGTCCGGTTGGCCAGTTGCCGTAAGGGGCGGTTGCTGACACCGTTTTCGCCGCCCATCACCGGGTCGGAGGTTTCAATCTGATAGACGCCTTCTTCCCAAAGGCTCTGTTCTCGCAGATTTGCCATGTTTGTCCTTTCTTTTCGGTTTAGGCCGTGCCGTGGTTAAAGCGGCCGTCGTAGCTGGCTTGGCCGTTGTAGCGGAGGCTGGCCGCGGTGTAGTCGAGCGCGGCCAAGACGCAACGCGCTGGGGCAAAAGCGGCCAGCGTATGGCGCAGCAAAGCCGCTTGGTCATTGGTCAGCGGCGCGGACATGATGATGCGGTAGTGCGCCCAGCGGTCGGGGTGGCCGTAGGCATACAGCCCGTTATGCACAATGCTGCCGTTATATTTTTTCCCGCCCATGCCTTCGAGGATTTGCACCTCGCCAAATCCCAGCCGCCGCACAATCTCGCGTATCGCCCACGGCGTGCCTTTGTGGCGGTGCAGCTCGTATGCCCCCTTAATCAGTTTGCGCTTGGCGTCGTCGCTTTCGGCCAGCCAATAGCCGTCTACGCCCAAGATGCTGCGGCTTTCGGCCAGCAGTTCGAGATGGTCGGCCGACACCAAATCCACTAGCCTCGGCATCAGTTTGGCCAAGTCCAAACTGCGGTAGCGCACACCCAAATCGGCCAGTGCACGGGCGCGTTGGTCGCGCTCAATAATGTCGGCGTAATTCAAATCAGCCATCTGCGGTCTCCCCGGCTACCGTGATGCTGACGGATTCACAGTGCGCCCATTGGTCGGGTTTGACCACGGTCAGCGCCAGCCCGGGGGTTTCCACGTTGTACACCCCCGGCACTTTGAGGGCGGCCTGCACGGCCAAGGGCACGATGTCGCCGCCCAGCTTGTGGCGGCGGCCGGCTTCATACGCCGCCCAGGCGGCTTTGGCCGCGGCCAATACCTCGGCCTGATGGGCACCGGTGTACAGGGTCAGCACGGCGGTCAAGCGATAGTTGACGACCGAGGGTTCGCGCACCGCCACGGTGTCGCACAAGGGGCGGCGTCGCTCATGGTTGAGGTAGGCCGCCACCGCCTCGCGCAGCTCGCCGGATGGCGCGCCGTCTTTGGTCAACAGAGTCACCGCCACCGTTCCGCCTACCGGGCGGCCCTGATGGTCGGTGCTGTTGGCCACGTGCACATCCACAATGGCGGGCGACACCTGGCGGGCAAAATAGGCATAGGCCCCCACCGGCCCGGCCACCGAAAACGACTCAGGTGCGAGCAAAATGCGCTCGCGGTAAGCGTCGTCGCTCTCCACATCCACCCCGCCGGCGGGTACGGTGGTATTGGCCGCTTTGACCTCAATGCTTGGGTGCAAGGGGTCGAGGCTGTTGATTTGGCCGACCGACCAGCCGTTGCCGGCGGTGCCGACGGTGGTGCAAACCGCAGTCAGTTCCATGCTGCGCTTATTGGCGTTCAGGTAGCCGTCTTCAGTTACCGCAAACGCCACCTGTCCGGCCGATACCTGCGTGCCTTTGGGGATATGGATTTGGGTTGCGCCTTCGAGTTTGTCGGCGCTGAAACGCAGCGTGGTGCGTGCCGCCTGTGCCTGCAGGCGCGGGGTGTTGACGTCGTCGCCGCACAAATCCAGCATCAGGCCGGTGGCAAAGCGCGGGTGCTGCTGGCGGTAGGCTTCATTGACCTGCTTCCGCAGCAGGGTTTCCCGATACGCGAAAGTGTTGATGATCAGCCGCTCGATATGGGCGGGCTGCAGCACCTTGCCGCTGCGCTGCTCGTAGTCGGCAATGGTTTCCGCCAGCACCTCGGCCAGCTCGTCCGCCACCACCTTTACGTCTTCGCGCTTCAACTTGCTCAAATCCATTTCAGACAGCCTTTCAGGTAGCCTTAACGGCCAAATCGGTTTGGTAGATCTCACCCGCCACCGCATCGGCCACCCGCCAATGCAGGCTCATAAAGAGGTGCGGGGCGTGGCCACTGAAGCCGATGTGCTCGAGCACCGCCCGCGGCTCCCATGTTTTGATGGCCAGCATCACCTCGCGCACCATATTCGGCACCAGCACATCCTCGGGCGTGTCGATGTAGTCGTGATGGGCGGAACCGAACTCCGGACGGCATACGTCCGTGCCCTTGCGGGTGGCAAGGATATTGAGGATGCACTGCTCAATGTCGGCGGCATCCTGTACGATGCCCTCGCCCTCGGGGGCGAGTTGCCAGTGGCGGGATCGGGGTGTCATGGTCATGGTGTGATTATCGGTATACGACTGTCGGGCGGCTTGTAACGCCCGTTAAAAAAGACCCTGTGCGGCATGATACGTACAGGGTCTGAACAGGTCTTTTAAAGGGCTTTAAAAAATCCCCTGTATCGGTACAGGGGATTGTGGCGCTCGGTTTGTCCGCGGTCTTGTAAAACGTTTTAAAAACGCTATTTCGGCGGGCCGACCTCGGTCTGGTGGTCGTGGTCTTTGACGCTGATGCCGTCGGCCACCACATCACCGTCCGTGGTGCGCAGCGTGCCGTGGATGGTGGCGGTGTCGCCGCCTCGGCCGCCGCCGTAGCCGGTCATGCCCTGCATATAGGTCAGGCCGCCGCCCACGGTCAGATTACCGGTGGTTTCGGTCTCGGCGCAGTCTATGGTGACTTTCGCGCCGGACTTAATCAGCACCTCGCCCGGCGTGTCCACCGTAACCAGTCCGCTGCTGCGGTCGTGGCTGATCACCGTGCCGTTGGCAAACTGCTTCATCCAGATATTGCGGTCGGCCGCCGGCGCGGGGTCGGCCGCGTTGTAGATGACACCCAAACACACCCCGCCTTCGCCCCGTGCATCCAGCAGGCAGACGGCCAATTCGCCCGGGTCGGGCAAGGCATAGAAGCGGTTGCCGCCGGCGGCCAAAGACACCACCGGCAGCCAGTCGGTCTGCATCCCTTCCAAGGCCGGCAGGGTGACGCGCACCGCATGGGCGGCGGCATCCACCTCGGCCACGGTGCCGTATTGCAGGGTTGCGCCGAAATCATAGGCCTGCTGCATGGCCCGCCTCCTGTTTTTCGGTTTCAGCGACGGCGGCCGGCACTTCGTCCGGCACGTACTCCACCATACGTACTTCCAAAGTCGTCACATAGCCTGCCATGCGGCGGATGTCGTGGCGGCTCTGTTTGACCAGATACTTACCCGACAACTTGCCAAAACCGCGCAGCTGCACCACCTGACCGGCCACCAGCTTGGCATGGCCCACCAACGTGATGCTGCCGGCAACTTGGCTTTGTTTGGCATCATTGAGTGCCGCATCGGCGCGGGCGGCCAACTGCTGGTCGCTCTCGCCGCGGTTGGCCACAATCTTGAGGGTGTCGGTGGTGGCGGTACGTTTGCTGCCCGGGCGCAGCGGCGTGTTGCGGCGGCGCTGCCGGCGCACCTGTTTGCGGCGGGCATCGTAGCCGGTGACCACCGCTTCTTCCGGGACACCCTTAATCAGGTCGCGCAGGCGCAGGGTTTTGATGTCGGCGGGCAAGAGTTCGGTGACCGGCTCCTGCTTGGCCAATTCGACGTTGCTGTGAAAAACCAATGTCCTGTCCACAATCTTAAACGTATGGCCGTACTCTCTGGCCAGCCGCGCCAAAAACTCCACATCGCGCTCCTGGTACTGGGTAACGTGGTCGATCTTGATGTCGGCCACGGTGCCGGTCACCGACAGCTTCAGGCGCTGCGCCACTTGGCGCACAATCTTGGCCAAGGTGATGTCGCGGTAAACCTTGGGCTTGAGCGTTCGGTTGCTGCGGGTGATGCCGGTGGCCAATGCCTTCAGCCGCACCACCGAGGGCGGGTGCTGGTATTCGATTTCCGCCAATTCAAAGCTACCCATTTTAACCATGCCGGTAAATTGGTCGCCGATTTCGAGGCTCAGGCTGTCGCCTTGGTCGGGATACCAGGTACGCAGCCAGCGGCCGTCCACATCTTCTACTTCGATTTGCAGCTCGTCCGACTGGTCGCCCAAATAATCGGTATAGCTGACCGACATCAGATAGGGTTTGATGTCGGCGGTGATGTCTTTTTGTTCGTACTTGAGCACCACGTCCGGCAGCGTGACCGGGTGGCTGTTCAGGCTACCTGAAGGGGTAAGCAGTCCGGCCAAACCGGCAGGCAGATTGGATTTGCTCATCTTCGTTTTACCTCATCCACGGCGGCATATCCGCCTGATTGTCGGGCTTGGCCGTCAATACCGGCACCCACACCGTGAGGCCGGCCGGAAACTGCTCGGCCACCGGCAGATGCGGATTGGCTTCAATCAGGTCGCCAATCAGCAGGGCATTGCCGTAGTAACGGTGGGCAATCAAATCCCAGCGGTCGCCCTCGGCGGTGGTGTATTGCAATAAAGAGGGTTTCATTGCCCGTCCTTTCTGGTGGCGAGCCAAGCGGTCAGGCTTTGCACGCCGCGCGAGCCGTTGGCCAAGCTGTCGGTGGCGGCGGCCACCGCTTCGGCACCGGCATCCAGCCAGCCACCCACGCTGCCGCTCTCCATGCCGCCGCGGATGGCGGCCATGCCCCCGGACAACTCCCGCGCCGCCTGAGAGCCGTAGCCCAGCATTTCCGCTGCGCCCGAGAGATCTCCGAACCATTTTCCCATTTCAGGTAGCCTGTTCAGCTTGCCCAGTGCCGCCCCGCCGATGCCGGCGGCATCGCCCAGCACACCGAACAAAGCCAACGGGTCGTTGCGCAGGTCCTGGGCATGGGTGATCAGGTCTTGGATTTGGCCGATTTCGCGCTCGACGGTGCGGTAGATGCGCACGCCGGTTTCGACGGCATCGGCAATCTGCGAAGCCGTGCCCTGCACGCTCTCGGGCAGCATGGCCAACAGCGGGTTTTTGCCGCCTGTGGCTACGCCGGGTGTAGGCAAAGGGTTGTTGGGGTCGCCGACAAACTCGGTCAGCTCCACATCCAATTCCCGCGCCGCCGTGCGGCCTTGGCCGTCCTGTATCAGGGTGCGCGCCGACACCGACTCAATCACAAACCACCCCATAAAGCGGCCGCTGCCGAATACCAGCGACACCGCCTGCTGCGCTTCCTTGGCCCCAATCAGCCCTTTGTAGGCGGCATCCACATCGCCCAGCTGCCAATGCAGGCGCAGCGAAAAGCGGATGCCGGTCAGCTCGTTGCCCATCGCCTGCAGGCGCGGGCGGCCGGCCAATACCTCGTGCTTGGCAAACAAGGCTGCGTGATTCTCTTCAAAATCACTGAAGCTGTTGAGAAATTCAAAGCGGACATCGCCGAGCATGGCATACATCAATAGGCCCTCCGTGCCCGCTCATCCATCAGGCGGTTGAACAAATCCTCAAATTCGCGCAGCCCCATCTGCAGGGCAGCTTGGATTTGCTGCACATCGCCGCCGGGGGCGTGGATGGTCGGGTTAAAGTGGATGGTTACCCCGCCGCCTGCCGGTGCCTGCCGTGCGGCCGCGAACTCGGCGGAATGGGCCTGCATGGAAGCGGCCAGCTCGGCCGACAGGGTGAGGGTGCCGCTGCGGTTTTTGAAACGTTGTTGCAAATCGGAGGCCACCGCGCCGATGGCGGCCAAGGGACGGGCGGAGCCGTTGCCCAAACCGATTTGCAAGCCTTCCATCATCCAGCCGCCGAAGCGTTTGAACAGACGGCTGGGTGATTTGATTTCGTTGCTGTTTTGAAACTTGGCGGCAAACCAGCCGGCCACCCCTGAAAACCATGCTTTGACTTCTTCAAACCTGGCCTTCAAACCATTCCACAGGCCGCTGATGATGTTGCTGCCAAACTCGGTAAACTTGGCCGGCAGCTCAATACCGAACCAAGACAGCACGGCCGCAAAGGCTGAATGAAATGCTCCGATGGGCGACCAGTTGAGGATCAGGCCGAGGATGCCGGTCAGGCCGCCGTTAAAGGCGGTTTTGATTTCTGTCCATACGCTATCGACCGTACTGAACAACAAATCAAAAATCATGCGCCAGCCATCAACTATCGTGAAACCGATGCTTAAAATATTGCCCAGAACATGGCCGACGATATAACCGAAGCCTTGAGCAGAGTCCGATGCCTCCGAGCTGCTGCCCATGAAGTCTGAGAAAAACCCGGAAACCACTTCCCAAATCTGCTGCCAGCCGAAAGCAATCATCTCCAATACTGGCATCATGGGCGCGACGCCGTCTTTAAAACCGTCCCACAAACCGATGAAAAACGACTTAATCGGCCCCCAATATTTGTAGATCAGCACAGCGGCCACCGCGATACCGGCAATTGCCAAACCTAGCGGATTGGTCAAAGCCGCCATGCTGAGTGTCCGCCAAATACCCAACAGCCAGTTTGCTGCCGTGCCCAGCCCACGTACCCGTGAAGCCACAATCAGAAAACGGGAACCCAAAACACTGATGCGGCCGATACCGTTGGTCAAGCCGCGCATCAGCCGGCCGAACCACACCACACCTTGCCGAGCCTGCCGGGTAGAGAGTCCGAGAATTTGTAATGCAGACGTGGCTCTGCCGACACCGCCTATTTTTAACAGGCCGAATGCCGCCTGCAGGCGCAACCAATTGCCGCGCACACTCAAAATATTGCCGCCCAAGCCCAATAGGGCGGTGCTGAAAATATTCAGGCCGAAACGCACACCCAAGGAACCGGCCTTGAAAGCGGCAAAGGCGGCGATGCCGAGAAAAATGTTCCTGATCAGTCCGGGGTGTGTTTCGGAAAATCGGATAAAACCATCTACCATCGGTTTGATACTGTTTAGCGCCTCGTTCACAGCGGGAAGCAATACCGAGCCGATGGCAATGCCCAAATGCATAATCTGGTTTTTAAAGGTCTGCCATTGGGCGGCCGTAGTGGACATTCGGCTTTGAAACTCTTTGTCCATGCTGCCCAAGAAGGCCATTTCACCGTTGGCAGCTGTTTCTTTCAGCTGGCGGATGGAGCGTTCGTATGTCTCCACGCTGCCGGTGAGTACGGCAATATCGTCGGCATACTGCAAGCCGAACAAATCCACCAAGGTGCCCATTTGCATTTCTTTGGGCAGGGAATTGACCCGTTTCAGGAAGTCCACCAGAGCACCTTCGCCGTTGCGGGCAATGTCGCGCTTCAGCTGCTCTGCGCTCAACCCCATGCCTTTCAGCGCATTTTGGAAATCTTTACCTTGTTTGTCGGCCGTCATCAGCTTGGTCAGCATGCCGTTGATGGCTGTACCGGCTACTTCCGGGGCTTTACCCAAGCTGATAAAGGTATTGGAGAGTGAGGCGGCCTGAAGCTCGGTCAAACCGAACTGTTTGGCCACACCGCCCACACGGCCGAGCGTGTTGACGATGTCAGATGCCTTGGCCGGACTGGAATTGGATAGATGATTGATGGCATCGCCCAAACGGTCGATTTGGGCAATCGGAATCTGATAGACGTTGGCCAGCTTGGCCATACTGTCGCCGGCCTGTTCGGCCGACATATCGAAAGCCACACTCATCTTGGCCACGGTTTCGGTAAAACCGGCGATATCCTGACGGGCAATGCCCAATTGGCCACCACTGGCCGCGATAGCTGCCAACTCCCTGCCGGCCATCGGGATGCGGTGGGTCAGATTCAGAATATCCTGCTGCATTTCTTTGAACTGCTGCGGGGTATCGAAATCCACTACCTTACGTACATCGGCCATTGACGACTCAAAGTCCATCGCCAGTTTTACCGGTGTAAGCACCGTTACGGCCGCCCCCAACAGTCCTGCGGCCTCCGCTCGCATTCTGTCGCGGCCTTGGCTGTTCAGTTGCAGCTGATCTTGAATAAAAGTCTGCCCTCGTGCATTGCTATGCAAAGCCCGCATACTGCGGCCCAGGGCATCATATTGCCGGTTTAATTGCGCCAACCCGGCAGAATTGCCCTTGAAGTGTTGCATCTCACGATTCAAACGCTGCTGCTCGCGCCGCAAGATTGCCGTGCTGCGCCGGACACTATCAACACCACCGCCCAAGGAGCGGAGTGCGGCAATGGTGCCACCCATTGCGGCACCGACTTTGACGACTATTGATAACTCGGCAGACATATTTTATGATTTCGTCAGATAGTAAAAAGGAGGTGTGTCATGGAAGTATTGGCCGTTCTGTTCGTTTTGTTCATGGCAGCCGTTTATCTTGCAACTTTTGTTATCGGCTCAATGGGCTTAACCCTGTGGGCAGGCGCATCGGCATGGAAGGGAGTGCGCTTCAAAGCAGCTGAAAAACAACGCCGCCAACAGCAAGCGGAACGGCACGCCCAAGCGGTGAGCGATTACCGCAAACCTTATGATGCACAACGCAGCGCAGAGAACTTGGCTTACTGGCAGCAGCGTCTGAAACAAGACAACGCCGCAGCCCACTGAATCAAAATCCTTTCCGGTAGCCCGCCTTGATTTGGCGGGCTGCTTCTTTTTGGAAGGCAGCAAAGTCCGCCACATCCAAATCGTCAATCGCCTGCGGCGTCCAACCAAACCACCATGCCACATCGGCACAGGCCGCCAGCAACTGGCGCTGAAACTCGGCTTTATCGGCCGGCGGCAACGGGCGGCTCGGTGCAGGTGCGAAAAAACTCTTGCAGCTGTCTGTAATCGCACAAATCCAAATCTTCCAAATCTTCCGGCACCAAGCGGCACAGGCGCGCCAACATGGCGATTTCTTGAGCGGCCTCGCCTTCAAAGTGCGAGACGGCACGCAGGTCCCCCACCTTGGCACGGCGCATGGTGACGCTCTCCAAACGGGTGCCGTCGGCCAACACCACCGGACAAAACAATTCGATCACCTTGTTCACACCCAAGTTCTCTTGCAGTTTTTGCGCTTCGTTTTGTGCCATTTCTTCATTCCTTTATAAAATCGCCGGGCGGGACGGCCAAATAAAAAAACCCACCATCTGTATGAGATGGTGAGTTTAGTTTTTGCCCGTCTGAAAGGCTTTTAAAGGGCTTTAATAAATTGCTATTGCCCGATATTTCGCCGCATCTGCGCCAGCTGGTCTTGACCGTTGACGCGGTATTTATTGGCGAAAGCATCGAAGTACAGTAGCTCGCGGCCGCCGGCTTTGACGCTGCCGGCCGTGCAGGTAAAGGTGCTCGGCCATTCTGCGCGCTCTTTGGGTTTGTAGCCGCCCAAGGGCACCTTGCTGAACTTGACCGTCAGCACCACCACCACCGGCTCTTCTTTGACCAAGCCTTCACCATTGTGGGTTTGCAGATTGCCGCGCACCATCAGCTGCTGCGCCTTAAAGGGCAGATACACCCCGTTGAACGCATCGGCATACAGGCTGTTCCAACTGATTTCGCCTTCGCCCACCTTAAAGCCCTTGGGCAGGTTAATGTCAAACGCCAAGCCCAAACCGGCGTGTTCGTCCTGCAGGATTTCGATTTCCGGCAGCTTTACCTCGTTGGCGCGGCCGATCTGGGTATTGCCGTTCAGATACAGATTGGCGTTGTAAATCACATTCAATTCAACACTCATGTTTCACTCCTTCAGGTAGCCTGACGGTTGACCAGATTAACCAAATACTTGCGGGTCATCACAGACTTATTGGTGATGCGCTCGCCCGGAAGTTTGGGGGTGTAGTCGTACACAATGGGGATTTGCCCCTTAGAAAACGCATCCACCAAGTCGTAGTCGTAATCCAAGCCCACCGAATGGCCGACAATCGATTTGAGCGTGCCAAAATAGGTGTCGTAACCCGCAATCAGGCTGTCGAGCAGGGCATCGTCAATCGGACGATCGACATATTGCAGGGCGAAGCGGCGCAGGCTCTCATCAATCACATCCCCTGTCCTCTGCGCAACCTCGAAGTTTTTGATGTGGGATTCGGCCGGGAAGCAGGCCAAGCGGTTACCCCACAATCTAAAGCCGCTGCCGTAGCTGTTGAATACGGTGGTCACGCCGCGCTCGTTGAGGCGGTTGGTTTCCGACTGCGGGTCGTCGCCGCGGGCGGTGAGCGGGATTTCCAAGCCCACTACACCCTTCAGTTCATGGTTGGAAATAGAGAACCAATAACCCTTCTCCACATCCATCTTCATGCGCAGCCCAGCCGCATGGGTGGCCAGGCTCTCCAAACCGAGGATGCCGCGCACGTGCGGGAAGAACAGCTGCACACGGTCGGAACCGGTTTGGAAGTTGATGGTGCCCTGCGGGCCGCGGCCTTCGAGCGCCTGGCTCAGGGTGGTACCGGCGGGGGCATCCACATAGGCAATGGCGTGCAACTTGTCGGCCAACGTGATCATCGCCGCCGCACAGGTGGCGGTTTTGTCGTACTCCGGCACAATCAGAATCTTGGCATCCGCGCCGAAGCGGTTGAAACCCTCGGTCAACAGTTCCATACCGGTGCGCTTGCCTGTGCTGGCCACATACGCGCCGATGATGTCGGCTTCCTGCACCTTGCTTGGATCGGTGTGGGTGTAGTCGATGGTGGGTTGGGTGGGCTTGGCGGCAAACACCACCTCGCCGCTCAGGGTGTCGATGCGGTATTGGCTGCCCTCGGTCAGGGGGCTACCTGAATCTTTGACCGTGTAGGTGCCCGCTTGGATGGCCGGCTTGGCGGTGCGGGCGCTCAGGGTATCGGCATCCACGGTCAGCACTTCGCCGCTGACGACGGACTTGTGTTTGGCCGGGTCGCACACATTGATCAGGTAGGCAATGCCGCTGCCGTAGCGCGTCCAAATGTGCGCCGCATCGGGCAGGGTAAAGCCCTTGCCGGTCAGCTCGCCGCCGAAAGCGGCAAAGTCTTTTTTGGTTTGGCACATAACCAGCTCGTTGACCGGGCCGACCGGGGCGGTGCCGATGATGGCGGTAATCGCGCCGTCTACGGTGTAGACCGGGGAGGAGCCGCCGTCGATGCGGATGGTCTCCGTGCCGTGATGATAGGCTGCTGCCATAATGGTTTCCTTCTAAGGTTGGGGTTTGAGGTAAATGTCGCTCACCTTGGGGCGGGTGTCCGGCGGGCATTGCTGCACCTGCTGGGTTTCGGTGGCCAAGCGCAGCTCGTACTGCCACACCCCGCCCGCCTCGCTTAAAAACGCCTCGGAGACAAGGTGTATGGGATTGCAGTGCACCGGCTTGTGGCCGGTCAGCGCCAGGCGTAGGCGGTCGAGCAAATCCAGTGCGCCGGCGTCGTTGTGTACGCCGCGGGCAAACACCGTCAGATACAGGTTGAGCGTGCGCTGCTGCACCACGGCCTGCACATCGTGCGGCTTGGCGAACTGGCTGCCCTGATAACCCACCAGCACCGCGCCTTTCGGATGGGCAAAGCGGTAACCGTCCGGCCGGTCGGGGAACAGCCGCGCCTCAATGTCCGGCATCTGCGCCGCCACGCGCTCCACCACGTCTTGCAATATCGGTAAGGTCGCCGCCATCAGTAGCCGTTCCAGTCTTGTTTGTTCGGGGCGCGCACATGGTAGGCACCCGGTTCGGGCTGTACCTGTTCGGTGGCGTCGGCGATGCCGCGCAAGCCCAGATGCAGCTTGCCGGCCTGCACTTCTTTTAAAAGCTTCATGGCATCGTCGTAAGCCAGCTGCAATTCCTTGGGCAACTCGCCGCCGTTAAAACGGCGCTTGTGTAACCAGTAGCGGGCCAAGTCGGTACACCATAGCCGCAACATGGTCGGCACAGGCGACAGCGGCAGCGTGTAGCGGCCCATCAGGTAGCCGTCGGCCAGCTCGCAAGCGTAGGCAATGGCGCGGTCGACCACCGCCCAATCCGGCGCGGCGGTGCGGTAGTCGGCCATCTCATCATTGGTGAGCTGAGTCAGCTCGCTCAGGCTGACGGCGGCGCTCAGATCGTCGCGGCTGATGTACATGGCTTACTCCGCCTTCCGGCCGCCGCGCTTGGGCTTGTCTTCCGTCGGTGGCGTATCCGCTTCAGCAGGCGGTGTGTCGGCAGGCAGAGCCGCCTCTTCGGCGGTGGCCAAGTCTGCGGCGCTGATGCTGCCTTCGGTAACATGGGCGGCCACCAGCTGATACTGCTCCGGCGTCAGTTCCACCGCTTCGCCGCGCTCGACGCGGTATTCCACGCCCTCGGCGTTTTCCAAAATCAAGGGAGTGTTGGCGATATAGACTTTTTGGGACATGGTTTAGCCTTTCAAAAACACTTGGATTAACTCACCGGCACCTGCCGCCGCAGAACGGGCGGTGCCGGCCACCTTGCCGCTGCCGGTTTTCACTGCACAGCCTTGAGCGTCGGCCGACACATCGTCACCCACTGCCACTTGGCCGCCGGCTTCCACCAGCGCAATGCCGACGATTTCCACCGCCATCGCATCGCCTGTTTCCACGTCATACGGTGCGACGCCGTACACCTTTTCATCGGCCACCGCCTGCTTGCCCGTATGGGCGACAAAACGGTTGGCCACCACTTTGCCGGTTGCCTTTACGGTATCCACCAGCACTACTTTTTTTGTCGGTTTGGACATCATCGTCTCCTTAATCAGCCACCCGCCAACATCAGGTCGGCATATTGGTTGGTTTTGGCGCGATAGCCTTCCAGCGCCCACATTTGATTGACGGCATCTTCGTAAGCCATCTTCCGGCCGACCTCTTCGTCAAACATTGAGGGCAGCAGACAGGCCGATTTGCCGATCACGACAAAGCCGCTTTTCAGCACCAAGGCGCAAACCGTGCAGGTCTCGCCGAAACGCTGGTATTCCACATCGGCAACAGCGGCTTCTAAATCGGCTTTGGTCAGAGGTTGGATTTTTTCAGTCACGGTATTCTCCCGAGGCTGCCTGAAACCTTATCCGCGGCACAGCCCGACCGGAGTGTGCTTCAGGTAGCCTGTTGTCAATCAAGCAATCGCGTTTTCAAATAGGAAGCCGCAGGCACCGCCGATCACCGCAGCTTTGCGGATATCGGTGTAGCGCACGAATTCCACCTTGCCGCCCACGCCGTCGTAGCGGTCCACCACCGGCATACCGCGGCGGCGGAAAGTGTAGGCGAAGGCCGGCACGTTCTCGTCGTTGCCGTCGGTGGCAATGGTCGGGCGCACAATCAGCGCGGCAAACTTGCCCCACACGTCTTGGGTCGGCTTCTTGCCGTCGGCGCTGGCCACTGCCTCGCCGACAATGATGTCGTCCACATCGAGCAGGCTTTTGAGAATGTCGATGCCGAGGATGGCTTTGCGCTCGCCACTGGCCAGCAGACCGCGCAGACCGTCGTGCAAAGACAGTTGGTGCAGTACAGACGCGCCCACCACCAACACATTCGGCTTCACGCCGCAGGCCGCGCGCACGGTTTCCTTGGCATTGGCAATATCTTCCTGCGGGTCGGATGTGCCGGTGCTCCATTGGGTGGCCGAGGCCAGGTCTTTGTGGTGGCCGGAGGCGTAACTGTCGCGGGTTTGGATCAGCTTGGCGATTTCGATTTCCTGCTTCAGCTGCACACCGGCGGTCACGCGGCGGGCGGCCTTGGCTTGTTCGTCAAAGCGTGATTCGTGCTGCTCGCGGTAGTCCACACCGGCGGCCAAGTCGTGCTCTTCCAGCACCACCGGCATATAGCCGCCGCGGTCCAGCGTGATCACATTGCTGTCGGCACCCACGGCTCGCTCGGTGTCGTATTCGACAAACGCGCCCTTGCCGTATTTGGGCACCTTGATGCCTTCTTTTTCGACATACACCACCGGAGCGATGCGTTCGCCGATAAAGGCACCCTGTTTGTGGCCGATGGCCAGATTGGTCAGCACCTCGTCGCGTTCGCGCAGGTCTGATAAGTGCTTGCTCATGGTTTTTCCTTTTCAGAGGGGGTTAAGCTTGGGCGGTACGGCGGGCAGCGGTGGCGTAGTCGATGCCTTCCGCCTGCATCAGGGCAACCGCGCGTTGGTGATGGGTCATGCCTTCGGTGAAACTCACCGCACCGGCGGGTTTGCCGCTCTGCTTGGCCACTTCACCGCCGGGGAACTGCTGCGGCAGCACCGCCTTGAAAAAATCACGCAATGCCGTGGCCAAGGGCTTCTTGGCTTCGCCCTCGCCGAAATCGGCGGTGGTGTGCTCGGGGTATTCGGCAAAGTCCAGCACCTGCACCACCAAATCTTTATCGGCGGGTTTCAGGTGGCCGGACTGCACCAGAGATTCGGCAAAATCGGCATTGGCCTCGTGCGCCGCGTCACGCAAGGCTTGCTCCTGCTCGTCCTGCAGCTTTTTCAGCTCAGCCTTGGCCTGTGCTGCAGCGGCTTCGGCCTGTTCGCGGGCGGCCTTTTCGGCGGCCAGTTGTTCGGGGGTGATGGTCATGGGTGACTCCTTGTCTTCGGGTTGAGGGGGATTGGGCGGGGTGGTTTCAGGTAGCCTGTCTGTTTCGTCCGCTTCGGCAAAGTCGCGCACGCCGAACAAGCGCAGCAGGCGGCGCAGCAAACCCACTGCCTCGGCTTCGGGCTGGAACACCTCGCTGAACTCGACAATGCCGGCGGTATCGGCGCAGAAATTGATGGGCTGCAAACCCTTCACCGCCGGTGCGGCCGCACCCAAAAAGCCCAAATGGCGCAGATACCAAACGCCGGGTTTGGGATTGGCCGGGTGTGCCGGCGGATAGAAACTGGCCGATACTTTCTTGTAGCGCCCGGCGCGCACCAGCTCCTTCAAGCCGTCGTCCACTTGGGCAAAGTCGGCCGAGAGCACACCGCCGTCGGCAGACAATCCGGCCACCCAGCCGTAGGCCGGGGCGTTGTCGGCCGGGTGGCCGATCACAATCGGTGCCTGATTGCGTTCGGGGTCGTAGGCCGCGGCGGCCTGCGCCACATCGGCTTCGGTGATGGTCACCGTATTGCCGTTATGGTCGGTGCGGGTGCCCGCCTTAAAAATTTGGAATTTGGACATAAGAAAAGCCCCATCGAAGTGATGGGGCTATCTTGCCGCTTGGGCGGCCAGAAATCTTTTAAAGGGCTTTAAGAATTTCAGCCGGAAATCCAAAACCGCACAGAAGCGTTTTTAAGCGCATTTGCCGCCGCAGGTAGGCATACCCCCGACCGCGCCGAGAATCGCAAGGAAATAGCGGTCAGGACAAAACCTGACCGCTATTTCATTTCAACCTTCCTCTACGGCAAACAAGTCGCCCTGATTTTCCCGGATTTTGGCCGCGCGCACCCGGTTCACCAGCTGGTATATCCACTGCACCGACAAGCCGTATTCTTTCGCCAATTCGAAATGGTTGCTGCCGTCGAACTTTTCAAAAATCTCCAAGTCCCGCTCATCAATGCCCCACAGCAGCCCGCGGGGAATATACAGATTGCAGCCGCCCCACTCGCGGGCGATACGCTTGGCCACGCTGTTGCCAATCTCTTCGGCCGTCTCCGGGGCAATCCCTTTCTGTTTCAACTCGTCTGCCACCTTGCCGACCAAATCGGCCAACAATTCGGCCACCCGTTCATTTGCCATATCCGCTCCTTTCCACCCGTTGTTTCCACTTCTTCAGATGCTCGATCACATCCGACGCCTTATCCGTGCCCAGCCAGCCGTGATAATCCACGCCCGTCATGCGCCTACAAAATTTCGCCAGCGCCTCCTCCGTAGGGTTCCGCACTTCGCCCAGCCGGTGCAGTTCCAACCACAGGGCACGGATTTTTTTGATTTGGCCGTCTACCCCCGCCGCCGCATCGCGCACCGGCAAATCCTTCCGTCCCGCCGGCGGTTTGGCCTTGCCGGTAACCACAAAGCCCAGCGCCTTCATGTGGCGCAATACCGTTTCCAGTTCGGCTACCGTCAGCGCCTTGCTGCTGGTTTTGCCGCGTGAGGCATTGGCCAACAGGGTGCGGTAGTCGTTGTCGGCCATCATCAGCTGACCCTTGGCCACGTGGATGAGCTTAATCAGACGGGCCTTCTTTTGGGCGGCAGTTTCTCTCATTTTGTCGTTTCCTGTAATTTTCCACTGATGCCGCCGACGGGCAGCGGCATCGATGGAACATCACTTCACGGCGTCTTTCAGCGCCTTGCCGGCCTTGAACTTGGGCGATTTGCCGGCCGGAATCGTCACGGCCTCGCCGGTGGCCGGATTGCGGCCCTGACGTTCGGCACGCTTGGTCACGCTGAATGTGCCGAAGCCCACCAAAGTAACGGCATCGCCTTGCTTCAGCGTGTAGGTAATGGCGTTGGTTAAAGCATCCAAAGCCTTGCCTGCCGCAGCCTTGCTGATGTCGGCCTCGGCGGCGATGATTTCGATTAATTCGGATTTATTCATGATTTAGCTCCTAATGTTGTTTGGGCGGGACCGCCGCCCGTTGGTTAATGCACGCTAATCGGCACCAATTCTTTGCCCGTGATGTCTTTAAATTCCCGCTGCACGATGTGCAAGGCAATCAGGGCGAGGTTTTGTGCCACGGTACCGCCGCCGGTATTGTCTTCCGGCAACGGCTCGTCCGATTGCAGATCGACCAGCACACCGCCCGGGCCGTCGGTCAGGGTGAGCGTTACCTTTGCCATACCTTACTCCGCCCATCCGTCCAAATGGCCGGCCAATTCGTCAATCAACTCGGTCAAAGCCGCCGACATCAGGATTTGACTGGCAAAGGCCAAGCTCTCGGCATTGCAGCTCTGTCCGTCAGCTTCCTGCTGCAACACGTCCAAATACTGGATGCGCTTCAGCGTGAAACCTGCAGTCAACACAAATGCCACTTTCTCTTTCCACACCAAGCCCAGTTCGGCAACGGTCTTACCGCTTTTCACGTGCTGCACCACTTCGTCGGCAGTCAGGTCTTGGCGGCGCACTTTGACTTCCGGTGCGACATCACCCGCACCACGCAGCAGGGCATCGCTGTCCAGTTCAAAGTTGCCTGCTGCTTCGCCACGCAACAGCCATTCGGTCATCAGGCAACCGAGCGACCGTTTGGTTGCCGGCAGCCGCGCGGCCATCGGCCCTAAAACCTCGCGCAGATGGGACAACAGATACTCGGCTTTGGCTGTGCTGGCGGTATCGACCAGCAGCTTGCCGCCGGCAAACACCGCCCGGGTATGGCTGCTGCGGGTCAGGGCGCGGGGCAGCAGTTCGTCGGTAATCTGCTCCTTCATCTCCTGCTTTTCCCGGCGGCCAACTGCGCGCCCTTCTTCGGCTTCGATTTTTTGCACTCGTTCGGCCAGCACGTTTTGGATCACGCCGGCAGGCAGCACCTTCTCTTCACGCTTCAGGGCAATGCCCACGGTTTTATCGGCGATATAGGCCAGAGCCGGCGAGAAAGACTGCGGTGCGGCAAAGCCGTCGCTGAACCAATCCATGCCCATGCAGGGGACAAAGGCCAGCTCGCCCAAACTCAAGCGCACATCGTCCGCATCAGGTGGTTCGGGTAGCAGGAACACCGTTAATTGCTTAAACCACATGGCTACACCTTTGCAATGTCCAAATTCATCATTTTGTATTCGCCCAAATCATCGCGCTCATGCACCCGGATGTAGGCTTTACTGGTATGCACCTGCAGGCTGTCGGAGAGCGCCTCCATCGCCCGCCGCCATTTGGCGTCATCGATTTGCAGGCGGCGCAGCCCCAACACGCGGGTAGTGCTGATGTTGCCTTCTTTGTCCACTTGGAAAGCGGCGTTGACCAGCGTTTTCAGCTCGGTGCGGCTGCCTTCCGTCCATTCGTTAATGCACTCGTCGATTAAGGCTTTGGCCGCCAATAAACCTTCGTCGAACATCAGGCTGTCCTGCATCGCCAGCTGTACGCGGTAGCGGCCGTCGAAGCTGTGCAGGGTAACATTGCCCTTCTTGCCGCCCAGCTTCGCGCCGAAGCGCTCGCCGGACAGTTCCACAAATGCGCCGATGTCGCCCATCGAATGGGTTTTGAAGTCGGCCATTTCCTGCCGCAGCGTTTTGGCTTTGGCCACAATGCCCATCACCAATTCGTCGCGCACGAGGTCAATTTCGCGGATGTTTTCCAGCGGCACCAGATTTCCCTTGGCATCCTGCCGGTATCGGCTCATATCAACTGCTTGTGTCATCGTCTCTTCCTTCCATCAAAAATTGTTGTCTCTTGCCCATTTTTTCGCCCAGCTCGTTGAGCATTCCGGCCAGCCGCTGCTTGTTGCGGGCGATTTCTTCGGGCGTCCATGTGCGCCGGTATTCCAGCGCCGGCGGGGGCGGCACCGGTGGCAGGCAATCCATCAACATCTTGGGCGTCGGCCATTTGTCGGCCTGCCCCCAAAACACCGCAAACGCCCGCTCCAGTCTCGGCACATCCCGCGTGTCGTCCCAAGCAATCGGGGCAGCGTCAAACGCCGCAATCCAAGCCTGGAACATCCCGTCCGCCGCATCGGCTGGCGGGTGGCCGGGCAGCCGCATGGCCAAGGTGCGCTGCAGGCCGTCTATCAGCGTGTTGTTGACTTTGGGCGTCATCATCGCCGGTATTTCTCCCCGGCCGCCGCGCCCTGCAAGGTGGTGCTGGGGGCCGCTGGCTGAGGCTGCGGGCTAGCTGAAACTGTTTGTCCGTCTACTACCGCCGGCAGGGTGCCGGCCGTCTTTTCAGGCGTCCAAAAGGTGATGTTTTCCAACAACCAGCCGTGGGTAGTGAGCGGGGTTTGCAGCTTGCCCGCCGAACGCGCCTCAAGCGCGCGCTGAAACGCCCAAATCCAAGCCTCGCGCGGGGCGGGGTAGGTTTGGCGGTTGCGGGTGATCTCCCCCGACTGAATCATCGGCACCAACTCGCCCAGCAGTTTGGCGGCACGGTCCCAAGCCAAGTCTTTCTTGGCCGGGCGGAACAGACCCACATAGCGCAGGGCGGCTGCCGTCAGTTCGTCCGACATCGCCACCACCGCCGCCACCAGCGCGCGGGCGTCTTCGTGGGCGATAAACAGTTCGATACTGCCGGATGCGCCGCAGTTAAGGCATTTGGCTTTCATTTCGTCTCTTTCCCGTATAAGCGTTTCCAAGGCAGCTGCCATTTCCAAATACAATTTTTTACGCTCTATCAGCATTTGCGAACCTGCCAAGCGCGCGGCCTTTCGGATGATTTTCAGCATCTGTATGGGTGTCATTGCTTATCCTTCAGCCTGTGTACGACACCGCCGCGGAGTGCGCGGATGTCGTCTTGGCTTTGGCCGTTGAGGCTGCTGATGTTGTCCGCGCCCAATAATTCGGCGGCCTGAATCTCCACTACCACGGTTTTGATGATGTTTTCGCTGATTTTGCTGGCAGCGTGGGCAGCATCGGGCGATACCTTGCCGTTGCGCAGGCCGTCCAGTACGTCGAACAGGTTATCTCGCAGTTTTTCGGTTGCGCTTTGCATGACGGGTCTCCTTTTTCAAATCGCGGTTAAGTTTGGCTGCTTCGCGCAGCTCGGGCGGAATGGCCAACAGTTGGGGGTTGGCGGTGAGCATCAACAGGTTTTCGCGCAGCGCTTCGATGGGGAACAGGTATTCCGACCATGCCATTTTTGCGCCGCGCAATACGGCTTTGTTTATTTCGATTTTTTCGTGGTTCACCAAAAACAGGCTGGGAATGATGAAGCAGTGGCGGTAGGCGTCCTCATCGTTTAAAGCGGCGTTATCGTCCTCTTTGACGATGACCACGAAAATATCGGTCTCGAATTTATTGCTGCATTTCATGCGGTATTTGTCTTCCGTGCCACGGCTGCCTTTGCTGCCTGTGGACGTCTTGATATCGATTTTTGCGCCGTTCAGGATAAAGTCGAAGCAGGGGTTGTTGTGGCGGATGGACAAGTTGGTGTTTACCGCTTCGGGCAGGTGTTTTTGAAAAATCCGCTCTCCCATGCGGCCTATTTCGCCCGACGTGCTGTTGATGATGGCCGCTTCGGTGATGCGCAGGCAGCCTGCATGGCGGGCAATCATGGTGGCCTGGATGATGTTCAGGCCCGCTTCTTCCGCGGCGGCCCGCAGCGGGGCCTGTTTGTACAGGCTGATAAAGCGGTCGGCCTGTTCTTGGGTTGCACCAAATGTGGACAGCATCGTTACTCTCCTTCCGGTTCCAAAACCACGCCAGCCATGCGCTCGGCATCACTCATTTCTGCATACGGGTCGGCCGTCTCTGTCGCCGGTACCGCCACACCCTGCCGCGGCTGCGGCGATTTGTCGGCCGCCGGAATCATGGCCAGCCCCAAAGCCATCAGCGTTACCAGCAGCAGCCGGATACACACGGCCCGCACCCATTCTTCCGGTATCCGGGGAGCCGATACCGGGTAGCCCCAATCGTTACGCCTTTCCATCTTCCACCCCGCTTTCTTCTTGCTCGTCAATCCCGGCCGCCTGTGCCAGCCGCACAATGTCTTCCCAGTCCAGCAAAAACCGCTTCCCCGTGGCCTCGCTTTCGATAATCGGCTCGCTATTGATCGTGATCAGCATTTGATATTTCATGCCGCCGATATCCCCCTTGCCAACCATCGCTCGCAGAAACCAATTGCCAGCCGGCAGAATACGTCCGTAAGTCGCTTGCTCCATCTCACACCCCCGCCACCATATCGGCATCCACCGGCAGACCCAGTTCGGCGGCCTGATTCATCGCTGCGGACACCAAGTTGTTTACCGCCAGCGGATACAGCAGGCTGTGTGTCTCCACCCCTTTACTGGCGCGGCCGCGCACGGTCAGGCGTTCGGCCACCGCATCCACCGCGCTCTCGTCCATAATTTGGGCGATGTCTGCGCCGGCGCGGGCGAACTTGTGTTTCAGGTAGCCTGCGAGCTTGCCGTCGGTCAGCGGCAGCAGGGTCACCAGCTCGCAGCGCTGCACCACCTCGCGCACGGCGGGGTTGTTTTCCGCCAGCTTTTGCGCCAGCTCGGTTTGCCCGATCAGCACAATGCCCAATAAGCGCTCAAAACCGTTTTTCAATTCAAAAAAGCGCTTCAAGTGCTTCAAGGTCGGCACCGGCAGGCTGTGCGCCTCTTCGATAATCAGCACATGGCGGTTGCCCGCTTTCGCGCTCTCTTGCAGAGCCTTGTGGATTTGTCTAAACCGTGCTTCCGGGCTGCGCTTGGGGCTGGTGCCTGGCGCGGCCGCTTCCAAGATGGCTTCGGCAATATGCGAGGCTTTCAGGGTTTTGCCCTTCTGGTCGTTGTCTTCCATCGCCAGTACATAGGGTTCAATCGTCACAATCTGCTTGCCCTCGCGCATGATGCGGTCTTGCAGGTCTTCGCGCAGGGTGGATTTGCCCGCGCCGCTTTCGCCCACCACCGCCACAAAACCACCGTGGGCCGCGGTCTGATACATCGCCTCGCGCACATAGCGTGCATCGGGAGTCATATACACATCCTCGGCGCAGCGGATTTCGTCCGAAAAGGGGTCGCGTGCCAAACCGAAATGGCGGCGTGCGGCTTGTGTTAAGGTGGCTTTTCTGAGTAACATATCGTTGTCCTCGCTTTCTTGAGTGATGGCAGGTGCGGCTTCCGGTTCGTTTTCCAGACATTGCGGAATGTCCGCACCATTCCTTGTAAAAAACTGCTTTAACTTCTCGCGCAGCTCGGCTGCGTCTTTTTTCGGCCATTGCCCGTGGTTGATCACCGCCACCAGCATCGGTTTGCTGCAGCCGATTTCGGCAGCGGCGGCGGCATAGGATTTGCCGATTCGTTTAAATGCCTCTTTCATCAAGCTCCTTTCACCAGTTTCAGGCTGCCTGAAGTTTTCAGGCGGTTAAATACCTCTTCGATTTGGCTTTCCGGCACCCCGTCCGGGTACAGCCGCAGCAGGGTTTTTGCCGCCTCCGCCCAGTTGCCGCCTTCGGCTTCCACCCTCGGTTTCAGCAACTTGGCCAGCTCCACCTTGCTCAACACCTGCTCGGCCACTTCCATGCGGTTGTAGTCCATTTGGGTTCCCTGCTTGGGCAGGTAGGCCACTTTGTTGCTGGCCAGCGCTTGTTCTTGGTGTGCGAAGGGGTCGAGGCGGCCGTTGAACGGCAGGGCTTTTTTCTTGCGCTTGGCTGCCGCTTCTTCCAGCGTGGCCGCGCCGTAGGCCAGTTTTTCCAGTTCCTTCTTATTGGTTTGCGCAGGCGTGTCGGCATGGGGTTTGTATTCCTCGCCAATCACCGCCGCGTCCGAACGAAAGCCCCAGCCGTTAAAGGCCACTTCCGGCACTTCCTGCCAGTATTCCCGCCCGTCCGCATCAAACCGCTGCACCCGCACCGAGCCTTGCTGCCAAGGATTTTTGGCAATGGTCAGCGTTTCACCTACCATCACAAACGGTACTTCGCGCACGTCATAGACCTTGCTGTTAAAGCCGATGGTCAAATCAGACTTCACTTTGCGCGTTTCCGGCCGGCTTAACACCAGTTCCCGGCAGTATTCCGCCGGCGGCGGCAACACCAATTGTTCGGCCTTGATTTTTTGCCAGGCGGTAAAGCGGGTCATGCCGTGGCGGCTGTGTTCGCGCTCACTGTTGAAATACACCATCCAGCGCTCGGCAAAGTTTTGCAGCTGCTCTATGCTGTCGATGCGCTTGAATTTCAGCCACCCTTCAAACTGGGTTTCCACCAAATTATTTGCATTTTCGACCCCACCTTTGGCGCGCGGCTGGCCCGGCTTGTTAATCTGTACCCGTATACCCATCTGCTTGCACAGATTGGTAAAGCCGTAGCCGGTATTGGCCGAGCCGGGGTCGAGCATCACCATTTTCGGCACCCCGCAAAACGGGAAGCGGCTGCGGTCGGCCTTCGGCTGCATGGCTTGGATAAAGGTCTCGCACAGGTTCTCCGAGTTCTCGCCACCGAAGACGTACCACACGAAAATGCAGCCGCTGCAGTGGTCGTACACCACATAGCGCCATACCCTGTCTAAAACGATGCGCTCAAGGTTGTGTGGTTTGTTTTTGTAGAACTCGGCCGCATCCATAAAGGTCAGCTCGCTTTGCCCCCGTTTCTCTTTGCTCGGCAGGTAGAACAACACACAAAGCGAAGCGTCAATCTGCCAGCAATGGTTCGGGTGCAGGCTCTGCATCGTATTGACCGGGTCGGGCTGGTTCAGTTGTTTCGGATGCAGGTGATAGTGTTTCAATGCCCGGCAAATGGTGCCGGCGCTCAGGTGGGTAACTTCCCCTGTCTCTTTGTCCACCCGCACCGGGTCGATTTCATTGTTGGCAATCAACATCTCCACCGCCCGTTCCACCGACACCAACTGCTTGCCGTTATTGCGGGGCGTAATCATCAGCGCCGCCGAAATCATGCGGGCGTCTTCCAAGCTCAGGGCAATCGCCCCCGCATCACTGCGCCGCTTGCGCGGCGGCTTCACCGTATCCGCCTTCAGCTTGCGGTGCAGCGTTTGGTAGCTCACCCCCAGCAGCGCCGCCTGCGCCTTAACGTAGGCAGACTTGCTGCCGTGCGGCAAGGTGGCCGCATGGTTGGCGATTTCCGCCAGTTTTTGGGGCAGAATCAGCGCAGCCATGCCTCACTCCTCTTTCAGCCACTCCGGCTCTTCTCCGTCCGGTACCGTGGCAGGCAGGCCGAAGCGGTCGCGCAGACGCTGCACATCCATCATGATTTGGTTCAGGCAGCCTGCCATCGTCGGCTGGAAGTTGAAGCCGTGCGCCTGCCCGTGGGCTTCCAGCTGCTCGAACAATTCGGCAAAGCGGCTGATGTCCGACCGCGCACCCACTGCGATGGATTCCATGCGGAAAACCAGTTCACTGCCCACATCTTCCGGCTTGGGCTCTTCGGCAGAACCCTGCTTCTTGGCCAGCTTTTCCGCCAACTCGTCCACTTTTTTGTTTTTCTGCGAAATCACTTCGTCTTTGGCCGATGCCGTTTCCTGTAAATCCTGCACCCGGCTTTCCAGTTCTGCCTTTTCAGCCGCCGCCTGTTCTTTTTCGGCAGCGTGTTTGGCCATGATTTGCTCCAGAACCTGCAACACCGCATCTTTGGTGGTCTCTTCTTTTTGAGCCATCTCAATCACCATCTCACGGTCTGCTGCGGGCAGCCTGCCAATCTGCGCCAATGTCCGTTGCGGGATACCTGCATTTTGGGCATATTCGAAAAACTCACCGCCCATGCGCTGGTAATTGCGAATATTGTTGTCTATGGTTTCTACGCTGCTGCCGATGGCATTGCAAAATTGCTCCCAAGTCGTAACAAATACGGATTCTCCATTGATAACCATTGGTAAATCTTTGTATTGTTTGCTTTGTTTAATATCTGCCAGCATTTCAATTTCCGTAACAGATACGAATCTGCGGGTAATCGCTGCCATTTTGATGGCACCGACCTGCTCCAAAATGCGTGCCTTCTCAAACGTCAGATTTTGGGCGGTTAATGCAGCAGCATTCTGCATCTCGCTGATAGGTAGGTTAGTGTTGGCCATGTTCACCCTCCAGCTTGTGTTTTAAGTTCAGCTTGGCCGCCAGAATCAACGCCCTCATTTCATCCACACCTTGATTGCACATGATATTCCGTACCAACAAGGCAGCCTTTAAGCAGTCTTTCTCGGTCGCTTCGTCCAGCAAGTTTTCGGTTGCCTCATCCGGATGGCTGCTCAACATATTTCCGATCATGACCTGCTGTTCAAACATGAGTGCGTAGTGCATCAGCAGTTCGCGTCGCAGCATTTCCTGTCTGGCCGCAGCCTCCATTTCAGCGATAAATTTTTTAACCCAATCATTCATAGTCATTACTCCATTGACCCAGCCATAATCCGCTGGTTGGTTTCACTGATTTGCTCCTGTAAACGAGCCACCTGATTACTGTAGGCTTGGGCAATCTGTAACATCTGGATAGAGTGTGCGAATCGCCCGTTGTCCAACTTCATCACCAGCCCTTCAGACATCAGATCATCTAGGTCGCGACTGATTTGTGCTGGACTTACTCCTAAGTTTTCAGCCAACTCCTTATTGCTGATACCTGAGAAACTTTGTCCTTTTAACGCCTTAAGTACCTTTAGAACACGCGTCCCTTTACTGCTGGCCATCCATCTACTCCTTTTAAGCCGCCGCCTTCATACCAAGCTTGACTGCAATCTCATGCGCTCTGCCGTATTTGGCCTTCGATTGCCCATTCAACACGCGGTAAACCTCGGATACGGTGTATCCGTTTTCTCGTGCCCATGCGGCAAAAGTTTCGCCTCGTTTTTCAAATTGTTTTTTGACTTGGTCTGGTGTCAGAGGTTTTTTCATAATCCTTCCGTCCTTTTTGTGGCAAAATTAAGTTGCACTTAAATACTTCTTAAAATGCACTATATGCGTATTATGATAACTTATGTTCTCTTACGCAAGGATCGAATGGTGGAAAATAATTCTCTTTTTGGTAACAGGTTGAAAGAAGAAAGAAAAAAACTTTCTCTTACGCAACTGGAAGTTGCAGAGAAATGCAATATTACCCGCGAAGCATGGGGGAAATATGAGCGTGGACAAAATATGCCAGGAAGTGAAGTATTGTTATCATTTAGTAACCTTGGTGCTGACATAGCTTATATTTTTACTGGTGTGCGCTCAGCGCCCCAGTCCCCAACCTATGCCACCCCCTCATTCAAAACTGCCCTCGCTGCCGTGCTCCATGAAAACAAAGCCGTCTACGTGGTCGGGGGTGGCGAGGAGCTGAGCGAACGGGAGAAGCAGTTGGTAGAAGATTTCCGCTCGGCCAACGAACAGGGGCAGGCAGCCATTGAGGGTGCGGCCAAGGCAATGGCGAAAGTCGCAGCACTTGAGGCTTTTAAAGCCGGATAGAACAAAGCAGGAGGAGAAATGAGAAACTTTTTACTGATATTGGCTGTGATGCTGCCGTTTTCGGCTGCCGCACAACCTGTCTCATGCCGTGTGGTTAGCGTAGCGGATGGCGACACCCTGACTTGTTTAGCGGCAGGCAACCAACAAATCAAAGTGCGCCTGAATCAGATAGATGCACCCGAACGGGGACAAGCATTCGGGCAGGCTGCTAAACGCAAGCTATCGGCATTGGTACATGGTAAAAACGTGCGATTGGAAACAGACGGCACCGATAAATATGGCCGCACGATTGCCGAGATATTTTCAGGTAGCCTGAACATCAATAAGGAGATGGTGCGCACGGGTTACGCTTGGGCGTTCCGCCAATATGTGCGCGACCAAGAATATATACGGCTGGAAGAGCAGGCGCGCCGAGCCAGCCGTGGGCTATGGTCGGAACCCAATCCGATATACCCGAGTGAGTACAGAAATGGCAGAACTGCCGGCACCGTCTCGCAACAGGTGCAACCCGCCCGCGAACCGAGCCGAAATAACCAAGGCCGCTTTACTTGTGCCGGCAAACGCTTTTGCCGACAAATGACCAGCTGCGCCGAGGCAAGGTTTTATTTGACACAATGCGGTGTCCGCCGTTTGGATAGAGACGGCGACGGGCGGCCATGTGAGAGTATCTGCTAACTGAAGCGGAGAATAAGTATGAAACCCACCGATATTTTTCAGGCTTCGGACACAAAAATGTTCGCGATGGAAAAACTGAATATTGCAGAAGTCCGCAACTTCTGCGGCCTGTCTTTGGCCGAAGCGGCCGTCCATTGGGGCGGCGTGATGCCCGAACAATGGCTGGAAATGGAGCAGAACGCGGCAAACCTGCCCGATGTTATCTCCGGCAAAATCTTAGCTTGCGCTGTCAAAGCGCATAATTTATATGCTGCCCTGCAATATTTGCCCCAAATTCCGGACGCACCCAAAGTCAGATTGCCTGTTTACGCAACAGAAGCAGAAGCAGGCAACTGCCTCGATTTCCGCTGCTGGAACCATACGATGGTGCGGTATACCGCGCAGAAGCCTGCCGGTTTCGAAGTGGTGCTTTTCCCCGTGGCCGACTACCACCATTGGCGGGCAGCACAGCAACGTGACGACACTTGGGATAACCGTTGGTATTGGACTGCGGTTGAGTTTAACGGCTTCCAAGATTTCTAAAATCTCTTTAAAAGACTCCGACTGAATAATCGTGTATGGTTATCGCGCGGCGCGGCATATTTTCTTAAAGCCCTTTAAAAGACTCCAGACCCCCACCTCAAGCACAATCCCCATAACGCAACGTTATGGGGATTTTTCTATGCCTACCGTCAAACCGCTGCCTGAACTGCTTTGGGTGGCCGAAGCCCGCCAACACATCGGCTTGGCCGAGATTCCGGGCAAAAAACACAACCCAATCATCATCAATATGCTGGCTGCCTTGAAGGCATGGTGGCGCGAGGACGAAACGCCTTGGTGCGGTACGTTTGTCGCCCACTGCCTGCGCCGTGCCGGCCGCCCGATCCCGCAACATTGGTACCGCGCCCGAGCCTATGCCGACGGCTACGGCACCCGCCTGAAGAAACCGGCCTACGGCTGTTTGGCAGTATTTGTGCGCCAAGGCGGCGGCCACGTCGGCTTTGTAGTAGGCATAACCAAAGACGGCTATCTGCTGGTCTTGGGCGGCAATCAGGGCAACCGGGTAAGCATTGCCAAATTTGGCGCCGACCGTGTGTTGGCCTATATCTGGCCGCACAGCGCACAGGGCAAACCCGCCTTGCCGGACGAAGGCCGCTACCAACTGCCTGTGTTGAGCAACAGCGGCGGCATCAGCCGCAACGAAGCCTAAACCGTTTACGGCTGCCCATACCACCGAATGCCTGAGTGTCAGCGCGCCCGAGCATCAGAGCAACGGCTGAAAGCCCGAGCGCCGGCACACCCGAGCATCGGTATGGGCAGCCACCCATTTCCATCAGGAGCAAACATGAAAAACCTTGTCGCATTGGCCTTGTCGCTGGCCGGCACCCATCAGCCGGTGATGCCGAACTTTGAAGCTGCAGCAGTATCCGGCCCCAGCCGCCCGGCATGGGGCGGCACACACAGACACAGCGGCGTGGCCAAAGCCCGCCGTGCGGCCAAACGCAGAAAGGCACGGCGATGAAAAACTGGCTTGCCGAGCTGTTTTGTAACCCCGCTACCGGCAAATTGAGCCACAGCAAGCTGTGGGCCAATTTAGCCAGCGCCGGGGCGACCTATCAGTTTCTGCGGCTGGATGTCCAACCGTGGGAGATTTGGGCAGTGTATCTGGGCTGTGTGGGCGGTTATGCCGTAGCACGGCGTTGGATTGCCGCCAAAGTACAAATCCAACAAGAGGAGGGACAGTGATGATCCCAATGAGTGCGTGGCTTTGGCTGCGACGTTTGTGGCCGCTTTGGGTGGTATTGATGGCCGCAGCACTGGCCTACCACATAGGTTACCAAGGTGCGGCAGACAAATACCGTGCTGAGAAAGCGCAACTGGTGGCGGACTACCAAACCGCCGCCTTGCAGGCCGAGCAGGCGTATGCGGCCAAACTGGCCGAAGCCGCCGCCGAAAAACAACGCTGGATGGATTACAGCCAGCGCCAATCCCAACAACTGGCCGCTGCCGCCCGCCGATTGGATGCACAGCAAGGCCAAATCAAACAGGAGATACCTCATGCGATTCAGCGCGATTCAGCAGGCGGCGATGCTTGCCGTCCCGGTCTTGGCCCTGACGGCCTGCAGCTCTACCGCCAAGCCCTTGGCTACCCCGGTTAAAGTAGTGGAGCGGGCGGTATTGCCACCGGTGCCTGCCGAGTTGCTGGCCGAACACGACAAGCCCGCCGCCCCGCTTTCAGGTAGCCCGAAAGATTTGCTGGAGCACGCCGCCGACTACGGCGCATGGTGCCGCAAACGCGATGCCCAAGTGCAGGGTTGGCAGGATTGGTACAAAGAGGGAGAGCGGCATGAGCGATCTGATTGACCGTGCCGCCGAAGAAGAAGCGCTGTTTTTAGCCGAAGCTTTGGCCAAACACCCTACACCCAGAACCACCGGCAGCTACAGCCACTGCGAAGACTGCGGCGAACCCATCCCCGAAGCGCGGCAGAAAGCCGTTCCCGGCTGCACCCGCTGCATCATCTGCCAGCAATATCATGAGATTGGATTTCCCTAATGGACAATAAAACCTTTATCAGTATTGAATTTTGGCAGTTGGTCGGCTTCCTGCTGTCTTTTCTCGGCGTGTGCTGGGGCTTCGGAAAAATGCTGTTGGCACAGTTTCAGACACAACAAAACGAGCGGCAGAAACAGCATGAACGGCTACACAGCAAAGTCGAACAGATGGAGCGGCAGCTTGGCGAGTTCAACGCCGCCTTGCCGATGACCTATGTATTGCGTGATGACTACCTGCGCAACCAAGTGGTGCTGGAAGCCAAGATCGACAACATCAGCGAAAAACTGACCGAGATTTACAAAATGGAGAGTGCCCGAAAATGATTAGTGAAGAACTGATGGCCAAAGCCCGGCGGGAAGGTATGCGCTGGAACATCATCAACACCCTCAACAAAGCCCGCCCGCACACTGCGCCGGAAACCCTGCTGCTGGACATCATGAATGCGATTTATCCGCAAACCACCGCGCTCGAATTGCGCCAGCAACTGGATTATCTGGCCGACCGAAAGCTGATTGACTTGAGCAAAACGCCGCACGGTTTGTGGTTTGCCGACCTGACCAGCTTGGGTGTCGATATTGCCGAATACACGGTGGAGTGCCGTCCCGGCATTGCCCGTCCTGAGAAAGTGTGGGTGTGATATGGCACGCCGCAGCACCATAGAGCAGCTGCCGGAAAACGTGCGCCACGCATTTGAGCGCAAGCTGGTGGAAAACGGTTTTTCCGACTATCAGGCCATTGCCGAATGGCTGAACGAACAGGGCTACGAAATCAGCCGCTCTGCCGCCCACCGCTACGGGCAGAAAGTGGAGCGGCGTTTCAAATCCATTAAAGCCAGCACCGAAGCCGCGCGTTTGCTGGCCGAAAAAGCTGCCGACGACGACAACACATTATCCGCCGCGCTGACATCGATGATTCAGGACGAGTTGTTTCAGGCGCTGATAGAAGTGGGCGACCAAGGCGAGATGGCGCCCAAAGAGCGCTTGGGCATGATGGCCGCCACCGCCAAGAACATCGCGCCTTTGATTTCCGCCACCACCCGGTTGAAACAGTTTCAGGCAGCCTTGAAAGACAAGATGGCGCGCAAGTTTGCCGAACTGGAAGCCGAGTCGGCCAAACAGGAAAGCGGCCTTGATCCGGAAACCCTGCAGCGTATCCGGCAGGAAGTCTACGGGGTGTTTTCGTGAAGCGGCCGGCCTTAACCCTGTTCCCGTACCAGCAGCGCTGGCTGGCCGATACCAGCCGCTTCAAGGTCGGCATGTTTGCCCGTCAGACGGGCAAAACCTTTACCACCACCTTGGAAATCGTGCTGGATTGTCTGGATGCCGAAGCACAGGGCAAACGCACGCGCTGGGTGATTTTGTCGCGCGGCGAGCGGCAGGCGAAGGAGGCCATGAACGAAGGCGTGAAGCGTCATTTGGAGGCAGCCGGCATTGCCTGCGAAGTGATGCAGGTGCCGTTTGACGCCACCACCAATGCGCTGGAAGTGGTGCTGCCCGGCGGCAGCAAAATCACTGCCTTGCCCGCCAACCCGGATACCGCCCGCGGCTTCTCGGCCAATGTGTTTTTGGACGAATTTGCCTTCCACAAAGACAGCCGCGAAATCTGGAAAGCCCTGTTTCCGGTGATTTCCGCCGGCTGGAAGCTGCGCGTGGTTTCCACACCCAACGGCAAAGGCAATAAGTTTTACGAGCTGGTAACCGATGCGGCCAATACCGAATGGAGCCGCCACATTGTCGATATTCATCAGGCGGTGGCCGACGGTTTGCCGCGTGATGTGGCGCAATTGAAAAAAGGTCTGAACGACCCGGATGCCTGGGCGCAGGAATTTGAGTTGCAATGGCTGGATGAAGCCAGCGCCTGGCTCTCTTATGACCTGATCCACGGCGTTGAAAACGAGTTGGCCGGGCTACCTGAACACTACAGCGGCAATCCCTGTTATGTCGGCGTCGATATCGGCATCCGCAACGACTTGTTCGTGGTATGGGTGTTGGAGCAGGTGGGCGATGTGCTATGGACACGGGAACTGATTACCCGCCGGCGTGCCAGCTTTGCCGAGCAAGATGCTTTGCTGGATGCGGTATTCGAACGCTACCGCATATTGCGCTGCTGTATGGACAAAACCGGCATGGGCGAAAAGCCGGTAGAAGACGCCCAGCGCCGCCACGGCGAAAGCCGGGTGGAAGGTGTGCTGTTTACCACGGCTTCCAAGCTGGCTTTGGCCACCATCGGCAAAGAGGCGTTTGAGGACAAAACTATCCGCATTCCGGTCAATCAAGACCTGCGGGCGGATTTGCACAAGCTGCAGAAAACCACCAGCGCGACCGGCGCGCCCCGCTTTGTGGCGGAAAGCGATGCCAACGGCCACGCCGACCGCACTTGGGCTTGCTTTCTGGCGCTCAACGCCGCCCACGGCGATACCGGCCCCGTGCGGGTGGCCAGCCGTCCGGCACGGCGCGGCAGCCGGATAACAAGAGGATATTGAGATGAAACCGGTTCATGTGATTCTGTTCCTGTTTATTGCCCCTCTACTGCTGGTGGCTGCCGTTATCGGCGGCACAGTCGGGCTGTTGTTTACGTTGTTCCGTCTTTTCGCGCTGCTCTATGCGGCCGTAACCGTTCCCTTGCTGATGCTGTTGGAAGTATTTTCACCCGAGAAATATACACGCCGCAGTTTGCCTGACGCGGCCAGATATACCCTTAACGAGATACGCGAAGACTGGGTATCCGTTTTTGAAAAATTCAACCCCCATCCCTGAGTACAGCCATGCCCAAACCCCACTTCAAACTCAAAACCGGCAGCGGTGCCGTTACCTTCAAGCCGGACGACCTCGCCGCCCATATCGCCGTTTCCCACCGCCTCGGCATGGGCGGTTTTGGCGGCTGGCTGCCAAATCCCGACCCCGTGCTGCGTAAAACCGGCAAACGCATCGCGGTGTACCGCGAACTGCTGCGCGACCCGGTGGTGGGCGGCCATGTGCGCCGCCGCAAAGCCTCGGTCGCCCGTTTGGATTGGCGGCTGGATGGCGACGAAGTGGCCGATAAAGTCCGCGCCACCGTAGACAGCCTGTTGGTCGGCTTTGATACCTATGCACTGGTTAAAGACATCCTCAATGCCACCCTGTTCGGTTACCAGCCGCTGGAAATTCTGTGGAGCAAGCAGGGCCGTCTGTGGCTACCTGAAAAGGTGTTGGCCAAGCCGCAAGAGTGGTTCGGTTTTGATGATGACGGCCGTTTGTACTTTACCTCTGACGGTGTGGCTACCGAGCCGCTGCCGGACTACAAATTCTTGTGTCCGACCCAAGAGGCCAGCTACGACAACCCTTACGGCATGGGCGATTTAAGCTTGGTATTTTGGCCGTGTACTTTCAAGCGCGGCGGCCTCAAATTCTGGGCGGAGTTCACAGAAAAGTATGGCGGCAGCTGGGCGATTGCCAAAGAGCCGCGCAGCAACACCCCGGCGGACACCGAAAAACTGCTGGACGCACTGGAAATGCTGCTCTCCAATGCGGTGGCCAGCATTCCGAACGATTCCAGCGTGGAGATTATGGAGCCGACCGGGCGCGCCAGTTCGGTGGACGCTTTCGACAAGTTGATTCGTTACTGTCGCTCCGAAATCGCCATCGCGCTGCTTGGTCAAGACCAAACCACCGAAAAAGACACCAACCACGCCAGTGCCACCGCCGGTTTGGAAGTCACCGACGATATCCGCGACAGCGACAGCCGTTTGGTAGAGAGTGCGTTCAACCAACTGATTGAGTGGGTGGTGCGGCTGAATTTCGGCGATGTACCTTGTCCTACCTTCCAGTTGTACGAAACCGAAGAGACCGGCACTAAAGAACGCGCCGAACGCGACCATTTGCTGACGCAATCTGGTGCAAGACTCAGCAATCAATACTTTCAGCGTGCCTACGGGCTGGAAGAAGGGGATTTGATTGAACCGGAAACAGAAACGGCAAAAGGGACGCCAGCGTCCCTTTTGGCAGACTTTGCCGAAAATGTGCCGGAGTGGCCGCAGGATTTGGCCGACAAACTGGCGGTGTTGATGCCCGATGCCGCCGCGTTAAACCGCCAAAGCGACGCCATGTGGCAGGCGGTTGCGGATCGGATTAACGGCGTGGCCGGCGAAGACGCACTGTTGGAAGCCTTGGCGGCTGCCTACCCGCACATGAACACCGACGAATTGGAAGCGGCGCTGACGCAGATGCTGTTTGTCAGCAGCGTTTTGGGGCGTTTGAATACCGAGAGTGAGTTGTCATCATGAGTGATATTGCCGACAAAATCGACGTGAGCGCCTTGTTCGGCCTCAAACCCGAAGCCGCGATTGCCCACTTGCGGCGGAAAGGTTTGCACATCGGCTGGAATTGGCAGGACACCTTGGATGAAGCCCATTCCCGCAGTTTTACCATTGCCAAGATGACCGATATGAGCCTGTTGGCCGATACCCGCAATGCGGTTGTTCAGGCAATGGAAAGTGGTGGAGGCGGTCGAGAATTTGCCCGCACCAGCAAGCCGCAGATGCAGGCCAAGGGCTGGTGGGGCAAACAAACCGTTACCAATCCTTATGGTGATGTTCAGGAAGTACAGCTGGGCAGCCCGCGCCGTTTGCGCACCATTTACCACACCAACCGCCGCACCGCCGTCATGGCCGCCCAATACCAACGCATGCTCGAAGCGGTGGACACCCATCCCTATTGGCAATATTGGGCGATTTTGGACGGACGTACCCGCAAACATCATGCCGCCATGCACGGTACGGTGTATGCCCATGACGATCCGTTCTGGCAATACAACTACCCGCCCAACGGCTACAACTGCCGCTGCACCGTTAAAGCCTTGAGCCGCCGTGATGCCGAAGCGGCGGGCATTGAAAAAAGCGACTTGGCAGCCTTCGACCAATACATCGGCACCGACCAAAGCACCGGCGAGATTTACCGCGCTACCCGTTATGCCACGCCCATACCGCAGCCCAAAGGCTATGCCCCCTACGGCAAACTGCGCCATGCCCAATTCGCCGCCGATGCCGGTTTTAACGGCAGCCCGGCCGCCTCCCACCTGATGGATCAATTGTGGCTGCAAAAAGCCGTTGATGCCTTGGGACAAGAACGCGCCCTGCAGGCTGTCACCCGCGACATGGCGGCCGAACCCCGCGTGCGCGGATTTCTGGCTTGGGTACGCACCACGCAAGGTATGGGTTATTCACAGCACCGAACTTACGGGGTGGGGATATTGTCGGCACGGGCATTGGCCAGGTTTCAGGTAGCCTTTCCGTCTGAACGGATGGGCAGTCCGGTGGTGGCCTACAAAGATAAGCTGATTGCAGGGAAGAAAGTCCGCCGACATGAAAAAGCCGGCAATGATTTGGATATGGCGGCGTATGAGAAAATTATCCGGAGTTTCGGCCAACCGGATTATGAGTTGTGGGATACCCGCAACCGTCATCTACTGTTGATTTACGATATGGGAGGCAAGGCTATTAAGCTGGCAGTCAATATGACTGCAGAAGGGGCCGAGGTGGTATCAGGCTTTTATGTGCCGATGGTTGCCATCAGGGGAGCCATCACAGGCGGGGAATTTGTACCTCTATAGCAGGCATGGAAAATCCCACCGAACGCCGGACTCGAACCGGATAAAGCTTGTCGCTAGGCAACCGCCCTGACTCCATGTCAGACCCAACGGTGGGATATGTGATTATAGTAATATTGCCATAGGGAAAAATCAATATGATTGAAGTGACTTTGGATGACGCTGACCTACAGCGAGGCTTGGGGCAGCTACTCCGTAATGCCACCCAAACAACACCCATGATGCGCGGTATGGCTCAAGAGTTGGAAAACCTGACCAAAGACAATTTCGCCTCCGAATCATGGGGCGGAGACAAATGGCCGCAATCCAAGGCAGCCGCGGCCAACAGCCGCAAAACCCTGTATGCCACCGGCGAACTGCACGACAGCATCAGCACCCAAAGCGGCAACGGTTACGCCCGTATCGGCAGCAATATGAAATATGCCGCCATCCATCACTTTGGCGGCCAAGCCGGACGCGGACGGAAGCTCACATTGCCTGCCCGTCCCTACCTACCGATTGATGGTAGTGGTAAACTCCAACCCAGTGGCGAGGACAAACTTCTCCAAGTCGCTCTCGATGCCCTCTCAAAAGGTGTCTGACAGACACAAAAAAGCGGGCAATCCGCCCGCTCCATTTTATTTCACTGTGTGCAATAAAGTTTCAAATCCGCCATCCCACTTCATCCACTTTCTTCCCCCCTCATCCCATTTATCTCAAATCCCCTGTTTATTTATCTCAGTGGGTTTCATATAATGGCGCCCGTCCGCTATTGAAGCGTTATCTGAAAAATAACAAGGGAATACTGCATCATGATGACTTTATATTCGGGCATCACCTGCCCCTTCAGCCACCGCTGCCGCTTTGTATTGTATGAAAAAGGCATGGACTTCGAAATCAAAGATGTCGATGTGTTCAACAAGCCCGAAGACTTGGCGGTGATGAACCCCTACAACCAAGTGCCGGTATTGGTAGAGCGCGATTTGGTGCTGCACGAATCGAACATCATCAACGAATACATCGACGAACGCTTCCCTCACCCGCAGCTGATGCCCGGCGACCCCGTGATGCGCGGCCGCGGCCGCTTGGTGCTGTTCCGCATGGAAAAAGAGCTGTTCAGCCACGCACAAGTGCTGGAAAGCCCCGAATCCAGCGCCAAAGAGCAGGCCAAAGCCCGCGAGGCCATCAGCCAGGGGCTGACCCTGCTGGCGCCGGCGTTTGCCAAAAACAAATACGTGCTGGGCGACGACTTCTCCATGATCGACGTGGCGCTCTCCCCGCTGCTATGGCGTTTGGACCATTACGACATCAAGCTGGGCAAATCCGCCGCACCGATTCTGAAATACGCCGAACGCATTTTCCAACGCGAATCCTTTATCGCCGCGCTCACCGCTGCCGAAAAAGCCATGCGCCGTTAATCTCTGTACTTTCGCAGGCTACCTGAAACGCTTTCAGGTAGCCTGAACTGTTTAGGAGCCCCCCATGAGCACCTCCACCAAACCCTATTTCCTGCGCGCGCTGTATGAATGGTGCGTGGACAACGGCCACACGCCCTATGTGATGGTGTGGGTAAACGAGCACACCAAAGTGCCGATGCAGTTTGTGCAGAAGCAGCAGATTGTGCTCAATATCGGCCCCGCTGCCAGCCACAATCTGCACATCGACAACGACTGGATACACTTCTCCGCCCGCTTCGGCGGCGTGGCGCAAGACATCTGGATTCCCGTCGGCCACGTCATCAGCCTGTATGCGCGCGAAACCGGCGAAGGCATGGGTTTTGAAGTCGAGCCTTACACGCCCGACGCGGCTGCCGGGCAAGCCGCCGAAGAAGCTGCCGAAACCAACGATTCGGCAGACGAACCGGCCAAAAAAACCAAGGGCCTGAAGCTGGTGAAGTAAACCGCCCGTCTGCGAACCATGCCGATGCCCCAACCCTTCACCGCCGCCGCGCTGGCCGCCATCCGTGCCTATCAGCGGCATCTGTCGCCGCGCAAAGGCTACGGCTGCCCGCACCGCCTGCTCCACGGCGGCAGCGGCTGCTCGGGTGTCGGCTACCGCCTGATCCGCCGTTACGGCCTGCTGCACGGCTGGCTGCCGTTGCGCCGCCGCTTCGCCCGCTGCCGTGCGGCACGCAACGAACTCTGCCGCCGCACCGGCCCCGCTTACCATCAGCGCGGCGATTGCGACTGCGTGCCGGATGCCGATATCGACTTCCACGCCTGCAGACACACCGACTGCGGCGGCCGCTTCACCAAATGGCTCTCCTGCTGCGAATGCCTGCAGTGTTGCGACGCTTGTGATTGGGAACGGAAAGAGAAAAAGCGCAAACAGAATCAGGGTTTTCCCGCCGATATTCTGATTGATTGAGCCACAGGCTTTCAGGTAGCCCGATGTGCGGTTAGAATACCGATTCGGCTGACCGCGGCCCCATCATCACCCATTCCGCCTCTGCTTTGTGCAGAGGTAGTTTTCTTTCATCCCGACCGGAAGCTTTTATGACTTTTCTCCTGCGCTTTGTTGGTGTTCTCGCCTGCCTGCTTGCGCTGCCGGCCGCTTGGGCGGTGGAGCCCTTGCGGCTGGTGCAGGATGCGCGCTGGCAGATCGGCCGCACCACCGCCTACGATCCCGCCTACAGCCGCCTGACTTATCCGATGGGCGACGTGCCCTTGTCCCGCGGCGTCTGCACCGATGTCGTCATCCGCGCCCTGCGCCACCAAGGCTGGGATTTGCAGCAGCTGATACACGAAGACATGCGCCGCCATTTTTCCGCCTATCCGCGTCACTGGGGCCTCAGCCGCCCCGACCGCAATATCGACCACCGCCGCGTGCCCAATATCGCCACCTATTTCCAACGCAAAGGCTACCAAGTGTCCCAAACACCCTACCGCCCCGGCGACATCGTTACCTGGGATTTGGGACGCGGTTTAAGCCACATCGGCATTGTGTCCGACAGAAAAATCCAAGGGCGGCCGCTGATCATCCACAACATCGGCCGCGGCACGCAGGAAGAGGACATCCTGTTCCGCTTCCGCATTACCGGCCATTACCGCCTGCCGCACTGACGGCAAGCACTTGAACCGGGGCTGCCGTTTCAGGTAGCCTCATGCGCCGCGGCAAACTCTGTTTTCCTGATTGCTTGATTTTTTGTTGTCCAGGCTACCTGAAAGGCTTCATATCATGAATACCTGCTTGAAAAACCGTCACTTTCTCAAACTGATGGACTTCAGTCCAGACGAAATCGGCCTCTTGCTCGATTTGGCCGCCAAACTGAAAGCCGATAAAAAAGCCGGGCAGGAACACACTTGGCTGCGCGGCAAAAACATCGCCCTGATTTTCGAAAAAACCAGCACCCGCACCCGCTGCGCCTTCGAAGTGGCCGCCTACGACCAAGGCGCAAACGTGACCTATCTCGAACCGGCCGGCAGCCAGATCGGCCACAAAGAAAGCATCAAAGACACCGCCCGCGTATTGGGCCGCATGTACGACGGCATCGAATACCGCGGCTACGGCCAAACCATTGTGGAAGAGCTGGCCCGCTATGCCGGCGTGCCCGTATTCAACGGCCTCACCGACGAATTCCACCCCACCCAAATGCTGGCCGACCTGCTCACCATGCGCGAGCACTGCAACAAGCCGGTGCAGGACATCGCCTACGCCTATGTGGGCGACGCCCGCTACAATATGGGCAACTCCCTGCTGCTGATCGGCGCCCTGATGGGCATGGACGTGCGCATCGGCGCGCCGAAAAGCCTGTGGCCGGCACCCGAAGTCATCGAACGGGCGCACGCCGCGGCCGAGCGCACCGGCGCCAGGGTTTTGCTGACCGACAAGCCGCAGGAGGCCGTGGCCGGTGTCGATTACATCCACACCGATGTTTGGGTGAGCATGGGCGAACCCGAAGCGGCCTGGCGCGAACGCATCGGGCTGCTGCGCCCGTATCAGGTCAATGCCGAACTGATGGCGGCCAGCGGCAATCCGCAAGTGAAATTCATGCACTGCCTGCCCGCCTTCCACAACCGCGAAACCAAGGTGGGCGAATGGATTTTCCAAACCTTCGGCCTCGACGGCGTGGAAGTGACCGAAGCGGTGTTCGAGAGCCCGGCCAGCATCGTGTTCGACCAGGCCGAAAACCGCATGCACACCATCAAAGCCGTGCTGGTGGCCACGCTGGCCGGCATCCCCCCGCGGTAAAACGCACAATCCGAATGCCGCCCGCGTTTTTCGAATAAGAGTAAAAATTCTGATTGCACCGCTTTTCGCTTTTATGGTGTAATCCGCCTGCTTTTTGACATTTACACAACCTTACCTTACAGGAGTGGTTTCATGAACAAAGTTTTTCCCGATGCTGCCAGCGCACTGGCGGGCGTTGTGGCAGACGGCCAAACCCTGGCCATCGGCGGTTTCGGCCTGTGCGGCATTCCCGAACAACTGATTCTGGCCTTGCGCGACAGCGGGGTGAAAGACCTGACCTGTATCAGCAACAATGCCGGCGTGGACGACTTCGGCCTCGGCCTCTTGCTGAAAACCCGTCAAATCAAAAAAATGATTGCTTCTTACGTGGGTGAAAACAAAGAATTCGAGCGCCAGTTCCTCTCCGGCGAGCTGGAAGTGGAGCTGACTCCGCAAGGCACTTTGGCCGAAAAACTGCGCGCCGGCGGCGCCGGCATCCCCGCCTTCTTCACCCGCACCGGCGTGGGCACCCAAGTGGCCGAAGGCAAAGAAACCCGCGAATTCGACGGTTTGGAATATGTATTGGAGCGTTCGCTGACCGCCGACGTGGCCTTGGTGAAGGCTTGGAAAGCCGACCCATCCGGCAATCTGGTGTTCCGCAAAACCGCCCGCAATTTCAACCCCGATGCCGCCACCGCCGGCAAAACCACCATTGTGGAAGTGGAAGAAGTGGTGGAAAACGGCGCGCTGGATCCCGACCAAATCCATCTGCCCGGCATTTACGTACACCGCATCATTGTGAATGCCACCCCCGAAAAACGCATCGAACAACGCACCGTGCGCACGGCTTAAGGAGAACACACAGATGGCTTGGAACCGCGAACAAATGGCGCAGCGCGCCGCCCAAGAACTGCAAGACGGCTTTTACGTCAACCTCGGCATCGGCCTGCCCACCCTGGTGGCCAACTACATCCCCGAGGGCATCGACGTGATGCTGCAATCCGAAAACGGCCTGCTCGGCATCGGCGCCTTCCCCACCGAAGCCGAAATCGATGCCGACCTCATCAATGCCGGCAAACAAACCGTGACCGCCGCCACCGGCGCCAGCTTTTTCTCCAGCTCGCAATCGTTCGCCATGATCCGCGGCGGCAAAGTGAACCTGGCGATTTTGGGCGCGATGGAAGTATCCGAACACGGCGATCTGGCCAACTGGATGATTCCGGGCAAAATGGTCAAAGGCATGGGCGGCGCCATGGATTTGGTGGCCGGCGTGCAGCGCGTGATCGTGCTGATGGAGCATAATGCCAAAGATGGCTCCTTCAAAATCAAACCGCAATGCGACCTGCCGCTGACCGGCAAAAAAGTGGTGAACCGCATCATCACCGACCTGGCCGTACTCGACGTGACCGACAGCGGCCTGAAATTGGTGGAGCTGGCCGACGGCGTAAGCTTTGAAGAACTGCAAAGCAAAACCGGCGTCACCATCCAACGCTGATTAAGCTATTTGCCTGAAAAGGCTACCTGAAAACCGGCAATGTTTATCCGCGAAGCCAAGGAGTTCAGGTAGCCTTGTTTTATGCCCACGCCGAATGCCGCCTTCTGATCAGATAAGCGATTATTGTGCTTCCATCAACCTGAAGCCCTTTAGCAGCAAATGGACAGGCTACCTGAAAACGATTCAGGTAGCCTGTTGCCATCATGGAGCAGTAAACAACAGCGGGCCAACATCTGTCCAGCAGTCATCAGCAACGGCACATCACCCGCTGTTCTTCATGCCACATGCCGTCGGGTCGGCGCACCACAACGGCCGCCAAACCGCCGCCCTGCTCGGCCATGGCTTCGGGCGTCAATACCTCGGTTTCCGCCACCCGGGCCGGCGCCAGATAGGCCAGGCGCGGCAGCGGATAGAAACGCTGATGCGGCGCCAAGACTACCATACGCCAATCGTCCACCAGGCGGCCGCTCCAGCCGTAGGGATTCAGCGGTTCGCCAAGCAAATTACCGTCTGCGCTGAAACCGATGCCGCGCACCACGCTGCCGCTGCGCCAAGCTTGGTCGGCATACTGCGGATAAGCGGCTTGAAAGGCCGGCTGTTGCAACAGGCGCATCTGCTGTTGCAGCTTGCGGGCTTTCTCGCTCAGGCGGTCGTCCGCATTCAGGCCGCAAAAATCGGCCGCCGCACGGCCGCCGTAATATTTGCAGCACAACTCGATATGCCACGCTTCGCCGTTGAGGCGGCAGAGAAAATCGGCCTCGCCCAAGGTGCGCCCGTCCGCATCCGCCAAGGGCAGATGACGCGCCACCAATTCGCTGTGCGGCGCGTGCGCCAACCAAAACGCCAGCAGGCTTTCGGCATAACGGCCCAAACGGCGGGCAAACGGTGCTTCCTGCGCCAAATGGCGGTACAGCAACCAAGGGTCGTCGTCCAAGGCCAATAAAAAGCGGAAACCCTGCCGGCCCAGCAAAGCCGCCACCGGCACTTCGCGGCCGCTGTGCCACAGCGGCGGAGCGGTGAGCACGGCGGCCAAATCGCGCACGGCAGGGTCTTGCAGGCGCCACCACAGGGCATCCAGCGCGTAATTCATCTGCGGCGGCCTGCTCAGTGGTCTTCCGGTTTGGGTTTGATGTCGGAAAGATGCAGCCGTTCGGCTTCGATTTCGGCATCGCTTATCGGGCCGTCGGCATATTCGATCAAATCGGCCACGGAATCGTCGATGATCAATTCGCGCTCTTCCGCCTCCATCTCGGCAGCGGGGGTCACATCGCAAGTGTGGTGTTTGTCTTCTTGGGTCATGGTTGGTCCTTTCGAGGAGTGGGAGGGCTGTGTCGCAAGGGCCGCCTGGCCGGCACGCTTGGACACGGTGCGGAAAAAACCGCGCAAAAGGTCGATGTCTTCGGTGCTCGGTTCGGCGCGGGCAAACAGGCTGTGCAGGCGGCGGATCATGCGCTCGCCGTTGCGGCGGCGGAAGAAGTCCAGTTCCTGCATCACGCTTTCCAAATGGGCCACCATGCCCGCCACTTGGGCGTGGGTGGCCGGCGCGGAGTCGGCCTGCAGCTGGGTCATGCGCACACCGGTTTGGCTGAAAATTTCATAGCACACCACCTGCACCGCCTGTGCCAGATTCAGCGAAAAATAAGCAGGGTTGCCGCTGATGGTGAGCAGGCGGTTGCAGCGCTGTACCTCGTCGATGCTGAGGCCGAAGGTTTCGTTGCCGAACACCAAGGCTACCTGAAAACCGTTTTTCGCAGCCTGCAGCAATTCGGGCGTCAGTTCGCGCGGCGTCTGCAAAGGCGCGCTCAACTCGCGGCGGCGGCTGGTCAGCGCGCAGCTGATCACGGTATCGGCCAAAGCCTCGTCCAAATCGGCCACGATGCGGGCGTTTTCCAGCACATCGGCCGCGCCGGAAGCCAGAATAAAGCTTTCTTCAGGCAATTGAAAGCCGGCCGCGGCTTCGGGGCGGAACACCGGCGGTTCGGGCGTCATCGGCGTGGCCATCAGGTTGGGCGACACCAGCGTGAGCCTGCTCAAACCCATGGTTTTCATGGCGCGGGCGGCGGCGCCGATGTTGGCCGGATGGCTGGTGCGGCTCAACACAATGTGGATGCGGTCTAGATAATCGGGAACAAGGGGGGCGGACATGGGTTTCAGGTAGCCTTTGGAAATCGGTAATCCTTATTCGCCGCGCAAAGGCAGCGACAAACGGTGCGGATGTTTGGGCCGCACGCCGCGGTAGAGCGCGATCAGGGCCGCTTGATCGGCGGCAAAGTCGTCAGTGGGGTAAAACAGCGGCAGAAAGCGGATTTCTTTGCGCCCGTAATCCAAGACCGCCGGCAGGATCGGCACCCCTGCACCGCGTGCAATGCGCCAATAGCCGCTTTTCCACTGTTTGGCCGCCTGGCGCGTGCCTTCCGGTGCGATGCCGAGAAACAGCCGCTCGCTCTGGCGCAGCGTCTCGATGCTGGCCGCCACCACCCCGCCGGCATTGCTGCGGTCGAGTGGCACCACGCCCAGCCAACGCATCAGCCCGGCCAATACGGGTATGGCAAACAGGCTCTGTTTGCCCAAGATGCTGATTTTCAAATCCATCGCCAACAAAGCGGGCAAGGCGTACAGGCCGTCGAAATTCGAGGTGTGCGGCGCGCCGATGACCACGCATTTGGGCACATCGGGAATCGCGCCGCCGACTTTCCAACCCAGCAGGCGAAACAAGATGGCGGCAATGCGGCGGCTGAGGCGGCCGTTGCGGCGGGGCGCCTGGGGCGGCAACGGCAACATCAGCCCGCCTCCCGCGACGCCAAAACACGGGCTACGGTATCCACCACCGCCTGCGTGTGCGGGTCCACTTCCACATTGATCTTGTCGCCCGCCTGCCGGCGGCCGAACAGGGTGCGCGACAGGGTTTCCGGAATCAGGTGGACATTGAATTCATCACGGCGCACTTCGCCGATGGTGAGGCTGCAACCGTCTAAGCCGACGAAACCTTTGCTCAGCACATACGGTGCCAAGGCTTCCGGCAGGCGCAGCCACACGGTGTGGTTGGGGCCGTTTTGCTCGATGCGGGTAATCTCGGTTACCGCCATGATGTGGCCGCTCATCACATGGCCGCCGATTTCGTCGCCAAAACGGGCCGCGCGTTCGATATTCACCGCATCCCCCTCCTCTAACTCACCCAGATTGGTTTTGGCCAGCGTTTCGCCCATCAAGTCGAAATCGGCCTCATGGCCGTTGATGCGGGTAACGGTGAGGCAGCAGCCGTTGTGGGCGACGGAAGCGCCGATCTGCAAACCGTCGGCCGCGCCTTCCGGCAGGCGGACGGTATGGGTGCGGAAATCGGGCGCGGGCTGGCGGACGGCGGTCAGCTCGCCCAAGCCCTGTACGATGCCGGTAAACATCTTTGATGAATCCTTATGCAATATCTCTGTGACACAAACGCTTTCAGGTAGCCTGATGCGGCATCGGGCTACCTGAAAGCCGGTTTTTATTCTGGTTTAACGCAATTCCTGCCGCCGGATCAGCCACAACGCCAGCGCGCAGAAAACGGCAATCGGCAGCAAGGCAGCCAAAAACGGCGGCAAGGCGGCCAATTGGGCGATGTAGCCCGACAGCAGGCCGCCGAAATGGAAAGCCAATCCCAAGCAGATGCCGACAAACAGGCGCACGCCCATATTGCCGTGGCGGGTGTTGCGCGGGGTAAAGGCCAGCGCCACCAAAGCCATCACCAGGCAGGCGGCGGGGTAGAAGATTTTGCGCCAGAAGGCGGTGCGGTAAACCGCGGTCTGCTGGCCGTTGCCGGCCAAATGGCGGACGTAGGCGTGCAGGCCTTGGGCGGACATTTGGTCGGCATCGATCAAGAGCACATTGAGCAGCTTGGCATCCACGCTGCTCGTCCACTCGCTTTGCTCGGCAGTGGATACGCGGCTGCGTTCGGCCGCCAAATCGGTGCGCGCCACCTGCTTGAGCGTCCACGTGCCGTTGTCGTTCACCTGCCCTTCCGCCGCCTGCCAGGCGGAAACCAGGCTACCTGAAACATCGTAGCGGTAAATGCGGATACCGAGCAGGCGGCCGTCGGGCAGCATTTCCCGCACATTGATGTTGTCCTGCCCCTGACGGAACCACAGGCCGCTGCCGCCCAAGCTGACGGTTTTCTGTATCGCATTCAGGCGCAGGCGCTCGGCGCGCTGCTCCATATACGGCGCCACCCATTCGCCCAAAGCAAAACCGGCCGTGCCGGCCAGCAGGCCGACTGCGGCAATGGTGGCCGCAATGCGCCGCAAAGAAGCGCCGCTGGTGCGGATAACCGTGAGCTCGCTGGAGGCGGCCAGCTGGCTCAAAGCGGCCAAACAGCCCACCAACACCGCCAGCGGCAGCAGGGTATACATATGGCCGAACAGGCGCATGCCCACATACAGCAGCAGGGTGCCGGCGGTATAGCTGCCCCTGCCGACGTCTTCCACCGCGTTCACCACTTCAAAGAACGAAAACAAAGCCAATAAAGCCAGCAAGGCATACACCGTGCCGCTGCCCAGCCGACGCATCAAATAACGGGTGAGCAGTTTCATGCGCGCCTCACTTTCACGGCCTGTTTCACAGCCTGCCAAAACGGCTGCGCCGGCTGGCTGCGGATGCGCAGCAGCAAAACACTCAGGCCGATCATCAATAGATGCGGCACGCTGAGGCCGAACCACAAGGGCAGACGCCCATCGCTGATGCCGTCCCGCACCAAAGTCAGGCCGTTTTGATAAAGCAGAAACAGGCCGATGGCAATCAGCAGGCTGTAGCTGCGGCCGCTGCGGTTGTTCATATAAGACAGCGGCAGCGCCAGAAAAGCCAACACCAACACGCTCAAGGGCATGGTGAAACGCCACATCAATTCGCCCCGCAACTCGGGTTGGTCGGTGCCGAACAATTGGCTGGTCGGCACCGTACGGCGGTGCACGTCGCGCTGCACCAACTTGGGCGCGGTGCCCACAATCAGATGCAGCCGCTCAAAAGACACCTCGTCATAATCGGCCTGTCCGGGCACACCGCTGTAACGGCGGCCGTTGAACAGCTCCAGCGTGCGTTTGTTTTCCTGCTCGGCAAAACGGCCGCGCACGGCGGTAATCAGAACATCCCGCCCGTCTTCACCCTGCTCGCGGATAAACAGGTTCACCGCCTCGCCGCTGTCGGCATCGAATTTTTCCACAAAATATACCCGCGGCGAGCGGCCGCCGAATTCCTGAAACACGCCCGGCCGCACCATGGAAGTATCCTGCCGCCGCTTCAGCACTTCCGCAAACTCGCGGCTGCGGGCATCCGCCCACGGCATCACCAGCATCGACACCACCGCCGTCAACACGGCAAACGGCACCGCAAACGCCATCAAAGGTTTGATCCAGCCGTACAGCGACAAACCGGAAGACAGCCATACCGCCATTTCGCTGTCGCGCCAATAGCGCGACAAAACCGTGAGCGCACTGATGAAGGCGGTCAGAATCAACACCAACGGCATGAGCGCCACCGTCCAAAACGCCACCAGCGTGGCCACCGCATCGGCCGCCACATTGCCGCCGGCGGCATTGCCCAACAGTTTGACGGCCTGTACCGCAACCAAGGTGGCCAACAGCAGTACAAACACACCGATGGCGGTTTGCGACACTTCTTTGATGAATTTTCTTTGATAAACCATTGCTGCCGTTCTTTAAAACGCGGAATGGACGGACACGGAGATGGTGAACAGGTACCGAAACATACCGCCCCGCGCCGACCAATCAAAACAGGGCGAGATTGTACGGCAGAACACGTTTTTGCGCCGCAACTTTTATCCGCTCCCTACGCCGGAGCGCACCGTAGCTTCAGACGTAGCGCCGCCGGTTTGGTGACACGGTTTGGGGCGGCAAAAAATCAGGCTACCTGAAGCGTTTTCAGGTAGCCTTCGGCATCGGCCTGCCGTCAGAATACGTCTTGACTGCCCTCAAATACTTGGGAACTGAAACGGCATTCTTTGGTGTCGCAATCGGTCATCACCACATCCACCGTCAATTGGCCGGCGGATTTCGCGCGGACGCCGAACATCGGCGAATCGTCCGACTCAAAATCTTTTTCCAAGGTATTGCCCGCCGCATCCTTCACTTCCAAGTCGATGTTGCTGCAATCGTAATCGCAATCGGCAAAAAACGTGTAGTAGCTGCCGTCTTTCACATCCACCTGATAACTGTAGCGGGCCGCCGGCGGCAAGCCGCCGCTTTTCACCACCAGCTCTTTCGCCGCATCGTCCTGCATGCCCACAATGGTGCGGCTGATTTCTTGCGCCTCGGCCAGCCAACCGTCGTCTGCTTTGTCAGAGACACCCGAATGGGCCGTTTCTGCCGGCCGTTGCGCCGAGACCGGCGTTTCCGTTTTTTCGCCGCCGCAAGCGGCCAGCGCCAGCAATACGAGGGTAGCCAAAGTGATATGTTTCATGATTCTTCCTCCAAAATCAAAAAAGCAGGCCGAAACCGGCCTGCCCAACATCAAAACACGTCTTTGGTGCCTTGGAACACTTGACCGCTGTATGCGCAGCGGTTGGCTTCGCAAGTGGCCATGCCCACGGTCAGGGTGTAAGTGCCGGTACGGTCGGCACGCCAGCCGAACATCGGGGAATCATCCGGCTCTTCATCCAATTTAATCATTTCGCCGTTACTGCGGGACAGCTTCAAATCGATGTCGGAGCATTTCAAATCGCAATCCGCAAAGAAAGAATAGTATTTACCGGCCTGCAGCTGTACCTGATGATTGGCCGCACGCGCTTGACCCAAATGACCGCTCACCATCTTCACTTGGCGTGCATTGCGGTCTTCTTTAGCCACGATTTCACGGTTCATCTGCTGGGCTTGCGGCAACCAATCGTCACGCGCAAAAGCAGCCGGGGCAGCCATCAAAAGCATCAAACCGAAAACGGTCGTTTTTTTCATCATATTTTCCTTTTTAGAATGGAGATGCTGCCGAATCGCAGCGCTTTCATTATAGTCAATCCGCCTGCCGCCTGCCAACCGCGCCAAGGCAGAAAATCACCCGACCCGGCTACCTGAAAGCCCTACTCCAAATCCGGCTTTCAGGTAGCCTGAGGCCTTGGCAAAGCCTCCATCCGCAATCACAAGTACCATGCAAAAAACCTCTGCATATGTG
>NZ_JH164926.1:1686277-1708399 GCF_000226875.1 Neisseria shayeganii 871
GACTGCCGATGCAAGCCTTTTCTACGGCACAAACCCACCAAATCAGCAAACAACTGAAAACAATCGACTTAAAATTTTCTTCAAATCCGTTATCCCGCCGGAGCGACTCTCTCTCAAGCATGTCGTCAATGAACCTTATGGCAGTATTTGGGATCAAAACCCTCCTGTCTGCGGGGCGGATATGCTCGCAAGATGTCTAATCTTGCTGCGCTGGCTGGTTTGGCTCGCGCAGCGTGTCAAACCGCCCTCTTCGAGCGAGCTTGGCATGCCTAGTTTTTGCCACCCCAAACCGCTTCGCAAGAAACTTTGAACCGGCTCTCAGATCTACACAAACTGCCTCATAAAAACAGGCCGCTGTACACTACAGCGGCCTGCAAAATACCCGGTTTACTGTTTCAGCTCTTTGGCCAGATACAGCCAGGTTTCGATGACGGTATCGGGATTGAGGGAAATGGTTTCAATGCCCTCTTCTACCAACCATTTGGCGAAATCCGGATGATCGGACGGGCCTTGACCGCAAATACCCACGTATTTATTCAGCTTGCGGCAGGCTTGAATCGCCAAATGCAGCATCACTTTGACTGCCGGGTCGCGCTCGTCGAATGTGCCGGCAATCGGGCCGCCGCTGTCGCGATCCACGCCCAAGGTCAGCTGGGTCATGTCGTTGGAACCGATGGAGAAGCCGTCGAAATATTTCAGGAACTGCTCGGCCAACACGGCATTGGTGGGCAGTTCGCACATCATGATCAGGCGCAAACCGTTTTGGCCGCGCTCCAAGCCGTTTTCCTTCAAGGCTTTGATCACCGCTTCCGCTTCATGCAGGGTACGCACAAACGGAATCATGATTTCCACATTGGTGAGGCCCATTTCATCGCGCACACGCTTCAGCGCACGGCACTCCAAGGCGAAGCAATCTTTAAAATCCTCAGACACATAGCGGGCGGCGCCGCGGAAGCCCAACATCGGGTTTTCTTCATGTGGCTCGTATAGATTGCCGCCGATGAGATTGGCGTATTCGTTGGATTTGAAGTCGGACATCCGCACAATCACTTTTTTCGGATACACCGAAGCGGCCAAAGTGGACACGCCTTCGGCAATTTTATCGACGTAGAAATCCACCGGAGAAGCGTAACCGGCAATGCGGTCGGTGATCACGGCTTTCAACTCATTGTCTTGACGGTCGAATTCCAGCAAGGCTTTGGGGTGGATGCCGATCTGGCGGTTGATGATAAACTCCATACGGGCCAAACCGATGCCTTCGCTGGGCAGACTGGCGAAACCGAAAGCGAGTTCGGGGTTGCCCACGTTCATCATGATTTTGGCGGGCGCTTCGGGCATATTGTCCAAAGCCAGATCGATCACGTCCACTTTCAGCAGGCCGTCGTAAATCAGGCCGGTGTCGCCTTCCGCGCAAGACACGGTCACTTCCTGGCCGTCTTTCAACACCTCGGTGGCATTGCCGCAACCCACTACGGCCGGAATGCCCAATTCGCGGGCGATAATGGCGGCGTGACAGGTACGGCCGCCGCGGTTGGTCACGATGGCGGAAGCGCGCTTCATCACCGGCTCCCAATCGGGGTCGGTCATGTCGGTTACCAGCACATCGCCGGCCTGCACCTGATCCATTTCGGAAGCATCTTTAATCAGGCGCACTTTGCCTTGGCCGACTTTCTGGCCGATGGCGCGGCCTTCGCACAACACTTCGGATTTGTTTTCAATCCGGTAACGGCGCAGGGTGCTGTTGCGGTCTTCCTGCGATTTCACGGTTTCGGGACGAGCCTGCAAAATATACAGCTTGCCGTCCACACCGTCGCGGCCCCACTCCACGTCCATCGGGCGGCCGTAGTGTTCTTCAATGATCAGCGCATACTTGGCCAATTCGGTGATTTCTTCATCGCTAATCGAGAAGCGCTTGCGCTCGGCTTCGTCCACATCCACCACCTGAACCGACTTGCCGGCCTCGGCGGTATCGGTGAACGTCATTTTGATCAGTTTGGAACCCATGGTTTTGCGCAAAATGGCCGGGCGGCCGGCGCGCAAAGTGGGCTTGTGCACATAAAATTCGTCGGGATTCACCGCGCCCTGCACCACGGTTTCGCCCAAGCCGTAAGAAGCGGTCACGAAAACCACTTGGTCGAAACCGGATTCGGTGTCCATGGTAAACATCACGCCGGCTGCGCCGCTGTCGGAGCGCACCATGCGCTGCACGCCGGCAGACAAGGCCACCACATCGTGGGCGAAGCCTTTGTGTACGCGATAGGAAATGGCGCGGTCGTTATACAGCGAAGCGAACACATGCTTCATGGCCGCCTTCACGTTTTCCAAACCGTTGATATTGAGGAAAGTTTCCTGCTGGCCGGCAAAAGAGGCATCGGGCAGGTCTTCGGCGGTGGCGGAAGAGCGGACCGCCACGGAAATTTGGTCGGTGCCGGCATCGGCCACCATTTTTTCCCAGGCTACCTGAATATCGGCATCCAAATCGGCGGGGAACGGGGTATCCAAAATCCATTGGCGGATTTCTTTGCCCACGCGGGCCAACTCGGTGACGTCTTCTACATCCAATGCGGCCAGCACGGCAGAAATGCGCTCGCCCAAGCCCTCGTGGGCCAAAAATTTGCGGTAGGCATCGGCGGTGGTGGCAAAGCCGCCCGGCACGCGCACCCCTTTTTCGGTGAGCTGACTGATCATTTCGCCCAAAGAGGCATTTTTGCCGCCAACGCTTTCCACGTCGGTCATGCGCAGGTTTTCAAACCAAATTACATTATTACCGGCCATTGCTTGTGTTCCGTTTGTTTAGGATGCCGGTTCGGCGGCATCCGCAGGTTGAAAAGGGAAAATCCAAGTAAAGAAAAGCGGCGTTATTCTAACGGTTGGGATACTTTCTGTCATGCCCTTTTCAACGCCGATTCGCCCAAGCGAACATTCAAGTATCCACTCTATCACCATGATTCCCAAAACAATTTATAGAGAGCATTAACCAAACACCGCAACTTAAGCAAAGAAAACAGACACTTCTTGCACTCTCTTTTGCTGCACAGCAACAAAAGCCGGCTCCGGGCAAAAAACCGGCAAGGGCAAGCCGGCGCACACAATGCTAAAATGCCCGCTTTCCATCGGGCTACCTGAAAGGAACACACCATGCCCAACTGCCGCCACGCCATCTTCATTTCCGACCGCACCGGCCTCACCGCCGAAGGCATGGGCGACGCCCTGCTCAACCAATTCGACGGCATCGAATTCAAACGCCTCACCTACCGCTTCATCGACAGCTCCGAAAAAGCCGAAAAAGCAGTGGAAGAGATCAACCGCATCGCCGCCGAATGCAATCTGCGCCCCATTATTTTCACCAGCATTGTGGACGAAAACATCCGCAACATCGTGAAAAAAAGCGCCGGCCTGCACCTGAGCTTTTACGACGCCTTCATCAACCAGCTGGAAATCGAACTCAATGTGGCCGCCAACCACCAAGTCGGCCGCACCCACGGCATTCAAGACACCGAGCGCTACGATGCGCGCATGGAAGCGGTTAATTTTTCGCTCAACCACGACGACGGCGTGTCCGCCAAAGACCTCGCCCATGCCGACGTGATTCTGATGGGCGTCTCCCGCAGCGGCAAAACCCCCACCTGCCTCTATCTGGCCCTGCAATACGGCATCCGCGCCGCCAACTACCCGCTCACGCCCGACGATTTGGCGGTCACCGATCTGCCCAAAATGCTCAAGCCGTTTAAAAACAAAATCTACGGCCTCACCATCGACCCCGCCCGCCTGCACCACATCCGTACCGAGCGGCGTCCCGATTCCAAATACGCCAGCGTGGAAAACTGCCGCAGCGAAGTAAACGAAGCCGAATCCATGTTCCGCCAGCACGGCATTCCGTTTACCAGCACCACCCACAAATCGGTGGAAGAGCTGGCCGCCAGCATCATGCTGGCCTGCAAACTGCAACGCCGCTTTTAATTGACCGCACCATCCGCAAACGATAAAGGCTACCTGAAACGCTTTCAGGTAGCCTGAGACCTTTGCAAAACCCTCAGATGTGGATGCAGTTCAAGGCGTAGCAGCACAGCGAGTGCAGACATATCATATAGATAGGCAAGCGAGCGAGCAGCGCACAACGCAGAAATGCGCCGCAGATGGGGGTTTTGCAAAGGTCTCAGCCTTTGGTTTGCTTGTGTCGTGTTTAAGAAATCAGCACAACCCCATCAAGGCTTTTCGCCCAGCAGTTCTTCTCGCGTCAGCAAAAACACAAAACCGTCGCCGCCGGAGGTGTCCAGCCAAGTGAAAGGCAGCTCGGGATAAGCGGCCTCCAACACCTCGCGGTTGTGGCCGATTTCCACCAGCAGCACGCCGCGCGGATTGAGGTATTTGGCTGCGCACAGCAGAATTTGGCGGGTGGCGTCCAAGCCGTCCTCGCCGCTGCCCAACGACAGCTCCGGCTCGTGCAGGTATTCCTCGGGCAAGGCCGCCACGCTGTCGGCATCCACATAAGGCGGATTGGACACAATCAGGTCGTAAGTGCCTTCTAGGCCCTCGAACAAATCGGTGTGGATCAGCTGGATGCGCTCTGCCAAACCGTAGTTTTCCACATTGACGGCGGCCACTTCCAAAGCATCCAGGCTGATGTCCACCGCGTCGATTTCGGCATCGGGATAATGGTGCGCCATCTGCACCGCCAGACAGCCGCTGCCGGTGCACAAGTCCAGCGCGCGGTGCACCAACTCCTCATGCTCGATCCACGGCCGCAGCGGCTCGCCGAGCAGCTCGTAAATAAAGGAGCGCGGCACAATCACCCGTTCGTCCACATAAAAATCGAAATCGCCCTGCCAAGCCTGATGGGTCAGGTAGGCCACCGGTACGCGCTCTTCCACCCGCCGCTGCGCCAAGGCCAGCACGGCATCGATTTCCTGCGGCAGCAGCACGGCATCGAGATAAGGATCGAGTTCGTCCAAAGGCAGGCAGAGAGTGTGCAGAATCAGATAGGCGGCTTCGTCGTGCGCATTGTCGCTGCCGTGGCCGAACACCAGCCCGGCTTCGTTGAAACGACTGACGCAGAAGCGCAGCAGATCGCGCACGGTTTTGAGGTGGGAAGAAGCGGAAGCAAACATCGGTGTGGTTCTTTCAATCGAGATGAGGGGCGGCCAAACGGCAAAAGGATACGGCAGCGGGCTGCTTTCAGGTAGCCTGAAATGTGGTTAGGGCGTCTGCTTCAGCAAGGCCAGCAAAATCTGCCAACAGTCGGCCACGCTGTCGATGTGCAGCCGCTCGCGCGGGGTGTGCGCGTCTTCGATGGTGGGGCCGAAGGAAACCATTTCCACCTGCGGCAGACGCTCGCTCATCAGCCCGCACTCCAAGCCGGCATGAATCACTTCCACTTTCGGCTCGCAGCCGAAATGCGCGCGGAACACGTCTTGGGTGGCGGCAAACAAACGGGACGTGGCGTCCGGCGTCCATGCCGGATAATCTTCCGCCAACACCAGCTTGGCACCTGCCAAATCGGCCACCGAAGCCAAACGGCGGCTGAGCGCGTCTTTCGGGCTTTCCAAGAGCGAGCGCATCAGCAGGCAGAGATGCAGCTGCCCGGCATCGCTCTGCGCCACACTAAAGCAGAGCGACGTTTCCACGATGCCGGGAAAATCGTCGCTCCAACGCAGCACGCCGTCGGGCAGCACACACAGCAAGGCCACCGCGCGGCGGCTGTCTTCGGCGCAGAACGCCCGGCCGTCATGCGCCACCGCTTCGGCGCAGATAAACAATTGCGCGGCATGGCTGCCCAACTCGTTACGGGCGGCGTTTTCCGCCTCCTGCAACAGCGCCGCCAAAGCCGCACCCTGTCCGGCGGGCAACACGATTTCCGCCACCGCTTCGCGCGGAATCACATTGCGCAACCGCCCGCCCTGAAATGCTGCCAAATGCCAACCGGGGCTACCTGAAAGCCGGTGCAGCGTATCGGCCAGCAAAGTGATGGCATTGCCGCGCCCGCGGTGGATGTCGATGCCGGAATGGCCGCCGCGCAAACCGCCCACGGTAATGCGCCAGCGCTCGCCCGCCACCGCTTCCTGCCGCAGCGGCAGCGTGATTTCCGCATCGCGCCCGCCGGCACAGCCCAGATAAATGCTGCCGTTTTCTTCGGTGTCCAGATTGAGCAGATAACGGCCGTTGAGCCAATCGCCGCGTACACCGCGCACGCCGCCCATGCCGATTTCCTCCTCCACCGTGAGCAACACTTCCAGCGGCGGATGCTCGATGTCGTCGGCAAACAGCACCGCCAAAGCCATGGCGGCGCCGATGCCGTTGTCTGCGCCCAAAGTGGTGTGGTCGGCATACACCCAACCGTCACGAATCTGCGGACGGATGGGGTCGCGCACAAAATCGTGCGCCGATTCGGGCGTTTTCTGCGCCACCATATCGATGTGCGCCTGCAAAATCACGCCGGCTTTCTCCGCCATGCCCGCACCGTGTGCCGGTTTGGACACATAAAGATTGCCGGTTTCGTCTTGGCGCACCGACAAGCCTTTTTCCTGTGCACGCCGGCTAATAAACGCCGCCAACTCGGCTTCGTGGTAAGTGGGGTGCGGAATGGCGCAGATGTCGGCAAACCAGTGCCAAACAGATGTCGGATTCAGGGCGCGGATGGGCATACGGTGTTCCTTCGGCGGAAATACGGGAAAGCCGCGCAGTATAGTCGGACGCCGCCGCCGCTGTCGATAGCCCGCCCCGCCACCAACTTGCCCCAGGCTACCTGAAAACGAAAGACAGACGCGCCCGCGCGAGCAATACTTTCAGGTAGCCTGCCGCCCCGTTTGCCCGGAAACTTTGTTTATAAGATAATGCGCGCCGTTTCAAACCACTCCGACAAAAAGAGCAAGCAAATGGCCTTTCTGAAACTGACCGAACAAGACGTGCGCGGCAAAACCGTGCTCATCCGCGCCGACCTCAACGTGCCGCTGAAAGACGGCAAAATCGGCGACGACACCCGCATCCGCGCCTCCATGGCTTCCGTGCGCTATTGCCTGGAAAACGGCGCCGCCGTGATTCTGATGAGCCACCTGGGCCGCCCCACCGAAGGCGAATGCAAAGCCGAAGACGATCTAGCGCCGGTGGCCGCGCGCGTGGGCGAACTGCTGGGCCAAACTGTAAACGTGATCAACGATTGGCGCGCGAACCCGCCCAAGCCGCAGGCCGGCGAAGTGGTGATGCTGCAAAACGTGCGCGTGAACGTGGGCGAGAAGAAAAACCAGGCCGAACTCGGCCAAGCCTACGCCGCCCTGTGCGATATTTATGTGAACGATGCCTTCGGCACCGCCCACCGCGCCGAAGCCTCGCTGGTGGCCGTGGCCGAAGCCGCCCCGCTGGCCTGCGCCGGCGTGCTCTTGGCCGCCGAACTCGACGCGCTGGGCAAAGCGCTGAAAGAGCCCGCCCGCCCGATGGTGGCCATCGTAGCCGGCGGCAAAGTCTCCACCAAACTCACCATTCTCGACAGCCTGGCCGACAAAGTGGACCAGCTGATTGTGGGCGGCGGCATTGCCAACACCTTCCTGCAGGCCGCCGGCCACCCCATCGGCTGCTCGCTGGCCGAGGCCGATCTGGTGGACGAAGCGCGCAAAATCACCGCCAAAATGGCGGCCAAAGGCGGCGTGGTGCCGCTGCCGACCGATGTGGTGTGCGCCAAGGAGTTTGCCGAAACCGCCACCGGCGAAATCAAAGCCATCGACGAGGTGGCCCACGACGACATGATTCTGGACATCGGCCCGCAATCGGCCGCCGCGCTGGCCGACATGCTGAAACAGGCCGGCACCATCGTGTGGAACGGCCCGGTGGGCGTGTTTGAATTTGCCCAATTCGCCGAGGGCACCCGCGTGATGGCCGAAGCGATTGCCGAAAGCCCCGCGTTTTCCATCGCCGGCGGCGGCGATACCTTGGCCGCCATCGCCAAATTCGGCATCACTGACCGCATCGGCTACATCTCCACCGGTGGCGGTGCTTTCCTGGAGTTTTTGGAAGGCAAACCACTGCCCGGCGTGGCGGTGTTGGAACAACGCGCCCAAGGCTGATGTTGATTTAGTCTTCATAAAGCAAAACAGGCTACCTGAAAGCGTTTCAGGTAGCCTGAGACCTTTGCAAACCCCCCATCTGCGGCGCATTTCTGCGTTGTGCGTTTATGCCCTATGGGTACTGTTCGCTCGCTTGCCTATCTATCTGATATGTCTGCACTCGCTGTGCTGCTACGCCTTGAACTGCATCCACATCTGGAGGTTTTGCAAAGGTCTCAGCCTGTTTGGGTTTTCGCCGGCCGCCTCAACGGCCGCACCGAATCAAGCGCCCACCCGTTGGCGGTTGGCCTCGGCCATCAGCGCCAGCAGCTCTTCGGTGGCGTCCCAGCCGATGCAGGCGTCGGTAATGCTTTGGCCGTAGTTTTCCGGTTTGTCTTGACGGCCTTCCACCAAATGGCTTTCCACCATGATGCCCATGATATTGTCTTCGCCGTTTTTCAGCTGCGCAGCCACGTCGGCGGCCACTTCCATCTGCCGTTTGTAGTCTTTGCGGCTGTTGGCGTGGCTGAAATCCACCATCAGTTTGGGGGTGACGCCGGCTTTGGTGAGCTCGGCGGCGGCGGCTTTCACGTGTTCGCTGCTGTAGTTCGGCTCCTTGCCGCCGCGCAGAATCACATGGCAATCCGGGTTGCCGGCGGTGTGCACAATCGCCGAATGGCCGGCCTTGGTGACCGATAGGAAATGGTGCGGATGGCTGGCGGCGCCGATGGCGTCGATGGCGATTTTCAGATTGCCGTCGGTGCCGTTTTTAAAGCCCACCGGGCAAGACAAGCCGCTGGCCAGCTCGCGGTGCACCTGGCTTTCGGTGGTGCGCGCGCCGATGGCGCCCCAGGAAATCAAGTCGGCATAATATTGCGGCGTGATCATGTCGAGAAATTCGGTGGAGGCCGGCATGCCCAAGTTGTTCAGCTCCAACAGCAGGCGGCGCGCCTGGCGCAGGCCGTAATTGATGTCGAAGGTGCCGTCGATGTGCGGGTCGTTGATCATGCCTTTCCAACCCACGGTGGTGCGTGGTTTTTCAAAATATACGCGCATCACAATCAGCAGCTCTTGTTCATACTGTTTTTTCAAGGGCAGCAGACGGGCGGCGTATTCCAGCGCTGCTTTGGGGTCGTGAATCGAACAGGGGCCGATGATCACCAACAGGCGTTTGTCTTCGCCGTGCACCAGCTTGGCAATTTGGGCGCGGGTGTCGGCCACCAGATTTTCCGCCTCACGATTGATGGGCAACTCATACAAATGGGCAATCGGCGGCAACAGTTCGTGAATATCGTTGATGCGCACGTCATCGGTGCGGGTTTTGTAGTGGCTCGTCATGGTTGTGGTCGCAATCGTTGTCAAAGGCGGCTATTGTGGCTTGTTTGACCGACACCCGCAAGCCTTACAGGCAATAAGTAGCACAATATGGCTTTCACTGGCCATGAATCTGCATTCGCAAGTATTTCATGTTCAAAAAAACGGTTTTTTAAGAATTTTGTTTTCGATAATAGCAAAAATAAATCAAATATTTGACGAGAAATCCAAAAGCCGTATAATAGCCGCCCTTTCAATTTATCTACCGTGGTTCGCAAACCTCCCACGTAAAAAAACTAGGACACTCATGAGAACTTCAAACGAGCTCGACGGCCTGACGCTGCTGGGCAAACAACAAACGGTTTACCGCTCCGATTACGCGCCCGAAGTGCTGGAAGCATTCGACAACAAACACCCCGGCAACGACTACTTCGTCAAATTCATCTGCCCCGAATTCACCAGCCTGTGCCCGATGACCGGCCAGCCCGACTTCGCCACCATCGTCATCCGCTACATCCCCGATGTGAAAATGGTGGAGAGCAAATCGCTCAAACTCTATCTGTTCAGCTTCCGCAACCACGGCGACTTTCACGAAGACTGCGTCAACATCATCATGAAAGACCTCATCGCCCTGATGGACCCGAAATACATCGAAGTCTTCGGCGATTTCACGCCCCGCGGCGGCATTGCCATCCACCCCTTCGCCAACTACGGCCGCCCCGGCACCCCTTTTGTCGACATGGCGCGCGAACGCCTGTTGCGTCACGATATGCAATAAGCCGCCCGCCAACGGCGCAGCAGCTTCTTTAATCAATAGAAAACCTCTACTTCCCCCCTTCCCCATAACAATACGTCCGGCCACACCGGACCCCTACCCTTTATGACAGACTTTATTCAGGAACTCAGCAAATGCCGCGCCTACGGCACCCAAATCCCCTTCCGCCCCGAAGCCGTACGCGGCTATACCGAGCAGGAAATCGAGCGCATCAGCCGCCGCTACAACCTCAACATCCACGGCCAGTTCCGCCAACTGTTGTTGCAGATGGGCCGCTGCTCGGGCGGCCTGGTGTGGAGTGACGAAATCACCCTCTACGACGCCCGCTGGCAACCGCGCCTGTTCAAACAATACCAAACCGCCGAATCGCAAGCCATGCTGGAAGATGCCGCCATCCACACCGGCTACCTGAAATCCGGCATCCATCCGATTATCCACAAACTCTTTCCCTGGCGCTTCAACAACGACCGCACCGCCGCCTACTGCTTGGTCACCGAAGAACCGGACGACTACATTTGGCACCAATACGACGACGGTTTTACCATCAAGAAAACCGCCTTCACCCTGCTGGAAGATCTGCGCCGCAGCGTCGAAACCGTTACCAAGCGCGCCTTGGGTTTGGGTTTCGATTACACTGAAGAAGACTTCGCCCTGTTCACCACCGGCCGGCTGTTGTAAGCCCGACTGTCCCGCCCCATTTTTTCAGGTAGCCTGCCATGCACTACACTTTCACCCCGCAACAACAAAGAAAAGCCCTCTGGTGGCTGGCCTTCTTCCACATCGCCATCATCGCCGTGAGCAACTACCTGGTGCAGTTCCCCTTCAGCCTAACCCTGCCCGGTGGCCACACCGTCCACTCCACCTGGGGCGCCATCAGCTTTCCCTTTATCTTTCTCGCCACCGACCTGACCGTGCGCATCTTCGGCCGCCGGCTGGCACGACGGATTATTTTTTTCGTCATGCTGCCCGCCTTGGTGCTGTCCTATCTGGTGTCGGTGCTGTTTTATCAAGGCAGCTGGCAGGGCTTGGGCGCCTTGGCCGCTTTCAACGGGCTGGTTTGGCGGATTGCCGCCGCCAGTTTCGCCGCCTATGTGCTCGGCCAACTGCTCGACATCACCGTTTTCAGCCGCCTGCGCCGCCTGCGGGCTTGGTGGGTCGCCCCTTCGGCTTCTACTGTGGCCGGCAATGCCGCCGACACCCTGCTGTTTTTTGCCATCGCGTTTTACGCCAGCAGCAACACCTTTATGGCCGCCAACTGGCCGCACATCGCTTGGGTGGATTACCTGTTCAAACTCACCATTTGCACCCTGTTCTTCCTGCCCGCCTACGGCGTGCTGCTCAACCTGCTTACCCGCAAACTCACCGTCCTCAAACGGCACGAAGCAGCCGCTTTAGAAACTGCAACACAGCAACGATAAAAATTCTGCCCGAGACCTTTGCAAAACCCTCATCTGCGGCGCATTTCTGCGTTGTGCGCTGCTCGCTCGCTTGCCTATCTAGATGATATGTCTACGCTCGCTGTGCTGCTGCGCCTTGAACTGCATCCACATCTGAGGGTTTTGCAAAGGTCTCTGCCCATCTTTATTTACGGGGTAAAGACCGCAAACGCCAAACATAAAAACATGTGCGCAAGATCGCATACCTTGCGCACATGTTTCATTGATGTTTATGCCCTTACTTTACCAGCACCCACACAAGGGCGCATGAACAGCTTGCGGCCTTTGCACCCCCCATCTGCGGCGCATTTCTGCGTTGTGCGTTTATGCCCTATGGGTACGGCTTGCTCGCTTGCCATCCTCATGATGTGTCTGTCCCACGGGGATTCCTAGCTTCACGTTCGCTGTGCTGCTACGCCTTGAACTGCATCCACATCTGAGGGTTTTGCAAAGGTCTCAGCTTTATTAGACTTAAGCAAACGCCAGCCGGCCGTTTTCCGCTTCCACATGAATCCGGCTGCCGGCGGCATAGTCGCCGGCCAAAATGCGTTTGGCCAAGGGGTTTTCGATTTCGGCCTGAATCGCGCGCTTGAGCGGACGGGCGCCGTAAATCGGGTCGAAACCGGCCTGCGCCAACACATCCAGCGCCGCGTCGGACACCTCCAAATGCAGTTCCTGCGCCGCCAGACGGCGGGTAAGACCCTGCAGCTGAATCTTAGCGATGCTGCGGATGTGCTGCTGGTCGAGGCCGTGGAACACCACCACTTCGTCGATGCGGTTGATCAGTTCGGGGCGGAAATGCTGTTTCACGTCTTCCATCACCACTGCCTTGAGCGCATCGTAATCGGCGGTGCCCATCTGCTGGATGTGCTGGCTGCCGATATTGGACGTCATCACGATCACCGTGTTTTTGAAATCCACCGTGCGGCCTTGGCCGTCGGTGAGGCGGCCGTCGTCCAGCACTTGCAGCAGAATGTTGAACACATCGGGGTGGGCTTTTTCCACTTCGTCGAGCAACACCACGCTGTAAGGCTTGCGGCGCACCTGTTCGGTCAGGTAGCCGCCTTCTTCGTAGCCCACGTAGCCCGGAGGCGCGCCGATCAGGCGGGCGATGCTGTGTTTCTCCATGTATTCCGACATATCGATGCGGATCAGGTGCTCTTCGCTGTCAAACAGGAAGCCGGCCAGGGTTTTGCACAGCTCGGTTTTGCCCACGCCGGTGGGGCCGAGGAAGAGGAAGCTGCCGTAAGGCTTGTTGGGATCGGACAGGCCGGAGCGGCTGCGGCGGATGGCATCGGCCACGGCACGCACGGCTTCGTCTTGGCCCACCACGCGGCGGTGTAGCACGTCTTCCATTTTCAGCAGTTTCTCGCGCTCGCCTTCCATCATTTTGCTCACCGGAATGCCGGTCATGCGCGACACGATTTCGGCCACTTCGTCCGCCCCCACTTTGGTGCGGAACAGGCGGTTGCTCTGGGCGCCGCCGCTGTTTTCGGCCGCTTTCAGCTGGGCCTCCATCTGCGGCAGGTCGCCGTATTGCATGCGGGCGGCCGCCTCCAGATTGCCTTGACGTTTGAACTGCTCGATTTTGATTTTGATTTCATCGATCCGCTTTTTGATGTCGGCGCTGCCGGAAGTGGCGGCTTTCTCGGCTTTCCAGATTTCGTCCAAATCGGCGTATTCTTTTTGCAGCGCGGCGATTTCCTCGTCAATCAGCAGCAGGCGTTTTTTGCTCGCCTCGTCGCTTTCTTTTTCCACGTGCATTTTTTCCATGCGCAGTTGGATGATGCGGCGGTCGAGTTTGTCCATCTGCTCGGGTTTGCTGTCCAGCTCCATTTTGATGCGGCTGGCGGCTTCGTCGATCAGGTCGATGGCCTTATCGGGCAGGAAGCGGTCGGTGATGTAGCGGTTACTCAGCTCGGCCGCGGCCACAATGGCAGGGTCGGTGATGTCGATGCCGTGGTGGATTTCGTAACGTTCCTGCAAGCCGCGCAGAATGGCGATGGTGTCTTCCACGCTGGGCTCAGACACCAGCACTTTCTGGAAGCGGCGCTCCAGCGCGGCGTCTTTTTCGATGTATTGGCGGTATTCGTCTAAGGTAGTGGCGCCGATGCAGTGCAGTTCGCCGCGCGCCAGCGCGGGTTTGAGCATATTGCCCGCGTCCATGGCGCCGTCGGTTTTGCCCGCGCCCACCAAAGTGTGGATTTCGTCGATGAAAATCAGCGTATTGCCGTCGTCTTTGGCCAAGTCGTTGAGCACGGCTTTCAGGCGCTCTTCAAATTCGCCGCGGTATTTGGCACCGGCAATCAGGGCGGCCAAATCCAAAACCAACAGGCGTTTGTTGCGCAGCGATTCGGGCACTTCGCCGTCCACGATGCGCTGGGCCAAACCTTCCACAATCGCGGTTTTGCCCACGCCCGGCTCGCCGATCAGCACGGGGTTGTTTTTGGTGCGGCGCTGCAATACCTGCACCGCGCGGCGGATTTCGTCGTCGCGGCCGATCACCGGGTCGAGCTTGCCTTCGCGGGCGCGCTCGGTTAAATCCAAGGTGTATTTTTTCAATGCTTCGCGTTGGTCTTCGGCATTCGGGTTGTCCACGCTCTCGCCTCCTCTCACTTCGTCAATCGCCCGGTTCAAACCGGCCTCGTTCACGCCGGCGTCTTTCAGAATGCGGCCGGCGGCACCGTTTTCCTGCACCAGCGCCAGCAGAAACAATTCGCTGGCAATATAGGCGTCGCCACGTTTGGCCGCGGCTTTGTCCATCAGGTTGAGCACGTTTTGCAGCTCGCGGCTGGGCATCATTTCGCCGCCCTGGCCGGACACCTGCGGCAGGCTGTCAAGCTGCTGCTGTACCGCACGCTTGATCTGCATCACATTGCCGCCGGCTTTCACCAACAGGGCAGACATGCCGCTGTCGGTGTCGTCCAGCAGCGCTTTGAGCACATGCGCCGCTTCCAGATAGCCGTTGTCTTTCGCCAAAGCCAAGCTCTGCGCTTCTTGCAGCGCCTGTTGGAACTTGGCGGTGAGCTTGTCGTATCGCATATTGTTTTTCCTCATAGAATGGTTGACTAGCGGCTATATGGGCATGGCGGTTTTTTTGTCAAGCGGCGGCGGGGAAAATTTTTCTATAGCGCTGTTTCCGGCGCGACAGGCTACCTGAAAGCCCGCCCGTCTTGCCGGCAAATCCGTTAAAATGCCCGCTTTTCCGTTTCAGGTAGCCTGCCATGTTTTTCGTGCTCTCCCCCGCCAAAAACCTCAACGAAACCGATGCCGCGCCGATTGCCGAGCATACCCAGCCCGCCCTGCTCGATCAGGCCGAACAGCTGCTGCCGGTGTTGCGCGCCCTTGCGCCGCAGGACATCGCCGAATTGATGTCGGTGTCCGACAAAATCGCCCGCCTCAACGCCGAACGCTTCGCCACCTGGCACACGCCCTTCACGCCCGACAACGCCAAGCAGGCGGTGTTTATGTTCAACGGCGACGTGTACGAAGGCTTGGCTGCCGCCGGCCTGACGCCTGCCCAACTGAATTGGCTGCAAGAGCACGCCGGCCTGCTCTCCGGCCTCTACGGCCTCTTGCGCCCGCTCGACCTGATGCAGCCCTACCGCCTGGAAATGGGCACCAAGCTGGCCAATCCGCGCGGCAAAGACCTCTACGCCTTCTGGGGCGATCGGATCACCGAAGCCCTCAACCAACGGCTGGCCGAAACCGGCACCGATGTTTTGATCAACCTGGCCTCGCAGGAATACTTCAAATCCGTGCGCCCGCAGGCGCTCAAGGCGCGCATCATCACGCCGGTTTTCCAAGACGAAAAAAACGGCCGCTACAAAGTGATCAGCTTTTACGCCAAACGCGCCCGCGGCCTGATGCTGCGCTATGCCGCCAAACACGCCCTCAGCCAACCCGAAGCCCTGCAGGATTTCGACAGCGAAGGCTACGCCTTTTGCCCGGCCGCTTCGTCTGAACAAGAATGGGTGTTCCGCCGCGCCGAAAACGCTGCCTAAGCAGCTGCCCCGCCGCCGTTCAGGCTACCTGAAACCATGTCCGCCAACCGCCTGCTCACCGTCTGCCTTGCCGCCGAAGACTGCGCCGCCGGCTACCGCGCCGAGCATTTGTGCGCCGCCGACCGCCGCCGTCTCGCCGAACACCCGCAGCTGGCCGACCAAACCGGCTGGCAAAGCGCACGCTTTCTGCGCCGACAAATGGAGGACGACGGCAGCGGCTGCCTGAGCCACAGCGACGGCTGTGCGGCCTGGTCGCCCGCCGGCAGCGGCATCGATTTGGAAACCCTGCGCGCCCGCCGCTTCGAAGCCTGGCCAAAGCTGGTCTGCACCGCAGACGAACAAATCTGGCTGCAGCAACACGGCAACACGGCCGAGGCGCATTATCTGTTGTGGACGCTGAAAGAAGCCTTGCTCAAAGCCGCCGGCCTCGCTTGGGCCGACCTGCCCCGCGTCGGCCTACGCCGCCGGGCGGCGAATTGGGTGCTGGCCGGCGGCGACCGTCAAAACTGGTGCGGCGAAGCCGTCCGCATCAACCGCAGCCACCTGGCCGCCTGCGTGTGGCCGCCCGAACTGGCCGACGGCATCCACTGGCAGGCTTTCGGCGCCTGGCAGCAGGCCGATATTCAAGTATTGGCGGCTTTCAGGTAGCCTACTCCGCCTGCCCCGAGTAAAAACAGCATCAGAAACGTTAAACCGCTTGTTATCACAGCAAACCGCCGCTGCCAGGCTACCTGAAACCCAGATTGTGCAATCGGCCGCGCTGTGCTTTAATTCAGCCCGCTTTCCCCATCCCGAGCGCACCGCCACGCATGAATACGCCTGCCTGTTGTTTCCGTCTCGCCGCCTGGCACGCCGTTTCCACCCGTCTGCATTCGGCAGAAGACTGGACGGCGTGGGCGCAAGACCGGCTCTGCGCCGACCAACTGCCCGACACCAAGCCCGAAGTGGCCTTTCTGCCCGCCATGCAGCGGCGGCGTTTGGGCTTGTCGGCCAGGCTGCTGTTTCAGGCCGCACATGCCGTATTGGGCGAACACGGCCCCTGCCCCTTGGTGCTGGCCTCGCATGACGGCGAAATCAACCGCAGCTTCGATTTGTGGCAGCAGCTGTTGCGCGAAGGCAGCGTATCGCCCACCTCCTTCGGCCTGTCGGTGCACAACGCCACCGCCGGCCAGTGGTCGATGCTGCGCCAAGACATGAGTGAATGCACTGCGCTGGCGGTGCAGCAGGACGGCTTGGAAACCGCCGTTTTGGAAGCCGCCGCCCTGTTGGCCGAAGGGGCGCCCAGAGTGCTGGCGGTGCTGACCGACGAACCCTTGTCGGCCGACTACCCCGCCGAACCCGCCTTGCGCGCGCCCTTTCCCTACGCGCTGGCCCTGTTGCTGGAGCCGGGCGACGATTGGTCGCTGACGCCGGTGCCAAAAGATGCGGAAGAAACGGCGGATACCGCCCCCGGCTATTGGGGCGCACTCGCCTGGCTGCGCCGCCATTACCGCGGCGAGCGCGAATGGCGGCAGCAATACGCCGGCGGCCGTGCCTGGCATTGGCGGCGGCAGGCATGAAGCGGCGCCTCAACCGGCTGTGGCGGCTGCTCGCCACCGCGCTCGGTTTCGTGATGTTCGGCGTGTTCGGCGTGCTGTTTCAAATCGTGCTGCTGCCTTATCTGCTCCACCCCGAACGCCACACCTTGGCCCGGCAGAAAAAAGCGCGCCGCCTGGTCACCCGCAGCTGGCTGTGGTTTACCCGCTATCTGACGGGCAGCGGCATTGTGGCGGCGCATTTCGAAGGCTTCGAGCGCCTGGGCCGCCCCGGCCAGCTGATTGTGGCCAACCATCCGTCGCTGCTCGATGTGGTCTTTCTGCTCAGCCGCGTGCCCGAGGCCAACTGCATCGTGAAAGCCGATTTGCAGCACAATCCGACCATGAAGGGCCAAATTGCCGCCTGCGGCTACCTGCCCAACGAAGAAAGCCTGGAGTTTGTGGACACCGTGCACGACATCCTGCAGCGCGAATGCCTGCTGGTTTTTCCCGAAGGCACGCGCACCGGCTGGGACGGCGAAGTGCGTTTCCACCGCGGCGTGGTGTCGATGGGCTTACGCAGCGCGCAGGTGATCACCCCGGTGGTGGTGCGCATGCGGCCCCTAAACTTCAAAAAAGGGCAGCCGTGGTACCGCATTCCGCTGGAAAAGCCGGTATACCGTTTTACCGTGGGCGAAGACATCGACCCGCAAACCTGGCTGGCCGAAAAGCCGCTGCCGATTGCCGCGCGGCGGCTGAACGACCATCTGCAACATTATTTCAACGAGAGGACCCGCCATGAACCCACTGCATGAAGAAATCAAACAGTTGATTATCGACAGCCTCGGCCTCGAAGACCTGACCGCCGCCGACATCGACAGCCACGCCCCGCTGTTCGGCGACGACGGCCTGGGCTTGGATTCGGTGGACGCGCTCGAACTGGGCCTGGCCGTACAAAAACACTTCGGCTTCAAGCTGGACGGCGAAAACGAAGAACTGCGCCAAAGCTTTGCCAGCGTGGCCACCCTGGCCGACTTCGTGACCCAACAGCGTGCCTGATGCCCGCCCAATCAGGCTACCTGAAAGCCATAAACGCTTTCAGGTAGCCTACCGTTTGCACCATACCTTCGATACTCCATAACACCGCAATCCACGCCATGAACGAAAACGACATCCGCCAAATGTTGATGGACGCATTGGAAAACCTGTTCGAAATCGACACCGCCAATGTGACCGGCAGCAGCCATCTTTATGAAGACCTGGAAATCGACAGCATCGACGCCATCGACTTGCTCGACCACATCAAACGCCAAACCGGCCATAAACTGCAAACCGAAGACTTCCGCAGCGTGCGCACGGTGGACGACGTGGTGCAGGCCGTGATGAAACTGGTGCGGGCCGCCGAATGAACACCGCCGCGCGGGTGTGCCTGATTCTGCTGAGTCTGGCCTACCCCGCCCTGTGGTATTACGGCCGCGAACACGGCTGGTTTTTCTGGCTGGCCGGCCTGATGGCGCTGCTGTGGGGCCTGCGCGCTCTCACGCAGCAAGAGCGCGGCCAACGCACCGTATCCGCCTTGGTGGCCGCCTTTTTTCTGGTGGTGCTGCTGTGGCAGCGGCAGGAAAGCATGTATTGGTATCCCGTGTGGGTGAACGCCTTGATGCTGCTGCTGTTCGGCGGCAGCCTGCTGCACGGCCGGCCGGTGGTAGAACGCCTGGCCCGCCTGCAAACGCCCGATCTGCCGCCGCAAGCTGTGGCCTATACCCGCCGCGTCACCCAAATCTGGTGCGTTTTCTTCCTGCTCAACGGCGGCACTGCCGCCGCGCTGGCCCTGACGGAGCACCACAGCTGGTGGGCGATCTACACCGGCATCGTGAGCTACCTGCTGATGGGCCTCCTGATGGGCGGCGAATACGCCTACCGCAAACTGGTTTTGAAAGTTTAGAGGCTGTTGTCGATCAGCATTCAGCTGTTTTCGGCACCACAAGCGCTTCGCCCCCCCCAAGCGGCTACACGCCTCTGCCCTCAGGCTACCTGAAACCTTTTTCTCCCTTTTCCCTACCCTCCCCGATTGCCCCAGCACCGCCATGTCCGTATTAGCCCTCATCCCCCACTACCGCCACCCCGACACCCTGCCCGCCGTGGTGGCCGCCCTGCGCGCACACGGCCTGCCCGTGTTGGTGGTGGACGACGGCTCCGGCGACGCCTGCCGAGCCGCGCTGCAGGCACTCGAAACAGACGGCGTTCAGGTAGCCTTCAAGTCGGCCAACGGCGGCAAGGGCAGCGCCATGAAATGGGGCTTCAAACTGGCGGCCGAACAGGGCTACAGCCATGTGCTGCAAATCGATGCCGATGCCCAGCATTGTTTCGACGACATCCCCAAGCTGCTGCACGCCTCCGCCGCGCAGCCCGAAGCCTTGGTGTGCGGCCGCCCCGTTTACGGCCCCGACGCGCCGAAATCCCGCCTGTACGGCCGCAAAATCACCGATTTCTGGAACATGCTGCACACCGCCTCCTGCGACATCAAAGACGGCATGTGCGGCTTCCGCCTCTATCCGGTGCCGCCCGCGCTGGCCGTGATTTGGTCGGAAACCGTGGGCGAGCGCATGGATTTCGACAACGACATCCTGATCCGCCTCTATTGGCGCGGCACCCCGCTCGTGTGGATAGACACCCCCGTGCGTTACACCCCCGGCGGCGTTTCGCACTTCCACGCCTGGCGCGACAACCTCTTAATCAGCAAAATGCACGCCCGCCTGTTTTGCCGCATGCTGGCCCGCCGCCTCGGTCTGCGCCCATGAGTCTGAATGCCGAACATTGGGCGGCGCAAAACGAGCGCGGCCACCGCGTGTTCCTCCGCCTCACCGAATGGATGGTGCGCCATCTGCCCGTGCCGGTGATGCGCGTCTGCACCGCCTGCGTCTGCCTGTATTTCTACCTCACCGCCCCTGCGCAACGCCGCCACATCCGCCAATACCAAACCCGGCTGCAACGGCATTTCCCGCATGTCAGGCTACCTGAAAGCCTGCCGGTGTACCGCCAGTTTGCCGCCTTCGGCGAAGCGCTGACCGACCGTTTCGCCGTCTGGCAGCGGCGCATCCGCTACGCCGACCTGGTGGTGGACGACCCCGACAATCTTTATGCCGATATGGACAACCCCGCCCTGCGCGGCCAGATACTCATCTGCTCGCATCTGGGCAACGCCGAAATCTGCCGCGCCCTGGCCGACAGCGGCCACCACCCGAATTTCAAACTCAACGTGCTGGTGCACAGCCGCCATGCCCAAGCCTTCAACCAAGCCCTGAAAAACGCCGGCGCCAGCGAGCTCAACCTGATTCAGGTAGCCGAGCTCGACGCCGCCGCCATGCTGGCCTTGGCCGAACGGCTGGACAGAGGCGAATGGCTGGCCGTGGCGGCCGACCGCGTGCCCCTGCGCGGCGAAAAAACCGTAACGGTGGATTTTCTCGGCCACCCCGCCCGCCTGCCGCAAGGCGCCTGGCTGCTGGCCGGCCTCTTGAAAGCGCGCACCAACACCCTGTTTGTGCTCAAGCAAAACGGCCGCTATCATCTCAAACTGCGCCGCTTCGCCGACGTGCCGGCTTGGCCGCGCGGCCGCCGCGAAGCCGAAACCGCCGCCGCCCAACGCTATGCCGACCGCCTGGCCGAACACGCCGCCCAAGCCCCGCTGCAATGGTTCAACTTCTACGATTTCTGGAACACCGATGCCTAAACACGTTTACTGCCGCCACCGCAGCGAGATTCTGGTGCCCTTTTTCGACGTGGACGCCATGCACATCGTCTGGCACGGCCATTATGTGAAATACCTCGAAGTGGCCCGCTGCGCCTTTCTCGACGCCTTGGGCTACAACTACGACATCATGCGCGAACACGGCCATGCCTGGCCGGTGGTGAAAATGGACCTGAAATACATCCGCCCCGCCCGCTTCAACCAAATACTGCACGTTGATTTGGCGCTGATGGAATACGAAAGCTGCCTGCGCCTCGACTACACCCTCAGCGACGCCGCCAGCGGCGAAAAACTCACCCGCGCCAGCACCACCCAAGTACCCGTATCGCTGGCCGACGGCGAAATGCAATACCAAACCCCCGACAGCTGGCGGCAGGCCGTGCGCCGCTTTACCGGCTACCGCCCCCACCCTTAATACACAGCAGGCTGAAACCTTTGTCAAACCCCAGTGCAGATGCCGTTCAAAGTGCGGCAGCGCACAACGCAGAAAGGCGCCGCAGATGGAGGTTTTGCCAAGGTATCAGGCTACCTGAAAGCCGAAAGACCCCCTTATGCCGTCCCCCACTCCCGCCGCCGAACCCACCGTCCGCCTGTCCAAACGCATGGCCGAACTCGGCCTGTGCTCCCGCCGCGAAGCCGACAGCTACATCGAACAGGGCTGGGTAACAGTAAACGGCCAAACCGCCGTACTCGGCCAAAAAGTCGGCCCGCGCGACCGCATCGACCTCAACAAACAGGCCCACCAACAACAAGCCGCCCGCGTCACCATTTTGCTCAACAAACCCGTGGGCTACGTCAGCGCGCAGGCCGAAAAAGGCTATGCCAGCGCCGCCGAACTGATCACCGCCGACAACCACTGGTCGGGCGACACCAGCCGCATCGCCTTCCAAGAAGCCCACCGCCGCGGCCTCGCCCCGGCCGGCCGGCTCGATATCGACTCGGTGGGTCTGTTGGTGCTCACCCAAGACGGCCGCATCGCCAAACAGCTGATCGGCGAAAACAGCGGCATCGAAAAAGAATACCTGGTGCGCGTGCGCGGCCGCCTGAGCGAAGACGGCCTGCGCCTGCTCAACCACGGCCTCTCGCTCGACGGCGAAGCCCTGCGCCCGGCCAAAGTGAGCTGGCAAAACCCAGACCAACTGCGCTTTGTGCTCAAACAGGGCAAAAAACGCCAAATCCGCCGCATGTGCGAATTGGTCGGCCTGCGCGTGGTCGGCCTCAAACGCATCCGCATGGGCAAGGTCAAACTCGGCGCCCTGCCGCCCGGCCAATGGCGCTATCTGGCACCGAACGAACGC
>NZ_JH164926.1:1708822-1744786 GCF_000226875.1 Neisseria shayeganii 871
GCGATCGGGTACTCAGCAATAACCGCCGCGCCTGACTTATTCGGCTGTTCAGGTAGCCTGAGGCGTCTCCACACGCCCTGGATGCCTATCCCAATATCCAACATCTCCGTTGCCGCACTATGCGCCCAACATCCCGCGTGCTCTGCGTTGACGCTGTTGGTAAGATGTTCCATCTGGTCCGCACTTCCGCTTTGCAGCCACGTTTTTTCCTCGAAAACCGCTGCGCAAGGAGATTTAAACGGATTCTTTAATCAAGTATTAATTAAGCTGCTAAAGCTTCACAAACACCAAATCCCATACCCCGTGCCCCAAGCGTTTGCCGCGGGCTTCGAATTTGGTTTCCGGGCGGTAGTCGGGCGTCGGTGCATAATCAGCGGCGGTATTGGCCAGCTCGGGGAAACCGTTTAACACTTCCAGCATCTGTACCGCATATTCTTCCCAGTCGGTAGCCAGATGCACATAGCCGCCGCTTTTGAGCTTGGGCAATAATTTCGCCACGAAAGGCGGCTGAATCAGGCGGCGTTTGTGGTGGCGTTTTTTATGCCAAGGGTCGGGAAAGAAAATGTGGATGCCGTCCAAGCTGCCGTCGGCCAGCATGTTTTCCACCACTTCCACCGCATCGTGGCGCATCACGCGGATGTTGGCGAGGCCCTGCTCGGCCATCAGCTTGCACAAATTGCCCACGCCCGGCCCGTGCACATCGATGGCCAGAAAGTCTTTTTCGGGCAGGCGGCGCGCAATTTCGGCCGTGGCGGTGCCCATGCCGAAACCGATTTCGAGAATTTTCGGCGCCTCGCGGCCAAAAGCGGCGGCCAAATCCAGCGGCGCGTTTTGATAATCCACGCCGAAACGCGGCCAGTTTTCATCAATCGCCCGCTGCTGGGCGGCAGTCATGTGCCCTTGGCGCAAAACAAAAGATTTGATGCCGCGGCGCGCGCTGCCGTCGGCGGGAGTGGAGTGGTCGTCGCTCATCGCGCTCAAAGCCTTTCGCTGAAAAAGCGGCATATTGCCAGCATCCGATGCGTGCTTCAAGCCGCAGGCTACCTGAACGCGCCCGCCCACAGCACCGCGGCTTTGTGCGATAATCGGCGCTTTCAAGATTAACCGTTTATCCGCAGGTATCCGCAATGGCTGAAGACAAAAACCAAGACAAGAGCAAGGCGCTGGCCGCCGCGCTGGCCCAGATTGAAAAGCAGTTCGGCAAAGGCTCCATCATGAAGATGGACGGCAGCCACAAAGACGAAAATCTGGAAGTGATTTCCACCGGCTCGCTGGGCTTGGATTTGGCCTTGGGCGTGGGCGGCCTGCCGCGCGGCCGCATTGTCGAAATCTTCGGCCCCGAGTCTTCGGGCAAAACCACGCTGTGCTTGGAAACCATCGCCCAATGCCAAAAAAACGGCGGTGTGTGCGCCTTCATTGACGCCGAAAACGCCTTCGACCCGATTTACGCGCGCAAACTGGGCGTGAAAGTGGAAGAGCTGATGGTCTCCCAGCCCGACACCGGCGAGCAGGCGCTGGAAATCTGCGACATGCTGGTGCGCTCCGGCGGCGTGGACATGGTGGTCATCGACTCGGTGGCCGCCTTGGTGCCGCGCGCCGAAATCGAAGGCGAAATGGGTGACAACCACGTCGGCCTGCACGCCCGCCTGATGAGCCAAGCCCTGCGCAAGCTCACCGGCCACATCAAGAAAACCAATACCTTAGTGGTGTTCATCAACCAAATCCGCATGAAAATCGGCGTGATGTTCGGCAGCCCGGAAACCACCACCGGCGGCAACGCCCTCAAGTTCTACGCCTCTGTGCGCCTCGACATCCGCCGCACCGGCCAAATCAAAAAAGGCGAGGACGTGCTGGGCAACGAAACCAAGGTGAAAGTGATCAAAAACAAAGTTGCCCCACCCTTCCGCCAAGCCGAATTCGACATTCTCTACGGCGAAGGCATCAGCTGGGAAGGCGAACTGATCGACTTGGGCGTGGTGCACGGTATCGTGGAGAAATCCGGCGCCTGGTACAGCTACAACGGGGCCAAAATCGGCCAAGGCAAAGACAATGTGCGCGTGTGGCTGAAGGAAAACCCCGAAGTAGCCGACGAAATCAACACCAAAATCCGCGAAAAAGCCGGCATCGAAGTGGCCATCACCGAAGGCACGCTCGATGAAACCGACGGCGAACGGCCGGAAGAATAAAGCCCTGCTGCACAGGCTACCTGAAGTCCCTTTCAGGTAGCCTGTTTCCCATCCCACCCGTATTTCCCGATTCAGACACACACCGCTGCCCCAATATGATTACCCTGCAAGAATACCAAGCCCAAGCCGCCGCCGGTTACAACCGCATCCCGCTGGTACAGGAGCTGCTGGCCGATTTGGACACCCCGCTCTCGCTCTACCTCAAGCTCGCCAACCAGCCCTACAGCTACCTGCTCGAATCCGTGGTCGGCGGCGAACGCTTCGGCCGTTATTCCTTCATCGGCCTGCCCTGCCACACCTACCTCAAAGCCAGCGGCCGCAAAGTAGAGCGCTACGAACAACACCGCCTGGTGGAAGTGCACGAAGGCAACCCGCTGCCCTTTATCGAAGCCTACCACCAAAGCTTCAACACGCCCGACATCCCCGGCCTGCCCCGCTTCACCGGCGGCCTGGTCGGCTACTTCGGCTACGAAACCATCTACCACTTCGAACACTTCGCCCACCGCCTGCAACAGCCGCACAAGCCCGACACCATCGGCACGCCCGACATCCTGCTCATGCTGTCGCAGGAATTGGTGGTGGTGGACAACCTCAGCGGCAAAATCTACCTCATTGTTTACGCCGACCCGGCCGAAGCGGAAGGCTACCTGAAAGCCCGCGCCCGCCTCGAAGAGCTGCGCACCCGATTGCGCCAGAGCTGTGCCCTGCCCCTTTCGCTCGGCAGCCCGGCCACCGAGCCGGAACACGAAACCGGCGAAGCGCGCTACAAAAGCTATGTGCAGAAAATCCGCCAATACATCCTCGACGGCGACTGCATGCAAGTGGTGCCCAGCCAGCGCATGAAACAGCCCTTCAGCGACAACCCGCTCTCGCTTTACCGCGCCCTGCGCACGCTCAACCCCTCGCCCTATCTGTTTTACTACCACTTCGACGACTTCTTTGTGGTCGGCTCCTCGCCCGAAATCCTGGTGCGCCGCGAAGGCAGCAGCGTGGTGGTGCGTCCGATCGCCGGCACCCGCCTGCGCGGCAAAACTCCGCAGGAAGACGCCGTGCTGGCCGCCGAATTGTTGGCGGATGAAAAAGAAACCGCCGAACACGTGATGCTGATCGACCTGGGCCGCAACGACGTCGGCCGCATCAGCCAAACCGGCCAAGTGCGCGTAACCGACAAAATGGTGATCGAGCGCTATTCGCACGTGATGCACATCGTCTCCAACGTGGAAGGCACGCTGAAAGACGGCGTGAGCAATATGGACATCCTCGCCGCCACCTTCCCCGCCGGCACCCTCTCCGGCGCCCCCAAAGTACGCGCCCTGGAAATCATCGAAGAACTGGAGCCGGAGAAACGCTGCATCTACGGCGGCGCCGTGGGCGTGTGGAGTTTCAATAACGACATGGATTTGGCCATCGCCATCCGCACCGCCGTCATCAAAGACGGCATGCTCTATGTGCAAAGCGGCGGCGGCATCGTGGCCGATTCCGACGAAGAGGCCGAATGGCAGGAAACCCAAAACAAAGCCCGCGCCGTCTTGCGCGCCGCCCAAATGGTGCAGGAGGGCTTGGACAAATAAACCTGATGGATACCACATCAGGCGTATCGTTGTTTGGCTTAGCGAAGCGGTACGGGACGAGCCGAAATGCATGGCTTTAAACAATAAAAATCAGCCGGAGCATAGTGCAAGATGCTCCGGCTGATTTTTGACTTGCCTTGCGGTTTTGCCTCATCCCATCCTCAAACCCTCCTTCGCACCCCTCACATATGGATGCAGTTCAAGGCATGGCAGCGCAGCGAGCGTGAACATCAGGAATCCCTGCGGGACAGACATACCACAAGAATAGGCGACAGATCAGATTTTGCAAAGGTCTCAAGCTGCTTATTGTGAACAGCCTCACATAAAATTCAACACCGGCCAGCCGCGTTTGGCGGCGGTTTCGGCAATCACCGCATCGGGGTTGACCGCCACCGGATCGCTCACCAATTCCAAGAGCGGTAAATCGTTGCGCGAGTCGCTGTAAAAATAGCTTTTGCCGTAGTCGGCCAGCGTTTCGCCGCGTGCGGCCAACCATTCGTGCAGGCGGGTGATTTTGCCTTCTTTGAAGCTGGGGGTGCCGACATAGGCGCCGGTGTAATTGCCCTGTTCGTCGGTTGCCAGGCTGACGCCGATCACTTCGGTGATGCCGAACTCGCGGGCGATGGGGGTGATGATGAATTCGTTGGTGGCGGAAATCATCAGCAGCACGTCGCCGGCGTCTTGGTGGCTCTTCACCAGCATTCTCGCCATCGGGCTGATGTTGGGCAGGATGAATTCGGCCATGAATTCGCGGTGCATGGCATCCAGCTCGCTGCGGCTGAAACGGCTGAGCGGTTCCAGCTGGAAAGCGAGAAATTCGTCGATGTCGAGGCGGCCTTGCAGATAATCTTGGTAGAACTTTTCGTTTTTCATATCGACAAAAGCTTGGTCCACCAGGCCTTTTTTCATCAGGTAGCGCGGCCATTCGTTGTCGGAGTCGCAATTGATGAGGGTGTGGTCGAGGTCGAAAATGGCGAGGTTCATGGGGTATCCTGTTGTTGCAGCAATTGTTTGAGCAGGGCTAAGGTGATGGTGCGCTGGCGGGTGACGGCGTAGCGGTCGAGCGCGTCCAAAAGGCGCAGCAGGCTGTCGATGTCGCGCCGCCAGTGGTTGATCAGGTAGCGGAAAATATCGGGCGAGATGTGCAGCTGGCGGGCTTGTGCGGCTTGGATTAAGGCGTGGATTTTTTCTTCGTCGCTCAGCGGCCGGATTTCGTACACCAGACAATAGCCCATGCGGGTGCGCAAATCTTCGCGCACCGCCAAAGCGGCCGGGGCGCACGAAGCGCTGAGCAGCAACGCGCCTTGGCCGCTTTGGCGGATGCGGTTGAACGCGTTGAACAAAGCGGCCTGCCCGGCTTCATCCAAGCACTCCACCTGATCCACCGCCAAACGCTCCGCCTGTGCCTTGTCTTCGGTGAGCGCCTGTCCGGCCACATCCACATAACAGGCCGTCTTACCCTGTTCTCCGGCCTGTGCCGTCCAAGCCCGTAGCAGATGGCTTTTGCCGGAACCGGCTTCGCCCCACAGATACACAAACGGCGCCTGCCCGGCTTGCAAAACGTGCAGCAGCTCGGCATTGGCTTGGCCGAGAAAGGCATCGAAAGCCGGCTCAGAGGGCGGTGGAAAATCAAGCAGCAGTTGGTTCACGAAAAGCGGATCAAATGAAAATAATGAATGAGGAGCAGCAAAAGGCTACCTGAAAGCAAAAGAGGCTTTTCAGGTGGCCCGACTGCGTTAATGGCTGCGGATGCGGTGCAACACTTCTTCGCGTCCGATCAGGGCCAACACTTCATCCACCGACGGCGTTTTGGCGGTGCCGCACACGGCCAAACGCAAGGGCATACCGAGTTTGCCCATTTTGATGCCTTCGTCGTCGCAGAAGGGTTTGAACAGGGCGTGGATGCTTTCGGCATTCCATTCGGGCAGGGCTTCGAGCCGCTCGGCAAAGCGCCGCATGCGGCCGGCGGCTTCGTCATCCCAGTGCTTCTGCACATCGGCTTCGGCAGGCGTGGCTTTGCGGTAGAAATACAGGCATTCGTCGGCCAGCGTGTTGAGGTCTTGGGCGCGGTCTTTGACCAAAGCGAGCACGTCTTCCAGCGGCGGGCGGGCGGTGTCGTGGACATTGCGCACCGCCAAACGGGGCTGCACCAGCTCGGCCAGTTTGCGGTTGTCGGCGGCTTTGATGTGCTCGCCGTTGATCCAATACAGTTTTTTCTCGTCCATGCGGCTGGCGGAGGCGGACACGTTTTTCAGGTCGAACCATTCCACAAACTGTTGCATGGTGAAGAATTCGTCATCGCCGTGCGCCCAACCCAAACGGGCCAGATAATTGAGCAGCGCTTCGGGCAGAATGCCCATTTGGTCGAACTCGGTAATCGCTACCGTGTCGCCGCTGCGCTTGGAGATTTTGCGGCCCTGCTCGTTCAAAATCATCGGCAGGTGGGCATATTGCGGCAATTCGGCGCCGATGGCCTTCAAGATATTGATTTGTTTGGGTGTGTTGTTCACATGGTCGTCGCCGCGGATCACATGGGTAATGTCCATGTCCCAATCGTCCACCACCACGCAGAAATTATAGGTGGGGGTGCCGTCGGCACGGGCGATGATGAGATCGTCCAAGGTATTGTTGGGGATGCTGATTTCGCCTTTTACCAAGTCGTGCCAGGCGGTCACCCCTTCGGTGGGCGTTTTAAAGCGCACCACCGGCTCGCGGCCGGCCGGAATCTCGGGCAGGGTTTTGCCCGGCTCGGGCCGCCAGCGGCGGTCGTAAGTGGCCGTGCCTTCGCGCTGCGCCTGTTCGCGCATGGCTTCGAGTTCCTCTTTGCTGCAGTAGCAATAATAGGCGTGGCCTTGTTCGAGCAGGCGGGCAATCACCTGTTTGTAGCGCTCGAAGCGGCGGGTTTGATACACCACGTCGCCGGCGTTGTCGTAGTCCAAACCCACCCATTGCATGCCGTCCATGATGATGTTGACCGATTCGGCGGTGGAGCGTTCCAAATCGGTGTCTTCAATGCGCAGCAGGAACTCGCCTTTGTGGTGGCGGGCGAAGGCCCAGGAGTAGAGGGCGGTGCGCACGCCGCCGATGTGCAGGTAGCCGGTGGGGCTGGGGGCAAAACGGGTTTTGATGGTCATGGTGTTCTCAAAATCATGCTTGGATGGCCGTAAAGGCCGTTATTGTAACGGATTCGGCTGCCAACGGTGAATGCAAACCGCTGGTGTTCTGCGGCCTCTTACCAGTTATCGCAGATAACGCAAATCAGGCTACCTGAAAGCCGTTTCAGGTAGCCTGTTGATTTTTCATGCGGCCGCTTGCTTAACTTTGCACGCAACGCAGCAACCATTCCTGCCGCTGTTGCGGCGTGAGCACTTGGAACATGGCGTGTTGCGCCCGCAGGCTTTCGATTTCGCGCTGCATCTGCAAAGCGTATTTGCCGTTCACATAATGGCGGGCTAAGTTTTCATCGAAGGTGGGGGCGGTCAGCACTGCCCGCGGGCCGCCTGCTGCGTACTGGCGCGCACTGCGCATCTGCATCAGCAAGGCTTCGGAGCGGTGGCGGTAGTCGGCACGCAAACGGCGCAGTTGATCCTGCTGTTCGGCGCTTAAAGACAATTGGCGGATGTCGCAGCCTTGCCCGTTTGCATAAGCAAGCGCGCTGCCGGACAATAAGGCAGCGCAAAGCAGTATTCGGGCGTAAAAGGCGGTGGAACGCATGGGCATGGAGCGGTCTATAATGCCCGGCAAGCAGGCGGTGAAAATTGGCCGCCAGTATACAAAGCAGCGCGTGAAACAGGGTATACTTATAGTAAGCTTATGTAAATTCAGCCTGCCCGCCGCATTTTGAATTTATTTGTATTTATTAAAAAATACCCTGCTGTTTTGCTTAAATTTTTGTAAAAGGTTGATTATGACTGACTACCGCATCGCCCCCAGTATTTTATCGGCAGATTTCGCCCGCTTAGGAGAAGAAGTCCGCCAAGTGGCCGCTGCCGGCGCCGACTGGATTCATTTCGATGTAATGGACAACCATTACGTCCCCAATCTCACTTTCGGGCCGATGGTGTGCGCCGCCTTGCGCCCGCACATCCAGCTGCCGATTGATGTGCACCTGATGGTAGAGCCGGTGGACGACATGATCAAAGCCTTCGCCCAAGCCGGCGCCGACATCATTACCTTCCATCCCGAGGCCAGCCGCCACATCGACCGCAGCCTCGGCTTAATTAAAGAACTCGGCTGCCAAGCCGGCTTGGTGCTGAATCCGGCCACCCCGGTGTATGTGTTGGAAAATGTGCTGGACAAGGTGGACATGGTGCTGCTGATGTCGGTGAATCCCGGTTTCGGCGGCCAGAAATTTATTCCGCAAACCCTCACCAAAATCCGCCAAGTCCGCTCGCTCACCGACCTCTACGAAAACGAAACCGGCCGCCGCATCTGCATCGAAGTGGACGGCGGCATCAAAGCCGACAACATCGCCGAAGTGGCTGCGGCCGGCGCCGATACATTTGTAGCCGGCTCCGCCATTTTCGGCAAGCCCGATTATGCGGTCGAAATCCAAGCCATGCGCCAGGCGCTGGCCCGAGCCGGTCAATAGATTGGGGCGTTTGCCTTTACTGAGCCAAATAAAACACAGGCTACCTGAAACGGCATTTCAGGTAGCCTGTATTGATCCCAAACTTATACCAAGAATGTTTTGATGTCGATGCCTTTTTCCACGGCTTCCACAATCCATTTCGGACGTTTGCCGATGCCGCCCCAAGTGGCGCCGGTTTCCGGGTTTTTATAGCAGGCAGTGCCGGTTTTCTTACGGCCGCCTTTTTCCAAATCGGCCACCGTAATATCGAAAGCATTCATCATCGACAAAATTTCGGCGATTTTCTTTTTGCGGTCGGCCGTGATTTTGCGTTGGATTTGGGCTTCCAATTCCTTCTTCTGCTGCATCAGGGTTTCTAAAGAAACGTTTTCTTGATTGCTCATAGTTTTTCCTTTATGAAAGGGTTATGTGTGATGCCGTGCATTATAAAGCAATTTCCCCAAATGCCAACTGTTTCATGAAAACATTAGCGGAATACGGCATTTTCTTTGCCGCATTCCGTTGTCTTTATTTCATCTTCTTACATTACGTCTTCAGAGATCATAACAATAGAAGTGCGATACCGTTTCGCCGTTGTGCGACACCGTTACACTGCCGGTGTAATCCTCCGGCGCCTCATCGGAATAACACCCGCCTTCGCTCACTTGGTAACGGTAAGGGCCGCTGCGGAAGGTCCATACCGGGTGGGCACACACCCCGCTTCCTTCCACACGCTCCACGCCGCCACGCAAGCGCAAAGCCGGGCGGCTGCGCGAGCCGCCGTCCGGCCACGCGGTATAGTGCAGCGTATTGCCGCTGCGGCTGACTGCCACGTGGATATCCGAATTGTGGCAAATAAACAGATCCCGCGCCTGCGCAGTAGCAGCCGCGCCGATTAAGGCACACATTAAAACAAAAGCTTTCATCACTCCCTCCTGTTTGAAACGGCAGATCTAACGGTTTTGTTTGGCCGCCCACTCTGCCGGCGTGGCGGCCGTGCTGATCGACAAAGCATGCAGTTCATTGCTGGCCAGTTTGTCGGCCAAGCCGTCTTTAATTAGGCGGTGGCGCGCCAAACGCGCTTTGCCTTCAAAAGCCGAAGAAACAATATGGGCGAAAAAGTGGTGGCCGTCGCCTTCCACTTCCAAGTGTTCGCACGGCACAACGGCTTGAATCATGGCTTGTACTTGTTCGGGACTGAGCATGGTCTGCATCCTTTTATTGGCGGGTTAATTGGAAACCGCTTTATTGTAAAGGCTACCTGAAAGCAGGGTAAACCCATTTTTCAGATGTCTTCTCCGCACATTGGCTTTGCTTTACCGCCAAAGCTATAATCGGCAGCAATTCAAACTTCCCCATAGGTGTCTGCCATGTCCTCCTCCCTGCCCGTGATTGCCGCCATTGCCACCGCGCCCGGCCGTGGCGGCGTCGGCGTGGTGCGCCTGTCGGGCAAAGACCTGCTGCCGCTGGCGCAAACCCTGAGCGGCGGCAAAACGCCGACACCGCGCATGGCGGTCTATACTGACTTCTACGACGCACAAGGAGACACCATCGACAACGGTCTGCTGCTGTATTTCGCCGCCCCGGCCAGCTTCACCGGCGAAGACGTCATCGAATTGCAGGGGCACGGCGGGCCGGTGGTGATGCAGATGCTGCTGCAACGCTGCCTACAGCTCGGTGCCCGCCTGGCAGAACCAGGCGAATTCACCAAGCGCGCTTTCCTCAATAACAAGCTGGACTTGGCCCAAGCCGAAAGCGTGGCCGACCTCATCGACGCCTCCAGCCAATCGGCCGCCCGCATGGCGCTGCGTTCCTTGAAAGGCGCGTTTTCCGATCACATCCGCCGCCTGGTGGACGACCTGATTACCCTGCGCATGCTGGTGGAGGCCACTTTAGACTTCCCCGAAGAAGAAATCGACTTTCTCGAAGCCGCCGACGCCAAAGGCAAACTGGCCGCGCTGCAAACCCAGCTGGCCGCCGTACTGCAACAGGCGCAGCAGGGCGCCATTTTGCGCGAAGGCATGAACGTGGTGCTGGTGGGCGCGCCGAACGTGGGCAAATCCAGCCTGCTCAACGCCCTGGCCGGCGACGACATCGCCATCGTGACCGACATCGCCGGCACCACCCGCGACACCGTGCGCGAACAGATCACACTGGACGGCGTGCCGGTGCACATCATCGACACCGCCGGCCTGCGCGAAACCGACGACGTGGTGGAGCAGATCGGCATCCAGCGCAGCCAGAAGGCGGTGCAGGAAGCCGATGTGGCGTTGATCCTGATCGACCCGCAGGAAGGCATCAACCCCACTACCCGTGCCATTCTCGACAGGCTACCTGAAAGCCTGAAACGCATCGAAATCCACAATAAAATCGATTTGCGCGGCACCGAACCCGGTGCGGGCCGTTCAGGTAGCCTCAGCGGCGCCGACACGGTGATCCGCCTTTCCGCCAAAACCGGCGCCGGTCTCGACCTGCTCAAACAAGCCTTGCTTGACGAAATCGGCTGGCAGGGCGAAAGCGAAAGCCTGTTTCTCGCCCGCAGCCGCCACCTGCATGCCTTGCGTCAGGCGCAGGAAGAACTGGCACTGGCCGCGCTGTGCGGTAATCATCAGCTCGAATTGTTGGCCGAACACCTGCGCTTGGCACAAGCCGCCTGTAATGAAATCACCGGAGAATTCACCGCCGACGACCTCTTGGGCGTGATCTTTTCCCGTTTCTGCATCGGCAAATAAAGTCTGCACCGCAACAAGCTGAAACTTTCCCAAAACTTCCAAACAGTTTAAGGCGTTAACGCACAACCTGTGTAGACGGTATAAATTCTGGTGGGCAGATATATCCACATACAAAGTTAAACGAGCCATCGGCGCTTCCAATAAGCGCACAACACACAAAGGCACCACCAGTGCAGGTACAAATGGAGATTTTGCAAAGGTTTTAGCCTGAAACCTTACTTGAGCAAGCAATACGCGCAAAAAAGCAGGCGCAACGCCTGCTCTGCCGCCCTCTTTTCAGGTAGCCTACTCAACGACATTCTTCCAACACCGACTCCCCGCCGCTTCCGCTGCCGTCCGTCCATTGCCAGCTTTCGTACAAACGCAGGCGGCCGTCTGCCTGTCGCTCGATGCGGCTGCGGCAGCGGCCGCTGCGGCTTTGCCAGGCGCGGTTCAGGTGCTGGTAGGTGAATTCGAAGGTGTCGGCCGTGCTCATGCGCCCGATGAGAAAGCCTTTGCGGATCTCGCCGCCGGCATATTCGGCCCATATCATTTCGCCTTGTTGGCGGTAATGGAAACGTGTGTCGCCGCCCACTTCGCCGTTGTCGGCGTTGCAAATGGTGCGGAAAATTTTTCCGTCCAGGTCGGCCGCTTCCGCCGTCACGGCCCCGCCTGCGTCCTCATCGCGGAACGCCAGCAATAAATCGCGGAACACATTCGGGTCTTTGATAAAGGTCATCTCGCCGCCCTGCGGGAAGTGGTAGTCCAGCAGCCGCGACACCCAGAAGCGGATGCAGCCGGCGCGGTGGGCCAGCGGCAGGTAGGTGGCTTCTGCCTCGCTCAAAGGGCGCACGCTTTGGTAGCCGTCCATAAATGCCTGTTGCAGCTTGGGCGACAGACGGTTGTCGGCCAGCCGCGCCCAATCGTTGACGGCGATGGCGATGTCGTACACAAAGCTGCCGCGGCAAGCATAATAAAAATCGATGAAACCGGCCACCTGATGGCCGTTGAGCAGCACATTGTCTTTAAACAGATCGGCATGAATGATGCCGTGCGGCAGGTGGTCGTCGGGGTGAGCGGCCAAAAACGCGATTTCGTCTTGCAGCAGCGCCGCATCCTCCGCATCCAAACACGGCAGCAGGCGCACGCTTTCGCGCTGCCACCAAGCCGCATGGCGCGGGTTGGCCATGTGCTGGGGAAACGACTGGCCGGCCAAATGCATCTGCGCCAGCATGGCGCCGGTGTGGAAGCATTGTGCGGCATCCGGCACCGCGGTGTCGCGGCCGTTGAGGCAGCTCACCAAACAGGCCGGTTTGCCGGCCAGGGTGCCGTCGAAACGGCCGTCCCGCCGTGCCACCGGCGCCGGACAGGCCACGCCGTGCCGGCTCAGATGCTGTTTCAGCTCCAGAAAAAACGGCAGCTCTTCCTGCGTGAGCGCCTCGAAAATGGTGAGCACAAAACGGCCGCGTTCTGTGGTGAGGAAGTAGTTGCTGTTGGTCACGCCTTGCGCGATGCCCTGCAGCGACACCAGGCCGCCGAGGTCGTAGTCTTCAAGGAAAATGCGCAATTCAGAGTCGGAAACGCTGGTGTAAACAGACATGGGGGGCGGCCGTTTCGGGGTCGGAAAAGAAGCCGCGATTTTAACAAAAGGAAGAAAAGGCAGGCTACCTGAAACTGCCTGCGCGATTACAAATTTTTGCGGTCGGGATAACCTATCCTGACCCTTTCCTATATCGGCGCTAATTTTCCCCGCCTAGAATACCCCCATCGCCAAACAGCACCTGCTGTTTGCCTTATTCTTTTCCCATTATGGAGGTTTCACCATGTTGCACACCCGTAAAAACATCGCCTGGGGCTTGGCCGCTGCGCTGATGGCCGCTTCCGCTCCCGCTTTTGCCGACAACGACGAGCTGCACTACCAGCAAAACCGCAGCCAATACATCAGCTACGAGCAGGCCGCCAAAATCGCGGCGGATAAGGTCGGCGGCCAGGCCGGCAAAGTGGATTTCGAATACAGCCGTACCCAAGGCGCCTATTTTGAAGTGGACGTGATGGGCCGCGACGGCGAATACGATGTCATCATCGACGCCAAAACCGGCCGCGTGCTTTCCAGCCAGCGCGATTATTAACACTCTCGTGAAGCAATCGGGCTACCTGAAACAGCTTTCAGGTAGCCCGATTTTTGATACGGAGCAGTTTTAGGCGCGTTTGCGGAATTCGCCGGTGCGGGTATCGATTTCCACTTTGTCGCCGTTTTCGATGTAAGACATCACTTGGATTTCGGTGCCGCCAACCAAACGGGCGGTTTTCATGACCTTACCGGAAGTGTCGCCTTTCACCGCGGGCTCAGTGTATTCCACTTCGCGCACGATGATGGTGGGCAGCTCCACGGAAATCGGGTTGCCTTCGTAGAAAGTAACCTCGCACACGTCTTCCATGCCGTCCACGATGAATTTCAGGTTGTCGCCGATGTTTTCGGCTTCGATTTCGTATTGGTTGAACTCTTCGTCCATAAACACATACATGGGGTCGGCAAAATAGCTGTAGGTGCAGTTTTTGCGGGCCAACACCACCACGTCGAATTTGTCGTCGGCTTTCACAATGGTTTCGGAAGCCGCGCCGGTGAGCAGGTTTTTCAGCTTCATGCTCACTTTGGCCGAAGAACGGCCGCCTTTGATGTATTCGGTTTTCTGCACCACCATCGGATCGTTGCCGACCATAAACACATTGCCGGCGCGCAGTTCTTGTGCGGTTTTCATATCGGTATCTCTTTCAAATAAACGGGTAAAATCAAAACGCAGCATTTTAGCGCAGTTCGGCTGCTTTGAAAACCGCGCGGGCGCCGCATGAAAAACCGCCCGCAAAATGCGGGCGGGCGGCTACGGCTGCAAACCGGTTAGCGGCGCGGACGGCAGCTTTTGTAAATAATCTCTTGACCGGGCGAAGTCACCATCACGGAACGGCTGCGGTAATTGCGGCGATCCAGATAGTCGGTGCTCAGTTTGAAGTTGTTTTCGTCGCCGAAGGTGGTGGCGGTGCGGTCTGATACGCTCAGGTTAACCGGCATGTAGCGGCGTTTGCCGTTCATATAGGCGGAAGCGTAAACCGGCAGGTCTTGGCGGTTGAAGCCGTAGGTAACGGTCAGGCGTTTGCCGCCTTGGCAGGTGTAGCGTACTGAAGCGGTGCGTACCGCGTCTTCGTGGTTCAAATCCGGTGTTTGGGCTTGGGCACTGCCGGCAACAAAAGCGGCGGCAGCAACAAAAGCGGCGTAAACGGCTTTTTTCATAACATTTTTCCTTAGGTGATGTAGGAGGGATGGGTGTGTTGTTTCCCATCCCCTGTTGCCACAGAGTGGGAGCGCTCTATCCGAAAGCAAACCGCCCCCGGACAGACGGACGCATTGTATAGAAAACGCACCTTTATCCCAACCTTCCTACAGATATTTGACACTTTTTACACGCGTTAAAATAGTGCACCCGCGGCATGCGCCAAACACCACACAAATTCATCCGACTCTGCAGGTATGAACACTATGCCCGTTTATCTACCCGCCACCCGTTTGCGCCAAGGCCAGCATTTCTGCCGCGTGGCGCCGGGTGGTGTCGGTAATGGTTTCGCCGCCGAGCATACGGGCAATTTCCTCCACCCGCCCGCTGCCGTCCAGCTGCCGGATTTCGCTGGCGGTCTGACCGTTTTCCATGTGTTTGACCACCTGCCAATGCTGTTCGCCGCAGGCGGCCACTTGCGGCAAATGGGTAACCGCCAAAACTTGGTGTTTGGCCCCCAAGCGCCGCAAGGCCCGGCCGACGGTTTCGGCCACGCCTCCGCCGATGCCGGTGTCCACTTCGTCAAAAATCAGGGTCGGCACGCGGGTATATTGGCTGGCCACCACCTGCAGCGACAGGCTGATGCGCGCCAATTCGCCGCCCGAAGCCACTTTGCTTAAGGGGCGCAGCGGGCTGCCCTGATTGGCCGCCACTTGGTATTGCACCTGCTCCAAACCGTGTGCGGAAGGCTGGGCGGGCAACAAAGCAATCTGGAACTGCGCGCCCTTCATCGACAAATGCTGCATATGGGCCGTGGTTTCGGCGGCCAAACCGGCGGCGGCCGCGGCTCTGGCGGCCGACAGCCGGCCGGCCGCTTCCCGATAAACCGCTTCGGCGGCCTCCGCCTGTTGCTGCAAGGCGCCCAAATCCGCCGCTGCCGCCAACTCGGCCAATGCCTGTGCCAAAGCGGCCAATTTGGCCGGCAGGGCCTCCGGTTCGATGCGGTATTTACGCGCCATGCCCATCAGCTCGCCCATTCGGGCCTCTTGGGCGGCCAACTCTGCGGGGTTGATTTCCACATGGGCGCAAACCGCACGCATATTGGCGGCCACTTCGCCCAATTGGGCCTCTATCTCTCCCAACATCTCCAAACTATCGGCAAAACGGGGCTCGATGCCGCTCAGGTCGGCAAGTTGTTTCTGGCAACGGGACAACAGGCTGTTCAAACCGCCCTCCCCATCGACGTATTCGCGCACACTCTCCGCCGCCTGCAACAACTCGGCCGCGTGGGCCAGGCTGTCATGGCTGGCGGAGAGCGACGCCCATTCTCCTTCCGCCGGGGCCAGCTTCTCCAATTCGCCGTGTTGCCAAGCCAAACGCTCACGCTCGGTTTCCAATTGCTCGGCCTGCTCGGCCGCTTGGCGGCAGGCTTCTTGTGCCGCCTGCCAAGCGCGGTAGGCGGTTTTGACCTGCGCCGCCAAATCCAGGCTACCTGAAAAGGCATCCAACAGATCGCGCTGCGCGGCTTCGGTATTGAGCGAATGGTGGGCGTTTTGGCCGTGGATGTCGATCAGGCGGCTGCCGATTTGCTTGAGCTGCGCCAAGGTGGCGGCCTGATTGTTGATAAAACTTCGGCTTTTGCCCTTGGCATCGATGATGCGGCGCAGAGAGAGCTCCTCCGCCCCCTCTGCCAACAGGCCTTGCTCCTGCAGCTCCGCCCGCACCGCAGGCAGCTCGGAAAGGTCGAACAGAGCGGACAACTGCGCTTCTTTCGCACCGTGGCGGACTTGTGAAAAATCCGCCTTATCGCCCAACAGCAGGCCGATGGCATCGAGGGTAATCGATTTACCGGCACCGGTTTCGCCGGTCAATACCGTAAAGCCGGTGTCGAAATCCAAATGCAGTTCGTCAACAATCACGAAATCGCGCAGGGAAAGATTGAGCAGCATGGTCGTGCAGAGAAGCAGTTCAGACAAAGCGGCGATTATAGCGCAAAGCGGCGCCACGACACGGCCGGCTGCTGCGTTTCAACAAGCGGCACCAATAAAAAGGCTACCTGAAAACAGCGAACTGCTTTCAGGTAGCCTCATGGCGGCGGCATCACATTTCGATGATGACTTTCATTGCCTTGGTGTCTGCCGCATGTTTGAAGACATCATAGGCTTTTTCCATGTCGCTGAACGGGAAGTGGTGGGTGGCCAGTTTATCCATCGGCAGCTTGCTGGCTTCGCAAGACTTCAACAGCATACCGGTGGTATTGGCGTTGACCAAGCCGGTGGTGACGGTAATGTTTTTAATCCACAAGCGCTCGATTTCAAAGCTGACCGGTTTGCCGTGCACGCCGACATTGGCCAGATGGCCGCCTTCTTTCACCACCTTCTGACACACGTCCCAAGTGGCGGGCAAGCCCACCGCTTCCATGGCACAATCCACGCCCCGGCCTTCGGTGATCTCCATGATTTTGGCCACGGCATCCTCTTTGGCCGGGTTCACGGTATGGGTGGCACCCATTTCTTTCGCCATTTGCAGGCGGTTCTCATCCATGTCCACCATAATCATCGTGGCCGGAGAATAAAATTGGGCGGTCAGCAGGCAACCCATACCCACCGGGCCAGCGCCGACAATGGCAATCACATCGCCGGGTTTGACTTGGCCGTACTGCACGCCGATTTCATGGCCGGTGGGCAAAGCGTCAGACAGAAACACCGCCACATCGGTATTCAGGCTGTCGGGCAGGTGGTAAAGCGAATTATCGGCAAAAGGCGTGCGCACATATTCGGCCTGAGTGCCGTCGATCATATAACCCATGATCCAACCGCCGTCTTTGCGGCAGTGGGCATACAGCTGTTTCTGGCAGTTTTCGCAGGAGCCGCAACGGCTGACACAGGAAATAATGACTTTATCCCCTTTTTTGAAGTTTTTGACGGCCGGGCCTACCTCTTCCACAACACCGATGCCCTCATGCCCCAAAATCCGGCCCTTCCATTCGCCGGTTTTCTCGCGGGCCACCGCCTCGATTTCCGGGTTTTTGCCTTTCCAAATGCCCAGATCGGTGCCGCAAATAGTGGTTTTGGTCACACGGATCACCGCGTCGGTGGGCTCGATGATAGTGGGAACGGGACGCTCTTCAAAACGGATATCGTTTTCGCCGTAATACGTCATCGCTTTCATGGTCTTGCTCATGGGGCTTCTCCTAAAGTGGGAATATGGGTGGCTGGACGGGCGGCAGATTGACCGTGTCCGCGACGAATTATAAATCCGACTTGATCCAAACGGGGCGATTCATGAAAATTTATTGATTGAATACATTATGTTATGCAATAACATCAAGTGAAATCCGTTGAACAACCCTGGTTCGGCTCACGTCCCACCCAAGCGGACGCCTCAGCATTGGTTTAGACAGCCGGAAAACAGCAGCCAGCCCGTCCTGTTTACTGTTGGCACCACACAAGCAAGCTTGCCGGCTCTTCCTATTCCCGATTGCGCCCGTGCCAGAAATAGCGCAACACAAAAGCCGGAAAAGCGAAAATCAAATACAGGCACAGCACCACCACATAGAAAGCCCATCCTTGGTCGTGCACGGCACCGCTTTGTGCCTCCAGGGCATACGCCAATGCCCCCACAAACAGAAAACCCGCCACCAGTTCCAGCAAATGGTGGGGAAACCGTTTCTTCGGCAGTTTTTTCACGCCGAACCAGCGATTGCCGACAAAGGGCAGATTGGCACACACCAGCGCCACCGCCAACAAAACATACATGGGTGCAGTCATCACAGGCACTCCTTTAGCAAACTTATCAAACTATAAAACAGCATGGGGCAAAAAACCGCGGGCCGCACAACAACCTGTTCCCATAGTTCCTCCCCCCTCAACCGGCCACCGCCATAAACAATTCAGGCTACCTGAAGGTTTCAGGTAGCCTGCGTCGGAGATTTAGAATGTTTTCTCAATCGCGTACAGACACCAATCCATGACCGATTTGGGCAACACTCCCCATACCAGCAACAGCAGCGCCCCTGCCGACAATACCGCTTTGCCGGCTGCCGTCATCATAAACGGCGCACGCTCTTCCGTGCCGTCCACATACATCACCTTCACCACGCGCAGATAGTAGAAAGCGCCGATCAGCGACATCACCACCGCAAACACGGACAGCCACACATAGCCCTTGGCCACCAAAGCGCTGATCACGGCGAACTTGGCATAGAAGCCCATCAGCGGCGGGATGCCGGCCATGCTGAACATCACCAGCAGCATCAAGAAGGCATACCAAGCATTGCGCTGGTTCAAGCCGGCCAGATCGCTGATTTCGTTACAGTCTTGGCCGTCTTTCGACAACAACATCAACACACCGAAGCCCACCATGCCCATCAGCGCGTAAGCCAAAGCGTAATACAGAGCGGCGGCAAAACCTTGGGTGCCGCCCATAAAGGCGAGCAGGATAAAGCCCATGTGCGACACGGTCGAGTAAGCCAGCATGCGCTTGATGCTGGTCTGCATAATGGCAGCCAGATTGCCCACCAAGAGCGATGCGACGGCCAACAGGTTCAACATCATCATCCAATCTTCGCTGCTGCTGCCCAAGCCGTTGACCAAAATGCGGAAGGCAAACACCGTGGCCGCAATTTTCGGGGCCGTGCCCACCAGCGCAGTCACCGCGGTGCTGGCACCTTCATACACATCGGGCACCCACATATGGAAAGGTACGGCACCCAGCTTGAAAGCAATGGCCACCACCACAAACACCAACCCCAGCTTCAACAACCACGGGCTGGCGGCTTGGCCGTCGGCCATCAACAAATTGTGCGAAACAGACAACACATCCGGCAACGACAAGGTGCCGGTGGCGCCGTAAATCATGGAAATACCGTACAGCAGCAAACCGGAAGCCAAAGCGCCCAGTACGAAATACTTGAGTGCCGCTTCACTGGCGAAGGCATCCTCACGGCGCAGGGCAATCAGGGCATACAGCGACAGCGACAGGATCTCCAAGCCGATATACAAGGTCAGGAAATGGGTGGCACTGGCCATCACACACATGCCGAGCAAGGCAAACAGGCTCAAAGTGTAAAATTCGCCCTTATAGATTTGCCGGCCTTTCAGGTAGCCTTGCGACATCACAAACAACATGAAAACCGCAGCATACATGGCCAATTTGGCCACCAGCGACAGGCCGTCGAGCACAAACATGCCATTGAAAGCCAAAGCCGCTTCACCCGGCCAAACGGCTACCTGAACCGCAGCGGTTGCCGCCACGGCCAACATGGCCAATATGGCGGTAATACCGCGCTTAGCATCCGACAGCCACAAATCCACCAGCAATACCACGCACAATGCCGTCAACAAGACGATTTCAGGCATGGCGATGTTTAAATTCAAATCAGTCCAGTTCATTCACACACCTCAAATCTTGCTTTGGGCCACTTGGGCGATCAAATCGTTGGCCGCCTGATGCACCACCTCGATAAAGGGCTGGGGCCACAGGCCCATGCCAAGCACGGCCACCGCCAAAATCGCCAGAATGGCAAATTCGCGGCAGTTGATGTCTTTCATTTCCCTCACTTCGGGATTGGTGATGTCGCCGAAAATGGTGCGTTTGTACATCCACAAAGTATAGGCTGCGCCGTAAATCAGGGTCAGTGCCGCCAAAGCGCCCACCCAGAAATTCACCTGCACCGCGCCCATGATCACCATAAACTCACCCACAAAACCAGAAGTGGCGGGCAGGCCGGCATTGGCCATGCCGAACAACATCATGAAGGCGGCAAATTTCGGCATCACGTTCACCACGCCGCCGTAATCGGCAATATTGCGGGTATGCAGGCGGTCATACATCACGCCGATGCACATAAACATAGCGGCCGACACAAAACCGTGGGAGATCATTTGCACAATCGCACCTTCCAAGCCCCAGCGGTTCAGTTCGCCCAAAGGGCTACCTGAAAAGATGCCGCTGAACATAAAGATGCCCAAGGTCACAAAACCCATGTGGCTGATGGAAGAATAGGCCACCAATTTTTTCATGTCGGTCTGCACCAAGGCCACCATGCCGATATAAATCACGGCAATCAGCGACACCACCACCACTACCGGCGCAAAGAAACGCGCGGCATCCGGCAGAATCGGCAGGATAAAACGCAAAAAGCCGTAAGCGCCCACTTTGAGGGTAATCGCCGCCAACACCATGGAGCCGCCGGTCGGCGCTTCCACGTGGGCATCGGGCAACCAAGTGTGTACCGGCCACATCGGCACTTTCACCGCAAAAGAAAGGAAAAAGGCCACAAACAACCATTGCTGCACCGGCAAGTCAATTTTGGCGATGCGCTGCAAATCGGTAATCGCAAAGCTGCCGTCAGCCTGTGTAGACAGATAAATCAAAGCCACCAGCATCAACAGGGAGCCGAGTAAGGTGTAGAGGAACAGCTTAATGGAAGCGTACACACGGCGCGGGCCGCCCCACACGCCGATAATCAGATACAGCGGAATCAGCATGCCTTCGAAAAACACATAAAACAGAATGGCATCCTGGGCGGAAAAAGCGCCATTGATCAAACCCGACATCATCAGGAAGGCACCCATATACTGCGCCACCCGTTTCTGAATCACCTGCCATCCGGCCAACACCACCATCAGGGTAATAAAAGCATTCAGAATCACGAACAACACAGAAATACCGTCTACGCCCAAAGCATAGTGGATGTTCAATGAGGGAATCCAAGCCAGTTTTTCGACAAACTGATAGCCGCCGTGTAAACGGTCAAAGCCGGTAAACAGCGGAATGGTAACCAGAAAGCCGGCCAACGAACCGATAAAGGCCAAAATGCGGGCCAAGCCGGCTCGCTGATCGCCGCCGGTAGCCAAGACCAGCACGCCGGCTGCTATCGGCACCCAAATGGCCAGACTGAGTAAGTGATCGTACATATTCATAACCTGATAATTGAAATTGAATCCCTACCGTTACTTCATCAGCAAGTCTTTAAAGAAGATGGCAATCAGCACCAACAACCCAAACACCATCACCGTAGCGTAGGTATAAATAAAGCCAGTTTGCATTTTGCGCACCCGTGCGGAAACCGCACCCACCAGCTTGGCTGAATTATTGACAATACCGTTGTCGATAATGGCAATGTCACCAACCTTCCAAAAGAAGTTGCCCAATGCGCGGCTGCCTTTGGCAAATACGTTGTAGTAAATCGTATCTAAATAGTATTTATTATCCAAAAGTTTATAGATCGGGCTAAATGCAGAAGCGATTTTCGCCGGTAGATGCGGTGCTTTCACATACAACACCCATGCGGTAACCACGCCTGCAATGGCAAGATATAACACAGGGGTATGCAAACTGTGTGAAACCATAGCCAAGGGGCCGTGGAATGCTTCTTTCATTTGCGCCATAACCGGATGCGCTTCATGGTTGACATAAATCACATCTTTGAAGAAATCGCCGTATAGCATAGGTTCGATGGCAATATAGCCGATGATTACCGACGGAATCGCCAACAAAATCAGCGGCAAAGTAACCACCCAAGGGCTTTCGTGCGGATTATCGTTTTTACCCAAACCGTGATGGTGTCCGTCATCGTGACCGCCTGAATGGTGTTCATGATGGATTTCACGCCACTTTTCTTTACCGTGGAAAACCATAAAGTATTGGCGGAATGCATAAAAAGCTGTAACGAATACGCTGGTGAGCACGGCAAAGTAAGCAAAGCCGCTACCGGACAGATCGCTAAAATGCACGGCTTCAATAATCGAATCTTTCGAATAGAAACCTGAAAACAGCGGCGTGCCGATAAGAGACAAGTTACCAATCAACATAGTGATCCAGGTAATCGGCATGTATTTTTTCAGATTGCCCATATGGCGCATATCTTGGTCGTGATGCATACCGATAATGGCACTACCCGCTGCTAAGAACAGCAATGCTTTGAAGAAAGCATGGGTCATCACATGGAACATGGCGATTGAGTAGGCAGACACGCCCAAGGCCACAGTCATATAACCTAATTGAGACAAGGTAGAATAAGCCACCACGCGTTTAATATCGTTTTGGATCGTACCGAGAAAGCCCATAAAGAGCGCAGTAATCGCACCGATTACCATAATCACCGAAAGTGCCGTAGTAGACAATTCATAAATCGGCGACATGCGCGATACCATAAACAAACCGGCCGTTACCATGGTTGCCGCATGAATCAATGCAGAAATAGGTGTCGGACCTTCCATCGAATCGGGCAGCCAAACATGCAGCGGGAACTGGGCAGATTTACCCATCGCGCCCACAAATAACAGCAGGCAGGTTACGGTAATCAAATCCCAACCGAAAATCTGCATGCCTACTACATTTGGCAAATAAGCAAACACATCGGCATAACGCAAGCTGCCGCCGAAATAAGCCAATACCAAACCGATACCTAAGATGAAACCGAAGTCACCTACGCGGTTAACCAGAAAAGCCTTCAAGTTTGCAAAAATCGCGCTTTCACGTTTGAAATAAAAACCGATGAGCAGATAAGAAACCAAACCTACGGCTTCCCAACCGAAAAACAACTGAATGAAGTTATTGCTCATCACCAGCATCAACATGCTGAACGTAAACAACGAGATATAACTGAAGAAGCGTTGGTAGCCTACTTTCTCGTCGTGCATATAACCAATGGTATAGATATGCACCATTAAAGAAACGCTGGTTACCACCACCATCATCATGGCTGTTAAAGTGTCTACTAAAAATCCGACAGAAAAATCTATCCCGCCCATGGTTAACCATGTGTATACATTTTCATCGAATTTGGTGCGCGAGCCGTTAATAAAGCCCCACAACACATAAGCCGATAATACGGCGGAAACGGCTACGCCTAAAATGGTTACCGTGTGTGCACCGGCACGGCCGATTTTATTGCCGAACAAACCGGCCAGCAGAGAACCTGCCAGCGGAATCAGAGCAATCGCCAGATATAAGCTCATATCGTTCATTTTTCTTATTTCTCCCGATTAACCCTTCAAACTGTTCAAATCCGCTACATTAATCGTGTTGCGGTTACGGAATACCAATACCATAATCGCCAAACCGATGGCAGACTCGGCTGCCGCAACAGTTAGCACGAAGAACACGAAAATCTGCCCCGCAGTATCGCCAAGGTATTGTGAAAACGCGATAAAGTTAAAATTCACTGCCAACAGCATCAACTCGATCGACATCAACAATACCAACACGTTTTTGCGGTTCATAAAGATACCCATCGCACTGATGCCGAACAGCAAGGCGGCGAGCACCAAATAATGCGTAATCGTAATCATGCTTTGCCCTCCTCTGCCTGGCCGTCTGAATCTGTTTCAGGCTGTGCGGGCTTATGCACCACAGCTTCCATTTTCACCATACGCATACGGCCTTCTTTGGCATTCACTTTCACTTGATCGGCAGGATTAATATATTTGGGGTTAACCGTTTTGCGGTGTACCAACGCAATCGCTGCCACCATGCCCAGCACCAACAGCACCGCAGCCAATTCGAACGGCAGCAAATAAGTGGTGTAAATTTGGCTGCCCAAATCGCGCACGTTGCTGTAATCGGCGGGAATATCTTTCATGGGGCCGAAGGCGGCCAAATTGGTATCAGGCGCAACCAAAATCAAAATAAGCGCCACCGCCATCAACACGCCTACGGTAAATGCCACCGGAGCATTGCGCCAAAAGCCCGCACGCATTTCTTCGATGTCGATGTTCAACATCATCACCACAAACAGGAACAGCACCATTACTGCACCCACATACACCACCACCAAGGTAATGCCCAAAAATTCGGCCTGCATCAGCATCCACATCATTGCCGACATACAGAAAGTGAGCACCAAATACAAAGAAGCGTGCACAGGGTTTTTGGCCGTAACGGTTTTTACCGCACCGAATAGGATAATGGCCGCCAATATGTAGAACATAATCAGAGAAAAAGTCATGGTTCTGTTCCTTTAGCGGTAGGGTGCATCGGCAGCTTTGCGTTTGGCGATTTCGGCTTCGTATTTGTCGCCAATCGCCAGCAGCATGGGTTTGGTGTAGTGCAAATCGCCGCGCTTCTCACCGTGGTATTCGAGAATATGGGTTTCCACAATGGCATCGGTCGGGCAGGCTTCTTCGCAAAAGCCGCAAAAAATGCACTTGGTCAAATCGATATCGTAACGGGTGGTACGGCGGCTGCCGTCTTCGCGTTGTTCACTTTCGATATTAATCGCCATTGCCGGGCAAACCGCCTCACACAGTTTGCAGGCAATGCAGCGCTCTTCCCCGTTCGGATAGCGACGCTGGGCATGCAGGCCGCGAAAACGCACCGACTGCGGCGTTTTTTCTTCGGGGAACATAATCGTTTCTTTGCGGGCGAAAAAGTTTTTGAGCGTAACGCCCATGCCTTTTACCAATTCGCCGAGCAGGAAGGTTTTTACTAAATTAGCCATAATTCACTCTCTCCCTTATTTCCACAAACTCAAGGGCGAAATCATCCACAAGCCGAGCAATACGATGCACACAAAAGTTACCGGAATCAGCACTTTCCAGCCCAAACGCATAATTTGGTCGTAACGGTAGCGCGGGAAAGTGGCACGAATCCACAAATAGCCGTAAAGGATAAAGGCCATTTTCAAGAACATCCAAAATGCGCTCGGCGTACCGATAATGCCCCAACTTTGCGGGAACGGAGACAGCCAACCGCCTAAGAACATGATGGCGGTAAGCGCACCGATCAGAATCATGAAAATATATTCGGCAAGGAAGAACAGGGCAAATGCAAAGCCCGAATACTCCACATGGAAACCGGCCACGATTTCCGACTCACCTTCGGCAACGTCGAACGGTGCACGGTTGGTTTCGGCTACGGCGGAAATCAGATACACGATGAATACGGGGAACAAAGCAAACCAGTTCCAAGAGAAAATCGAACCGCCGGCAATGCCTTGGGCTTGGCTGGCAACAATTTCTTTGAAATTCATGCTGCCCGAAACCATTACCACACATACCAATGCCGCACCCATGGCAATTTCGTAAGAAATGGTTTGGGCTGAAGAACGCATGGCACCTAAGAACGAATATTTGGAGTTGGAAGCCCAACCCGCAATAATCACTCCATATACGGACAGAGAGGTAATCATCAGAATATACAGCAAACCCGCATCCACATTGGTCAACAGCCATTCATCGGAAAAAGGAATAACCGCCCAAGCTGCAAACGCAGGCATCAGCGACATCATCGGGCCGATATAGAACAAAGCTTTGTTTGACAATTTCGGACGGGTAACTTCTTTAAACAGAAGCTTCAACACGTCGGCAAACGGCTGGATCAAACCAAACGGGCCGGTTACGTTCGGACCCACACGGAGCTGCATGTAGCCGATAACCTTACGTTCGAAGTAGGTAAGGTAAGCCACCGTCAAAATTAACGGGATCAAGATAATCACGATTTTCAGCACAATCGAAACGATTAAGCCGATTTCATTACCCAACAAGGCTTGGAACCATTCCTGCATGATTACCCCCGTGCCAGTTCAATAGTATTCATCAACGCACCCAACGCAGCATTTTCAGTATGCAGCGGTAGATGCACTACATTTTCGGGCAAGCCGGCATCGGCAACCACATTCACGCTCACATACCCATTACCCTGCCCTGCCTGTACAGCCATACCATCTTGCAGACCAAATGCAGACAAGGTATTCGGGTGCATGCGGGCGGCAGGCACTTGAGCATGGGAAGTCGCTTGTAGCGGAGCGGAGCGGCGCACGATAGCATCGGTATGATAAATACCCACACCACCCACGCGCACAAGACCTGAGGCCGTCTGAGCGGCTTCACCTTGCCAAGCGCTTTGGTTATTCAACTTCTCAAGCAAGGTTTCTTTATTGACTGCTGCTTTCAAAACCTGCTCGCTGCTGTCAAACTCAAAGCCTTCCAGCTCGAACACATTGCCCAACACACGCAGCACTTTCCACAAGGGGCGTGAATCGGCAAAGCCTTTTACCACGCCGTGGAACGATTGCAGACGGCCTTCCATGCTGATGAAGCTACCTGAAGTTTCAGTAAACGGCGCAATAGGCAACATCACATCGCACACTTCACGCAGAGTTTCGCTTTCAAACGGGGTAAACGCCATCACACTTTGGGCTTGCTTCAATGCAGCCACTGCTTTACCGCCGTTTGCCACATCGATTTCAGGCTCTACATTCAACAGCAATACGGCTTTTTTCGATTGCACCAACATTTCTTGAATGCTGTTACCGCTGTTTACGCCTAAGATATCTGCACCGACGCTGTTTGCAGCTTGCGGCAGAATACCCAAAACCGCACCGGTAGCCGCAGCCAATTCCTGAGCGGCAGCATAAATCGCCGCATAATCAGGGTGGTTTTGCACTTCGGCACCCAACACAATCGCAGCTTTCTCAGCATTTTTCAGGCTGGCAGCTACACCTTGTTCCAAATCCTGTGCCAAGTTTTTCAGACGGCCTGCCCATTCATAAGGATGCACAGCTTCTTGCGCCAGCAACGGCATATGCAGCTCTTCTTTGCTGCTGGCAATGATGCTCAGTGCCATATAAGACTTAGCGGCGCGGCGCAAACGGGCAGTCAACAACGGCTGCTCTTTGCGCAGGTTAGCACCCACAACCAACACAGCATCACTATTACCTAAATCTTCAATGCTTTGACCCAGCCATTGCGCGCCTTTCAGGCTACCTGAAAGACGGTTGTCTTGCTGTTGCAGGCGGGTATCGAAATGTTTGATGCCCAAGCCGTTAGCCAGTTTTTTCGCCAGATATAGCTCTTCTACGGTATTCATCGGATTTGCCCAAATACCGATTTGCTCTTTGCCGTCTTCTTTGGCGATGCAGTCTAAAGTTTTGCGCACATATTCCAGCGCAGTTTGCCAATCCACTTCATGCCATTCGCCGCCATGCTTGATTTTCGGCGTTTTCAGACGGCTTTCGTGATACAGACCTTCATAGGCGAAACGGTCGCGGTCGGAAATCCAACATTCGTTAACGGCTTCGTTTTCCAACGGCAACACACGACGCACGGTATGGTCTTTGGTTTGCACGATTAAATTGCTGCCCAAAGCATCATGCGCAGAAATGGTTTTACGGCGGCTCAATTCCCAAGAACGGGCGTCGTAGCGGAATGGTTTGCTGGTTAACGCACCTACCGGGCACAAATCAATCACGTTGCCAGACAACTCGGTTTCCACCGCTTTGCCGATAAACGGCATGATTTCGGAAAACTCGCCACGGTTTGCCATGGCAATTTCCTGCATACCGGCGATTTCTTCGGTAAAACGCACACAGCGGGTACAGTGGATACAGCGGCTCATTTCTTCCGCAGACACCAACGGCCCCATGTCTTTGCCGACAACGGAGCGCTTCTCTTCTTGATAGCGGCTGGACGACTTGCCGTAACCCACGGCCAAATCCTGAAGCTGGCACTCACCACCCTGGTCGCAAATCGGGCAATCCAACGGGTGATTGATGAGCAGAAACTCCATCACACCCTCTTGCGCTTGTTTCGCCTTTGCAGAATTTGTGTGCACTACCATACCGTCCGTTACCGGCGTAGCGCAGGCAGGCAGCGGTTTGGGCGCTTTCTCCACCTCTACCAAGCACATGCGGCAGTTGGCAGCAATAGACAATTTTTTGTGGTAGCAGAAATGCGGGATATAAGTGCCAAGCTCGTGCGCCGCTTCCATCACGGTTGCGCCCTGCTTGACTGCAATCTGTTTACCGTCGATTTCAATTTGTAACATGGTTAATGTTCCTAGTTACGGATCTATAAATTCAGATAAAGCCTTTTATCATCTAGGCCTTTTTCAGACAGGCATCATTGAAGTAACTATGCCTGTCTGAAAATATTTTTTAATTAACACCACTTATGCTCTTTAGCCGGTTTGCCATGCTCGATATAGTGTTCAAATTCATGGCGGAAATGCTTGGTAAAGCTGCGCACGGGGAACACAGCGGCATCGGCCAAAGCGCAAATGGTGCGGCCGGCCATGTTGTTGCCGACTGAATCCAGCAAGTCCAAATCTTCAGGGCGGCCTTTACCTTCGGCAATGCGGTGCACCACGCGGTACAGCCAGCCGGTACCCTCGCGGCAGGGAGTGCATTGGCCGCAGGATTCTTCGTGGTAGAAGTAGCTCAAGCGTTCGAGGGCTTTTACCATGCACACGTCTTCGTCCATCACTATGATGGCACCAGAACCCAACATAGAGCCTGCTTTGGCGATGGAATCGTAATCCATGTTCAAGGTCATCATTACTTCGCCGGGCAGTACGGGCGCAGACGAACCGCCGGGAATCACGGCTTTCAGTTTTTTGCCGTCTTTCATGCCGCCGGCCATTTCCAGCAGTTTGGCAAACGGCGTACCCAACGGCACTTCGTAGTTGCCGGGGCGTTCAACGTGGCCGGAAATGGAAAACAGCTTGGTGCCGCCAGCGTTTTCGATGCCTTTGTCGGCAAAGGTTTGTCCGCCGTCACGGATAATGAACGGCACCGAAGCAAAGGTTTCGGTGTTGTTGATGGTGGTGGGTTTTCCGTACAGGCCGTATGAAGCGGGGAAAGGCGGTTTGAAGCGCGGTTGACCTTTCTTGCCTTCGAGCGATTCCAGCAAAGCGGTTTCTTCACCGCAGATATATGCGCCGTAACCGTGGGCGGCAAACAGCTCGAAACTGAAATCCGTTCCCATGATGTTTTTACCCAAGAAACCGGCTTGGCGGGCTTCGGCTAAAGCTTCTTCAAAACGCTGGTAACCTTCGAAGATTTCGCCGTGGATATAGTTATAGCCTGCTTCCGCACCCATGGCGTATCCGGCAATAATCATGCCTTCAATCAACGCATGGGGGTTGAAGTTGATGATATCGCGGTCTTTGAATGTGCCGGGTTCGCCTTCGTCGGTGTTGCAGACGACGTATTTCGCACCGGGGAAGGAACGGGGCATAAAGCTCCATTTCAAACCGGTGGGGAAGCCCGCACCGCCACGGCCGCGCAAGCCCGAAGTTTTGACTTCGGCAATCACGTCGTCTTGCGACATGTTTTCAGTCAGAATTTTACGCAGCGCTTGGTAGCCACCGCGCGCTTGGTATGCTTCCAAGTGCCAACAGTCGGGATTGCGGGTATCGACGTTTTCAAAAATCACGCCTGATTGGAAAATAGCCATTTGCTTAGCCCTAATCGGTTAATCTTCTTCAATCTTTTGTTTTTCCGCCCAACCGCCTGATGCGGTTATGCGCTGATATTTTTTACATGCCTGTCTGAAGGGTTTTCAGACGGCCTGTTCTACACACTGCCTTCTTTTTCCACCACCAAAATCCGTGCTTCGCCTTGCGGGTGGGCAACGTGTTCCGTACCGATGCCGGCAAAGAAAATATCGCCGGCCTGCAAACGCACCACTTGCTCCCGCCCGTGTTCGCGGTAGTGCATATCCACCGTGCCGCTCATCACGGCGAACACTTCTTCGCCATCGTTAATGTGCCATTTGTATGGCCGGTCGGTCCAATGCAGGCGCACGGTTGTGCCGTTCATATTGGCAATATCCAAAGCACCCCATGCGCGTTCGGCGGTAAATTCGGCACTGCGGACAATTTGGTGGCCCATGCGTTTTCCTTTGGTTTGTGTATTGGCATGGCTGCCATACGGTTTGGGTTTTCAGACGGCCTTTCAGGTAGCCTTATTGAGGCCGTCTGAAAAGGGATTTTTTAAAGTGTTTAAAATGCTTCGCCGTATCGGATTCAAACGCCTTTAAGGTTTTGTAGGTCGGATTCTTGAATCCGACATTTTTCCGAGTTGCAACCTTGCTAACGTCGGATTCAAGAATCCGACCTACGACCTGCTGCCCGTTATTTCTCCGCGCCAATCATGGCTAAAAACTCATGCTCGGTCAGTTTCGGCGTATCGTTGGCCAAATCGTAATACGGTGCTTTGCAGTCGATAAAAATTTGGCTTTCCAGCTCAAAATCGGCGTTATCGGCAAATAATCCCGCATTGATGTAATAATCGTCGCCCACCTGCACAAACAGGTGCGTGCCGCATTGTTTGCAGAAACAGCGTTCCGCCCATTCGGACGAGCGGTAGCGGCCTATATGTTCGCTGCCACTGATTTCAGGTTTTTTGGCCGTCAAGGTAAAACTTGCCCCACTACCCCAAGTTCGGCATTTGCTGCAATGGCAGGCATGCAGCTTGCGCTCAGCTTCGACTTTCAGCGATACGGTACCGCACAGGCATTTTGCTTCCATTTCTGCTTCCTTTCTTTTCAGACGACCTTTCAGGTAGCCCTTACTGCAATTCCGCCAATTTTTTCTCAATCGCTTCTTCGGTCATAAAGCTGCACATTTTGTGGTTGTTCACCAGCATCACGGGGGCATCGCCGCATGCGCCCATGCACTCGCCTTCCATTAAGGTATAGAGGCCGTCTGAAGTGGTTTCGCCAAAGCCGATGCCGAGTTTCTGTTTCAGGTATTCGGCGGCATTCACTCCGCCGCGCAGGGCGCAAGGCAGGTTGGTGCAGACGGTCAGCTTGTATTTGCCTACCGGATGCAGGTCGTACATATTGTAGAAAGTCGCCACTTCGTAGGCTGCTGCAGGTGCAATGCCGATATAGTTGGCCACAAATTCTATGGTTTCCGGCGCAAGCCAGCCTTTTTCAACTTGGGCGATACGCAGCGCGGCCATGATGGCGGAACGGCGTTGGTCGGCCGGATATTTAGCCAGCTCGACATCAATTTGTTTTAAAGATTCAGCGGATAACATTATCGGTCTACCTCTCCGAATACGATGTCTTGCGTACCGATGATGGCTACCACGTCGGCCAACATGTGGCCGCGTGCCATTTCGTCCATGCCTTGCAGGTGGGCGAAGCCGGGTGCGCGGATTTTCAGGCGGTAGGGTTTATTAGCGCCGTCTGAAATCATATAAATGCCGAACTCGCCTTTGGGGTGTTCGACGGCGGTATAGGTTTCACCTTCAGGAACATGCATACCTTCGGTGAACAATTTGAAATGGTGGATCAAGTCTTCCATGCCCATTTTCATTTCGGTACGTTTGGGCGGCGCGACTTTGTGGTTATCAACAATAACAGGGCCGGGGTTGGCTTTGAGCCACTGTACGCACTGTTTGATGATGCGGTTGGACTCGCGCATTTCGTTGATACGGCAGAGATAACGGTCGTAGCAGTCGCCGTTTACACCCACCGGAATATCAAAGTCCACATTGGCATAGGCGTCGTACGGTGCTTTTTTGCGGATGTCCCATTCAATGCCGGAACCGCGCAGCATTACGCCGGTAAAGCCTTTTTGCAGTGCGCGCTCGGGAGACACCACGCCGATACCGACGGTGCGTTGCTTCCAAATACGGTTGTCGGTAAGCAGGTTTTCGTATTCATCTACGCAAGAAGGGAAACGCTCTGTAAAGGCTTCGATAAAGTCGAGCATCGTGCCTTCGCGCGATTCGTTCAACTTCTTCAACACTTTGGCATTGCGGAATTTGCTGGACTCATACTTAGGCATGAAGTCGGGCAGATCACGGTACACGCCGCCGGGGCGGAAGTAGGCCGCGTGCATACGCGCACCGGATACGGCTTCGTACAAGTCCATCAACTCTTCGCGCTCGCGGAAAGCGTATAGGAACACGGTCATGGCACCGATATCGAGAGCGTGCGAACCGATACCCATCAAGTGGTTCAGGATACGAGTTACTTCGGCAAACATCACACGGATGTATTGCGCTCGAATCGGCACTTCGATGCCGGTCAGTTTTTCTACTGCCAAACAGTATGCTTGTTCGTTTACCATCATGGAAACATAGTCCAAGCGATCCATGTAAGGCAAGGCTTGCAGATAAGTACGGGTTTCGGCCAGCTTTTCAGTACCGCGGTGCAAAAGGCCGATATGCGGGTCGGCGCGGACGATAGTTTCGCCCTCCAGCTCCAGAATCATACGCAGTACGCCGTGGGCAGCGGGGTGCTGCGGGCCGAAGTTGATGGTGTAGTTTCTTAATTTATTAGCCACCGTAGTTCTCCTCGCGGACGATGCGCGGGGTAATTTCGCGCGGCTCGATGGTTACGGGTTGGTAAATCACGCGTTTCTCGGCTTCGTCGTAACGCATTTCTACATAGCCTGAAATCGGGAAATCTTTGCGGAAAGGATGGCCGACAAAGCCATAATCCGTAAGGATACGGCGCAAGTCGGGGTGGTTATTGAACATAATACCGAACAAGTCGAAGGCTTCGCGCTCGTACCAATCGGCACTGTTGTAAATATCGGTCACGGTATCTACAACGGGAAAATCGTCGTCGGTCGCCCACACGCGCACACGGATACGTTGATTGTTTTTTACTGAAACAAGTTGGCTGACTACGGCAAAACGTTTGCCTTCCCACGGTTCGTTTTTGTAGGTGCTGTAATCCACACCGCACAAATCTACCAGCGACTCAAAATGCAAATCAGCGTGATCGCGCAAAGTAGTCATGATGTGCAGATAATTCTCCGGGGCACATTCAACAGTAATTTCACCCAACGCCAAAACCACTTTACCGGCTTTATCGCCCAACACGTTTTGGACAACCGGATACAAATCGTTTACATGCATCTTGTTCTCCTAGTTACGTGCAATGGTATAAGTGCGCTTGATTTTGCCTTGGAGCTGAATCAAGCCGTAAATCAAGGCTTCGGCAGTCGGCGGGCAGCCCGGCACATACACATCTACCGGAACGATACGGTCACAACCGCGCACCACAGAATAGGAATAATGGTAGTAACCGCCGCCGTTGGCACAAGAACCCATCGACAATACCCAGCGCGGCTCGGCCATTTGGTCGTACACGCGGCGCAACGCGGGCGCCATCTTGTTGCACAAAGTACCGGCCACAATCATCAAGTCTGACTGACGCGGAGACGGGCGGAAAATAATACCGAAACGGTCAAGGTCGTAACGGGAAGCACCCGCCTGCATCATTTCTACCGCGCAGCAGGCCAAGCCGAAAGTTACCGGCCACAGCGAACCTGTACGCACATAATTCAACACCGTATCCGCGCTGGCGGTTACGAAGCCTTTATTCAAAACGCCTTCTATTCCCATTCCAGCGCACCTTTTTTCCATTCATAGATAAAGCCCACCGTGAGCACCACGATGAACACAAACATCGACCAGAAAGCAAACTGCCCGTGCGATACCATCAAGTCTTTAAACACCACGGCCCACGGAATCATGAATGCCACTTCCAAATCAAACAAGATAAACAGAATCGCCACCAAGTAGTAACGCACGTCGAATTTCATACGGGCATTTTCAAATGCTTCGAAACCGCACTCGAAAGGCGCGTCTTTTTCGGCATAGTGGCGTTTCGGGCCGAGCAGATTGCCCAATGTTAAGAACAATATGCCGGCCACCAAGCCGACCAAAAGAAAAATCAGGACGGGAAAATAATTCGCCAACATGATATGTGCACACCTTTTCGGAAAATGTTGGTAAAACGGACGGCATTGTACCCAATTTCTGCCCCCCTTTCAAAACAAACCACCAAAAACGGCAATCTTTTCACCATCTTATATGAGAATAATTCTTATTTTGATTTAATTGCAGCAACTCCGTCGTCTTTTAGATAAGCACTTGAAATATTCTTTTCTGTAAAATCAATTTACTAAAATCAATATTTCTCAACATTTCGCCAAACGAAACTATCCAGCCCGCCGCCATCAAACAAGATGTGTCGCAGCCTTACAAAAAGGTGTAAAATACTGCCCGTTTTTTCATCACGCCCGTTTAGGACGGGCCATTCATTTATGGACCTTCCCAGTTCATTGATCATCGCCTTTCTTTCTCCGACCCAGACCATCTAATACCGTGTCCGGCTCCTGCCGCACGGCAACGGAGCCTGCATGACCCCGACCCCATCCATCGCTGAACGCCTCAACGTCGACATCGACCGCATTCATGAGCTGGCCGACCGCCTGCTGCCTTTTTATACCGACATCCAACCCGGCGGCTCCCTGGCCGACGAACGCCTCAACGGCTACCTGAACGAACTTACCCGCACCCTGCACGAACTGCACCCTGCCGACATGGCCGCCGTGCTCGAGTCCCTGCCGCTCCAAGAGCGGGTGTTGGCCTGGAAGCTGGCTGCGCCCGAAGACGACGGCGACGTGCTGCTGGAAGTGTCCGACGCTGTACGCGAAACCCTGATCGAAAGCATGGGCAACCAAGAGCTGCTGGCGGCGGTGGAAGACATGGATGCCGATGATCTGGCCGAGCTGGCCGACGACTTGCCGCACCAAGTCATCGCCGAAGTCCTGCAAACCCGTGACGAAGAAGAGCGTGCACAAGTACAGGCCGCCATGTCGTTTGCAGACGACCAAGTCGGGGCCATCATGGACTTCGAACTGCTCAGCATCCGCGCCGACGTTACCTGCGAAGTGGTGCTGCGCTACCTGCGCCGCTTCGACAGCCTGCCCGACCACACCGACAAAATCTTCGTGGTGGACGACCACGACATCCTGCAAGGCGTGCTGCCCATCCGCCGCCTGCTGATTGCCGACCCCGACGAGCTGGTGGAACACATCATGGCGCGCGACGTGGTGCGCTTCCACCCCGAAGACGACACCGAAGAAGCAGCCCAAGCCTTCGAACGCTACGACTTGGTGACCGCCCCCGTCATCGACGCCGACGGCAAACTCATCGGCCGCCTGACGGTGGACGAAATGGTGGACGTGATCCGCGAAGAAACCGAGGCGGATATGTTGAACATGGCCGGTTTGCAGGAAGAGGAAGACCTGTTCGCGCCTGTTTTCGACTCGGTGAAAAACCGCTGGATGTGGCTGGCCATCAATCTGTGTACCGCCTTTCTCGCCAGCCGCGTCATCGGCGCCTTTGAAGGCAGCATCGAAAAAATTGTCGCCTTGGCCGCCCTGATGCCGATCGTGGCCGGCATCGGCGGCAACTCGGGCAACCAAACCATCACCATGATTGTGCGCGCCATGGCCATGGGCCAACTCACCGGCAGCCAAGCCATCCACCTGTTGAAAAAAGAGGTCAGCGTGGCCTTGGTCAACGGCTTGATTTGGGGCGGCGTCATGGGGCTGGTTGCCTGGTTGCTGTATGACAGTCCGGGCATCGGCCTGGTGATGGTGGCGGCCATGACGCTCAACCTGCTGCTGGCCGCCACCGTCGGCGTGCTGATTCCGGTCATCATGGACAAATGCGGGCGCGACCCCGCCTTGGGCAGCAGCGTGCTGATTACCGCGGTTACCGACTCTGGCGGCTTTCTGATTTTCCTCGGTTTGGCCACTGTTTTCCTGCTTTAGTTTTTCTGCTTTAAAAGCGCATCCACTTTGAGACTTGTCGCCAAGGCAGCGATATGGCTTGCGCAGCGGCTGAACAGGGCGGCCGATGTATGCCGTCTGCAGACAAAAACTTGCACCAAGATGGAATATTTTGCGCTCATGTCTCAATGCCGCAAACGATATAGACAAAAATTCAGGCTACCTGAACATTTTTCAGGTAGCCTGAATCTTTTGCCCCTCAAGATGTGGCTGCCGTTTGGTGACGAAGCCCAAACGAGCGTCTGTTGGATCGCGACTCACGTCCTCTCGGTGTCGTGATACTGGCCAGCTCGAATACACAGTGACCTGGCAGCACACTTAGAG
>NZ_JH164926.1:1744836-1763556 GCF_000226875.1 Neisseria shayeganii 871
TTGTTTCCGGCGTGGGTCAAAACCTTTCTGTGCCCGACACTTCGCCCTGGCGACATCGTCATTGCCGACAACCTCTCCAGCCACAAAGTGGCGGGCGTGCGAGAAGCCATCGAAGGCGTGGGCGCCAGCATTCGCTATCTGCCGCCGTACTCGCCGGATCTGAACCCCATCGAGAAGCTTTTTGCCAAGTTCAAGGCCCTGCTGCGCAGGGCGGGCGAGCGCACGGTGGGTGCGCTGTGGCAGCGCATGGGGCAGCTGGTTGATTTGTTTTCGGCTCAAGAGTGTGCCAATTACTTCAAATCAGCTGGGTATGTAATGAATTAAATCGAAATTGCTCTAGCGGTTGACTTATGCCCGGATTGCCCAGTGTTGGCCTGACTACCAGCACGGTGGCAAGGGTCTGCCAAACTGCGCCCTTGCCAGAAGAGCCGCCTGCCGGCATATTGCAGCGCCCATTGGTCGGGGCAGATCGGGCAGCGCTTGCCATGGGACGCATATCGAGCACCACGTATTGGTGGCTGCGTCAGGCTACCTGAAAACTTACGGTGCACCACAAACGTGACCGCGCACCGCTGCTTGAAAGCGCTTCAGGCAGCCCTTGACACAGAAGGAGAAACATCCATGACCCCATCCACCCCGCTGGCCTGCCGCTGCGGCAAGACGCGCATCGAAGTGATCGGCGCGCCGTTTATGGTGACCGAATGCCTGTGCAACAGCTGTCGCGCCGCCGCCGGGCGTTTGGCGACGCTTGCGCAGGCGCAGAACCTGCTCACGCCCCTGAGGGCGACGGCAACCGCCCTGTATCGCAAAGACCGCGTGCGCTTTGTCGAAGGTTTTGAGCGGCTGGCCGAATTTCGCCTGACGGACGACGCGGGCACCCGGCGCGTGGTCGCCGCCTGCTGCAACACGCCCCTGTTCATGGAGCTCAAGGGCGCGCACTGGCTGGATATTTACCTGCATCTGTGGCCGGCGGCCTCCCGCCCCAAGCCGCAAATGCGCACCATGACGAGCGACCTGGCCGACGCCTCGGCACTACCCGACGACTTGCCCAATCTGCCCAAGCAATCGCTGGGGTTTTACGCCAAGCTGTTGGCCGCGTGGGCGGCCATGGGCTTCAAAAATCCGCCCATTGCCATCAAGGAGAAGCTGCATGTCTGACGACAAAATCGACATCGAAAACATCAACACGCCGGGCAAAACCGCCCGCGTCGATCGCGCGAAATGCTTGGCGATGCCCAGCCTTGCCTTGCGCCGCGTGGCCGTGGCTCAGACCCTGCCCGTGGCGGGCGATGTGGCGGCCAATGCGCAAGACCACCTGCGCTGGATGGAACAGGCGGCGGAGCAGGGGGCGCAGTGGTTGCAGTTTCCCGAGCTTTCACTGACGGGTTATGAACCCGAGTACCTGGCTGCTTGCGCACTGCCCCCCAACAGCCCCGTACTGAACACCCTGTCGCAAGCCGCGCAGCGCCTGCGTCTAAACACCGTGGTGGGTTTGCCACTGGCCTGCGCTGCCCCAGCGGGCGCCAAGCCGTGGATAGGCGCTGTGCTGTTGCACGCCGATGGCGGCCGTACCGTGTACCGCAAGCACCATCTGCACGCGGGGGAAGACGCCTTTGCCCAACCGGGCCATGCGCCCGCCTGCGTGGTGGCGCTGGGCGGCACGGCGGTGGGTCTGGCTATCTGCGTTGACGCCAATCACCCTATTCACGCCCAGCGTGCCGCTGAACAAGGCGCACGTCTGTACAGCGTGGGCATTCTGACCACCGCCACAGGAGTGCAGGCCGACAGCGCCCAGCTTCGCCGCCACGCCGTGCGCTATGGCTGGCACGTACTCATGGCCAACTTTGGCGGCTCCACTGGACCTTACGTCGCCGTGGGTCAGTCGGCCATTTGGGGACCGCAAGGGCAGTGCCTAGCCCAGGCATCCGGCGATGGACCGGCATTGGTGGTGGCGGATGTGGGCGGCGATGCGCCAACGCCCAGCCCTTTGTCCGTCGCCGCGTTGCCATGAGCCGCGCGCTCTACCGCCTGGCCACCTGGGCCGCCCAGCCCCTGCTGCGGCGCGCCGATGCGTGGGCCATCCCCTTCTCCTGTCTGAGGGACGGCTTTGCCATCTTCTGGGAATGGCAGGCGCTGCAAATGAAAGAGGGGGGGGTGGGCTGATCCCGCTGTTTGGCCTGATCTTCGCAGGCCTGGGGCTGATCAACGAGCGCCTGCTGCTGCGCAGCTTGCCCCCGCTCATGCTCACAGTGCACGCCAGCAGCGGCGTCCCGCTGAGCGAAGGCGGCGGCCCGTCAACGCATCCCCGCACCCTGCCATCGGGCTGGCCGGGTGCTCCCATACTGCCGCCCGTGCTGGAACTGCCGACGGTACACAGCATGTGTTCCAGCGCATCCAGCAAGCGCGGCGCCAAAGCGCCTGAGCCACGAGCCACGCCGACGCCCCCGTGCCTGCCCTGCCGGCATGAAGAGAGGGCCTGCCTGCAAAGTGCTTTGCGGGCGTCAGCCTTTCTCTTCCAACACCCGCAGCAAGGCGGCCAGCCCGGCATCGAGCTGCTGGCGAGCCTCGGGCGGCAGGGAGGCGAGCAGGCGGGCTTCGTTGTCCACGTGGGGGGCGAGGGCGCGCTCGATCAGCGCCTTGCCGCTGTCGGTCAGCTGCACCAGCAGGCTGCGGGCGTCGTCGGGGTTGGGCAGGCGGCGGATCCAGCCTTGCGCTTCCAAGTGTTTGAGGCGTTGGGTCATGGTGCCGGAGGTGATCATCAGCGCCGCGAACAGGGCGGTGGGGCTCAGCGTATAGGGCGCGCCGCTGCGGCGCAGGGTGGCGAGCACGTCGAAGCCGCCGCTGCTGAGGCCATGTTCGGCAAAAACGGCTTCAAGCCGGGGCTGGATCAGCGCGGCGCAGCGCTTGAGGCGGCCGATCAGCGCCATGTCGGCGGTGGGCAGTTCAGGCAGCTCGCGCTGCCATTGGGCGACGATGGCGTCCACGGCATCGGGCGTTGCTTGGTGATCGGGCTGGGTCTTCATGGGCGCTTCCTTGGCGGGCAATAGGCGGTCATTTTATCTTGACTTAAAGATAAATGGCGAGCAGAATGGATTTGTCTTTAGTTGAAGATAAATCGACAGGAGCCTCCATGAACCCGCCTCCCGCCCGTTATCCCCTGCTGCTCATGACCACGGCGCTGGCGCCGCTGATCTGGGGCAGCACGTATTTGGTCACCACTGAATTTCTGCCGCCGGATCGGCCTTTTTACGCGGCTTTGCTGCGCTGTCTGCCCGCCGGGCTGTTGCTGTTGTTGTGGACGCGGCGCTGGCCGCAGCGCGGCGAGTGGCTGCGCTTGCTGCTGTTGGGCGTGCTCAATATCGGCCTGTTTCAGGCCATGCTGTTCGTGGCGGCCTATCGCTTGCCGGGCGGGCTGGCGGCCATTCTCACTTCGACGCAAATCCTGATGGTGCTGGCGCTGTCCTGGCTGTTGGGGCGGCAGCCGCAGCCCAAGGCCGCGTGGTATTGGGCGCTGGCGGGCGTGGCCGGTATTGCGCTGCTGGTGTATTCGCCGCAGGCGCGGTTCGATGCGCTGGGCATGGTTGCGGCGCTGGCCGGGGCGGCCTCGATGGCGCTGGGGCTGTGGTTTTCCAAGCGCTGGCAGTCGTCCATGCCGCTGCTGGCTTTTACCGGTTGGCAGTTGGTGGCTGGCGGCCTGTTTCTGCTGCCGCTGGCGCTGTGGCTGGAAGCGCCGCTGCCGGTGCTGACCCTGCGCCACTGGGGCGGCTACCTGTATTTGTGCCTGGTGGGCGCGGTGCTGGCCTATGCGCTGTTTTTCCGCGGCATCCGCCTGCTGCCGCCTGCGGTGGTGTCCTCGCTGGGCCTGCTCAGCCCGGTATGCGCCTTCGCGCTGGGCTGGGTGTTTCTCGACCAGCGCCTGAGCCTGCCCGCGCTGCTGGGCTTCGGGCTGGTGCTGTGCGCCATCTACGGCGTGCAACGCGCCTTGCAGGACAAGGCTTCCGAGGCGTCTGCGTGAGTTTGACTGAACTGCGGCGTCACACATTACGGAAAGATTTCTCACAGACCAATCCACAGGCGTTCTAGCCGCCGCCCTCACTTGTGTCCATATTCTCGAACCTCGGGTGTCGCGCACCCTATCCTTCCCATCCATTCACCCGCCATGCCACAGGCCCACTCAATAACAAACCTTAACCCGAGCAAACCGCAACCAACACAAAACGCTTTATGATGCGCGCCCACGGATATTTTATTTTAGAAAGAGAGAAGATCCATGTCTTTACGTCAAGAATTTAAAGAATTTATCATGCGCGGCAACGTCATTGATTTGGCCGTGGGTATGGTGGTGGGCACCGCCTTTTCCGGCATCGTCAAATCTTTGGTGGACGACGTCATCATGCCGCCCATCGGCCTTTTGCTCGGCGGCGTGGACTTTTCCAATCTGTTCCTTACCTTGAAAAACGGCGTATCCGCCCCTGCCGACGGCTACGCCACCTTGGCGGCCGCCCAAGCCGACGGCGCGGTAACCCTAAATGTGGGCCTGTTCATCAACACCCTCATCAGCTTCCTGATTGTGGCTTCCGCTATTTTCGTGGTGGTGAAACTGATCAACAAAATGAAACGCGAAGCTCCGGCGGTAGAAGAAGCCCCGGCCGCGCCCTCCGAAGAAGTATTGCTGCTGCGCGAAATCCGCGACTCTTTGAAAAAATAAGCGGCGCCAATAATCAAGAGGCTACCTGAAAGCATTTCAGGTAGCCTCTTTTTTCATTTCAATTACAGGCGGCAAGCCGCTTATCACACCCGGCAACGGGCTGCTACTTCGTTGACCGCCTGCGTCAGCTTGGCTTCGTCCACCTCGCCCAACAAAGGCTGCTGATGGCGGCAACCTTGCACCCGCACCAAGGTAAACGGCAGGGCGCCGACCGGATTGCCCAACTGCTTCATCCAAGCCGTACTGTCACCGCCGGTGTAGCGCCAAATCGGGTAGCGCACCGGCGTGCTTTGCAGAAAACGGCTCACATTGGCCGCATTATCCAAAGCCACGCCCACCATCTGCACCCGTGCCGGCTGCTGGCGGCCATACCAACGGGACAACAAAGGCATCTCTTTTCGGCAAGGCACGCACCAAGTGGCCCAAACATTCACCACTTGAATCCGTTTGCCGCCGCCATCCAAAGACACGCTTCGGTTGCTGCGGTGCTCAACCAAATCCGCACCCTGCGCTGCAGCCGCTGCGGCCAGCCAAACGGCACACGCCATGATTCTGATGCTTTTGCGCATCATCTACTCCTTCAGGTAGCCTGAACACGGCAGGTATTGTACGATATATTCCGTTTTTTCTTCAGACTTCGCATCATGAACGACACCGTCCTGCTTTATCACAATCCGCGCTGCTCCAAATCGCGTGCCGCCCTCGATTGGCTGCAACAGCACAGCCCCGCCCCCGTTCAAGTGATTGACTACCAGAAACAGCCGCCCTCCGAAAGCGAACTGGCGGCTTTACTCGCGCAGCTCGGCTTCACCGACCCCGCCCAGATGATGCGCCGCCAAGACAGCCTGTTTGCCGAACTCGGCCTCGAAGGTGCCGACAACGCCGCCCTCATCCGCGCCATGCACCGCCATCCGGCATTGATCGAACGCCCGATTGCGGTGTACCGGCAACGCGCCGCCATCGGCCGGCCGCTGGACAACATCACCGCCCTGTTCGACTGAGCCGCCATGCCCCGACTCCCCCGCTCCGGCCTGCGGCGCCATTTTTGGCGCGGCATCAAAATCAGCCTCCTCTTGGTGCTGATGCAGGCGGTGTGGTGCGTTTGGCAGGTGCAGCACTATGCCGGGCAAACCGCCGACCGCGCCGATGCCGCGGTGGTTTTGGGCGCGGCCGCTTGGGACAAAAACCCTTCTCCCGTGTTCCGCGAACGCATCAAGCACGGCATCACGCTCTACCGCAGCGGGCGGGTGGGCAAACTCATTTTCACCGGCGGCACACCCAAAGCCGGCTTCATGACCGAAGCCGAAGTCGGCCGCCGCTACGCTTTGGCCCAAGGCATTCCCGAGCGCGACATTCTGTATGAAAACACCTCGCGCGACACCCTGCAAAACCTGCTCAATACCCGCGATCTGTTGCGCCGCAACGGCTTGGACAGCGTGATCATCGTCAGCGACCCCCACCATCTCGCCCGCGCCGCCGCCATGGCCAGCTACGCCGGCCTCAACTACCAAACCGAAGCCACGCCCACCAGCCGCTATCACGGGCGCACAGGTCTGAAATTCATGGCCGGCGAAGTGGTGTCGTTGATGGTGTTCCAATGGTGGCGGCTCGGCGAATACCTGGGGCGCATCGTTTCTTAATCCCCACCCCACGCCGGCCCCGCCGTGGCAGACACACACCCGCTTCGGCTACAATAGCCGCCTTCCCTTTCAGGTAGCCTGATCATGTACCTTCTGCTCAAACTGCTGCATATTTTCTTCATCATCGCCTGGTTTGCCGGCCTGTTTTACCTGCCGCGCATTTATGTGAACCTCGCCGCCGTGGGCACGGGCAGCACCGAATACCGCCATCTGCTCGGCATGGCCGAGCGCCTGTTCAAATTCATGACGCCGCTGGGCATCGGCGCCGTCATCACCGGCTTCGCCATTCCGTTTGTTGCCGGCTGGTGGGGCCAAGGCTGGGTGCACACCAAGCTCACGCTGGCCGTGGTGCTTTTGGGCTACCACTTCTACTGTTACCGCCTGCTGCTTGACTTCCAAGACAACCGCAACCGCTATTCCCACCGCTGGTACCGCGTATTCAACGAAATTCCGGTGTTCATCATGGCCTTCGCGCTGTATCTGGTGGTATACAAACCCTTCTGAGCCTTCAAATCATGAGCATTGAAATCGAACGCCGCTTCCTGCTGGCCAACAACGACTGGCGCGCCTTGGCCGGCGTCCCGCAAATCCTGCGCCAAGGCTACCTGAAAGTGGACAAGGCATGCAGTATCCGCGTGCGCATCAGCGGCAGCCAAGCCTGGCTCACCCTGAAAGGCTATCTTTCCGACGTCAGCCGCAGCGAATTCGAATACCAGATTCCCCTGGCCGACGCCGAAGCCATTTTGTCCGGCCTGTGCCCGTTTAAACTGGAAAAGTACCGCTACACCGTTTCTTACCAAGGCTTCACCTTCGAAATCGACGAATACCTCGGCGAAAACGCCCCTCTGGTGGTGGCCGAACTGGAGCTGCCCGACGAAGACACCCCCTATCCCCGCCCGGCCTGGCTGGGTGAAGAAATCACCAGCCACGGCCACTACACCAACGCTTATCTGAGCAAACACCCCTATTCTTCCTGGCCGCCGGCCCAATCTTAAGGCCTGAGACCTTTGCAAAACCCCCAGATGTGGATGCAGCTCAAGGCGTAGCAGCGCAGCGAGTTCATACATATCAGATAGATAGGCAAGCGAGTGAGCAGCGCACAACGCAGAAATGCGCCGCAGATGGGGATTTTGCGAAGGCCTCGGCCTCATTAGCCGGCACCGCCGCTTATGCTATGATGCCGCCCCATCCACCCCATTAAGGAACCCCACCATGCCCCTGCTCGACAGCTTCACCGTTGACCACACCCGTATGCACGCCCCAGCCGTGCGCGTTGCCAAAAACATGCGCACCCCCAAAGGCGACGACATCACCGTTTACGACCTGCGCTTTTGCGTGCCCAATCAGGAAATCCTGCCCGAAAAAGGCATCCACACCTTAGAACACCTCTTCGCCGGTTTCATGCGCGACCACCTCAACGGCGACGACGTGGAAATCATCGACATCTCCCCCATGGGCTGCCGCACCGGCTTCTACATGAGCCTGATCGGCACCCCCAGCGAAGAGCGCGTGGCCGCCGCCTGGCAGGCCGCCATGCAGGACGTTTTGGCCGTGCAAGACCAAAACCGCATTCCCGAACTCAACGAATACCAATGCGGCACCTACCAAATGCATTCTTTGGCCGAAGCGCACCAAATCGCCGAAAACATCCTCCAGCGCCACATCGGCATCAACAAAAACGACGAACTCACGCTGGATCAAAGCCTGCTCCAGCCCCATTAAGACCCCATGCGGGCTACCTGAAGGTTTTCAGGTAGCCCCCGAGCGCCACACATCATGCACGCCACCGTTTATCTCGAAGACCAAGAATACATCGCCCTGTGCGACCTGCTGAAACTGGCCGGCCTGGCCGACAGCGGCGGACAGGCCAAAGCCCTGATTGCCGAAGGTTTGGTCTGCCGCAACGGCAGCATCGAAACCCGCAAAACCGCCAAAATCCGCGCCGGCGACACCATCGAATTCAACGGTACGGTGCTCGACATCGCCGCAGGATACGACCATGACTGAGCCCAAACAGTCCTCTGTTGCCGACGAACCGCTGCTGCCCGAACCCGAAGCCCCCGCCGATTGGGAATGCTGCGGCAGCGAATGCGGCGACGCCTGCATCCAAGAAATCTACCGCAAAGAAAAAGCCGCCTACGACGCCCAGCAAAAACGCCTGCGCGAAGCCGGCCTGCTGCCCTCCAAACCCGTCCCGCCCGCATCGGAATAAGCCCCAGAACCCGCCCGATCCGCCGCCACGCTTGCCGAGATACCCCATGCTGCCCGACAAAACCCTGCACAGCGCCTTAGGGCTACCTGAAAACACCCACGGCTTCCTGCAAGCCGACTGGCCCGCGCCGTCCAACGTCCGCACCCTAATCACCACCCGCCGGGGCGGTGTCAGCCAAGGCGTGTTTGCCGGCCTCAATTTGGGTGCCCATGTCGGCGACCGGCCGGCCGACGTGGCCGAAAACCGCCGCCGCGTACAAGCAGCCGTGCCGCTGCCCTTAGCTTATCTGGAACAAACCCACAGCAACCGCGTGGTGGCCGCCGCCGACAGCGTGGCCGCCCCGATCCATGCCGATGCCGCCTTCGACCGCAGCGGACAAGCCGCCTGCGCGGTGATGACCGCCGACTGCTTGCCGGTCTTGCTTTGCGACCGCGCCGGCAGCGTGGTGGCCGCCGCCCACGCCGGCTGGCGCGGGCTGGCCGGCGGTATTCTGCAAAACACCGTCGCCGCCATGCAGGTGCCGCCCTTGGAAATCATGGCCTGGCTCGGCCCCGCCATCGGCCCCGACGCTTTCGAAGTCGGCCGGGACGTCTGGGAAGCCTTCTGCCTGCCCTTGGGCCATGCGGCGGAAGCCACCTTTCAAGACATCGGCAACGGCAAATACTTGGCCGATATCTACGCCCTCGCCCGCCTGGTACTGCAACGCGAAGGCATCGGCCAAATCTACGGCGGCGACCACTGCACCGTGCTCGAACGCGATACTTTCTTCTCCTACCGCCGCGACGGCCAAACCGGCCGTATGCTCAGCGCCATCTGGCTGGCCGGCCCAGCCTGATCTCTTCAGGTAGCCTGAGGTTCAATTTGCCGTTCTTTGGCTAACGCCATTGCAAGACATCAATCCGATTTGCATTTCTGCATTGTGCGTTTACGCCTAGCGTTACTGCTTACTCGCATAGCCGGAGACTTTTGCAAAATATCCCCATGCCCCCTAAATTGCCGCCCGGCTATTTAGGGACGTTCAAATGAGCAACTTTTTCTAGCAAACCACACCGAGTCAAGACGGCGATGCCCCTTGGGTGGAGCAAGACAGCCGCCCCTACCCGGGCTATGGACACCACTCCTTCTGCTGATGCCGCAGGCTGAGACCTCTGCAAAACCCTCATCTGCGGTTTCGGATATTGAGTGGGCCGGATTTTGCAAGATCTCAGCTTGTCGAAACAGGGACTCAACCACAAACAGAACTGCCGGCTGACCAACGCCCCACAATCACCGCTGCAGCCACCAGGGCGATTTGGGCGGAAAGCGGCAGCGGCATGGCTTACAGGGCTTCGATCAAATGCTGCACCATTTGCGCCGAGTGCACGGAAGCGGTTTCCAAAAACGCCTCAAAGCTGGTGTCGGCCTGCTCGTCTGCCAAGTCGGACACCGCGCGGATTACCACAAACGGCACGCCGAACTGGTGGCAGCTTTGCGCAATCGCCGCCGCTTCCATTTCCACCGCCTGCACGCCGGCAAAACGGCTGCGGATGGCGGCCACGGCCTCGCTGCTGTGAACAAACTGGTCGCCGCTCACAATCAGCCCGCGGTGTACGCGCGCACCGGCAAAAGCCGCGGCCGCCGTTTCCGCGGCCGCACACAAAGCGGCATCGGAAACAAAACGCGCCGGCAGTTGCGGCACTTGGCCGTAATCATAGCCGAATGCGGTCACGTCCACATCGTGGTGCGCGGTCTCGGTGCCGATCACCACATCGCCCACCGCCAAGCCCTGCCCCAAACCGCCGGCGCTGCCGGTGTTGATCACGCAGTCGGGACGGTAGCGCTGCACCAACACGGCGGTGGCCGCCGCCGCATTCACTTTGCCGATGCCGCTCAAAGCCAGCACCACCTGTTTGCCGCCGTAACGGCCGCTGTATAGGGTGAACGCACCGAAGGTTTCGGTGACTAAGTTGTCCAAACTGTTTTTTAAACGCTCGATTTCCGGCTGCATGGCGCCGATCACAGCTACGGTTTGTGTGTTCATGTTTGCGTGTTCCAAAATGCGAAACGCACTGCCGCGGCAAACGGGCAGTGCGCCAACAAATCAAAGCTTACTGGGCGGCGGGCGGCTCGGCGGCGGGCTTGGGTTCGGCCTGCTGCAGGCTCACGGCGCGCGCCGGTACGATGGTGGAGATGGCGTGCTTATACACCATTTGGGTCACCGAAGTATTGCGCAGCAATACCACGTATTGATCGAAAGATTCCACTTGGCCTTGCAGCTTGATGCCGTTGACCAGATAGATGGATACCGGAACATGCTCTTTGCGCAGTGCGTTCAAAAAAGGATCTTGTAACATTTGTCCTTTAGCTGTCATAGTGTGAAGACTCCGTTTTTATAATAATTTGGATTTTTAGAAAGGGAGGGCGATTGTAGCCGTGCCTGCGTGATTTTTCCAACATTTTTATGTAAAAGGCACCAAAATACCGGCCGTTTTTCTGCGCTAAATCAAACTATCTGTTAAAAAAGACGAATTGCTCTATATCCATATGGACACGGTGCCGCCCATAAAACGGCACCGTCTTTGCACCCCGCCGTTTCAGGCTACCTGAAAACCGTTTACCCCTTATACGCTCCCAATATCCGAGGAGGCGCATATGAGCATCAAACAATGGCCGGAAGGCGAACGGCCGCGCGAGAAACTGCTGGCAAAAGGTGCGGCGGCGCTGAGCGATGCCGAACTGTTGGCCATTCTGCTGCGCGTGGGCACGCAAGGCATGAGTGCGGTGGATTTGGCGCGCAGCCTGCTGCACGAATTCGGTTCACTTAACCGCCTGATGAATACGCCGGCTGCCGAACTCACCCGCCACAAAGGCATGGGCGAGGCTTCGTTCTGCCAGTTTGCCGTGGTGCGCGAAATCGGCCGCCGCCTGCTGGCGGAGGAGATGCGGCAGACGCCGGCTTTTACTTCGCCCGAGGCGGTGGCCGATTATCTGGTGCTGCAATTGGCCGGCGAACGGGTGGAAATCGCCGCCGCCCTGCTGCTCAACCAGCAAAACCGCCTGATTGCGTTTGAAGAACTGTCGCGCGGCACGGTGGCCGAAAACACGGTTTACATCCGAGAGATTGTGCGCCTGGCACTGCAACACCATGCGGCGGCTCTGATTTTCGCCCACAACCACCCGGGCGGCTCATCCGAGCCGTCGGCAGCAGACATCGCCTTTACCCGACGCCTGGATGCGGCGCTGGCTTTGGTGGAGATTCCCCTGCTCGACCATTTCATCGTGGCCGGCAACCGCGCTGTTTCTTTGCTGGGAAAAGGCTATTGGCGGCCTGAGGCTACCTGAAAAGCCAAACCGTGCGGCAGCATCCACTGCCGCACGGTTTGATCGGCCGCCATCCCGCTGGCACGGCCATATTTACTGCAACTTCCAGTTCAAATTGAAATTGCCGAAGTTTTGAAATTCGGGTTTGCCGTCGTAAATGGCCTGTTTACGACCGAATTCGTAGCCCACGCCGAACGTGTTGCCCACGCGCCAGTCGTGACCGTATTTCAGCAGCCAAGTGTTCTGCGCCGCTTCGCCCGACTGCCAGAAGCGGCCCAGGCTGCCGGTGAGCTGCTGGGTGAGGTGGACGCGGTAGGCCAGCGGCATGCCGTAAGACAGGTTCAGCGAGCCGCTGACGGTGCTGCTGTGGTGCGGGTTGTAATAGTGGGCCTCGGGAATGTCGCGGTTACGCGTATGATCCGCCCAAGCGCTGCCGGCCAAACGCCAGCGGTTGTGCTGCCACAAGCTGTGCGACAACCAAGCGTAGTAGTTTTGCCGCACGTTGTCATCGTCAAACGTCATCACGCTGGCGCCCCCGCCGGCACGGGTATCGGCCGAATGGGCGTAATTGGCGCTGACGGTGTATTCGTTGGCATACACGTTTTGATTGACGGCCTTCACCGGCGTATTGGCGCTATTGACCGCAGCAGCAGCCTGCAGGCTGAGGCGCTCGTTGGCGCGGTAATTGGCGCCGACGCGGGCATACGGCTTATCGTTCAAATGGGTGCCGTGGCCGGCCTCCACATTCAAGGTAACCGGATACAGATTGATTTCGCCGCCCAAGCCCGCCCGGCCGGTACGCATTTCGTCGCCGTGGTTGGGCACGTAATTGCTCTGCTGGGTCACATAAGCGCGATGACCGCCTTCGCTGCGCGGGCTGTATAAAGTGGTGCTTTGCAGCCATTCCGTGCCGTCGGCCGGCGAGGTGGTTTTGCTGGTTTGGCCGGAAACACTCAGCTGGGCGGCGCGGGCATTGTCGTAATGTTCCCAAAAGCCGCGGTAACGCGGATCTTGCCTGTCCATGCCGCGCGCCATTTCGGCGGCGGCGCGCCAATTGCCGCTGTCGATCAGCGTCATGCCGATTTTGCTGTCGATGCCGGCTTGGTTGTCGGGCGGCAGCTGTTCTTTGGCCTGACGGAACCACACCAGCGCTTCGTCGTTGCGGCCGTTCCATTGCGCCAAATCGCCGCGCAGCATCATGCCCCAGGGATCATTCGGTTTTTCCGCCAACCAAGCGTCCATCAGCTCAATGGCGCGGTCGAGATTGCCGTTCCAGGCTTCAAGGCGGACGTTCCAGAAATACTGTTTGTCGTAATACGGGTTTTCGATGCGGCGGGTGTGGGTGAAGTCGTTGGTGTAACGCTGCGGATTCCAGCGCTCCAGCTCTTGCTGGGCGTGGGTGTAGTAGCCCAAATCGGCTTGCGCTGCCACCAGATGCTCGCGCATGGCGGGCGAAATGCTGCCGCTTTGGGTCTGCTGACGCTGCGCCAGTTCGGAATAAGTGTGGTAAGCCCCTCGCGGACTGCCCGACATCATCAAAGCCTGGGCGTACTGCGCTTTGACATATTCCGGCTGCTCGCCGTAGGGCTGCAGGGTACGGTAATCTTCCAAAGCCTGTTGGCTGTTATTGAGCGCAATGGCCGCAGCCATGCGGTCGCGCAGCGCGGCCAAATAAAGATCGCCGCCTTTTGGCGCTTCGTTCACCACTTGGCTCAGCTTGTCGTAAGCGGTTTGCAGGTTCTGCACATTGCCTGATTCGGTGCTGCTGCGCAGCAGGCTGACCGCTTGGTCTTTTTGCAGCCACAAACGGTCTTGGGCGTTGAATAAATGCGGATAGCGCTCAATCAACTGCTGTTGCTGCGGGTAAGCACGCAGCTGGGCGGCGGTGCGGTAAAGCGGCAACACCAAGTCTTCGCGCTCGGGATGGGCGGCCAATTGGGACTGCAGACCCAGCAGCTGATCGGTCAGGCTTTGGCTGCGTTGGGCCAGATAATTGGCGGCTTGGCGGATATCGGCATCTTCGCCGAAACGGCCGCGGTAGATATCGATGTGCTGCTTCGCCGCGCTGTATTGGCCGGCATCCACAGCCGTCAGTGCGGCGCCGAGAAAACCGATTTTCAGCTGCGGCGCGGCCTGTTGCAGCTGGCCGTAATAAGCGGCAGAGAGCGCAAACTGTTTCTGGTCGCGGGCGGCTTTGGCCAGGTTTTCCAGTTCATCGGCGCTCAACTGCGTCGGTGCGCATTGGCGGCAAACCGCCAGTGCATCCGCTTGTCTGCCTTGGCGCAGCAGAAGCGCAATCAGGTCGGCGCGCACGCGCGGGTCTTGGCTTTCGGCATACAGGCTTTGCAGACCGCGTACGGACTCGGCCAAGGCGGCATCGCTGCTGCGGGCGTGTTGCGCCCAATGCTCGCGCTCGGCCTGAACATCGCGGGCCGAAGCCACGCCCGGCTGGGCAACCATCAGGGCAGACAATAAAACGGGAATCAAATTCGGGGTAAAACGCGACATCATAAAAACACTATACGAATACATTCAGGTTGCGCACTTTAATTCAATTTGCACAGCTTGTGGGCAAATTTGCCCGGCAGCGGGGCGGATGCGGCAGGATTGTTGCGGCACCGATACGTTCAACGGGTTTCTGAATGAACAAGCGGCCACTTCATCCGCCCTGCCGGCTTTTGCGCAGCAAAATGCGGACGGCGCCGTCGTTGTGCCGGTGCGGTTCGGCGTAGGCCAATACCTCGGGATGCTCCATCAGCCAGCGGCGCACCAGGGTTTTGAGTACCGGCGTAAAGCCGCGCGAACCCAAGCCGCTGCCGTGCACGATTTCGGCACACACCCCGCGCTTCTGCACATAAGCCACAAATTCGTTCAATACCTGCTGGGCCGACTCCTGCCGGTAACCGTGCAAATCGAGTTTGGCCACCACCGGCCAATGCCCGCCGAGCAGACGGCGGATATCGTCTTCGCCGCGGCCGTTTTTGCTGAACACACGCGGCGGCTCGTCCCAGCTTTGGTCGCCCACATAAAAATAGTCCGCCTCTTCCAGCCCTTCTTCTGGCTGCGCCCGCCGCTTAATCGGCGAAGTGTCGCGCGGCAAAACGGCGCGGTTGCTGCTTTTGAGCGGCACCACCGCGCCCACGGCCACAGCGAAATCCACTTCCTCCACCCGCGCTTTCTTTTCCGCGGCCAAGCGTTCCGCCTCAGCCGCGCGCTCCTGCCGGGCCTGCTTGCCCAGCTGTTTTAAAACATCTTGAAAAGACTGCTCCATCTGCAAGAATTCCGTTTCGGGTTTTCAGGTAGCCTCAAGTATAATGGAAAGCCGCCGGGCTTTTCATTTATCCTACCCCGCACTGTTTTCCATTCACACGGAGCCTCCCATGCAGCACACTTGTGACATCGTCGTTATCGGCGCCGGCCCTGCCGGCCTCAGTTTTGCCGCCGCAGCCGCCCCCAGCGGCTTGGACATCCTACTGGTGGAACAAAGCAGCGAGGAAACCCTGGCCAACCCGCCCTACGACGGCCGCGAAATCGCGCTGACCCACCCCTCCCGCGCCGTGATGGAAAAACTCGGCATGTGGGCAAAAATTGCCGAAGACGAAATCTACCCGCTCAAAGCCGCCAAAGTGCTCAACGGCGGCTCTCCCTACACCTTGGACTTTCCCGCCCCCACCGACGGCAAAGGCCAGCTCGGCTTTTTGATTTCCAACCACAACATCCGCCGTGCCGCCTATGAATCGGCCAAAGCCTATCCCAACGTCCGCTTTCTCACCGAAAGCAGCGTGAAAGAAGCCCTCAACGGCAACGATAGCGTGACCGTTACCCTGGCCAACGGCGACACCGTTTCCGCCCGCCTGATGGTGGCCGCCGACAGCCGCATGTCGCAAACCCGCCGCCAGGCCGGCATTTCCGCCGACCTGCACGACTTCGGCCGCACCGTGATCGTGGCCCGTTTCGCCCACACCATTTCCAACGAAAACACCGCCTACGAGTGCTTCCACTACGGCCGCACCATCGCCCTGCTGCCCCTGGGCGAATACATGACCAACTGCGTCATCACCATCGACAACCGCCGCGTACATGAAGTGCTCGACCTTTCACCCGAAGCGCTCGCCGCCGATTTGGAAAAGCAGCTGCACGGCAAACTCGGCACCATGTCGCCCGCCGGCAGCCGCCACACCTACCCCCTGATCGGCGTACACGCCCGCCGCTTCGTCGCCCGCCGCACCGCCCTCATCGGCGACGCCGCCGTCGGCATGCACCCGGTTACCGCCCACGGCTTCAACCTCGGCGTTGCCAGCGCCGACCTGCTGGCCGAACTGATTGTGCAGGCCGCAGCCGCCGGCCGCGACATCGCCAACGACACCCTGCTGGAACGCTACGAAACCCGCCACATGCTGCACACCCGCGCGCTCTACCACGGCACCAACTTTATGGTGAAGCTGTTCACCAACGAAGCCCCGCCGGCCAAACTGCTGCGCAGCGCCGTGCTGCGCCTGAGCAACAATCTGCCGCCGGTCAAACACCTGATTACCAAACAACTGACCGGCTAACATCTCATCGTTTTTCAGGTAGCCTGATGACTGCGCGGAACAGGCCGAAACCTTTAGGCAACCGCCCAATGTGGATGGCTGTAAAGTAATGTGGATGGCTGTAAAGTGCAGCCGCCCAACAAGTGCGACTGCCAGGAATCCTTGTGAGAGAGACAAACCGGCTACAGGCTTAGGCGAGCGAACTGTCTCCTGAGGCATCAACGCACCACGCAGACATGCGCCGCAGATGGACGGTTGCAAAGGCTTCAGGCTACCTGAAAGCGTTTATTTCCCAGCATGATCTTATCTACCGCACCATAGCTGCACCGGCACACCGAAACCAACCCGCTTACCAAGGACACAACTTTCACAGAAAAAACATTGTTTTTCGGCCCAAAACGCCCGCAACACTTGCCAAATAGCGCACTCGGCGGCATAATGCGCGCCTTCTATGCCGGTGTAGCTCAGTTGGTAGAGCACCTGACTTGTAATCAGGGGGTCGCGAGTTCGAATCCTGCCGCCGGCACCAATACACCAAGATGTTTCAATGAGTTGCAAATTTTTGGGACATTTAAGGGACAAAGCCACCTGAAAAGGTGGCTTTTCCTATTCCTACTTCGGCCACGCCTCCACCAGCCCCTGATGCTGCCGCCGGCAGTCGTTGTACTGATGTACCACCGCCACCGCCCATGGCAATATCTGCTTCCCCGCCCTACCCTGCAATTCCGGCATCGGCGCGCAGGGCTGTGCCCAATCAGCGGGCGGATGTTTTCCCCCTTGCGGACCGATATGGCTACCTGAAGCGGGATGGTAGGAGTAATCGGCTTGAACGGCATCGGGGCTGACGGAGCCGGGCGGGTTTTGTCTGCAGCCGGGCGGCAAGGCGGGAGCAGAACGGGCAGCATCTAGAATGCCATATAGCTAATAGTAATTAACTAGAAATTTAATATATAATTCATCACAATATTTTTCCTTATATCCTCCAGGTATGCTTCCATACACTCCTTTTTTATTGAACTCTGTATTTTCCATAACAACTGTGGAAACAGAATAACCTAACTGTTTAACAAAATTCCTCCATTCTGAATAAGTAATACAATTATTCAGATCATAAACAGCAGAGTAATATATCGAAGATCCTTCGGATGATTTATATCCAACCCTAACCACTTTTCCATTTATTTTATCTGCAATCTTATAAACCTCCTCAATCGCAATTGCTTTGTTTCTCTCTTGTAATATATCCTCTTCACTGCTTGGCATCTGAAGATAAATTGCAATAGCAGATATACACACTACAAATACGATAAGGATAATATCAAATTTTATTTTTGATTCATTCATATAGACATGAAATAAGAATACAGATTTTAAAACGATTATTCTGACCGCTTTCTGTAATATGAAACTTGCAAGTTAATCCATAATTCTTCATTGCAATATTGATCCTTACCCAGAGGGGCGCTGCCGATAATTCCTCTTTTCCAAAAATCTCTATTCTCAGGAACAACTTTTGAAAACTCATAGCCTGACTGAGTGAGTACGGCCTTCCATTTCTCAGACGAGATACACTCAGGTAATCGGTAATCGGCAGTATAAGCAACTGTAGTTGCTCCTAATGGCTTGTATCCTGTTTTCAGTACTTCTGCCCCCATATTTTCTGCTATCCGATGAATTTCTTCTATCGCCAATGCTTTATTTCTATCTTGAAATACTTTTTCCTCTGAGTCCGGCATATCAAAATAAACAGCAATCATAATCGCAATAGCGCTGATTATTGGAAAAAAAACACTAAATTTCTTATTGAATTTAGACATTACTGATTACCTCTTTCAAATTTATCAGAAACAGACTGATTATCATAAGGATCAAAAGTATAGCCTATGCTTACCGTCCCTCCTCTGGTGCCTATACCCAATTCTGTTGAGCCGATTCCATGATCATTTCCCACTAAGGGACGGTCCCGACCAATGCAAATACCCTGTGCACAACCTTGTATGGAGCCGGTTAGGCCGCGAAGAAACTTATCCGTACCAACAAAATGGTTATTATTATGATGATGTCCATCTATCCAGCCCATTAGCTCCGCCGCCGCTTTGCCATACAGCCAGCGGCTCAATACGGGGGCGGCGGCTTCGGCTCCGCCGGCACTCAGGGCACCGGAGAGGGCGTTGTGGCCGCCGGATGCGGCGACGACGGCGCCGAGGATGCTGTGCGCCAGCAGGTGGGCGGGGCTGCTTTCGCCGGGCCTTTGTCCGCCGTCCGCTTGGTTTGTCAGGTCGTTGGATTTGAAGTATTGGCCGATTTGGTAGGATAAGGCCGGGGAAG
>NZ_JH164926.1:1764904-1767327 GCF_000226875.1 Neisseria shayeganii 871
GGTCGCTGCTGCTGAGGCTGCCGCTGATAAAGTGGTTGCGGCCGGCGTCCTCGGCGGCTTGGCTGGAGACGATGAGGCCGCCTTTGAGCCGGGTGTGCCCGCTCACGTTGACTTGGAAGCCGTCGTCGCCGGCATACAGGTCACCTTATTCGGCGACGCTTTGGTGAGCGGCGTTCAGTTGGCTTTGCTGGTAGTTGCCGTTGGCGCTGAAGCCACTCTATACATTTAGGTAGATACTGCCTTGTCTGGTTACTTTCACTCTAGAGAAAGCTAAATATATTGAGTTTCAACCTAATTTATGCTTACTATCCAAGTAGTCTTTTAACGATATACCTTTTAAATATTCATATCGGCTATATGCATCATAATATATAGCAAAACTCTCAATGCTATTATCTGGAAAGATATTTATAGCAAAAAAAATATCTCCATCAACAAAAGAATGAATTGTATAGTTATGTATCGCTGTAAATCTAGAAGCATGTTTACGATAATTGCGCTCCAAGTGATTAAAAAACAGCTCGCCTCCTTCTTTTTCATCCAAGCTTTTCCCATTAAAATACAATGCCTTACTAGGAAACTCAAAGCTGATGAAATACACAATATCCTGACAGTCAAACCAAATTTCAACTGATTTTGAAAAGAACTGAATAACGTCAAATCCGTCATTCACTCTTTGCTCAACAGGAAATTCATAAAAATCAATATTATTTTTAATTAGAAGATTTTTAAGCCAATCCTTGCTGGCCCCTAGAAATAGAGTTGGATTTTCCAGTAAATCAAAATATAACATGATCGTATACTCTCATTTAATAAATTCTGGGAATTTTGTAGAATGCGTTGCCTTAATAGCAGCATCTATATGATTGCCAGTTTGGTTGATAAATCTAGAATCTCCGGTATATGTTTGCAAATTATTTCTCATATCCATTAACCTTTCACGGAATCTTCTTCTGAATTCATGATTTTGCCATAACAATCTCACTTCCTCTCTGGCTAAATTCAAATTTCCTGAACCATGCAGTCTAATGTCTAATTTTCCCGTATTAGGGATGCTTTTAAGAACCACTTCTCCATATTGCGTATGAAGATGCGGTCCTTTTGGTAAAATATCTCGAGCGCCTGACTTGGGTAAATATCTATTAATCTCGGAAACAGATATCTTGCCTAAATCTCCTACAGCCCCTATTTGCGTTCTAGGCAACACCATTCCAGGCGTACTTGGCTGTGTAAATACAGAATTTACCAAACGGGAGTAGGAAGAATTGGGATTAACCATACCACGTATGCCTGTGAGCATGGTTAAGTCTCCTACCGTATCCAACCCTGAGCGAATCCAATTTCCATTAGCAATATTAACCGCACGCCGGTCGCGTTCCATTAAGTCTCTCAATAATCCAGCATCACCGGCACTGATAACTATATTTAGCTGCAAGCTCTTAGCAACCGTCATTTCACATTGACTATTCCCTTTACATAAGGGAAGCACATTACCGGCATACATGCCTGCTGCAAAGTTCTCCCAAGAAGTATCTTGGGGATCCAGTCCTCCCTGTCGGTATGATCTACCTCGCCATTTATTATAAGTGGCAGCACATTTGCCGGCATTACTGCTTCCACTGCAATCTCTACCAATTTCATCAGCAAATTTTTCTAATTGGCCGGAACCCAAATAGTTCCCTTCCACCGCATTCCGCGCACTCAGGCTACCTGAAACCGCATCCGCACTGCTGTTGCCCGCCGCCGCACCAATGCCCGCCCCCAGCAGGCCGCTGATGCCGGCAACGGTTTGTTTCTCGTCGGCGGTTAGCTCCGCCGCTGCTTTGCCGTACAGCCAGCGGCTCAATACGGGGGCGGCGGCTTCGGCTCCGCCGGCACTCAGGGCGCCGGTGAGGGCGTTGTGCCCGCCGGATGCGGCGACGGCGGCGCCGAGGATGCTGTGCGCCAGCAGGTGGGCGGGGCTGCTTTCGCCAGGCCTCTGTCCGCCGTCCGCTTGGTTCTTCAGGTCGTTGGCTTTGAAGTATTGGCCGATTTGGTAGGATAAGGCGGGGGAGGCGGTGGCGGCGGCAATGCCGCCGGCGTGGTCGGCGGGGCTGGCGAGGCCGGCGGCAAGCATGTTGAGTAGGACTTTGCCTTGCTGCCATTGCCGGCTTTGGGTTTGGTAGTCGCTCTCGCTGAGGCGGCCGTTGTCGCGCTGTTCTTTGAGTTGGTCGAGGCGGCGGTCTATGCTGCCGAGCACTTGGACGCGGGTTTGGCTGAAGTCTTGGCTGACGGCTCTTTGCAGGTCGATTTCGTTTTGCACCTTCTCGGCGTCGAAACGCTTGTTCAGGTAGCCTGAGACCTTTGCAAAACCCCAGGCCAACAAACAGCCGGAACATGCTTCATCATATTCCGGCTGTTTTGCGTAAAAAGCAGGCAAACCA
>NZ_JH164926.1:1768087-1795112 GCF_000226875.1 Neisseria shayeganii 871
CCTTTCCAACCTAAACGTCTAAGATCAGATTTAACTTTATTATCTAACTGCAATGGATTTCTAATATCTCCAGTTCCTCCACTCCAATGCCATTCGTTATTATTGCTTATAGAAAAACGATGGATATGACCATTTTCATCTTGAGCATAACGAACTGCATTATTAGATGGAATAGGAACAGACTCTTTAAACAAATCTAAAGAGTTTCTCGGCTCCCTCCCTGCATTTGGCCTCCATCCGTTAGCACCTGGTGTATGTTTTGAATTGGACTTATAAACAACTTGAATCTCTTGATTTTCCAACCCCTTCAAGGTAACTGGGGTTGGTTCGGGTGTGGGAATATCCGCTCGGGCCGGCACAACACAAATACGGCCGTCTGCATATCGGCGGCCAGGCTGACACGATTTTGCTCGAGTTATATGGAGTGGACTGCTCGGCGGCAAAAACGGGCTGGGAGCGCAGGCTGTACGACTGGCTAACGGGTTTGGATCAGGTCAAAATCACCCGCTGTGATGTGGCTCACGACTTCTTTGACGGACAATATACGCCAAAGCAGGCTTATGCAGATTACCGCCACTGTCTGTACTGTAACGGCAAACAGCTGAAATGTGAGAAACGGGGAACGGCATGGGAGAGCGAAGACGGTAGCGGGAAAACCTTATATATCGGCTCCCGCTATGGCGCAAAATTGGCGAGGATTTACGAAAAAGGGCGTCAATTGGGTGACAAAGCCAGCCGGTGGGTTCGCTTCGAGGTTGAGTTTCGTGCTCATGACTACGAGATTCCCGCGGATATCCTCATCTATCCGGGTGAGTATCTGTGTGGTGCTTACCCTATCGGTGCTCGGTTGTTCAAAAACTCGGCCAAACGCAAAACCACAAAACAAGTCAGACAGGCATTGACTGTACAACGGGCGGCATACTTCTCGCCCGCCTATAGGCCGGGGCGTTTGTTCGTTACCAACATAATTTGGGGCGGACGGACGGAGAGATTGTTCGGATGCTGATTGCGCCGCCTGGCAAATATCCCAAGGGATTGCATCTGCTTGATGAGGATTGTACGGCGCATCCGACCCTATCGCCCCTGTGTAAGGTATGCCGGGGACAGGAAGATCAGAACCGGTGTCGGTTAGCTTATGGGCGGCAGCAGAGTCGTATTTGAAGTACCTGATTGGCTCTCTGCATGGTCTCTACTGATAAAGCCAACGGTCAGCGGTTTAGCGGAACACCGACGGGGCCGGTATGCGGGGAGTGTTTGGCATTAGGTACTCATTTAGGTACCAAACCCAGAGTTAATAAAAATAATACCCTGATAAATCAGGGTATTATTTAATTTATTTGGCGGAGTAAGAGGGATTCGAACCCTCGATGCAGGTTTTAGCCCACATGCACCCTTAGCAGGGGTGTGCCTTCAGCCTCTCAGCCATTACTCCAGCTTTCGAAAGGACGAACTATACCGAAAGCAATTTTCAGGGTCAAGCTTTTTTCTGAGGCGGGAGCGCATGAAGCGGGAGGCTTTTATTTCAGCAATGAATTTATTCTCGTTCCGGTGGAGGCTGGATTTCATGCTCTGGCTTTTCCGAGTATAATTACCAAGTTTTGGCGGCAGACAACGGTTTGCCGAACATGATCTCGATTATGGAGTGCGAAGCATGAGCGCAATTATTGATATTTTCGCCCGCGAAATCCTGGACTCTCGCGGCAACCCTACTGTGGAATGTGATGTTTTGCTGGAATCCGGCGTCATGGGCCGGGCTGCGGTGCCCAGCGGCGCTTCTACTGGCGAAAAAGAAGCCTTGGAGCTGCGCGACGGCGACAGTGGCCGCTATTTGGGCAAGGGGGTTTTGCAGGCGGTAGAAAATGTGAATAACGAAATTGCACAAGCCTTAATCGGCATTGATGCTTCCGAGCAAAGCCATATCGACCAAGTAATGATGGATCTCGACGGAACCGACAACAAAGGCCGTTTGGGTGCCAACGCCATGCTGGCCGTTTCCATGGCTGTGGCCCGCGCCGCTGCCGAAGATGCCGGCCTGCCGCTCTACCGCTATTTGGGTGGTGCCGGCCCGATGGCGATGCCGGTGCCGATGATGAACGTGATCAATGGCGGCGCTCATGCCAACAACAGCCTGGATATTCAAGAATTCATGATCATGCCGGTGGGTGCCGAAAGTTTCCGTGACGCACTGCGTTGCGGTGCGGAAATTTTCCACCACCTGAAAAAACTGTGCGACACCAAAGGCTATTCCACCACCGTAGGCGATGAAGGCGGTTTTGCACCCAATCTGGCCAGCCACGAAGACGCCATTAAATTGATTCTGGAAGCCGTGGCGGCCGCTGGTTATGTGGCGGGTAGCGACGTGGTGCTGGCTCTGGACTGCGCTTCCAGCGAATTCTACCAAGACGGCAAATACCACCTGAGTGCAGAAGGTTTGGCGCTGAGCAGCGCAGAATTTGCCGATTATTTGGCCAAACTGGTGAACGACTATCCCATCATCTCCATCGAAGACGGCATGAGCGAGCATGACTGGGAAGGCTGGAAACTGCTGACCGAACGATTGGGCGGCAAGGTGCAGCTGGTGGGTGACGATTTGTTTGTCACCAATCCCGCTATCTTGGCCGAAGGCATTGAGCAGGGTCTGGCCAACGCCCTGTTGGTCAAAGTGAATCAAATCGGTACGCTGAGCGAAACCCTGAAAGCCGTGGATTTGGCCAAGCGTCACCGCTATACCAGCGTGATGAGCCACCGTTCCGGCGAAACCGAAGACAGCACCATTGCCGATTTGGCTGTCGCTACCAATTGTATGCAGATCAAAACCGGCTCCCTCAGCCGTTCGGACCGGATGGCCAAATACAATCAGCTTTTGCGCATCGAAGAAGAGTTGGGTGAGGCCGCTTGGTATCCCGGCAAAAAAGCGTTTTATCAGCTGGGTTAAACCGTTTTAGGAATACGGTATGAAATGGGTAACGCTGGTTTTGCTGGCCGCCTTGCTTTGGCTGCAACAAGATTTATGGCTGTCTAAAGGCGGTTGGCGCGATATGTGGCGCTTAGAAGCAGAAGTGGAGGCACAAGGCCTTGCCAACGATGCATTGGTGGTTCGCAACCAAGCTTTGGCTGCCGAGGTGGAAGATTTACGCAACGGCCAAGACGCCATTGCCGAAATCGCCAGAACCGATCTAGGCTATGTGCAAAGCGGCGAAACCTTCTACCGCATCTTGCCGGCAGAGGCCGCAGCAGAATAAAACGGCTGATTTTCAGGTAGCCTGTGGCATACGGGCTGAGACCTTTGCAAAGGTCTCAGCCGGCACCGCCGCAGTGGCAGGTATTCGGTGCGACGGCAGGCGGCCCGCACTTTGTTTTGCTCCACATGGGCAAGCTACCGCTCGATCACATCGGGCGGGAAGCCGTTTTCATTCAGCACATCGGTTGCCAAGCTGCGGAAGCCGTGTGGGGTGGCGATACCGCTGTAACCCATACGCCCCATGGCATAGCTCAAGGTGTTTTCACTGTGCGGCTTGGCCGGGTCTTGGCCGTTGGCAAGCTGCTGTTTTGCCTTTTCACGCGCCGCCCTTGCTTCGGCAAGACCGATAGCGGGGTAAGTGCCAATTGATAAGGGGTGTTAGTAACAGCACGGAAATTTTACCAACAGAAAAAGGTAGATTCAATGAGACGGCGGTATACGGCATTAGACAACAAAGCAGACCGCTTTTGCTCTGAAACCCTTATCTGGCAAGAGTTTGGTAGACTGCCTTAGACGGCATTAGACAATAAAAAAACCGCTTTCGCGGTTGATGTGGTGCCCAGGGTCGGACTCGAACCGACACACCTTTCGGCGGGGGATTTTGAGTCCCCTGCGTCTACCAATTTCGCCACCTGGGCCGGTGATGAAGGTGCGCATTATAGCGGTTTTTTCCGCGTTGTAAAGCGGTTTGCTGGCGGGAAAATATTTCAATGCTTAAAGTAATGTTTTTTATAGAAACAAAATCGCCGACATGCAGCTTTAAGTTGCAATGCTATAATCGCACTTTCCATTAAGCCAATGGGCAGAACAATGAAGTTTCGGGCAAGGGCTCTGACGGCATCTTTATTCTTGCTGGCCGCCTGTTCGGACAGGCCGGCGGATGCGGTATCCGAGGCGTCGGCGCCGCAGGTTCGCTTTGAAGGCAGCGATGTGCGCGGGGAAAACTTGGGCGGCGATTTCCTGCTCACTGCGCACAACGGCCGCACCATACGTTTGAGCGATTATCGCGGCAAAGTATTGGTATTGGTGTTCGGCTTTACCCATTGTCCAGATGTTTGCCCTACCCATCTGTTGACCTATGCCCAAGCCATGGCCAAGCTGACGCCGGAAGAAGCGAAACAGGTGCAGCTGTTTTTCGTGTCGGTTGACCCCGCACGGGACCGGCCGGAGTTACTCGCCCAGTATGTGCCTGCTTTCCACCCCGACTTCATCGGCCTCACCACTGCCGACGGCAGCGAAGAAGCCGCGTTTGCGGTGATGAAGCAGTTTCGCGTCAGCGCCGCCAAGCAGGCACCGCGTGAAAACGGCTTTTATCTGGTGGACCACAGCACCGGCACGTTTCTGCTCGACCGCCAAGGCCGCGTGGCGGTATTGGAGCCATGGGGCAAAACCGCAGACCAACTGGCGCACGATTTGAAACTCTTGCTGGCCGAAGGCACCACCCAACCTTGATTCTGTTTTCAGGTAGCCCAATACAGGCTACCTGAAAACCGTGAACTTTCGATTGATTAATCTGTTATGACTGCCGCTTTAACCATTGCCTTATCCAAAGGCCGTATTTTCGACGATACCTTGCCGCTGCTGGCTGCCGCCGGCATTGTTCCGGCCGAAGACCCCGAAAAATCGCGCAAGCTGATTATCGACACCAACCATCCGCATATCCGTCTGGTGATTGTGCGGGCCAGCGACGTGCCCACCTATGTGCAATATGGCGCCGCCGATTTCGGCATTGCCGGTAAAGACGTGCTCACCGAACACGGCGGCAGCGGCCTCTATCAGCCGCTCGATTTGCAGATTGCCAAATGCCGCATGATGGTGGCCGTACGCCAAGGCTTCGACTACGCCGCCGCTTCCACGCCCGGCAGCCGCCTGCGGGTGGCCACCAAATACCCCAATATCGCCCAAGAACACTTTGCCCGCAAAGGCGTGCACGTGGACGTGATCAAACTTTACGGCTCCATGGAGCTCGCGCCCTTGGTCGGCCTGGCCGACGCCATTGTGGATTTGGTTTCCACCGGCAACACCCTCAAAGCCAACCATCTCGAAGCCGTGGAGCAAATTCACGATATTTCCAGCCGCTTGGTGGTCAACAAAGCCGCACTGAAACTCAAATACCATACCATCCAGCCGATTATCGACGCCTTCGCCCGCGCCGTGAACGGCCAATGACCCAGGCTACCTGAAAGGCACCCATGCAGAAAACCGACCAAGCCCGCCTCGCCGTATTGATTGACGCCGACAATGCTCCCGCCGACATCATCGACCGCCTGCTAGAAGAAATCGCCAAATACGGCATCGCCAGCGTCAAGCGCATCTACGGCGACTGGAGCAGCGGCCTCAACAAATGGAAAGCCGCGCTGCTCCCGCATGCCATCATTCCCGTGCAGCAGTTTGCCTATACCAAAGGCAAAAACGCCACCGATATGGCTTTGGTGATCGACGCCATGGACCTGCTCTACAGCGGCAACTTCGACGGCTTCTGCATCGTCTCCAGCGACAGCGACTTCACCCGTCTTGCCAGCCGCCTGCGCGAAAGCGGCCTCACCGTTTACGGCTTCGGCGAAAAGAAAACCCCCGAGGCCTTCCGCAAAGCCTGCGACAAATTCATCTTCACCGAAATCTTCCGCCCCGAAAAACAAACCCCCGCCAAACAGAAAAACCCGGCCAAACACACCAACAGCCATACTGCCGGCAGCGACAGCGACGTGGTCAAACTCATCAAGCGCGCGGTCAAAGAAAATGCCGACGACTTGGGCTGGGCCAATCTTGGCCCCATAGGCAGCTACATCAACAAAATCAATCCCGATTTCGACGCCCGCCTCTACGGCTACGGCAAATTGTCCGACCTCATCAAATCCCTGGATTTATTCGAACAGCGCACCGACAACAATCAGCTGCAAGTGCGCCGCCGCAAAAACGACGCGCCGCCCGCAGCCGACAGGCTACCTGAAAGCGTCGCCGCCTCGGATGCCCCTCAAGCAAGCGCGGAACTCACAGTCCCAGGCGAAAAAAGCAAAAAACGGCCGCCCCACAACCGCGCGGCAGGCGATACATCCGCACCGCCCGCTCAGGAAGCGCCGCCAACAGCCGACAAACCCGCTGCGGCCAAAATGGCCAAACCCTCTTTCAGCAAACTGATTCCGCTGGTGCAACAGGCCGTGGACCAAGCCGCCGATGCCGAAGGCTGGGCGCGCCTGAGCGACGTGCTGAAACAGCTCGCCCCGAAAATCAACCCGCACAGCTACGGCTTTGATACCGACCGTGCTTTGGTTCACGCCATTTACAGCGATTGGTTGGAAATCAAAAAAGCCGGCCGCGGCGAACGCATCCGCGTAAACAAACGCTTTGTGAGCAAAGACGGCAGCCATCCTCCGCCTGCCGTTTGAACATGCCGTAAAAAAAGCTTTCAGGTAGCCTAAGGCTACCTGAAAGCTTTTTCATACCGTGGCCGGATTTATTTCACGATTTCCACCGGGCCGTGGTCGTCGCAATGATCGCCGTGCTGATGATGCAGGCGGCCGTTCACAATGTAATCAATATGGTCGCCGTGCGGCACCGCTTCGTGCCCGCAACCTTCGCCGTGAATATGGTCGCCGCACTGATGGGCATGGTTGCAGGCATCGGGATTGGTTTCGTTTACATCCAGCACGTGTTCGTCATAATGGCCGTTGTGCTCGTGGTGCAGATGGCCGTCGTGCAGATAGTCCACATGATCGCCGTGTTTGATGGCCGTATGGCCGCAACCGGCGCCGTGGACATGATCGTGGTTTTCGTGGGTATGGCAGTTGCTCATGGCAGGCTCCTTGTGCTTGTGTGTGGAATAGGCAACTACCATACAGGCGCGGTGATTTTATGTCAATAAGTTTTTGATTTATATCTGAATTTGATTTAATATAGCATAACAATCCACATCATTTGACTGTGTGATTGCGTTTGCCGTCATGGCACAAAAACGGCATAATTTCCTGCTTAACGATGTCGCTGCCGGTAATGCGGAAAAATTTTGAAAATCCTTGATGGCCAAAATTCTTGCTGCCGATTCCTCTTTGCTTTATCACCCAAACCGATTGAATACTCATGAAACACCTCACCACCCAATCCGCCGACTTTCAAGCCGAACTGCAAGCCCTGCTGGCTTTTGAAACCGCACAAGACCCGAAAATCGACCAAATCGTGGCCGATATTTGTGCCGATGTGCAACAACGCGGCGACGCCGCCGTGGTGGAATACACCAACCGTTTTGACGGAACCTCCGCCGCCAGCATGGTGGAACTCACTTTGCAGCAAAACGATTTGAAAGCAGCATTTGAAAGATTGCCACAAGACGTTCAGGTAGCCCTGACCACCGCAGCCGCCCGTGTAGAAAGCTATCATCAGCATCAGAAAATGAGTTCGTGGCAATACACCGACGAAGACGGCACCCTGCTCGGCCAGCAAATCACCCCGCTCGACCGCGTCGGCATCTATGTGCCCGGCGGCAAAGCGGCTTACCCCAGCTCGGTCATCATGAACGCCATGCCCGCTCATGTGGCCGGCGTGCCGGAAATCATCATGGTGGTGCCCACACCCAAAGGCGAGCGTAACGACATTGTGCTGGCCGCCGCATTCGTGGCCGGCGTTACCAAAGTATTCACCATCGGCGGCGCACAAGCAGTGGCCGCCTTGGCTTACGGCACCGAAACCGTGCCGCAGGTGGATAAAATCACCGGCCCCGGCAACGCCTTCGTGGCCGCCGCCAAACGCCGTGTGTTCGGCGTGGTGGGCATCGATATGGTGGCCGGGCCGTCTGAAATTCTGGTGATTGCCGACGGCAGCACGCCGCCGGAGTGGGTGGCGATGGATTTGTTCAGCCAAGCCGAGCACGACGAAATCGCCCAAGCGATTTTGATTGCCACCGATGCAGGCTACCTGAAAGCCGTTGAAGCGGCGATGGAGAGATTGATCGAAGAGATGCCGCGCCGCGCCATTATCGAAGCCTCGCTAAACAACCGCGGCGCCATGATTTTGGCCAAAGATTTAGACGAAGCCTGCGAGATTGCCAACTATATCGCGCCGGAGCATTTGGAACTGTCGGTAGAAAACGCACAACAATGGTCGGCCAAAATCCGTCATGCCGGCGCCATCTTCATGGGCCGCTACACCAGCGAAAGCCTGGGCGACTACTGCGCCGGCCCCAATCATGTGCTGCCCACCAGCCGCACGGCACGTTTTTCCTCTCCGTTGGGCACTTACGACTTCCAAAAACGCAGCAGCCTGATTCAGGTTTCCGAACAAGGCGCACAGAAGTTAGGCAAAATCGCCAGCGTCTTGGCGCATGGCGAAAGATTGACCGCGCACGCCCGTGCGGCGGAGCTCCGCTTGGCAGAAAAAGAGTGAAGCGGAGCTTGGTAATTCTGGGGAGACCTAGCTTTGATTGGTTTCACATAGATTGAGACCTTTGCAAAACCCCCATCTGCGGCGCATTTCCGCGTTGTGCGCTGGCACGCCTGGAACTGCATCCACATCTGGAGGTTTTGCAAAGGTCTCAGATTCCCAATTGTGATGCCGCTTGGCGATCAGAGGCATACGATTTGTTGCAACAGTTTCTGAGCCGTCCTCTGAACCCTATTGGGCGTTCCGGTCACGATAAGTGGCAAAGCAGATTATCCTTAACATGCCGTTAGCTCAACTTTTGTGATGCTACTTTCCACAAAAGCTCGCCGAAAGGCGTGCTTTTTTGCGTCAGGCTGAAACTTTTACAAAACCTCCAGATGTGGATGCAGTTCCAGGCGTGCCAGCGCACAACGCAGAAATCGCTGCAGATGGGGGCGCAAAGGTCTCAGGCTACCTGAAAAGCGGCGGCGTATGTTAAAGGCCGACCACATCGATGATCATCACTTCCGATTGCGAGCCCAGGCGGAAAGGCACGCCCCAAAAGCCGTAACCGGAAGTGACGAAGTAATGGCCCAAGCCGCGCTGTTGGTAGCCGTAAGACAAATCATAAATCCAATCGACAATAAAATTGGAGGGGAACACCTGCCCTTTATGCACATGGCCGGAAACTTGGATGTCGATGGGCAGGGCTTGGTGCAAACGGATTTCGGTGGGCCGGTGGTCAAGCAGGAAAACCGGCTCGCGGGTATCTACCGAATCCAGCAGCTCGGCCGTGCTTTTGCGCTGCCGGTCGAGATCGTCGGGACGGCCCACCAGCCAAAAACCGGCATCCAAACGGACCACGTCGTCGTTCAGCACCCGGATGCCGGCCGCTTCCAGTTCGGCACGGATGGCGTCTTGATGGCCGAACAGATCGTGGTTGCCCAAGGTGGCATACACGCCGAGGGGCGCGCGCAGTTGTTGCAGATGACGTTGCATATTTTCCGAGCGGTAAGCGCGGGTGTCGTCGTCCATCAAATCACCGGGCAGCAGGATGATGTCCACCTGTTCCCGCTGCATGATGGCGCTGAGGCGGTCGAGCTGGCGGGCGCCGAACAGTACGCCCAAGTGGGTGTCGCTGGCCAGACCGATGCGGACGGGACGGGGCAAGGGTTTGTCGATGGCCACCCGGTAATGGTGCACCACCGGCGTATAGGCGTTGTAAACGGAAATGCCCAACAGGAACATGAACAAAGCGGCCGCCAGCGGGCGCAGCAGGCTGCCCAAACGGGCGGGCGCAATGCGCCGCCGCAACAGCAGGTGCAACAGCCAAACGGCGGAGACAGTGAGCACGCCGTACCACAGCAGCACCATCCAGCCGGCGCTCAAACGGAAAACACCGGGCCAAACGCGCAACAGCGACAACAGCAACAGGCCGTTGCCGATGCCGAACACCAGCCAGCGGATTTTACGGCGGGCAGCGGGTTTCAGGTAGCCTTGCAGCAGCCAGAACAGCCCGCGGCTGCACAGCCAGCTGAACAATTGGAGCAAAAGAATGGCGATCAGCAGGAAATAAAGCACGATGGTGTTTGCCCGAGATGATAAAAAGCGGCATTCTAACACCGTCAGCGGTTCTTCGAGAGCGGTTGGCCAGGGTTTACGGTTATAATGGCGCCAGAAAAATGCCACTCAGGAGATTACCGATGACCACCCCGCAAACCGCCATCATTCCCGACCACTGCCGCGCCGCCATTTTTATGGAAGCCGATACACAGGCCGCGCCCGCCGAGCTGGCTGAAGCCTGCCGCCGGAGTTTGGCGGCTTTGTCCGATCTGCAGACACAGTATCCCGATGCCTGCTTGGGCTTGACCATCGGTTTCGGTGCCGATTGCTGGCAAGCTTTTGGCCACACGGAAGAGGGAAAAGACATCAAGCCCTTCCGCGCTTTGGGCGGCGGTTTGGCGCCGGCCACCCAGCACGATATCCTGTTTCACATCCAATCTTTGCGCCCCGACGTGAATTTCTCGCTCGGCCAGGCCGTGCTGGAAGCCTTTGAGGGACTGCTCACCGTAGCCAGCGAAAACCACGGTTTCCGTTGGGTAGAAGAGCGCGGCTTGGAAGGCTTTGTGGACGGCACGGAAAACCCGCAAGGCGAAGAAAACATCCGTCAGGTAGGCGTCATCGGCGGCGATGCCCCCGATGCGGGCGGCAGCTATGTGCTGCTGCAGAAATACTGCCACGATTTGAAGAAATGGAACCGCTTGAGCGTGCCGGAACAGGAACAATGCATCGGCCGCAGCAAAGCGGACAACATCGAGTTTGCCCGCAGCGACCGCTTGCCCGACTCGCACCTCAACCGAACCAATCTGAAAGAAGACGGCGTCGGGCTGAAAATCGTCCGCCGCAGCCTGCCCTACGGCACGGTAAGCGGAGAACACGGCCTGATGTTCATCGCTTATTGCGCCCGCTTGTGGAACATCGAAGCACAACTCTTGAGCATGTTCGGCGAGAGCGACGGCAAAACCGATTTACTGCTGACGCATGTGACGGCCGCAGTTTCCGGCGCCTACTATTACGCACCCTCTGTGGAGCGGCTCAACAGCCTGTAAACCGGTTTTCAGGTAGCCCATGCTCACCGACAGCCATTGCCATTTGGCCGACTCCGCATTCGGCGGGCGCACCGATGCCGTGCTGGCGCAAGCCCGTGCGGCAGGAGTCGCCCGTTTTTTGGTGCCAGCGGCCCGTGAATCGGATTTTGCCGCAGTGGCGGCACTGCACCGCCCGCCGCAGATTTACGCTGCCTTGGGCGTGCACCCCTGGTATGCCGGCGAATGGCACACCGAAACCAGCGAGCGTTTGGCCGCTGCCTTGCAGGCGCAGCCGGAAATGTGGGTGGGAGAAATCGGTTTGGATTACCACCCCCGACACCGCGCAAACGCGGCCTTGCAGTTGGCGGTTTTCCGGGAACAATTGGCGCTGGCCTCACGCTTGGAACGACCGGTGGTGCTGCACAATTTAAAAGCAATGTCAGATTTGACGGCGGAGCTGAAGCGGCAGCGCTTTGCAGCGGGCGGAATTGCGCATGCGTTTTCAGGTAGCCTGGAGGAAGCGCAGCTGCTGATCCGCTGCGGCCTGCTCATCGGCATCGGCACGCTGGTATTGAATCCGCATGCCCGCAGAGCCCGCGAGGCGGCAGCCAAGCTGCCCTTGGAATATTTGGTGTTGGAAACCGACAGCCCTTTTATGCTACCGCCGGGAGAAGAAAGCAACACGCCGGCCAATGTTGCACGGGTGGCCGATGTGGTGGCGGCTTTGCGCGGCATCAGCCGGGAAACCGTGGCCGCGGCCACCGAGGCGAACATCGGGCGTTTGTTGGGATAATGAGCTTGGTTTGGTCACGCGGTCGTGTATTGCTGGGCCGGAGTCTTGGTTTCGGTATCAGCAGGCTGCTGTGGCATTGACCCATGAAGCGCATTCAGGTGGGCCAACGCTGAATCGGCGTGGCTTATGGACACTTGTATATTTAAGATATGCCGAGACCTTTGCAACACCCCCATCTGCGGCGCATTTCTGCGTTGTGCGTTTATGCCCTATGGGTACTGCTCGCTCGCTTAGCCTTGTAGATGATATGTCTTTCCCACGGGGATTCCTGCGTTCACGCTCGCTGCGCTGCTACGCCTGGAACGGCATCCACATCTGGAGGTTTTGCAAAAGTCTCGTGCCGTATCAATATTCGCATTTCAGGAGGCAAAGCACTCAGGCAGCCGTAAGGTTTCGGCACGTACACCGTTGGGGGACACCAGAAGGCAGCCGCCTTCGCTGCCATACCAATCTTGCAGTACGTAACGGGTAAAACTGCGGCCGTCGGGCAAAGTATGGTTGTGGACGGCCGGGCGGTGGGTGTGGCCGTGGATCAAGTCGGCGGCGGGGTAGTGCTGCATCAGGGCGGCGATGCCTTCCGGTGTGGCATCTGACATTTCGCTTTTGCCGTTTTTGGCTTTGCCCAGCTCGCTCATTTGGCGTATTTGCGCAGCCAACAAGCGGCGCTCGGCCAAGGGTTTGCCTAAGACGGCGGCTTGCCAGGCAGGATGGCGCGATTGGGCGCGAAACTGCATATAGGGCAGGTCGGCGGTACACAATTCGTCGCCGTGGGCGATGACGTAAGGGCGTCCGTAGAGGGTAATCAGGCTGTGTTCGGGCAGCAGCTGGATACCGCTGCGGCGGGCGAAGTCGGCGCCGAGCAGAAAGTCGCGGTTGCCGTGGACGAAATAGGCGGGCGTGTGCCGGGTAAATTCGGCCAAGTGTTCGGCGATGCGGACGGCAAAGGGAGCGTCATCGTCGTCGCCGATCCAGGCATCGAAGAAGTCGCCGAGGATATAAAGCGCGTCGGTTTTCCCTTGCCAGCGCCGGAGGTGGTGCAGAAACAGCTCGTTCAGCTCGGGATGCTCGGCAGACAGGTGCAGGTCGGCGATAAAAACGGTTTGGTTCATGTGGCGTGCTGGTTTTTAGAGTGAAAGGCTACCTGAAAGCAAACAGGCTTTGATAATGTTCGGCTTGGAAGCCGACGCTGACGCGGTTTTGGCTGACCAATACCGGCCGTTTGATGACGGAGGGATGAGCCTGCATCAAGGCGATGGCGCCGGAGAGGGTGTTGGCGGCGACTTTTTCTTCATCACTCAGTTTGCGCCAAGTGGTGCCTTTGCGGTTGAGCAAAACATCGGCTCCAGCTTCGTCCAGCCATTGTTGCAGCAGCTTTTCATCGGGCGGATCGGTTTTGAAATTGACGAAAGTGTAGGCTTGTTGATGCTCGTCAAGCCAGCTGCGGGCTTTTTTGACGGTGGCGCAGTTGGGGATGCCGTAAAGCGTAATCATTTTGTGTATAATCCTTAACGGGATGGCAGAGGATGAAACGGGCGCTATTGTACGGGTTGCCTGTTTTATTGTCATGATGCCGCACGGTCGGTTGAATGAATCGGTTGTGCACAACCTGTATTTGAGGCGATTGGAAGGAGTCGATATGAAAAAATTTTGGGCCGCCGGCCTGATCGGCATGAGCGTATTGTTGGCCGGTTGCGGCAACAGCCATGAGGCCGGTAAAAGCCAGTTTAAAAATGCCATTGAGCGTTACAGCAAAAACAGCGGGGTTTGTCTGCCTTTGGCTTTGAACGTGAGCAGCCAAGATGTTCACGACGGTCATGTGGTCGGCCGTCAAATCATGCTGGGCATGGACCGGATTGTGTTGGAAACCCGTAATCTTCATGGTGACCGTTTGAACGAAACCGCATTGAAGCAGATGAAAATTTTGGAAGACGAAGGTTTCTACCAAAAAGACAAAAACAGCGCGGAAAATGAAGCCGTGTTCAATATTACCGCCAAAGGTCAGGCGCAAACCCGCCCCGGTGCGCACGGCCCCTTGTTCTGCATCGGCAAACAGCGCATCGAAAATGTGCTGTATTACACCGAGCCGGCCACCAACGCGGTGGGTTTGACCGTTTCCCAAGTGGTGTATGAAGCAGACGTGAATTTGGAAAGTTGGGCCGACCGCCTGTTGAGCCGCGGCAGTGCCGACTGGAAAGACAGCCTGCACACCCGCCGTACCGAGCAGGCCACCATGGTGAAAACCAACGACGGCTGGCGCGATTTGCGCGAATTGCCGCGCCCCGATCTGCCGCTGCCGCAATAATCGGCGGCAGGTTCGCCACCGCTTTGCCGGCGGAGGGATGAAAGAAACGGCCGGAACCTTTATTGGGTTCCGGCCGTTTGCTGTGGGCAGGATTGGGCGTTATGCCGTTTTGTCGGTTTCAGCCGTTTCTTTGCCGGAGTTGTCGGCAGTTTCGGCGGTATTTTCGGCCGGGGTGTCTGCTGCGGCTTCAGCTGCTTGATCAGCCTGTTCGCCGGCTGGGGGAGTGGTTTCAAGCATCCAAGCCGTCATGGCTTCGGCCTCTTCTGCGGTAAAAGTAGCAAAGCCTTCGGGCATATCGAGCGACTCCAAAATCAGCGCGGCGGCCGGTTTGTCTGCCATGCCGCAGAAAGCCTGCTGCAGGGTGTCTTGCAGATCGGCGTGTTTGGGATGCAGCACAAATAAGTGGGAGACATTGCCCAATTGGCTTTCTTGCAGCACGCGCAGGTTGTCGCGGGTGTGTTTGGAGAGATGGTGGTAAATGTCGGCGGTGAAGAAGCCGGCTTGGGCTTCGCCTTTAAGCAGGGCGGAGGCCACCAAGGAAAGAGAATCGGCTTCGCTCAGGCGGATGCCTTCGGTGTTGAGGCAGGATTCCCGCAGCAGACGCAGGCCGATGTGGTGGATGTCTTGGTTGGGACGGCTTTGGATCAGGGCGTCTGTAGGCAGTTCGCACAAGCTTTGGTAAGGCGAATCGGCCGCCACCGCCACCAATACTTCGTCGTAGCGGTTGATTGGGCGCACCAGCGGCAGCCAGCCTTGCTCGCGGATGAGGCGGGCGGCCAAAAAGGCATTGGCATACAGCAAGCCGATATTGCCTTCGGCCAGCAGGGTGTTCATTTCGGAGTGGGCGGCGGGCAGCTCCAGGGAGAGGGTGCAGCCGCTTTCGCGTTGGAGGTGGCTGCTGAGCAGATACCAGTGGCTGAAGTGGTCGGGCAGATAATCGGGCGCGATCAGAAAGGGGATGGATGATTTGTCAGGCATGGTTTTCCCGGCTTGATGAATAATGTGTGTGGCGTACGTTATATCTAAAGCAGCTAGAGAATGCAAGTGGCGAACCGCTTGTTTTGCAGAGTAAAACAGGCTACCTGAAAGCGGCGGTTCCGTTGGATGCCGTGTTCAGGTAGCCTGTTTGGCCGGCCGGTGCGGATTATTGGCTGATGACGTCCACCCCTTGCGGCGGGGTGAAGCGGAAATGGTTGCGCGAGAGATTCGGGCGGGTGTTGAGGTTGGAGAAGCGGATGGTGGTTTGGTTGCCGAAGCTGTCTTTCAGGCGCATTTCGGCCAGTGCGTCGCCTTTGAAGCCGATGCGGATGTATTGGTAGCCGGCATTGGAGCGCTTGGGGGTGGCCAATACGTAGTCGATGCCGCCGGCCGAGCCGTCTTCTTTCAAAGTGTAGCTGGCTTCCAGTGCGTCTTTGTTCGACAAAATGGCGGCCGGGCTGTCGCCGATGGCTTGGTTTTGTGCGGTTTTGGTGATTTGGGCCAAGTCGATGTCGTACAGCCAGATGTGTTGGCCGTCGCCGACGATGGTTTGTTTGTAGGGCTGGTTGTATTCCCATTTGAACAGGCCGGGGCGCAGAATGCTGAAACTGCCGCGTGCGCTTTGTGTTTTGTTGCGGCTCTGTACGCTTTGGCTGAAGCTGCCGCTGATGCCGTCGGTGTCGGCGTTGAACTTTTGCAGCGCTTCAATGCCGCCGGCTTGGGCGAGGGAGAGGCTGCCGGATAATACGGCGGCGGCGGCCAGTTTGATGAGCCATTTATTTTTCATCGGTTTGCCTTTGCTGGTGTCGGAAACAATGCGGCGCATTGTACCACCCTGCCGTACGGCGGCCAGCGGGGTGGCGGAATGTAAAGAAAACGGGCGTCGGTTTTTTTCAGCAAGCGCAAGCGCTTAGTTTGAAAAAACGGTTGCACTTTTACCCCGATTTAATCTGCCGGCCGATAAATGCTGGTGCCTGTGAGGCCGGATGCGGACAGACAGTGCGGTTTTCAGGTAGCCTCAGGGGGAGAGACGGCTGCGCGGCTTGCGGCTGCTGCTATATAATCCGCCCCCATGCAAGCCGTTTCTTATGCCGATATCGAGGCCGCCCTGTTAAGTAGCGAGCCGGAAGACAAAGCCGCCCGCGCGATGGCGCTTTACGACCGTGCCCGCGCGGCAGGTGTGGAGGCCTCTGTGCCTTTGCCGCATGATTTGAGGCGGGCAGGTTGTCCGCCACGCCCCGAGTTGGTGCCGCCCGAAGCGGTGACTACCCGCAAAATGACCACGCCCGAAGGTTATGCCGCATTATTGCATTCGGTGTGCCACATTGAGTTCAACGCCATCAATTTGGCTTTGGACGCCGCTTGGCGCTTTCGTTCGCTGCCGCCTGCATTTACTTTGGATTGGCTTCAGGTGGCCTCCGAAGAAGCCCTGCATTTCCGCCTGATGCGCCAACGCTTGCAGGCGCACGGTTTTGATTACGGCAGCTTCCCCGCCCACGGGCATTTGTGGGAAATGGCCGACAAAACCGCGTACGATCCTTTGCTGCGCATGGCGTTGGTGCCGCGCGTGCTGGAAGCGCGCGGTTTGGACGTCACCCCCGCCATCCGCGCCAAAATCGAGCAGAAGGGCGATGCCGAAACCTGCGCCGTGCTCGACATTATCTACCGCGACGAAGTGGGCCATGTGGCGGTGGGCAACCGCTGGTATGCCTATTTGTGCGCGCAGCGCGGTTTGGAGCCGGTTGCCCTGTTCCGCCGCCTGCTGCAACGCTACGACCTGTTTATTTTCCGTGGCTATGTGAACCTCGAAGCCCGGCAGCAGGCCGGTTTCAGCGAATTCGAGCTGGCCATGCTGGAAAGTTTCGAGCGCGACCGCAAGGCTACCTGAAAACAAATTGGATTGAAAAACAAGGAACCCAGATGATTCAAGCCGTATTGTTCGACCTCGACGGCACTTTGGCCGACACCGCCCTCGATTTGGGCGGCGCACTCAACCGCCTGTTGGCCAAAAAAGGTCTGCCCGCCATGCCGATGAGCGCCATCCGGCCGATTGCCAGCCACGGCGCCAACGGCCTGATCCGCCTCGGCGCCGGCATCACTCTCGACCACCCCGAACATCCGCAGTGGCGCCGTGCCTATTTGGATGAATATGAGCAATGCTTCTGCCAAGACACCGTGCTGTTCGGCGGCATCAACGACATGATCGAAGGCCTACACCGTAAAGGCCTGGCGTGGGGCATCATCACCAACAAACCGCATACCTTCACCCACCGCCTGGTGCCCACTCTCGGCTTCAGCATTCCGCCCGCCGTGGTGGTGAGCGGCGACACCTGCGCCGCGCCCAAGCCCAGCGTGCTGCCGATGCAGCACGCCTGCGACCAAATCGGCATTGCGCCGCAGCACTGCCTGTATGTGGGCGACGCCGAGCGCGATATGCAGGCCGGCCGTGATGCCGGCATGACCACGGTATTGGTCAACTGGGGCTATATCGCCGCCGACGATGCGGTGGATACCTGGCCGGCCGATTACCGCGTGGACCAACCGGCCGATATTTTGAACTTGGTTTGAGCGCCGCACGGGCTACCTGAAAACAGACAACGCTGTTCAGGTAGCCCGAATCCGGCCGGCTTGCTGTGCCGGCATTTTGAATGTAAGGAACTTATATGTCTTTCGGTCTGATCATCATCGGCGACGAAATCCTGCATGGCGGCCGTATCGACCGGCATTTCGCTTTTTTCAAACAAGCGCTTGAGCAACGCGGCCTGCAACTGGCTTGGGTGCAGTATCTGCCCGACGAACGCCCTTTATTGGTGCGCAAACTGGCGCAGAGTTTTGCCGAGGGCCTGCCGGTATTCGTGACCGGCGGCATCGGCGGCACGCCCGACGACCATACCCGCCAGGCCGCCGCCGAAGCGCTGGGCCTGCCGATTGAGCGCCATGCCGAAGCGGCGGCGTTGATTGAGGGCGTGTCCTTGCAGCGCGGCGACGCTTTGGACAGCGAAGCGCACCAAATCCGCCTGCGCATGGCCGACTTTCCGCAAGGCAGCGCCTTGGTGCCCAACCCCTACAACCGGATTGCCGGTTTCGCCATCCGCGAGCATTACTTTCTGCCCGGCTTCCCGGTGATGGCACACCCGATGGCCGAATGGGTATTGGACACGCTGTATCCGCAGCTGCACCACCAAGCCCGCCGCAGCCAGCGCGGCGTGCGTCTTTACGGCTTGCCGGAGTCGGCCATTACCGAGCTGATGGAGCAAATTGAGCAACAGCACGCCGGCATCCGCACCTTCAGCCTGCCCACACTGGCCGCCGAAGGCGAACGCTATTGCATTCTGTTCGGCCTCAAAGCCGAAGGTGCCGATGCCTGCGCCAAATTGCCTGTGGTGTGGGCCGACACTTTGGCGGCGCTGGCCGATTTGGGCGCGGAGATTGGCGAAGAACAGGCTGTCTGAAGAGCCTTTCAGGTAGCCTGTGTGCTGCTGGCAAATTAAAGATGAACGAATCGAGAAAGTAATCGGCGATGTGGTCCCTTCCTTTACGCATGATATGGTTTGCCTTGGCGGCTTTTGTTTTATTGCGCTTGGGCTTGTTGTGGGCGTATCCCGAACATTTTGCCGATTTGTCCCTTTGGCAAAAGGCCGGAGCGTTTGCCCAAGGCCTGCGCTTTGACGGCCAGTTGGCGGTATTGGCGTTTGCGCCGTTTTTATTGCTGTTGATGATTCCGTGGCCGCGTTTGCAGCGGCGCGGCTTCCGCAAAACGGTGTCTTGGCTGGCGGCGGCGGTGTTGGCCGTATTATTGGGCATCGGGGTGGCCGATTTGGCCTACTTCGGCGAAGTGGGCCGCCATCTGGGCGGAGAGTTGTTTAATCTGGGCGGCGACTGGGGTTTTGTGTGGCAGGCGGCGGTTTCTTCCCGTTTGGATCTCACTTTGGGCGGACTGATCATGCTGTTGCTGGCGGGCTGGCTGTGGCAGCGTTTGGTGGCCGGCAAAGCAGTGGCTTGGAACGGAACATGGCAGCGCGGCGCGGTGCAATCATGTCTATTGCTGGTGTGTTTGGTGTTGGCGGCGAGGGGGACTTTGGGGGGCGGCAAGCCCTTGAGTACCATTGACGCATTCAAAGGCCAAACGCTGGCGCAAGCCAATTTGGCGATCAACGGGCCGCTGGCTGCGCTGAAAGCCGGTGACCAACAGGCCGCTCCTTTGGATCTGCTGTCTGCCGAAGAGATGGCGGCGGTGGCGCACACCCAGCCGGCACAGCCCTTTCTTTACCGGCCTGCGTCCAACGCGCCCAGCGGTAAAAACGTGGTGTTTATTTTGTTGGAAAGCTGGAGCAGCCGCTACATCGACGGTTTGGCCGGCAGTGCCTATGGCGCCACGCCTTATCTGGACAGCCTGATTCCGCGTGCTCAAGTATGGGATCGTTTTTATGCCGCCGGCCAGCGCAGCATTGTCGGTATCCAGGCGGCGCTCACCGCCGTGCCGGCGCTGCCCGGTCAGCCGAATCTCGGTTTCGGTTTGGAAGTCAACCGCATGAGCCGTATCGCCGCCTTGGCCGACGCACACGGCTACCGAACCCTGATGGCGCAGTCGTCTAAGCGCCGCTCCTTCTACATGGACGGCATCGCCCATGCGCTCGGCTTCCGCGAATATTACGGGATGGAAGACGTGCCGCTTTTGCGCAGTTATGCCGAGCAGGCGCCGTATGGCTGGGATTACGACACCCTGCAGTTTGTCGGCCGCAAGCTCAGCGAAGGCCGGCAGCCGTTTTTTGCTTTTGTGTTTACCGGCACTACCCACGAACCGTTTGCCGACCCCGGCCGCGAATTTCATCTGGCGCCCCACCAATCCAGCGGCGAACAGGGTTTTCTGAATACCTTGCGTTATAGCGATTGGGCTTTGCAAGAATTTATGGCGTATGCCGAACAGCAGAGTTGGTACCGCAACACCGTATTTGTGATCAGTGCCGACCACACCCTCAATGCGGGCCCGGGCGGCCAAGGTGCGGAAGCCTTCCATATTCCGCTGTTGATTTTCGCGCCCGACGGCAGTTTGCCGCCGCAGCGCCACAGCCGCTTGGCCAGCCAATACGATTTATTGCCTACCTTCATCGACCTATTGGGCTGGAATGAGCCCGTGTCCGCCTTCGGCCACAGCCTGCTGCGGCCCGATTCGCAACAACCGCTGATGATGACCAAGGGCGACATCAGCGTGATGCTGGCCGAAGGGGCCTACGCCGAGTTCAACCGCCGCCACCTGCTCACCGAAGAAGGCGGCGATGCCGCGCCTCAACGGCGTTTACTGCAATGGCGTATGCAGACGGCAGACACTCTGCTGAGGCAAAACCGTTGGGCGGAAGAGTGAGGTATGCTTGTGCGCCGGCAGGCTACCTGAAACCTGTTTTCAGGTAGCCCGATGCGGGGGGAAACGCCGTGCGCAGGCAGGGGAAAGGGTTTACAATACCGGGCCCATTGTCTGAGCCCTATCCAAAAAAAACAGGAACACCACCATGACCATCATCAAACAAGAAGATTTCATCCAAAGCATCGCCGATGCTTTCCAATTCATCAGCTATTACCATCCCGTCGATTACATCCAAGCCCTATACAAGGCTTGGCAGAAAGAAGAAAACCCGGCCGCCAAAGACGCGATGACGCAGATTTTGGTGAACAGCCGCATGTGTGCCGAAGGCCACCGCCCCATCTGCCAAGACACCGGCATCGCCACCGTATTTTTGAAAGTGGGCATGAACGTGCAATGGGATGCCGATATGAGCGTGGCCGAAATGGTGAACGAAGGCGTGCGCCGCGCCTACAATTGGCCAGACAACAAACTGCGCGCCTCGGTACTCGCCGACCCGGCCGGCAAACGCCAAAACACCAAAGACAACACGCCGGCGGTGATCCACATGGAAATCGTGGCCGGCGACAAAGTGGAAGTCACCTGCGCGGCCAAAGGCGGCGGTTCGGAAAACAAATCCAAGCTCGCCATGCTCAACCCTTCCGATTCGATTGTCGATTGGGTGCTGAAAACCATCCCCACCATGGGCGCAGGCTGGTGTCCGCCCGGCATCTTGGGCATCGGCATCGGCGGCACGCCGGAAAAAGCGGCTTTGTTGGCGAAAGAATCGCTGATGAGCCACGTGGATATTCACGAATTACAGGAAAAAGCCGCCTCGGGCGCAGAACTCTCCACCACCGAAGCCCTGCGTTTGGAGCTGTTTGAAAAAGTGAACGCGCTGGGCATCGGCGCGCAAGGCTTGGGCGGCCTGACCACCGTTCTCGACGTCAAAATTTTGGATTACCCCACCCATGCCGCGTCCAAACCCGTAGCCATGATTCCCAACTGCGCCGCCACCCGCCACGTTGAATTTGAATTGGACGGCTCCGGCCCGGTGAAACTCGACCCGCCTTCATTGGAAGACTGGCCGGACATCACCTACAGCCCCGACAACGGCAAGCGCGTGGATGTGAACAAGCTCACCAAAGAAGAGGTCGCCACTTGGAAAATGGGCGATGTGCTGCTTTTGAACGGCAAAATCTACACCGGCCGCGATGCCGCCCACAAACGCATGGTCGATATGCTCAACAAAGGCGAAAAACTGCCGGTCGATTTCACCAACAAACTGATTTACTACGTCGGCCCGGTTGACCCCGTGCGCGACGAAGTGGTCGGCCCCGCCGGCCCCACCACCGCCACCCGCATGGACAAATTCACCCGTCAAATGCTGGAGCAAACCGGCCTGCTCGGCATGATCGGCAAATCCGAACGCGGCCCCGCCGCCTGCGAAGCGATTGCCGACAACCAAGCGGTGTACCTGATGGCGGTGGGCGGCTCGGCCTACTTGGTGGCCAAGGCGATTCAAGAAGCCAAAGTGGTGGCTTTCGAAGACTTGGGCATGGAAGCGATTTACGAGTTTGAAGTGAAAGACATGCCCGTCACCGTGGCGGTGGACAGCAGCGGCCAATCCGTGCACGCCATCGCGCCGAAGCAATGGCAGGCCAAAATCGGCATCATTCCCGTAGAGGCATAAAACCGCAGGCTACCTGAAAGCATTTCAGGTAGCCTGAGACCTTTGCAAAACCCCCAGATGTGGATGCAGTTCAAGGCGTAGCAGCGCAGCGAGCGCAGACATATCATATAGATAGGCAAGCGAGCGAGCAGCGCACAACGCAGAAATGCGCCGCAGGTGGGGGTTTTGCAAAGGTCTCAGCCTGTTTGGTATGGTGTCATGTGCAGAAATAGGCCGGATACCGATTCCGAAAATTCAGCCGCAAACACCTTGTCGGTTTCAAGAGTACGGCCGACGGCTGCCGCAAAGCGGCTTCCGATGCTATAGTTCGGCTTTCGGTGCGCAGCGGCGGTTTTGCTGCGGCAATTGGCTATTTTTACAGGAGGCAACATCATGCGTCGTTTTTCCCGTTCCTTGGCCGCGGCGGCCGTCAGCTTGGGTTTGCTGTCGGGCTGTGCCGGCATGGCCGATGCCTTGGGCTACAACACCCAGGCTTTGAATGCCCATTCCGCTCAAAGCTATCAACAGCTGAGGGCGCAGGCACAGCGCAGCGAGGTGCTCGACACCCGTTCGGCCACCGCCCGCCGCGTGCAGCGCGTGTTCCAGCGCATGAAGCCGCATGCCGAAGCGGCCAACCGCACCGGCGTGCCGTTCCAGTGGGAAATGATGGTGATCCGCAGCAAAGAAATGAATGCTTGGGCCATGCCGGGCGGCAAAATGGCGGTTTACACCGGCTTGGTGGAAACGCTGAACCTGACCGATGACGAAATCGCCGCCGTGGTGGGTCATGAGATGACGCACGCCCTGCTGGAGCACAGCAAACAGGCGGTCGGCCAGAAAGTGCTCACCGGCTTGGCTTTGGACATCGGCGGGCGCGTGGTGGCCAGCCAAACCGGCATCAGCAGCGAAGCCATCGGTTTGTCGCAAGGGCTGTTGGCCGAATACGGCATCGGCCTGCCTTATTCCCGCCACCACGAGCGCGAGGCCGACAGCGGCGGCATGCTGCTGATGGCGCAGGCGGGTTACGACCCGCGCGCGGCGGTTACGGTGTGGGAAAAAATGGCGGCTTATCAAGGCAGCGGCAACGCCTTGACGGGCATGCTGTCCACCCATCCGTCCAATCAGTCGCGCATTGAAGAGCTGCGCCGCCAGCTGCCTTCGGTGCTGCCGGTGTACGAACAGAACCGCCGCCGCCGTTGAGCGGCAGACCGTCTTTTCAGGTAGCCTGAAGCCCGCTTTCAGGCTACCTGAAACCTTGTTACAATCCCGCCCTTTACTTTTCTTTAAATACAGCCTACCGCCATGAAAGCCAGCCAATTCTTTATTTCCACCCTCAAAGAAGCCCCCGCCGAAGCCACGCTGCCCAGCCACCGGCTGATGCTACGCGCCGGCCTGATCAAAGCCAGCGCCTCCGGCCTCTACACCTGGATGCCGATGGGCCTGCGCGTATTGCGCAAGGTGGAGCACATCGTGCGCGAGGAAATGAACCGCGCCGGCGCCATCGAGCTGCTGATGCCGGTGGTGCAGCCGGCCGAATTGTGGGAAGAATCCGGCCGCTGGACGTTTTACGGCAAAGAGCTGTTGCGCATCAAAGACCGCCACGAGCGCGATTTCTGCATCGCCCCCACCTGCGAAGAGGTGATCACCGACATCGTGCGCAAAGAAGTAACCAGCTATAAGCAGCTGCCGAAAAACTTCTACCACATCAACACCAAATTCCGCGACGAAGTGCGCCCGCGTTTCGGCGTGATGCGCGCGCGCGAATTTGTGATGAAAGACGCCTATTCCTTCCACGCCGATTACGAATCGCTGGTGCGCGACGGCTACCAGCCGATGTACGACGCCTATTGCCGCATCTTCGACCGCCTCGGCCTCAACTACCGCCCGGTGGCGGCCGACACCGGCAGCATCGGCGGCACCGGCTCGCACGAATTCCAAGTGCTGGCCGACTCCGGCGAAGACGTGATTGCCTACAGCGACGCTTCCGATTTCGCCGCCAATATCGAGCTGGCGCAAACCCTGCCGCTTTCAGGTAGCCGCGCCGAGGCCGCGCAAACGCTGAACAAAGTACACACGCCCAATGTGAAAACCATTGCCGACTTGGTGGCGTTTTTAAATGTGCCGATTGAACACACCCTCAAATCCATTGTGGTCGAAGGTGAGGCAGACGGCGAATTGGTGCTTCTGCTGTTGCGCGGCGACCATGAGTTCAACGACATCAAGGCCGAAAAACTGGCGGGCGTGAAATCGCCGCTGACCATGGCCGATCCCGCCGCCATCCGCGCCGCCTTCGGCGCCAACGGCGGCTCGCTCGGCCCGGTGGGCTTTGGCGGCAAAGTGTACGCCGACTACGCCGTCGAAAAAGGCGCCGACTGGGTAATCGGCGCCAACGAAGACGACCACCACTACACCGGCTTCAACTTCGGCCGCGATGCCGCCGAGCCCGAATTCGTCGATTTGCGCAACGTGGTGGCGGGCGACCCCAGCCCCTGCGGCCAAGGCTACCTGAAACTGGCGCGCGGCATCGAAGTGGGCCATGTGTTCCAGCTGCGCGACAAATATTCGCAAGCCATGAACGCGGTGTTCCTCGACAACAACGGCAAATCGCAGGTGATGGAAATGGGCTGCTACGGCATCGGCGTGAGCCGCATTGTCGCCGCCGCCATCGAGCAAAACCACGACGAGCGCGGCATCATCTGGACCGATGCCATGGCGCCCTTCCAAGTGGTGATTGTGCCGATGAACTACAAAAAATCGGATGCGGTGCGCGAAGCGGCCGATAGGCTGTATGCCGAATTGTCGGCCGCCGGCGCCGATGTGTTGCTGGACGACCGCGACGAGCGCGCCGGCGTGCTGCTCAACGATTCCGAACTGTTGGGCATTCCGCACCGCCTGGTGATCGGCGACCGCGGCCTGAAAGAAGGCACGGTGGAATACGCCCGCCGCACCGACAGCGAAGCACAAAGCGTGGCGCTGGCCGAAGCGGCGGCCAAAGTGTTGGCGGCCTTGCAAGCTTAAGGCGGCAGGCCGGTTTGCCGGTAAAATGCTGAAAGGCTACCTGAAAAGTTTTAGCTACGCAGATACTCGCGCAGCTGGCTTTCAGGTAGCCTTTGGTTTATTCGCAGGGCAATATCAGGATGAGACCTTTGCAAAACCCCCATCTGCGGCGCATTTCTGCGTTGTGCGCTGCTCGTTCGCTTGCCTATCTATGTGATATGTCTGCACTCACTGCGCTGCTACGCCTTGAACTGCATCCACATCTGGGGGTTTTGCAAAGGTCTCAAGATGATTTGCCTCAGCCCTGCTGGGCGGCCATCACTTTCTGTACCGCCGGGTCCTGCTCCATACGCTGCATCAGACCGGCAACATTCGGGTATTCGCGCCAAGATTTCGGCGTGTATTCGGTCCAACGCGCCATCACGAAGGCGTAAGCGTCGGCCACGCTGCGTTTGCCTTGGTAAACGTGGCCGTTGCCGGCGGCGATCAGTTTGTCGAGATGCTGCATGGCGCGGTCGATGCGGGCGAAGGCGGCCTCTTTCACTTTTTGCAGCGCGGCTTCGCTCTCATCGGTGGTGTAGCGCTGCGGGAAAAACAGCGGCCAAAAGGCGGGGTGCAGGTCGCTGGCGAGGAAGGAGAGGGTTTCGTTCATCTCGAATTCGTTCACCAGGCCTTCGTTGCCGCCGATGCCGGCTTCGGGGTGCAGGCCGACGATGTATTTCAAGATGGCGGGTGCTTGGGTTAAGGCACGCGGGCCGCCGATGTCGAGCGCGGGCACCGCGGCCAGGGGGTTGATGCGTTTGTATTCTTCGGAGGCGTAATCGGCACGCACAGCTTCATAATCGGCGCCGGCCCATTCGAGGGCGATCCAGCAGGCCAAGGCACAGGTGCCGGGGGCGTAATAGAGTTTCATCGGGTTTCCTTTGCGGGATTGCGAGTCGGTATTGGGGCGGCCGGCTACCTGAAAGCGGGTTCAGGCAGCCGGCCGGCTAAGGGGCTTATTGTTTGGCCGCTTCGATTTGGATGTCCAAACGCACGTTTTTGGGAATACCGGCTTCCAGCAGGTAGTTCATGCCCCACAGGGTGCGGTCGATGGTGGCGGAGAAGTCGCCGCCGCACACCCGGGCCTTGAGGATGGGGTTGTCGTAGCAGTTGAATTTCTCGGCGCGCAAGGTAACCGGATGGGTTTTGCCCAGCAGGGTGAGGCGGCCTTCTACTGAGTGCACTTTGTTGCCGGCGAAGTTGAAACGGGTGGAAACAAAACGCATTTCGGGGTGACGTTCGGCGTGGAATAAGTCGGCCGATTTCAGGTGGTTGGTGAATTCGGGCGAGCTGCTTTGCAGTTTGGCCACCGGAATTTTGATGTCGATGCTGCCGGTGCGGCGGGCGGGATCGAACTTCATTTCGCCGGTCAGGCCGTAAAAGCCGCCGACATTGGTGCTGGTGCCGAAGTGGTCGATGGCGAAACGGGCGTTGGTGTGGTGCGGATCGATGCGGTAATCGGCGGCCACGGCGGTGGCAGCGACGGCGGCCAGGGTCAGGGCAAACAAGGTTTTCTTCATGATGGGTCTCCGTTGGATGGTGCCGTTGGCAAACGGCGGTGGTCAGAACTGCCCGCGGTCCGGCCGGCGGCTGGGTAGGCGCAGCAACCGTGCATCTGCCGGTTAGGAAAGAGCGCGGTCTTTCCGTGCGGCAGCGGTTTTACTGCGCTAGAGCATTTTTGATTGAGAATGTTACATAATAGGGTTTTCTACCAGCCGGAGC
>NZ_JH164926.1:1797297-1806259 GCF_000226875.1 Neisseria shayeganii 871
TCTACTTCAGCCCCATTCAATAATGTGGATTGCCGCCAGAACCGTTTGCCAACCGTGCGGGGGACTTGCCCGCCGCCGCAGCGGGCGCACGGCTGTAGCATACGCACGCTTGGAAAAGTTTCAGGTAGCCTGCTTACTCGGCCGCCCAAGCATAAAAAGCAGCGGCAAATTTGTTTAAAAATGCGGCGGTGCGCTCGTCGCTCACCTGCCCCTTGTCCAGTGCGGCATTGGCGCGGCTCAAAAACACCTCCGGCGCAATCAGCACCTCGACGCCCAAAGATTGCAGGCTTTGACGCAAATGCAGGCCGCTGTTGATGCCGCCGTAGCTGCCCGGCGATGCGGTGGCAACCGCCACTTTTTTGCCGTTCCACACGCTGTGCCCGAAGGGGCGCGAGCCGATGTCGATCAGGTTTTTCACGGCGGCCGGCATGCTGCGGTTGTGCTCGGGGCTGACGATCAGCACCGCGTCGGCGGCGCGCAGTTGGGCGCGTACGCGCTCGTATTCGGGCAGGCTTTGGCTATCGCGGTCTTGGGTGTACAGCGGCAGGTCGCCGATGTGCACTTCTTCTACGTGCACGCCCGCCGGGGCTTGGGCGACGATGTGCGCGGCCACGGCGCGGTTGATGGAGTTTTGGCTGAGACTGCCGACAACCAGGGCAATGTGGGTCATGGAACGTCCTTTATGCGTGATGACGGATGAAGTGGGGAAAACAGAGGCTACCTGAAAAACAGATGGCTCAAAACGCTTTTAGGCGCCGCCGTGTCATACCGAGTGGGCTTGGTATTCGGGGTGTTTGTCGATATAGGCTTTCACCAAAGGGCAAACCGGCTTCACTTTCAAGCCTTTGGCCACTGCGTCGTCGAGTACGTATTTGACCAGAAAAGAAGCGATGCCGCGCCCGCCCAATTCGGGCGGCACTTCGGTGCGCGTATAGGCGATGCCGCCTTCGAACAATTCGTAATTCTCAAAAGCGATGTGGCCTTCTTCATGGATTTCAAAGCGGTTTTGTTCGGTATTGTTGATCACAACGTAATCGCGGGACATGGTTTTTCCTTGGGGTGATTGGTGATGGGTGCCTTTTTCAGCAACCGGAGGCATTATCAGCCGGCCGGCGGTGCTTTGGGCGGCAAAGTTTGTGTTGGCCGCAGCCTGGCCGCGGTAAAACGACAGCCGCCCTAAAACGAGGAGCCCGGCTCTTGTAAAAACGCCCGCTCTTCGGCCGTGCTTTCACGCTCCAGCACCTCATTGCGGTGCGGGTAGCGGCCGAAGCGGTCGATGATCACTTTATGCTTGATTTCAAAATCCAGCGCATACGGTGTGGTGTAGCGGGCAAACAGTTTTTCCGCCTGGGCATGAATGGCACGGCTTTCGCTGTGCATCAGCGGCATCAGCATAAAATGGCGCTCGGCAGGCGCCATATCGGCAAAACCCGGTTGCCGCACCGCCTCCTGCGCCAAAGCCACCGCCATATTGTCTTGGGCAAACGCCAAGGGGCTGTTGCGGTGGAGATTGCGCGAAAACTGGTCGAGCACAATGATTTCGGCCAGCCGTCCGGTTAGGGTGTCGCGCCAGCCGTCCAGTTCCGAATACACCGCTTGTTGCCAAACATCGTAAAAGCGGCTGCGGATTTGTGCGTCAAACGCATCGCTTTTGGCAAACCAAAAGGGCTGGTTGGCATCGTTGAACCAAAAATCAAGTACGGTTTGCGGGCTCATGGCGGCTCCTGACGGGGTTTGAGGCTACCTGAACATCCGTCTCTTTTCAGGTAGCCTGCGAATGGTGACGAACCGAACGAGGGCATCAAGACAATGCCATCGGCACGTCCATCAATAAGATTTCGGCATCGCCCAAGGCCTCCACTTCAAAGGCGTCGGTGTCCCACAGCCCCAAGCCGTCGCGCTCGTGCAGGAGGTGTCCGCCGACGCGGGCTTCGCCTTTGATCACGAAAACATACACGCCGTTGCCGGCTTTTTTCACGGTATAGGTTTTGCGGGTGCCCTGATCGAATTTGGCCAGCGAAAACCAAGCATCTTGGTGGATCCACACGCCGTCGTCTTCGGGATTGGGCGACAGCACCTGCTGGAAATCGTTGGGTTTGGCCTGCTCGGCAAGGGTGATTTGCTGGTAGCGGGGGGCGACATCGCGCTGATTGGGGAACACCCAGATTTGCAGGAATTTCACCGCCTCGTCGGCATTCGCATTCATTTCGCTGTGGGTGACGCCGGTGCCGGCAGACATCACTTGAATATCGCCGTTGCGGATGATGCTGCCGTTGCCCATGCTGTCTTTGTGGGCCAGATCGCCGCTCAAGGGGATGGAGATGATTTCCATATTGTTGTGCGGATGGGTGCCGAAGCCGCCGCCGCCGGCCACTTGGTCGTCGTTGATCACGCGCAGCACGCCAAAATGCATCCGCTGCGGGTTGTAATAGTCGGCAAAGCTGAAGGTATGGCGGCTTTTGAGCCAGCCGTGGTTGGCCAGGCCGCGGGTGTCGGCTGCATGGTAAACGGTTTGCATGGTGTGCTCCTGATGATGTGTGTGTTTTGGGCCCCGAGTGGTGAGGCAGTGGGCGGATTATACGATTAATCTTTTTTTTAAATAAATAGGGTAAAATGCAAATATTTGATGCAATATTGGAACAATAATGGGTTTATTGGACGATATGGCTTTGTTTGTGGAAGTGGTGAAGGCCAAAGGTTTCCGCGGCGCGGCGCAAAAGCTGGGCTTACCCGGCTCCACCGTGTCGCGCCGGGTCAGCGCTTTGGAAAAAAACATCGGCCTGCGCCTGCTCAACCGCACCACGCGCAAGGTGGAGCTCACCGAAGCGGGCGCCATTTATTACGAGCGCTGCCGCTACATTGTCGAAGAAGCCGCCGCCGCCCACTTGGCCCTTAGCGAGATGGTGGCGCAGCCGGCCGGCACATTGCGCCTGTCGGTGGCCTCTGATGTGGCCCGTTTTCTGATTGCCCCGTTTTTGCCCGAGTTTGCCGAGCGCTACCCGCACATCGGCTTCGATTTCGACCTGTCCGACCGTCATGTCGATTTGGTCGGCGAGCCGGTTGATCTCGCCATCCGGGTAGGACAGCCGGCTGACTCGCTGCTGATTGCCTATCCCTTAGCCACGCTGTGCTGCCGGCTCTATGCCGCGCCGGGCTACCTGAAAAAATACGGCACGCCGGAGAACCCGGAGTCGCTGGCCCGTCACCAATGCTTTCCGCGCACCGCCCGCCAAAAAGAATGGACGCTCACCCGCGGCAGTAAAGAAGTGAAAGTGCCGATACAGAGCCGCTTCACCGCCAACGACCTCAGTTTCAGCCGCCACCTCGCCACCCAAGGCCTAGGCATCATCATGCTGCCCGAAATCATGGCCGCCCACGAAGTGGCCAGCGGCGAACTGCGCATCCTCCTGCCCGAATGGCAGGGTGCCCGCCTGCCGATTTACGCCCTCAGCGAGACCAAGCTGCTGCCGGCCAAAGCCCTGCGCTTCATCGAGTTTTTCAAAGACAAATTGTGCCGGGAATGAGCAGGGATCCAGGGTCTGTTGATCATTCGCCTAATGGCGGTATTGTTGGTAAAACGTCTGTTTACTTTGGCACAATGCATGCAAGATGTGTCCAATCTTAACTGTGACTTTTAGCCCGCAGGCGTCAATTTTTCCTTAAAAACCGACATATTAAGCCACACTGCTGCGCTGTCAGCAGACCCTAGCGTATCCGTGATCACCGTACCAAAACTTAGCTGCCGGACTCGCGGGAAGTGCGCCACCATGAAGCGGGCAAACGGCTAAACCTTTTGCTCCGCATGTAGAAAATGGCCGTGACGCAAAAAATGAGCGGTCTGCATGGCGGCGGTTTGATCGGCCAGAATACCGCTGTGGCTGACGGGCAGCACGAGATAGTCGCGGCAGTTTTCGGGACGGGTTTCTGCCAACAGCACGGTTCCGTCGCCGCCGCGATAGAGGCCCACGGCCAAACCGAGACCGAGATGGCGGTTGCCGGCGATACAACCCAAATCAAACTGTGCCGGCCACGGCGGCACATCGCCGTCGAGTGCGTGGCGGTAGGCATGGCCGATGAGCGGACGGGCGTAGCGGTGCAAACGGTCGGCGGCCGTGCTGCCCAAGTGCGGGGTGGCCAAGGTGACGCAACGACCGCGGATCAAATCCGGATAGTCGGCAGCGAAACGGCGCAGCACAATGCCGCCCATGCTGTGGCAGACGAAATGCAGCGGCTCGCGGTGGTGGCGGTAATAGGCTTGCACTGCATCGGCCAGCCGGGCGGTGTGCTGCTTCAGGGTGTGGACAACGCTGTAATAACCGAAACGGCGGCACTGGATGCCGTGCACTTGCAGGCGGCGGGCGGTGGGCAGCATGGCCCAGGCGTGCATATGCAGGCCGTGCAGCAGCATGACCTGCAGAGGTATGGATGAATCAGGCCGCATCGTCACCATCGGAGAGCAGCCAGCTTTGGGCGGCGGCGGCATCGTCGAAATATTTGGGGTGTTGGCGGGTGAGCAGGCCGGAGATGTGGGCGGCCAAACGGATCCAAATATCGTCCACCACAATGGCAATACGGCCGAAGTCGTTTTCGTGGCTGCTCATGAAACGCAGCTGCTCCCACGCCATGTCGATGGTGAAGTCTTTGAGCATAGACAAATCCAGCAAGATGTCGGGGCGGTGTACCCGGTGCAAGCAATCCAGGACGGCTTGTTCGAAGGCGCGGAAATCCTCCAAAGAAAACTCATTGTAGAGGGCGACGTTCAGGCCGTAGTGCTGTTCGCGGATCGAAATCATAAAGCCTCCTGTGTGCAAAAGGTTTCAGGTAGCCCGAGAATGGGTGTGGACAATATAGCGTTTTTAAAGCGCCGGCTCAATTGCGCTGCGGCCGGATATTGACTTGGCGCAAAAACGGTTGCTTCAGGAGGTTTTTTTTACCAGACTGCCGATGATGCCGGCAGCGATGATCACGGCCATGCCAGCGATTTCCTGCCAGCCTATTTGGTCGCCGAGCCACCAGACCCCGAGCAAGGTGGAAAACACCACGGTTAAGTAAGACAATGACGCAACGGTAAACTTTCGACCCACCTGATAGGCGCGGGTGAGGCAAAGCTGGGCCACGGTAGCGGTGATGCCGATGCCGAGCAAATAAGGCAGGGCATCTGAGCTGACGGGATGCCAGCCTTCCCAAGTGGCCAGCGCACCGGAGAGTACGGTGGCGACCAGACAGAAATAAAACACCACCCGCCAGCCGGGTTCGCCCAACAGAGAAAGTTCGCGCACCTGCAGATAGGCCCAACCGGCGGCCAAACCGGCAGACAGACCGACTAAGCCGGCCCACTCCTGACCGGCGGCGAAGGTAGGTCGCAGTAAGATCACGATGCCGACAAAGCCCAGAAACAGGCCGGCCAGCATATTGGGCGCGATTTTTTCTTTCAGAAACAGAAAGGAAAGCAGCGCGAGAAATAAGGAAGAGGTGTAGTTTAAGGTAACGGCCGTGGCCAAAGGCAGGTGGGCGATGGCATAGAAAAACAGCATCAGGCCAAGGGTTCCGGCCACGCCGCGGCCGAGGTGGGCATGCCAATGGGGCGTACGAAAATCTTGACGCCGCAACAGCGCCAAACCGCCCAATACCACCAGGCCGAAGGCGGTGCGCCAGAAAACCAGCTCGTTGAAACCGAAGCCGAAATCGCTGCCGGCTTTTTTGACCAGCGCGCCCATTAGGGCAAAAACGGCGGCGGCAATCACCATCCAGCCGGAGCCGAGTTTGTCTTGTTGCGGCATAAGTAATTTGCTTACTTGAAAAAGAATTAAAGTGGGGGAAAATAAAAAATTTTAGTAAATTCAGGCGAAATACTTTTATGTGCTATTGTTTTTGATAATTTCAGCCACTGACTTGAAAAATCACCGGCATTTTAGATCTAATATAAACAATGATGAATAGAAACCTCAATACTTCACCTTCAAATAAACGGAGAGAAATCATCCGCCTTCTGATCATCACCATACCTAGCGTTTTTGTGTTGCAGTTTATTTGGCTTGGCTTGGTCATTCTGATTGATAAAGAGGGCATAGGCATTTCAGCCGAACGCGTGCTCTTGGGGATGGCGGCGCTGATGATGGGTGTGCTGTGGGCTTGGCTGAGCTTGAAAGGAAAAATGCCATTCGGCTACGCTACCCCCAAACTAACGACAGCACAAAACCCTATTCAAAAATTGATGAGGGGGCTGTTTGTTGTTGCGGGAATGGCTACTTATGTGGCTTTTGCAATGATGCCCGAAGCCATGGTTTATGCTTTTTTTCGTGTTCTTTCTTTTGGGCCCATTCTCGATATACTGGGTTTGTTGGCTTTGTTTGCCATGGTGCTTTTGATTGTCATAGATTCCTTGATGACCAGCATAAAACACAAGCTGATGCCCCATAAAAAACCCAAAGAGAACATTCGTTATATCAATTGGTATCTATTTGCCATGATCAATTGGGTGGTGCTGCTGATGATGATTATTGGGTTTTTATTGATGGTTTATGGATATTGGGTCCCTATTTTTATGGATAATAAAATAATGATTCAATAAGAAAATAATAGCTGAAATATTTGTTTGAATATCCCAGATAGTGAAGACAAAGCCCGATAAACAGCATGAGAGCAACGGTGTAGGATTGGACTGGAAGCCGGAGACGGCTAGATAAATGCCGCCGAGCCGGTATTTGAGACCGATGAAAAGTTTTCAGGTAGCCTGAGACCTTTGCAAAATATCCCCCAACCCCCTAAATTCCCTCCCAAGACATTTAGGGGGTTGGAGGATATTTTGCTAAAGTTTCACGCTATATGCCAATGCAATGGCCTTACAAGGTTTTGGGTGATTTTTATACCCTGCGCAGCAGCAAGAGCACTTGAGATTGGGACGGCTTTCACCTGCTCAGCTTTGTTCGTGAAAACGGAAACGTGCAACCTCACTGCAAATACCGCTTGCGAAAGATTGCGTTGTTCACGCATGATGAGAATTTCGGCCGGCTCTATTGGTACCGGCTCGATTTTTACAGGGTAAGGTTTTGAGGGCGGCTTTTCCTTGCGAATACTGTTCGGCGGTAGCCATGCCTTCCATCCGTTCTTCGTAAATCGTTTATATTAGATATCCCCTATTACCTCCTATTAATTGTTTGAAATGCTCGAATCGCCTATTCAACACCCAGCCACAGTCATTTCCGCAATCAAGATGGAACCCACTTTATTCGCCGAACGGCGCAAGGCGTCATCGGCCACTCCTGCAATGCTCGGCAACATATCCTGTAAACGCGAAGCAATGGTGATTTCCTCCACCGGATAGGCAATCACACCGTTTTCTACCCAGAAACCGGCGGCGCCGCGCGAATAGTCGCCGGTAATCGGATTCACCCCCTGCCCCATCAACTCGGTCACCAACAGACCGCTGCCCATTTCGCGCAGCAAAGCGGCTTGGTCGGCGTGGGTGTGGTTGAGCATCAAGTTGTGGGCGCCGCCTGCGTTGGCGGTGGTGGTCATGCCGAGTTTGCGGGCGCTGTAACTGCTGAGGAAATAGCCCTGAATCACGCCGTTTTCAATCACAAAACGCGGACGGGTGCCGACGCCTTCCGCATCGAAATAGGTGCTGCCCAAGGCTTTGGGCAGATGCGGTTCTTCGCGCAGGCTGAGCGTAGGCGGCAGGATGGCGCGGCCGATGCTGTCGGGCAGAAAGCTGGTTTGGCGGTAGAGGGCGCCGCCGCTGAGGGCGCCGACCAAATGGCCGATCAGGCTGCCGGCGACGGTGGTGTCGAACAACACCGGATAGCTGCCGGTGGGCAGACTGCGGGCATTCAGACGGCGCACGGTGCGTTCGGCGGCCAGGCGGCCGACCGCTTCCGGGCTGTCCAAATCGGCCGGATCACGGGCGAGATCGAACCAATAATCGCGCTGCATCCGCCCGTCGCTGCCGGCGGCCACCATGCTGCAAGACAGGCTGTGGCGCGAACCCTGGCGGTGTTGCAGAAAGCCGTGGCTGTTGCCGTAAACAAATTGATAATGGCCGGTTTGCACGCCGGCGCCTTCGGAGTTGGAAATACGGGCATCGGCGCTTTGGGCCGCCGCTTCGCAACGGCGCGCCAATTCTATCGCTTCGTCGGTTTCCAACGGCCATTCGAAATAGCTGGCCAAATCGCCGGTTTCGGTGGCCATCAGTTCGGCATCGGCCAAGCCGGCGCAGTCGTCTTCGGCGGTGTAGCGGGCGATGTCGATGGCCGCGCGCACGGTGTCGGCCAGCGCGGCGGGCGAAAAATCGCCGGTGCTGGCCCGGCCTTTGCGCTGCCCCACATACACGGTGATGTCCAGCGATTTGTCCTGCTGGTATTCGATCTGCTCGATTTCCTGCAGGCGCACCTGCACCGACTGCCCCACCGATTCGCTGATGTCGGCCTCGGCCGCAGTGGCGCCGCCGGCGCGGGCCAGGGAAAGCACCTGCTCGCAGAGGACCGATAATTCTGATTTAGAGTGGTTGAACATGCTCTCACGCCTGCCAAAAGAAAAGCCGCATTGTACCCGAGAGCGGCCATGGCCGGTATCGAACAGGCCGAGACCTTTGCAAAATCCCAGGCCAACAAACAGCCGGAACATCTTTCATCCTGTTCCGGCTGTTTTTTCGTAAAAAGTAGGCAAACCACCCCTAAAGTCCCCTTCAAGTGCCTAATTCCTAGGCACCCCCTGCCTGTTCAGGCAGCCATAGGCACACGTATCCTGTTGGCTGCTTTCAACAGGTTCACACACATCGCTTTCAGGTGGCTTTGCGCCCTTACTTTGGGCAGAACCAAATAGGCTGCCCGACCATAGCGGAATTTGCGGTGCAGCGTACCGAAGCTTGGTTCCACCACATAGCGCACTTTCGCCAACCGGCTGTTGCGGACTTTTTGTTCCGGGCTTAACGGTCGGCCACGGTGTGCTTTTTGCATGATGCCAT
>NZ_JH164926.1:1807212-1826736 GCF_000226875.1 Neisseria shayeganii 871
GCAAAGGTCTCCGGCTTTCAGGTAGCCCGGCGGTTTGGGTTACAATGCGCGCTGTTTTGTTTTACCTCGGAACCGCCGTGCCGTATTGCCAGGTTGCGCTGAATGTGCCGCTGTCCAAACTGTTTACCTATGCCGTGCCGCATGATTTGACGACAGGTACGCGGGTGGCGGTGCCGTTCGCCGGCCGCACGCTGGCGGGCATTGTTTGGGGCATGACCGACACGCCGGACGTGGCCGAAGAAAAAATCCTGCCGGTCAAACACATCTTCGCGCAAGAACCGCCGCTGCCGGAGAACTGGCGCGAGCTGATGGCCTTCACCGCCCGCTACTACCATTATCCGCTCGGCCAAACCGTATTCACCGCCCTGCCCGCCGGCCTGCGCCAAGCCAAACCCTGCAGCGTGCCCGAGCCGCCGCTGTATTACGCGCTCAACGCAGCCGGACGCGCCCAAACCGCGCCGACACACAAACGGCAGGCCGCCTTATGGCAGGCGCTGCGTTCAGGTAGCCTCACCGCCCGCGCTGCAAAACGGCTGCATCCTCAGGCGGCTGCCCTGTTGGCCAAATGGCAGGCCGCCGGCTGGCTGACTGTCCACGCCGACACGCCGCAATGGACCGTCCGCCCCGCCGCGCAAACCCTCAACCCGCAGCAGCAGGCCGCCGCCGATGCGGTGGTGGCCGCCGACGGCTTCTCACCCTTTCTGTTGTTCGGCATCACCGGCAGCGGCAAAACCGAAGCCTATTTCGAGATGATGGCCGCCGCTTTGGCACGCGGCAAACAGGTGCTGTTTCTGCTGCCGGAAATCAACCTCACGCCCCAGCTCTTGGCCCGCCTGCAACAGCGTTTCGCCGATGTGCCCACCGCCGTGCTGCACAGCCAAACCGCGGCAGGCGAGCGCAGCCAAGGCTACCTGAAAGCCCTGCTCGGCCAAGCGCGCCTGATTGTGGGCACGCGGCTGGCGGTGTTCACCCCCCTGCCCGATTTGGGGCTGGTGATTGTGGACGAAGAACACGACGCTTCTTTCAAACAAGACAGCGAACTGCGCTATCAGGCACGCGACTTGGCCCTGTGGCGAGCGCAACAGGCCGGCTGCGCCGTGGTGCTCGGCAGCGCCACCCCCAGCCTGGAAAGTTGGCACAAGGCCCAAAGCGGCCGCTACACCCTGCTTACCCTGCCCGAGCGCGCCCGCGCCGAATCCCGCCTGCCCGATATACGCCTGCTCGACGTGCGCCGCGAAGCGCTCGAACACGGCTTCTCCGCCGCCGCCATCAAGCTGTTGCAGGAAAACCATGCCGCCGGCGGCATGAGCATGGTCTATCTCAACCGGCGCGGCTTCGCCCCCGCCGTGTTTTGCGGCGACTGCGGCCATTTGTTCGGCTGCCCGCACTGCTCGGCCAAAATGGTGCTGCATCAGCGCAGCCGCCAACTGCGCTGCCACCACTGCGGCCACATCACACCCGTCCCACGCCGTTGCCCCGACTGCGGCAATCAAGACCTCACCGCCGTCGGCTTCGGCACCCAGCGGGCGGAAGACCTGCTGCGCCAAGCCGTGCCGCAGGCGCAGGTGGTGCGGGTGGACCGCGACAGCACCTCGCGCAAAGACGATTGGGCCGATTTATACCGCCGCATCGACGCTGGCAGCATCGATATTCTGGTCGGCACCCAAATGCTGGCCAAAGGGCACGACTTCGCCCGCCTGAATCTGGTGGTGGTGCTCAACGCCGACGGCAGCCTCTACAGCGCCGACTACCGTGCGCCGGAACGGCTGTTTGCCGAACTGATGCAAGTGGCCGGACGCGCCGGTCGCGCCGGGCCGGGCGGGCGGGTATTGATTCAAACCCAGCTGCCCGAGCACCGCGTGTATCAGGCGCTGCTGCAACAGGATTACGCGGCCTTCGCCGATGGCGAACTGGCCGAACGCGCCGCCTACGGCCTGCCGCCGTTTGCCTACGCCGCCGCCGTGCGCGCCGACGCCCCGCTGATGGCCGACGCGCTGGCCGTATTGCAGCAGGCTGCCGACGCGGTGCTGCCCGTGCTGCCGGAAAGCGTACAATGCCTGGGGCCGGTGCCCATGCTGATGGCGCGGCTGGCCGGGCGGGAACGCGCTCAGGTGTTTCTGGAAAGCCCCGACCGCAAAGCCCTGCACCGCGCCCTTTCCGCCTGGCAGGAAGCCGTGCAGGCCGCCGCCAAAACCTGCGCCGCCTGCCGTTGGTCGCTGGATGTCGATCCGCTCGATATGTAAATCTTCGCCTCCTCAGGCTACCTGAAAACCTGTGTTAACCATGCCCCAACCGAACACATCACGGAAACCGCCGATGACCACCCGCCTAAACCGCCTCTTATTCGCCGCCGCCCTCGTCTTCTGCTTTCAGGTAGCCTCTGCCCTCGATTTCGGGCGCATGCGGCCGGACGAAGTGGCGGTGTATGTGCAAGACGTGGACAACGGCGAAGTGCTGCTGGCCCACCGCGCCGATGTGGGCATGAATCCCGCCTCCACCATGAAGCTGGTGACCGCCTTCGCCGCCTTCCGCGCCCTGGGCAGCGACTTCCGCTGGCAAACCGAATGGCGCAGCAGCGCCCCCATCGGCAACGGCGCCCTGCACGGCGACCTCTATTGGGTGGGCAGCGGCAATCCCGTGTTCGACCAGCCCGACCTGATCGCCATGCAGCAACAGCTGGCGGCACAAGGCATCGCCAGCCTCAACGGCAAAGTGGTGCTCGACCGCAGCGTGTGGCGCGGCCACGGCAGCGCCGATGGCTTCGAGCACGATGCCGACCAAGCCTTCTCCACCCCGCCCGACCCGCACATGGTGGCCTACAAAGTATTGTGGGCCACCGCCGAGCAGGATGCCGATGGCCGGCCCGCCTTCCAACTCGATCCACCGCTGCCCGGCATCCGCACCGACACCCTTCAGGTAGCCTGGACGGGCGGCCGCTGCGGCAAGCTGGCCAACCACGTTTCCGCCGCATGGGAAAACCAGTCCCTCGTTTTCAAAGGCCGCCTGCGCGGGGCAGAAAATGTTCATCAATCTGTTTGACGCGCCGCGTTTTGCCGAAGAGAGCTTCCGCGGCCATTGGCTGGCACAGGGACTGGGCGGGCTATACGGCTTCGGCCGCGGCACCGCCCCCGCCGGCAGCCGCGTGCTGGCGGTGAACCGCTCCAAGCCCTTGGCCGAAGTGCTCAGCGACATGAACAAGTTTTCCAACAACCTGATCGCCCGCAGCGTTTTTCTCACCCTCGGCCAGCGCGAAGCCGGCGGCCGCAGCGCGGTGAACGCCGAAGCCGCCGTGCGCCGCCAGCTGGTGTCGGCCGGCCTGGACGACGAAGCCTTGGTGTTGGAAAACGGCTCCGGCCTGTCGCGCCGCGAACGCGCCACCGCCCGCTTCCTCGGCAGCATGCTGTATCAGGCCTACCGCTCGCCCTTCCGCCAAGCCTTTATCGACACCCTGCCGATTGCCGGCGTGGACGGCACCCTCAAAACCCGCTTCCGCCAACTCGGCAGCCCCCTGCGCATGAAAACCGGCACCCTGCGCAATGTGCGCGCCCTGGCCGGCTACTGGCTGCCCGCGCACGGCCGCCGTCTGGCCGTGGTGGTGATCATCAACAGCGAGCGATCCGACGGCTACCTGCCCGACTTAGACGCCCTCGTCAACCGCATCGTGCGCGATCTGAGCACCGCCAACCGGCTTGAAAGCACGGGCGGCGCCCCCAATTAGGACCCGTTCAACAACTTCTTGCGCAGCGGTCTCTCAAAGCAAAAACCGCAGATGCCAGGCAAGAATACGCGCAAGATTGAGCATCTTGCCAGTCTTTGCAACGCAGCAGATGCCGGATTTGGACCGAACATACCGCCGCAGCGGAGATTTTGAACAGGTTCTAAGGCCAACCGCCGCCGGCCACCCCATCCACCCTCACCGGAACACACCGCCATGAAACCCGTTACCATGTACACCGGCCGCTTCTGCCCCTACTGCCAGATGGCCAAAATGCTGCTGGCGCAGAAAGGCGTACACGAAATCACCGAAATTTCCGCCGACGCCCCCGAAGTACGCGCCCGCATGATCGAACTCACCGGCCGCCGCACCGTGCCGCAGATTTTCATCGGCGACACCCCGGTCGGCGGCTTCGACGACCTGCGCGCCCTCAACCAACAAGGCCGGCTGGACGAAATGCTGGCAGACTGAAGCGTTTTCAGGTAGCCTAACGCCCGTTTTCCCACCCTCACAGAAAGAACGCCATGAGCGAGCAACAACAACCCGTATTCAGCATTGAAAAACTGTATGTGAAAGACCTGTCGCTGGAAGTGCCGCACGCCCCGCAAATCTTCCTCACCCAGGAAAGCCCCGACGTGGAGCTGAAAGTGCACCACGAATCGCAAAAACTGGAAGACCATTTCTACGACGTCAGCGTGGTGCTCACCGTCACCGCCAAGCTGGCCGACGGCCGCGTGCTGTTTTTGAACGAAGTGGCGCAAAACGGCATCTTCCGCCTGGAAAACATTCCGGAAGACGACGTGAAAGTGCTGCTCGGCATCGCCTGCCCGAACATCCTCTACCCCTATGCGCGCGAAGCAGTTTCTTCCGCCATCACCCGCGCCGGCTTCCCGCCCGTGCTGTTGGCACCGATCAACTTCGAAGCCATGTACGAGCAACAGCAAGCCGCGCCGGCCGGCAACGCTTAAGCCGCCTAGGCAAACCAACATCAGGCTACCTGAAAGGCTTTCAGGTAGCCTGATTCTGTTTTCGGCATCCAGACCAACAAGATGAAGCAGAAAGAAACCACCGCCTCTATAAAAAGATTCGGGCTACCTGAAAACTTTTTCAGGTAGCCCGAAGCACCGTTGCAGAAGCAGTCAGGTTTTCGGCAGCGTCACCCCCGTCTGCCCCATGTATTTGCCGTTGCGGTCTTTATACGAAGTTTCACACACCTCGTCGCTCTCGAAAAACAGCACCTGCGCCACGCCCTCGCCGGCATAGATTTTGGCCGGCAGCGGTGTGGTATTGGAAAACTCCAGCGTTACATAGCCTTCCCATTCCGGCTCGAACGGCGTCACGTTCACAATGATGCCGCAGCGCGCATAGGTGGACTTGCCCAAACACACGGTGAGCACGTTGCGCGGAATGCGGAAATACTCCACTGTGCGCGCCAGGGCAAACGAATTGGGCGGAATGATGCAACAGTCGTCTTCCACGGTGACAAAGTTTTTCGGATCGAAATTTTTCGGATCGACAATGGTGCTGTTGATGTTGGTGAAAATTTTGAATTCGTTGGCGCAACGGATGTCGTAGCCGTAGCTCGAAGTGCCGTAGGAAATGATTTTGCGCCCGTCGGCTTCCTTCACCTGCTTGGGCTCGAACGGCTCGATCATGCCGTGTTCTTCCGCCATGCGGCGTATCCATTTGTCGGATTTGATGCTCATCTTCATCCTTTGTTTTGTCAAAACGGCGGTACAGCGCACACACCGTCTGTTGTCCCGTTGCGGCTTATTCCTGCCAGCCGCCCAGATAAGCGGCCAGCTCCTCCAGCATGGTGCTCAGCGCCTCGGCCATCAACACCTGCGAGGCAAACGCCAGGCTGGCGGCGTCGCTGCCGTGGCTGTCGGCTTCCTCCTGTAAAACATCCAGGTATTGGATGCGCTTGAGGGTGAAATCCTGAGTCAGGATAAAGGCAATCTGTTCGCGCCACACTAGCCCCAGCTGGGTCACGGTTTTGCCGTTTTTCACGTGCTGCACCACTTCGTCTGCCGTCAAATCCTGCTTCGACACCTTTACCGTGGGCGCGACATCGCCCTGCCCTTTCAGCTCGCAATCGCTGTCGAGCTCGAAACCGCCTTCGGCCGCGCCTTTGAGCAGCCATTCGGTCATCAGGCTGCCGGGCGACTGTTTGGCGCTCGGCAGCCGCGCTTCCAAACCGCCCAAGGCTTCGCGCAGCTTGGTGAGCATGGCTTCGGCCTTGGCGGCGGAAGCGTTGTTCACCAGCAGATAGCCGTGGCGGATGTCGAACAAGGCCTGCGAACGGCTGCTGCGGGTAAAGGCGCGCGGCAGCAAATCGTCGGTAATCTGCTCTTTGAGTTCCTGCTTTTCCTTGCGGCCGACATTGCGCCCTTCGGCATTCTGGATTTCCGCCACTTTGTCTTCCAACACATCGCGGATCACGCCGGCCGGCAGCACTTTTTCCTCTTTTTTCAGCGCCACGCCCCAAGTGAAATCGGCAGGAAACACCAATTCGGGCGAAAAGCCCTGCGGCGCGGCAAAACCCTCGCTGAACCAGTCCAAACCCTGCACCGGCGCAAATTCGGCCTCCGCCAGCTTCGCCGCCAGCGCGTCCAAATCGGGCAGGGCATTTTTGTTGAGGAGATAAAAACTTAACTGCTTAAACCACATGGCTCGGCTTTCCTGCTGCTAAAAGCGCGGCATTATAGCCCAAATCCGCCTCCGGGCGCAGTCAGGCAAACCCGCCCGGCGCCGCCTTCAATGCCGCCGCCCGCCGGCTTGACAGCCCGCCGAGGCACAGTATAATGCGCGCCTTTCCCGCACGCGCCCATCGTCTAGAGGCCTAGGACACTGCCCTTTCACGGCGGCAACCGGGGTTCGAATCCCCGTGGGCGTGCCAGATTCCGCCAACCGCTTTCAGGTAGCCTGAAAGCGGTTTTGCTTTGCCGCCAATCCGTGTATGCTTGCCGCTTTTGCATTCGAGCAAATGCCCATGACCCACGTTCTCGTTATCCAACATCCCCGCCCCGACACCCTTGATCTGAGCGCGCTGCCCGCCGGCCTGCCCGCGCCCGTCCGCCATCGGCAAAACACGCTGCGCTTTGCCGTGGCGGCCGATTTCAGGCTACCTGAAAACGCCGTGCTGGCGCTGCAGGCACAAGAAGCGGATGTCGGCGTATTGCCCGATATGGCATTTGCCGATTTGGGCCTGATTGTGAGCGATATGGATTCCACCCTGATCACCATCGAATGCGTGGACGAAATCGCCGCCGGCGTGGGTTTGAAAGAACAGGTGGCGGCGATTACCGAGCAATCCATGCGCGGCGAATTGGACTTCGAACAATCGCTGCGCCGCCGCGTGGCCCTGCTGAAAGGGCTACCTGAAAGCGAGCTGCAGCGGGTGTACGACGAGGTGCTGCAATTAACGCCGGGCGCGGAAACCCTCTTGGCCGAATGCCGTGCACACGGGGTGAAATTCATGCTGGTGTCCGGCGGCTTCACCTTTTTCACCGAACGCCTGCGCCAACGGCTGGGCTTCGAATACGGCTTTGCCAACGAGCTGGTGTCGCACAACGGCCGATTAAGCGGCGAACTCAGCGGCCGTCTGATCGACGCCCAAACCAAGGCCGACCTGCTCGCCGAATACCGCGACCGCCTCGGCCTGCGCCGCGAACAAACCCTGGCCATGGGCGACGGTGCCAACGATATTCCCATGCTGCAGGCGGCCGGTTTCGGCGTTGCCTTCCGCGCCAAACCGAAAGCCGAAGCGGCGGCAGATGTGCGCATCCGCTTCGGCGGTTTGGAAGCCGTGCGCGGCTGGTTCCGCTGACACGGGCTCTGCGCCGCCCGCCGGGGCTACCTGAAACCCAAGCTACCTGAAACCATGAAACTGAACCGCACGCTGATTATTTCCGTCTTCATCGTGGCCAGTTGCGGGCTGGCCTACGAGCTGATTATGGCGGCGCTGGCCAGCTATCTGTTGGGCGACAGCATTCTGCAGTTTTCGTCCATCATCGGCCTGTATCTGTTTGCCATGGGCATCGGCGCGCACCTGACCCGCTACATCAAAGACGAAGACGCGCTCACGCGCTTTATCGAAATCGAGCTTTTGGTGGGCGTCATCGGCGGCCTCTCGGCGCTTTTGCTGTTTGTGGCCTTCGGCCTCTCCGCCGCGCCTTTCCGCACCCTGCTCTACGCGCTGGTGCTGATTGTGGGCACCGTGGTGGGCATGGAGATTCCGCTGGTGATGCGGGTGCTCAACCAGCAGCAGGCCGACTTCAAAGAACTGGTGTCGCGCGTGCTCACCTTCGATTATCTGGGCGCGTTGGCGGTGTCGCTGCTGTTTCCGCTGGTGTTGGCGCCGCGGCTGGGCATGGCGCGTTCGGCCCTGCTGTTCGGCCTGCTCAATGCGGCGGTGGCGGTGCTGACGGCCAAGATTTTCCGCCGCCAGCTACCGCGCTATGCCGCCATCCAAATCCGCGGCACCGCCGTGCTGGCCGTGCTCGCCGTGGCCTTTATCTACGCCAACCACATCACCTTCCGCGCCGAACAGAGCTATTTCGGCGACCCGGTGGTGTATGAAAGCCATTCGCCCTACCAGCGGCTGGTGGTGACCCAATGGAAAGACGATGTGCGCCTGTATCTCAACGGCAACCTGCAGTTTTCCTCGCGCGACGAAGCCCGCTACCACGAGGCTTTGGTGCTGCCGGCGATGCAGATGGCCGAACGGCCGCAGCGCGTGCTGATTCTGGGCGGCGGCGACGGCCTGGCCGCGCGCGAAGTGCTGAAATATCCGTCGGTGGAACACATCACCCTGGTGGATCTCGACCCCGACATGACCCGCACCTTCACCACTTCCGCCACCCTCAGCCGCCTCAACGAAGGCTCGCTCAGCCACCCCAAAGTGCAGGTGGTCAACGACGACGCCGCCAAATGGCTGGAAGGCAACCGCCATCAATTCGACGTCATCATCATCGACCTGCCCGACCCCGCCAATTTTTCGTTGGGCAAACTCTATTCCGTGCCCATGTACCGCTTGGTGGCCCGCCATCTGGCGCCGCAGGGGCGGGTGGTGGTGCAGTCCACCTCGCCGTATTTCGCGCCCAACGCCTATTGGTCGGTGGTGGCCACGCTGGAAGCGGCCGGCCTCCACACCGCACCTTATCATGTGTATGTGCCCTCTTTCGGCGAATGGGGCTTTGTGCTCGCCGCCCGCGAAAACCACTTCCCGCTGCCGCAGCGCTTCGATGTGCCCACCCGCTTTCTCAACGCCCAAACCGCCGCCGAAATGTTCCGTTTCCCGCCCGATATGGCTCGGCGGCAGGTGGAACCGAACTATTTGAACACCCAGATTCTGGTCAGCTACTTCGAGCAGGACTGGAGCGAAGTGATGCGTTAGAACCTGTTCATCATCTTCCTTATTCTTGATTCAGCCCTCGCCCCTTTTCAGGTAGCCTGCGGCCGTCATCTGTCCAGCCTCAGGCTACCTGAAAGCCGTTTGTCCGCCCTATGTCTGTTTCCCGCCGCCGATTCCTTGCCTACACCGCCGCCTTGGGCGGCTCCGCCGCCGCGGCTTGGTTCGGCCACCGCCACTTAAACCCAATGCCCGGCGTACAGGTGAACCGCCACGGCCTGCCGCTGGGCCACCTGCTGCGTGACCGCAGCCTGCCGCAAAACGTAGGCGCCGAACACCGCTGCCACACCCTCATCCTCGGCAGCGGTGCCGCCGGCCTCTCTGCCGCCTGGTATCTGGCCAAACACGGCCGGCGCGACATCGTGCTGGCCGAAGGCATGGAGCCCGACGGCAACAATGCCGGCTACTACCGCCACGGCCTCGGCGCCCCCACCGCCGCCCACTACCTCGCCCTGCCTTCCGCAGAAAGCGAATACGTGCGCGAAATGCTGCGCGACTTCGGTATCCTGCAAGCCGACGGCCGCTACCGCGAAACCGATTTGGTGCACGCCCCCGAAGAGCGGCTGCTGCACAAAAACCGCTGGCAGAGCGCGCTGCTGCCGCAGGAAGACGCCGACAGCCGCCGCTTTTACGCGCTGATCGAACAACTGAAAACCGCCCGCGGCAGCGACGGGCGCAAACTGTTCGCCCTGCCCGTGGCCCTGTCTTCGCAAGACGCCGCCTGGCGCAAGCTCGACCGCCTCAGCTTCGCCGCCTGGCTCGACCGCGAAAACTACCGCTCCCCCTCGCTGCGCTGGTATCTCGACTACTGCTGCCGCGACGACTACGGCCAAGGCATAGACGCCGTTTCCGCCTTTGCCGGCCTGCACTACTTCGCCGCACGCGGCCCCGCCCAAGACACCGTGCTCACCTGGCCCGACGGCCTCGCCCATCTTTCCCGCCAACTGCGCCGCCACGCCGGCCTGCAGCCGGCAGACGGTTTCGCCCGCGCCCCGCAACAACCCTGCACCGTCAACGCCAGTGCCCTGCAAATTGAAGAACACGGCGACCACGTGGCCGTGGTGCTGCGCCACAACCTGAGCGGCGAAACCGTGCGTTTCCGCGCGCAGCAGGTGGTGGCCGCCATGCCGCTGATGGTGGCCGCGCGCATTCTCGCCGATGCCGCCGCTTACGGTTTCGGCCACGCCCTGCCCGAATACGCGCCCTGGCTGGTGGCCAACTTCGTGCTGCACCGATTCCCGGACGAACCAGCCGGCAGCGATTTGGCTTGGGACAACGTGGTGCACGGCGGCAGCGGCCTGGGCTATGTGGTGGCCACCCACCAGCTGATCCGCGTCGCCAAACCCGAACGCACCATCTTCACCGCCTACACCGCCCTCAACCACGACCGCCCGCAAAACGTGCGCCGCTGGCTGTTGGCCGCCGGCGACCAAGAACTGCTGCACCACGCCGCACGCGACCTCACCGCCGCCTACGGCCGCGCCTTCTGGCGGCATGTGGAACATGTGGACATCAGCGTGCGCGCCCACGGCATGAGCGTACCCCAACCGGGCTACCTGAACGACCCGCTGCTGCTCGCCCTGCGCCGCCACCGCTCCCGCCTGCACTTCGCCCACAGCGATTTAAGCGGCTATTCCGTGTTTGAAGAAGCCGTGTATTGGGGCGTGGAAGCCGCCAAACAGATTCTGGCGCAGCCGTAAACGCCGCTTCATGCCGCACCGCAGGCTACCTGAAACCGTTTTCAGGTAGCCCGATGAATCCCGTGCAAAAACCGGCACTCGGCATTGAAATTTTCCCTTATTTGCACTAAATTGCTGCCTTGCACAATAATAAGCTGTCCGCCATCCGTTTGCCGCGCGACAGGCCACCACACCCCACGGAACCACACCATGAGCACCAGCGCCCGCATCCGCGAAATCCCCTACAACTACACTTCCTATTCCGACCGCGAAATCGTGATCCGCCTGTTGGGCGAGCCGGCTTGGGAAACCCTGGAAAACCTGCGCTCGCAACGCCGCACCGGCCGTTCGGCACGCATGCTGTTCGAGGTGTTGGGCGATATTTGGGTGGTGATGCGCAACCCCTATCTGGTGGACGACCTGCTCGAACACCCCGACCGTCAGGCCGCGCTGGTGAAAGAAATGCGCCACCGCCTGAACGAAGTTTATAAACGCCGCGACGACAACAGCGACGTGCTGCGCTTGGTGCAGGCCGCCGAAAGCGCGGTCAACCGCTTTGCCGACAGCTTCGCCACCACCCAGCTCAAACGCGCGCAGATTCTGGAGCGCCTCTCCAAAATCACCAAAAAACACAACATCATGTTCGACGGCCTGGCGCGGGTGGTGCACGTCACCGACGCCACCGACTGGCGCGTGGAATATCCCTTCGTCGTCATCAATCCCGACAAAGAATCCGAAGTCGCCCCGCTGGTGCGCGCGCTGATCGAGCTCGACCTCACCATCATCCCGCGCGGCGGCGGCACCGGCTACACCGGCGGCGCCGTGCCGCTGGATGCCATGAGCGCGGTCATCAACACCGAAAAACTCGACCGCCACCACGGCGTGCAGTATGTGGCGCTGCCCGGCTTGGAAGGCAAGCACCCCATCATCCACTGCGGCGCCGGCGTGGTCACCCGCCGCGTGGAAGAAACCGCCAGCGCCGCCAAACTCGTGTTTGCGGTGGATCCCACCTCCGCCGATGCCTCCTGCGTGGGCGGCAACGTGGCCATGAACGCCGGCGGCAAAAAAGCCGTGCTGTGGGGCACCGCGCTCGACAACCTGGCCTATTGGAAAATGGTCAACCCGCAGGGCGAATGGCTGAAAATCGAACGGGTGCGCCACAACTTCGGCAAAATCCACGACGAAGACACGGCGCTTTTCGACGTGCACACCCTCAAAGACGACGGCGAAACCATCGCCAAAACCGAACGCCTCGAAATCCCCGGCCACAAATTCCGCAAAGTCGGCCTCGGCAAAGACGTGACCGACAAATTCCTCGCCGGCCTGCCCGGCGTGCAGAAAGAAGGCACCGACGGCATCATCACCAGCGTGGCCTTTGTGCTGCACCGCATGCCCGCGCACACGCGCACCGTCTGCCTGGAGTTCTTCGGCACCGTGGCCAACGCCACGCCCTCCATCGTGGAAATCCGCGACTTCCTGCTCGGCCACCCTTCGGTGAAACTGGCCGGCTTGGAGCATTTGGACTGGCGTTATGTGCGCGCGGTGGGCTATGCCACCAAGGCCGCCGGCAAAGGCCGCCCGAAGATGGTGCTGATTTCCGACATCGTTTCCGACGACGAAGCCGCGGTGGAAGCCGCCGCCGAGCACATGGTCGAGCTGGCGCGCGCCCGCGAAGGCGAAGGCTTCATCGCCGTCAGCCCCGAAGCGCGCAAAACCTTCTGGCTCGACCGCAGCCGCACCGCCGCCATCGCCAAACACACCAATGCCTTCAAAATCAACGAAGACGTGGTGATTCCGCTGGAACGGCTGGGCGAATACTCCGACGGCATCGAGCGCATCAACATCGAGCTTTCCATCCAAAACAAACTCAAACTGTGCCACGCCCTGCTGCAATACCTTTCAGGTAGCCTGCCGGTAGACAAAATGGGCACCGACCTGCCGCCCAGCGAGTTGTTGGGCGAACGTGCCGAGCACGCCAAAGCCCATGTGGAGGCCGTGCAGGCGCGCTGGCAATGGCTGCTCGACCACCTCGACCAACCCCTGGGCGAATACCGCGCCCGCTTCGGCGAAGCGGTGAATGCGCTTTCAGGTAGCCGGAACAGCGACTCCTGCTTCATCACCATGCGCGACTTCCGCCTGCGCGTGTCGGTAAAAGAAGACATCATGAAGCCCCTGGCCGAAATCTTCAGCGGCCAGGCCGACAGCAACATCATGAAAGGCTTGGACAAAATCCACGCCAAAGTGGTGCGCGGCCGCGTGTTCGTCGCCCTGCACATGCACGCGGGCGACGGCAATGTGCACACCAACATCCCGGTCAATTCCGACGACTACGAGATGCTGCAAACCGCCCACAAAGCGGTGGCGCGCATCATGAACATCGCCCGCAGCCTCAACGGCGTGATTTCCGGCGAACACGGCATCGGCATCACCAAGCTCGAATTCCTCACCGACGAAGAAATGCAGCCCTATTGGGACTACAAAGCCAAAGTCGATCCTCACGGCCGCTTCAACCGCCACAAGCTGATGAAAGGCTCGGATTTGAGCCGCGCCTACACGCCCTCTTTCGAGCTGTTGGGCTTCGAATCGCTGATCATGGAGCAGTCCGACTTGGGCAAGATTGCCGATTCGGTGAAAGACTGCCTGCGCTGCGGCAAATGCAAACCGGTGTGTTCCACCCACGTGCCGCGCGCCAACCTGCTCTACAGCCCGCGCAATAAAATCCTCGGCGTCGGCCTCTTAACCGAAGCGTTTTTGTACGAAGAGCAAACCCGCCGCGGCGTGTCGATGCGCCATTTCGACGAATTGCACGACGTGTCCGACCACTGCACCGTCTGCCACCGCTGCGTGAAACCCTGTCCGGTGAAAATCGACTTCGGCGACGTCACCGTGGCCATCCGCAACTATCTGCGCAAAGCCGGCAAACAGCGTTTCCACCCCGCCGTGGCCGCCGGCATGGCCCTGCTCAACGCCAAAGACCCGCGCACCATCAAAATCCTGCGCAAAGGCGTGGCCGAAACCGGCTTCAAGTTGCAAAACTTCGGCTACGAAATGGGCCGCAAATTCAAGCTCGGCGGCGAAAAACAGAAAGCCGAACCCGCCGCCACCCTCGGCAAACCACCGGTGCGCGAGCAAATCGTCCATTTCATCAACCGCCCGCTGCCGCGCCATGTGCCGATTAAAACCGCGCGCGCGCTGTTAAACATTGAAGACGACAAAACCGTGCCCATCATCCGCAACCCCGCCATGCCGGAAGATGCGGAAGCCGTGTTCTACTTCCCCGGCTGCGGCTCCGAGCGCCTGTTCAGCCAAGTCGGCCTCGCCACCCAGGCCATGCTCTACCATGTAGGCGTGCAAACCGTGCTGCCGCCCGGCTATCTGTGCTGCGGCTACCCGCAGGCTGCAGGCGGCCAGGACGACAAAGCGCAGAAGATGATTACCGAAAACCGCGTGCTGTTCCACCGCATGGCCAACACCCTCAACTACCTCGACATCAAAACCGTGGTGGTGAGCTGCGGCACCTGCTACGACAGCCTCGCCGGCTACCGCTTCGAAGACATCTTCCCCGGCTGCCGCATCATCGACATCCACGAATACCTGCTGGAAAAAGGCGTGAAACTCGACGGCCTACAGGGCCGCCAATACCTGTATCACGACCCCTGCCACAGCCCGATCAAAACCATGAACCCCACCCAAATGGCTTCCGAGCTCATGGGCAAGCCGGTGGTGTTGAGCGACCGCTGCTGCGGCGAGAGCGGCATGTTTGCGGTGAAACGCCCCGACATCGCCACCCAGGTGAAATTCCGCAAGCAGGAAGAAATCGAAAAAAACCTCAAGCAACTGCCGCAAGACGGCAGCCCGGTGAAACTGCTCACCTCCTGCCCCGCCTGCTTACAGGGCCTCTCGCGCTACACCGACGACAACCCGGTTGATGCCGACTACATCGTCATCGAAATGGCGAAAACCGTATTGGGCGAGAATTGGCAAAACGACTTCGTCCACCGAGCCAACAACGGCGGCATGGAAAAAGTATTGCTCTAAAGCGGTATAGGCAAAACTCAGGCTACCTGAAAACAGATTCAGGTAGCCTGAGACCTTTTGAGACCTTTATTGATGATTTGCCGTTTTGCAAGCATCAATCGTTCAGATTCACCGAATGCTCGCGGGTTTCGTGGAACACGATATCCGGCCAGCGTTCCTGCGTGAGATTCAGGTTCACGCGGTTGGGCGCCAGATAGGCCAGGTTGCCGCCGGCATCAATCGACAGATTGGCGGCATTGGCTTTTTCAAATTCGGCCAGTTTTTTCTTGTCGGGGCAAGACACCCAACGCGCAGACCAAATGGAAGCGCTGTCGAACACCGCATCCACGCCGTATTCGGCCGCCAGGCGCGACGTAACCACTTCAAACTGCAGCACGCCCACCGCGCCCAAAATCAAATCGCCGCCGCTGTGCGGTTTGAACACCTGCACCGCGCCTTCTTCGCCCAGCTGCTGCAAACCTTTTTGCAGCTGCTTCATTTTCAGTGGGTTTTTGATGCGCACGCTGCGGAACAGCTCGGGCGCAAAAAACGGGATACCGGTAAACGCCAGCGGTTCTCCTTCGGAAAAACTGTCGCCGATTTGGATGTTGCCGTGGTTGGGAATGCCGATGATGTCGCCGGCGTAGGCTTCTTCCACCAACTCTCGGTCGTGCGACATAAAGGTCACCACGCTGGAAGCGGCAATCTCGCGGTTGATGCGCAGATGCTTCATCTTCATGCCGCGCTCGAATTTGCCGGAACACACGCGCAAAAAGGCGATGCGGTCGCGGTGTTTCGGGTCCATATTGGCTTGGATTTTGAACACGAAACCGGAAAATTTCTCCTCCGCCGGCGCCACCATGCGCACGGTGGCGTCGCGCGGCTGCGGCGCCGGCGCCCAGCCGATGAGCGAATCGAGGATTTCGCGAATGCCGAAGTTGTTGATGGCGGAGCCGAAAAACACCGGCGTCAGCTCGCCGGCCAGAAATTCTTCCAGCACAAATTCATTCGATGCGGCCTGCACCAGCTCGATTTCGGCGCGCAGATTGTCCATTTCCAGCGGGAACAATTCGTCCAGCCGCGGATTGTCTATGCCCTGCACCACTTCAAACTCGTGCGGCAGTTTTTCGCCGCCTGCCTCAAACAAATACACCTCGTCGTTGAGAATGTGGTACACGCCCTTGAAGTTTTTGCCCATGCCGATGGGCCAGGTGACCGGCGCGCAGCGGATTTTGAGGATGTTTTCCACTTCGTCCAGCAGTTCCAGCGAATCGCGCACCTCGCGGTCGTATTTGTTCATAAAGGTGACGATGGGCGTGTTGCGCAGGCGGCAGACGTTCAAGAGCTTGATGGTTTGCGCCTCCACGCCCTTGGCCGCGTCGATCACCATCAGCGCGCTGTCCACCGCGGTGAGCACGCGGTAGGTGTCTTCGGAGAAGTCTTGGTGGCCGGGGGTGTCGAGCAGGTTCACGGTGTGGTCGTGATAATCGAACTGCATCACCGATGAGGCCACCGAAATGCCGCGCTGTTTCTCGATTTCCATCCAGTCGGAAGTGGCGAACTTGCCCGACTTTTTGCCCTTCACCGTGCCGGCGCTCTGAATCGCGCCCGAAAACAGCAACAGCTTTTCGGTGAGCGTGGTTTTACCCGCGTCGGGGTGGGAAATAATGGCAAAAGTGCGGCGGCGGCGCACCTGTTCGGCAATAGACGACATAAACATCACCATGCGGCAATTCGGGAAACCGCGCATTTTAACAGATTTGCCGGCCGAAACGGCAGCCGCCGCAGCGCCCTAACCATCGGGCTGAGACCTTTATAGCTTTATCTCGCCGGACAAACGCAGCAGACGCAGATACGTGTGTGCTCTGTGCCTTGCCCGGTAGATAGGTTTGAAGCAGAACCAATACCTGAGACTCTTCCGAGCCAATGTATTTCTGTGCCAATGCATTTTTGTGATCGTCGCCTGGCGCATGGAACCCATTGTATTGGTATTCGGCATCGCTGCTTCACCTGCCCCTTGCCCGCCAGCCAGACAGGAACTTTCCCAATATTTTTAATATATAAATATTTAATAATTTCAGTATCTAAATTTTGAAAGTACCGCCCAAGACCTTTGCAGAACCCCCAGATGTGGATGCCGTTCAAGGCGTAGCAGCGTAGCGAGTGTGAACGCCAGGAATCCCTGTGGGACAGACATATCACACGATGGGTAAGCGAATGAGCAGTACCCTTAGGGCATAAACGCACAACGCGGAAATGCGTCGCAGATGGGGGTTTTGCAAAGGTCTCAGCCCTCCTTATCGTCTCGGAGGGTGAACATCAGATCACAAACAGCAAACCCCTGATAACGCAACCGCAAAGGTCAGATGAGTTGTCTGACAGAAGAGTGCTTCAGAGACGAGTAATAAAAACGGCGCGGCTGACCGTCCCTGATGGAACCGTTTCAACCACGCCGTTTGTTGCCTTATTCTTGATGCTTCAGCTGCGGCAAGACCGAGCCTTCGCCTAAGGAAAGCAGGCCGGTTTGGGCGTAGAGACCGAGTTTGGCGCGGGTGTCGGTGATGTCGAGGTTGCGCATGGTCAGCTGGCCGATGCGGTCGGCCGGGGTGAAGGCGGCGTTTTCGACCTTCTCCATGCTCAAGCGTTCGGGCTGGTAGGTGAGGTTGGGCGATTCGGTGTTCAGAATCGAGTAGTCGTTGCCGCGGCGCAGCTCGAGGGTGACTTCGCCGGTGATGGCGCTTGCCACCCAGCGTTGGGCGGTTTCGCGCAGCATCAGGGCTTGGCTGTCGAACCAGCGGCCTTGGTAGAGCAGGCGGCCGAGGCGCAGGCCGTTGATGCGGTATTGCTCGATGGTGTCTTCGTTGTGGATGCCGCTTAAGAGGCGCTCGTAGGCGATGTGCAGCAGCGCCATGCCGGGGGCTTCGTAGATGCCGCGCGATTTGGCTTCGATGATGCGGTTTTCGATTTGATCGCTCATGCCCAAGCCGTGGCGGCCGCCGATGCGGTTGGCTTCCAAAAACAGTTCCACGGGGTCGGAGAAGGTGCGGCCGTTCAGCGCCACGGGCACGCCTTCTTCAAAGCGCACGCGCACTTCTTCGGCTTTCACTTCAACGTTTTCGTCCCAGAAGGCCACGCCCATGATGGGTTTCACGATTTTGATGCCGCTGTTGAGGAATTCCAGGTCTTTGGCTTCGTGGGTGGCGCCCAGCATATTGGAATCGGTGGAGTAAGCTTTTTCTACCGACATTTTGTAGTCGAATCCGTTGGCAATCAGAAATTCGCTCATTTCCTGACGGCCGCCCAATTCGTCGATAAAGGTTTGGTCGAGCCAGGGTTTGTAGATGCGCAGGCCGGGATTGGTTAAGAGGCCGTAGCGGTAGAAGCGTTCGATGTCGTTGCCTTTGTAGGTGGAGCCGTCGCCCCAGATGTTGACGTCGTCTTCTTTCATGGCGGAAACCAGCATGGTGCCGGTAACGGCACGGCCCAGCGGAGTGGTGTTGAAATAGGTGGCGCCGCCGGTGGTGACGTGGAAAGCGCCGCATTGGATGGCGGCAATGCCTTCGTGGGCCAGCTGGCTGCGGCAGTCGATCAGGCGGGCTTCGATGGCGCCGTATTCTTTGGCTTTGCGCGGAATGGCCTCGTAATCGTCTTCGTCGGGCTGGCCGAGGTTGGCGGTGTAGGCATAGGGCAGGGCGCCTTTCAGCTTCATCCACAGGAGGGCAGCGGAGGTGTCAAGGCCGCCGGAAAAGGCGATGCCGACTTTCTGGCCGGCGGGCAGGTTTTGCAGAATGGTGCTCATAAACGTTTCTTGCTTGGATAAGTGGCAGGGAAAAGGCGGTATTATTCTCTGAATTGCCGGTGCAGTAAAGCGCTGTCGGGGCGTGGCGGCCGGCATATCCGGCTTGTCGGCTGACGGGGTTTCAGGTAGCCTGCCGCGGGCCGAATCACTTTTTCAGGGCGGATGAACACATGCCTCCTTCTTCGACTGCTTATCCGTATCGCCGTGTGGCGTGGTCTTATGTTTTGTGCACCGGCGTGCTGGCCGGAGTGCTGTATTCCTTGCTGTTGGCGCTGTGGAGCGAGGGCTGGGAAGCGCCGACGCAGATGCTGATGACGCTGCTGTCGGCCAAGACGCTGTGGTTCACGCTGCTGATGGTCTTGAACGGTGCGCTTTGGTTTGCCGCTTGCGGGCCGGCTGCGGCGGCGGTGGCGCTGTCGGCGCGCCTGCATCATCATCCGCTCGGCCTGTTGCTGCCGGCTTTGGCCGCCGCTGTCGCGGCCTTGCTGCCGTATTGGTTGTTTTCCGTGTCTAAGTTGCCGGTGATGTCGCTGCCGGGCTGGATGCCGTTCGATTTTTACGGCCTGAAAGACCTGCCGGATGTTTTGCCGGCCGTGGCCGGCGGGGCGGCGGCCTGGTTGGTGGGCTGGTGGGTGCTGCCGTATGCGGAGGAGGCGGGCTCAACGGCATAAGGCAGTCTTAATCTCTGAGCTAAGATGTTGGGCGCCGAAATAGTTGCGCCCTGCCATCTGCAGCCATTTCCACATTGTGCTTTTCTGCGCTATCGCTACTGTTCGCGTTATCTTTTACCTACCACCTGATCGCTCTTTCTCACGAGCGTTCCGACGATCATGCACACTGCAATACTGGGTTTGCGACTACCGCTACATTGTGAAAGTTGCAAAGGTCTCAGGTGTAGAAA
>NZ_JH164926.1:1826948-1893626 GCF_000226875.1 Neisseria shayeganii 871
ATAATTTCTACATCTCAGGCTACCTGAAAGCGTGTTAGGTAGCCCGATAAGCTGAATATGATAAAAATCAAACAGAAATTGGCCCAGTATTTCCCTCACTCTGCCCAACCCTAGCATGGACCTTGCGCCAAGCCAAACAATTAAACTATAATTTCAGTAATTACAGAAATTGTAGTTGCCTGGCAACAATATTGAAACCATCGTATCCGATGGCCCAACCGCAACCATTAACCTGAGACCTTTGCAAAACCCCCATCTGCAGCGCATTTCTGCGTTGTGCGCTGCTCGCTCACTTGCCTATCCGCATGATATGTCTGCGTTCGCTGCGCTGCTACGCCTTGAACTGCATCCACATCTGGAGGTTTTGCGAAGGTCTCAACCTGTATTCTGAAGCCCGATACCCGGCCTGCTTGCTGCCCACATCTTCCGTGCATGAGCCTGTGTTTCCGTTGTGGAAAGCCGGTCTAAGCCCGTCAGCCGTTTGACATAATTGGTACTGATTAAAAATCAGGCAAAACAAAACCGATACCCACACGCGCCGGGGAAGCTGATTGGGATAAGCTGTGGATAAGCAAGCGAACACATTGATGGTATTGGCAGATTTTGCCACTGCCTAAAAAAACAGACAAATTCGCCGCCTTGCTGGCTCATGACATCAGCCGCCCATGCGGCCGCCGCTTTCCCCCAACCGTTTGGATAACACCGTAGAGAGGCTGTGGATAAGGCGCTTAAGTTGCTTACCGAAAAAAGAAAATGCCGACTGCCGAAAAAATCGGCAAAAAATTTCCCTAATTATTTCTCTTAAGGCAGAAATTTATGAATAATCAGCCTTGGCATATTTCCTCATCCTTTGGCGGTTTATGGCTGTGGAGCGGGCTGCAGCCCATTCTCACCGCCCGCAACGAAGCTTTGCAATTATTGGCCGATGTCGGCCTGCCGTCCGAATGGCAGATGCCTGCGCTGGCAGCCGCTTCGGCTTGGGACGTGCTGCTCGGCGTGTTGTTGTTCAGCCCTTGGCGGCAACACCGCCTGCTGTGGGCGGCACAGGCGGCCACCATTGCGGCGTATAGCCTGATTGTGGCGCTGTGGCTGCCGGCCAATTGGCTGCACCCCTTCGCGCCCCTGGTGAAGAATTTTCCCTTGCTGGCCGTAACGATTTGTCTGGCCGGCGCGCAACAAACGTCTGGTCCGACGCGGCCTGAAAACCGCCCCGTTTCTGAAAGGAGTGTGTCATGAACACCTATCTCATTGTCAAAACCCTCCACATCCTCTCCGCCACCCTGATGGTGGGCACCGGCTTCGGCACCGCCTTTTACCTCTTCTTCGCCAACCGCAGCGGCAACGTACAGGCGCAGGCCGTGGTGTCTCGGCTGGTGTGCCGCGCCGACTGGTGGTTTACCACCCCGGCGGTGATTTTCCAGCCTCTCTCCGGCCTGTGGATGATCCGGCACGCCGGCATGGACTGGAGCATGAGCTGGATTGTGTGGACCTTGGCCCTCTATACCTTGGCCGGACTGTGTTGGCTGCCGGTGGTGGTTTTGCAGCTGAGGATGGCCAAGACCGCCCAAGCGGCGGCCGAACGCGGCGAACGCCAACTGCCCGATGCCTATTGGCGCGATGCGCGGCTTTGGGAGCTGCTGGGCTATCCGGCTTTCTGTGCCATGGTGATTGTGTATTTTTTGATGGTTCTGAAACCCGTTTAGCGCGTGGCGCGCTTGGGCCTGCACAACGTTTTGGGGTGGAAAACCACGCACGCAAGGAAGAAAGCGCAGCAAATTAACGCTTTGCGAGCATGGCCGATACAGCAGGCCGGGATTTCGCCCCCACGAGACTGCCGTCATCTTGCATGACAAAAAGCAACCTCAGGCTACCTGAAAACCACCCGACCAATTTTCTTCACTTTGTCAGGAGTTTGCGATGTATTCCCCTAGCTATTCTTCCCTTGCCGTCACCGCTGCCGTGGTGCTGGTTTCGCTTACTGTCAGCGGTATTTGCTGGGCCATTCTCGGCCGGCCGTTGCGCAAAGTGCTGGCCTTTCTCTGCGACGATCCGCGCCCGGAGGTGAAGGAAATCAGCGGTATGTTCTGGCAGCGGCTTTACCTCAGCCTCACCCTGCTGCTGCCCATGCTCTGCGTGTTGCTGTTTGCCCCGCGTTTCGGCCAGAGCCTGGCGAACAACCTGCTGTATGCCCTGCGTTGGGCCATTTTCGGCGGCGTCGGCCTGCTGCTGGTGTTGGCCTATCTCGTCCGCCAGCAGATTCGTTTGCTCCAAAGCGGTCCGAAAGCGCCCGTGGCGCAAACGGGCGGCAAACTCCACCTCAAACGCGGTCAAATGCCCGATTTCGACCCAGTAACGCCGGCCGCCCGGCCCCGCCCTGACGACGGCCTGCCGCCCTTGTTTAAATAACTTCATCCCGTCTGCCATTCACCATCGGAGCCATCATGAACATTCTGCTTTTTGGCGGCAGCGGCTTTATCGGTGCCGCCACCGCCCGCCTGCTGCAACAGCAAGGACACCAAGTCAATATGCCAAGCAGCCGCGAATTCAACTTTCTGCAGCCTGATTTCACGCGCCTCACCGGCTACCTGAAAAGCGCGGACGTAGTCATCAATGCCGTCGGCATCATGAGCCGCCACCGCAGTGTTCTGGAGACCGTCCACCATCATACACCGGCCAAATTGGCCCATCTGGCGGCGGAACACGGCGTGCCGCGTTGGGTACAGCTGTCCGCTCTCGGCGCGGCGGCCGACCATCCGGTGCCTTTCCTCGGCAGCAAAGGGCGCGGCGACCACGCCGTGGCCGGCAGCGGCCTCAGCACGGCCATCGCGCAACCTTCCGTGGTGTTCGGGCGCGGCGGCGCCAGCTGCGAACTGTTTATCCGCCTGGCCCGTCTGCCGCTGCTCTGCCTGCCTGAAGGCGGCCGTTTCGCGCTGCAGCCGGTCCACCTCGACGATGTGGCCGAAGGTCTCGCCAAGTTGGCAGTCGGCACCGCAGGCGGCTGCATGCCATTTACCGGCAGCCAAACCTGCACGCTGGCCGGCTACCTGAACCTGCTGCGGCGCAACCTCCACCGCAAACCGCCCGCCCACATCCTCTCCTTACCCCGGCCTGTGGCCGAGTGGGGTGCCGCGCTGGCGGAGGTGCCCAGCAACGGCTTACTCAGCCGCGACAGCCTGCGCCTGTTGCGTGCCGGTTCGACGGCCGACTGCGCCGGTTTTGCCGCCCTTTTGGGGCGCCCGCCGCAGTCCGCTGAGGATTTCGGCCGTTAAGCTGTTGCCCAAACTGCACATTCCGTCCCCCTTCCCCCTGCTGCGGCTACCACAGACAGGGGGATTTTTGGTATATTCCGCGCCAACATCAGGGCGCACCCAAAAAAGCGCCCGAAAACAACAAACAAACACACAATAAAGCGGCCGGACACACCGGCCGCAAGACATACCTACACACATGAAACACATCCTGCTTTCCTTTGACTCCGCTCGCCCTGAGTGTTTGAGTGAAATCGACCCTGCCTGCCACATCTGGCTGTTTATTCCGGCCGGCCAGGAATATATGCCCATGACTTGGTGCGAAGTGCTGTGCCGTTTCGGCAAACGGGTGCATTTTGTCTTTTTACCGCCCGGCAGCGCCGCCGACCCCGGCTTGGTTTGGGCCTATCACTTGGGCCGCATCGCCGCCCAAGACCCCGATGCCGTGATTTGCCTGCTGTCGGACGACAATCGCCAAGACATTGTTCTCCAAAGAATGCGCGCGCAGCAACATTGCCTGGATGTGGTCCGCTTCGATTGAGCGACGCCAAGAAAAGCACAGCAAAGGCTACCTGAAAGCTTTTCAGGTAGCCTGTTTGTGTTCTCGCCGCTCTGCATCACGGCCACAAGTAAGGGGTGTATCCTACCCTCTCAATGGCCGTGATGGTGATGCCCGTGTCCGCCCGGCTGCGCCGCTTCCTGCGCCGGGGTCTTCACGGTTACGGTAACCGTTTTGGCCGGCGCATGGCGGAAATGCAGGGTGAGCGGAAAGCGGAGGCCGCCGGCCAAAGGCTGTTTCAAGCCGATCAGCATCACATGGTAACCACCCGGTTTGAGTTCGGCACGGCCGCCTTCGGCCAAGGGCAAGCCGCCTTCGATTTCATGCATCTGCATCCTGCCCTCGCGCATGCTGTGGGTATGGATTTCCACTTTCTCCGCCAAGGGGCTGCTGCCGCCTACCAAGGCATCGGCGCGGCCGCCGTTGTGCAGCTGCATAAACACGCCGCCCGCCTGCTGGCCGGGCACGGTAAAACGTGCCCACGCATCGCGCACATGGATATCGGCCTGAGCCGCAGCGGCGCCAAGCAAGGCCAAAGCGGCCAATAACACTGGTTTCATGAGCATCTGTTCCTGTTTGTAAAGGTCATACACAGCCGGCCCCATTTGGACCAAACTTGCGTCACATCAAGCATAAGCCTGCCACAGCGCCAAGCCCCACAACAGGGCCAGCAACACCAGCGCCAGCATTTGCGCCGCCGAGCCGACATCTTTGGCGATTTTCGACAAAGGATGTTTTTCGGTGGACACGCGGTCGGTGAGCGCTTCCAAACCGGTGTTGACCAGTTCCACCACCAGCGAGAAAAACGAGGCCGCCAACAAAATCATGCTCACCGGCAGACTGAAGCCGGCCACGGCCAGCAACACCAGCAACACCGCATGCAGCCACACCAGCTGGCGGAACGCCGCCTCGTGGCGGTAGGCGGCGATGAGGCCGTCGCGCGAATAAATGGCCGCATTGAGAATGCGCCGCCAGCCGGTTTTGCCTTTTTGGCCGGCGGCGTAGGAAGAGGGCTGCTCGGGCAAAGACATCCGTTACTCCGTTTCAGGTAGCCGCAAAAGTGCGCCACAGCGCCAGCAGCCACATCAGCAACAAGACGGCCAACAGCAGATACTGCGCCGCCGAGCCGACATCCTTGGCGCGCTTGGCCAGCTCATGCTGCGCCAAAGAGGTGTGGTCCACCGCCGCTTCGATGCCGGTGTTGATCAGCTCCACCACCAAAGACAAAGCGGAGGCCAGGATCAACACCAGCTGCACGGCCAAAGTAAACGGCAACAGCAGCGCCAGCAAGATCAGGATGCCGTTGATCCACAACAGCTGGCGGAAACCGGCTTCGTCGCAGGCAGCACGGATGCCGTCCCACGAATAACCCAGCGCGTTGATGATGCGGCGCAGGCCGGTTTTGCCTTTCATTTGCGCGGCGTAGCTCTGCACATCGGCGCAGTAAGCCTGCATTTTGTCGTGGGCGCGGTCGTAGGCTTCATGCGCCTTGTCATACACTTCGTGCGCTTTGCTGCACACGTCTTGGGCATAATCGCCGGGCGGGCGGGACGGAGCCGCCGGGGTCTCGTCGGGAGTGGTGTGTTTGTTCATTATGAATAGGGTCGGGAGGCGGGAATCGGGCTACCTGAAAACCGCTTCAACGGGCGCTCCATTCGGCCACGGCGTCGATAAACAAAGCCGCCACATCGCAGCCTTGCTGCTGCATGATTTCTTGGAAACCGGTGGGGCTGGTGACGTTGACTTCGGTGAGGTAGTCGCCAATGATGTCCAAGCCGGCCAGTAAAATGCCGCGGCGCACCAATTCGGGCGCCAAGTTTTCGGCAATTTCGCGGTCGCGCGGCGACAAAGCCTGCGCCACGCCGCGGCCGCCGGCAGCCAAATTGCCGCGCGTTTCGCCCTGCTGCGGAATCCGTGCCAAGGCATACGGCACCACCTGCCCGCCGATCACCAACACCCGCTTGTCGCCGTGCACGATTTCGGGGATATAGCGTTGGGCCATGATGGTGCGGCGGTCGTGCTGCATCAGGGTTTCCAGAATGCTGCCGATATTGGGGTCGTCCTGGCGCAGGCGGAAAATACCCATGCCGCCCATGCCGTCCAAAGGCTTGACGATGATGTCGCCCTGCTCGGCCAAGAAACCGCGCACCTCGGCGGCACGGGTGCTGACCACAGTGGGGGCGGTAAAGCGGTCGAAATGCAGAATCGCCAGTTTTTCGTTGAAATCGCGCATGGCTTGGCCGCTGTTGAACACCTTGGCGCCCTGTCCTTCGGCCAGCGTCAGCAGCTGGGTGGCATACAGATACTGCAGGTCGAAAGGCGGATCGGTACGCATGATGACGGCGTCGAAATCGCGCAAGGCGCACCGTTGCGGCGCGTGGGCGGCAAACCAGTCGCTGCGGCCCTGATCGGCACCGAAAAAATCAATCCGGGCCGCTTGTACGGTGACCACGCCGGCGCGCACCGACAAATCGCCGCTGAGGCCATGAAACAGCTGCCAGCCGCGGCGGGCGGCTTCGCGCATCATCACATAAGTGGTGTCTTTATACGTTTTGAAGCCGGCCAGCGGGTCGGCAATCACAAGCAGTTTCATGCACAGTCTTTCAAGCGAAAAGCGGCCGGGCCGCAGAAGGCGCTTATGATATAAGCGGCGGGCAGCCGGGGCAAGGCGGAGTCTTTTCAGGTAGCCTGCAGGCTACCTGAAAAAGGACTTACATCACGTCCAAAGTTTCGATGCCGAGCAATTCCAAGCCTTGTTTCAAGGTATCACCGGTAAGCTTGGCCAGCTGCAGGCGGCTGTTGCGCACGCTGCCTTCGGCCTTGAGGATGGGGCAGGCTTCGTAGAAGCGGCTGAACAGGGCGGCCACCTGGTAAAGATACGCCGCCAAATAGTGGGGATGGCAGCTTTCCGCCACATTGCACAGTACGTCTTCAAACTTGAGTAACTCCACCGCCAGCTGTTTTTCCAAGGGTTCGGTGAACACCGGTTGGGCGGCAGCGTCCCAGTCGCCGGCCTTGCGGAACACGCTTTGCACGCGGGTGTAGGCATATTGCAGATAGGGCGCGGTGTTGCCTTCGAAAGAGAGCATCTGGTCCCAGTCGAACACATAATCGCTGCTGCGGTTTTTGCTCAAATCGGCGTATTTCACCGCACCGATGCCCACCACACGGCCGATCTCTGCGGCCTCGGCCGGCGAGAGGGCCGGGTTTTTCTCGGCCACCAAGGCGGTGGCGCGTTCCACCGCTTCATTGAGCAAATCGACCAGTTTCACCGTGTCGCCGGAGCGGGTTTTAAAGGGTTTGCCGTCTTTGCCCATCATGGTGCCGAAGGGAATGTGTTCGGCCGTTGCGCTTTCAGGTAGCCAGCCGGCTTTGCGCGCCACGGTAAACAGCTGCTGGAAATGCAGGCTTTGGCGGGCGTCCACCACATACAGCAGGCGGTCGGCCTGCAAGCGGTTCACGCGGTAGCGGATGCAGGCCAAATCGGTGCTGGAATACAGGAAGCCGCCGCCCTGCTTCTGCACGATAAAGGCGGCCGGATCGCCGTCTTGGTTTTTGAATTCGTCGAGAAATACCACTTTGGCGCCGTCGTCGTCCACGGCCAAGCCTTGCGCCGCCAATTCGTCCACCACGGTTTGCAGATCGTCGTTATACATGGATTCGCCGGCCACATCGTCGGGCGTGAGCAGCAGGCCGAGGGTGTCGTACACGTTTTGCGCATGGCTGAGCGACATCGCCACAAACTGTTTCCACAAGGCCAAAACCTGTTCGTCGCCGCCCTGCAGCTTCACCACATAATCGCGCGCGGTGTCGGCAAACGCCGGGTCTTCGTCGAAACGCACTTTGGCATCGCGGTAGAACTGCTCCAAATCGGCCAGCTCGAATGCGGCGTTGTCCTGCTGCTGCGCCACCAGATGCGCCACCAGCATGCCGAACTGGGTGCCCCAGTCGCCAACGTGGTTTTGGCGGATCACTTGATGGCCCAAAAAGCCCAGCACTCGGGCGAGGCTGTCGCCGATGATGCTGGAGCGCAAATGGCCGACGTGCATTTCTTTGGCCAAATTGGGCGAGGAATAGTCGATGACCACGCTTTGCGGCTCATTGGTGCGGCGGATGTTGAAATGGCCGCTGTGCAGGGCGGCGTCCACTTCCTGCGCCAGAAAATCGGCCTTCAGGCGCAGGTTGATGAAGCCGGGGCCGGCCACTTCGGCCGATTCGATGAGGCGGTTGCCGGCCAGTTGGTTAGCCACCTGCTGCGCCAGCTCGCGCGGGTTCTGCTTGCGCTGTTTGGCCGCGCCCATCACGCCGTTGATTTGGTAGTCGCCGAAATCGACGTTTTTGGCCGGCTGCAACACAATCGGGCTGCCGGAAAGGCCGGCGGCGGCAAAAGCGGCTTCGGCTTCTTGGGAAACAAGGGTGTGTAATCGCATCTTCTTCTCGTCAAAATCAAACGGAGGCTACCTGAAAGCGGATGGAGGCTTTCAGGTAGCCTGTTTAAAACTATGATTAATGGGAATGGCCGGATTTAAGGGGCAGACGGCGCATCAGCCCATTGGTCCAGCTGGTCGCGCACATATTGGCGCGACATTTCTAGCGCCCGATAAATCTCGGCCCCGGCCGGCGCGGCGGACAACTCCGCTTTAAACAGGCGGCGCGCTTCGGCGGCCTCCCGGTTCAATACCCGCAGCCGGTCGGCATGGTTCTGATTCCAATGGCGGGTGCGCTCGTTCAGCAGGTAAGTAAAGGCAAAACTGCCGGAGCGCTGTTGGTGGTAAGCGTGGTCGGAAGCCAAATGCGCGGCCAAGATATTGTCCATCTCACTGCACTGCTCCGCCGCTTGGGCTTCGGCTGCCTGCTCGTAGCATGTTTTGATTTCGTGTTGCAGATACTGGCCGCTGCGGCGGAATATCCGTTCCCAAGTTTGCGGCTCGAAAAATGCTTTATCGATGCCGTCGGCATTGGCGTGCCCGGCCAACAAAGCATCGCGCTCCCAGTCCATTGCCGCGGCCAAGGTGCCCGCCCGCAACAGCATCGCCTTGCTCTGTTGCTCGGACACTGCCCGCCATTGATCGTTATCGGATTGGGCCAACGCCGGCACGGCCAAGGCCATCAGCCCGGCAACCAAACAAGTCTTCCATTTCTGCAGCACGACATCATTCCTTTCTTGCGGCAACGGTAGTGAAAACGGGCGCATTGTAAACCCTTCACGCCCTTAGGCGGTAGCCCTGCCCGCCTATTCGGCTTCCTTGTCTTTTTCTTTGTCGCCGCAATCGGCTTTGGCCGCGCCCGGCTTCAATTTCGGCAATTCAAAGCGGATGTTTAAACCTTGCGGCTGCACATTGTAGGCCATCACTTTGCCGCAATGCTGGCCGATTACATGGCGGGCAATGGCCAGACCCAAACCGGTGCCCTGCTTGTGCGCACCGCTGTCGGCGCGGTAGAAGGCGGTGAAAATATGCGGCAGCTGCTGTTCGTCCACCCCGGGCCCGTTGTCCACGATGTCCACCACCCAGTTCTGCCGCTGCGAAGACAGATTGACCCGAATGGTGCCGCCCAAGGGGCTGTAAGCCATGGCGTTGCGCAGCACATTGTCGAATGCGCGGTACAAATAGCCTTCATGCGCGCTGACCAACGCCCCCGCATCCGAAGGTTTGTAATGCAGCTCGATGGTTTGCCGGTTTTGCGAAGCCACCGCACGCGAGTCTTCCACCAGATTTTCCAGAAACGGCACCAGCTTGAGCGGGTCTTTTTCCATGCCGGCATGGGCGGTTTCCAAACGCGACAGCGTCAGCAGCTCGCCGACCAACGTATCCATGCGCCCCAATTCCGATTCGAGCCGCTGCATATTCTGTTCCTGCTTTTGCGGCTGCAGCTGCATCAGCGCCAATAAGGCCTGCATTCTCGCCAACGGGGAGCGCATTTCGTGCGACACATGGTGCAGCAGGTGGCGCTCTTTCTCTACCAGTTTTTGCAACTGCCCCGCCATGCTGTCGAACTGTACCGCCAAATTGGCCAATTCGTCGCGCCGGCCGACCAGCTGGTGGGCAATACGCGTTTCCAGATCGCCGCCGGCCAGACGGTTCATCCCGCGCTCGAGAATATTGATGGGCTTGGAAATATTGTTGGCCAAAATGTAGGCCAACAAGAGACCGATCACCACCACGAAGCTGAGAATGACGAACTCGTGCCACACCGGCGCCATCTCCACGCCGGGAATCATCAAAGGCGGCGGCGGGCGGGAAGCCTGCTGCTTGTCCCAATCGCGCAGCATGAAAATGTACTCTTCGCCCAAGCGGTCGTACGCAATCCGAACCAAACGGGTTTCCGGATGGCGGGCGGCGAATTTTCGGGCGGAAAAAATGTGTGCGGGATCAATATCGCGTTTGAAAACATCGGTTTTGCTGTCGCCGGCAATCACCAGGATATTGTCGAAAGTCGGCGTATTGTTCCAGTCCTGCAGCGTTTCGCGCACCCCCGGCAGACCGCGGGTTTGGAAAACGGTCACCGCGCTGTTGAGCAGGCCGGTTTCAAATGCCCGCTGCTGGCGGAAACGGCTCTCGGCCACAGTATCCTGCACCAGCCAAAACGAAAAGCTGGCCACCATGATGCCGCCGATGATGACCACGAAAAAAGTCAGAAAAATCCGCTGAAACAACTTCATATCAGGCTACCTGAAAACACACCGGCCACTCGACCCGAGACCTTTGCAAAACTCCCAGATGTGGATGCAGTTCAAGGCGTAGCAGCGCAGCGAGTGCAGACATATCATATAGATAGGCAAGCGAGTGAGCAGCGCACAACGCAGAAATGCGCCGCAGATGGGGGTTTTGCAAAGGTCTCGGCCCGCTATGGTATGACCGAAACGGGTTAGGCCGCGCATAAGCAAGCCGACCACCGCCCGGCACGTACAGAACGCGCCAAACGGATGATCGGCAGATACGGCCATCATCGGCATCAGTTTTTCACAAACAGATAGCCCAAACCGCGTACGGTTTGAATCAGCGAGGCGTCGCCCAGTTTGTGGCGGATGCTGGAAATGTGCACATCGATGCTGCGGTCGAATTTGGCCAGTTTACGGTCGAGCGCTTCAATCGATAAGGTTTCTTTATTCACTACCTGGCCGGCATGGCGCATCAGCACTTCCAGCAGGTTGAATTCGGTGCTGGTCAACTCCAGCGGCGCATCGCCAATGGTGGCTTGGCGCTTAGCCGGGTAGAGAGTAACGTTGCTCACCGAAATCACATTCGGCGCGGCATCCGGCTCGGCTTGGCGGGTGCGGCGCAAAATGGCATTAATGCGGGCCAGCAGTTCGCGCGGCTGGCAGGGTTTAGGCACATAGTCGTCCGCGCCCATTTCGAGGCCGATGATGCGGTCGATGTCGTCGCCTTTGGCGGTCAGCATGATGATGGGGATTTTGCTCTGCTGACGCACGGTTTTCAACACGTCCAAACCGGTCATCTTGGGCATCATCGAATCCAACACCACCACATTATAGTTGCCGCCCAAAATTTCGCTGACGCCGGCTTCGCCGTCGCCTACGCTGTGCACTTCCAGGCCTTCGGCACTCAGGTATTCGGTCAACAGCTCGGTGAGCAGGGCATCGTCGTCCACCAGTAACACTCGGTTCATTATTCGCTCCTTCAGTTAGGCTACCTGAAACACAATGGATTTATTCTCTTGTGTTTTCAACAATCTTAACACTTTGCCTGATACCAACACGCAAGCCAAATGTTTTTGCTCATCTTTGCATAGACGGGGAAAGCATATCCCAGGCGCACGCCGTGGCACAGCCTCTTTATCATGCTTCATTTCAGATATTTACTGATTTACTCCACCGCATTTCAGCGCAGCGCGGGCGGTTTCGCGGTAACGCCAGCACGCTTGCCGCAAGGGCAAGACCACGGCTTCTGACACACCGTAAGTGGTGGCGGCATCCAAATAGCGTTGCATCATGGTGGGGTAATAGCGGCCCATATTCAATAGCCAGGCGGCGGCTTCCTGTTCTTGGCCTTCCTGATCCAGATAAAACGCCCGCACCGCCGTGTTGGCATAAGGACGGAATCGGGAGGCCCGCAGCGCAGCTTCCCGCCCCCAAGCCGGCAGCGGCTTGCGCTGAATATCCACTTTGCGCAGCAAACCCATGTGGGCGTAATAGCGCAGAAAGTAATCCCAGCGCTCGATGCGCTCGAGTTGGGCCAGTTGCCGCTCATGCGGCCAGTCGGCGCTCGGTTTGCCGTAGGCGTGCGCCAAGCGGTAATAGGCAACGCCGTAATACAGCGTCAGCGCCGCGACCAAAGCTGCCAAGCCACCCCAAAGCCAACGCCCGGCCGATGTTTGGTTTGCTCCGGCAAATGCCTCTTTCATCGGCGTCAAACTCATCATCACCGCAAACGGAGCCAGAAAATACACATACCACAGCGGATACTCCAGCAAACTGTGGCACAGCGACACCGTCATCAAGCACAGCATCCAAGCCGAGGCTTCGTTGACAGGCCGTTTCAGGTAGCCCGACACCACCGCGAGCCAGCCGCCGAACACCAACAAACCGCCCACCCAGCCCATCTCGGCCAGAATTTGCAGAAAACTGTTGTGGCTGTGGGTGAACAGCACGCCGGGGTCGTAATCGCGAAAACTGCCGTCACGCATCACCCAGGCAAAACTCTCATGCGAATAGCCCTGCCAGCCCACGCCCAATACAGGATGCGCCAAAAACACCTGCCACGCCTTCGCCCATTCCGCCGCCCGCCCCGGGCTGGCCGTATTGCCGCCTGCCATGCGGCTCAAACCGGAAGCCTCGCCTATGCTGCCGCCACTGTCCAGCAACGCCGACAGCAGCGGCATCACCAGCCACTGCGCCAACAGCACGCCCAACAGCATCAAGCCCGTCAGCAAGCACCAACGTTTCAATGCCGGCCCGCCGCGCCAATACAGCACGGGCAACAGAGCGGCCAGCGCAGCCAAATACAGCAGCATGGTGCGCGACGTAATCAGCCCGACCACACCCAACAGCAATAAGGCACACCCTGCCGCCCATCCGTTCGGCAGTTGTTTGCGGCTCCACAAATAGGCCGCCGCCAACACGCCCCACATCATGTAATGGCCCAAATGGTTGCGCTGCCCGAGCTGGCCGAACACAAAATAACGCCCCGGCGCATTCATCAGCCCCGGCAGCCAAGCGGTCCACTCGCCGAACTGCAACACACACACCAGCGCCTGCAGCAACCCGCCCGCCAACAAGGCCCAGGCAAAAATATCCGCCGCCTTCAGTTGGCCCAAACGGGCTACCTGAACGCGGCAGGCCCACGCCAGCAAAGCCATACCCAGCCAAACCGCCGCCGTCAGGTCCGACATCTCCGCATACGGCAGCGCCAACACCCGCGCCTGCACCGCCCAAAACACGGCCAGCGCCAGAAAATACCACGACACCGCCGGCAAACGCAGCCGCCCGCCCTGCACCGCCGTCAGCAGCACAAACAGCATGGCAAACAGCAAAGAGCCGCTTTCAATCAGCCAACCGCCCTGGGGCCCCGTGCGCCAAGAAGACAAAAACGGCACCACCGCCAACAGCAGCATGCCCATCCACATCACCCCAGACTGCCGCAGCGGTTTAAACATGCCGCTGCTCCCGCCGCACCGCCCGCACAAACAGCAGACAGGCAACAAACCACACCGCACCCGCCGCCAGCGCTACCGCCGCGCACCAGCGCGAAGCCGGCGCCGCATCAAACAAACGCATGATGGCTTCCGCCAAATACGGCAACACCAGCATCGAACTGTATTGAAACGTGTAAAGCTTGCCTTTGAGCGTCCCCGCCAACGGCAGACACAGAGGCAGCGCCTTGAGCGCCAGCCACGAGCCGCCCGGCCGCAAAGGCGCCAGCCACAATTCCCACGCCAGGCTGATCGCCATCAGCGCCACCAAACCGAATACCGCCCAATATTGGGCGGCTTTCCGACTCACTTGCATGTTTTCATCCCGTCTTCCCGCTGCACGCCGCCCGCTCAGGCGGTTTCCTCCGGTGCGCGAACCTTCATCCAGCGGCACATCCACAGCCCCGCTTCATACAACACCAACAGGGGTACCGCCATCATAAATTGCGACAACACATCCGGCGGCGTCAAAATGCCCGCCACCACAAACGCAGCCACCACCACATAAGGCCGGGCCGCCCGCAGCGCAGCCAACTCCACCACCCCCATGCGGTACAGCAAAATCACCAATACCGGCACTTCAAACGTGACCCCGAAGGCCAGAAACAAACCCAAAATCAACGACAGATAACTGCCGATATCGGGGGCTACCTGAATCCCCTCCGGCGCCGTGGCCGGCAGAAACTTAAACATCACCGGAAACACGGCGAAGTAGCAAAACGCCATCCCCGCCGCAAACAGCAACACGCTGGACACCACCAAAGGCAGCACCAGCCGCTTTTCGTGGCGGTACAGCGCCGGCGCCACAAACGCCCACAGCTGATAAAGCGTGTGCGGCAGCGACACCAAAAACGCCGTCATCGCCGCCACTTTCAGCGGCACGAAAAACGGCGCCACAATATCGATCGCCTGCATTTTGGAGCCTGCCGGCAGATTGGCCATCAACGGCAGCGCCGCCAGCGTATACAGCTCGTTGGCAAACGGCAGCGCCACCGCCAAACACAACAAAACGCCGGCCGCCATATACATCAGGCGGCGGCGCAGCTCGCTCAAATGCGCCACCAAAGTCTGCCCGTCGGCAGCGGCGGTTTCGGCGGCAGATTGCGGCACATCAGACATAACAGTTTGACCGTACAGGATACATAAAGCAAAACAGGTTTTCAGGTAGCCTCAAAACCATCCCTTCCTACAATCTTCATACCATCATCGCCTCTATTTCGGCTTGCAGGGAAAGCCCCGAATATAGGGTCAGCAACAACAATAATGTCCACAAAACCGCTTCGTAATACCACGCAATGTTTAACTTCTTCAATATAAGGAATTCGGTTTTATTAAAGAGAAGCATCAAGCTCAAGCTGAGCGCATTGATCGTAGCAATCGTCAGCAGGTAAAACCCGATATTTTTCTGAAAAACAGAGATAGGAATGGCGGTGCCTCCAAAAATACGCCCCATCGAAAACATGGCAAATAAGCTCATAAGATTCAAAATCAAAAACGAAATCAACCTGTCCAACCACTTGGTTTTGAATCTTGGAAAACCCTTAGGGATCTGAAAAAGCGGCGAGGCATCGCCTTGTGCCCGTTTAAACAAGAGGGCAATTTTTGCCGTCATGAAAAAACACAGCGCATACGTAAGCAGCGCACAGATTACATACAACACACCGAGGACATTCATCGTCTTAAAAGTGATCGCCAACACAACAAATAATGTTCCATGGGCAGGCTACCTGAAAACCGCTCAGCGCCGCCCCGAACGGGCCCGCAAACGCGGTGCCGCCTGCGGCTTCGGCCGCACTTGGCGGCGGCGCGCCAAAGCCTGACGCCGCAGCGACACCGGGCGGAAGCCGGCCGTCTGCGGCGTTTTCGGCAAGGGCGAGCCGTCGTCAGCCAAACCGAAATCGGCCGGCGTGCGCTGCTCGGGCAGGCGCTCCCAAGCCGGCAGGTCGGCCGCTTCGCGCAGCTGCTGCATTTCTTCACGCAGCTGGCCGGCGGTGGCCGACCAGTCTGCCTTCATCTGCTGCCATTCGGCCAAATCGGCCTGCTGCGACAGCTCGCTTTTCATATTGCCCACAAACTGCTGCAGGCGGCCCAGCCAGCGGCCCAAGGTGCGCGCCACCTTGGGCAGGCGCTCGGGGCCGAGCACCACCAGCGCCACCAGCGCGGCCAGCAGCATTTCGCTGAACGCGAAATCAAACATGGCTTAGCCCGATTTGCCGGCGTCTTCTTCGTTGCGGGCCGGCTGCTCGGCCGCCGCGGTTTTGTCGGCCTCGCTGCCTTCGTTGAGGCCTTTTTTAAAGTCGTGCACCGCACCGCCCAAATCTTTGCCCACGTTGCGCAGTTTCTTGGTGCCGAAAATCAGCACCACCACCACCAAGATCACCAGCCAATGCGCCCAGCTTGAAAAACCCATGATTCTTTCCTCACACAATATTCAGATGGCGTTTCAGGTAGCCTCAGGCTACCTGAAAGCCGGATCGGCCAATGGCCGGCTACACAGTTTAAGACGGCTTTTTGCGCGATGCTTTTTCATCCAAGCCCGAAATACTCTGGCGGCGGCGCAATTCCATCAGCACGTCTTCCGCACGCACCCCGTGGTAGGACAGCAGCACCATGGTGTGAAACCACACATCGGCCACTTCTTTGATGATGTGCAGGCGGTTGCCGTCTTTCGAGGCCATCAACACTTCGCCCGCCTCCTCGATGACCTTTTTCAAAATCGCGTCTTCGCCCAAGTGCATCAGCTGCGACACATAAGAGCTGCCGGCGGCCGCATCTTTACGCACTTCAATCACATCGGCGATTTCTGTCAACACATGATCGTTTATCACACCCATGTCTCACTCCTTGGTTCGGCCGTAAATTTCGGCCTCGCTTTTTATCACCGCATCCGCCACCTGCCAGCCGCCGTTTTGCCAAACGCGGTAAAAACAGCTTTCGCGGCCGGTGTGGCAGGCCATACCGCCCTGCTGCTTGATCAGCATCACCACCGCATCGCCGTCGCAATCCAGGCGCAATTCCAACACCCGCTGCGTGTGGCCGGACTCCTCGCCCTTCATCCACTGCTTCTGCCGCGAACGGCTGTAATAGTGGGCGAAACCCGTTTCCGCAGTTTTCTGCAAGGCTTCGGCATTCATCCACGCCACCATCAGCACGCGGCCGCTGTCGGCATCTTGCGCAATCACACACACCAGCCCTTGGTTGTCCCATTTCACGGCATCCAGCAAAGCGGATTGGCTCATTCGGCACTCCTCGGTAAAACAAGCATTTTAACAGCGGGGGCGGCAAACCGAAAGCGCGCCCTAAACGCACGCTTATACCGCCAAACCGTGTCAGCCGAATGACAGCGGCGGCTCGCGTTCCGCCCAAGGCTGCATCTGCTCCAACTGCGCCGCCAAGCGCAGCAGCAGATCTTCCCGGCCGTGCGCCGAGGCAAACTGGGTGCCCACCGGCATGCCTTGGTGCCAATACAGCGGCACGCTCATCGCCGGGTTGCCGCTCATATTGAAGGGCGAAGTGTAGCCGACATAATTGAGCGTGGCGGCGGCTTCTTTTTCCAGCAAAGGATTGTTCCTCAGCAAAAGCCCCAAGCCCAAGGTACCGAACAGCAAACGCATCAGCTTTTGCGCGGCCGGCGGCGGCAGCATTTCGCCGATTTTCGGCGTGGTGCGCGGGCAAACCGGTGTCGCCAACACATCGAAACGCTTGAAAAACGCCCGCGCCGCCCGCTCCTGCGCCAGCATCACATCGCGCGCCCATGCCATTTCGCCGGCGCTGATCTGCCGCCCCTGCACAATCAAAGCCCACGTGACCGGCTCGAACAGGCGGTGCGGCAGTTTGCGGCCGGTTTGGCGCCGGTAGTGGTCAAACAGTTTGGCGGTCTCGCCCGTCACCAACACCCGCGCCGCACGGTTGAGCACATCGGGGGCGGCAAACTCGGGAGACGCTTCCTCCACCTCGTGCCCCGCATCGGCCAGCAACTTCAGGCTGTGCGCCAAAGCCGCTTCCGTGCCGGCATCGTTGCCGCCGCCGCACAACCAGTCGCGCCGCCAAAAAGCGATTTTCAGACGCCCGGTTTCCTTCTGCAGGCTACCTGAAAAGCCGTTTTCCGGCGGCGGCGGGCAGGCATACAGGGCCTTAGGCTGGGTGCGCGCGGCGATGTCCAACATCAGCGCACTGTCGCGCACACTGCGGCTCAACACATGCTCGCACACCATGCCCTGCCAACCTTCCGCCAACAACGGACCGGCACTGCTGCGCCCGCGCGTGGGCTTGAGGCCGAACAGGCCGCAATTGTGCGCCGGCAGACGGATGGAGCCGCCGCCGTCGCCGCCGTGCGCCATCGGCACCACGCCTGCCGCCACTGCTGCCGCCGAACCGCCGCTGCTGCCGCCCGGGGTGTACGCCAGATGCCAGGGATTGCGCGTGATGCCGTACACTTCGGCTTCGGTTACCGGATACGCGCCCCACTCCGGGGTGGCGGTTTTGCCGAACACCCGCAGGCCGGCGCCCAAATAAGCCTGCGTCAAATCGCTGTTTTGCGCGGCCACATACTGCTGCATCATGCGCGAGCCCGACCAAGTGGGCGCGCCCGCCCGATCGGCCAGCAAATCCTTCAGCAAAAACGGCACCCCCGCCAGCACCGCACCCGTATCTTGCGGATAAGGGTCGGCAAACGCCCGTTCGCGCAAATCGTGCGCCAGCAGGTTGAGCTTGGGGTTCACCTCGTCCAGCCTCGCCAGCGCCGCCCGCAACACTTCGTCCGACGACACCTCGCCCGCACGGATTAAAGCGGCCAAGCCCACCGCATCGTAACGGCGGTATTCACGGTATTCCACAGCACCCACTCCTTAATCAGGGGTTCAAACAGGCCGCCAAGGCTACCTGAAAACCCGCTTTTCAGGTAGCCTTGCGCACCGTGCCGGCCAAGCGCAAAACCGTGCAAGAATTCTGGCCGCTACCGGTGCTTGCTGCTAAAGTAGCGCCCCTTTACCGTATTTGATTTGAAGTTGAGGAAGACCCGATGCTGTTCTGGCGAAAACGCATGATTCCGCTGCTCGCGGCCTGCTTGGCCGTCTCCGCGCCCGTCTGGAGCGCACCTGCCGGCAAATCGCCGGACGGCGGGCAGATGTCGCACCGCGACATCATCGACCGCGCCAACAATATGATGACCGCCCTGGCCGCCGAAATGAGCCTGCAACAAAATCAGGGCGGCACCGCCCTGGCCGGCTACCTGCGCGTTTTCGAGCGCAGCAAAGACCCCGCCGTGGCCGAACGCGCCGTCGAAATCGCCCTCGCCGGCAACATCCGCCTGGCCGAACAGATGCTGGAGCGCTGGCAGCGCGCCGAACCACAGCCCTCGCCCGAGCAGAAACGCATGCGCTGGACGGTGGCCGCCGCCAAAGGCGACCTGAACACCGTCGAAGCCAATCTGCCCGAAGTGCTGGCGCAAGACGACCGCAACCGCATGCGCGGCGTCTTTCTGCGTTTGGCTCAGCTGGCCCTGCGTCAGCCCGAAGCGGCCAATGCGCGCAACGCCCGCCTGGTGCACGAAGCCGCCCTCCGCTTCCCCTCCCTGCCCGAAGCCGCAATGAGCGACGCCATCTATTCGGCGCAACAGAACCGCAAACGCGACGCCGCCGCCGCACTCAACCGGCTGGCCCAGCTGGATACCGACATCCGTCCCACCACCCGCCTCACCCTAGGCCTGATCGCCCGCCGCCGCCCCGAAGTACTGCACCACTTTTTCGCCGGCACCGACGACCACCGCCTCAGCCCCATGTGGCAGGGTTTGAAAGTGGACAGCCTCATCCACTCCGGCCGCGAAAACGAAGCCTACGGCCTGCTGCAAAGCCTGTTGGCGAAAAACCCCGATCCCGACTTTTATATTCAGGCCGGCGTATTGTCCACCCGACGTAAAGAACCGGCCGCCGTTTCACTCAACTATTTCGACAAAGCCTATCTATTGGGCACCAGCCAGCAGAAGAGCCGCGCCGCCCTGTTTGCTGCCACCCGGGCATTGGAAGAAAAAGACTTCGAGACCGCCCGCTTGTGGAACACCCGCATGGAAGCACCCGAGTCTGCTTTCGACCGCCTAATGGTGGCCGCCCACATCGAAACCGCCGCTGAAAACTGGACGGCCGCCGACGACCTGCTGCTGCGCGCCGAATCCCTGCACCCGCACGAAAACGGCCTGTACGGCCCGGCCGACCTGCTGCAGGCCCAGCTCAATATTGCCGCCAAGCTGCCGCTCACCGAAGCCCTGCACCGCCTGAACGGCCTGCACCGGCAGCACGGCAACGCCGATGCCGGCTCCGCCGAATCGGCCGCCGCTGTTCTCTACAGCCGCGCCTTACTGTATGCCGACCGGCTGGAGCAGCCCGATAAAGCCGTGGCCGACCTGCGCGAGGCCTTGCGCCTCTTCCCCAAACACGCCGACACTTTGAACGCACTGGGCTACACCATGCTCGCCCTGCCCGATGCCGACCTGGCCGAAGCCCGCCGCCACATTGAGCAGGCCCACCGGCTGGACCCGCAATCGCCGGCCATCCGCGACAGCTTGGGCTGGGTGTTGTTCAAGCAAGGCGACGCCCGCGCCGCTCTGCCCCATCTGGAAGCCGCCTACCGCGCCCTGCCCGAAGCGGAAGTCGGCGCCCACTTGGGCGAAGTGCTGTGGCAGCTCGGCCGCCGCGACGAAGCCCGCCAAATCTGGCAAACGGTTGCCGGCAAAGGCGGCAACCAAAAAGTATTGCAAGACACCCTGCAACGGCTGGGCGTCGAACTCCCGCCTGCCGATCAAGCCCGTCAATAACCAAAAGGCTACCTGAAAACACATTCCGCCCGGTTTGTGTTTTCAGGTAGCCGCCAGCGAGCCCCATGACCCGACTCAAGCACATTACCGCCGCCGGCACCGCCCTCCTCCTCGCCGCCTGTGCCGGCACCGGCACCCAAATGGCCGCCGACGCCTGGCGCGAAGACGGCAGCGTACCCGCCTTCGAAGCCGCCGGCCGCATGGGCGTCAAAGAAAACGAACGCGGCAGCTACGCCAATTTCGACTGGCTGCGCACCGCCGAAGTCCAACTCTTTGAAGTCAAAACCCCGCTCGGCAACAGCCTGGGCCACCTGTGCGAAGACGGCAGCGGCGTCCAAGCCGTGGCCGCCGACGGCCGCCATTACCGCGCCGACAACGCCGCCGAACTGAGCCGCCAACTGCTCGGCTACGACCTGCCCATCGCCCACATCGACCGCTGGGCCAACGGCCTGCGCGTGGCCGGCGAACCCTATCAAACCCTGCCCGACGGCCGCCTGCAGCAACTGGGCTGGCGCATCCAGCGCAACCTGGGCGACAACGGCCAAGTTCGTATGCTGCTGCTCGAACGCGCCGGCCTCAGCCTGCGCCTGGTGTTCGACCACATCGGGCTACCTGAAAACCCGCCCGCCGTCTGCCCCTCACCCTAAACTTCATGAATACGCCGATTCCCGCCGCCGCCCAAGCCTTTCCCGCCCCGGCCAAGCTCAATCTCGATTTACGCATTGTCGGCCGCCGTGCCGACGGCTACCACTTATTGGAAAGCATTTTCCGCCTGGTCGATTTGTGCGACACCGTCCACCTGCTGCCGCGCCCGGACGGCCAAATCCAGCTGCACACCCCCGCCGACGGCGTACTGCCGCAACAAGACCTGACTTACCGCGCCGCCGCCCTGCTGCAACAGGCTTCAGGTAGCCGGCAAGGCGCCGACATCTGGCTGGAGAAACGCATCCCCATGGGCGGCGGCATGGGTGGCGGCAGCTCGGATGCCGCCACCGTTTTAATGGCGCTCAACCGCCTGTGGCAATGCGGCCTGAGCGCCGAACAACTGATGCCGCTCGGCCTGCAGCTGGGCGCCGACGTGCCGTTTTTCATTTTCGGCCGCAACGCCTTTGTGCGCGGCATCGGCGAAAAACTGAGCGAAATCACCCTGCCCGCCCAATGGTATGTGGTGGTCAAACCAAGTGTGCATGTCAGCACCGCCGTGATTTTTTCCCATCCGGGCTTGACACGCGATTCCGAACCCAGCATAATGCCGAGCTTCCAATCACTACAACCTTTCCGCAACGATATGCAGGCGGTTGTTTTGAAGGAATATACCGAAGTCAAGCAAGTGTTTGAGCTGATGCGCCTATACGGCACGCCTTTGATGACCGGCTCTGGCGCCTGTATTTTTCTCAGCTTTGCAGAACAAAAAACAGCGGAATCGGTATATAAAACAGTTGCTCAAACACATCAGGCATACTGCATACGCGGCTTAGACCGCCATCCTATGTTTGATATGTAAGCGTTGGGGATTCGCCAAGTTGGTTAAGGCACCGGATTTTGATTCCGGCATTCGTAGGTTCGAATCCTACATCCCCAGCCACCCACCTTTCAAAGTGTTGGGGATTCGCCAAGTTGGTCTAAGGCACCGGATTTTGATTCCGGCATTCGTAGGTTCGAATCCTACATCCCCAGCCAAAATTTTAAAAAAGCGTGTAAGCATTACACGCTTTTTTTGCTGGATACAGCCTGCTTAAGAAGCAGGCAGAAACAGCGGAAAACACGGTTCAAGCAGCAGTAGCCGCCGCAGGCTGAGACCTTTGCAAAACCCTCAGATGTGGATGCAGTTCAAGGCGTAGCAGCGCAGCGAGCGCAGACATATCACACGATAGGCAAGCGAGCGAGCAGCACACAACGCAGAAATGCGCCGCAGATGGGGGTTTTGCAAAGGTCTCAGGCTACCTGAAAACGTGCGGCACGGCCAAAACCCTACCGGCCGCGGCCCTGTGCAAAACACAACAGCCGCGCCACCCTATCCGCACCAACCCAACACATAATTTTGATGGGCGCAGTCGAGCGGCGTATAATCGCCGCTTTCCCCGCGCAAACCGTGCAAAAAGGAAGCAATATGTTTCCAAGCATCCGCCACCCCGCGAACAACCAAGGTAACGAAGACATGGCAGCATACGACAGCTTGATGGTATTCACCGGCAACGCCAACCCCGAACTGGCCGCCAATATGGTGAAACATTTGGATATCTCCCTCGGCCGCGCCAGCGTCGGCAAGTTTTCCGACGGCGAAATCGCGGTGGAACTGCTGGAAAACGTACGCGGCCGCGACGTCTTTATCCTGCAGCCCACTTGTGCGCCCACCAATGACAACCTGATGGAAATCCTCACCATGGCCGACGCCCTCAAGCGCGCATCGGCCGGCCGGATTACCGCCGCCATCCCCTATTTCGGCTATGCCCGCCAAGACCGCCGTCCGCGCTCGGTGCGCGTGCCGATTTCCGCCAAGCTGGTGGCCAATATGCTGTCTTCCGCCGGCGTAGACCGCGTGCTGACCGTTGACTTGCACGCCGACCAAATCCAAGGCTTTTTCGATATTCCGGTGGACAACATCTACGCCACCCCGATTCTGATTCACGACATCCTGCAGCAGCGCATCGACAACCTGACCGTGGTCAGCCCCGACATCGGCGGTGTGGTCCGCGCCCGAGCCGTGGCCAAAGTATTGAACGCCGATTTGGCCATCATCGACAAACGCCGTCCCAAAGCCAATGTGGCCGAAGTGATGAACATCATCGGCGACATCCAAGGCCGCACCTGCATGATTGTGGACGACATGATCGACACCGCCAACACCCTGTGCAAAGCGGCCTCCGCCCTGAAAGAGCGCGGCGCCGAGCGCGTGTTGGCCTATGCTTCCCATCCCGTTTTTTCCGGCGAAGCCGTCAGCCGCATCGCCTCTTCCGACATCGACCAAGTGGTGGTCACCGACACCATCCCGCTGTCTGAGGCCGCCAAAAATTGCGACCGCATCCGCCAAGTCACCATTGCCGGCCTCTTGGCCGAAACCGTGCGCCGCATCAGCAACGAAGAATCCGTGTCGTACCTCTTCAACGAGGACGTCACTGCTCCGGGAGCCTTATTCCTCCCGTAACCCCCGGCCGTCAGGGTTGGTCGCAGCCCGGCAGACGGCTTTCACTTTTTACTCACTTTGGAGTGTTTTATGTCATTCAAAATCGAAGCCCAAGTGCGCGAACAACAAGGTTCCGGTGCGAGCCGCCGCCTGCGCAGCGAAGGCAAACTGCCTGCCGTGGTATACGGCGAAAACCAACAGCCTCTGGCCGTAAGCGTAGACCACAAAACCGTGTTCTATGCTCTGGAAAAAGAAGCGTTCCACACCGCCATCGTCAAACTGAGCCTGGACGGCAAAGAATACGATGTCATCGTGCGCGATTTCCAAATGCACCCCTTCCGCCGCGAAGTGCAACACATCGACTTCCAAGTGGTGGAACTGGACAAACCGCTGAAAATGCGCATTCCGCTGCACATTGTCAACGCCGAGAAATCCCAAGCCGTTAAACTGCAAAGCGGCCGTGTTTCTCTGTTGAACAGCTCCGTAGAAGTACTGGTGGATCCGAAAAACATCCCCGCCGCCCTCGAGCTGGATTGCGAAAAAGTGGTGGCCGGCGACATTCTGCACCTGTCTGACGTCAACTACCCTGAAGGCGTGCAAAGCACCGCCCTGCGCCGCAACAGCAACCTGGCTGTTGCCACCGTTACCGGCAAAAAACGCTAAGCCGAAAGCAAACCAAACCGCCCGTTTCATCACGGGCGGTTTTTTATCGGCCTTTACCAGCCTGAGACCTTTGCAAAACCCCCATCCCAAAGACAGATAAGCAAGCGATCAACATCACCCCCTTAGGGCATCACGCAATCAAATGTTGTCGGTAATGGATGGGGCGAGATTTCAGGTAGCCCGATAGCGAGCCGGCTGCTACTTCAGCAAATTCTTCAAGGCCAAACGCACGCCTTCGCCCACCTCCGTATCCGACGGAATCCCCTTTGCCGCCGCACGGGCTTCGCGTTCGTTATAGCCCAAAGCCAGCAAAGTGCTGACAATGTCTTCGCTGCTGTCCGCCGCCGCTTCCGGCAGCGCCAAGGCCGGCACATCCGCCGCCACCAGCTTGCCGCGCAACTCCAACACCATGCGCTCGGCCGTTTTCTTGCCGATGCCCGGCGCCGACGACAACTTTTTCACGTCTTCTGCCGCCACCGCCTGCGCCAACTCATCCGCGCTCATGGCCGACAAAATACCCAAAGCCGTTTTGGCGCCGATGCCGCCCACTTTCAACAACTGGCGGAAAGTCGCCCTTTCGGCCGTGCTGCCGAAACCGAACAGCAAATGCGCATCCTCGCGCACAATCAGCTGGGTATAGAGGGTCACCGGCTCGCCGGTGGACGGCAGCGCATAGAAGGTCTGCATCGACACGTCCACCTCATACCCCACCCCGCCCACATCAATCAGCAGTTGCGGCGGGTGCTTTTCTACCAACTTGCCCGATAGTCGGCCAATCATGCCATTTCCTTTCCAATCCGTTCAAGGCCGGCATTGTATCGCCAAGCCGGGCTACCTGAAAGACGCCGCACCACAGTAAAACGGTACTGCCTCCATGCACAGTGCTGCGTACCAAGCACCCCGCTCAGGCGGACAGAACCAGCTTGGCGGCCAAACCGGCGGCCGCTTCGCTGCGGGCCTGGCGGGCGGCTTCCTCGCTGTAACCGTTGAGCGCCGACCAGTGCGGCTGGCGGCGAGCTTTGCCCAAGCCGTAAGGCAGACGTTCCGCAGGCCATGGGGCGCGGCGCGGCGGTAGGCTGACGGCGCTTTGGGCCGCATGACCGCGGGTTTGCAACACCGACAACAAGGCCTGGGCACGGGCGGCCAGCAGCGTCAGTGTTTCCGGCGCAATATGCAGTCGCTGGCGGCCGCTGAAAGTATCGGACAGGGTTTGCACATTCGGCAACACACCGCCGATCAGGCCGCCGAGAGTGGTGCCGAGGCCGAAAGAGGTGCCGAGGGTGAGCACGTCCACACCGAGGCCGATCAAGGCGCCGGTGGCCGCGCCTTTGGTGGTGCGGATGCCGTATTCTTTCAACAGTTCGCTGTCGAAAGGATCTTGGCGGAAAGGCTGGAGCACCCAGTCGTGGTCGGGCCGGTAATCGTCTTGGTAGAAACGGTAGAGGCGGAACAGGCGTTGCTGGAAAGCGGCTTCGGCGGCCCGCACTTCCTGCTGCATAGTGCGCCAATGCGGCTCCGGATCGTCTTCGGCATCGGTTTCCACCGCATAAGCGGCCATGTCGAGCAGAAAATGGGCGATTTCTTCGCGCGCCTCGCGGTCGAGTTCGCGCCATTCCCGGCGGCGCAAATCGGTGAGCCGGTCGAGCACCGTCCGCTCGGGCAGCATGGTGGCCAGATTGTCCCACAAACGGATTTCGCCCTCGAAGTCAAAAGCCACCGTATCGAAACCGCTCCAAACGTGTAAGCTTCGGCGGGCCAGCATCTCGCTCCAGGCCTGCACGTCTTGGCCGTGGACGAAATTGAACACCGGCATCACCGGCTTGGCACACCACGACAACACGGTCAGCTCGTCTTTGTATTTGGGCAACACCGGCTCGCGCGCGTCCACCACATACAACGCCATGTCGCTGCGCAACAGCTGGCGCAGCACTTTGGCCTCCTGGGCAAATTCGCCGGCGGCTTCGGGCGAAGCCAAAAACGACTGCAAACGCTCCACGCCGTCAGCACGGGCGGAAGTGTGCTCCTCCAACCAATCCAGCACCCCGCCGGCATCCTCCAAGCCCGGCGTGTCATACAGCGTCACCAAGGTTTGGCCGCCGTCAGCGATTTCGGCGGCTTCCACATGGCGGGTGGTGGCCGGCGCATGGCGCACTTCGCCGAAGGCGCTGTCGCGCAGCAGGGTACGCAGCAAAGACGTTTTGCCGGTATTGGTGTGGCCGACCACGGCCAGTTGCAGCGGGGAAGACATAGGCTACCTGAAACCCTGTTGGGACAAATGAGGAGGAAGTAAAACGGGCAGACCGCGCGCCTGCAAAGCGGCCTGCCATTGCGGCACCGCCTCGGCCAAAGCGTCGTGTTCGGATTCCACGGCCAACAGCTGCACCACCACACCGCCCTGCGCCGCTTGGGCCAAACGGTCGATTTGGCGCAGCAGACCGCGGTCGGGCAAGCTGGCGGCACGGACGCCGAGCAAGAGCTGCACCGGCTGGCGTGCCAAATCATCGAGCAGCGCGGCGACGCTGTCGCGGCTGTCGGCCACGCCGCCATCCTGCCACACCCGCCCGAGCACATGGCGGTGCCACGCCGCGTCGGGCCACGGCCGCTCCAGCATCACCGCCCATGCCTCGGCCTCACCGCCGGTAGGCAGCGGCGGGGGCAGCACCGGCACCGCATCGGCCCGGTAATCATCGTCGGCATCCACAATCCGACGCTGCCAGCCGCGCAACAGCTGGCGGTAATAAGGCAACGACAACGGCAGGCAGGCGGGCCGGCTGCGGGCCAGCAACACACAAGCGCCCCAAGCCAGCAGGCGGGGCAACAGGCCGTAACACAGCAGGCTGCCGAGCAGCAAACCGCCCCATTGCTGCGCACTGGCCGTGTGGTGCCGCAGACGGCTGTCCAAAACAGCCTGCGTATCGGGCACGGGAAAACCAAGCCACTCCGGCAGCCAAGCCAAAGCGCCCACCAACTGCACCAAAGTGTGGTCGGACAGCAGCGTGCTTTCCCAATTGAACGTGTATTGGCGCACACTCAAAAACAGCAGCACCGCCGCCGCCATACCGGCCAAGGAAGCCGACCAAAAACGGTGGCTTAACGCACCGGCCTGCCAGCGCGCGGCCGGCTGCTGCCATTCCGCGGTATAAAGCGCCAGCAAGGCTTCCTGAAAACGGCTGTTGCCGCGCACCAACCAAGCCGGCGGCAGCAGCACGGCCGGCCGGCGGCGCAGGCCGTACACCGCCGCCAGCCACAACAGCAGCGTCAGCGTGTTCATGCCCAGCACGCCCACCAACACCAAGAAAAAGTTCAGGCCGCTTTGCTGCATGATGGCGGCGGCGGCGGCAAAGCCGCTGAATGCGGCCAAAGCGGTCAGCAAGGAGCGCAACAGACGGGCGCGCTGCTCGGTGCGGGCCAGCGCCGCCGCTAACGCACCGTCGCGGTCCAACATACGCGCCCGCTGCGCAATCCGCACTTCGGGCGGCTCGGCAGATTGCGCCAAGGCCCGATCCAACACTGCGGGATCGGTGGCAAACACATGGCCGCGCTCGTGCAACAAGCGCACGAGTTCGGCCAGCAGACGGGAAGAACGGTCGGGAGCAGACATCGGGATCGCAACAGCGGAAAATCAACAGCATTCACGCCTGCCACGGCAGGCAGATGGCCTTCAGGCTACCTGAAACACGGCTGTGCTTTCAGGTAGCCTGAAGACGGAAGATAGCAATGGCCGGCAAAGACTTATTCGGCTTTCAAAGCTGCACCGGCCACCACCGCATCCAGCTCAGCCAAATCGGCGCTGGGGCTGACGGCACAGGCGTGGTAAATACCACCGGCGCTGTACAGCACTTTGCAGCTCTCGTTCAAGCTGCCGCCGTTTTCGCTGCGGCTGAAACGGTAAGCCAAGTGGTCGGCTGCGGGGGCGTCCACCACCACATCATCCAAACCCGGCGCCGCTTTCACCATTTCCGCCAGCTTGGCGAAATAAGCGTCGGCAGCTTGTTTGGGTTCGCCGGCCTGGCCGACATAAATCGTGATGTCCGATCCGCTGTGATGATGCCGCAACGTGAGCACGTCCTTCGGCATGCCCTCCAAGAGTTTGTCCGCTTCGGCGGGCAGTTCGCCGAAGCCTTCAGCCACCTGCCACACCACCGCACCGTCGCTGGAGACCAATTGCTGGCCTGCGGCAGACGTCGCAGCAGCGGGCACGGAAGCGTCGGACGCACCGGCCACCACGGAAGTTTCGGCCGTGCCGCCGCAGGCGGCCAACAAAGCCGATAAAGACAGTACCGACAATAGATTGCGTTTATTCATAATCGGGTAAAAACAAGTTGGAAAAAACGGCACGAAGTATAACAAAATTTACGCGGCCACCGCCCGTGTTTGCAGGATTTTGCCATCTGCGCCCCGGCAGCAAAACAGGCTACCTGAAAGCTGTTCAGGTAGCCTGTCGCCCATCATTGTGCGGAGCACGGACAATTATTTCGCTTCGGAAGCAGCGGCTTCGGATGCGGCAGCCGGCGCGGCGGGCTTGGCGAAATATTGGCTGTGGATGCGGTCGTATTCGCCGTTGGCACGGATGGCGGCCAGTGCTTTGTTGAGCATATCCAAAGTGGCGGCATCGTCTTTACGCACGGCCAAACCGTAGTTTTCGGTATCGAAATCGGGAATTTCAATCATCGAAAAGCTCTTGCCGCTGTTGTTTTTGATGAACTCCATCACCACAGAGCTGTCGCTGATGGCGGCTTCCAAACCGCCGTTTTCCAATTCTTTCAACAGCAGGGGCAGGTTTTCGAAGCGGGCGATTTTCGGATTGGTGGCACCCAAAATTTTGCCGGCGGCCAAATCGCCGGTGTTACCGGTCACCACGCCGACACGGCTCAGGTTTTTCAAATCTTCCACCGAAGCGATGTTTTTATCGCCCTGCACCAACACCACTTGGCTGATTTGGAAATAGGGGTCGGTAAACGCCATGCTCTGCATACGCTCTTCGGTGATGGTAACCGCAGAAGCCAACACGTCCACATCGCCGTTTTTCAGGCTGTTGAACAGGCTGTCCCAAGGCTGGTTTTTAAATTCCACCTGGAAGCCGCCTTCTTTGGCCAAAGCATTCAGCAAGTCCACATCAAAACCGTGTACCTGGCCTTGCGCGTCTTGCGACTCAAACGGCGGAAATTCGGCATTCATGCCAACGCGCAATACTTTTGCTTCCGCCACCGGTGCGGAAGCAGCATCGGAAGCAGGAGCCGGTGCCGCGGTTTGGTTGGAAGAGTTGCCGCCGCAACCGCTTAAAGCAACGGCAGAACAAGCCAAGACGGTGGCCAGCCATTTTTTCATATTCATCGTGGTGCTCCTTAGGAAACAAACGCCCGCGCCGGCAAACCCGGCAGCAGGCCAAAGAAAGAGTAGAAAGCGAAGAATTTTAACATATTACCGTTTTGAAGGCAGGTATTTGTTGCAGCGCAACAGCAAAAATACAACAGCCCGGCCGAGGAAATGCGCACCCTCGGATGTGCCGTTCTCCAACTTGCCAAGCGCTTCGAGGCTCCAAGCACGGATGCCGGGAATACGCCACAAAGGGCGGTTGGACACGCTTCACTGGTCAAACCAGCCAACAACACCGTCAGGTTAAGGGCGATACACCCTAAGATTTTGTGCACCCCATTTGACGGTGCCCCGCTCGGCCACCGCCCAGCTTACGTCTGCACCAAATAGGGCAAACCGCTTTCTGCGTCGCCCGCCGGCACCGCGCCGCCGCCGGCCAAGGCCAACACCAAACGCACCGCCGCCGCGCTTACCGCCGGCGCAATCATAAAGCCGTGGCGGAACAAGCCGTTTACCTCCACCAGCCGTGCGGCCGGCCGATAACGGATTTCGGGATTGTGGTGGTTGAGCGTCGGGCGCAGATTGGCCGCCAACTCCACAATTTGGGCTTCGCCGAAAGCCGGGCTGACCGCATACAGCGCCGACATCAATTCCAAACTGGAGCGCACACTCACCGGCGCCGTGCTTTCGCTTTCCAGTTGCGTCGCCCCGATCACAAACAGATGGTTTTCCTTGGGCGCGATATACAACGGATAACGCGGATGCAGCAGGCGCACCGGCCGCCGCAGCGACACTTCCGGCGCATACACGCGCGCCACTTCGCCGCGCACGCCGCGCAGACGGCTGCCGCCTGCAGACCCCCATGCGCTCTTTGCGCCGATGCCGCGGCAGTCCACACACCAATCGGCATCTTTCAATTGCGCCGGCTCGGCCGCCGTCTGCCAATGGCAAGCCACGCCTTCGGCTTCCAAAGCGGCGGCCAATGCGTTCAACACCTGGCGGTTGTCCAACTGGCCTTCCCCGGGCAGAAACAGCCCTTCGGCAAAACGCCCAGCCAGTTGCGGCTCCTGTGCCGCCATTTCCGCGCCGCGCCATTGCGCTAAGGGCGCCTTGCCGGCGTGCGCCCTGTGCAGATGGCGCACAAAGCGGTCGGCCAAGGCTTTGTCTTGGGCGTGCCAAACAATCAGGCTGCCGTTTTCCTGCATAAATACCGGCTGCGGCAGCGTCGGCAGCAGCGCGCGCCACAGCGGCAGGCTCTGATAACCCAAGGCCACCACTTCGGGCGTGGCTTCCGCCGCTTCGGCCAAAGGCGCCAACATGGCCGCCGCCACATAAGCCGCCGCCCCGGCACCCGAGCGCGGGCCTTGTTCATACAGCGAAACGCGGCAACCGCTGCGGGCCAACTGCAGCGCAATCAGTCGGCCGGCCAAACCGCCGCCGACCACGGCAATGCTATTCATAGAAGATTCCGTCCAACAAAAATCATGAAAACAGTGGATTTGCCCAGTCTGCATCAACACACCTCCGACTGAGGACGGCAAACCACAAACCGCAACGGCGGCTCAACAGGCCGGGCGCTTTCACCCGCAGCCGCTATGCCTTGCCAGGCGTCCACATCTGAGGATTTTGCAAGACGTCAAGGCACAAAACAACCGCCTCAAAAAGCGTTCAGGCTACCTGAAACCCTTTTCAGGTAGCCTGAGAAGCTTCAGACACTGGTGTCTCAAGCCGTTTCGTCATCTTCGGCATCCGCCGCATCTCCTGCCGCGTCAACCGAACTGCCCATCACCGCTTTCAGGGCCTGATAGAGCGCACGGAAGTTTTTCGGCGGCTTGTTCAGCTCGCGCTCTTTGCGCGTGTTGCGGATCAGGGTGCGCAGTTCGCCGGCATCGGTCTCCGGGTAATCGCGCATAAAATCGGTGAGCGCGGCATCGTCGGCCAACAGCTTTTCGCGCGCTTGCTCCACCCTTTGCAAAAAGGCGTTGTGGGCGGCGTTTTCACCGCGCAATTGGGCCAAAAACAGGCGGATCGGCTCGGGATCGACATCGCGCATCAGGCGGCCAATGTATTGGGTTTGCCGCTTGAGCGCGCCGTTGGCGGTGATTTTTTTATGCGCCTGCACCGCTTCGTACAACTCCTCGGGCAGTGCCATTTTTTTCAGGGTTTCGTTCGACAGCCGCGTCAGCGCCACGCCCAAATCCTGTAATTCGTTCATCTCTTTTTTGCGGCGGGTTTTGCTGACCCATTCCTGATCGTGTTCGGGTGTGCTCATCTGTGGCTCTGAAAATCAATCTGCAAACGGCGGCATTTTAACAAAGAATGCCGCCGGACTGCGCGCATTTCATGAACGGATTTCGGGCTACCTGAAAGCCGTTCAGGTAGCCCGAGTCTAGGCAACCTGCCCGCCGAACAAAGCCGAGCAATCAGGCTCAGATGTCTTCCACCCGCTGGCCGGTGAGGGCGCGCTGGATATTGCGATCCATACGGCGGGCGGCGAATTCGTCGGTGGCCTGCGCCAGCATTTGCGTGGCGTGGCGGATGGCTTCGGCGCTGTCTTCAAAACGGTTTTGCAGCGCGGTAACCGCCTGCTCCACCGCAGCCAACTCATCGGCTTGCAGCAAATCGCCATCCAAGGCCAAAGCGGCCGACACCGCGGCAATCAGGCCTTCGGCTTCCACTTGGGCTTCGGCGCGGGCGCGCACGGCGGCATCGTCGCGGGCGTGCGAGAGGCTGTCTTTCAGCATGCGGGTGATGGTTTCGTCGTCCAGGCCGTAGGACGGTTTCACTTCGATTTGCGCCTGCACGCCGGTGCTTTCTTCGCGGGCGGAAACCGACAGCAGGCCGTCGGCATCCACTTGGAAAGTGACGCGGATGCGGGCGGCGCCGGCCACCATCGGCGGGATACCGCGCAGGGTGAATTTGGCCAGGCTGCGGCAATCGGCCACCAGCTCGCGCTCGCCCTGCACCACATGGATGGTCATGGCGGTTTGGCCGTCTTTGAAGGTGGTGAATTCCTGGGCGCGGGCGGTGGGCAGCGTGCTGTTGCGCGGGATGATTTTTTCGGCCAGGCCGCCGTAGGTTTCGAGGCCGAGCGACAAGGGGGTCACGTCCAGCAGCAGCCATTCTTCTTCGTTTTTGTTGCCGGCCAGCACATTGGCCTGCATGGCCGCGCCTAAAGCCACCACTTGGTCGGGATTGAGGTTGTTGAGCGGGGTTTGGCCGAAGAAAGCGGCCACCGCCTGCTGCACATGCGGCATGCGGGTGGCGCCGCCCACCATGATCACGCCTTTGATGTCGGCCTTGCCGACGCCGGCGTCTTTCATCGCCTGCTTCACCGGCTCCAAGGTTTTGGCCACCAGATGCTGGGTGAGCGCGTGAAATTCGGTGCGGGTGATCACGGTGTCGATGGTTTTGCCGCTGCTGAGAACCGCCTGAATACGGGTTTCAGGTAGCCTGCTCAGGGTTTCTTTGGCTTCGCGGGCCAAAGACAGCAGCAGTTGGGCATCGTGATCGTCGGTAATCGACAAGCCGTTGGCTTCAATCAGGTGGCAAAACAGGCGGTGGTCGAAATCGTTGCCGCCCAAGGCGCTGTTGCCGCCGGTGGCCTTCACTTCAAACAGCCCTTTGGACAGCTGGAGCACGGACACGTCAAATGTGCCGCCACCCAAGTCGTACACCACAAACGTGCCTTCGGAACGGTTGTCGAGGCCGTAGGCGATGGCGGCGGCGGTGGGCTCGTTGAGCAGGCGCAGCACATTGATGCCGGCCAGGCGCGCCGCGTCTTTGGTGGCCTGGCGCTGGGCCTCGTCGAAATAGGCGGGCACGGTGATGACGGCGCCCACCAAATCGCCGCCCAAACTCTCTTCCGCACGCTGTTTCAACACGCGCAGAATGTCGGCGGAAACATCAATCGGGGTCTTCAAGCCTTGGCGGGTATGGATTTCGATCAGGCGCTCAGACGGGCCGAAACGGTAGGGCAGGTGGCTGGTATCGACGTCCTCCAGCTTGCGCCCGATCAGGCGCTTAGCCGAGCTCACGGTGTGTGCGGGGTCGCTTTTTTGGGCGGCCAATGCCTCATAACCGGCCGCCAGCGCACCGTCGGGCAGATAACGCACCACCGAAGGCAGCGAGGCCCGCCCTTCGGCATCGGCCAAACAAACGGCGCTGCCGCTTTTCACGGTGGCCACCAGGCTGTTGGTGGTGCCTAAATCGATGCCTGCGGCGAGGCGGTGTTGGTGCGGAGCGGCAGACAGGCCCGGCTCGGCGATTTGAAGCAATGCCATAGATCTTTAGGGTGTAGAAAACCGTGGTCAAAAAACGGACGCATTCTAGCATACATATCCGAGTGTTTCGGTCGGAATCTAAACCAAGTCATGTCTTCCTAATCAACATAATCATGAGACCTTTACAAAATCCTCATCTGTGGTGCATTTCTGCGTTGTGCGCTGCTCGCTCGCTTGCCTATCTATCTGATATGCCCTCACTCTTTGCACTGCTACACCTTGAATTGCATTCACATTTGAGAGTTTTGCAAAGGTCTCAACCCTAATAATAAAAGCATACTCGCGGCATATCTGCTGGCCGCCCAAGCTATGATAACGACAGCATTCGAGCATAGGCAGCTAAAACTGCTGCGTTAGACTAATACCGCCCCAAGCCATCAATATAGGAAATGGTGGTCGTTGACCGCTAGCGGCGGCACCTTCCGGTATGTGATGAAAAACGCTTTCTGGATTTTAAACGCTAGAGGAGTCTTACCACACATTATGTCTAACAGCTGAATTCCTTTATCGTCTCAGTGGAAATCCGTATATTGATTATGTAGATGTAGATACTGTGGTGGTGTGCTAAGCATGAACATCATCCCAGAATAAATAGGAGGCACGATCTTTTATTAAATTGATTATAATAAGTTTTTTGTTTCATTATTTTCTCGCTGCTTTTTCTAAATTTCATCAAAAAAGAAAATTTTTGCTTCTTTCCCGCTTCCTCGCTCTATGGCCTACATTTACATTACACTTGTAAAGGCATATACTTACTTTACAGTCGTAAAGCACAGAGCGCTGTTCGCAACTTGTGCCGAACCGGTCACTCGGATCAAGCGCTTTTCGGAAGTGCAACTTGCAGGGATGTCCCGATTTAGGGTTCGCAAGTGCCTATTCTGATGTCGGCGGATGAATATTTCCTTTTAACTTGTGGAGATTTGTCTCATGAACTACGATAAAACCGTGGCAGAAATGTTGAATGTAGACGGCGCTTTGGCCGCTGCTGTAGTAGATTATTCCAGCGGTATGTTGTTGGCCGGCGGTGGCAGCCCTGCCATCGACTTGGAAATCGCTGCAGCGGGCAACACCGAAGTGATGCGTTCCAAAGTAAAAACCATGCAAATGCTGGGTTTGAAAGACACCATCGAAGACATCCTGCTCACCTTGGGCACCCAATACCACCTGTTGCGCCCGCTCGCGCACCACGAAGGCCTGTTCCTGTACTCTGTATTGGACCGCTCTAAAGCCAACTTGGCTTTGGCACGCCGTTCATTGGTGAATGCCGAGCGCAACTTAGGTTAAACATTCCAAAATAAACAGATTTGACACAACCGGCCGTCGAAAAGACGGCCGGTTTTTGTATTTTTGCCATAAATTTTGTTTCCATCAAAACAAAAACTATACTCAAGCAAGCGCTAAATTTATACTCCCTGCGCATTCTGCTGGTTATCCGGCCAAAGCATTCCCGGCCTGAGCAACACACATCAAGCAGTTGCGCAAATCCGTTACCGAACGGAAAAGAACAGGAGCGAAACCGACCGCTTCAATCAATTTAATGAAATGGAGATTGTTATGAACTACGATAAAACCGTATCCGAGATGCTCAATGTTGACGGCGCTTTGGCCGCCGCCGTAGTAGATTATTCCAGCGGCATGCTGCTGGCCGGCGGCGGCACACCTTCTGTCGATTTGGAAATTGCTGCTGCAGGCAATACCGAAGTGATGCGTTCCAAGGTGAAAACCATGCAAATGCTGGGTTTGAAAGACACCATCGAAGACATTCTGATTACCTTGGGCACCCAATACCATCTCATCCGCCCGCTGGCCAATCACGAAGGCCTGTTTCTTTACTCGGTATTAGATAAATCCAAAGCCAATCTGGCACTGGCCCGCCGCTCCTTAGTTAATGCTGAACGCAATTTAGGCTAACACACAACAAGTAGACATCAACACAAGCAAGCCGGCAAGTCTAAAACAGACTTGCCGGCTTGCTTGTGTTTAAGTATATAAGAAACTGATCTAAAAGATATATAACGGAAAAGCCAAAATCAAGAATTCAGAGCATAGCATTGGAAGATTGGCAACTTGTTTAGCAAAAGATAATTTTTTCAGCTTCGGTGCCCAATTAACGATTATCAAACTACGTCGATTCCCGCACACAAACATAAATTCGGTCTCCATACTAGGCAACTGACATTTGGCTGCTGCAGTTGTTTTTGAAGGAAGAATCTACGCCTATGTAGTAAAACACACAGTAAGATTAGACATCTTGCAAGTATGTCTGCCAAAGTAAGCGGAGATTTTTACCAAAAATAGCCCACTAGGCAAATGATCAACAGGCCCTAACAGCTCACAAGCTAAAACTGCAAACACTATTACGTTTAAATCGCCTGTTCGGCCTTCAGCTTCAGCAATTCGCGGGCGGGCGATGTTTCCGGCAGCTTTTCCAAAGCCTGACGGTAAGCGGCCACGGCTTCTTCCGGTTTGCCTTGGGCAAGATACACATCGCCTTTGGTTTCCAGAATCTGCGCCTCGAATGCGGCATCTACCGGCTGTGCCAGCGTGGCGAGCGCGGCATCATACTGCTGCTGCTGGAGCTGCACGGTGGCCAATCGCTGGATGGCCAAGGCGCGGATCAGCGGTTCGTCTTGGTATTTCAACACCCAGTTCAGGTGGCCGGCGGCTTCGTCGTAACGGGCTTGACCGTAGGCATAGCCGGCCTGCATCAGCGTGGCTTGGGCGGCGGAAACGGTGGCGGGATATTCGCTTTGCAGCTTCACCAATACCTCGGCAGACTGGCCGTGCTGGCCGGCCTGGTATTTCTGCGCCCAGTCGTCAAACAAGGCCACGGCTTCGCTGTTTTTGCCGTTTTGGTAGCTTTGGTGCACCACCCAGCCCAAATACGCCAGGGCGGCGGCGGCCAGCACGGCAAACAGCCAGCGGCCCCAGCTGTGCCAGAAATGTTTGAAATTCTCGATTTCTTCTTGGTCTTTTAAATCGTAAACAGCCATTATTCAGTCCATTCTTTCAGGGTGGAAAGCAGGTGTCCGGCCGGCACGGTGGTCTGGCCGCGGCCGCCCTGCATGTCTTTGAGGGTAACGCTGTCCGCCGCCAGCTCGCTTTCGGCCACAATCAGGGCGAAGCGGCTGCCGCTGGCGTCGGCTTTTTTCATCTGCGCTTTCAGGCTTTGACCGCCGCAATACTGCTGCACGTTCCAACCCTCGGCACGCAGGGCGGCGGCGTGGCGCATGGCGGCCAACGTGCTGCCTTCGCCCTGCTGCATCACAAACACATCCGGCGCTTCGTCGCAAGGCAGGCTGCCGTATTCGCGCACCAAAAGCAGCAGGCGCTCGATGCCCATGGCAAAACCCACGCAGGCGGCGGGCTTGCCGCCCAACTCTTCAATCAGGCCGTCGTAGCGGCCGCCGCCGCATACCGTGGCTTGGGCGCCGAGTTTGTCGGTGGTCCATTCGAACACGGTTTGGTTGTAATAGTCCAAACCGCGCACCAGGCGGGGGTTTTCCACATAGGCAATGCCCAAGCCGTCGAGCAGGGCTTTCAATTCGCGGTAGTGTTGTTGTGAGGCTTCGCCCAAATAGTCGGCCAAACGCGGCGCGCCGTTGCAGATGTCTTGCAGATCGGGATTTTTACTGTCGAGCACGCGCAGCGGATTGGTGTGCATGCGGCGGCGGCTGTCTTCGTCCAGCTGCGCCTCGTGGGCTTTCAGGTAGCCCACCAGCGCTTCGCGGTGGGCGGCGCGTTCTTCGCGGTTGCCTAGGCTGTTGAGTTCCAACGTGAGGTGTTCGGCAATGCCTAATTCGCGCCACAAATCGGCGCTCATGGCGATGATTTCGGCGTCGATGTCCGGCCCTTCAAAGCCCAGCGCCTCGATGCCGACTTGGTGAAACTGGCGGTAGCGCCCTTTCTGCGGCCGTTCGCGGCGGAACATGGGGCCGATGTACCACAGTTTTTGCGGGGCGTTATACAGGAGGTTGTGCTCCACCACCGCACGCAGGCAGGATGCCGTGCCTTCCGGGCGCAGACTGAGGCTGAGGGTATCGTTGGAGTCGGCAAAGGTGTACATCTCTTTGCCCACCACATCGGTTTCTTCGCCGATGGAGCGCACGAAAAGGCCGGTCTGCTCCACAATGGGGGTGCGGATTTGGCGGTAGCCGAAGCGGCGCGTCCACGCCGCCACTTTGTCTTCAAATGCCTGCCAGAAGGCAGCGGTGAGCTTGAAATCTTTCTGCTCCACCGGCAGGAGATCGTTCATGCCTTTTACGGCTTGGATTTTTTGTCCCATGATGTTTTGCGGGTATGCGTTTGCTGAATTCGGAAACGGCGGATGATAGCACATCAGGCTACCTGAAAGACCGATACGGCATCATTCGGGGCGGTAGCTGGCAGCAGCGTGCCAATACATGCCGTAGTAACGGCGTAAAAAACCGATGCTGTCGGTGGCCAGTTGGCGGAATAAATCGCCGAGGTTGTCGGCAATTTGCGAAATGCCGTTGCCGCCGTCATGTTCGAAAATAAAAATCTTGCCGCTGTGCTCGCCGTCGGTGGGCATCAGCAGGCATTCGGGGCTGTAGCCGAAATAGGCAAACACCACGGCGTTCTCCCACCAGTCGGGGAAACCGTAATAAGCCGGCGCGCCTTCAGCAGTGGTGTAAAGCCCCAATTCGTCTTCGTCCAGGGTATCTTCATCGATTTGCAACCAGTCGGCCAGTGCCGCCTTGCCCGCCTCCATCTCGCCAACCGGTAAAAAGTTCAGACAAGCCTGCGGGTCGTCCGCCCGCGCGAACAGTTGCAAACCGTTGTGGCGGCGGTACAGCGCCAGCAAGTCATCGCTCGCCCCATTCAGCCAGGCGGCCAAGCGGGCCGCCTCGTCGGCTCTCGCCGGTGCGGCGGCATGGTGGCCGACAGAGACCCGTTCGTCGCCGTCTTCGGTCTGATTGATGATGTGCGGATCGGCGGCATCCAGCAGGGTGTGCAAATGGGCAAATAAAGATTGGGCATCCATCTGTTTCAAGCCTCCTGAAATAAAACATCAAATAAACCAATAAAGAATTTGCTTTATGGGCATCGCAGGCTACCTGAAAGGATGTTCAGGTAGCCTGCTGGTTTACCCTACCGGCTCATCAGCCCAAAGCCTTGCGTGCGCCGGCAAACAGGCGGTACCAGCCGGAAAGTTCGCTGTCGCGCCAATCGTCGGGGTGCCAGCTCATTTGGGCGGTGCGGTACACGCGCTCGGGGTGGGGCATCATGATGGTGACGCGGCCGTCGGCGTTGGTCACGCCCGCGATGCCTTGTGGCGAGCCGTTGGGGTTGAGCGGGTAGGTTTGGGTGACTGCGCCCAAGCCGTCCACATATTGCAGGGCGATGTTGAGGCCGTCTGCGACCGTAGGAAGTCCCTGTGGGGAAATTTTGCCGCCGGTATGGGCGAAATCGGCGCGGCCTTCGCCGTGGCTCACCACCACGGGGAGATGGCTGCCCTGCATTTCGGCCAGAATCAGCGAGGGCGATTTGGGTACGGCCACCATGCTCAGGCGGGCTTCAAACTGCTCGCTTCGGTTGCGTTTGAACTTCGGCCAGCCTTGCGTGCCGGGAATGATTTCCGCCAGATTGCTCACCATTTGGCAGCCGTTGCACACGCCCAAAGTGAGCGTGTCGCCGCGCTCGAAGAAGGCGCTGAACTGGTCGCGCAGTTCGGGGTGGAACAGGATGGATTTCGCCCAGCCTTCGCCCGCACCCAATACGTCGCCGTAGCTGAAGCCGCCGCACGCGGTGAGCATTTGGAAGTCGGCGAGTTTCACGCGACCGGCCATCAAATCGCTCATGTGTACGTCGTAAGCATCGAAGCCCGCGCGGGTAAAGGCGGCGGCCATTTCCACTTGTCCGTTCACGCCTTGTTCGCGCAACACGGCGATTTTCGGCTTTACACCGCTTGCGATGAACGGCGCGGCGATGTCTTCTTTAAGGTCGAATGTCAGGTCGGCAAACAGCGCGCTGCGTTGCTTGTCGGCCAGCAGGGCAAATTCGCTGTCGGCGCATTCGGGGTTGTCGCGCAGGCGTTGGATTTGGTAGGAGGTTTCCTGCCAGGTTTGTTGGAGTTTCAGACGGCTTTCGTTGAAAATCAATTCGTTGCCGCTGTAAATGTGCAGCGTATCGGTATCGTTGGGGGCAGCGATTTCGGATACCGCGTCCTGTAAACCGGCGGCAGTCAAGGCTTGCCACACGTTTTCGGCATCGGCTTGGCGCACTTGCAGCACCGCGCCTAATTCTTCGTTAAACAGTACGGAAAGCGCGTCTGCATTTTCAGGCAGCCGCACGTCCAAACCGCAACGTGCCGCAAACGCCATTTCCGCCAGCGCGGCAAACAGGCCGCCGTCGCTGCGGTCGTGATAGGCCAAGAGTTTGTCTTCGGCCACAAGCTGCTGAACCGTTTCGTAAAACGCTTTCAGACGGCCTGCTTCGATGTCGGGCGCGTCGCCGCTGAAGTCGTTGTACACCTGACTCAAGGCCGAACCGCCCATGCGGGCGCGGCCGAAACCCAAATCCACAAACAGTAATACGCTGTCGGCCACGTCTTTCAATTCGGGCGTCACGGTTTTGCGCACGTCCTGTACGAGGGCGAAGCCGGTAATGATCAGGCTCAACGGCGAAGTAACCGATTTTTGCGTGCCGTTTTCCTGCCACACGGTTTTCATGGAAAGCGAATCTTTGCCCACGGGAATGCTGATGCCCAGCTCCTGACAGGCCTGCGACACGGCTTCGACGGTGCGGTAGAGTTTTTCGTCTTCGCCGGCATTGCCGCAGGCGGCCATCCAGTTGGCGGAGAGTTTGATGTTGCCGATGTCGCCGATATTCACGCCGGCAAGGTTGGTCAGCGTTTCGCCGATGGCCATGCGGCCGGAAGCGGGCGCGTCGAAGAGGGCGACGGTCGGTTTTTCGCCCATGGCCATGGTTTCGCCTTTATGGGTGTTGAAACCCATCATGGTTACGGCGGCATCGGCCACGGGGGTTTGGTAACGCCCCACCATTTGGTCGCGGTGGGTCATGCCGCCGACGCTGCGGTCGCCGATGGTAATCAGGAAGTTTTTGGCGGCCACGGTGGGCAGGCGCAACACGCGGTAAGCGGCTTCTTTCAGGTCGATATGGCTACCTGAAAACGGTTTGTCAGACGGCCTCACGGTGTGGTCGCTGCGGGTGGTTTTGGGCGGTTTGCCGAGCAAGATGTTCAGCGGCAAATCAACGGGATTGTTGCCGTACAAATCGTCGCGCACTTGCAGATGGCCGTCGTCGGTGGCGGTGCCGACCACGGCAAACGGGCAGCGTTCGCGTTCGCAGATTTCGCGGAATAAATCGAGGCTTTCCGGCAAAATCGACAACACATAACGCTCTTGCGCTTCGTTACACCAAATCTGCATCGGGCTTAAGCCGTGTTCTTCCAGCGGCACGTCGCGCAGCTTGAAGATGGCGCCGCGCCCGGCATCGTTCACCAATTCGGGAAAGGCGTTCGACAGGCCGCCCGCGCCCACGTCGTGAATGGCGATAATCGGGTTGCCCGCGCCGAGCTGCCAGCAGCGGTCGATCACTTCCTGCGCGCGGCGTTCGATTTCGGGGTTGCCGCGCTGTACGGAATTGAAATCCAAATCGGCCGCGTTGCTGCCGGTGTCCATAGACGAAGCCGCGCCGCCGCCGAGCCCGATGAGCATGCCGGGGCCGCCAAGCTGAATCAGCAGCGCGCCTTCGGGAATGCGGTTTTTGTGCGTCTGCTGCGCCTGAATGTTGCCCAAACCGCCGGCAATCATAATCGGCTTGTGGTAGCCGCGCATTTGGCCTTCGTATTCCGCTTCGAAAGTGCGGAAATAGCCCGTGAGGTTGGGGCGGCCGAATTCGTTGTTGAACGCCGCGCCACCGATGGGGCCTTCAATCATGATGTCGAGCGGGCTGCTGATGTGCCCGGGTTTGCCGTAGGGTTTTTCCCACGGTTGGGGCAGTTCGGGAATGTTGAGGTTGGAGACGGTAAAGCCGGTCAGGCCCGCTTTCGGGCGTGCGCCGCGTCCGGTTGCGCCTTCGTCGCGGATTTCGCCGCCCGCACCGGTGGCCGCGCCGGCAAAAGGCGCGATGGCGGTGGGGTGGTTGTGGGTTTCCACTTTCATCAGAATGTGCGTTTCTTCTTCGCTGAAGCGGTAGCCCTGCGCTTCGTCCGCACGCGGGTAGAAACGCTCGATTTTCGCGCCTTCGATGATGGAGGCGTTGTCTTTATAGGCCACAACGGTGCCTTCGGGGTGGGCGTTGTGGGTGTCGCGAATCATGCCGAACAGCGATTTGGGCTGCGGCTCGCCGTTCAAGACGAAATCGGCATTGAAGATTTTGTGGCGGCAGTGTTCGGAGTTGGCCTGCGCAAACATCATCAATTCGACATCGCTGGGGTTGCGCTGCAAGGCTTGGTAGTTTTCCAGCAGGTAGTCGATTTCGTCGGGCGACAGCGCCAAGCCCAGTTCGCTGTTGGCTTGTATTAAAGCGTCTTTGCCTTTGCCTAAAACATCAACGGTGGCGAAGGTTTGCGCTTCGGGGTGGGCGAAGAGCTGTGAGGCCGTCTGAAAATCGGGCAACACGCTTTCGGTCATGCGGTCGTGCAAGAGGGCGGCCCATTGCTGTTTTTGCCCGGCGTTCAGTTCGCCTTTCACCCACACCGCCATGCCGCGCTCGATGCGTTCGATTTCGCCCAAGCCGCAGTTGTGCGCGATGTCGGTGGCTTTCGATGCCCACGGCGAAATGGTGCCGATGCGCGGGGTGATTAAAAACAAATGCAGGCTGTTTTCGGCTTCGGGTGTTTTTTCGACACTTTCTGCTTCCAACAAAGCCTGCAATTTCGTTGCGATTTCGTTGTTCAGCGCGGATTCGCTGCTCACAAAATACCAAAATTCGCTGCTTAATTCTGCTTTCGGCAGGCCGGCGGCCGCGGCTTTTTGCAGGAGTTTTTCAACACGGAAATCAGACAGGGCGGCAACGCCGCGCAAGGGCAATACGACGGACATGATGGCTCGTGCTCACACAAAATCGGAAAGATAAAAAGAGAGGCGGATTATACGCGAAAACGCCTTTCCCCCACCCAAGATTTTGCCCGCGCAGGCTACCTGAAAGCTGTCTGCCCGCCCGCAGGCGGCGTAGGCTGGCAGATACGGCGGGCTTGTGATAGCGTAAGGCCTGTTTCAGTTAGACCGGCGGCGGTATTGGGAGTCAAGCATTCCCGCCACACGGCCATTTTACCGAGGACACCATATGAAAAAAATCGAAGCCATCATCAAACCGTTCAAGCTCGACGACGTGCGCGAAGCGCTCACCGAAATCGGCATCACCGGCATGACAGTGAGCGAAGTGAAAGGGTTCGGCCGCCAAAAAGGCCACACCGAAATCTACCGCGGCGCAGAATACGCGGTGGACTTTCTGCCCAAAGTGCGGCTGGAAATTGTGCTGGCCGACGACTTGGTGGAGCACGCAGTGGAGACCATTGTGCAGGCAGCGCAGTCGGGCAAAATCGGCGACGGCAAAATTTTTGTGCTGCCGGTGGAAAGCGTGATCCGCATCCGCACCGGCGAACGCGACGAAGCGGCGCTCTAACCACCCGCCGCGGCCAACTTCAGGCTACCTGAAAACAGCCGGCACCGTTATGCCACCGGTGCCGGCTGTTTGCTTTCAAGCCGAATCAGGCCACGCCGTAGCGGTCGCGGTAGGCCTGTACCGGCGCTAGGTGTTCGCGGAACTGCGCATCGTCCTGCAACAGCGCCAGCAAATCGCGCAGGCTGGCAATCGCCACCACCGGCAGGCCGTATTGCTGCTCCACTTCCTGCACGGCAGATAATTCTCCGCTGCCTTTTTCCATACGGTCGAGCGCAATCGCCACCGCCGCAGGCGTGGCGCCGGCGGCTTCAATCAGCTTGACCGACTCGCGCACGGAGGTGCCGGCGGAAATCACGTCGTCGATAATCAGCACCCGCCCTTTAAGCGGCGCCCCCACCAGCACGCCGCCTTCGCCGTGGTCTTTCGCCTCTTTGCGGTTGTAGGCAAACGGCACGTTCACGCCCTGCTCGGCCAACATCATGGCGGTGGCCGCCGCCAGAATGATGCCTTTGTAGGCCGGGCCGAACAGCATGTCGAACGGCACCTTGCTTTCCAAAATCGCTTGGGCGTAAAAACGCGCCAGCGCGAGGGTGGCCGCGCCGTCGTTAAACAGGCCGGCGTTGAAAAAATAAGGCGACTGGCGGCCGGCCTTGGTGGTGAATTCGCCAAACTTCAATACTTCGCGCTCCAGGGCGAAACGGAGGAAATCCTGACGGAATGCGGACATGCTATGCTTACCTTTGCAATCAAAATTCGAAAAGCGGGCATTATATCGCCAAAAGGCTACCTGAACGCCGCCGCCGCACAGAGAAACCCGCGCGGCTGGTTTTCAGGTAGCCTTCATAGGCGGTCTGGCCGCCACTGAGCTTAATCAAACCCGCTATATTGGAAAGGCTACCTGAAACCGCACACTGCGCTTTCAGGTAGCCTGCTTGCCGCAGGCCAATCATCAGGCAGCGGCAGGGTTTACCAATAACCGAGCAGTTTCCACCATAGGCCGCCGATGAACACGAACACCAGCAGGTTTACCACGCTCATCACAAAGCCGGCTTTCCACCATTCGCCCAGCGTGGTGTAACCCGAGCCGAAAATCACGGGCGACGTGCCGGTGGCGTAGTGGGTGAGCGTCATCATCAGGCTGGAAGCGGCCGCCATCAGCAGGGCGAACAGCATGGGCGGCGCACCCAAGGCGATGCCGGCGGTGTAGAACGCGGCCAGCATGGCGGTGATGTGGGCGGTGGTGCTGGCAAACATATAGTGGGCATACATATAAGCCAGCAACAGCAGCGCCGAAGCGGCCACCCAGTTCAGCCCCATCTGTTCGATGCCGCCTTCCAGCACGCCGGAAAACCAGGCAATCAGGCCGAGTTTATTCAAGAAAGTGGCCATCATCACGAGTGCGGCAAACCAAGTGACGGTATCCCACGCGCTTTTTTCTTTCAGCACATCGTCCCACGACAACACGCCGGAGAGCAGCAGCAGCGACAGGCCGACAAAAGCGGTGGTGGTGGCATCCACTTTCCAGCCGTCGCCCAATAGCATGGCCGGCACGCCTGCCCACAAAATCAGCAGCAGCGCAAAAATGCCGAGCATGATTTTTTCACCGCGGTTCATGGCGCCCAATTCGTTCAGCCGCTCTTTGGCAAACTGCGCCGCATTGGGCGTTTCTTTGATTTCGGGCGGGTAGATGAAATAGAGCACCAAGGGCATCAGAAACATCGCCGCCAAGCCGGGCAGCAGCATGGCCAAGGCCCAAGTTCCCCAAGTGAGGTGGATGTCGGAGTTAGTAGCCTCCGCAATCAGGTTCACAATCAGCGGATTGGGCGCGGTGGCGGTGATGAACATGGCCGAGGTGATCGGATTGCTGTGGTAGTTCACCAGTGCCAGATATTTGCCGATGCGGCCTTGCGTGCCTTTTTCGGGATCGGAATCGTAGCTGGCGGCAATCGCTTTCATCACGGGGTGGATGATGCCGCCGCCGCGTGCGGTGTTGCTCGGCGTAACGGGGGCGAGCAGCAGCTCCGACAAGGCCAGGCTGTAACCGATGCCCAAGGTTTTTTTGCCGAACAGGGAAATAAACAGATAACCGATGCGCGCACCCAAGCCGGTTTTCAGGATGCCGCGCGAAATCATGATGGATACGCCGATCAGCCAAATCAAGGGGCTGGCGAAACTGCTCAAGGCGTCTTTAATCGCATCGGCGGGTTTGTCGGCGGTTACGCCGGTAAGCGCCACCAGCATGATGGCCACCATCGACAAAGCGCCGATCGGCATGGCCTTGCCGATAATGGCGGCAATCACGCCGACAAACATGGCCAGCAGTTTCCAGGCTTCGGGTTTGACCTCGGCCGGAGTAGGAATCAGCCATACCGCCACACCCAAGCCCACGGCCACCGCCATCGGAATCGGCTTGAAACCGAGTTTGCTCCGGTTTTCGTTTTTTTCGCTCATCGTGCACTCCTTGTGAATGTGATGCAGTTGAGGGGAGCTGCCGCCCGAAGGCAGCAAGCAATTCAAATGTAACAAGAATCGCACGGATAGGATTTGACCGGACGCAAAGATTGGCCGCTTCGCACCGTCCCCACCAAATAAAACAGGCTTTCAGGTAGCCTGAAAGCCTGTCACCGCCTTACTTAATCTGCCGCCAAGCCGTTTGCTTCAACATCGAAACGGCGCACCTGGCGGATAAATTCGCGCATTTTATGTGGGCATTTCACGCCCGGCGCGCTTTCCACCCCGCTGGAAACGTCCACCGTGCGGGCGCCGGTTTGCCGTAACGCCGCCGCCACATTGCCCGCATGCAGCCCGCCGGACAAAATCCACGAAACGGCCAGGCGCTCGGGCAGCACCGACCAATCGAAAGCATGGCCGGTGCCGCCGTATTCGCCTTCCACATGGGCGTCCAGCAGCATGGCACGGGCATCGGCATAACAGGCGGCCGCCTGCACTATATCGGCCGCCTTACGCACCCGCACCGCTTTCAGATACGGACGTTGGAACTGGCGGCAGAATTCGGGCGTTTCGTCGCCGTGAAACTGCAATACGTCCACCGGCACTTGCGACAACACTTGGCGGATGCATTCGGCATCTTGGTTCACAAACAACGCCACGATGCTGACAAAAGGCGGCAAGGCAGCGGCAATCTCGCGGGCGGTGTCGATGCCGATGTGGCGTTTGCTGCCCGGGTAAAACACCAGGCCGACGGCGTCTGCGCCCAATTCGGCGGCGGCTCGGGCGTCCTCCGCCCGGGTAAAGCCGCAGATTTTGATGCGTGTGTTCATCTTTCAGGTAGCCCCTGTTGTTGCAAAAACCGCTGCAAAGCGGCTTCATCGAGGTGCCAATGGCAGATTTCGGTGTCGCCGTGCAAAAGCACCGGCACCAGCTCGTTGTAGCGCGTCTCCAGTTCGGGATCGTCGTCCACATCCAGCACGGCCAGCTCAAAGCCGTAGCGCGCCTGATACGGCTGTAAGTCGGCACGCATGCGGTGGCACAGGCTGCAATATTCGCGAAACAGCAAAGTTAACGTCATCGTCCGGCTCCAAAAATCAGGTTGAGGCTACCTGAAACAACCATTCCGGCACGGGCGGCGTGGCCACGCCCCACTCGGGCGGATAATCCACGCCGGTCAAATACAGACCGTCGGGCATAAAAGTGGGCGGCGCCTGCAAACGGCTGCGCGCCGCCAGCAATTCGGCAAAGCCCGCCACGCTGAGCCGGCCGCTGCCCACATACACCAATGCGCCCATGATGTTGCGCACCATGTGGTGCAAAAAAGCATTGCCGTGCAAATCGAGCGTGATCAGCGACGGCGTGCCGCCCAGCGTGGCGCGGTAAAGGGTTTTCACCGGCGATTTGGCTTGGCATTGGGCGGCACGGAAGCAGGAAAAATCCTGCTCGCCCACCAATAAAGCCGCCGCCTGCCGCATCGCTTCCAAATCCAAACGGTAATGCGTCCATCCCGCCCGGCCCACCAATAAAGGGGAGCGCACCGGCGCCGACTGCAACACATAGCGGTAGCGGCGGCCGCAGGCATCGAAGCGGGCATGAAAAGCGTCCGGCACCGACTGCACCTGCCACACCGCCACACCCTCGGGCAGATGGGTGTTCACCCCACGCACCCATGCCTGATCGGGCCTGTCGGCACGGCTGTCGAAATGCACCACCTGGGCCGTGGCGTGTACGCCGGTATCGGTGCGGCCGGCCGCCACCACCGACACCGGCTCGCCGGCCATGCGGCTCAAAGCCTCTTCCAACGCGGCCTGTACGGTGGCCACGCCGTCGGCCTGTTTCTGCCAGCCGAAAAAGCGGCCGCCGTCGTAACTGAGCCACAAAGCGCGGCGCCTGAAGCCGTGGGAAGGCGGAGAAGAAATCATGTGCTCCATTGCGTTTGCAAAATCAAAGGTCTCAGGCCGGACAACACCGGCCCGACCGATTGTAAAGACAAAACCAACCCGGGCAGTCAGCCCGGGTTGGCAGCGGTCATACCGTCAAACGGTTAACCCAATTCTTTCAGCAGGGCTTGGGCTTGCGCCTGAATGCTGCTGCCGTTGGATTCATTGACCAATTCCATCAAAGTCTGACGGGCCGTATTGGCATCATCAATTTCCAAATACATCTTGGCCAACTCCAGCTTCGCTTCCAGCGCCTCTTGCGGCAGCGAAGCCGGCTGCTGAACCGCTTCCGCCCAATCCAAGGCTTCGGCTTCCAGTTTGGCCGAATCAACCGGCTGAACCTCGGCACTCTCGAAAGCCGTGTCAAAAGACAAAGCGCTATCCGCGGCTTCCACGGTGGCGGGTGCAGCCGCTTCTTCTGCCGCTTGCAGAACGGCGGGCTCGGCATCATCTACGAAATTCAGGCTGTCCAGATTGAAATCCAAATCTCCGGCTTGGTCGTCAAAACCGGGCGCCGGAGCAGGCTCTTCGGCGGCCACAGCCAAAGACAGATGGTCATCAACCGCAAAGTCTAAAGCAGACACCTCTTCTGCGCTCACTTCCGGCTGCCAATCTGTCTCAAAGCTGACCGCTTCCCGCTCCGCAGCGTGGGCGGTTTGTGCCAATGCGGCCGGTTCACCGACATCGAAAGACAAACCGTCGTCTTCCTCGGCGCCAAACGGCAGGGCTTCAACCGGCGCCGTCACTTCGCCAACAGACACGGGGGCTTGCGGCTGCGCAGACAGATCAAAATCAAACTCAGCGGCCTCCGGAGCCGTTGGCTCTTGGTCTGCCACAAACTGCGGTGCAAGCTCTGCTTCAGCCGCAGATGCTTGCAGGCTCTCTTCTGCAGGCGGGGTTTCATCTTCCCACACCCAAGCCAAATCGTCTTCAACGACCGGCGGCGCAGGCTCGGCAACCGGCGTATTGTGTGCGGCAGGCAATGCCTCATCACCGAAGTTTAGCCAATCGTCGGCAGACTTGGCCGCCACCGTAGCAGCTGCCGCCACACCGGCAGCCGTGGTGGCAGTTGCCGGCTCAGCAGAAGGCGGCTCGGCTGTCGGCGAGAAGGGCACGGCCTCCTCTGTTTGGTCTTCCAACCAGCTCCAATCGTCTTCTTCTGCCGCCGCTTCGGCTTTTGCTGCAACGGACTCAGTGTCCGGCGTATCGCCCAAATGCTGCTGCTCGGCCAATTGGTCGAGATTCAAATGCAGGTCGTCTTCTGCTACCGCACCGGCGGCGGCGGTCTGCGCCGTCTGGGTATCGGTTGCGGGAGCCGGGCTGTTGATGTCTTCGAAGAACAAATCATCTTCATCATCGACGGGGGCGCCGGCTGCCGCTGCTGCCGCATGGGGTTTTCTACGACGGTTGGACAGCAGATACGCCAGGCCGCCGAGAACAACGGCACCACCTGCTCCATACAACGCCCACTTCATCCAATCGGGTTGTTCTTCCTGAAGCGCAGGCGTTTCGGCCGCCGGCGCAGGTGCCGGTTCGGCCACCGGGGGAGCAACAGGCTCGGATACTTCGGCAGCCGCAGCCTCAGATGCGGCCGCTTCAGAAACGGCCACCGCTTCGGAGGCCGTCGCCTCGACAGGCGCAGGCACCGGCTCGCTAACCGCCGGCACTACCGGCTCTGCGGTTTCGGCAGGCTTCGCCGCCTGCTCGGGTGTAGCGGGCGGCGTGGCGCTTTCTGCGGCAGGTGGCGTTTGTGTTGCCGGCGCGGTTTGTTCTGCCGCTTGGGCAGACGGTGCCGCCGCCTCATCCGCAGCAGCACGCACACGGATTTGGCTGTCTCGTGCCAAACGGCGCAACTGGGCCGCTTCGGGAATAATCAGCGTCGTTCCGCTGTACATCAAATCGGGGTTGCCGTTGCGGAACGACTTAGGGTTGGCCCGAACCAAAGCATTGATGGTTTGGCGCAAAGTCATGCCTTCAGGCTGCACGCGCTGGGCGATGTCCACCAGCAATTCGCCGTCTTTCACCTGATAGCGCGAACCGCGTACCACTTCTACGCGGGCGGGCGCCTGCGCTGGGCGCGAACGGTTGCGCTCACGCTCGCTTTGACGGCGCGGCTGCTCTGCGGCACGCTCGCGGCCGGGCTTGGGCGCCTCTTGGACCGCACGCCACGCAGGCTGCGGCGCAACAGTGGGCGCCTGATAATCTTTGGGATCCAACATGGCGGTGTATTGGCGGTTTTGGTTGCCTACCCCGAGCCAAAAAGTAACGACCGGCTCTTTCATCGGCGCGCTCGAACGCAAGCGGATAACGGCACGGTCGCTGCTTTGTTGGACAACCGTCGCGGTCAGATTGGCACCGATTACGGCCGGTTTGACCGAGCCGGCCAAGGCCCGCGCTTCATCGCCGGTTACCACTACGGTGCCGGCAAAAGGCTCGTCCAAATTGGATTGAACCTGCAGGCCGCCCATGGCGGCTGAGGCATTGAGCGATGCCGCCAAGCCCAAAGAAGCGGCGATCAACTTCACTTTACACTGTTTATTAAACATTAAACCTCCCTTAACAGCCCGAATTGAATTTGCACCGACTTTTTCAGACGCGGCACCGCACCGACGGGGACCGCTTATGCGGTCATTCGCACAAATACATCACGGTAAGTCCAAACAATTCGGGCATCATATCGTTTCTTAAACCCGTGTGCCAAGCATCTTAAACGGTTTGGCCCTGTTTCAGACACGAAAGTGAAACATTTTTTACAAAAACTTGCCGACGCTTTTGTGAAAAGGCTACCTGAAAACCGTTTTCCGCATCCTGCTGCGGCAAAATGATGCATTCTTCCCTTTACACAGGTATGATTAGGGCGTTTTTAAATTTAGAGCTTGCTCTTAATTCACTTGGGCGACGAGTTGATCTTCACCGCTTAGCGGTCGGCAAACCGCCCATACAGACATCCCTGCAATTAGGGTCTGCCCCATCAACCCAAGATTAGGAATACCACACCATGCTGTTTATGCTGATGGCTTCAGATGTTGAAGATTCTTTAGAAGCCCGTTTGGCCGCACGCCCCGCGCATGTGGCCCGCTTGAAGGCCCTGCAGGAAGCAGGCCGTTTGGTATTGGCCGGCCCCTGCCCCCTGCCCGACAACGATTCGGCCTTTTCAGGTAGCCTGATTGTGGCCGAATTTGATTCGCTGGATGCGGCAGAAGAGTGGGCGGGCCAAGACCCTTATGTGGAAGCCGGTGTGTATGCCGAAATTCTGATTCGTCCGTTTAAAAAGGTGTTGCCGGAATGATTGCCGACACCATCCGCCAACGCCTCGAGGCGGCCTTCGCGCCCGCCACCCTCGAATTGGCAGACGAAAGCCACAAACACGTGGGCCATGCTGGCAACCGCGGCGGCGGCCACTACCGCCTGCTGATCGTCAGTCCGGCGTTTGCCGGCATGAGCCGCATCGCCCGCCAACGCGCCGTGCAAGAAAGCCTGCAAGACCTGTATGCGCAAGACATCCACGCGCTCAGCATCCGCGCACAAACACCCGAAGAATACCGGGCTTAACAGCGAACCGCCCCATCCGATTCGAAACCACCTAAAAAAGTAAAGGACAGCAACATGATGAAAAAAACCGCCCTTGCTCTCTTTCTGAGCGCCGCCTTGGCTTCTGCTTCCGCAACAGCCGAAACCGTGGTCACCGTCAACGGCACCCGCATCGACAGCAGCGCCATCGACCAACAAGTGAAAATCATCGGCGAACAAAGCAACGGCCAAGTGCAAGACAGCCCTGCCCTGCGCGAAAACATCGCCCGCCGCTTGGTTACCCGCGAACTGATGATGCAGGAAGCGCGCCGCCTGAAACTGCACGAAACCCCGGAATACAAAAACATCATCGAGAGCGCCCGCAACGAAGCGCGCACTTCCGGCGAAGACCGCAAACCCACGTTTGCCAGCGACTGGGCCACTTTTGAAGGCAATGTCACCGCCCAAGCCCTGATTGCCCATATCCTGAACAACAACCCGGTAACCGATGCCCAAGTGCAACAGGCCTATAACGAAATCACCAACCGCTACCGCGGCACACAAGAAGTGCAGCTGGGCGAAATCATCGTCAACAGCCGCGATAACGCACAAAAAGTGGGCGAAGCCCTGCGCCGCGGCCAACGCTTCAGCGATGTGGCCCGCCAATACACCATCGACCCGCAAAGCAAATCCCGCGGCGGCATCAACCCCGAATTTACCCCGTTGAAAGATTTGGAGGACGCCGCCCCCGAAGTGTATAACGCCGTCAAATCGCTCAACCGCGGCGCCTACACCCGTACGCCCGTAGAAGGCAACGGCATCTTCGCCTTCTTCTATATCAACAACAAACGTGCGGTGAACGTGCCGCCGTTCGCCCAGCTGAAACCGCAAATCCAACAAGACCTGCAAAACCTGCTGATCGAACGCGAAATCGCCCGCCTCTACCAACAAGCCACCATCCGTTAATCCGTTTTCGTAGGACATCGATTCAATGAACAAACGCACCACTGCCTTCGCCGTGGCCGCCGCCTTGGCGGCCGGCTGGGCGATTGCCGCCGAAGCTCCCAAAATTGCCGATGAGCGCGTCGATATTCTGGTAAAAGAAATCGAGCAGCAACAGCGGGCCCAACAAGAAGGACAGCCCGGCGCCCCCCAACCCGACACCGCCGCCATCCGCAAATATGCACTCAACCAACTGCAAAGCGTGGAAGTGCTGAAAAATGCGGCCATTGCTGCCGGCTTGGACAAAAAACCCGAAATCCAAGCACGCCTGGCCAATGTACAAGCCGAACTGTATGCCCACGCCTATACCGAACACCTGAGCTCGCAAATCACCGTCAGCGATGCCGACATCCGCCGCCTGTATGACAGCCTGGCCAGCCAAGTGAAGCTGCAACACGTGAAATTCGACAACGAAGCCACCGCCAACGAGGCGCTGGATCTGTTGCGCAAAGGCATGAGCTTCCCCGAACTGATGCGCCGCTACCCCACCGACAACGGCATCCAAGACGCTTGGATGAGCGTGCAGCAAATGCCGCCTGAAATCGCCGAAACCGTCAACGGCATGACCCGCGGCCAAATCAAACCGGTGAAAATGCCCGACGGCAATTTCTTCATCTTCAAACTGGCCGACACCCGCACCGACCCCGATGCACCGCCCTTCAGCCAAGTGAAAGACATGCTGGCCGAACAAACCAAGCAGCAGCGCGTGCAGGAAGAAATCTTCAAGCTGTTGCGCGAACACGGCGTGGATCCGACCATGTAAGGCAATATGGCCTAACACGCAAACCAAAGGCTACCTGAAAGCACTTCAGGTAGCCTTAATCTACCTCCTTATCCCCTCAAACTGAGCTGGAGACCTTTGCCAAATTTCCCAATGTAGGGTAGCTCAAGGCCTAACCATGCAGCGAGTGGGCCGCAGCCAAGGCAGATACGCTGCAGGTCAGGATTCGCAAAAGCCTCTGACTCAATGGCGCACAGCTTTCAGACAGCAACCGGCAAGGCGGCAATTCTTTGCATCGCATCACCAAGTCCGCAGCAAGCTGTCTGCTGCATCAACAGACTTTATCTACGCCGGCAGCAGGGCGCCGGCCTCGTCCCGCCTTATGCCTTCCTCATCTGCTTAAGCGCCCGCAGGCAGCGGCGGTACCAGCGCTTCTGTTCAGCCCGGGCAGGCAGACCGTCGGCATAATTCCAACGGCGGTATTGCTGTAACAACTGCGTCAGCTCGGGTGTCAGCAGGCCGTTTTCGGCCAGCATCTGCTCGGTTTCCAGCGGCCCCAAAGCAGCCAATTCCGCTTCATCCGCACCAATCAGACGGGATTTGAGCAGCGCAAAGCCGTCTTCCAAGGGATGGGCGCCGCGCCGCTGCTGGCGACGCCACCACAGCCACAAGGGCCAGGCCGCCAAGCCCAACCCCACCGCGAGAAACAGCAGCAGGCTCGCCAAACCGAAGCCGCCCAAACCCAAACGGCGGAACAAATCGTTTTGCGCACTTTGGTCGTAATTCACCACCCATTGCTGCCAATAATACTGGCTCTGTGCCGAAACCTGGCTCAGCCACGCCCAACTGCGGTTGCCCGCAATCAATTCCTGGTCGTTTTCGCTGAGCGCCGCATTCAGGCTCTGTTCAAGAAAATTCTGATTGGCCGCCGCCGTCGGGTCGATACGCAGCCACACCTGTTCCTGCGGCAGCCATACTTCGGCCCAGGCATGCGCGTCACGCCCGCGCACCTGCCAAAAGCCGCCGTCGGCATTGTATTCGCCGCCCAAATAACCGGTGACCACCCGCGCCGGCAAACCGGCCGCCCGCATCATCACCACAAAACTTTCCGCATAATGCTCGCAAAAGCCCTGCTTGGTGGCGAACATAAAATCATCGATGCGGTTCGGCCCCGTGGTCAGGGGCGGGCTGAGCGTATAGGCAAACTGTTGGCGGCGGTAGTAATCGAGCACCCGCGCAATATAGTCTTGCGGCGAAGCCGACTGGCCCTGCAACTGTTGCGCCAACTGGCGGATGCGCGGATTGGCCGTGCCCGGCAGCGCGGTCAAAGCCGCCCGGCGGCCGGCGGCCAGCCTTTCAGGTAGCCTGTCGCCCAAACCCGCCTGCAAATGGAAACGGCGCAAACCTTCATGGCTGTTGACGCGCACGGTATGCCCTTCTGCATAGCGCATCTTGCTGCGCGACTGCGCCGCCTGCCGGCTGATTTGCGGATAATCCAAGGCCGGAATCCGCCCGCGCTCGTCGCGCAGAATCATGCTGTACGCCACCGTTTCCGCCGTAGTGTCGGAACGGGCCGCACTGTCGGCATGATCGTTGTCGGCAGACCATTGTCGGCCGTCAAAACGGCTCATGGTGATCGCGCGCCAATACAGCTGGTGCCGCTGCGGCATAAAGCCAGCGTCGAAAGTGGCGTTAAACGCCAGCTGGTTGCTCTGCACCAACTGGCTGATGCTGCCCGGCTGCATGGTGTCGGACAAACCCGTTTGCGCCTGATGCTGCTTGGGCTGCGGAATGCGCCACAAAGGTTCGCTCAGACGCGGCACCGCCACAAACAACACCGCCGCCAGCGGCAGGGTCAGCAGCAGGGCGGTGGCGGCATGGCGGGCCGCCGGACGCGGCGGCATATTGAGCAGGGCCGCACAGGCGGCAATGCCGAACAATCCGGCCAGCAGCCAGACGCCGATGAGCAGGTTTTGGTTGAGCAGCACGGTGGCCCCGCTCAGGAACACCATGCCGATCAGCTGTATGTGCCAATCGCGCAGACGGCGGCTTTCATAGCTTTTCAGCAGCAACAGCAGCAACAGCAAAGCGCTGCCGCCTTCGCTGCCCACAATGGTGCCCAACTGTGAAAACACAAAACCGCCCACCGCCAGCCCGCCGATGCCCACCAGCCACGGGCGTAACGGTTGGGCAGAACCGGCCAGCCGGCCCAGCTGCACGGCCCACAACACACCGAACACCGCCATCACCGGCCACGGCAGCGCAAACGCCAACGGCAGGCTCAGCCACAACAGCAGGCAGATAAAACCCAAACGGGCGGCACGCGCAGGCGCTTGGTCGGCAGAGGCAGTCAGCGGTTTCGACATGGTGAAAATAGCTTGAGTAGAAGGCGGCGCTATTGTACGGGAGGCTACCTGAAAGCAAAACCGTTTCCCTAAGCACGCCTTGCCGGCGGGCCGGTAACAGCGTTTTTCCGAATCAAACCGCCGCCATGCCCACCGGCGGCCTGCTTCGGTTTTCAGGTAGCCTGCACGCAAAACGCCCCGCGCGGCACAGCGAAAATCTGTACCGCACGGGGCGTGAAGAAAAACCGTTTAGCCGATGGCAGGCAGGGTTTTCGCCAAAGCCAAGGTATTGCCGATCAAACCCAAATCCTGCTCGGCAAAGCAAGCGTTTTCGAGAATCAGGCCGCCGTGCGGGCGGTCGGCATGCAGGCTCATGCGCATTTGAGCGGGCGTGAAGGACAGGCCGCGTTCGCGCGCAAATTCGGCGGCGCGGCGGTTGGCGGTTTTCAGCATCGGAATCAGGGTCACATCCAGATGGAACACCCGCACGCCCAACACCAAAATACGGGCGGCAAACCAATCGGCTTCTTCGGTGAACACCTCGGGGCTGCGGCCGTCGAAACGGTGGCGTTTGGCCGCAATCAAACACGCCACGGTACGGATTTGCGGCAGCAGGGCTTCGCTGAGCATAAACGCTTTGCCGGCCGGGGCGGCGGTTTGCAAGTCGGCACGGTGCTGGTTGCCGTCCACCGCCAAATACCAGCGTTGCAGCTCAACGGCGGCTCGGGTTTGGGCGGCGGGGCGGCATTCGGTTTTCAAAGCGGCGTTCATGGGAGGTTCCTTATCGGCTGGTCGGCTCATGGTGTCGTTTCTACAATCGAGCGGCCTGCCGGGGCAATAAAAAAACCGCTCGGTGGGTTTCCGGGCGGTGGCTTTTCTATTCGCTGGCTGTGCGTTTTAGGCGCACGCGAAAAAGTACCGCACGGCTGTGTGGTACCAATAAAAATAAGCGAAAGAGAAGCGGTTTTGCGTATTCATGGTGCGGCACTTTAATGCAGCGCAATCGGCGGTGTCAAGCTTTTTCTGCCGCTTCGCCCCACCTGGGCAGCAGGCCGTGCGCCACGCCGAGCTGGTCGAGAATACGCGCCACCACAAAATCCACCATGTCTGCAACGCTTTGCGGGTGGGTGTAAAACCCGGGTGCCGGCGGCAATACGGTTACCCCCAAACGCGCCAGCTTGAGCAGATTCTCCAAATGGATGACCGACAGCGGCGTTTCCCGCGGCACCACCACCAAGGGCCGCCGCTCTTTGATGCATACATCCGCCGCCCGCTCCAAGAGATGGTCCGAGGTTCCGGCCGCCACCGCCGCCACCGCGCCCATGCTGGCCGGGCAGATCACCATCGCATCGGCCGGGTTGCTGCCTGAGGCGGGCGGCGCAAACCATTCGTCGCGCCCGAACACCAGCAGTTTGTTTTCAGGTAGCCCGAAGCGTTCGCACAGCACGGCGCGGCATTGTGCGGGCTGAGAAGGCAGCGTGAGACCGCATTCCTGCTGCGCCACAATCTGTGCCGCCTGCGAATACAGCAGCCAAACCGTGATGTCGGCACGCACCAGGCATTCCAGCAGCCTCAGGCCGTAAGGCAGGCCGGAAGCGCCGGTCCAAGCCAGCGTAACGGTGCGGACGGGGCGCGAAACAGAGGGGTAAAGCATGGTTAAACGCTTTCGGGATGGTTTGCAGGGCTGTTATTATAGCCGCTTTCCCACCCTGTCCGCGTCACGGAGGAAACATCTTGAACCCCCGCCTACTGCTCTGCCTGCCGATTCTGCTGCTGACCGCCTGCGCCCTGCCCCAGGCCGCCACACCGGAAGCCGCCGCCATCCGCAAAGATCAGGCCAATATCCGCTACGACGATGACGTCAAGCTGGGCAACAGCCGCACTTCGTACGACTTCCGCAGCCTGCCCGAGCGCCCCACGCAGCCCGACGTGAACGTGGACAGCAGCCGCTCCACCGAAGCGGTGGTGCAATGTCTGAAACAGCAACTGCAAACCCGCTTCCGCCTGCCCGACGATTTCCTGCAAATCCGCAGCTACACCAACAACGTGCAAACCGTGGCCCTGCACAATCCCTTTACCCGCAAAGACGGTATTTTGATGGATGTGCACCAACGCGGCGTCGGCAGCGCCACCATCAAGCTGTATGCCAACGGCACCACCCTATCGCGCGCCTGGCGCAACCTGCCCAATAGCTGCAAATAAGCACCGGCCAGCAGGCTACCTGAAAACCCGCGTTTCCGTTATGATGCCGCCACGGCAGGCCAAGATGCCGGAATGCTCGAACAAACAAGGGAGTCACACATGAAAAAATATCTGTTGCTGCTGTTGCTCGGCTTCAGCTCGGCCGCTTGGGCGCAACGCTTCCCGGTGGACAATATGGAAGTGGCGGTATTGAAATCGGCCCAATTCCCGCAGGCGGAACTCACCAGCCAAGGCTTTTCTTGGCTGCGCTTGCTCAGCTTGGGCTGGCTGGACGGCGCCCAAACCTTCAATATGGTGCAGGGCGTACGCATCAAAGACGAAAACAACCGCTTCATTACCCACGGCATGCTGCCGCAGCACGCCGGCAAAGTGGTCGCGCTGCGCCGCAACGGAGCGGGCGAGATCATGGAAATCTGGATTCTCACCCCGATTGAACATCAGGCTTTCCAAGAGCGCGCCGCACGGCTGCAGCAGCAAAACGGCGGCCAATAAAACAACACTCTGTTGCCGTAAACAATCCGCATAAGCAGTACCGCATACCCAAAAGGCTACCTGAAAACATTCAGGTAGCCTTTGGTTTGATCTGCCTCAGCAAGAGATTAATGGTCGCTGGCTTCCGCCGCTCCGATACCGGTCATCGCACGGACATATTGCGCTTCGTAGCCGGCACGGTCGGCCTGGGCCTGCTCCGATTGGTCGGTCACCGACACAATCCACGCCACGATAAAGGCCAGCGGGATGGTGAAGATGGCCGGGTTGCCGTAGGGGAAGATGGCGCTTTCAAAACCCAGCACTTTCACCCACACGGTCGGGCCGAGAATGATCAGCAGCGCCGCGCTGAGCAGGCCGGCAAAGCCGCCGACCACGGCACCGCGGGTGGTCAGCCCCTTCCAGAACATCGAGAGCATCAGAATCGGGAAGTTGCCGGACGCGGCCAGCGCAAAGGCCAAGCCCACCATAAAGGCCACGTTTTGGTTTTCAAAGGCAATGCCCAAGATGATGGCCAACACGCCCAGAGCCAAGGTGGCGATTTTCGACATTCTCATCTCTTCCGCGGTGGTGGCGTGGCCTTTTCGGATCACCGAAGAATACAGGTCGTGGCTCACGGCGGAAGCACCGGAGAGGGTCAGCCCCGCCACCACGGCTAGGATGGTGGCAAAGGCCACGGCGGAAATAAAGCCGAGGAAGTAATCGCCGCCCACCGCTTCGGAAAGGTGTACCGCCGCCATATTGGTGCCGCCGATCATCTCGATCACCGGTTTGCCGTCGCGCATCACTTCGTGGAAGAAGTTAGGGTTGTCTTTGGTGACCAACATGATGGCGCCGAAGCCGATGATGAAGGTGAGGATGTAGAAATAGCCGATGAAGCCGGTGGCCACAAATACCGATTTGCGCGCTTCTTTGGCATCGGGCACGGTGAAGAAACGCATCAGAATATGCGGCAGGCCAGCGGTGCCGAACATCAGCGCCACGCCGAGGGAAATGGCGTCGATCGGGTTTTTCACCAAGCCGCCGGGCGCCATGATGTCCAGCCCTTTTTCGTGGATTTGGGTGGCGTTTTTAAACATGATTTCCGGGCTGAAGTCGGCCGCTTTAAGCACCATAATCGCCATAAAGCTGGCGCCGGAAAGCAGCATCACGGCTTTGATGATCTGCACCCAAGTGGTGGCCAACATGCCGCCGAACAGCACATACAGCACCATCAGCACGCCCACAATCATGACCGCCCAGTGGTAGTCGAGGCCGAACAAGAGCTCGATCAGCTTGCCCGCGCCCACCACTTGCGCAATCAGATACAGCGCCACCACCAACAGCGTGCCGGTGGCCGCAAACACGCGCACCGGCGTTTGTTTCAAGCGGTAGGCCGCCACGTCGGCAAAGGTGAATTTACCCAAGTTGCGCAGTCGCTCGGCAATCAGAAACAGCACAATCGGCCAGCCCACCAAAAAGCCGGTGGAATAAATCAGGCCGTCGTAGCCGGTGGTGAACACCATGGCGGAAATGCCGAGGAAGGAAGCGGCAGACATATAGTCGCCCGCCAGCGCCAAACCGTTTTGAAAGCCCGAAATGCCGCCGCCGGCGGTGTAGAAGTCTTTCGACGATTTGTTGCGCTTGGCCGCCCAGTAGGTGATGTAGAGCGTGGCCGCCACAAAGATAAAAAACATGATGATGGCCGGCACATTGAGCGCCTGTTTTTCCACATCGCCGGTCAGCGCATCGGCCCACAGGCTACCTGAAAGGCCCAACCACAAGGGCAAGGTTTTCCATGCTTTCATTGGCGGCCTCCTTTCATCACTTCGTCGATCACGCGGCGGGTCATGCGGTCGAATTCGCCGTTGGCTTTGCGCACATAAATGCCGGTAATTACAAAAGAAAACACAATCACAAACAGGCCGATGTAAATACCCCAGGTGGTGATGCCGCCTTCCGACACGGGAACGGCAAAGCTCTCCGGGCTGATGCCGATAAAGGCGATGTACACCACATACATCACAAACACCAAGGCCGAAAAGCCCCAGCCGAGCACGGATTTTTTCCGCGCCATCCGGCGGAATTCGGGATGCTCCAGAATCCGCTTTGCCGTTTCTCTTTCCATGATTTGACTCCTTTGTCTGCCCGGCCGCCGGATGCGGCGGAACGGTAGCGCATTAAAAAACAGCCCCGCCTGCTTAGGCCAATTTTTTTTTTGAATGAAACGCATCATCCCTGCTAATGATTCAAAAATAAGAATATGTTTTCTATTATATTTTTTGGCACAAGAAACAAGAGAAAGCCATGACACCCCTGACAGTTATGCACTTCACAGCCAGACAGCGCCAAGAAGGTGAACAGCGGAAACCCCTGCGGGAAAGAGTTGTCCGATACCCAGTAGAACAAGCGAACACATCCTGGGGCATACAGGCGCCACAAAATGCGCCGCAGATGAAAATTTGGCCATGGCCTGACGCGATATTGGCCGAAACAGACGGCTGCCGCACCCTGCCCCTGCCCTTCAGGCTGAGACCTTTACAAAACCCCCATCTGCGGCGCATTTCTGCGTTGTGCGCTGCTCACTCGTTTGCCTATCTATCTGATATGTCTGCACTCGCTGCGCTGCTACGCCTTGAACGGCATCCACATCTGGAGGTTTTGCAAAGGTCTCAGGCTACCTGAAACACCCGCACCGACAGAAATGCGCCGCCGGCGGTCAAACTTGTTATAATCCTGCCGCGATCCATACCGATAAAAAAGCCCAAGCCATGAGCCAAACGCCCCTTCTCGACACCATTGATTCCCCGCAAGATTTACGCCGCCTGCGCGAAGAGCAACTGCCGCAGCTGGCCGACGAACTGCGCACTTTCCTGCTGGAGAGCGTAGGCCGCACCGGCGGCCATTTCGCCAGCAACCTCGGGGCCGTCGAACTGACCGTGGCGCTGCATTATGTGTACGACACCCCGCACGACCATCTGGTGTGGGATGTCGGCCACCAAAGCTATCCGCACAAAATCCTCACCGGCCGCAAACAGCGCATGCACACCATCCGCCAATGCGGCGGCCTGGCCGGCTTCCCCAAACGGGCCGAATCGGAATACGACGACTTCGGCGTCGGTCACTCTTCCACCTCCATCGGCGCCGCCTTGGGCATGGCCGTGGCCGACCGGCTTTCAGGTAGCCCGCGCCGCAGCGTGGCCGTCATCGGCGACGGCGCCATGACCGCCGGCCAGGCGTTTGAAGCGCTCAACAACGCCGGCGCCATGGACACCGACCTCTTGGTCATCCTCAACGACAACGAAATGTCGATCTCCCCCAACGTCGGTGCCCTGCCCAAATACCTCGCCTCCGAAGTGGTGCGCGATATGCGCGGCGCCCTGCGCAGCATCAAGCACAAATCGGAAAAAGTGCTCGACAAACTGCCCGGCGCGCTGGACATCGCCCAGCGCGTGGAAAACCGCATCCGCAGCATGGTGGACGAAGTGCAGGGAGGGCAAAACTCCCTGTTCAACAACTTCGGCCTCGATTACACCGGCCCGGTGGACGGACACGACGTGCGCAAGCTGGTGGCCGTCCTGCGCGAGATGAAACAGCGCAAAGGCCCGCAGCTGCTGCACGTGCTCACCCGCAAAGGCCAAGGCTACCCGCTGGCGGAAAACGACCCCGTCGGCTTTCATGCCGTCGGCAAATTCAACCCCGCCGAAGGCCCGTCCAAACCGGCAGCTCCCGCCAAACCCAGCTACACCCAGATTTTCGGCGACTGGCTGCACGACCAAGCCACTGCCGACCCGAAACTGGTGGCGATTACCCCCGCCATGCGCGAAGGCAGCGGCCTGGTGGCCTTCGAGCAGCAGTTTCCCGAACGCTATTTCGATGTCGGCATTGCCGAGCAGCACGCCGTTACCTTCGCCGCCGGCCTCGCCTGCGAAGGCGTCAAACCGGTGGTGGCGATTTACTCCACATTCCTGCAACGCGCCTACGACCAACTGATTCACGACGTGGCGTTGCAAAACCTGCCCGTGCTGTTCGCCATCGACCGCGCCGGAATCGTCGGCGCCGACGGCCCCACCCATGCCGGCGCCTACGATTTGAGCTACCTGCGCTGCATCCCCAATATGGTGGTGGCCGCCCCCAGCGACGAAAACGAATGCCGCCTGCTGCTCTCCACCTGCTACGCCCTCAAGCAGCCGGCCGCCGTGCGTTACCCGCGCGGCAGCGGCTGCGGTGCCGCCGTTACTTCAGGCTTGGACACCGTACCTTTAGGCAAAGGCATCGTCCGCCGCCGGGGCCACGGCACCGCCGTGCTCGCCTTCGGCAGCATGGTGCAACCCGCGCTGACCGCCGCAGAAACACTCAATCTCACCGTGGCCGATATGCGCTTTGTGAAGCCGATAGACGAAGCACTGATTATCGAACTGGCACAGCAGCACGAACGCCTGGTCTGCATCGAAGAAAACGCCGTACAGGGCGGCGCCGGCAGCGCGGTATTGGAAGTGCTGGCACAACACGGCCTCTGCCGCCCCACCCTACTACTCGGCATCCCCGATGTGGTAACCGAACACGGCGACCCCGCCGTCTTACTCGACGACATGGGCTTGAGCGCCGGCAAAATCGAACAGCGCATTGCCGCTTGGCTACCTGAACAGGCTTGATACCCAACGGCCGCAAACCGCCGCACCGGTTTGCGGCCCCTTCTTTTTCCCTCATCCCCGAATGCCACACTTTATTCTGCAAAAAACCGAAGCCAGCCAATTCGGCGACTACCTGAGCTTGGTGCAAAACCCCCGCATCATGGCCTTGATCAGCGGCCGGACATTGGGCGCAACGGAAGCCGAAACCCAATACGCCGCCATACAGGCCCGCAACCTGCTGCATCCGGCCTGCGGCTATTTCTACCTGCGCGACCGCAACGGCCAGCTGATGGGTTTGTGCAAATTGCAAATCAACCGCCCCAACGCATCCGAAGCAGAAATCGGCTACCTGCCGCACCCCGACTACTGGGGACGCGGCCTTGCTTCTGCCGTCTGCACCGAGCTGCTGGCTCGGGCACGCGAGCTGCGATTCATCCATCGCCTGCGCGCCCTCACCGACCCCGCCAACCACGCCTCGGCGCACATCCTGCGCAAACACGGCTTTGCCTTACAAGCCGAGCCGGTCAGCGAACACGGCTACCAACGTCAACTGTGGTTATTGCCGCTCCCACGCGCAGAACATCGGGCTACCTGAAAGCAGGCGGCATCCGCTCCAAACCGGTTCCTTCATTCGCCATACCGCCGCTTTGGGCCACCCATCAGGAGAGGACATGGACCATCACGATTTCACCCGACCTTACGCCGCCCCTAAGATACTGGAAGAAAACGATTGGCCCACCCAAGCTGACGACGGCTATCTGGGCGAAGCACGAGTCGTGCCGGCCGGCCGTGCAATTGCCTGGTTCCGCGCCGCTTGGCTCGTTTTCAAACGACAACCTGTCTTATGGATGGTTGCCGGCCTATTCTATCTTGTCGTCCATTTGTTTTTTGCCTTCATCCCCTATGTCGGCGGCATTTTGCAGATGGCCGCACACATCTTTTTGGTCGCCGGCTTTTCCTATGCGGCTGACCAAGTGAACAAACACGGTCGTTTTACCTTCGACGATATTTTGAACGGCTTTCAAAACCATGCCGGCCGGCTGGGCGCACTGGTGGGTTTATCACTCGCCTATATGCTGTTGATGGCTGTTGCGTCCGTCGTGATGGTCATGCTGTTTAACGCCCTCGGCGGCATGCATGAAGGCACCGACAAGCTTTATTCCGCCGTCTTCATGGCACTCACTTTTCTGCTGACCCTGCTCTATGCCGCCACTTTCTATTTGGCACCGGTGCTGATAATTTTGCAGAACAAAACCGTTAAACGTGCACTGGGCTTAAGCTGGCAGGCCTTTGCCCGCAATATCGGTGCCGCCGGCCTTTGCCTGATTCTGTTCACGCTGGCGGTAGCAGCTGCCGTCTTGACGTTTGGCCTCGGCTTTCTGGTGTTGATACCGATGATTCTGGTTCTGCCCTATACCACTTACCGCGACGTATTTTTCAAGAAACCGTAAGGCAGACAATCGCTCAGTATGCCGGGCAAACCAACAGGCTACCTGAATACGTTCAGGTAGCCTGAAACCTTTGCAAAACCCTCAGATGTGGATGCCGTTCAAGGCGTAGCAGCGCACAACGCAGAAATGCGCCGCAGATGGGGAAAAGGTTGCAAAGGTCTCAGCCGGTTGTCCGATGCTCTCTTCCCCGCTCAACCCTGCTGCGCCGACACCCAGCGGTTGAGATGATACACCGCCAAGCCGATCAGCAAGCCCCAAAAAGCGCTGCTGATGCCGAGCAGATTCATGCCCGAGGCACTGGCCAGCAGGGTGAGCAAAGAAGCCTCGCGGGTGGCTTCGTCCTGCCAGGCGGCCAACAGATTGGCCTGCAGGGTGCCGAATACGGCGATGCCGGCCAAGGCGGTGAGCAATTCGCCCGGCAAAGCGGCAAACAGCGACACCACCATGCCGCCGGCCGCCCCCGACAGCAGATAAAACCCCGCCAACAGCACGGTGGCCAGATAGCGACGCTGCGGATCTTTATCCACTTCGCCGCCCATGCAGAGGGCGGCGCTGATGGCGGCCAAATTCACCATAAACGTGCCCAGCGGCGCGGTCAACACGGTGGCTGCGGCGGCGCTGCTGATCAGCGGTTTGGCCGGCGTCTGATAACCGTAGGCACGCATCACCGCCATGCCCGGCACATTCTGCGGGGCCAAAGCCGCAATAAACAGCGGAATGCCGACGCCAATCAGATGGCCGGCATGCCATTGCGGGGCCACCCATTCCAAATGCGGCGGCGCGGCCCGAAACGCCTGCCAATCGAGCATGCCGCCCAAAGCGGCATACGCGAAACCGGCCAACAGCATCAACAGAATGCCGTAGCGCGGAAAACGGATTTTGGCGAGCAGATACACCGCCAGCATCAGGCCGACCAAGGCGGTTTGGCTCTGCATCGCCACAAACACGCGGCTGCCGAAATTGATCAAAATCCCCGCCAGCATCGCCGCCGCCAGCGTGGCGGGAATCTGCCGCACCAAGCGGTCGAAAAAGCCGGTGGCCGACACCAGCCACATCAGTCCGGCCGCAAACATAAACGCGCCCACCGCCTGCGGCAGCGACACGCCCTCCAAGCCCACCATCATCGCCGCGCCGGGCGTGCACCAAGCAATCATCACCGGCGCGCGGTGGCGCACGCTCAAGGCCCAGGTCAATACTCCGCACACCAAGCCGAGTATGGTGAACCACGAGGCAATCTGCGCATCGGTGGCGCCGAAAGACTGCGCCGCCTGATAAATGATGACGGCGCTGCTGCCGTAAGACACCAGCATGGCGGCCACGGCGGCGGAAAAATGGGCGGAGGTAAACGGCAGTTTCATCACATCGGCAAAACGGGAAAGCGGTAGGCTCAACACTAAAAACAAGGGCGAAAACAAACCGGCGATACAGCGGACAAGAAGAGAGTTTCAGGTAGCCTGACCGTCTGCCGACCAAGCGCCCTCTTCTGGCCACAACACCGGCTGGCATTCGATGTCCTGTAGATGGGACACGCCGATGCCCACCAAGCGGTAGTGCCGGTCGGGCGGCAGCTTGGCCGACAAGGCCGCGGCGGCGGCGGCCAATTCCGCCGCCCGTGCAAAAGGCGCGGAATAAGTGGCGGAGCGGGTGAGCACCTGAAAATCGGCGGTTTTCAGCTTGAGGGTGAGGCGGCGGGCGGCATAGCGTTTGCGCGCCAGCTGCCGCCACACTTCCTCGGCAATGCCCGGCAGCATCGGCAACAGGCCGGCCAGCGGCACATCCTGCGCCAGGGTGTGTTCCACCGACACCTGCTTATATTCGCGCTCGGGGCGCACCGGCCGCTCGTCGATGCCGCGCGCCAAATCGTACAGCCGGTGGCCGTAGCGGCCGAAATGCAGCACCAAGTGTTCGCGCGGCCATTGCGCCATGTCGGCGATGGTGCGGATGCCCAAGTCGGCCATTTTGGCAGCGGTGACTTTGCCCACGCCGGGAATTTTGGCCGGCGGCAGCGGGTGCAGGAAACGCAGCACCTGCTCGGGCGCCACCACGGTCTGCCCGTTCGGCTTGCGCCAGTCGGACGCGATTTTGGCAATCAGCTTGTTCGGCGCCACGCCCGCCGAGGCGGTGAGCCCGGTTTCCGCCCGAATCTCGGCGCGGATGGCTTGGGCGATGTCGCGGGCGTAGCGGTGGCCGCTCAAGGGGCGGCTGACATCCAAATAGGCTTCGTCCAGCGACAGGGGTTCGATGATGTCGGTGTGGCGGCGGAAAATAGCGTGAATCTGCGCCGACACCGCCCGATAACGCGCAAAATCAGGCGGCAGGCACACCAGCTGCGGGCAGCGCCGCCGCGCGGTAGCCAGGGCCATGGCGGAACGGACGCCGAATTTGCGCGCCTCGTAATTGGCCGCGCACACCACCGAACGCGCGCCCTCCCACGCCACCACCACCGGCCGGCTGCACAGCTCGGGGCGGCGCAACAGTTCGACGGAAGCGAAAAAAGCATCCATATCGATGTGGATGATTTTGCGCGGCGGAACGGCAGACATGACAGACGGCAATCGGGGAAACGGGGCCGTTATTGTAATCAATCCGAAGCGCCGGCGGCACAAAAGGCTACCTGAAAACGGCTGCAACGCCGTTTCAGGTAGCCTTTAGAGCTGTTTCGATTTAATTAATTACATACCCAGCCGATC
>NZ_JH164926.1:1893704-1906834 GCF_000226875.1 Neisseria shayeganii 871
GCTCCGGCTGGTAGAAAACCTTATTATGTAACATTCTCAATCAAAAATGCTCTAGCGGTTCAGAGGGATGCGGTTCGGCAAGCTGCGGCTTAAGCGGCGATCTCTTCCAAACGCAAGCAAGCCACCAGACGTCCCTGCCATTCGCGCAGCACCGGCTCTTCCCGTGCGCAGCGCTCGGTGGCGTGCGGGCAACGCTGGTGCAGCGCGCAACCGCCGGGCGGGTTGAGCGGGCTGGGCAACTCGCCCTGCAGCTTGAGGTCGGTTTTGTGGCCGTTCACGCTGGGCGCGGCCGCCAGCAGCGCTTGGGTGTAAGGATGCTGCGGGCTGCTGAACACGGCCTCTTTGCTGCCGTGTTCCACCGCTTTGCCCAAATACATCACCATTACTTCGTCGGCCACATGCTGCACCACGGAAAGATTGTGCGAAATAAACACATAGGCGGTGTGGAATTCGTCCTGCAAATCCATAAACAGATTGAGCACCTGCGCCTGAATCGACACGTCCAGCGCAGAAGTAGGCTCGTCGGCCACCACGATTTTCGGGTTCAGCATCATCGCGCGCGCCAAGGCGATGCGCTGGCGCTGGCCGCCGGAGAACATATGCGGATAACGCTGGGCGTGCTCGGGGCGCAGGCCGACCTTCTTCATCATTTCCACCACTTTCTCATGCTTTTCGGCACGCGAGAGCTTGGTGTGGATGGTGAGCGGCTCGGTGAGCTGGTATTCGATGGTTTGGCGCGGGTTCAGGCTGCCGTAGGGGTTTTGGAACACCATCTGGATTTCGGTGCGCAAATCTTTCAGCGCACGGCGGCTCAGTTTGGCGGTGCCCTCGCCGTTGATCAGCAATTCGCCGCTGCTGGGGCTTTCGATCAGAGTGAGCTGGCGGGCCAGAGTGGATTTGCCGCAGCCCGACTCGCCCACCACGGCCAGCGTTTTGCCGGCCTGCAACTGAAAGGAAATGCCGTTGAGGGCTTTGACGAATTTTTTCGGTTTGCCCAAGCCCTGCGACACCGGATAGTGGCGCGCCAGCGACTTGGCTTCGAGTACTACGGGTTGGCTCATGCGGCGTTTCCTTTGGGCGGGCGGCGGTGTATGCAGCGCACCACGCCGTATTCATGGGTTTGCAGGGCGGGCGGGGTGTGGCAGCGCGCTTCGGTGTAGGGGCAGCGCGGCGACAGCAGGCAGCCGGTCGGCCGGTCGTATTGGCTGGGCACCACGCCGGGCAGGCTGTGCAGGCGGCTGTGGCCGACCGACAGCTCGGGAATCGCCGCCAGCAGGGCTTCGGTGTAGGGATGGGCCGGTTCGCGGAAAATATGCGGCACCTGATTGGTTTCCACCACCTGCCCCGCATACATCACCGCCACATCGCGGGCGTTTTCGGCCACCAAACCCAAGTCGTGGGTAATCAGAATCATGGCCATGTGTTTTTCGCGCTGCAGCTTGGCCAACAGCGCCATGATTTGCGCCTGCACGGTCACGTCCAACGCCGTGGTCGGCTCGTCGGCAATCAACAGCTGCGGCTCGCAGGCAATCGCCATCGCAATCATCACCCGCTGGCTCATGCCGCCGGAGAGTTGGTGCGGATAGGCTTTCAGGCGGTTTTTGGCATCGGGAATCTCCACCAGGTCCAACAGTTCCAACACGCGCTGGCGCGCGGCGGCGCCTTTCAGGCCCAAGTGGGCCTTCAGCACTTCGCTGATCTGGGTTTCCACCGTGAAGCTGGGGTTCAGGCTGGTCATGGCGTCTTGGAAAATCATCGAAATGTCTTTGCCGATGATTTGCCGTTTGGCCCGGGCCGACAGGGTTTGCAGGTTTTGGCCGTTGAATTCGAGACGGTCGGCAGTGATGGTGGCCGAAGCGGGCAGCAGGCCCATCAGCGCCATCATGGTGACCGATTTACCGGAGCCGGACTCGCCCACCACGGCCAGCACTTGGCCTTTGGCTACCTGAAACGAGACGCCGTCCACTGCCCGGAAGGCGCGCTCGCCGCGGCCGAAGGTCACGGCCAGATTGTCGATATGCAGTAAGGGGCTGTTCATCTTAGGACACCTGTTTCAGTTTCGGGTCGAGGGCATCGCGCAGGCCGTCGCCGGTCAGATTGATGGCGAGTGCCGACAGGAAAATGGCGGAGCCGGGGAAAATCGCCAGCCACACATTGCTCTGAATGTATTGGCGGGCGGTGCCGAGCATGGCACCCCATTCGGCATCCGGCGGCTGAACGCCGAAACCGAGGAAGCCGATGGCACCGGCTTCCAGAATGGCCGCAGAGAAAATCATCGAAGCCTGCACAATCAGCGGCGCCATGCAGTTGGGCAGCACGGTGATGAACAACAGACGCGGCGTGCTGGCGCCCATCACGCGGGCGGAGGTAACGTAATCGCGCTGCAGCTCCACCATGGCGGTGGCACGGGTAAGACGGATAAACGGCGGCAGGCACACCAGGGCGATGGTAATGATGGTGTTGGTCATCGACGGGCCGAGAATGGCGGCGATGATGATGGCCAAAAGCAGACTGGGATAAGACATCAGGATGTCATTCACCAACATCACGCCTTTGCCCCACACACGCGGCCAGAAGGCGGCGGATAGGCCCAAGGTCACGCCGGCGATGAGGGCGAGAATGGTGGCGCACAGGGCGATAAACAGCGAATAGCGTGCGCCGTAGAGCAGGCGCGACAGGGTGTCGCGGCCGGCGTCGTCGGTGCCGAACAGGAAGGCGGCGTCGCCTCCGCTCAGAAACGAGGGCGGCAGCTGCTCTTTGCCGTTAAACAGTTCGTAGGGGTTGTGCGGCGCCAGCAGCGGCGCGAAAACGGCCAGCAGCACCATGGCGGTGAGGATCAGCAGCCCCAATACCGCACCCTTGTTGGCAAGGAAAGTACGGTAAAACAGCTGCCATTGGGTAGGCGGCTTGGGCGCAACAGTGGGGGCGGTTGCGGTGTGTGTACTCATCAAAGTGTTCCCGGAAAATCGTTATCGGAAGGCTACCTGAAACAGGCGGAGCGGTTCAGGCAGCCTGCAGCTTAAGCGTGGCGGATGCGCGGATTGATCAGGCCGTAGAGGATGTCCACCAGCAGGCTCACCAGCATCAAGGCGGTGGCCACCAAGAGGATGCCGTTTTGCACAATCGGATAGTCGCGGTTGTGGAAGCCTTCCAAGAGCCAAGTGCCGACGCCCGGCCAGCTGAAGATGGTTTCGGTGAGGATGGCGCCGGCCAACAGGGTGGCCATTTGCAGGCCGACCACGGTCACCACCGTAATCAGGGCGTTGCGCATGACGTGCACCAAGACCACGCGGGCGGGCGACAAACCCTTGGCTCGCGCGGTGCGCACATAGTCTTCGCCCAGCACTTCCAAAAAAGCGGAGCGGGTCATGCGCGCAATCATGGCCAAGGGAATGGTGGACAAGGCGATGGCCGGCAGAATGAAGTGTTTCACCACGTCGATGAAGGCGCCGGGCTGGCCGCTGGTCAGCGAACCGAGCAGCCAGGAGCCATACAGCGGTTTGACATCGAGAAACTGGAACACGGAAATCACGCCAGACACCGGCAGCCAGCCTAGATAATGGGCAAACAGGCCGGTGAGGATCGGGCCGAGCAGGTAGATCGGCATCGAATAGCCGGCCAGCGCACCGCTCATCAGGGTGTAGTCCAGCCAAGTGCCGCGGCGCAAGGCGGCGAGGATGCCCAGCGTCACGCCGAGCACACTGGCGATCACGATGGCGCACAAGGCCAGCTCCAGCGTGGGCACGAAATGGGAAAAGAAATCGTCCAGCACCGGCGAGCGGTCGCGAAAGGATTGGCCGAAATTGCCGCTGAAGATGTCTTTCAGGTAGTTGAAATACTGCACCGGCAGCGGCTGGTCGAGGCCGAGCCGCTTCATGGCGGCGGCGTGCACGGCGGGATCAACAGCTTTTTCGCCCATCATCACTTCCACCACGTCGCCCGGCACCATGCGGATGAGGGAAAAAGTGGACAGGGTCAGGCCGATATAAACCGGTATCAGGATCAGGATACGGCGCAAGATAAAGGAAAACATTGGCAATGCTCTGTGTGGTTGGGCCGGCTGCTTGTGTTCTGCCCGCACCCGAATCAAACGGCGCAGGCGGCCGGCAAATGGTATTGGCCTGCCCGGCCACTGCCGGACAGAGCAGGCTTTCAGGTAGCCTCAGGCTACCTGAAAGCCTGAAATCGAAACATCGAGAAACAGCAGGCGGTTTCATCCGCCGGGTAGGAGCCGCAGCAGCAAAGGCGGTTCCCCAGACAAAAAGCTGCCGACAGGCTTTCAGGTAGCCTGCCGGCAGCAGAGTGGCTTACTGCTCGATTTTCACACCGTCGAAACGCATACTGCCGAAGGGGCTGATTTCGAAGCCCTTCACATTCGGCGTGGTAAACACGGTTACCACGGAGTGTGCCATGGTGGTCCACGGCAGCTCTTGCTTGAAGATCACTTGCGCTTGGCGGTATTTCTCTTCGCGCACCGCTTTGTCGGTGTTGGTGCGGCCTTCGGTCACCAGTTTGTCGAATTCGGCATTACACCATTGGGCATAGTTGTTGCCGCCCACCGCTTTACAGCTCAGCAGGGTGCCCAGCCAGTTGTCGGGGTCGCCGTTGTCGCCGGTCCAGCCCACCAGGAAGGAATCGGCCTCGCCTTGTTTCAGGCGTTTCAGGTATTCGCCCCATTCATAGCTGGTGATCTTGGCGTTGATGCCCACTTTGGCCCAGTCGGCTTGGATCATTTCGGCCATCAGCTTGGCATTCGGGTTGTAGGGCCGCTGCACCGGCATCGCCCACAAGGCGATTTCGGTGCCCTCTTTCACGCCGGCTTCGGCCAGCAGCTGTTTGGCTTTCTCAGGATCGTAGGGCGCGTTTTGCAGGGTGTCGTTGTAGCTCCATTGAGTGGGCGGCATCGGGTTGGTGGCGGCGGTGCCGGCGCCTTGATAAACGGCGTTCAGAATGGCGTCGCGGTTAATGGCCATGTCCAAAGCTTGGCGCACGCGCAGATCGCTCAACACGGGATGCTTGGTGTTGTAGCCCACATAGCCCAAGTTGAAGCCGGGTTTGTCGATGATGGTGACTTTACCGCTTTGGCGGGCCGCTTCGATTTCGGCGGTTTTCGGATAAGCGGAAACGTGGCACTCGCCCGCCGCTACTTTCTGGGCGCGTACGGCAGAATCTTTAGTGATGGCAAACACTAAGTTGTCGATGTGAATGTCACCGGCATTCCAGTATTCAGCATTACGCGCATAACGGATTTGGGCGTCTTTGTTGTAAGACACGAACTTGAACGGGCCGGTGCCGACGGGTTTGTTGTTGAAATCGGCGGCATTGCCGTTTTTCGCCAGCTGGTCGGCATATTCGGCCGAGCTGATATAGGCAAACGGCATGGTAATGTTTTGCAGGAAGGAAGCGTCCACTTCTTTCAACGTAATGCGCACGGTGTGGTCATCCACTTTCTCGATAGACTCGATATTGTCGGGCAGACCCATGTCTGCGGCATAGGGGAACTCGGCCGGATAGGCTTTGTTGAATTCGAAGTTCGGGTCGGTCAGACGCTTAAAGGTGAACACCACGTCGTCGGCATTGAATTCACGGGTGGGGGTGAAGTATTCGGTGGTGTGGAATTTCACGCCTTTGCGCAGGAAGAAGGTGTAAGTTTTGCTGTCGTCAGACACTTCCCATTTTTCGGCCAAGGCAGGAATCGCATCGGTACCGCCGCGAACAGTTTCCACCAAACCGTTGTAGATCGGATAGGCGCTGGCGTCAAAAGACGTGCCGTCGGTCCATTGGGCCGGGTCGAAACCGCTGGGGCTGCCCTCGGAGCAGTAAACCAGGGTGGTGTTGCCGCCGGCTTGGGTGGCTGCGGGCGCACTGCCGTCTTTGGGGGCTTCGGCCGCTTTTTCGCCGCCGCAGGCAGCCAAACCCAGCAGCACGGTGGCCGCCAGGGCAGATAATTTGAACATCTTGGTTTGCATGGTGTACATCCTCTATGAAATACAGATTGGTCTGATTGTCTGCCCCCGGAGCAAACGGCCGAAACACATAGGCCATGCGCTCCCAACTGCAATGCCGGGCAAAAGCGGGCGTAATATATCCGTAACTTAAGTGTAAGTAAAGTGTAAATATCGAGTCGCTTTGTGTTGCTGCGGTGCAGCACACCAAGCGACTCGGCGGAAGATCGGGCTACCTGAAAGCCTCATCAACACCTGCTCACGACCGTCTGGCGCACCGGTTTTGCCGGGCAAGCGCGCGCGCAAAGATCGCGAACAGGTTTCAAGACATCAGCGGGGCGTATCCTGCGGCTCGACTTTACTGATGGTAAAGCCGGTGAAGCCGTAGATCAGGGTCAGCGCCAGGCTGAGGGTGCAGAAGAAGGCATAGGGAATATAGTCCACCACCGCCACACCGAGGATGCCGGCCAAAAACACGCCGTACACGCCCCAAGGCACCAAGGCGTTGATCACGGTGCCGGAGTCTTCGATGGTGCGCGCCAGGTTGCGCGGATGCAGGCCCAAGCGTTCGTACACCGGTTTGAAGGTGTTGCCGGTGAGCAGGAGGCTGAGGTATTGCTCGCCGATCAGCACATTGATGCCGAAGGCGGTGGAAGCGGCGGCGAAGGTGGCGCGGCCGGTGCTGGTGAGCAGGTGGCGGATGCCGGCCAGCAGCGCCGGCAACACGCCCAAGCCGTTCAGCAGACCGCCCAGACTCAAGGCGAGAATCACCATGGTTTGGGTGAAGAACATGCTCTGCATGCCGCCGCGCGACAACAATTTGCCCACGCTGCCCAAGTCCAGGTTTTCCGCCGGTTTGTAGCCGGCGAAGAAATAGCCGCCCACCTGGTCGATGCTGGGGCTGCTGTGGATATAGGTAATCACCAGTGCAGTGAGGATGGTGGCGATGATGGTGTACACCGCGTTCACTTTTTTCAGCGCCAGGCCCACCAGCACCGCAAACGGCAGCAGCGCATACCAGTGTACCAAACCGCTGGCCAGCAGGTTTTGCTGCATGGCGGCCACGTCGGCCAAATCGGCCTGGGCCACGCTGCCGGTCAGCGTCCACAGGATGACGGCGGTCAGAATCCAGGCCGGGATGGTGGTGTACATCATGTTGCGGATGTGGTCGAACAAATCGATGCCCACAATCGAAGCGGCAATGCCGGTGGTGTCGGACAGGGGCGACATTTTGTCGCCGAACAACGCACCGGACACCACGGCGCCGGCCACAATCGCCGGATTGGCGTCGAAGGCTTCGGCCATGCCCATAAAGGCCACGCCGGCGGTGGCGCAGGTGGTGAAACCGCTGCCCAAGGCCACGCCGATCACCGAACACAAAATAAAGGCCGACAGGTAAAACATTTGCGGCGAAATCAGGTCGAAGCCGTAATACATCAGCGTCGGAATCGCGCCCGACATCATCAGCGCCGCCACCAACAGGCCGATAAAGAAAAACAGGTAAATGGCGCCGATGCCCGACACCACGCCTTCGGCCATTTTGGCCTGCATGTCGTTAAAGCTTTGGCCTTTGAATTTGCCGTAGGCCAAGAGGCCGCACATCACCAGGGTGATGGAAATATGCGGCACCCAGCCGAAGCCGATCATGGTGACCGCCATCACGGCAATCACCAACAGGGCGATGGGCACCGCCTCTTTGGGCGCAATGCGGATTAACGGGGTATTCATGGTTTCTCCTCTTAATAATCTTGCTTTTTTCACGTGGCAAAGGCTTTCAGGTAGCCTGAACACGAGCGGCTACCTGAAAGCCCGAAAGGCTTAATAACGGGTATTCACGCGGTTGCGGATGGTGCCGAAAATGTTGTTGCCCTCTCGGTCGAGCATTTCCACCTCCACCACGTCGCCGTGGTCCATAAACGGGGTTTGCGGCGCACCGGTTTCGATGGTTTCGTACATGCGCACTTCGGCCAGGCAGCAATAGCCCACGCCGCCGTTGGCCACTGAAGAGCCGTGCAAATCGCCCTGCTTGTTCGACACCGTGCCCGAGCCGATCAGGCTGCCGGCGGCCATGTCGCGGGTTTTGCACACATGGGCCAGCAGCTGGCCGAAATTGAAGGTCATGTCTTGGCCGGCATTGGGGTAGCCGAACAATTCGTTGTTCAGCTTCACCCGCAAAGGCAGGTGCACTTTGCTGTCTCGCCAGGCCTCGCCCAATTCGTCGGGTGTCACCGCCACCGGGCTGAAGGCGCTGGCCGGCTTGCTTTGGAAAAAGCCGAAACCTTTAGCCAATTCGGCCGGAATCAGGCCGCGCAAAGACACGTCGTTCACCAACATCACCAAGCGGATGGCTTGGGCCGCTTCTTCCGCGCTGGCGCCCTGTTTCAAATCGCCGCTCACCACCACCACTTCGGCTTCAAAGTCGATGCCCCATTCGGGCTTGGCCAAGATCTCGTCGCGCGGGCCGATAAAGCTGTCGGAGCCGCCCTGGTACATCAGCGGGTCGTCGTAGAACGAGGCCGGCACTTCGGAATTGCGCGCCTTGCGCACCAACTCCACATGGTTGAGGTAGGCCGAGCCGTCGGCCCATTGGTAGGCGCGCGGCAGCGGCGAATGGCATTGTTCGGGGTCGAAGGCCTCGCCCTTTTCGGGATGGGCGTTCAAATCGTCGTACACCGCTTTCAGTTCGGCTTGTGCGCTGTCCCAGTTATCGAGCGCGGCTTGCAGGGTGGCGGTTTCGGGCAGCACATAACGGCTTAAATCGCGGCTCACTACGGCCAAACGGCCGTCGCGGCCGCCTTGTTTCAATGTGGCTAGTTTCATGAATTCATCCTTTTTTCTCTGATAACGGCGTTCAGGTAGCCTGAGGGGCTACCTGAAGCCGGATCATACGGCTTATACCTCGGGCGGCTCGGTGCCGTCGTGTATCCAGCGGGCGTGCTGCGGGGCGCGTTTGGTTTCCGCCCATTCGTTGAGCATGTCCCATTTCACATGGTCCAGCGCACGGTTCATTTTCGGCGTGCTCACCTCGCAGGCCAGCTCGATGCGGTGGCCGCTGGGGTCGAAGAAATAAATGGAATGGAACAGGGTGTGGTTGACCGGCCCCAGCACATCGACACCGCCGGCAATCAGCTTGTCTTTGGTTTTCAGCAGGGTGTCCATGCTGTCCACCTTCAAGGCCAGGTGCTGCGTCCACAGCGGGGTGTTTTCGTCGCGCCCCATCTCCGGTTTGGTGGGCAGCTCGAAAAAGGCCAGAATATTGCCGCCGCCGGCATCCAAAAAGATGTGCATATAGGGGTCGGGCTCGCCGGTGGAGGGCACTTTGTCTTCGGCAATCGCCAACACAAAGCCCATGTCCAGGTGTTTTTGGTACCACTCCACCGTTTGTTTGGCATCTTTGCAGCGGTAGGCCACGTGATGCACGCCTTGGGTTAATGCCATGATGTCGCTCCTTTGTGGTTTCAGGTAGCCCCTCAGGCTACCTGAAAGCGTTTATTCTGCTTCTGTTTATTCCACTTCTAATGCGCCGCGGCGGATCTGGTCGCGCTCCAGCGATTCGAACAGGGCCTTGAAATTGCCCTCGCCAAAGCCTTCGCGGTAGTCGCCCTTGCGCTGGATAAACTCGAAAAACACCGGACCGAGCAGGGTTTCGGAGAAGATTTGCAGCAACAGGCGCGGCTGGCCGCCTTCGGTGGTGCCGTCCAAGAGAATGCCGCGGCTTTGCAGCTCAACCACCGGCTCGCCGTGTCCGGGCAAGCGCTCTTCCAGCATTTCATAGTAAGCGGCATTGGGCGCGGTCATCAGCGGAATGCCGGCGGCGCGCAGTTTGTCGATGGTGTCGAGCAGGTTGTCGCTCAACAGCGCAATGTGCTGGATGCCTTCGCCGCCGAACTGCATCAGGTATTCTTCAATTTGGCCGCCGCCCTGCTTGGCCTCTTCGTTAAGCGGAATGCGGATCAGGCCGTCGGGCGCGGTCATGGCGCGGCTGGTGAGCCCGGTGTATTCGCCCTTGATGTCGAAATAGCGGATTTCTTGGAAATTGAACAACTTCTCGTAAAACTTGGCCCAGAAGTCCATGCGGCCGCGATAGACATTGTGGGTGAGGTGGTCGACGATTTTCAAGCCGTGGCCCACCGGATGGCGCTCGACATCGGGCAGGAATTCAAAATCAATGTCGTAAATCGATTTACCGTCCTCAAATCGGTCGATCAGATACAGCGGTGCACCGCCGATGCCCTTGATCGCCGGCAGGCGCAATTCCATCACCGAAGTGGGGATGTCGATGGGCTGGGCGCCCAGCTCCAGCGCACGTTTGTAGGCCGCTTGGGCGTCGCGCACGCGAAAGGCCATGCCGCAGGCACACGGGCCGTGTTCGGCGGCAAAATACGCAGCTTGGCTTTTGGGCTCGCGGTTAACAATAAAATTGATGTCGCCCTGGCGGTAGAGCAGTACGTCTTTGGAACGGTGGCGGGCCACCAGGGTAAAGCCCATTTTTTCAAACAAAGGCTCCAGCACGCCCGCTTCGGGGGCGGCGAATTCCACAAATTCAAAGCCGCACAAGCCCATGGGATTGTCAAACAAATCGGCCATCGTCTATTTCTCCTGTAAACGGTTGATCACATCGGCGGCCATCTTAAAAGTCGGTGTATTTATTAGGCAAACAGTTTTTTTTGATTAATTTATTGAAAAAATCGATTAAACAAAGCTGGCATCTTGGCAAGCCGCCAGGAAGCGGATGCAAAAGCACGATGCAAAAAACCGCCCCTTCCGGATGGCAGAAGCGGCGGCTACCTGAAAACAAGATACTGGTCGCTTAAAGCAACCATTCAATCGGCAATAAAGCGCAAAACCACACAGCAAAACGTTTGAAGGCACCGGCTTTGGGCTCGGTATCGAATGTGCGCAGTTCGCCGTTTTCCTGAGTTTGCCAATATAAGCCCTGTTCGGGCGTCTTGAGCACACTATAGGTATGGGCCGCATGGTGCTGTTGCAGGCCGTCCGCCAATTGCCCTGCCAAAGCCGGACTGTCGATCAGCAGGCCCATTTCGGTATTGAGCGCGGCTGAGCGCGGATCCATATTGAAAGAGCCCACAAACAGCGTGCGCCGATCCACTGCAAAAGTTTTGGCATGCAGGCTGGCACCGCTGCTGCCGGTCATGCCGCCGTGGTGGTCGGTGGTCACCGTTACCTCGGGTTTGAGTTCGAACAGTGTGACACCGGCGTCCAGCAGCGAATCGCGGTATTTGGCATAACCGGCGTGCACCGGCGCCACATCGGTGGCGGAAAGCGAGTTGGTCAGCACCTGCACGTTTTTGCCGCTGCGGGCGATGCCGCCGAGCAAATCCGCCCCTTGCCGGGTGGGCACGAAGTAAGGCGACACGATCAACAGCTCCTGCTCCGCCGCCGCCATCACCGGGCTGATGTGCGCCACCACAGTATTGCCCGGCAAGGCTTTGCCCAAACCCTTGGCCGGATCGTCGCTCACCAAGGTAGCCTCGGCCCATTCCAGCGGCAGGGTGCCGGCCGCAAGATGTCGTGCAAAATCGGATTGTGCCAGAGCTTTCAGGTAGCCCTGGGTATCGGCATCCTGTGCAGGCGCACTATCTAATGCCGCAGGTGCAGCCTGAATAATGCTTTCCGCCGGATAACTGGATTCGCTGGCCCAGTAGCGGTCGAAATCCTGCTCCACTGCTTGTGCCGCCGGGCCGACGGCCGCCACATCGAGATCGGCAAACATGACGCCGTTGCCGGCTCCGAAATATTCGTCGCCGACATTGCGCCCGCCCACAATGGTCACCACCCCGTCGGCGCTGAAGGATTTGTTGTGCATCCGGCGGTTGAGGCGGAAAAAATCGCTCAAGTATCCCAGCGGGCGGAACCCTCGTTGCATAAAGGGGTTGAACAGACGCACTTCGATGTTCGGGTGTGCATTAACCGCGGCCAGCAAACCATCCATACCGGCAGTGTTGTTGTCATCCAGCAGCAGGCGCACGCGCACGCCACGTTCAGCGGCCTGATACAAGCTGCTCAGTAATAAGCGGCCGGAAACATCGTTGTGCCAAATGTAGTATTGAACATCAAGGGTGTATTGTGCGCTTTGCGCCAGCGCCAACCGTGCCAAAAATGCATCTTTTCCGTCACGAAGCGGATAAATGCCAGAGCGGCCCAGATGCATTTCAATCTGCGGCAGCAGATGAGCAGCCAATTTACTGTCCGGACGGATAGGCAGAGCCTGGGAAGAACTGCGCTGACGATTATCGGGCAATGATTTACGGGTAACCAAAGCCGTCACCACCAGCACCACCACAAGCAGCAACAAAAACAATAGCATTTTTCTTAACATCTGCCCTCCGTTGAAGTCTGATGGCCGATTCATTGGCCGATTTTGCTTTCCTTCAACTGACTTACGCCACTAAGCAACGGCAAAGCAAAACCATTTTAAAAAAAGCCTGTCCTACATCTCTTTTCTACCGATATGCGCCGTCAAAAATACCGCAACGGCTTACTCCGTATTTGCTGCGTTAGCACACAAGGGAAAAGGAAATGAATACCAAAAGAAGCCCAATCTTGCGCTACCGGCTATTTTGACTGACAATGTCTGGCATTGTTGGATTTTGCTTAGGTGACGAGACAAAATTGCCCAGCAAAAAACCGCTTTGCCAAACCCTCTGCCGATACGCCCGCATAGAACCAGCCGACACCCTTGTTGCTTAGCCTTCGCCCCAAAGTTTTTCGATGTCATAGAAATCCCTTGCCGCTGGCAACATCACATGGACCACCAAGTCCCCGGCATCCACCAGTGCCCACTCTCCAGCCTCTTCACCTTCGGCACCCAAGAGTTGGTAGCCTTTCTCCTTCAACGCGACCGCCACATGGTTGGCCAAAGCCTTTACCTGACGAGTGCTGTCGCCACCCGCCACAATCATGCGGGCAAACAAGGAAGTTTTGCCCGAGGTATCGATAATCACGATGTCTTTTGCTTTTACATCTTCTAAAGCAGCCACAGCGGTGTCCACCATGTCCTGCAAATATTGCGTGTCTTGTGTGTTCATCAGTCTTCCGATTGGTATTACATCATAAATGGTTGAGAATTTTATCCCAGTGCGTCAGGTTCGCCAAATGCCTTGTTGGCGTTTTTTTCACGGCGTTGGGGCTACCTGAAAGATTCAAGCTGATTAGGGATTCCGG
>NZ_JH164926.1:1909869-1939090 GCF_000226875.1 Neisseria shayeganii 871
AAATAATAACCAACCCGCACACAACTCCAAAACAATTTCACAATAAGCTCAAAACAGACCGCCCAACCTGAATACAGGCTACCTGAAAAGTTTCAGGTAGCCTGAGCCACTTCAGCTTATCTCATCTAAGCAAGCTGAGACCTTTGCAAAACCCTCAGATGTGGATGCAGTTCAAGGCGTAGCAGCGCAGCGAGCGTGAACGCTAGGAATCCCCGTGGGACAGACATATCATACAGATAGGCAAGTGAGTGAGCAGCGCACAACGCAGAAATGCGCCGCAGATGGGGGGGGTGCAAAGGTCTCAATCCGTAGAGGGAAACAGGGAAGTTTAGCCAAAAAGCGATAAAAATATCCGAAACCATAGGCTACGGTTTCGGATGCTGGGCGAGACCGAATTTTGCAAAGGTCTCAGGTTGGGTGATTCAGCTGTGCCGCTGCACAACCAAACACCTCCCTCCACACTTGAGCGCTTATCGGAGCGGCGTCAAACGTGGAAACTTTCGCCGCAACCGCATTCGTTTTTTACATTCGGGTTTTGGAATTTAAAACCTTCCTGCAAGCCCTCTTTGGTGTAGTCCAATTCGGTGCCGTCCAAATAAACATGGCTTTTCGGATCCACAAACACTTTCACGCCGTGGCCCTCAAACACCAAATCTTCAGCTTGAACCTCATCCACAAATTCCAGGGTATAAGCCATGCCGGAACAGCCGCTGGTTTTCACGCCCAAGCGGATGCCTTCGCCCTTGCCGCGTTTGCTCAGAAAATTTTGAATGTGTTTGGCGGCCTTCTCAGTCAGGGTAATCATGTTCACTTTCCTCATTCGGGTGTGCCGCGCCCGAAGCGCAGCGGTTTTTCGCCCAATCAACAGCGGCCGTGATGGCCGCTTTGGCCTGCGGGCTGTTTTTCCAACAACTGGAGCCGCTCAAAGCGGCCCCCTGTTCCAATATATCGACCACCTCGGCGGCAGCCAACGCCGCCACATCATCCAGCCCCATCTGCTGCAAACGCTTGAGCACAGACGGGCCGATGCCTTTTACGGCCAGCAGGGAGACGGTTTCTTCACGGTTCAGCGGCATCATACGCTCCTCAGGCTACCTGAAAACGGCAGCATCATTGCTGAAAACCTGCTCATCATCTTCTTGCGCACTCTTGTACAACGGTATTGAAGCAAAAACCGCGAATGCCGGGCGCCAATGCGCATAACAGGGAAGATTTCTGTTGTCCCTCCAACACAAAGCAACAGAGGCAGCAGGATATTGCCCCGATACCGCTGCAAAGGAGATTTCGAACAGGTCCTTCGCCATCAGCAACCAAGACGAGCCCGCCCTACCGTTCGCTTCATGATGCAGCAGGGAAGCGGGCGACGGGTTTTATTGCGTTACGGTGGCCCGGATCAGTTTTTCGGCATTGGCCAGGCTGTTTTCCACTTCACTGTATTCGATGCGGCTGCCGCGAATCAAATTGCGGGTGTCGTTATACACCACGACCACTTTACCGCCCTGCTCCGTTACCAAAACACGAAGCGGCAACTGCAGGGCGAAAGCCGGATCTTTCACCATCAGCGGCGTACCGGCTTTTGGGGTGCCGAATACGATGACTTTGGCCGGCTGCATATCCAGCCCGTTTTGCCGTGCCGCCGCCTGGTGGTCGATGACGGCAAAAATCGTCATCCCCTTGCTTTGAAAAGCGCTTTGCAGGCGGGCAACGGTATCGTCGAAGCCGTAACGGCTGTCAAGCGCGTGGCTGACCGGCGCTTGTTCGCCGCCTGTTGCCTGCACGGCGGCCGGCTGCGGGCCGGCATGGGCGGCCAGCGCCGCACAAGCAACCGCAACCAGGGAAAGAGATTTCCATTTTTTGCATTGCATTGTCTTTATCCTCATTCCTGCCGACACATTATGCCCGGCTCAAATAGCCATTTAATCGGCACCGTGCTTCTTTTTGTAATCCGATACCGCGGCTTTAATCGCGTCTTCGGCCAAAATCGAGCAGTGTACTTTAACCGGCGGCAGTTCCAATTCTTCGGCGATTGCACTGTTTTTAATGGCGAGCGCCTCATCCAGACTCTTGCCTTTCACCCATTCGGTAATCAGTGAAGAAGAGGCGATGGCCGAGCCGCAGCCGTAGGTTTTGAATTTGGCGTCTTCAATCACGCCCTCTTCGTTGACTTTGATTTGCAGTTTCATCACGTCGCCGCAGGCCGGCGCGCCGACCATACCGGTGCCGACCGATTCGTCGTTTTTGTCGAACGAGCCGACGTTGCGGGGGTTTTCGTAATGATCAATCACTTTATCGCTGTATGCCATGATGGTTTTCCTTTTCAGTATGTGGTTTGTGGCCGGAATGTTTAGGCTGTCAGGCTACCTGAAAGCCTACCGGTTTAACGGCCGGCCGCCGGTTGGATCCAAAACCGGGGCGCTGCTTGCCGGTTGGTAACGGGCAAGCGGGACCGGTATTCCTCCGCTTGCGGAACAAAAGGCGCAGGCGCATCCGCCGGTTTTGGGTTCAGACAATCGCGCTCCAAATGACGCCGCTGTTCTGCGTCGATCGACGCCGGCTCGCCGAAATCGGTGCCCTGCATTTGCAAATGGCCATGGTGGAACATGGCACTCATCGGAGCGTGCCGTATCCATGCGCCCGGTTCCAATCTCAGCCAAAGATAAGGTTGGTCGCCGGTATCAAATTGGCTGATGCGGTAACCGCTCTCGGCAGAGCCTTCTGCGAAAAACACATAACGGGCACTGTGCGGCAAATCGAGCTCGAAAACGCCGCCGATGGCCTCAGGGCGGGATTCGGGCGCAAACAGCGGAGCCAGGTTGTCCGGCAAGGCCGGACGGTTGCTCCAGCCGAACAACACCGTGTTTTCGCCGATACCGGCAAACGATTGACCATCCACCGTCAGGCGTCTGGCGCGGGGAAACGGTTTGCCGGACACCGGATCGTCATCGCTGGCCCACAGCACATAGGGGCTGGGATAGGGTGACTCCGCCTGCAGAGACAGGTGGTAACCGTTGTACAAATCCGTACTTTGCCAACGGCCGCCGACCGCCAAATCGACAGGCGGGGTGCGCAGGCGCTGGCAGAAACGCTGGTCGGGCAGCAAAAACAATTCCGTCACCATCTGCGGATGCACATCGCGGTATGCGCCGATAAAAGGCGGTTCAACCGGCTGCTGCGCCGAAGCACTGCCAACCAGCAGGATACCGATGACGGCCAATCCCAGCCGTTTTCGGCCTGTTATCCGCTTGTTGTTGTCCATGTTCTCGAACCTGATACGGCTTGCTCAGCGGCCAAACCACGGGCGCTGCTGCGGCAGTTTGTCGATACGGTATTCGGCCTGCGGCTGAAACAGCGTTATGTGCGGGTCATCCGGCACGCCGCTCAAGCAACCTTTGCGGACGGCATCTGCCTCTCCCCGCTCAAACGGGCGGGGGCGTCCCATATTGGTATCATTCAGCGTGAGCTCGCCGTTGTGGAAATAAGCTTCCCACACCGTGCCGGCCCGGGCGGCCTCTTCGCTCAAAATCAGCCGTACGGAGTGGCGCGGACGGCCGATGTCGAAACGGCTGATCCGCCAGCCGCCTTCGGGCGCCGGATAACCCAAAAACAGGTAGCGGTGTGTCAGCGGCAGACTCTCCTTGGGGCTGAAAACACGTTGGTTGGGGGCGAACATCGGCGCCAAGTTGTCCGGCGTTTCGGGCCGGTCGCTGCTACCGAATACGGCGTCGCGCTGCAACATGGAAAATACAGCCGTGTTAATCAACAGTTCCGGCGCTTCCGGCTCTTCACCGGCAACGGTGGCGATTGGAGAACGTGTGACCAACACAAAACGGCTGGGCAAGGTGCTCACGCGGGTAAATTTGAGGCGGGTAACGGCGTCGTACTGGCCCAAACGCTCCCACTTGCCGGGCGCGTAAATATCCATTGCCCCGGCAATCATGGCGAAGCAGAAAGTTTGGTCAGGCAGCACCGCCAGGGAAGCCATGCTGTCCACCGAGCCTTTTTGGTACATACCGACAAACTCGGCCTTCGGTGTTTGCGCCCAAGCTGTCATACCCAAGCCCAGCAAAGCCACAATAAAAGCTGCCCGCTTCATGTTTCTCCTCCTCTAAAATTTTATGGCTGTATTTGCGTTGGCGGACTGCATAAGTCCGCTTCAGGTAGCCTGAATCGCAGAGCAATCAACCAACGGAACCGTGGATATGCTTACCTATTTCCCCGACCGCTCCATGAGTATGCCGAACCCGCTTGTCCGCTTGGCATCCGTTTATTTCCACACGCCCCGGCTGTCTTGTTTTTTGCTGATCTGGCCTTTGTCGTCAAACCAAATCAGATAGCTGTTTTTTGTTTTTTCAGACAACTGGGAGCGCACAATATAGGTGCGGCTCTCCGGCTCATATTGAACGTTCAAGATGCCTTTGGGCATATCGTCTGCCGGCACCGGCGGTTGGGTAAACAAATCGTGCGCCTGCTTGAGAATCGGATCCAAATCCGGCTTGACCGCATCCCAATCCGCCAATTTCACCATGTCTTGATCCCGGCCGCCGAACACCTGTACCGGCACCGGTTCGCTCCAGGTTTTTTCGTCAAGCAAATAAGTGTAGCCGGCCAGTTTTTCCGCACGGCTGCTGCGGATATTCACCGTGATTTTATTCATATAAAAATCGAAATTCAGCGCATCCACCGGGCCAAACTGGGCGTCTTTCAATTCCGGACGTTCGGCCAAGGCAGCCAAAATACCGTGCAGTTGGGCAGAATCACTTAACAATTCGATGCTTTCGCGATACCGCTTCAGTTCGTTTTCTTTGGCTTCCGCAACCACTTCTTCTATGGTTTTTTGTTTCTCGCAGGCAGCCAAAGGGGCAACCGCCAATAAAGCGGCAAGATACAGGGTGGTTTTATTTAATTTATGATGTTTTTTCTCATTACTTGGGTTTGTATCGGGCTAAAACGGTTTTTTAAGCGGGTTAATTTGCGGTTTAAACTCGGCAGCTATAATAGGTGCAGCCTAGACACCGACGCAGTCGGCATTTTCAATTTTACGGATTGTCAGTACAAATATCCGGCCCTCACTAACCAGTAGGCACAGCCTTCGCAACCGTCGTCATTTTCGGCACCGATGCTGCCCTCTAACCGTAACGTCGTCGAAATCCTCAAGCAAGCTATCAAGATTTTCGAGATTAGTTTTTTGCTCGCTCATGATTGTTTTCTTCCTTATCGTCAGAATCCACATGATCCGATGTATGGTCGTTGCCTCGCGTGATGTGCTCGATGATTTGATCCTGATTGGCTTTGAACTGTTCCAAACATTCGTCGAACTGCTGTTCGGCAGTTTGGCGAACCAGCGCGTAATCGTCTTTTCGCCAATCTTCCAAGGAATGGGCACCGGTTTCTTTGATACAGGAGAAATCAGGATCCACCAGTCCTCCCCAACCGTCAGGAGACACCACTAACTGTATTTCATTGTGCAGCAAATAATTATCCCCTCCGCTTAATTTTTCATATACCAAATAAAAACGACCCGGCTGGACATAAATATTATTGCGTGTATGTACCTCTCCCTGAATAGGCATACCAACAAGCCATGTGCGTATTTTTGGGGATAAATAGCTGAAAACAGGGTTGGGAAATTTCGGCTCTGCCACATTGCCGCGCAAATCATGCTTGGAAAAACCACTTATCGAACCGCCTCCGCCAAAAGTTCTGGCAATCGCGACCAATGCTGTCAGGGCGGTTGCTCCAACCGTATCCGACCTTTGGATCACAACCAAATCAGATTCGCTTGGCGTGCCATATGCGTGATGGCCGGCACGATAATTTTCAGGACGGTACAATCTATCGATTACCTTGATTTCCTGTCCTTTCAGGGTAATGGTGTGCGTAGCGGCCTCCGTGTATTCCCGACGGTACCGCTCTTCAAGGTTTGCCTTCACCTCTTCCGGCGACAGTGGCTTGCTTGGCGAAAGCGCGCAAGCAGAAAGAATGAGTGAAGAGAGAAGAACGGTAAAATTTGTCTGCTTCATTTTGATTTAATTACCCTATTAGCCTTTTATTTTAATTGTTGATGTGAAAGTTCAGGTAGCCCGAAACTTAATGCGCCGCCCACTCCACGGTGTTGAGGTCGATGCCCTCTTGATGCATTTCCCACAAGGGCGAGAGTTCGCGCAATTTGCCGATTTTGGATTGAATCAGCTCGGCGGCAAATGTCACTTCTTCTTCGGTGGTCATGCGGCCGAAGGTGATGCGCAGGGAGGAGTGCGCCAATTCGTCGTTGCGGCCCAAGGCACGCAGAACGTAGCTCGGCTCCAGCGAGGCGGAGGTACAGGCGGAGCCGCTGGATACGGCCAGCTCTTTCACCGCCATGATCAGGCTTTCGCCTTCGACGAAGTTGAAGCTCACGTTAAGGTTGGTGGCGACGCGGTGTTCTAAATCGCCGTTGATGTACACTTCTTCAATGCCTTCGATGCCTTTGAGGAAAAGGTCGCGCAGCTTGCGGGCGTGGGCGATGTCTTGCTCCAATTCCCCACGCGCCAAGCGGAAGGCTTCGCCCATGCCGACGATTTGGTGGGTGGGCAGGGTGCCGGAACGGAAGCCGCGTTCGTGGCCGCCGCCGTGGATTTGGGCTTCGAGGCGCACGCGGGGTTTGCGGCGCACATATAAAGCGCCGATGCCTTTGGGGCCGTAAATTTTGTGGGCGGACATGGAGAGCAGGTCGACTTTGGCGGCTTCTACGTCCACCGGGGTTTTGCCGCAGGCTTGGGCGGCATCCACGTGGAAGATGATTTTATTTTCGCGGCAGATTTCGCCGATGGCGGGAATGTCTTGAATCACGCCAATTTCGTTGTTGACCCACATCACGGAAATCAGGATGGTGTCGGGGCGGATGGCGGCTTTGAGTTCTGCCAAATCAATCAGGCCATTTTCCTGCACGCCGAGGTAGGTGACTTCAAAGCCTTGGCGTTCCAATTCGCGCATGGTGTCCAACACCGCTTTGTGTTCGGTTTTCACGGTGATGAGGTGTTTGCCTTTGGTTTTGTAGAAGTGCGCCGCGCCTTTGATGGCGAGGTTGTTGGATTCGGTGGCGCCGCTGGTGAACACGATTTCTTTGGCATCGGCATGAATCAGTTTGGCGATTTCGTAGCGGGCGTTTTCCACCGCTTCCTCCGCCGTCCAGCCGAAGCTGTGGCTGTTGGAGGCAGGGTTGCCGAACAGCTCGGTCAAATAAGGAATCATTTTTTCGGCTACCCGCGGATCAACCGGAGTGGTGGCGGCGTAGTCGAGATAGATGGGGGTGTGGATGGTCATGGTCGGTTCTTCCGTTGTTATCTGGTTTGCTTGTGTTTGGCGGCGGGCATCGGATTCAGGGCAATGGTGCGGCCGACGCCGGCGGCTTGTTTTTGGTCGAGCAGGTCTTGCAGGGAGACGCCGTTCAGGTAGCCTCGGATGGTATGGTTGAGGTTTTCCCACAAATCGTGGGTCAGGCAGCGCGCGCCTTCGCGGCAGTTGCTTTTGCCGTTGCATTGGGTGGCATCGAAGCGGTCTTCCACCACATCGATGATTTGGGCGACATTGATGGCGGCAGCCGCTTGGCCGAGCACATAACCGCCGCCGGGGCCGCGGATGCTTTCCACCAAACCGGCGCGGCGCAGTTTGCCGAAGAGCTGTTCCAAATAGGACAGGGAGATGTTTTGCCGTTCGCTCACGGCATTCAGGCTCACCGGGCTGCTTTGCCCGTAGAGTGCCACATCCAGCATGGCGGTTACCGCAAAGCGGCCTTTGGTGGTCAGTCGCATGCTGTCCCTTGCCCCGAAATACTCAACGGGGGCGGATTGTGCAATAACCGAGTAATTCAGTCAAGTATTATCAGGCGGAGACCTTTGCAAAACACCCCAAATCCTCTACATTTCCCCCACACCTAGCCCAAGGAATGCAGAGGATTTGGGGGGTGTTTTGCAAAGGTATCGGGCTGGGGGGGGGAAATGTAGAGGATTTGGGGTGTTTTGCAAAGGTCTCAGGCTACCTGAAAGCACCACAAGGCAAACGGGGCAGCCTTCCCGCCTGCCCCGTTGTCATACGGCGATCCGATTATTCGCCCCAATCAAAACAAGCGACCGTTTCCACATGTGCGGTTTGCGCAAACAGATTGATGATGCCGGCGCTGCGGAAGCGGTAGCCCTTCTGCACCAATACCGCCGCATCGCGGGCAAACGTAGCGGGATTGCACGATACATACACAATCCGCTTCGGCAGATAAGGCGCATGCAGCGCCTGCACCACGGCATATGCGCCGCTGCGCGGCGGATCGAGCAGCATTTTGTCGAAACGCCCCCATTCGGCCACTGTCTGCGGAGTAGTGTCGAACAAATCGGTGTGGACGAAACGGGTGCGCCCGGCCAGGCCGTTTAGGCGGGCATTGGCTTCGGCCCGCTCGGTTAACGCTGCCGCGCCCTCCATGCCCACGGTTTCGGCACCGCAGGCGGCAATCGGCAGGCTGAAATTGCCCAATCCGCAAAACAGGTCGGCAATGCGCTCGCCGGCCTGAGGTGCCAACAAAGCCAGCGCCCGGCGCACCATCAGGGCATTGGTCTCGGCATTGATTTGGGTGAAATCACCCGGGCGGTAAGGCAGGGTCAAGCCATATTCGGGCAAGCGGTAAAACAGGCCCGCTTCGGCCGGCAGCAGCGGCTCCGCTTGCCGGCCGGTTTGCAGATAAAGCTGCCAACCTTGGCGGCTCCAAGCGGCCGCCTGTTTCCGCAGCACAGCCAGCACAGGTGGGGGAAAGCGTCGGCCGTGCAGGGTGAGTGCGCAAGCTTCTTCGCCCTGATGCAGTTCGACGGCGCCGATATCGGCCCCGGCCCCGCCCACTTCATTCAGCAAACGGCGCACGCTACCCAATTGCTCGGCCAACCGCGGTGACAACACGGGGCATTCCTGTATGTCCACAATGCGGTGACTGTGGCGGCTTTGGAAACCGAAAACCGCTTTGCCGCCTGCCGGATAGGCCACACTGAGCCGCGCCCGCTGACGGTAGCCCCAGCTGCGGCCGTAAATGGCGGGCAAATACTGTTGCGGCTGAATGTTCGACAGCCGTTGCAGCTGTTCTTCCAAAATCCGCTGCTTATAGGCTACCTGAACGTCGCTGCGCACATGCTGCCAAGAGCAGCCGCCGCAAGTGCGGTAATGCCGGCAGCGCGGGGAAATGCGGTGTGGGGAAGGCTGCAGGACGGCCAGCATTTCGGCTTCGTCGAAATGCTTTTTGCTACGTGTGAGCCGGTAAGACACGGTTTCCTGCGGCAGGGCGCCTTCGATAAAAACCGCTTTGCCGTCAACACGCGCAATGCCCCGCCCTTCATGATCGATGCCTTGAATGGTGGCGATATTCATAAAACAAAAACAGGAATGTGGTTTCAGGTAGCCCGAGGGCGGTGGTAGATAGATGGCATCGATGTTTAATGGTCAGGCCAGATACAGCCCGTCAGAACACCTGCCGATCACTGTCGTCCCAAGCGGGAATATCGGCCGAGCCGTCGGCTGAATCCGGCTCCGTGCTGGGAATCCGCCGACTCTCGTCCGCCCATGCGCCCAAATCGATCAGGCGGCAGCGGCGGCTGCAAAAAGGACGGTAGGGAGATGCCTCTGCCGACCAAACCACCGGCCGGCGGCAGGTGGGGCAAGACACGGTGGGCGGCGTACTCACGGCAAGGCATCCGGCAGCGGGTCGAAACTGCACATTTTGAGACGGAAGGCCACGTTACCGGCCAACTGCTCGCCGCGCGGGCTGTGCTGCGAGGCCTGGATAAAACGGATATGGGTGAAATATTTATTGGCAGACACTTCGGGCAAAGCCCCGTAGTCCTGCCCCACCTCGATCGACAGCATCTGGATATTCGGCGGCAGGCGTTTGCTTTGAAAACTGCCGCTGACGGCATCACAATCGCTGTTGTGGCTGTTGTGGCGCAGAATACCCAACAATAATTGGATGGCCTCGCCTGTGGGCGTCAGCGAACGGATCCAACCGTTCAGGTCGGCCAGCCGCTTTTCATAGGGCTGCTGCAGCCAATAGTGGTAAGACGGCAAGTCAAACGGCGTGGTGCCGCCGGAAACGGGAATCCGTTGCTTAATCGACATCAGCCATTCGTTCTCGCGCAAATGCTGGCCGAATTTTTGATGCACTTCCTGCAGGTTTTGCGCCGCCTGCAGCAGGACTGCCTGCTCATGCGCCGGCTCCCCACCCTGCTCTTCCTCCGCCAAGTGCTGGCGTTGGCGCTCCAACTCTTGCAAAATGTCCAACTTCAATTCGGCACGGGCGGCACAGTCCATGATTTCAAACAAAGCCGTGAGCGCGGCATGGTGCGCCCACGGCTCCCGGTTGTCTAAAGAAGCATAAAAGCGCGAGAACAAATGTTCGATTCGCAGGAAATTGCGTACGCGCTCAGACAAAGGATGCTCAAAAGTAATGACGACTGACATGGCTTATCCACCGAATAATTGCCGGTAATGGGCATGCTGCTTAGCGACTGCGGCCGCCAGCGCCGCCGGCGGCCCGCTGTTTTCGATTACATCGTCTGCCAATGCCAAGCGCTGCGCTCTGGTGGCTTGGGCAGACAGAATTTGCCGAATCATATCATGGCTCAGACCGCTGCGTTCGGCCACACGCCGGATTTGCAGACTTTCCGGGCAGTCGATGATCAGCACCCTGTCTACCAAGTCTTGGAATTGGGGCTGCTCGGCCAGCAAGGGAATTTCCACCACCCCATAGACTTCATCCTGCCAGCGTGCTTGTTGTGCCTCGATTTCCCGCTGAATCAGCGGATGCAGAATGCTTTCCAGCACGCCGCGCGCTGCGGGGTCGGCAAACACCTTATCGCGCAAATGTTGGCGCAACAGGCTACCTGAAACGTCAAACAGCTCGTCACCAAAAGCCGCGCGAATCGCCGGCAGGGCAGCGCCCTGATCCGCCGTCAAAGAACGGGCAATCGCATCCGCATCAATCACGGGCACTCCGTGCCGCTCCGAAAACAAACGGGCAGCGGAAGACTTTCCGCTGCCGATGCCGCCGCTCAAACCCACCCAAACAGCCATTCAAATGAATCCCGACTTAGACAGCCACCAATCCATGCCTTGCTTCACCACATCATTGGCCACAAACACAATCCAGCCTGCAATCGCCAATGCCGGACCGAATGCAATCGGCTGGCCTTTGGCCGCTTTCATCACCAAAGCCGCCACCAGGCCGACTAAAGCCGCCATAAACACAATCACCGGCAAACTGCCCACCCCCAGCCACGCACCCAAAGCCGCCAACAACTTGAAGTCGCCATAGCCCATGCCATCTTTGCCGGTCAGCAGTTTAAACAGGTGGAACAGCAGCCACAGGCTCATGTAGCCGCAAACCGCACCCAACAAGGCTTGCGGCAGGCTGACAAAACCGAATTGCCAGTTAAACAACAATCCAAGCCAAATCAAAGGCAAGGTCAGCTGGTCGGGTAACAGCTGCGTATCGGCATCGATAAACGTCATCGCAATCAACATGGCGGTCAACAATAAACCGCCCAGCGTCACGCCGCTTACCCCGTATTGCCAAGCCACCACACCGAATAACACACCGGTCAGCAGCTCCACCGCCGGATAACGCCAGCCAATCGGTGTGCGGCAGTGATGACAACGCCCGCGCAACAGCAGATAGCTGAGCAACGGAATATTCTGCCAAGGCTTCACTCCGGTGCCGCATTCCGGACAGCGCGAGGGCGGAAACATCAGATTAAACGGCTGCCGCTCTTCTTCGGTTAAGGGTAAATCCAAATGCTGCTTGGCCAATACCTGCCACTGTTTTTCCAACATCAGCGGCAGCCGGTAAATCACCACATTTAGGAAGCTGCCGACCAACAGTCCCAAGAGAACGGCCATAACAATAGAAACTTGAGCCTCAAAATTCATGATTGATTCATTTGCTTATTATTTATGATGATACGACTGAGCAATCTCATTCAGAGGTATGAAATCTTCAATGCTCAGCAGCAAAAAAACCGGCTTTGACCAGAAAAAGTTTTTGTCCGGCTGAGAACCGGACAAATCCGAAGGCCAATCAGCTTATTAACCGACCACACTACCCAAATTGAACAAGGGCAGATACATCGCCACCAAAATCACCCCAATAATGCTGCCCAACACCACCATGATAATGGGCTCCATCAGCGATGACAGCGTGGCCACCGCCATGTCCACCTCATCTTCGTAGAATTCAGCCGCTTTGTTCAGCATATCGTCCAAAGCACCCGATTCCTCCCCAATAGATGTCATCTGTACCACCATATTGGGAAACAGATCGGTTGCATTCATGGCCGAAGTTAAAGAGCTGCCTTGATTGACTTGACTGCGAATGCCTTTGGTCGCTTCTTCATAAATAATATTGCCCGAGGCGCCCGCAACCGAGTCCAAAGCCTCCACCAAAGGCACACCGGCGGTAAATAAAGTTGCCGTTGTCCGCGCCCAACGGGCAATGGTACCTTTTTCGACAATATTGCCGAAAATCGGCAGTTTCAACAGCAGCGCATCCACCCGCTTTTGCATGGCAGGCGAATGTTTGTGCCATTGAACAAAGCCGGCGACAAGACCAATCAAGCCGATGATCACCAACCAACCGTATTCGACCATAAAATCCGAAATCCCCATCATAAATTGGGTCAGTCCGGGCATTTCAGCATTCATGCCGTCATATACCTTCTTAAATTCCGGCAAAACAAACATCATCATGATGATGATCAATACAATGGCCACCACCACCACGGCAATCGGATAAGTGAGCGCACTCTTGATTTTCTTTTTAATCGCTTGGGTTTTCTCTTTGTATACGGCCAATTTATCCAGCAGATTTTCCAACACACCGCCCGCCTCACCGGCCTCTACCAGGTTGCAGTAAAACGAATCGAAGTATTTCGGATGTTTCCGGAACGCATCGGCCATAGAGGTACCTTGCTCAATATCACTGCGGATTTCCATCAGCAGTTTGGTCATCGAAGCGTTGGAATGTCCTTTGGCCACAATATCGAATGCCTGCATCAGAGGCAAACCGGCCTTCATCATGGTAGCCAATTGGTGGGTAAACACCGTGATGTCGGCTTGGGTAATTTTCTTCTGGCGGACTTTTTTCTTTTTATGAATGTGGATGACTTTAATGCGGCGGCGGGCCAGCTTGGCGCGCGCCTCTTTCTCATCTTTTGCCACTACTTCGCCGCGTACCATTTGCTCGGTATCCAAACTGCGGCCTTCAAATTCGAAACGGTTGCCGGTTTGTTTGGCTGCAGCTTGATTGACAGACGTTTTCCTGTTTAGAGCCATCAGAATACTCCCTTAATTTTTCAATATATTATTTAATTTAATCGTTGGTGCTGGCGAGGATTTCCTCCAAAGTGGTCACCCCCTGCATCACCTTCAATAAGCCGGCACGTCGCAAATCAACCAAACCGTCACGGTAAGCCTGTTCGGCAATGTCCACTTCAGTGCCGTTATTCATGATGATTTTTTGCATGGCTTCGCTCACCGGCATGATTTCATACACACCGGCCCGACCCTTGAAACCTTTGCCTTTACAGCGGTCGCAACCCACTTGGCGGTACATCTGCCAATCACCCTGCAAATCTTCTTCGGTAAATCCGGCTTTCAACAAAGCCGGCGCCGGCGGGCGCTCAATCGGCTGCTTGCAGCTGCATAAGCGGCGTACCAGACGCTGCGCCATAATCAGATTGACCGAGCTGGCAATATTGAACGGCGCCACGCCCATGTTCAACATCCTGGATAAGGTGGCCGGCGCATTATTGGTATGCAGAGTGGAAAACACCATGTGGCCGGTTTGGGCCGCTTTAATGGCAATATCGGCCGTTTCCAAGTCCCGAATCTCACCCACCATGATGATGTCCGGGTCTTGGCGCAGAAACGCCTTCAGCGCAGCAGCAAAAGTCATGCCTTGTTTGTCGTTTACGTTTACCTGGTTGATGCCGGGCAGATTAATCTCCGCCGGATCTTCCGCCGTGGAGATATTCACGCTCTCGGTATTCAAAATATTCAGGCAGGTATAAAGCGAAACGGTTTTACCCGAACCCGTCGGCCCGGTAACCAACACCATGCCGTAAGGCCGGTGGATGGCTTCAAGCAGCAGCTCTTTTTGGAATGGCTCAAAACCCAGCTGGTTGATGTTCAGCGTCGCCGCATCCGAATTCAGGATACGCATCACAATCTTTTCGCCAAACAGGGTGGGCAAGGTATTGACCCGGAAATCAATCGGCCGCTGATTTTTATTGAACTGAATCTGGATACGGCCGTCTTGCGGGACCCGCTTTTCGGAAATATCGAGCTTGGCCATGACTTTGATACGCGAAGCGATCTGGCCGCGGATATTCAGCGGCGGCTGCACCACCTCGCGCAGCTGGCCGTCGGTACGGAAACGGATGCGCGCCATTTCCTCATAAAACTCGAAATGAATGTCCGACGCCCCTCCGTTGAGCGCATCGGCCAACACCTTATGGATAAATTTGGCAATTGGGCCGTCTTCTTCCTCGTCCTCCAGCAGCATATTTTTGGCGCCCTCGCCACTGAATTGCTGCTCTGCGGCAATACCTTCCAACAAGGCGGTAGAGGTTTGGCGCACCAGTTCCAGCAGGCTGTCCAATTGCTCGTCATTCAAAATGACCAGATCCACAATCAGGCCGCTGGGGAAAACCAATTTTTGGTAGGTTTGCAACAGTGTCGGGTCGGAAACGCCTAAAAACAGCCGCCGCCCGCGTTTAAACAGCGGTACGCAGCGGTATTCCGCCATCTGCTCGTCATCCAAAATATCCGGCACCATCAGCGAACGCGAATAATGCGACAAATCCATCATCGGATAGTTGAACAGCTTGGCCAGCAGAGCGGCCAACTCCTGCTGCCGGATGATGCCGGCCTCCGCCAGCATCGGAATAATGTTTTTGTTTTGGTTTACTTTTTCGCGGTATTTTTCAGCCTGTTCCTGAGTAAGCAAGTGATTTTGAAACAAGATGCGCAGCAGTCCGACACTCATGATATAGGCTCGACAAAGAATCCAGAAAACCGCCCGCTCACACGGCTAAAATCTCCGCGCATCCGGGCAGGCCTTTACGTTTATTGAAATGCTTTTGCAAGATTATAAGTAAGTGGGCATCAGAATGCATCTGCAAATCCGTTTGCCGCTTCACAAAGCCCATGCGAGGCCAATCTCCCCAACATCTGCAAACAGGCTACCTGAAAGCTTCAGGTAGCCTGTTTACCATCGAACCGGACCACCGCACCCTGCCTGATTATGGCGCCATCCACACCCACCAGTCCCACCCTGCAAAACAGAATTCCGCCACCCTAGCCATTTGTAAGCGTTTGTAGTATGTTACGCGCTTGCCTGACGGACGGCATCCAAAGCTTTCACACAAACACCACTCCAAAACCAATATGCAAACCGTTTTAGAACAATGGCGCAGCCAAATCCACTTTGCCGCCCAACAAGAAACCGCCCTCACCATCCGCGGCAGCGGCAGCAAAGATTTTTACGGCGAAGCCGTGCCGGAACACAGCCTGCTGGACACCCGCGCCTATCACGGCGTGGTGGCCTACGACCCCGCCGAACTGGTGCTGACCGTCCGTTGCGGCACCCCCTTGAAAGAAGTGGAAGCCGTATTGGCGGAAAAAAACCAGATGCTGCCGTTTGAACCGCCCCATTTCGGTGAGCACGCCACCATTGGCGGCTGTGTGGCCGCCGGCCTGTCCGGCCCCCGTCGCGCTTTCGCCGGCGCGGTCAAAGACTTTGTGTTGGGCGCCAAGCTGATGAACGGCAAGGGCGAATGGCTCAACTTCGGCGGCCAGGTGATGAAAAACGTGGCCGGCTACGATGTTTCCCGCCTACTGGCCGGTTCCATGGGCACCTTGGGCATCATCGGCGAGATCTCGTTTAAAGTCCTGCCGCGCAGCGTGGCCGAGGCCAGCGTTCGTTTCGAGCTGGACGAAGCAGCCGCCCGCCGCCAAATGAACGAATGGATGGGGCAGCCGCTGCCGCTTTCCGCTTCTTTCTGGCACAAAGGCCTTCTGACCGTGCGCCTCAACGGCGCCCAAGCCGGCGTGGATGCCGCACTGGCCCGCATCGGCGGCGAACGCCTGGCAGACACCGCCGCCGCCGAATTCTGGCTGGCGGTGCGCGAACAAACCCTGCCCGAATTTGCCCTCACCGAAGGCCGGCGCCTGTGGCGCATCAGCCTCCCGGATACCGCGCCGTCTCTGGATTTGGGCAGTATGCCGCTGGTGGAATGGGGCGGCGCCCAGCGCTGGTACCTCACCGATGCCGCCGCCAAAGACATCCGCGAGAAAGCGGCCGCCCTCGGCGGGCACGCCACCCTGTTCCGCGGTGCGGTGGCGGCCGACGAAAGCGTGTTCCACCCCCTCCCGCATGCGGTGTTGGCCATCCAGCAACGCCTCAAGCAGGCTTTCGACCCGCACCATGTTTTTAACCCGCGCCGCCTGTACCGGGAAATTTAGGGCGTGTCGTCAGTGAGCTTGCGAAGCGTTTTTGGGTGGCAAAACCACGTATACCAGGAGGAAAGAAGCACAGCAAGATTGGACATCTTGCGAGTTTTTCCGACGCCACAAACGGGGATTTTTGACTCCAAACACCGTCGTAAGGCTAACTGACAACACGTCCCAAACCACAGCACCAAACAAACAACCGCCGGTATTGAACAGGCTACCTGAAACCACCACGAACCCCACGCCATGCAAACCAATCTGCCCGAATCCCTGTTGCGCACCGAAGCCGGCAAACTGGCCGACACCATTTTGCGCAAATGCGTCCACTGCGGCTTCTGCACCGCCACCTGCCCCACCTACCAAGTCACCGGCAGCGAACTCGACAGCCCGCGCGGCCGCATCTACCAAATCAAACAAGTGCTGGAAGGCGCACCGGCCACCAAAGCAATCCAGCACCACCTCGACCGCTGCCTCACCTGCCGCAACTGCGAGACCACCTGCCCTTCCGGCGTGCACTACACCCGCCTGCTGGACATCGGCCGCGAAGTGGTAGAAGAAGCCGTCGGCCGCTCGCCGTGGGAAGTCGTGCAGCGCCAAACCCTGCGCCATCTGGTGCTCACCAAACCGCTATTCCACCACAGCTACCGCCTGGCCCAACGGGTGCACAGCCTGCTGCCGCGCACCTTGCGCGGCAAAATCCTGCCGCCGCAACAGCCCCTGCAGAGCGAAGCCGTGCCCGCCAACGCCGTGCACAGCCGCAAAGTCATCATCCCCGTCGGCTGCGTACAGCCGACCATGATGCCGAATATCGACGAAGCCACCTATCGCGTGCTGCACAAGCTCGGCATCCAATGCCTTACGCCCACCAACGGCGGCTGTTGCGGCGCGGTCAATCTGCATCTGAACGAACACGAAAAAAGCCTGGCCGATATGCGCCGCAACATCGACGCCTGGTGGCCGCACATCGAAGCCGGCGCCGAAGCCATTTTGTCGAACACCTCCGGCTGCGGCGTGATGATCAAAGACTACGCCTTCCATTTAAAAGAAGACCCGCAATACGCCGAAAAAGCAAAAAAAGTCAGCGAGCTGACCAAAGACCTGGTGGAAATCATCCTGCCGCAAACCGAACAACTGAGCGCGGCATCCCGCCCCGGCAACGGAGAAATCTTGGCCTACCATCCGCCTTGCACCCTGCAGCACGGCCAGAAAATCCGCGGCCAGGTAGAGCAGGTGCTGAGCAACCTCGGCTACCAAGTGCTGCTGCCGCAAGACAGCCATTTGTGCTGCGGCTCGGCCGGCACCTACTCCTTCTTCCATCCCGATATTTCCAAACAGCTGCGCGACAACAAACTGCGCCACTTAAGCGAACTGAAACCCGCCGCCATTTTGTCGGCCAATATCGGCTGCCTTACCCATCTGGCCGGCGGCACCGATCTGCCCGTGCGCCATTGGATCGAGTTTGTGGCCGAGCAGCTGCAATAAACCCGCTTTTCAGGTAGCCTGCTGGCACCCAGGCTGAGACCTTTCCAAAGCCTCCAGATGTGGATGCAGTTCAAGGCGTAGCAGCGCAGCGAGTGTGAACGTCAGGAATCCCTGTGGGACAGACATATCACATAGATAGGCAAGCGAGCGAGCAGTACCCATAGGGCATAAACGCACAACGCAGAAATGCGCCGCAGATGGGGGTTTTGCAAAGGTCTCAGGCTACCTGAAAGCCCTCACGGCGCTTGCAGTGCGCCCGCCAAAAGCTGCAATCCGCTTGCAAACTGACCGCACCGCCACCACCTCGGGCGGCACGGCTTTCCCCCAAACGGCCACAATCCGTTGCCAGTGGGCAGGCAAAACTTCATCCCATTCACCCTGTCAGGAGAACAACATGGCACAACAATACGTTTCCGCGGCCAATCTGCAAATCGAGAAGACTCTGTTCGACTTCATCGAAGGCGAAGTGTTGGCGCGCCATCCGCGCGTGAGCAGCGCCGAATTCTGGCCCGGCTTCGCCGCGCTACTGGAAAAATACACCCCGCGCAACCAAGAGCTGCTGGCCAAACGCGACCGCATCCAGCTCGAACTCGACAACTGGTACAAAGCCAACCCCGGCGCCGTGAAAGACATGGCCGCCTACAAAGGCTACCTGAAAGAACTCGGCTATCTGGTGGACGTGCCGGCCGACTTCCAAGTGTCCACCGCCAACGTGGACCGCGAAATCTCCGAGCAAGCGGGCCCGCAACTGGTGGTGCCCATCATGAACGCCCGCTACGCCCTGAACGCCGCCAACGCCCGCTGGGGCAGCCTCTATGATGCCCTCTACGGCACCGACGCCATCGCCCAAGACGGCGAACTGGCGCCCGGCAAAGGCTACAACCCCAAACGCGGCGACGCCGTGATCGCCTTCGCCCGCAACTTCCTGGACGAAAGCATCCCGCTGGCCGCCGGCAGCCACAAAGACGCCTTGGCCTACCGCGTGGAAGGCGGCCGCCTTCAGGTAGCCCTGCAAGACGGCAGCACCACCGGCCTGAAACAGCCCGAATTATTTGTCGGCTACAACGGCAGCGCCGAAGCTCCCTCCTCCCTGCTGTTCCTGCAAAACGGCCTGCACTTCGACATCATCATCGACAAAACCAGCAACATCGGCCAACAAGACCCCGCCGGCATCCAAGACATCATCATGGAAGCCGCCCTCTCCACCATCATGGACTGCGAAGACTCCGTCGCCGCCGTGGACGGTGAAGACAAAGCCCTGGTGTACCGCAACTGGCTGGGCCTGATGGAAGGCACGCTCACCGAAGAAGTGAGCAAAGGCGGCAAAACCTTCACCCGCCGTCTCAACCCCGACCGCGAATACACCAAACCCGACGGCAGCGCCCAGTTCAAACTGCCCGGCCGCTCCCTGCTGTTCATCCGCAACGTCGGCCACCTGATGACCACCCCCGCCGTGCTCGACCAAAACGGCAAGGAAATCCCCGAAGGCATTCTCGACGGCGTGATGACCGCCCTGATCGCCCCCTTCGATCTGGAGCGCAAAGAAAACAAAAACAGCCGCAGCGGCAGCGTTTACATCGTCAAGCCCAAAATGCACGGCCCCGAAGAAGTGGCCTTTGCCAACGAGCTGTTCGCCGCTTTCGAAGAATTGGCCCAACTGCCGCACAACACCCTGAAAATGGGCGTGATGGACGAAGAACGCCGCACCTCCGCCAACCTGAAAGCGTGTATCCACGCCGCCCGCGAGCGCATTGTGTTCATCAACACCGGCTTCCTCGACCGCACCGGCGACGAAATGCACACCTCCATGCAAGCCGGCCCGATGGTGCGCAAAGGCGACATGAAAGCCAGCAAATGGATCAACGCCTACGAGCTGAACAACGTGCAAACCGGCCTCGAATGCGGTCTGCAGGGCAAAGCGCAAATCGGCAAAGGCATGTGGGCCATGCCCGATTTGATGGCCGCCATGCTGGAGCAGAAAATCGGCCACCTGAAAGCCGGCGCCACCACCGCCTGGGTGCCCTCGCCCACCGCCGCCACCCTGCACGCCCTGCACTACCACCAGCTCAATGTGTACGACGTACAGAAACAGCTGATCGAAGCCGGCAAAAAAGACCTGCTCGACGACCTGCTCACCATTCCCGTGGCCGACGCCCCCAACTGGAGCGAAGCCGACAAGCAGCAGGAGCTGGACAACAACTGCCAAGGCATCTTGGGCTATGTGGTGCGCTGGGTAGAGCAAGGCGTGGGCTGTTCCAAAGTGCCCGACATCCACAACGTCGGCCTGATGGAAGACCGCGCCACCCTGCGCATTTCCAGCCAACACATCGCCAACTGGCTGGCGCACGGCGTGGTGAGCGAAGCGCAAGTACGCGAAACCCTGGAGCGCATGGCTGCCGTGGTGGACAAGCAAAACGAAGGCGACGCCCTCTACACCCCGATGGTGGGCCGTTTCGATACCTCCCCCGCCTTCCTCGCCGCCTGCGACCTGGTGTTTAAAGGCACCGAGCAACCCAACGGCTACACCGAGCCGCTGCTGCACCACTGGCGCCGCGTGGCCAAAGAACAGGTTTAAAAACCTATTCAGAGTCTCCGTTGCGGCGGTATTTTCGGTCCAAATTCCGCATCTGCCACGTTGCCCTTGAAGGGATAACAAAAATACTTGCAAGATGTTCAATCTTGCAAGTATTTTCGCGTCGTATCTGCGTTTGTTGCCTCGAAAAAACCGCTACACAAGAAGACTGAGACCTTTGCAAAACCCCCACTGCGGCGCATTTCTGCGTTGTACGTTTATGCCCTATGGGTACTGCTCGCTCACTTGCCTATCTGTATGATATGTTTGTCCCATAGGGATTCCTAGCGTTCACGTTCGCTGCGCTGCTACGCCTTGAACTGCATCCATATCTGGAGGTTTTGCAAAGGTCTCAGACTATGAACAGGTTCTAAGCGCCCGCTCTCGGCTGAAACCAAAGGCTACCTGAACAGGCAGGGAGTGCCTAGGAATTAGGCACTTTAAGGGGATTTAGGGGTGGACTGTCTGCTTTTGACGCCAAAACAGCCGGAACAGGATGAAAGATGTTCCGGCTGTTTGTTGGGCTGGGGTTTTGCAAAGGCATCAGGCTACCTGAAACCGTATGCTTGCTTTACAATACGACGGTTTCAGTTTGTGAGTCATCATTTTATGTCTGAACACCTGAGTGCCGCCCTTGGTGGTGAGGATACGCTTCTGCTGGGTGAATATGCCGAGCGCGCTTATTTGGAGTATGCCATGAGCGTGGTGAAAGGCCGTGCCCTGCCGGATGTAGGCGACGGCCAGAAACCGGTGCAGCGGCGGATTCTCTATGCCATGCGCGATATGGGTTTGGTGCATGGTGCCAAACCGGTGAAATCCGCGCGCGTGGTGGGTGAAATCTTAGGTAAATACCACCCGCACGGCGATGCGTCCGCCTACGACGCCATGGTGCGGATGGCGCAAGACTTTACCCTGCGCTATCCGCTGATTGACGGCATCGGTAATTTCGGTTCGCGTGACGGCGACGGCGCGGCGGCCATGCGCTATACCGAGGCGCGGCTGACGCCGATTGCCGAGCTGCTGCTCTCCGAAATCAATATGGGCACGGTGGATTTCGTGCCGAACTACGACGGTGCGTTTGAAGAGCCGGTATCGCTGCCCGCCCGCCTGCCCATGGTGTTGCTGAACGGCGCTTCCGGTATTGCCGTCGGTTTGGCCACCGAAATTCCCTCCCACAATCTCAACGAAGTCGGCCGTGCGGCGATCGCCTTATTGGAGCAGCCGCAGCTGGCAGTGGTCGATTTAATGCAGTATGTGCCGGCGCCGGATTTTGCCGGCGGCGGCCACATCATCACCTCCGCCAAGGATTTGCGTCAGATTTACGAAACCGGCAAAGGCAGTGTGCGGGTACGGGCGCGTTATGAAATCGAAAAGCTGGCACGCGGGCAATGGCGTCTGATTGTGACCGAGCTGCCGCCGCATACCAGTGCGCAGAAGATTCTGGCTGAAATTGAGGAGCAAACCAATCCCAAGCCCAAAGCCGGCAAGAAACAGTTGAGCCAAGAGCAGCTGAATACCAAAAAACTGCTGCTCGACCTGTTGGAAAAAGTGCGCGACGAGTCAGACGGCGCGCACCCGGTGCGCTTGGTGTTCGAGCCGAAATCCGGCCGTATTGATCCGGAAGTATTCGCCCACACCCTGATGGCGCAAACCGGGCTGGAGGGCAATGTGCCGGTGAATTTGGTGATGATGGGCTTGGACAACCGGCCGGCGCAGAAAAATCTGAAAACCATTCTGCAGGAGTGGCTGGATTACCGCATCCGCACCGTCACGCGCCGCCTGCGGCACCGTTTAAGCCAGGTGGAAAAACGTATCCATATTTTGGAAGGCCGCATGATTGCCTTCCTGCACATCGACGACGTGATTCGGGTCATCCGCGAATCCGACGAGCCCAAACCCGATTTGATGGCCGCCTTCGGCCTCACCGAAATCCAAGCCGAAGACATTCTGGACATCCGTCTGCGTCAGTTGGCCCGCTTGGAAGGCTTCAAGCTGGAAAAAGAGTTGGCCGATTTGCGCGAAGAAGCAGGCTACCTGAACAGCGTATTGGGTGATGAAAACGAAAAACGCCGGCTCATTATCCAAGAAATGCAGGCCGATATGCAGCAGTTCGGCGACCCGCGCCGCACCTTGGTCGAAGAGGCCAGCCGCGCCGCGCTCACGCACACCACGGCCGACGAGCCGGTCACCCTGATTTTGTCGCACAAAGGCTGGATACGCAGCCGTGCGGGCCACAACCTCGATTTGAGCCAAACCGCTTTCAAAGAGGGCGACGGTCTCAGACAGGTGTTGGAAGGCCGCACCGTGCAGCCGGTGGTGGTGGTGGACGACTTGGGCCGCAGTTATACCGTGGACGCAGCCGAGATTCCCGGCGGACGGGGCGACGGCGTGCCACTGGCCTCGCTGGTGGAATGGCAAAGCGGTGCCGGAGTGGCGGCTTTGCTCACCGGTACGCCGGAGCAGCTCTTCCTGATGGCCGGTAGTGGCGGCTACGGTTTCATCGTCAAGTTCGGCGATTTGATCAGCCGCATCAAAACGGGCAAAGAAGTGGTGAAACTGGAGGCGGGCGAGCGTCTGCTGCCGCCCCTGCCTTTACCGCCTTCGGCGCTGATCCGGCCCGAAAGCCGGCTGGTGTTGGCCACCGCGGAAAAACGCCTGTTGGCTTTTGCGGTGGGCGAATTGAAAGTGATGGCCAAGGGCCGCGGCCTGCAGCTGATCGGTTTGAACGAAGGCGACCGTTTGCAGGCGGCGGTTTTGGTGGAAACGCCGGAATTTGTGGCCCACATCACGGGCAAACGCGGTGCGGTTCGCCAAGAGCGGCTGCGGGTAGCCGATATTGAAAACAAACGCGGCCGCAAAGGCCGGCTGCTGGATATTTCAGGTAGCCTGAACGGGCTTGGGGAGGCGTCATGAACGCAACGGCGCCAACACAGGAAGACTGGGACCGCCAGCTGGAGCGTTTGCCCGGCTTGATGAATATTGCCCGGGTCAGCCTGTTGTTATCGCTGGTCACTTTTCATGTGCTGGTCAGCACGTATGGCGACGAGATCGGCTTGAAGCTGCGCGCTCTGCCGGTGTTCAGCGCCCCGTTTTACCTGTGGGCGGTGGTGTACGGCACGCTGATTTTGATCAGTCTGTTTGCCCCCAACTGGCAGCGTCAGGGCACCCAAATGCCCAATGCCCGGGCGGTGGCCGACATCACCATGATTGCGTGGCTGATGCACATCGGCGGCGGCGTGGGCAGCGGTTTGGGGATTTTGATTCTGCCGTTTTTGGTTACGTCTTGCCTGATGAGCTACGGACGTTACTCGCTGCTGTATGCGTCCTATGCGGTTATGTTGCTGCTGCTGAGCACCAGTATGCTGTATTGGCCGTTTAAAGACGACAGCGACGCTTCTTTTATGGTACAGACCGTGGTGCTCAGCGGCAGTTGCTATCTGGTGGCGGTGCTGACTTCGTTCTCCGCCTCTTTCCTCAATAAGGCCACCAGCAGCCTGAGCCGGCACCGCCGCGCATTCGACCGGTTAAAAGGTCTGAACGAATTGGTGCTGAACCACGTGAACGAAGCGGTGGTGGTATTGGATGTCGGACAGCGGGTATGGTTGATGAACCGCCAGGCACAAAATTATTTTCCGTGGTTGCAGCGCGAGCAACAGGCGCCAGCCTTTGCGTGGCTGGTGCAGCGTTGGCAGCGTTATCCCAGCCGTGCTTTTGTGACCCGTACCGAAATCGACGGACAGGCGGTACAGATACGTGCCCGCCCCTTGGTACGTGAAGACGAATCGCTGCTGATGCTGTTCATCCGTTCGCAAAAAGACTTGGCCGCCGAGGCATTGTCCACCAAGCTGGCGGCTTTGGGCCAGCTGACGGCCAATCTGGCCCATGAAATCCGCAATCCGCTCTCCGCCATCCGCCAATCCAACGGGCTGCTTTCGGAAGACAACGACAATCCGCTTACCGCCAAGCTGCACGGCATCATCGACAACAACATCGCTCGCATCGATAAAATGCTGGAAGAAGTGTCGAGCTTGAACAAAAGCGACCGTTTGAATCCGGAAACCATCAATTTGATGGCCTTCTGGCTGGCGTTCAAAAACGAATTCCTATTGATCCGCCCCCAAGCCGCACCGTGTATCCGCTTTCATATGGAAAGCGGCGGTTCGCCTGTAAAAGTGCGTTTTGACAGCGCCCATTTGCAACAGATTTTGTGGAATCTGCTCAACAACGCCTGGCAGCATGGCAGCCAGCAAAAAGGCTCGATTACCGTATTGGTCAAACCGTTACAGGATCGGCATGCCGTTTCGCTGATGGTGATTGACGACGGCCCCGGCGTGCCGGCGGAAAATCAGGCCCAGCTGTTTGAGCCGTTTTTCACCACCCGTGCCGAAGGCACCGGCTTGGGTCTCTATGTGGCCCGCGAACTGGCGCACGCCAATTTGGGACAGTTGGATTACCATCCGGCCGTGAAAGGCTTCGAACTGATTTTGCCGAGGGAAAACGATGAATAAAAACAGCTTGCAAAAACCCGTTTTGGTGGTGGACGACGAGCAGGACATCCGCGATCTGATGGAAATGACGCTGATGAAAATGGGCTTGTCGGTGGAAACCGCCCACGGCGTGGCGGCCGCCAAACAATGGCTGGCCGAAAAGAAATTCTCCTTGGTGCTGACCGATATGCGGATGCCCGACGGCTCCGGTTTGGAAGTGGTGGAATACATCAACGAGCAGGCTTTGGATGTGCCGGTGGCGGTGATTACTGCTTTCGGCAATGCCGATCAGGCGGTGCAGGCCATCAAAGCCGGCGCCTTCGACTATCTGCAAAAACCGATCACGCTGGCCCAGCTGCGCACTTTGGTCAAGTCGGCGGTGAAAATCAACGAAGAAGACCGCCGCCCGCCCGCATCCGATCCCGAGCCGGAGCCATCTGCGGCAGAGGAGATTTTGCCGCCGCCTGCGCCGGCCCCCAAACGCGCGTCGCCGCAGCCTAAGGCCGCAGCGTCCGTTCCGCCGCCCGCACAGCCGGTCGGGCAAAACGACATTCCGCGCCTCATCGGCCGTTCGCCGCAGATTGAAGAAGCCCGGCAGATGATCCGCAAGCTCGCCCACACCACGGTGCCGGTTTATATTTCCGGCGAATCCGGTTCCGGTAAAGAGCAGGCTGCGCGCAGCATTCACGAGCTGTCCGAGCGTCGCGAGCAGCCTTTTGTGGCGGTCAACTGCGGTGCGATTCCGGAAAACCTGATGGAAAGTGAGTTTTTCGGCTACAAAAAAGGCAGCTTTACCGGCGCCGACCAAGACCGCTTGGGCTTTTTCCAGCACGCCCACGGCGGCACGCTGTTTCTCGACGAAGTGGCCGATCTGCCGCTGCACATGCAGGTGAAGTTGCTGCGGGCGATTCAGGAAAAAGCCGTGCGCCGCATCGGCGATGCGCAGGAAGTGAAGGTGGACGTGCGCATCATTTCCGCCACCCATAAAGATTTGGCCGCCTTGGTGGCCAAAGGCGCCTTCCGCCAAGACTTGTTTTACCGCCTCAACGTGGTGTCGCTTACCATGCCGCCTTTGCGCGAAATGCGCGAAGACCTGCCCAAGCTGATCATGCAGCTCTTGCGCAAACACCGCCAGGGCGGCGACTACCAGCTGACTCAGGCCGCCAAGCAAGCCCTACTGCAATACAGCTATCCCGGCAACTTCCGCGAGCTGGAAAACATTCTCGAGCGCGCAGTGGCCTTGGCGGTCAACCAAACCATCGATGCACAAGACCTGCAGCTCACCAGTTCGCCGCTGTTGCAGGAAGAGGACGACTGGGGCAGCGCCTTGGCCGCCGCCAACGGTGGGGCCGAGGAAGCCGTGCCGGCGGCCGAGGCGGGTGAAGCGGTGGGCGGCTTGGCCGACTTCGTGCTGGGGCGCACCCAGATTCAAGACTATCTTGACGATGTCGAACGCGCCATCATCGAGCAGGCGCTGCAGAAAACCCGTTACAACCGCACCCAAGCCGCGAAACTGCTCGGCATCAGCTTCCGCTCCATGCGCTATCGTATGGAACGCCTGAACATCGAATAATGCCCTTCGCCTTGGTTTCCCACTTTTCAGGTAGCCTCAGGCTACCTGAAAGCCAATAACGCCATGATTCCCCTCTATACACTGATTGACGAACCGCTGCCCGACTATGCTTGCCACCCTGATTTGCAGTGTGTGACCGCTGAGCCGCAGGCGGGCGTGTACCTGCTGTGGGACGTCGACGGCATGGCTTTGGCCAAAGCCGGCGAAAAAGGGCGAGTGCGGGTGGATTTCACCGCCGGTGCCGCCCGTCACCGCCGCGTGCAGGGCGGCGGCGAGTTGTTGGCCAAAGCGGTCAACCACCGCACCCGCCCACAGGTGTGGGACGCCACCGGCGGCTTGGGGCGCGACAGCTTCGTGCTGGCTGGCTTGGGTTTGTCGGTGCGCGTATTCGAACGGCACCCTGCCGTGTATTGCCTGCTGGCCGACGGTTTGGCGCGGGCGCGGCAGCACCCCGATACGGCGGCAATCGCCGCCCGCATCAGCCTGCATGCGGCCGATGCGGCGGCCGCCATGCCGCATTTGGCCGAACATTCCGGCCGCCCCGAGGTGGTGTATCTCGATCCGATGTATCCCGAACGGCAAAAATCGGCAGCGGTGAAAAAAGAGATGGCGTATTTTCACGAGCTGGTGGGAACGGCGCAGGACGATGCGGCTTTGTTGGACGCGGCTTTGGCGGTGGCCGGCAAACGGGTGGTGGTGAAGCGCCCGCGTTTGGGCGAAACCTTGTGCGGCCGGCAGCCGGATTACCAATACAGCGGCAAATCCACCCGTTTCGATGTGTACCGGCCGCTGATGCTTGGCGGCGAGGAGGCGTAACCATGTGGCGGATGGCAGCGGGGTTGCTGCGTTTGGCGGCGGCATGGCTTGTGTTGGGGCTGGTGTCTTGGCTGCAATTCCGCTGGGCGTGGAACGGTTTGCTGGGCGGCAACGAATCGATCGCCTGCGCCAGCTGCCGTTTTGCCGACGATATACGGCTGTGGGCAGCCATCGTGGCCTTGCCCTTGGGCGTTCTGTTTGTCTGGCTGCCTGAGCGGCCGGGGTTTTGGCTGCTGCGTTGGCTGTTGCTGTTGGCGGCATGGGCGTGGGTAAACGACGCTTTGCTGCTCGACCGTATGTGGGGCGTGTTGCTGCCCGCAGAGCGCTTGGCCTACCAGCTGCACCACGCCGCCTTGCCCGCCCTGCTGCTGTCTGTGGCGCTGATGCTTGTGTGGCAGGTCGGCCGGAAAGTATTGTCTGCCCGTTTCTCTTTGTTGTTCAGGTAGCCCGAATGAGCCGAATGCCCAGTTTTCCGATTCCGTTTGCTGCCCAGGCCTGCACCGCTGTGCTTGAATTGCTGCAACAGCGTTTTGCGGTGGACGAAGCCGCCTGTGTGCCGCTGTATCTCAACCGCCTGCCTTTGGGCTACCTGAAAGAGCCGTGGCTGTCTTATGTGCTGGCCGACTGGCCGCACCGCTTGGCGCACCATCAAGACGGCGTTTGGCTGGCGGCCGACGATTGGCTGATGCTGGCCGATGCGTTGCAGAATATGGCTCACGGCTGGCACAGCTTGGGCTACCTGGACGGCTGGCGCAACGAGCGGTTTGCGGTGGAAGACAGTAAGGGCCGGGCCCTGTTTGCGTTGGAACGGGCGGCATTCCGGCCGCTGGGTTTGTGCAGCCGCGCGGTGCACATCAACGGTTTGGCCGAAACCGAACAGGGCTGGTGTTTCTGGATTGCCCGCCGCAGCCCGTTTAAAGCGGTGGACCCCGATAAGCTCGACAATCTGGTGGGTGGCGGATTGGCTGCCGGCGAACGCATTGCCGAGGCTTTGCTGCGCGAGGGATTTGAAGAAGCCGGCCTGCCCGAAGAGCACTTGGTAGGCGCCGTTGAGCAAAGCCGTGTGCTCAGCCTAAGGGCTGTGCCGCGAGGCCTGCACCGCGAATGGCTGCATGTGTTCGATGTGGTGCTGCCCGCCGGTTGGGTGCCGGAAAACCAAGACGGCGAAGTGGCCGAATTTATGCTGCTGCCTCCGCCGGCGGTGCTGGAAGCCATGCTCGCAGGCCGTTTTATGAACGATGCGCTGCTGGCCACGCTGGATGCCTGCCTGCGCTACGGCTTGGTGCCGGCCGATACGCCGCTGGCCGATTGGCTGCGCCGCCGCCGCGGTGAGTCGGCCGGCTGAGTGGGCATCTGCGGGAATGCAAAATTGTGTCCGCCTGCTTGCCCCGCGCCGGGGGCTATAGTAGAGTGCCCCACGTCTGCCGTCCGGCAGGCACACACCGAAAGGAATTGTTATGAACATCAAACCGACCGCAGCCCTGATGCTGGCTTTGGCCCTGCCTGCCGCCGCTTGGGCCGCAGACGAAGTGAAGATTGCTACCGACACTTCGGGCCTGCCTGCGGAAATGGTGCAAAACATCGCCCACTCTTCCAAATCCATGGGCGTGAAAGAGCCGATGAACGTCAGCCTGAAAACCGAGAACGGTACCCGTTATGCGGTGGTGTCCGGCAGCTCCGCCACCACTTGCCGCGTGAAGCTGTCCAACGCCAACCCGCCCACCATGCTGGGTTTGTCCTGCCGCTGATTGGCAATACTTCTCAGGCCAAACAGGC
>NZ_JH164926.1:1940120-1944631 GCF_000226875.1 Neisseria shayeganii 871
ACTATACAGGTAGCCCACGCCTCAAGCCGCAAGCCTTGGCGTATAATCCCGCCTTTTCCTTACCCATTCCTTTCCATGCAAAACGACCGTTGGCTGATCCACCGCCGCCTGGCTGAAGACACCGCGCAGCGGCTGGACATCGTGACCGCCACCCCGCAGCATGTTTTGTTGTTCGGCGCCGATGCCGACCACAGCCGCCGCCTGTTGGCCGAACGCTATCCCAAAGCCGTATTCAGCGAATACGATGCGCGCGCCGATTTTCTGCAGGCCTCGGCCGAAGCCCGCTGCAGCGGCTGGTGGCAGAAACTCACCGGCAAAAACAGCGTCGCCCAAAGCTGCCAGCCGCCCGATGCCGCCCTGCCCGAAGCGCAGGCCGACTGGCTGTGGGCCAATCTGGGGCTGGTGCCGGCTGCGGCCGCCCCCGTGCCGGTGTTGGAAAACTGGGCGCGCGCCCTGAAAACCGACGGCCTGCTGTTTTTCACCCATTTCGGCATTGACACCCTCGCCGAAATCACGGGCTACCTGAAACAGCAGGGCATCCGCGCCGACAGCCCGTTTACCGATATGCACGACTTGGGCGACATGCTGTTTCACCACGGCTTTTACGACCCGGTGATGGACACTGCCAAGCTGCATCTGAACTATGCCCGCGCCGACACTTTCTGGCAGGACATGGACACGCTGGGCATTTGGCAGGCGCTGTCCTTCGACGACGAAGCCGCCGCCCGCGCTGCGGTGAACCGAGGTTTTGCCGATGGTATTTTGGGCAGCGTGACCCTAGAAACCGTTTACGGCCACGCCCTCAAAAAACTGCAGCTGCCCGCCAACGAACAGCCGGTGCAGTTTTACCCCCGACCGCGCTGAGCGCTTTTGTCCATTATGTCCGACCGTCTGCCGTTTGCCGTCCGCCTCACCGATTTCTGCCAGCGCTTCGCCGAAACCGCGCCGCAGGTTTACCGCTTTGCGGCCCGATTTTGGCTGTGGCTGGGGCAGGCCTATCTGTTGCTGGCTCTGGCCTTGACGCTGCTGCTGGCTTTGGCGCTGCCGTTTCTGCTGCTGTCGCCGCCTGCCGGGCTGCTGGCGTATGTGGCGGAGCGGTGGTTTCCCGCCATCGCACCCTTGCTGTGGATGCCCGGTGCACTCCTGCCTTTGCTGATGTTTGTCTGGACGCTGGAGTGGTTTTTTACTTACTGCTCCATCATCCGCACCGCCTGGCGGATACCCGCCCCGCCAGAAGGCATCCGTCTGCAACGGGAGGAGGCGCCGGACTGGTTTGCCCTGATAGACGAAGAAGCCCGCGCCTGCCGCATCCGCATCCACGAAGTTTGGCTGCACGACGAATACGGCCTCTACAGCGCGCAGCGCCGCCTGTTCGGCCTGCCTTGGCGCAACCGCCTGCACATCGGCCTGCCGCTGTTGCAGAGCTTGGATGCCGACAGCCTGCGCCCGCTCATCGCCTACCAAGCCGCCCACCTGGCCGAGGGCTTCAGCGGCGCCAACGACACACTGTGGCTGCAACGGCGCCGCTGGGTGCAGCTGGCCGAACAATTTGAAGGCCGTTTGCTCGCGCCCCTGTTCCGGCCGCTCGTCCGCCGCTATCTGCCCTTTGCCGACATTTGGTGGCACACCCTGATGCGCCAGCAGGTGTTGCAGTGCGACCAAGCCGCCGCCCGCCGCTATTCAGGTGGCCTGTATGCCCAAGCCATGTGCCGTCTGCACGTGTTCGGCCTCGATTTCGACCGCCATTACTGGACAGCAGTTTGGACGCAGAGCGAACAGCATCTGCGCCCGCCGCAACTGCCCTTCGCTCACTACCCCGCCGCGCTGGACGACATCCGCCAACGGCACCACGCCCGCCTGCAGGCGCATCTGCAAGCGCTGCTCCAAACGCCCGCCTACATTCACGACAACCACCCCACCCTCGCCTGGCGGCTGGAAGCGCTGGACGAATATCCGCGCCTGTCGCTATCCGGGGGCAACGCCATGCACCTCTTGGGCAAAGCCGCCGACCCGCTGGTGGCGGAAACCGACCGCCGATGGTGGGCCGACGCCCGCGACAACTGGCGCGAACGCTATCAACAAGGCCAAACCGCCGTCCGCCGCCTGCAGGAACTCGACGCCGCCGCCGAAGCCGCGCCGCTGTCTTTGGACGAAACGCTGGAGCGCGCCTGGCTCACCGAGCGCGTCCGCCAAGACCGCGATGCCGCCTTCGCCTTACTGGAAGCGAGCTACCGTCAACATCCCGCACATCCGCCGCTGATGTTCGCCTACGGCCGCCAGCTGCTACTGCGCGACGATGCCGACGGCACCACCTTGGTACGCCGCGCCGCCGAACTCGACGAAGGGTTGATTTTCGCCGCCGCCGAAGAAGAGGCCGACTACCACCGGCGCAACGGCCGCCACGATGCCGCCGCCCACTACCAAGACCTCGCCGACCAGCGCCGTTACGAAGAAGAACAGGCCGGCTTCGAGCGCGCCGAATGGTTGCCCGACGACCCGCTGCAGCCGCCCGCCCTCAAGGAAAGCGAACTGGCCGACTGGCTGCGGCACATAGCCGATATGCCCGAAATCGACCAGATTTATCTGGCCCAAAAAACCGTACGCCATCTGCCGCAGCAGCCGCTGTATGTGATCGGCTACACCCTGAGCCTGCCCCGCCACACGCCCGACCGCGAAGAGCGGGCCGAGCACCTGCACCAGCGCCTGCTCAAGCTCCCCTTCCCCCACGAATTCTTTCTCATCCGCCTCGACAGCCGCAGCCGCCCCTACCGCCGCGCCTTGCAACGCGTGCCCCGTGCCCGCGTGCGCTGATGCCGCTGTTGCTCACGCTCGGGCGGCCAGTCAGCCTTGCCGCCGCCACTTCAAAACTTAGGCAAAAAACAGGCGGAAACACCATTTTGCAAATCAGCGAAGCCCCGGCAGGTTCCGTCTGCATACAGCAGGCTGAGACCTTTGCAAAACCCCCAGATGTGGATGCAGTTCAAGGCGTAGCCGCGCAGCGAACGTGAACGCCAGGAATCCCTGTGGGACAGACATATCATCTAGATAGGCAAGTGAGCGAGCAGTACCCATAGGGCATAAACGCACAACGCAGAAATGCGCCGTAGATGGGGGTTTTGCAAAGGTCTTCAGGCTACCTGAAAGCTTTTCAGGTAGCCTGAAGACCTTCTCCTGCACCCCAACACCGCTGCGCGTTATACTGTGCCCCTTTCCGAATTGTTCATTCCCGCAAAAGCGAGCTTGATATGCTGTACCGTTGGCTGTTGGCCCTGAAAAAACCGAGTAACCGTTTATGGGTGGAACCCGCCTTGGGCGCCGTGCTGGCCACCCTGTTTGCCTTTGCCGCCCGCCTGCTCAACATCTGGCTGCCGCCCGACACCCTTCCCGAGATCGAACTGGGCACGCTGGAGAGCCTGTTGGAGGTGATCTCCTCCAGCATGCTGGCGGTGAGCACCTTTTCACTGTCGATTATGGTATCGGCCTTCGCCTCGGCCGCCAGCAGCGCCACGCCCCGCGCCACCGAACTGGTGATGGGCGACGACACCACCCGCACCGCGATTGCCAGTTTCATCTCCGCCTTTATCTACGCCATCATCGCCAAAACCGCGCTGGGCATGGAGTTTTACGGCCAAAACGGCCGCTTCGTGCTGTTTGTGAGCACCGCCTTGGTATTGGCCTACCTGATCGTTACCCTGATCCGCTGGGTGCACACGCTCTCCCAATTGGGGCGCATGGGCAATACCTTAGACAAAATCCATACCGCCGCCTCGGCCGCCGTGCGCGCTTACCGCGCCCGGCCAAACATGGGCGCGGCCTGGCAGGGCAAACCGCACGCCGATGCCGCCGTGCTGTATGCCCGGGGCAACGGCTACCTCGCCCACATCGACATGGCCGGCCTGCAGAAACGGGCGGAAGAAGGCGAGGGCTACATCCACATTCTGGTGCGCCCCGGCGAACTGAATTATGCCCGACACCCCGCTGGCCACCGTCAGCGGCGGCGACATAAACACGGACACACTGCGCGGCTGCTTTATGCTCGACGTGGGCCGTGATTACGCCCAAGACCCGAGTTGGGGCTTCGTGGTGCTGAGCGAAGCCGCACAACGGGCGCTGTCGGCGGCGGTTAACGACCCCGGCACCGCCATCAATGTGATGACGCGCATGATGCGTCTGCTGCTGGACCATCCGAAAGCGGAACAGAAAGACGGGCCGGTTTACGACCGCTTGAGCATCGTGCGCCTAGACGAAGGCAAATGGATACGCGACGGCTTCGCCCCCATCGCCCGCGACGGTGCCGGCGTGGCCGAAGTGGGTTTGGTGATGCAGAAAGTGCTGGCCGGCATCCGGCGCGGTGCGCCCGAACCGGCGGTGGCCGCCGCTGCCGAGACCATGGCCCAACAGGCTTTGGCTCGGGCGGAGCAGGTTTTGGACTTCGACGGCGACAAACAAGCCCTGCGGGAAAAACACCGCCGTTTGTTTATCGACACGCTCTGAAACACCTGTGCAAAACA
>NZ_JH164926.1:1944779-2023251 GCF_000226875.1 Neisseria shayeganii 871
GCAAAACAGAATCAAGGCTACCTGAAACCGTTTCAGGTAGCCTTGATTTCGCTGTGTCGCGCACCCTACGCATGAGTCTGAGACCTTTGCAAAACCTCCAGATGTGGATGCAGTTCAAGGCGTAGCAGCACAGCGAGTGCAGACATATCACATAGATAGGCAAGCGAGCGAGCAGCGCACAACGCAGAAATGCGCCGCAGATGGGGGTTTTGCAAAGGTCTCAACCTGCTCTCAGCACACATTCCCGCCGCGCCGGTGCACGCTCCATTGTTCTTCCCGCGCTTGCAAAGCCGCATACAGATGCGCCCGCGCCGCTTCCAGCTGCAAGGTACCGCAGAGAAAAACATCAACAGCGGCAAAACCGTATTCCGGCCATGTGTGGATGCTGAGATGGGATTCCGCCAACAGCAGCACGCCGGTGACGCCGCCCCCTTCGCCGAAGGTATGGAAGTGGCCGCCGAGTATGGTGGCGCCGGCGGCTTGTGCCGCGCCCTGCAGCGCGGTTTTCAGGTAGCCTTCGTCACGCAGCAGATGCGCGGGGCAGCCGTAAACATCCAGCAGGCCGTGCCCGCCCGGACGGTGGCTCATTTGTGTCCGCCCGTATAACCGCCGACAAAGCCGCCGCCGTGGGAACGGCTGCCGCCCTGCCCGTCGCTCACCAGACTGTAATTGGTCACGGTGCCGATGAACATCGCCGCAATCGCGCAGACTAAATACATACCTTTAGACATGGTTCCACCTTCCTGGAAAAACGGCCGACAAGGGCAGTTTACGCTTCATCATCTTGATTCGGCTCGTTCATCAAACCGGCAAACCGGCCGGCGCGGATAATAAACCAAGCCACGGCGGCCGTGATCCCAGCCACCAAGGCAAACCCTGTGAAGCCGTCTCTGTCCAGCGCGGTCAATATCGCCGGCAAATTGATGAGGACAAAGACATACTTCAGCAGCTTGGGCCAGCTGAAGGCTTGCCGGTCGGGCGTCATCTTGGCCTGATAAGCCGGCGCATCGGCCTTCAAACCGAACCACTCGCGGATATGCGCGTAGCTTACCGGCGTGCTCTTGCTCCACGCCACTTCGGACGGCGAGCGCTCGATGCACAACTTGCTCTGGCCTTGGTCGTAATCGGTATAGTAGTTCACGTCGTCGGCGCGGATGTGCCAGTAGAAAGCACCGACGGCATAACGCACCCGCCCGCCGTAGTCATACAGCTTGCGGCCGTTGCGCGGCACCAGCGACTGCCCCTGCAGAGTCGGCCAGCGGTTTAAGGTTTCCGACACGCTCCATTCGCCTTGGCGGGTTTCCACCAACCACAAAAAACCGCTTTGCGGTTCGAACAGCAGGTATTCCGTCCACTGCCCTTCGGGATAGAGCTCTTCTACATAGCCGCCGTGCAGCATCCGCCAAGCATCGTCGGGATCCAGCTCGTCTTTGCACACCGCACCGATCACGGTATAGGTTTTGCCGTTGATGCGGCCTTGCGCGCCCAAAGGCAGGGTCAGCCGCCGCTGTTGTTCCTGCCGCATTCCGTTTTGCCGCACCAGCTCGGCTTTGCCGCCGTCGGTGCTCAAATCGCTGTGGCAGCTGGGGCAGATGACGGTGGGCGTAAGGCCGGCAATCCACTGCACTTCCGAGCCGCAGTTGGGACAGCTTTCCGCGCGGCGCGTACCCTTCAGCCGGCCCGCGCTGTCGGCAATGGTCTCGCTGCTGCGGGTGTGGCCGAGTTTGAGCTCTTCCAGCGTCACGCCGCGGCCGACAAAGATTTCCGGCGGTTCGGCGGCGTAGTCGGTGGTCAGAAACAGGTGTTCGCAGCGCCAGTCGGCCACGCGGTTGGTCATTTGCGGCGGCAGGGCAAAGGGCAGCTCGCCTTCGGCCGCCGCCTGCGAAAGGGTGATGTGGCGCACATCGGAAGCGACAAACGCTTTGTCGCGGTACACCAAACGGCTCTCGCCGGCCGCCAATGCATCAAACGGCGGCGGTTCGGCGGCCGGACGCTCGGCAGCGGGCACGGTGAACACATATTGGTCGCCCGCTTCGGCCAGCCAGCCGCTGCTGCCGTCGTCGAACAGGACATACCATTCGTTCCACACGCCCACGTCGTAACGCGCCTGCAGGCGGCCGACCAAAGTGAAGTTTTGCGTGCCGAAGGTGCCGGTGGTGCCGATTTGCAGCGGGCTGAAGTCTTCCAGCAAGGCGGAGTCGCGGCCGGTGTCCACCACGCCGTCGTCCTGCCGCAGCAGCAGGCTGTTGCAGTAACCGCACACCAGCGTGACCGCCGTGGCCGAATGGGCGTGGACGGGGGCGCCGCAACTGGGGCAGTCGGTCTTGAAGAAGGGTTCGCTCATGGGGAAAATCCGTTTGTCGGCACGCCGTCTCACGGCGGCTCGGGCGGCACAGAGGCTACCTGAAACCGCCGGCAGCCAACATTTGCTCATGCTGCGGAGGCGGTTGGTTTTCAGGTAGCCTTTTGTTTAGCCGATCAGCTGTTTCAACACTTCGGCTTTAGCTTTTTCATAATCTTCGGCAGAAATCAAACCGCCGTCCAACAGGCTTTTCAGCTTGCCCAATTTGGCTTGCGGATCGTCCGCCGCCGGGGCGGGCGAAGTCACTTCGGCGACCGCAGCAGCAGCCGGGGCGGCAGGCGCGGCTTGTGTGGCGGGCTGCGGCGCTTGGCCGAAGCCGGCGGCCATCGCACCGGCCATCGCTTGCCCGATGCCGGCACCCACGCCCACACCGGCGCCGAGACCGGCCAGGCCGCCTTCGTTCTGTGCCGCCATCGGAATGGCGGTGGCGGTTTGGTATTGGGTGAACTTGCCCATGTCGCCGATGATGCCCATCGACATTTTGCTGTCCAGCGCCTTCTGCACGTTTTCCGGCAGGGTCACGCTTTCCACGGTGAAGCTTTCCAGCGTCAAGCCCAGCTTGGCAAATTCGGGCAGCAGCAGCTCGGTCATTTTTTGCGACAACAGCACTTGGTTGGCCGCCATGTCCAAAAACGGAATACCGGAAGTGCCGAAAGCGGCGGCCAGCTGAGTCATCGCGATATTGCGCAGCTGCTGTTCGAGCTGTTCGCCGCTGTAAGACGACACCACGCCGCTTACCTCTTTAAAGAAGGCGGCCGGATCGCTGATGCGGTAGGCATACATGCCGAAAGAGCGCAGCTGGATCACGCCGAAATCGCTGTCGCGCACGGTAACCGGTTGGGTAGTGCCCCAACGGCGGGCCAGCTGTTGGCGGGTATTGAAGAAATACACGTCCGACTTGAAAGGCGATTGGAACAGCTTGTCCCAGTTTTTCAGGTTGGTCAGCAACGGCAGGGTTTGCGTGGTCAGGGTGTAGCGGCCGGGCGCAAACACGTCGGCAGTCACGCCTTCGTCCACGAACATCGCCATCTGCGCTTCGCGCACCGTGAGGCTGGCGCCGTTTTGGATTTCCTGATCGGCCACCGGGAAACGCCACACCAAGGTGGCCGGATCCGGATCCGGCCATTGGATCACATCGATAAACTGCTTCTTGATAAAGTTGCCCAGCATCTTCTTTTCCTTTTTTGTCAAACGTGTTCAGGTAGCCTCAAGTGGCGCCGACGCGCCGAAACTCAACCCACCAGACAGGCCGCGTTCAGCAGCCCGACCGACACCGACACCGCCGCACACAAAGTGCCCACCGCCACATTATTGGCGGCCAACTCGCCCGAAGCATCCGGCACCAGGCGGGTAGCGGCAAAATACACGATGATTTGAATCACTGCGGCGGCGGCCCCCCACAGCATGAAATCCAGCAAGTGGATGTTGTTGGCAATGCTGGTGGCCAGCGGCAGGCAAAATCCCACCAGCGCCCCGCCGAACGAGAGGGCGCAAGCCAAATTGCCCTCCTTAATCAGGCGCAGCTCGGCCGCCGGCGTGCAGCGCAGATAGACGGCGGCGAACACCACCACCATCACGATGCCGACGGCCAGATATTGCAGATACAGCACATATTGGCTCAGGGAAATACTCACGGTTTGCTCCCACAAAACTCTGTTGCAGATGCGGTTGATTATGCCATATCCGTCCGCCGCCTGCAGAATGGATGTGGCCAGAGACCTTTGCAAAACCTCCAGATGTGGATGCAGTTCAAGGCGTAGCAGCGCAGCGAGCGTGAACGTCAGGAATCCCCGTGGGAAAGACATATCACATAGATAGGCAAGCGAGCGAGCAGCGCACAACGCAGAAATGCGCCGCAGATGGGGGTGTTGCAAAGGTCTCGGCCGGGTGGAGACCGCCACGCGCCGCATCCAAACACAAAAAAAGCCGAAACTGCCTGAATCAAGCAGTTTCGGCCCGTTTAAGCCGGCCTCAGTCGCGGCGGGTTTCCACTTGCTGCAGCGCCTCGGCCAACGGCGGTTCGACGGCGGCGGGCGGCAAATCGCAGCGGCGCAGACCGCGCGACGGCTCAGGCACGGCTTCAAGCGGCGGCAGATCGGTTCTGGTCTGCACCCACACCAAACTGCCCAAATCCAAGCTGTCCACGGTTTCTTCCACCTTGGCCGCCACCGCATGACGCGATACGGGCTGCTGGCGGGACAGAAACTCGGTGCTGGCCCAGCTGCGCGGCTTGTCGGCTTCGGCAGGCGACACCGCTGCGGCTGCCGGCTCCGCTGTCGTCGCCCGGGTGGCGGCAGCAGGCACTTCAGTCTCCGGCACCAATGGCTCGGCGGCCACCGCGGTTTGTGCGCCAACAGTCGGCTCATCGGCCGGCGTTGATTCAGGCTGCGCCGCTGGCTCAGCTTCAGCGGCCGGGGCCTCCTCTGGCGCGGCGGCAAACACAAATGTCGGCTGCGCTTCGGCGGCTTCGTCCTCATGCATCACCGGCAGGCTGATGATTAAGGGCGCTTCGCTGTCCGCCGATGCAGATGCCGGGTTTTCAGGTAGCCCGGCCGGCTCGACAGACGGCTCGGCCACCTGAGGATGGATGCCGAAGACGTGATCGGCAGCGGCGCGGACCAAATCGGCCTGCAAGCGGATGTCCAAATACTGGATGATTTTTTGTGCCGAAGCGATATTCCGCTGACGGCCTCTGCCTTTTTGGTTGCGCCGTTCGTTGCCGCCGGAGCGATCCTGACGCTCGCGGTTGCCGGAGCGGCGCTCACCGTTGCGGCCTTTGGCCTGGCCGCCCTCTTGGGCAGCCGGTGCAACTGCCGGATTCGGCTCGGAAGCGGCGGGCGCATCGACTTGAGAAACGGCTGGTGTCTCACCCTGTGACAAGGTAAGCGCCGCTTCAGGGGCTACCTGAACAGCTTCGTCCTTGCGCTGCTGACGGCGTTGGCGGCGGCGGTTGCCTTCCTGCTGATTGCCCCCTGCTTCGGCGCGGTTTTCCGCTGCTCGTTCGCGGCGGTTTTGCTCTTGCGGACGGCCGCGGCCGTTATGGTCGGCTTGCGCCTTGTTGTCGCGCTTGGGCGCACGGTTTTCGCCGCCTTCTGCCGAAGGCTGCACACGGTTTTCCGCTTCCGCTGCTGGACGGGGCGGCTGCTGGCGGCTGCGTTGGCGCTGATGCGGCGCTTTACGCGAACGGTTGCCGCCCAGATGGCGGTTGCCGTTGCGCTCGATTTTCGGCTCTTCAGCAGCACCGCCGAATACTCGGCCGAACCAAGCACAGATTTTGTCCCATAAGCCGATGGTTTTCTCTTCCACCACCGGCGCAGGCTGGCTGTGTTTCACGCCTTTCACCGCCGGCTCGGGCTTGGCCGGTTTGGCCTGACGGCCCACCTCCAAAGTCGGCTCGCCGTTTTCCGGCTCTTCCACCCGTTGGTAGCTCGGTTCGGGATCGTCTTCCACATTGTCGGGGCGCACACGGGTAACGGTGTAGTGCGGATTTTCCAAGCGCGGATTCGGAATCATCAGAATCGACACGTCCAGGCGCTCTTCCAAACCGAACAGCTCGGCGCGTTTTTCATTCAGCAGGAAGGTGGCCACGTCCACCGGCACTTGGGCATGCACCTCCTCGGTGTTGTCCTTCATCGCCTCTTCCTGAATGATGCGCAGCACATGCAGGGCGGTGGATTCGATGCCGCGGATAAAGCCGGTGCCGGCGCAACGCGGGCAGGCGGTGTGGCTGCTTTCGCCCAAAGAGGGCTTCAGGCGCTGGCGGCTCAATTCGAGCAGACCGAAGCGGGACAACTTACCCATCTGCACGCGGGCGCGGTCTTTCTTCAAGGCATCGCGCAGGGTGTTTTCCACATCGCGCTGATGCTTGGGGTTTTCCATATCGATGAAGTCGATCACGATCAGGCCGCCCAAATCGCGCAAACGCATTTGGCGTGCCAGCTCTTCGGCCGCTTCCATATTGGTTTTGAAGGCGGTGTCCTCGATATCGGCACCGCGGGTGGCGCGTGCGGAGTTCACGTCCACCGACACCAAAGCCTCGGTGTGGTCGATCACAATCGCGCCGCCGGAAGGCAGGCTGACCGAGCGCGAAAACGCGCTTTCGATCTGATGTTCGATCTGGAAACGGGAAAACAGCGGGATGTGGTCGTCGTAGTGTTTGAGCTTGCCCACATTATTGGGCATCACATAGCTCATAAACTCCTGAACCTGCTCATAGACTTCTTGATTGTCAATCAGGATTTCGCCGATATCGGGGCGGAAATAATCGCGGATGGCCCGAATCAGCAAGGAGCTTTCCATAAACAGCAGGTAGGGCTCGTGGTGGGCTTGGCCGGCGGCCTCGATATTTTGCCAAAGTTGAAGCAGGTAATTGAAATCCCATTGCAATTCTTCCACGCTGCGGCCGATGCCGGCAGTGCGCGCAATCAGGCTCATGCCGCGCGGCACGTCCAATTCGGCCATCGCCGCCTTCAGCTCTTGCCGCTCCTCGCCTTCGATGCGGCGCGACACGCCGCCGCCGCGCGGATTGTTCGGCATCAACACCAGATAACGGCCGGCCAGGCTGATGAAGGTGGTCAGCGCGGCGCCTTTATTGCCGCGCTCGTCTTTTTCCACCTGCACGATGACTTCCATGCCCTCGCGCAGCACGTCCTGAATGCGGGCGCGGCCGCCGTCATAATCTTGAAAATAAGAACGGGACACTTCTTTGAACGGCAAAAAGCCGTGGCGGTCGGTACCGTAATCGACAAAGCACGCCTCCAAAGAGGGCTCGATGCGGGTAATCACGCCTTTATAGATATTGCCTTTGCGCTGTTCTTTGCCCAGCGTTTCGATATCGAGATCGAGCAGGGTTTGCCCGTCCACGATCGCCACGCGCAGCTCTTCGGCCTGCGTGGCATTGAATAACATACGTTTCATTGGTGTTCACCTTCAATTGGCAGACACCCGAACGGTAATCAGTTTTTGAGCTTTTGAAGAAGCTGTTCCAAATCGGCCCCTGACCGCGCCCAAGGCTGGCCCGGCAAACCCATCGGTGGAAGGGCCTCAGGCTACCTGAAGCGTCTTATGCCGCCGACAACAGCCCAAACGGCATGGCGGCAAACCGCAGCCAACCGCCTGAGCGGGCAGAAATGAAACATGGTTTCCGTATGGAAAGAAAGAATAAAGAACAATGCCGCCTGCGGCCCGGGCCGCAGGCAAAAAATCGGTGCCGTATCTTCTCATATCGTCCGCCGCCGCAAGACGGAACCGGCGGCACAGGCAAAGCTTGCGTCTTAGGCCGGCGCGGCAGGGCGGATAAAGTCAAACTTAATTACCCGTTTCCCGGCAGGCTTTGGCGGGCCGGCCGAAGAATATCGTTGCGGGTGGTCTTTTTGCGCTAAAATATTTCAACAATACATCTTGTTTGCCGGCTACCGTTTTCTTGTTTTCAGGTAGCCTTTTCATCTTTGGTTCAACAGCCAAACAAGACCGCGCGGATTATAGAGAAAATGCCCACGATTAGCAAAGATTCAGTCAACTATTTCCACATCGGAGAAGCCGATGCCGGCCAGCGGCTCGACAACTACTTGGCCAAAATCCTCAAAGGCGTCCCCAAGAGCCACATCCAACGCATCATCCGCGCCGGCGAAGTGCGCATCAACAAAAAGCGCGCCAAACCCGAACAACGGCTGAATCCCGGCGACCAGGTGCGCATTCCGCCCGTCCGCACCGCCCGCAAAACAGCCGCCGCGCCGGCACCGGCGCGCGAATTCGATACCGTATTTGAAGACGACGCCCTGCTGGTGATCAACAAGCCCGGCGGCGTCGCCGTACACGGCGGCAGCGGGGTCAGCTTCGGCGTCATCGAACAACTGCGCCGCGCCCGCCCCGAAGCCCGCTATCTGGAATTGGTGCACCGTCTCGACCGCGACACCAGCGGCCTGTTGATGATTGCCAAAAAACGCAGCGCCCTAGTCAGGCTGCACGAAGCCCTGCGTCAAGACCACCCCAAGAAAATCTACCTCGCCCTAGGGGTAGGCCCTTGGCCGGCCGACAGCCGGCACGTCCGCCTGCCCCTGCTCAAATACACCGGCGCACAAGGCGAAAAAATGGTGCGCGTTTCCGAAGAAGGGCAAAGCGCGCACACCATTTTCCGCGAACTGCAACGCTTTTCAGGTAGCCTGCTGCACAGCATCGGCCTCTCCGAACTCAGCTATATGGAAGCCACCCTGAAAACCGGCCGCACCCACCAAATCCGCGTCCACATGCAGGCACAACAGTGCCCGATTGCCGGCGACGAACGTTACGGCGACTACACCGCCAACAAACGCCTGCAAAAACTCGGCCTGAAACGCATGTTTCTGCATGCCTACCGCCTAGAAATCCAGCACCCCCTCAGCAACGAGCCGCTCAAGCTGCAAGCACCGTTGCCGCAGGAGCTGCAAAATCTGTTGGATATACTGTCCGCACCAAATACCCCATAGCAACATAACCATAAGTGTCCGCACGCATTAGATCTTATGTCTTTACACCTTCCCCGCCTATCCCTGTTCGGCTGTATCTGCCTGCTCCCCGCCCTGCTGTACGCCCAAACGCCGCCGGCCCTGCCTAGGCCGCAACCGGAAACCCGTTTCGACATCAGCCCCGAAATCCGTTCCGACGCACCGCCTGCCGCACACACTACAGGTAGCCCGGACCCTCAACAGCCGCTCAACATCAGCCCCGAAGAGCTGCTGCAAAACCCTGAGTTGCTGCATCGCGCCCTGCAGTCTTCCGTACTGCTCAACAACCTCGAAGGCGTGCGTCTGCTGCTGCCGCTCTACCGCCAGCTGCCCCCGCCGCACGAAGAAATGCTGCTGGTGCTGGCCGATGCCATGATCGCCCGTGCAGATGGAAAATACAATCAAGCCGTTACCGCCTACCGCCGGGCCCTTTCGCTGGAGCCGGATATGCCCGCCGTGCGCCTGTCGCTGGCGCAATCCCTGTTTGAAAACCACGAAAACGAAGCCGCCCGCGACCAATTCACCCGCCTGCGCGCCGACGGACAACTGCCGCCCGAAATCCGCCAACTGGTCGACCATTACCTCACCGCCCTCGATCAACGCAACACTTGGTCTTTCTACGGCAGCCTCCACTATCTGCGCGACGGCAACATCAACAATGCCCCCGCCAACCGCACCTTCCGCACCGCCAACGGCGAATTCACCTTCCCCGAACCCGAATCCGCAGAAGGCCTGGCCTACCGCCTCGGCGGCGCACGCGACTGGCTGCTGGGCGGCCATTGGTCGCTGCGTACCGCTGCCGACGCTTCCGGCAAATGGTATTGGAACAACCGCCCATACGATGACGCCTCAGCCCGCCTGACCGTTGGCGGCGCCTACAAAACCGCCCGCGCCGAAGCCGCCCTGCTGCCCTATTTCGAACGCCGCTGGTTCGGCAACCGCGCCTATTTGCGCGAAGCCGGCCTGCGCGCCGAATGGCGCTACTGGCTCGCACCCGGCCACCAGCTTCTGCTGGCCGGCGAATGGGGGCAGCAGCAGCACGACCGCCGCACCTTTCTCGACGGCCCCAACCGCAATGTTTCCGCCACTTGGCTGTATATTCAAAACCCGCGCCAATACTGGATTTTGGGCACAGACTACGCCCGCAAGAGCGCCCGCGACCGCAGCGACACCTATCAGCGCAACAGCCTGCGTGCCGGCTGGACCAGGGAATGGTCGTACGGCCTCTCCACCGCCCTCACGGCCGAAGCCGGCTTGCGCCGATACGACGGCCCGGATTTCCTCAACATCCGCCGAGAAGACAAAGAATACGCCGCCAGCCTGTCTGTCTGGCACCGCCGCGTCCACTTCTGGGGCATCACCCCCCGCTTGGTGGGCACCTGGCAAAAGAGCGACAGCAACCACCCGCTTTACCGTTTCCAAAAAAGCAATCTGTTTATCCAAATCGGCAAAACCTTTTAGCCCGATACTCTATTTTTTCCACACACAAACTTTCAGGTAGCCTCTCAAAATCCATATGAAAAAACCCTACCAACTGCTGATATTCGATTGGGACGGCACACTGGCCGACTCCACCGCCCAAATTGTTGAGGGCGTGCAAAACGCCTTCCGCGAACACGGCCTCAACCAGCCGACAGAAGAAGACATTCGCCAAATCATCGGCTTAAGCTTAAACGAAGCGATTGCCCGCCTGCATCCCGGCTTGCCTGCCCGGCAAACCGAAGCCCTGATTGACGCCTACCGCCAACACTATTTCCACCGCCGCCCGCCCACCATACTGTTTGCCCAAGCCGCCGCCGCCCTGCCCAGGCTGCAGCAGCACTACTGGCTGGCCGTGGCCACCGGCAAAAGCCGGCGCGGACTGGACCTCGCCCTACAGGAAACCGCCAGCGCCCACTACTTTCTCAGCACCCGCACCGTAGATGAATGCGCCGCCAAACCGCAGCCCGAAATGGTGCTGTCGATCTGCGACGAACTGGGCGTAGCGCCGGCCGACGCCTTGGTGATCGGCGACACCACCCACGATTTGAATATGGCTTATAATGCCCGCTGCCACGCCGTCTCCGTCACCACCGGCGCCCACGCCGCCGCCCAGCTGCAAACCGTGCCCCATCAGGCCATGCTCGGTGGCATACAAGACCTGCTCCGCTGGCTCAACATCCCTAACGGCTAAACAAACGGCCGCCCCACCACAACATCAGGCTACCTGAAAGCCTTTTCAGGTAGCCTGATGCACACAATCCCCACATCGAGGAAACCCACCGTGAAATACACCGTCTCCCCTCCCGAAAAGCGCACCGAAAACTGGGAACGCGACACACTGGAAAAAGTACTGCTCGAAGCCTACCGCGAACAGCGGCGCGCCCGCATTTGGAAGCTCGTCTTCCGCCTCATCCTGCTTGCCTTCTTCGCCCTCTACCTCGTCGCCATCTTCGGCAAAGTCAACCAATTCAACCCGCACAGCCAACAGCCGCACACCGCCGTCATCCAGCTCGACGGCGTCATCACCAGCCAGGCCGACCAAGTGGCCAAACTGCGTGAAGGCTTGGCCGCCGCCTACAAAAACCCGCACGTCAAAGGCGTCATCATCCGCGCCAACAGCCCCGGCGGCTCGCCCGTGGTGTCCAACATCGCCTACCAGGAAATCCGCCGCCTCAAAGCCGAACATCCGAAAATCCCGCTGTATGTCGTGGCTGAAGACGTCTGCGCCTCCGGCTGCTACTACATCGCCGCCGCCGCCGACAAAATCTACGCCGACCCCACCAGCATCGTCGGCAGCATCGGCGTGGTCGGCAGCAGCTTCGACCTCACCGGTCTGATGGACCACCTCGGCATCAAACGCCGCAACCGCACCGCCGGCGAACACAAAGGCATGGGTGACCCCTTCAGCCCGGAAACCCCCGAACAAGCCGCCATGTGGCAAGCCATGCTCGACGACATCCACCGCCAATTCATTCACGCCGTACGCGAAGGCCGCGGCAACCGCCTGAAAGAAGCCGAACACCCCGATCTCTTCAGCGGTCGTGTTTACACCGGCGGCGAAGCCGTCAAAACCGGCCTCATCGACGCCACCGGCAACATCTACAGCGTTTCCCGCGACATCATCAAAGCCCCCGAGCTGGTGGACTACACCCCGCAAGACAGCCTGAGCCGCACCCTCAGCAAAAACTTCGGCGCCAGCATCCGTCAAAGCGTACAGGAAATCAGCCGCGACAGCGTGTGGTAGCCCGCTCGCAGCCCAAGATGTGCCATGGGAATCAAACCGGCAACAGTCCGCGCTCCACGCCAGATTCCACAGCATAAACTCGTTAGCCATACCGCCCGAGACCTTTGCCAAGGCTACCTGAAAAGATTGTCAGGTAGCCTTTGCCTCGGCATCCCAAACCATTTCCGCCATACGTAAAAATTAATTTCTTTTAAAATCATCAGCCCAAAACTCCATCAAACAAACCAACTTGACAGAACAACAGCCAACTGGTTTAATTACATTCTTTCAAAGCAAGGCCAGATAGCTCAGTTGGTAGAGCAACGGATTGAAAATCCGTGTGTCGGCGGTTCGATCCCGCCTCTGGCCACCACACTGCCGCATTTCGCGGCTTTTTTGTTGTCTAACGCCGTCTAATAAAATCTACCAAATCCATAACAGGCAAGGCTTTCAGAGAAAAATCCCCCCGTTTTGTCGTCTAATACCATCTACCGCCGTCTAATTGAATCTACCGTAAATTTACGGTATTTTTTACGGTATGGTATTTTTTACGGTATCCTGAAAGCACCACTGAAAAATACCGTAAAAATGCCCTTAAACAACCGCCGGATAAGGAATGCAAAGCCATCCGTCAAACCCTACAAACTGACTGACGGCGGCGGCCTGTATCTGCACGTTATCACGGTGGAGATAGGCTGAGACCCTTGAAAACCCCCATCTGCGGCGCATTTCTGCGTTGTGCGTTTATGCCCTATGGGTACTGCTCGCTCACTTGCCTATCTGTATGATATGTCTGTCCCATAGGGATTCCTAGCGTTCACGTTCGCTGCGCTGCTACGCCTTGAACTGCATCCACATCTGGAGGTTTTGCAAAGGTCTCAGGCTAGATGTAGAAAATGAGCCGGGTTGTTTACACCACAGGTTGAGAAAAATAGCTGTAGAAATTTGTAAAATGTCCCTATATCTTCTGAATGTCCGGGCGACAATTTAGGGAATATAAGGAATATTTTGCAAAGGTTTTAGCCTAAAAAGAAACGAGCCTAAGCATTTTGCTTAGGCTCGTAAAGCTGGTGGGTCGTGAAGGATTCGAACCTTCGACCAACGGATTAAAAGTCCGCTGCTCTACCGACTGAGCTAACGACCCGAATGTTGAATTATATCTATATATATAAATCCTGTCAAAGTCATCGGGAGAATCTGAATTTAATACAATGCAAAACTATCGGGGCGGCTTAGATAACTACTGTCTGAAAAACACTGAGGTGCCCAGTAAACAAAATAGCAATAGGAAACTTAATCGGGGCCAGACTCACAAAATAAGAAAGCAATATGGCATTTTGGGTACCATATTGCTTTCTTTTTGAATTAAAGATCATTGATTCTTACGAGAACGTAAGTAATCCAAAGCCTTCAACTCCGCGATTGCAGCTGCCAATGCAGCCTGTGCTTTGGCCAAAGATTCAGCATCTTCAGCATTAACCATTTTGGCTTCGGCGGCCTTTTTCGCCTCTTCTGCACGGGCCTGATCCATTTCCGCACTGCGTACGGCCACATCCGCCAGAATGGTTACTTTATTGGGTTGTACTTCCAGTACGCCACCAGAAATTGCCACCAACACTTCTTCAGCCTCACCGGGAACGCGTAAACGCAGCACACCCGGACGCACCAAGCTCATAATTGGAACGTGCTGAGGATAAATACCAAGCTCACCACTCACAGTCGGCACCACAGCAAACTCAGCTTGACCGGAATAGATGTTTTGCTCGTTACTTACCACTTCAACTTGCATGATACTCATGCCCGTCTCCTTAGCTTAAGGTCTTGGCTTTTTCCACAGCCTCTTCAATACCACCTACCATATAGAAAGCCTGTTCGGGCAAGTGGTCATATTCACCGCTCAAAATAGCTTTAAAGCCAGCAATGGTATCGCGCAGAGACACATATTTGCCAGGGGAACCAGTAAATACTTCGGCTACATGGAAAGGTTGTGACAGGAAGCGCTGAATCTTACGAGCGCGCATTACGGTCAACTTATCCTCATCAGACAATTCATCCATGCCCAAAATAGCAATAATGTCACGCAACTCTTTGTATTTTTGCAGTGTGGATTGCACGCCACGGGCCACATCGTAATGTTCTTGGCCCAATACCATGGGATCCAGCTGACGTGATGTGGAATCCAAAGGATCTACTGCAGGGTAGATACCCAATGATGCGATATCACGGCTCAATACCACCGTCGCATCCAAGTGTGCAAAAGTAGTTGCGGGAGAGGGGTCGGTCAAGTCATCCGCCGGTACATATACGGCCTGAATGGAAGTAATTGAACCAGTCTGAGTAGAGGTAATACGTTCTTGCAAGCGGCCCATTTCTTCCGCTAATGTCGGTTGGTAACCTACTGCAGAAGGCATACGGCCCAGCAATGCGGATACTTCTGTACCTGCCAAGGTATAACGGTAAATATTATCCACAAAGAACAAAACATCACGACCTTTGCCGCTGGCGTCTTTTTCATCACGGAAATGTTCAGCCATAGAAAGTCCTGTCAAGGCCACACGCAAGCGGTTGCCAGGAGGCTCATTCATCTGGCCATATACCATGGCCACTTTGTCCAAGACGTTGGAGTCTTTCATCTCATGGTAAAAGTCATTACCTTCACGAGTACGTTCACCAACACCCGCAAACACAGACAAACCACTGTGTGCTTTTGCAATGTTGTTGATCAATTCCATCATGTTTACGGTTTTGCCTACGCCGGCACCACCGAACAGGCCGACCTTACCGCCCTTGGCAAAGGGACAAAGCAAATCGATCACCTTAATACCGGTTTCCAGCAATTCGGTTGTACTGGACAACTCATCAAATTTGGGCGCCGGCTGGTGAATGGCGCGAGTTTGGTCGGCATTGATTGGACCAGCCTCATCAACCGGCTTGCCCAAGACGTCCATAATACGACCCAACGTTGCTTGTCCAACCGGAACCGTAATCGGGGCACCTGTATTTTGTACAGCTAAGCCGCGTTTTAGGCCGTCCGTACTGCCCATCGCAATGGTACGCACCACACCGTCGCCGAGCTGCTGTTGCACTTCTAATGTTAAATCGGTGTCAACCAATTTCAGAGCATCGTATACACGCGGGATAGCATTACGCGGAAATTCCACATCCACTACTGCGCCAATAATTTGTACGATCTTACCTTGGCTCATTATTGAATCCTATTTTAATCCGAGCAGTATGCAAGCTTATACGGCAGCTGCACCCGCCACAATTTCTGACAATTCTGTGGTAATAGCCGCTTGACGAGATTTGTTATAAACCAAACGCAGCTCTTTAATTGCATTACCGGCATTATCCGTAGCGGCTTTCATCGCCACCATACGGGCTGCCTGTTCGGAAGCCATATTTTCACATAATGCTTGATAAACCACAGACTCCAAATAACGGCGAACCAAATATTCGAGAACGACTGCCGGTTTGGGTTCATAAACATAATCCCAGCCATATTCTTTGCTCTCGGATACTTCGTGCAACACGTTCTGGCCAATCGGCAATAGAGTTTCCAAATGAGGTTCTTGCCTCATTGTATTAACAAACTCCGCATAAACCAAATGGATTACATCCAACTGACCTTCGGTATAACGTTGGAAAACTTCGGTAACTGCCCCCAAAAGCTTTTCCATTTTTGGGGTATCACCCAAGTTCACTGCACTGGCTACGACATTAATGCCTACGCGGTTACAGGCAGCCAAACCTTTGCTACCTAAACAAACAGCCTCAACCTCAACACCTTGCTGCTGGTATTCTTGCACTTTTGCAAAAAACCTTTTCAGCAAATTGGCATTCAAGCCTCCGCACAAGCCTTTATCTGTCGTAATCAAAATAAAACCGGCTCGCCTTACTGCTGTACGGCTCTCTAGGATTGGCAGATTATGCTCCGTTTCACTTTGAGCCAAATGACTCATCACCAAGCGGACTTTTTCTGCATAGGGCCGAGCCAAACGCATACGGTCTTGAGTCTTCCTCATTTTGGAAGTTGAAACCATCTGCATGGCTTTGGTAATTTTTTGAGTATTCTGAACACTACGAATCTTCGTCAGAATTTCTTTTCCTACCGCCATTTCAGACTCCTTTCTTCAACAACTTACGCTGTATAGTTGTAAGAGGTTTTGAAAGTTTTCATGGCTTCGGTCAAGACCTGTTCATTTTCATCAGACAATGCTCCAGAAGCATTAACGGCATCAAGCACAGCCGGATGCTGAACACGAATATAGTTCAAGAATTCAGCCTCAAAAGCCAGTGCTTTACTTACAGGCACATCGGCATAAGAACCGTTGTTAATGGCCCACAAAGTCAGCGCCATTTCAGCCGTATTCAAGGTGTTGAATTGTTTTTGCTTCATCAACTCAGTCACCACTTCGCCATGCTGCAATTGTTTGCGCGTCGCTTCGTCCAAATCGGATGCAAACTGCGAGAACGCAGCCAGTTCACGGTATTGGGCCAATGCCAAACGAATACCGCCACCTAATTTTTTAATGACTTTGGTTTGTGCCGCACCGCCGACTCGGGATACAGAAATACCGGCATTAATGGCAGGACGGATACCAGAGTTAAACAAATCAGTTTCCAAGAAGATCTGACCGTCAGTAATAGAAATAACGTTGGTCGGAACGAATGCAGAAACGTCGCCAGCTTGGGTTTCAATGATTGGCAAAGCAGTCAGAGAACCTGTTTTACCTTTTACTTCACCATTGGTCAGCTTTTCTACTTCATCTGCATTGATACGGGCAGCACGTTCCAACAAGCGGCTATGCAAATAGAAAACATCACCCGGATAGGCTTCACGACCGGGAGGACGACGCAGCAACAAAGAAATCTGACGATAGGCAACAGCTTGCTTGGACAAATCGTCGTAGACAATCAATGCATCTTCACCGCGGTCACGGAAAAATTCACCCATGGTACAGCCGGCATAAGGTGCAATAAACTGCAAGGCGGCAGCTTCCGATGCCGTGGCCGCCACGACAATGGTGTGCTCCATGGCACCATGCTCTTCCAATTTACGAACAACGTTCGCAATAGAAGAGGCTTTTTGGCCAACTGCCACGTAAATACAAACTACGCCCGTACCCTTTTGGTTCACAATCGCATCTAAAGCAACTGCCGTTTTACCGGTTTGCCGGTCACCAATGATCAACTCACGCTGACCACGGCCTACTGGCACCATTGAATCGATTGCTTTTAAGCCGGTTTGCATCGGTTGGTCTACAGATTGACGAGCAATCACACCGGGAGCAATTTTTTCAATCGGCGCAGTTTGCTGAGTGTCAATCGGACCTTTGCCATCAATCGGCTGTCCCAAGGCATTCACCACGCGACCGATCAAAGCACGGCCAATCGGCACTTCCAAAATACGACCAGTACACTTAACCTCATCACCTTCTTTGATGTGCTCATACTCACCCAGAACGATCGCACCTACTGAGTCGCGCTCCAAGTTCATGGCCAAACCAAAGGTGTTGCCGGGAAACTCCAGCATTTCGCCTTGCATTACGTCTGACAAGCCGTGTACGCGAACAATACCATCAGTCACAGAAATCACACTGCCTCGGGTGCGGACTTCTTGTTTGGCGTTTAAGTTCTCGATTTTGGCTTTCAGCAAATCACTAATCTCAGCAGGATTAATCTGCATGAAAACTCTCCTAATTCGTCATGGTCGCGTACAGTTTTTTCAATTTAGCCTGCACGGACAGATCCAATACTTGGTCACCCACTTCAACTTTAACCCCACCGATCAATTCCGGCACAATTTCCAAAGTCGCCTCTAAATTGCTGCCGAAGTGCTTTTGGCAGTCGGCCAAAACTTTAGCAAACTGACCTTCACTCATGGGGTAGGCACTATATACAATAGCTTTTTTCGTATCGTTGCGGGATAAAGCCAAATCTTGGTATTGAGCGTAAATTTCAGGTAGCACTTGCAACCGCTTTTCAACAGCCACCACCTGAACGAAATTTTGGAACTCGGCATCGTGCGTAGCCGAATTATCTGACAAAAGCGCCAATAAGCCATTTGCTTTTTGTGCCGCATCAGAATCGGACTCCTCGATCAGCAAAGCAACCTGAGGCTGCTGAACCGACCATGCCAGTTCTTTCAATCCGCCCAACCAAGACTCGATTTGATTTTTTTCAACAGCCAGATCAAACAATGCCTTGGCATAAGGTCTGGCTACGGTTGCGAACTCAGCCATAAATTACAGCTCCTGTTTCAGCATGCCTAACATTTGCGCATGTTTTTCAGCATTCACTTCGCTACGCAAAATTTGCTCGGCACCTTTCACGGCTAAAGCAGCCACCTGTTCACGCAATGCTTCTCGTGCGCGATTGGTTTCTTGTTCAACATCTGCTTTGGCCTGAGCGGTAATACGGGCAGCTTCCGAAGAGGCCTGTACTTTTGCCTCTTCTACTATTTGTGCTGCACGTTTTTCTGCATTAGCCACCATTTCGGTAACTTGGTTACGACCTTCGGCTAAGAGTTCTGCAACCCGCTTCTCAGCTTGCTCGAAATCGCTCTTGCCACGCTCGGCAGCAGCCAAGCCTTCAGCGATTTTACCGGCTCGCTCATCAAGCGCTTTCGCAATCGGCGGCCATACGAAACGCATGGTAAACCAAACCAATATAGCGAAAACAATGATTTGGACGATTAACGTTGCATTAATATTCACTTTACTTAACCTTCGTATTAGGGTTAATCAACAAACATTGACAAAGTTTGTGTGCGATTAGCCTGCGAAAGGATTAACGAAGGCAAACAGCAGAGCGATGGCAACGCCGATCAGGAAGGCAGCGTCAATCAAACCAGCAATCAGGAACAACTTGGTTTGCAGCGGGCCAATCAATTCAGGTTGGCGAGCAGAAGATTCCAAATATTTAGAACCCACCATGGCGATACCGATAGAGGCACCCAAAGCGCCCAAAGCAACAATCAAACCACAAGCGATAGCGATTAAACCACCCATTTCAAACTCCTTAAAAAAACAAGGTTAAAGAAAATTACAGCAAAAAATTTTAGTGTGCATCATGCGCTTGGCCGATGTAAACAAAAGCCAAAGCCATGAAAATAAATGCCTGCAAAGTGATCACCAAGATATGGAAAATCGCCCAGATGACACCAGCCAGAATATGGAACAGCACCATAATCGGATCCATCAAACTGAAACTTTCCCCAGGCAGGGCCCAAGCGCCGCCCAACAAGGCAATCAGCAAGAACACCAACTCACCGGCATACATATTACCGAACAACCGCATGCCGTGCGACACGGTTTTAGACAAAAACTCGACAATATTCAGAATAAAATTCGCCGGCGCCAACATCGGGCCAAACGGGGCGGTAAACATTTCATGCATCCAACCGCCGAAGCCTTTGATTTTGACATTGTAGAATAAGCAGACCAACAACACACCGATTGCCAAGGCCAATGTGGTATTCAAATCGGCAGTCGGCACCACGCGCAAGAGAGCATGATGATCACCGGTCACGCCCTGCCACAGCCAAGGCAGCAAATCCACCGGCAGCAAGTCCATGGCATTCATCAGGAAAATCCACACAAACAAAGTCAAACCCAAAGGGGCAACCACTTTGCGGGACTGCTCGTTGTGAATGATGCCTTTGCACATATCATCCACAAACTCATACAGAATCTCAATCGCAGCCTGGAAACGGCCAGGCACGCCGGCCGTCGCACGCTTAGCCCCCATCCACAACACAAATGAGCCTACCACGCCCAGCAGCACGGCAAAAAATATTGCGTCGATATTGATAAATGAGAAATCAGCAATATTTTTCAGGCCCTGCCCTTGGGTAACGTCCGACAAACTGGTCAAGCTTTGCAGGTGGTGCTTGATATAGTCGGCAGCGGTTATATTTTCACTTGCCATTTCTTTGCACTTTCCAAGATATCAAAAAAACCAAATGACTGACCGCAACCAATCCCGCAAAAAACGGAATAAAAACAATCTGCTGATGCCAAAAATAAAACAGCAGCAGCATAATGATCAAAGCCAGTACTATTTTTAAACCCTCTCCGATCAAGAAACCGACACCCGCCAAGAGCGGAAACGGTCTAAGAACGCTTAAAATCAGCACCGTAAAAATCGTAGGAATGATATAGGCCAAGCCGCCCATCACGGCAGACACAGCAAATTGCTGCCCGCCCCAAAACCAAGCAACAGCGGCAACAAGCAGCATAAACACAAACTGCAGACAGACGGTTACCGCCATTGCGCAAACCTCAAAGGGCAAAATTGAGCCGCGCTAATATAATCAAGTCGCCGTCCATCGTCAAGGCGAAGCGTTAAGCTTTGTCAAAAATAAAACCAAACCATTATTTTATCTATATATTCGCAAACCCGATTTATTAAGATACACACAGGCTACCTGAAAGCCCTTTAATCCGGGAGCTCCACACCCAAACGCTTCATCAGAGCGGCAAATGTTTCAGGATTATCGAAATGCAACACCACTTTGCCCTTGCGATTGTTGCCGGTTTGCACTTCCGCATTCACCCCCAACGCCTCAGTGAGCACTTCGTTCAAACGGCGGATATCGGGATTCACGGTTTTGGGCTTTTCCGTTTTTTTCTCCTGCTGCGCCAACTGGCTGCGGCGTTCCACTTCGCGCACCGACCAGCCGTTTTTCACCGCCTTCCGCGCCAACTCCAACTGTTCCACCACCGGCAGCGGCAGCAAAGCCCGTGCATGGCCCATTTCCAAATGACGGCTATAGAGCAAATCCTGCACCGGCTCCGGCAAAGCCAACAGGCGCAGGCTGTTGGACACCGCACTGCGGCTGCGCCCCACGGCCTTGGCCACGGTTTCGTGAGTCAAGCCGAACTCATCCACCAAGCGTTTCAAGCCCTGCGCTTCTTCAATCGGATTCAGGTTTTCGCGCTGGATGTTTTCAATCAAACCCATTGCCAGCGCGGCTTCGTCGCTGATGTTTTTCACCACCACCGGAATTTCGCTCAAGCCGGCCAACTGGCTGGCGCGCCAACGCCGTTCACCCGCAATCAGTTCGTACTGCGACAGGCCGTGTTCGCGCACAATCACCGGCTGGATAATGCCCTGCGCACGGATGGACTCGGCCAACTCCTGCAAGCTTTCGTCGTCCATTTGCGAGCGCGGCTGATAACGGCCCGGCTTAATGTCGTCCACCGCCACCGTGGTCAAACGGTCGCCCGCCGCATCTTCAATCGTGCCGGCCAGCAAAGAATCTAAACCGCGGCCGCCGAGGCCGCCTTTGGGTTTTGCCATATCACTGCTTTCTGTCTGACTACCGAAGCCCAGGCTCTGCAAAACAGCAGACCACAGCTCCCAATAATTGCTCAATGCGCTCATGAGGATCCGCTTTCGGATAAGAGCCGAACCATAAACGGCCGCCATTTTAGCCCATAATCGGCAGGCTGACGACCAAGCAACAGGCTACCTGAAAGCCCTCCGACTGCTTTCAGGTAGCCTGTTGGCCACCGTTAAAAATCGCCCCACAAAGTCTGCATCGCCGCCAACGCCGCCAACGAGGCCGTCTCCGTGCGCAGGATGCGCCGCCCCAGCAACACCGCTTGAAAACCGTGCTGCAAGGCCAGCTTTTCTTCTTTCTCGCTCAAACCGCCCTCGGGTCCCACCAGCAGCACGACCCGCTTTGGCGGCGGCAAATCGGCCAAGCGGCCGGCCCGATGCGGGCTCATCAGCAGACGAAGCCCTTCTTCAGGCAGCGCAGCGAAAGCCTGCGCCAAACTGCCCAGCGGGGCCACTTCCGGCACCTGATTACGCCCGCACTGCTCGCAAGCGGCAACCACAATCTCCTGCCAACGCTGCACCTTTTTTTCCGCCCGCTCGCCCTGCAAGCGCACCGTGGCGCGCTCCGTCAGCACCGGCACAATACGGCTGACGCCCAACTCGGTGCTTTTCTGCAGCGTAAAGTCCATGCGCTCGGCGGCCGACACCGCCTGCACCAGCACCACTTCCAAAGGCGATTCGCGCGACTGTGCCGATACCGCCAGCACGGTTGCCGCAACCTGTTTGCGGCCGATGTCGGCCAACACCGCCCGGGCGCACACGCCGCGGCCGTCGAACAACTCCACCTCATCGCCCGCCCGCAGGCGCAACACCTGCACATGACGGCACACATTCTCGGGCAGCATCACAGTTTCGCCGACAGCAAACGCTTGCGGCACATAAAAACGCGGCATTTGGTATTTAGGTAAAAAATGGTTACTATCGCGTTTTATCAGAAAATCCGCACAAAAGGAAAGAATTTGTTACCCGATCTGATGGCCTTGGTCCGAGAAGTGGCCCAAACCGAAGTGATGCCCCGTTTCCTGCAGGCGGCCGTCAGCAAAAAAAGCGACGGCTCGCAGCTGACCGAAGCGGACTTAGGCGCACAAGCCATGTTTGCCGCCCGCCTGCCGCAGATCATCAACTGCCCGATGCTGGGCGAAGAAATGGAAACGCCCGAACAGCTCGAATTGTGGCAACACTCCGAACACGGCCTGTGGGTGGTCGATCCCATAGACGGTACCAACAACTTCATCAACGGTCTGCCGCACTTCGCCCTCTCCGTGGCTTATATCCGCGCCGGCCTGCCGCAAGCCGGCGTCATCTACCAGCCCGTTACCCAAGAAATGTTTTACGCCACCCGCAACGGCGGCGCTTTTCTCAACGGCCAACGGCTGCCCTTGCGCAGCGTGCCGAAAAACCTCAGCGACGCCATCGCCGGCGTCGAAGTGAAATATTTGCGCTCCGGCAAACTCTCCAGCCGCATGCAAACCCTGGCTCCCTGCGGCTCCCAGCGCAGCATGGGCTGTAGCACCCTAGACTGGTGCTACCTGGCCGCCGGCCGCTACGACGTTTACGTGCACGGCGGCCAAAAACTGTGGGACTACGCCGCCGGCGCCCTGATTTACGAAGAAGCAGGCGGCCAGCTGGCCACCCTTGAAGGCGACGCCTTCTGGAGCGGCGAACACGTTTTCAAACGCTCCGTGATTGCCGGCCTGCAGCCCGCTCTGTTTGAGCGCTGGCTGAAATGGATACGCGCCAACCAATAATCTTCCCTTTTCAGGTAGCCTTTCCGCTGCTGCTTCTCCAAAAAGCACGCCATCCGGCTGCCTGCTTCCTTTCCCCATCCCATTCTTGATCAGATTAAAGGCTACCTGAAACCATGCGAGCCGTGATTCAAAAAGTCAGCTATGCCAACGTGGCCGCCGCAACCCAGGCCGACCACCCCTTCAGCCAAATCGAACACGGCCTGTGCGTGCTGCTCGGCGTCACCCACAACGACACCGAAACCGACGCCCGCTACATCGCCGACAAAACCGCCGGCCTGCGCATTTTCGAAGACGGCGACGGCAAGCTCAACCTTTCGGTCAAAGACACCGGCGGCAGCGTACTGCTGGTTTCCCAGTTCACCCTCTACGGCGACGCCCGCAACGGCCGCCGCCCCTCCTTCACCGAAGCGGCCAAACCCGAACAGGCCGAAGCCCTCTACCGCCGCACCGCCGAGCTGCTCCGCGCCCACGGCCTCACCGTGGCCGAAGGCCGCTTCCGCACCCACATGCTCGTAAGCCTGTGCAACGACGGCCCGGTCACCATATTGCTGGATTCGCAAAAACAGTTTTGACCTACCCCACTCTGCCGCCCAGGCTGAGACCTTTGCAAAACCCCATCTGCGGCGCATTTCTGCGTTGCGCGTTTATGCCCTATGGGTACTGCTCGCTCGCTTGCCTATCTATATGATATGTCTGTCCCACGGGGATTCCTGGCGTTCACACTCGCTGTGCTGCTACGCCTTGAACTGCATCCACATCTGGAGGTTTTGCAACGGTCTCAGGCTACCTGAAAGCGCTCTCCGCATTTTCAGGTAGCCCACTCTAAACAAAATCGGCAGCCCGTGCCGCACTGTGGCACAATCTGCCTTCCTCACAGAAGCCACGCCCATGCACACTTTGAAACAGAACATCATCGTCGGCCTCTCCGGCGGCGTCGATTCTTCCGTTACCGCCTATCTGCTCAAGCAGGCGGGTCATCACGTGCGCGGCATCTTCATGCAAAACTGGGAAGACGACGACAACGACGAATACTGCAGCATCAAGCAAGATTCGCTCGACGCCATTGCCGTGGCCGACCTCTTGGGCATCGACATCGACATCGTCAACTTCGCCGCCCAATACAAAGACAACGTCTTCGCCTACTTCCTGCGCGAATACCAGGCCGGCCGCACGCCCAACCCCGACGTGCTGTGCAATGCCGAAATCAAATTCAAATGCTTTTTGGAATACGCCATCGCCCAAGGCGCCGACGTCATCGCCACCGGCCACTACGCCCGTAAAGAAGAGCACAACGGCCTGCACTGCCTGCTCAAAGGCCGCGACAACAACAAAGACCAGAGCTACTTCCTCTACCGCCTGCAGCCGCACCAGCTCGAACGCGCCATTTTTCCGCTCGGCGACTTGGAAAAACCCGAAGTCCGCCGCCTCGCCGCCGAAGCCAAACTGCCCACCGCCGCCAAAAAAGACAGCACCGGCATCTGCTTCATCGGCGAACGCCCCTTCCGCGAATTCCTGCAGCAGTACCTGCCCACCAACCCCGGCGACATGGTTACCCCCGAAGGTAAAACCGTCGGCCAACACATGGGGCTGATGTATTACACCATCGGCCAGCGAAAAGGCTTGGGCATCGGCGGCCAAGGCGAGCCGTGGTTTGTCTGCGGCAAAGACTTGGGGCAAAACCGCCTGATCGTGGTACAGGGCCACGACCACCCCCTGCTGTTTTCGCGCCGCCTGAGCATGAACGACCTCAGCTTCACCCTGCCCGAACCGCCTCCGGCCGGGCGCTACCGCTGTAAAACCCGTTACCGCATGGCCGACACCGATTGCGAACTGGTTTACACCGGCAACGGCGAAGCCGAACTGCATTTCGACCAAGCACAATGGGCGGTTACCCCCGGCCAGTCTGCCGTGCTCTACGACGGCGACCTCTGCCTGGGCGGCGGCGTCATCACCGCCACCGACCAAGACATCATCCGTCTGTAAGCCGCAGACACCCCAATCAACACAGGCTACCTGAAAGCCTTTCAGGTAGCCCGCACACAAAGGAGACACACATGGAAAAAATCTGGCTGCAAAGTTACCCCGAAGGCGTGCGCCCCGAAATCGACGTGCGCCAATACGAATCCATCAGCGCGGTGTTCCGCGAAACCGTGAACCAGCACGGCAACAAGCCCGGCTTCACCAATATGGGCGTGGTGCAAACCTATGCCGAAACCGCCAAGCTGGCCGACCAATTCGCCTCCTATCTGCAAAACGTGCTGAAGCTGCAAAAAGGCGACCGCGTGGCCGTGATGATGCCCAACGTCTTGCAATACCCCGTGGCCGTGTTCGGCATCTTGCAAGCCGGCGGCGTGGTGGTCAACGTCAACCCGCTCTACACCCCGCGCGAACTCGAACACCAGCTCAACGACAGCGGCGCCACCACCATTGTGGTCTTGGAAAACTTCGCCAATACCTTGGAATTGGTACTGCGCCGCACGCCGGTGAAAAACGTCATCATCGCCTCCCTCGGCGACCTGCTGGGCGGCTTCAAAGGCATGCTGGTGAATTTCGTGGTGCGCAAAATCAAAAAAATGGTACCCAACTACCACCTGCCGCAAGCCGTCGGCTTCAAAGACGCCCTGCAGAAAGGCGCCGCCCACCCCTTCCGCGAAGTGCCGCTCACCCTGGAAGACCCGGCCTTCCTGCAATACACCGGCGGCACCACCGGCGTCGCCAAAGGCGCGGTGCTTTCCCACGGCAATATTTGCGCCAATATGCTGCAAGCCGGCGAGTGGATTAAGTCTAAACTGCAAGGCGGAGAAGAAGTCATCGTCACCGCCCTGCCCCTCTACCACATCTTCTCGCTGACGGTGAACCTGATGATTTTCACCCGCATCGGCGCGCAGAACATTCTCATCACCAACCCGCGCGACATCCCCGGCTTCGTGAAAGAGCTGAAAAAATACCGCGTCACCGTTTTCCCCGCCGTGAACACCCTGTTCAACGCCCTGCTGCACAACGAAGAGTTCAAAACCCTCGATTTCTCCAGCTGGAAAATCTGCCTCGGCGGCGGCATGGCAGTGCAAAAAGCCGTGGCCGACAAATGGAAAGCGCTCACCGGCCAGCCGATTGTGGAAGCCTACGGCCTCACCGAAACCAGCCCCGGCGCCTGCGTCAACCCGCTCACCATCACCGACTACACCGGCACCATCGGCCTGCCGATCTCCAACACCGAAGTCGAAATCCGCGATGCCGACAACAAGGCCCTGCCGGTGGGCGAAACCGGCGAATTGTGGATCAAAGGCCCGCAAGTGATGCAAGGTTATTGGAACCGCCCCGAAGAAACCGCCAAGGTGCTGGACGAGCGCGGCTTCCTCGCCACCGGCGATATCGCGGTGATGAACGAAAAAGGCTACATCAAGCTGGTTGACCGCAAAAAAGACATGATTGTGGTGTCCGGCTTCAATGTTTACCCCAACGAAGTGGAAGACGTGGTGGCGCAACACCCTGGCGTGCTGGAAGTGGCCTGCGTGGGCGTGAGCAGCGACAAAACCGGCGAAGCGCTGAAGCTGTTTGTGGTGAAAAAAGATGAGAATCTGACTGCCGAAGAGCTGATTGCCTTCTGCCGCAAAGAGCTGACCGCCTACAAAGTGCCCAAAGACATCGAATTCCGCAAAGAATTGCCCAAGTCGAACGTGGGCAAAATCCTGCGCCGCGAGCTGCGCGAGGAAAGTTAAATCCGAATGTTCCGGCCAAGCAAAAGGCTACCTGAAATCTTTTCAGGTAGCCTTTTGTGATTGGGTGACGGCCTAAAGACCTATTCAAAGTATCCGTTACGGCGATATTTTAAGTTTGCCAATCCACTTCGCTACGCGCGCAAAAAGCGACGCCTGCCGCCTTAAGGCTGACAAGGTATCCAAGCTTGTGCGCATTGCCGGCTGAGATACGCGGTTTGTACCGCGAAAAACCGCTTCACCCACCAACACCGCTGCACGGTCAATAACCCTCAGAGGCGTTGGGAAAATCCATCGCAAGCCGCTCTCTCGGGCGCGTCCGAATTGGGCAGCAAATGCCGGACTGGATGCTTATTTCTTAAAGCCTTCGGGTACCTCTGGTGCAGGCAGCCGTTTCAGCGGCGTGCCCGCCAAGTCAATCTCCCGGCCGAAACGCGGGCTGCCGGCATTCCAGTCTGCCACGGCACGGCAAAGCGCCTCCCGGCTGTCTGCCACAAAATTCCACCACATCACGGTAGGATGGGGCAAAGGCTCGCCGCCCAGCAACAGCAGATGGCTGCCGGCCTCGGCCTCAATACGGAACCGCTCAGCTTGGTCGGCCGCAATAAAGGCCAGTTCATCGGGACCGAATGTCTCACCGCCTATGACCGCCTTACCGGCCAGAACCAATACGCCGTATTCCCATGACTTCTCAGCCGGAATATCAAGAGCGGCGGCATGCGCACATCGAATATCCACCCCCAAAAGCGGGCTGTGTTGCGTGGTGGGGGCTGTTCGGCCTCGGTAGCTTCCGGTGGTCAGCAGATAGCGCACCCCATCCTCTTCCCATTCCGGCAATTCGGGATAGTGTTGGAAATCCGGCTCAATGACCTTGTTCATCGGCAAAGCAATCCAAAGCTGCACCGCATGGATTTCGCCCACACCCTCCGGCGTTTGTTCGGTATGGGCAATGCCCCGTTCGTCACCGGTACCTGCCGTCATCAGGTTCACTTGCTTGGGCCGGATCAATTGCCGGAAACCCAAGCTGTCCTGATGCCAAATCTCTCCCGCCAACATCCAAGTGAATGTTTGCAGATTGGTATGCGGATGCGCCCCTACCTGCATCCCCTTGGAACCGGCCTCGAAAGTTGCCGGACCAATATGGTCCAGAAAACACCAGGCACCAATGGTGCGCCGGCCGCCCTGCGGAATCAGGCGGGTAACAAACAACCCGCCCACATCTTGTTTTTTAGCCAACAACTTTTGCACAATCATAGAGCACCTCCCAATCGAACGGATCAATATATTCACTTTAGCTCCACACCAAACGCTTTCCACCACCATGTGTATTTCTTATTGCGACAGCTCATCAGTCTCTTCCTCCTAACTACATGATCTGAAATCAGAGATTCTTTGTATTCACGATCGTTGCACTGTTACACCCTGACCTACATCCATATTGGGGTTTTGCAAAAGTCTCAATCTGCCAACAAAACAGAGAATCATCAGGATGCGGTGCTATTATCCTACTACTCTCCTGTAAATCTCATAATTTTGGGCTTACCATGCTGCGTTTTGTGATATAAGGAGTGCGCTTGACTTCTAGGAAATAGGTAGCGGCGAGCTAAAGTTTTCATTCGCAAACTATCTCCGAACGGGGCAAACCAGTCGATGAGCCATATTCTGTTTCCACTTTGCCAATTGGCCGGAATATGTAAAACATTATCAGATTGCAAGTATTGTGCTTCCGTTTCTTGGTTGAATGCGGCCCATGATAGATAACCGAACACTCTTCCTTGTTCAGTAAATAAAGCAAACTGGCCGTTATCTAAAACAGGCAGTACATATTTATCCAACTCAGACAACGGTGCTTCTCTGTAAGGCGAGGTTCGTAGCCACAACCAAGTAATGGCACCCAAAGTTTCTGCTCGATTCCAGCTATCATGGGGGAACATGGCAGGAGCAGTGATATCAATACCTTCAAATTGCATCATGGCTAAAATGAATAATTTAAGTTAAAGCCGAAAATCAAGTTTTTCGCTGGGAAATATGTTGGCTTATGAAAAGGCCGCCCAGTAAACATATCATAATAAAGATTACCACCTAGATTAAACTGGCCTTTCAGCCCCAACACTCCACCGGCCAAGGTCTGTCCGAACAACCGCTCGGCCGACAGGCCTGATACATGACCAACATCAGTGCCGATATATATTTGGTGGCCATCTCGGTAGTGCCAAGCTAGAGTATTTTGCCAATACCAACCTCGCTCTGCAGATAAAGAAAGCTCACCATCGAAACCACGTACGGTATAGCGCCCTCCAATAGCCATTTTGTCTTGCGGAGTAAGCGTACTTTTATTCCACTGTGCGTGAATCGAAGTATCGTAGCTAAAAGCTTGCCTACCCAGCAGGAAAGGCAGATTTAAATCTGCGGATCCACTGATAATCTTCATACGGGAAGTACCTTCACCGAATTTCTCTTCCGGGGCCGGCAACGCACCTTGCATTCCGGTGCCACGCTTGTAGTTTACGACCAAATTTAAAATAGCATTTCCTAAATATTCCTTATGACTCAGGCTGGCGGACCATCCCGCAGTACGACGGCGTTGTACTTCAATTTCTGCATCATTAACAAAGCTCTGCGATTCTCGCCACCAGATTTTCATACCCAAATGTGTTTTACGACGGGCATCACGGTACAACAGCCGGGTAAAACCAATATCGACATTGCGACTTTTACCGTTGTAATCATAGTTTTCTGACAAACCGGCAACCGCCTGATGATAACGGTGGTAGTTGTGATTAATCGCCCAGAGCCAATTGCCAAAAGGAACGGAATAATGCAGGGCATAGTTATGAGTTCCGCTGTCGGTAGAAGTGCCGTTGTAGTCGGTTAATGTGCTTTTATGCCCCAAGTCATGGCCGTATGAAGCATAAAGCAAATCACTCAACCCAAGCGGATTATCGAGCGATAGAGCAACATTTCCTTGATATTTACCTGTAGATTTACTACCAGAATCATCTAGTCCGAGACTCAAACGAAGCGGTAATGCGCGTTGCCTCCACACAATAACGACGTCACTCTCGTGCGGTTGAGAACCCGGCTCAATCCGGATATCCGCCTCAGCAGTAGGTATCCGTTTGAGATTTTCTAACCCTTGCTCCAGATCACGCAAATTGAGAATATCCCCTGAAGTGGTTGGAAACTCATTCTGAAATGCCACAATTCTTTCGGCATGAGTGGCATTTTTATTGGCCAACTCGACTCGTATTCTGCCAATTTTCCCAACAATCACCGTTAACTCCAGCTTGCCAGATGTTAAATCTTGCGGCGCTGCCAAAATGCGAGTCGTGGTATAACCTTTACCGATTGCAGCATTTTGGGTGAAGGTCATTATCTGATTAATGTCTTGTGCATCCAAGCAGATTCCTGGCTGAAAATTAATTAACCTCAAAGCACTATCCAAGGCAAATTGAAATTTTGCTGCCGACTCACCTACTAAGGATATCTGCTGAATAGGAAAACATACCTCATCTCCGACAGCTGACTGCGTTATGCCTGATTGAACTTGACTATTTGGAACTGCATCTAAAAAAACATCCTGCAGATGCTGTTGCTGCTGCTGTAATTTTTGCTGTTGCTGCTGTTGCAAGAGATTTTGCTGAGCTTGCTGCTGTACTGAGCGGTCAATTACGTCTTGAGAAAAAGGAGCAGCAAGAATAGATGGGGTAGATAATACCGATAATGCAAAAAAGCAGGCTTTTTGATCAAAAGAAAAATACTTCATATATCAATTACTTGAAGGGAATGCAGGATAAATATGATAACAGTTGTGTCTGGAGAATTGTACTCAATTCCAGCGCAAGTAAACAATGTAGTAGCTGAAAGATATTAAACCCATTGTCAATATGAGACTTGAAGATTGATTAGAGTCCGTCAACAGCTCATAACGGTAGCCAAATAACGATGCCGCCCAAACCCGCCTTACTGTGAAATGGCCCTTGAGCTTTGTTTGGAGACGTGGCGGCTGCCGTCTGCCCGGGTGACTCTGTAGTAGCCGCTCGCTTCCCAGGTGGCGCCGAAGGTAAAGGCTACCTGAAAAATAAAGATCCCGATATTTTTCAGGTAGCCTATTTAATTGGCAAGCCTTGTTACTGGGTTCTGACTTTTCTCAGTAACTTGCGCACCTCTTCCAAAGCGTACCAACCTTCATCCTCCTCTCCAGCTTTATAGTGCTGATAAGCCTTATCAACTAGTTGTTTGCATTGCTCGAATACTGGCTTGGCTCCTTTTTCCTCCACGGCCATATTCAAGCCAAATCGTAAGCCTTCAAAACTTAAGTCTAAAGTCCAATTTTCTCTAGAGATAGTTGGTTCTTTAGGAAAGTTATCAGGAGCACACATTTGAACAAATGTAATGTAATCCTTAAATCCATGTAAATCATCAAAAGGGAAAATGTTCATTTTTATTTCCTTGAAATAATAAGGCTATCTATTGCCAAAATAAGCAACAGGCTACCTAAAAAAATAAAGATATATTTTTCAGGTAGCCTGGTCAATTTGCAAGCTTTATTATTGAGTTCTAACTTTTTTCAGTAATTTATGCACCTCTTCCAAAGTATACCATCCCTCGTCCTCCTCTCCAGCTTCGTAATGTTGATAAGCCTTATCAACTAGTTGTTTGCATTGCTCGAATACTGGCTTGGCTCCTTTTTCCTCTACAGCCATATCTAAGCCTAGACGAAGATCGTGAAAGGCCTTTTCAAATGTCCATCGATACTCTGGGGGCTCATCCTCATATACAGGAAAATTATTTGGCGCGCATAGTTGAACAAACACAACAAAATCTTTGAAACCATGCAAATCATTAAATGCCCACGGCTTATTCATTTCTATCTCCTTGGAGTAATACTATACGACCCTCTATCGCCAAAGCCAGATGGTACTATAATCGTAGTGTTTGCACCATTGCCAAATTTATAGAAGTCCCGAATTTGTGGGCTGCTATTGGTTTTAAAACCTAATGAACCATCTAGAATTAAATTTTCACTGGGTATATGCACATCAGGTACGCGATATCTCCCAGAACCAGATGGATCATATAACCTACGATTGATCCGAACAATTTCATTTGGACCTTCTGGAATCCCGTTTCTTTGTAACCATTTTCTTAACTCCACCCTAGCATAAGCATCTGTCTTATTACCGATAACACGATTATTATTAGGTAAACGACCTCTTTGTACCTCTCGCATGGTATTTGCATAGCCCTGATCATAGAACTCTTGATATTTACTACGTATCATATCTCCTAATGATTCGACTGGTTTGGCAGCTTGCTGAGTCTGTCCTAACGCTTGGCCAGTATTTGTTACGCGATTCGTGCTTGCAGCCGGAGACAGCGGATTAGTCGGCGAGGTAGCGGCGACTCCAACGTTTGTTGATATTGTGCTATTCCCTGTTTGTAAAGAAGCTTGGGATATCGCTCTTCCTGCTATCTGTCGGTCATTGGTTGTGCCGCTACTGCCTGAAGACGGATGCTGTGAACGACCAGAATTTGGTTTGCTTGTCGTTGAACCGACAGTATTGCTAGACGTAGCTGATGAGTTCGAAGCTATAAATCTTTCCCCTAACCGTTGAACAAGTCCGCCAAGATTTTGCGCTCCTTGTCTGACAGTATTTCCCGTCTGTCCGGAACGTGATGATGACTGGACTTCTCCTCTTACAGAAGTACGACCTCCTGTTCCCATGCGGCCTATATAGGCAGCTACATTATTTGTTGCGTGAATGCTATCTGCAGATACGCCTCGTTGCATAATTCTTTCATCGCGTAGCCCCCATTCAATACGCGCATCTGCAAGCCCAATAGAGTCTACTAAAAAGGATTTTAGCGGAAGTCAGTCTCTTCTTTCCACATTGATATATTTGGCTCTATCGTCATACGGCGGGATGCTTAAAAGAACATTTGGCATTTTAGCGGCAATGTTGTCTATTATTGTTCGATCTTTGCTTCCTAAAGGTAAGCTTGCAACAGCAGCCATCATCCTCCTGCTGGCTTCTTCGTGTTCTCTTTGCAGGGCTCTTTGCATTCTCCTTTTAGCGGCGTCACTACGCGGAGAATTAAGAATTTCTTGCTCCTTACGTATGAAGTACTCAATACTGGGAGCATTAGCTTCCCTGGACAATCTATCAGCTAATGCCTGTTCCTCGGCAGTCAACCACCCTTTGATTCGTGCTGTATCTGAAAAAAGAAAGTTATTCTCCACCGCATTCCTGCCCACCACACCGCCGGTTTACCCACCCAGCTGTCGCTGTAGCCGCCGCTGCCTTTGGTGCGGTCATAGGCGGTTTGGGCCGCAGTATAGGGGTCGTAGGTGATGCCGACGGCAAAACCGGATTGCTTGCTGCGCTGTTCGGTCTCGCGGCTGCCGCTGATATGCGAAGCATCGCCTGGTACAGTTTAACGGTGTGCCGAAGTATACGTTTTACCTGCATTTAAAAGAAACCGAGTTCCGCTTCAATCACAGGCATGGCGATTTGTATAAAGTGCTGTTGGGAATGTTGCGCGAGAATCCCTTAAAATGAATTTTGCTTCCTAAGCCCCTATATTTTTAGATACTTATATATTAAAAGAAAAAAAATAATCCAGTTTTCCTATCGATAGCAATTAAAGATAAAGCGTATATTTTTTTATATATAGAATAATTTTTATATTTAACTGAAAATAAATAAGACAGCTCCTTTATTCCGTATAACTCATTATTTCCAATGATTTCTTCATATTCAAAATCATCTATAATAACATTTAAGTTTTGATTAACCTTATCAACAAATCCACTATTAAAAAGATGATATATTTCTTTATCATCCACGTTTATTTTAAACAGATCTTCATCAGGAGCCTGATCAATATCCAATTTCTTCATCGTATCAAGATCTCTAGGTACTAAAATTGACTTCATTATTACTTAATCCTAAAGTGAGTTGCTTCATTATATTCGCCTTGACTTCTTCCTGATTGTGAACCATCGGAATTAATTTTATTATTAGGAACTCGCCCATCTAAATCCAAATATTTCCTTCTCCCCGTCAAACCTGTATGCTCTATTCGAAAATAACTTCCTCCAACATCATGAATAATACGGATCTGACCTTGTCCTTGATAGATAGCTTTACCAGAAGGTGTAAAAGAAACAGAAGGACTTGAACCAATAAATTTTCTAATAGCATCTTCCAAGCTAGCCTGCTGCCAATTTTGCTGGTAGCTCTGCGCTCTTATCGCTCCTCTTGGCGCAGATTGGGGTTTAAAAACCATCTCCCCATCCACCGGAGACGGCGTTCTGGCCGCAGGCGGTGTTCTGCCGCTCCCCCTGCCCGCTAGTCCGGGTATGCGGCCGCGGATGGCCGGCCGACCGGTAAACGCACCGACCGCCATACCCCCGGAACTGCCCAACAGCTCTTGCTTGGTGTTCAGTTCATAAGGGGCGGGACGCGCCCATTGGTTGTCGCCGAAAGCGCCTACCGGCGAGCCGTAAAGCAGTTCTCCCGGTATTTGTGCATTCCGGGCGGCACCGGCCAGAGATTTCAAGACGCCTGTCAGGTAGCCCATTTTGTCGCCGGATGGCAGGTGTTCGCCCTTCTGGCTGCTGACAATTACGCTGCCCATTCCCCGGTTGTAATCCGACCACCTAAATGATTTGACCTCCGGAATCCGGGGGAATCTGGCCAAATTATTGCCGGCTTCCCGCACTTGGTCGGGAAAGTAGTGCATGGCGTCGGGGTGGTTGACAACGGCCAGGGTATAGCGGGCAGCGTCCCACATCTTGTACTACCTTGGTTAAATCTATTCTTATTTTATTAGAAGAATGCCTATATTTAATAAGCTTTCAGGTAGCCTGATAAAAATATAGGCCACCTGAAGTATATAGCTACTCGAAAAATAAAAGGCTTGCAATCTGCTTATAGCTTACTCTAAAAAGAGTAAGTTAATCTTGCAACGGATAAACAGTTTCATTCAATTGTTCCTCCTCATCTTTTCCATGATAGTCTTCTGTAAATTTCCCATCCTTTATTGCCCAAAACCAGCCCGCATATAGCTCAAAAAAAGCCAAATCAACAAACTCCAATCGATCAGGAATACTTTCATGTCTACGTAGTGTAATCAAGGCATCAGAATATATCCACCATGGGCCGCCCACTCCTATTGGAGAATAATGTCCTATTCTATTGATATCAAAATCATTGACTTCCAGCTTAATATTTTTCCATCGTTCTTCTGAGAAAAATATTTCGAATAAGCTGGGCTTTGCTCTGCAGAGACAAGGTATATATTTTCTTTCAAAAATAAATTCGCTGAGTGGATACAATTGATTGTTAATTTTTTTTATAATATGCATATATCTAATCCTTATCTTGTAATAATGACATCACCAGTAAAACTCTGTCTGAATGTGTCAACAGGACTGAAGTATTGGATGCCATGAGGATCTCGTACAGCAACAACCCTTTTTCCGTTCCTCATAGTTACACCATCTACCACCACAAAATGTGAAAAATCATTTTTTTGAATACGTACGATAACTGACTCTCCACGAGCTGTATAGCGAGCCAAATCATCGACATTTCTCCGTGTAACAGATAAGGCATCAAGACCATTTTGTTTTAGAAGTGTTGCCACGTCATACCCATGAATTCCTCTATTGGAAGGAGGAATCGATTGAATCAAACTACCCACATCAACCGCCTTGCCGTGTTGATTGAGTATCAGAGTAGCGCAATTATGACCACACGTTGGCAAATTACCCTGATAAATAGTCGGTCGGCTCAATGTACCTGCTCTTTCAAGTGCGTCATCCAATAGGGGATGCCGTGCCAGATGTTCTGCCGCCTCCCGAGAGGGAGCCGCATTAATAGCAGATCTTTTCAAAGTGCTATTTACAAGTCCCCGAGCGCCACTGCGCACTCCTGAGCCAACTGCCCCCAAGGCTGGTAAATCATTCAATACACCAACAATGAATCGAGTGCTGCCTTTATCAAAGCTGTCCGCTGCCTCTGCGCTATATCTCCTAGCTGCTGCTAAAAGATCTTGGTGTGAGGCGTGAGGGTAATGTTTTCTCAGTTCCGCAACAACATTGTGAATACCTAAGGAATGAGCCCATTGCCGATTCATGGCATTCAATTCATCGCAGGAACCCCAAGCAGTACAACTGATTTTTGCCCATGTTAGGCGGGTATCTTGAGATTGGCTAAGTGTTTTGGCAGCATCAATCACTCTTTGTTTACAAACCTCATCAGAGCCACACGCTGCATGGGCTTTATCAAACTCTATGAGCTGCTTGGCAGACAACCAATTATTCTCCGCCGCATTCCTGCCCACCACCCCGCCGGTTTGTGCATCGGCCAATACACCGGCTGCAGTGTTATCGCTGTTGCTGTTGCTCACTACGCCGCCCACCACCGCCGCTACGGCGCTGCTCAGGCTGCGGATCTGTTCTTTCTCCCGTTCGGGCAGCAGGTCGGGGCGTTTTGCCGCTTCTTCTCCGTACAGGGTGCGGGTCAGCACCTGGGCGGCGGCTTCTGCGCCGGCGCCGGCTGCGGCTCCTGCTTTGGCGTCGCCGCCGTTGGCATAGGCCAGTGCGGCGCCGAGTATGGCGTGGCTCAGCAGTTGGGCGGCTTGGTTGGGCTGACTGCCGTTTTGCCCGAAGGTGTCGCCGATAACGGTGGCGGCATAGGGGGCGAGGGCATTAGAGGCTACCTGAAGGCCGTTTTGTCCGCCTAAGCTGCCGGTGAGGACGGTGGTGACGGCGTTGAGGGCGCGGCTTTTACCGCCGCCTACGCCCCAGGCGGCCAGGGTGTGTTCGGCTTGTTGTTTGCGTTGCTCGGCGGCGGCGTAGGCGGTGGCATCGCCGCTGTCTTTGGCCTGCTGCATTTCCTGCTCCGCCTGCTGCTTGTGCGCCTCGGCGGCTTTGGCGCGGTTGGCACTATAGGTTTGGGCGGCGCTGTAGATCTCGGCGCTGGCTTGGGCGACGGTGCGTTGGCGGTGGAGGATGCGCTGTAAATCGGGTAAGGCGGCAAGCTGTTCGTTGGCGCCGTCTGCTTGGCTGCGAATGCCGAGTTGGGCGGCGCTGCTTGGCTGCCCGCCGATGCGGATGTTGCCTTCGCTGAGAACGGCGTAGGTGGTGCTTTCGCTGCTGCCCTGTGCGCGTTGCGGCAGGCTGGGGTTGAATTGGGGGCCGTCGCTATAGCCGGCTTCGGGCCGGTAGCTGCCGTCGGGCTGCTTGACGCCGGGGTTGTGGCCGTAGCTACCGGAAATGGTGGCGCTTTGGGCGCTGTAGTGGCTGCGGTTGTGCAGGTTTTCAAAGGTGAGGCGCTGGGTGGTGAGTTCGTTTTGTGCGGCCGGGGCGGTGGAGGTAATGGCTCCGCCTTTGAGGTGCACTTGGCCGGCGTTGATGTGGTAGCCGCCCTCTCCGGCAAACAGGCCGCTTTGTTCGGCAACCCGGCTGCTGCTGCCGTCTGCGCGGGCAGTGCTGTAGTGGCCGCTCGCTTCCCAGGCGGTGCCGAAGGAGATTTGGACGCGGACGCCGCCTTGGCTTTGTTTGCTGTGTTGCTCGCTGTGTTCTTGTAGGCTTTCGATGTGCAGTTTGCCGCCGATGTCGGCGTCGATGCGTTCGGCTTGGGCGCGGGCGCCGGCGAGAATGGTGTCGCGGCGGCTGTTGAGGGTCAGCCGTTCGGCCTGCAGTTCGGTGTGGCCGTGGCTGCGGGCATCAAGGCGGTGTTCGCCTTTGCCGCCGCCGGCTTCGGCGTAGGCGTAAAAGCCGGTTTGGGCGCCTACCGATACGCCGACGCCTACGCTGAGACCGGCATGGCTGTTTTTACCTTCGGCGCGTTCGCGGTGGTGTCCGGCTTCGAGAATAATGTCGCGGGCGGAATCGAGGGTCAGGCTGTCCCCGGCTTTGGCGCGGGTGTTTTGCAGACGGATGTCGCCTTCGCTGCTGCCCAGACGCAGATTGCCGCCTGCGGTCAGGGCGTTGCTTTGGCTGTGTTCGTAGCTTTGCGCTTGTCTGCTGTTGGCGGTTTTGAAGCCGAAGCCGACTTCGGCTTTGAGTAGGGCGCCGTTGCCGGCAACGGTATTGTAGCCTTTGGCGGCGGCGGCCATGCCTTGCAAGGCACGGGTGCGGTCATCCTCCCGGCTCTTGACGGCGCCTTCGGCGGCGTTGATTAGATCAAGAATGGGGGAGGAAATCTTGGCGAAGTTGCCGATTTTGAGGTCGCGTTCGGAGGACAGCCGGCTGCCATGGTTGTGCCCGGTAAGGATGTCGATGTGTTTGGCATCGATTTCGATATCCTTGGCCGCCACCACGTCGGCCACCTGCTGCACGTAGTTTGCGCCGGCGCGTATGCGGACGTTGCCGCCCAAACTGCCGATCTGGCTGCGCACCTGCTCCACTTGCTGTTGTTCGTCGCGCCGGCTGTGCTTCATCCAGCCGTTGAAGTGTTCGGTGTCGGAAATGACGGCGGAGCCGATGCCGCTGCTGATTTCTTGCTCTTGGCTGCGGCTGCGGTTTTGGCTGGACAGCAGACGGACGTCGCCGCCGGCTTGGAGGGTAAGATCTTGTTCAGCAACGGCGCTGCCGCCGATCAGGCTGATGTCGCCGCGTTCGGCCTGCAGAAAGGCCTGTCCGCCGGCAGACAATTGGGTGCCGGTGATGCGGCTGCGCTCGGCGTCGCCCTGCGAATGGTCATTAAAGGTACCGCCGGGGGTGAGGTGGTCGCGGTTATCGATGGAGAAGCCGCTACGCCGGCTGTGGGCCTCTTGGCTGTGTTGATCGGCAGCGTAATCCAAACGGATGTGCTCTTGGGCATTCAGGTAGGCATCACCTTCGGCTCCCAGCTTGGCACCTTGGCTGGTCAGGCTGCCTTGTGTGGCCGCAATATGCAGGTTTTTACCGGCAGTGGCCGAAGTGACGACGGCTTCACTGTGTTGCCGGCTGTTTGCCGATAAGGAACGGCTGGCGCCACCGGTAATGACCAGTGGGGTGGCGGCGGCCATTGAGGCTTTGCTCATGGCACTTTCGTGCTGCATCCATTTACCCACCCAGCTGTCGCTGTAGCCGCCGCTGCCTTTGGTGCGGTCATAGGCGGTTTGGGCCGCAGTATAGGGGTCGTAGGTGATGCCGACGGCAAAACCGGATTGCTTGCTGCGCTGTTCGGTCTCGCGGCTGCCGCTGATATAGGCGGCATTCAGGTTGACCTCGCTGCCTTGCAGCTTGAGATCGCCGCCGGCGGCCAAACGGGCGGCCTGAACATTTAACGCCTGTCCGGCAAGGATGTCGGTATCTCCTCTGACACTGCCTACTTGGGATAAGGTCAAGCTGCTACGCTGTTCGGTTTGTTGCAAGCTGTTGTCGGATTTGCTGTAGCCGACGCTCGCTACACCGTCTTTGAAGCCGCCCGACAAACCGGATCGTTGTTCGCGGTCGTAAGTTCGGCTGGTGAACGTGTTTTCTTCGGCGCGGATATCGATACGTCCGGTGGCGGAAAGCCGGTTTTGTTCGGCAGCGCTCACTTGGCTACCTGAAACCGTCATGTCCCCTCCGGCATGCAGCCGGAGTTTGTCGGCGTGTATGTTGCTGCCAACAGCTGTTTTGGACTCGGTAAAGATTTGGTGGGTATTGCTCTGCTTGCGGCCTCCGCCGGTACGGCCGGTATGCTTGGCGGCGTCATCCACCTGCTCGGTTTGTCGGCCGCTGCCGATAAAGAGGTTCCGCCCTGCTTGCGCCCGTACGGTTTCGCCGCCAATTTCGGCCGCCTCTGCTTTCAAGTCCCGGTCGGCAGACAACAGCAGTTCGCCGCGGGTACGGATGGTGCTGCCGACATCCCGTTGCTGTGCGCGGATGATGCGGTTGTCACTATCAAAGTGATTGCCCTGTAATCGTTCGGTTGAAAGCGTACCGAGGGTGATGTCTTGTTCGGCATGCAGGGTGGTTCGGCCGTTTTCGGATTGATTGCCCAATTCGGAAGCATCCAAATGGATATTGCCTTGAGCGGCAGCCGTCAAGATGCCTTCTTTTTCGGCCGTCAGATAAATACCGGCAAGCCGGTCGATATGGGTCACGCTGCCCTGGGCATTGGTATTGCCGGCCAGTGTACTGCGGCTGGTAATGTCTCCTCCGGCCTTCAATAGCATAGTTTTGCCGGCATCCAATATACCGCCCGTATTATTGATGTCGCCAGCGGTGCGGATATCCAACTGATCGGCGCTGACCCGACCTGAGTTATCCAGCGAGCCGGCATTCAGATAGACGGCCCGCCGGCCGGCAATTGTGCCGCTGTTGCTCAGTGTTTTGGCGATGTTTAATTCGGTTACGTTGCCGCCGAGTAAAGCCCCGCCGCCGTTGACATCGCCCGGGCGCACCCGCAAATAAACTTGCGGCACCCATACTTTTTGGCTGTTGCCGTCGGGCAGGGAAACCGTCTGCTCCACCAACCACACGATATCGCTGGTCAAGCGGGCAACTTGGTCGTCACTGAGCGCAATACCGGGCGTCAGATTAAAGGATTTGGCAGCAGTCAGGCCATTATTCATTAACGCCTTAAACTGTTCCTCATCATTGCGGTAACCGTCTAGAAAACGATGGCCGGTTAGTTTGGCAATCTGCTCCCGCAACAGGCGTTGCTCATAAAAGCCGTCACCCAGCCGTTTCTGTATGTTTTCTTGGTTGATGCCCAACTCACGCAACATGTAGTCACTACCAAGCCATTTCCGGTAGTCGGCAAAACGGGGATCGGTTTCAACCAAATAGTCCGGGGAATTTGGATTCACAATGAAAAAACTGCTGCCCGGCAACCGGATACCGGCCGTATCCACCCGTACCGATACATCTGCTCGATTGACCGCCCGATCGCCAGGCGATGAAGTGGCGGGCAGGGAAGAAGCGAATTCACGATAGGCATGGGAGCCCAGAGACAACTGGCGGACTTGGGGAGCAGGGGTGTAGGCTTGAGCGCTATGCCCGGTACTGTCGCGGCCTTTCCTACGGTGCCGCCAGTAATGGTGCAGGGTTCCTTCATCGCTGACGGTAGTGGTGCCGAATGTTTCTTGCTGATGCAAATTGTCTTGAGCAGTAGAAACCACCAGTTGTCCGCCGGCAATAATCTGGCTGTCGGCATTGTGCAATTCGTCTGCATCAATCTCTAAGCGGCCGCCGGCAATGATTTTGGCCGGAGCGGTTTCTTTTACCTCAGTCTGTTGGATTACCCGCTCGTAGTCGTATTTGTGCCAACGTTCGTGGTCTCTGCCATCCGGGGTATGCAGATGATCGGATTCATCATTATAGACATGCCAGCCCAGCTCAGATTGCGTGCCTTCTTTGAGGCGTTCATTACGCCCTTGCGCTTCGTATTCGATATGCCGCTCGCGGCCGGTTTCGACAAGAGCGGTTACCAAATGCTCGTTGGTATTGCGCACCACTTGCGCAGCAATCCGTCCTTCTCCTGCCGCTTCAATGGTGGCGCTGCGGTTATTGACCTGTTCCGATTTGCCCTGCGCCACATTGTCTGCCGATAAGTTGCCGCCGATAGATAATCGGTCGGCACTGTACAGCACGGCCTGTTCTCGGTTGTTCAAATTGCGGACACCGATATCCAAACGCTCACGCGCCGCCACAACGGCAGCCTGAGTCTTCTGCCCTGCGGCTTCTTCTCGGTTAGTAAGCGTGTCGGCGGAAATTGCCACATGGTTGCCAAAAATTCGGCCCGTGCCGATATTGTCTACCGTTTTTTCGGCGCGAATTTTGGTCAAGCCGTTACTGTTGGCCAACCCTCGGTTACTTAGGGTTTGTATGACCGACAATTCCACAAGATTAAGCGCCTCCAACTGACCAGCCGCGGTATTGTCGATATGAGCGGCATGCATTTGAAGACGGTCGCCTGCCGACAAAGCGGCTGCATTCATTAGCCTCCCTTCGGTAGAAATCGTCAAATTACGCCCGCTTTGCAACGATTCGGCTAATGACAAATCTTGTTTTATTATCAAGCTCAAATCACGCCCGGCGGCCATATTGCCGCTTTTATCTATCCTGTTGGCTTGAATACGGATATCTTGTGCAGACCGTAACCGGCCATTTTGATTGCGTACCGTATCCCCGAAAACCGCCAACCGCTCTGCGGTTTCTACGCTACCGCTCCGATTGTCGAATAGCCGGCTGGAAATATCGGCTTGTACAGCACGAATCGTGCCGTTCTGATTGTTGAATAACTCGCCGTCGGCTGTGAGCTGGTGCAGAGCTAAGGTACCTTGGTTGCTTAAAGTTTTTCTGCTGGTCAGATCGGCTTGGCCGTTCGTTTCAATTTGCCCGTGATTGTCTAAATCTTCAGCAAGAATGCGCCCATTCGCCAATAAGAGAAGTGAGATTGTGCTATTCGGTTGCCGTACCAATTCTCCTGATCCCGCAGCCTGGCCAGGTAAAATACTGCTTCCGTTATTGCCATTGCTATGGCTACCTGAATGCTTGGCATCAGCTTGTATGACACCAATATGGGCATCTTTACGATTAACCAGATTATGGACGTCAATAGACAGGCCCTGTAAACCGGTTTGACTGAGACGTCCCTGGTTTACCAACTCTCGGGCATGGATGTCCAGTCTGGCTGCTTGCATTTGGCCGTTTTGTCGGTTGGTGACGGTGTCTGCATGATGGACAATCATTTGACCGGACGCAGTCAATAAACCTGTGTTAGTGATTTTCCCGGTTTGTAGGAGTAAGTCTTGATGTGCCGATACAGTACCGGAATTTTCCAGTGCATGCGCCTGAACATTGACTTCTGCCGGCACACTATTTTGTGCATTTGAGCGTGGATGTGCCGTAGCAATACTGCCTGTATTTTCCAGCTTGCCGTCTGCAGAAATCTTTACGCCCCCGGCAGTCGCAAAAATTTGTCCCGCATTATTGATCCCTACCCCACGATCGGTACTGACCAATGAAATTTTACCGGCATACATACCGCCTAGCTTACCGGTATCAATTGCGATGGTCCGAGCCGCGGCTTGGTTAGCTATCGGCTGGTAAACTCCTTTGGCAAAAGAATCATAATTACCGGCAGCCACCTCCAAATCGTTGGCCCATATCCCGGCTTGAATTTGACTGGTTTGTGACAAAATGCGGGTATAGTCTGCACCAAATGTATCCAAACCGTTACCCGCAATAGCAATATTACCTTGGCGTACCCGAAACCCCTCTAAACTGGGACCTTGGATAACTGGGGTACCAGTCGTCAACGTCACGCCGGACGCATTGATGAAACCGGCACCATTTACCTGTATCCCAGCCGGATTGGCAACAACTATTTCGGCACGCCGACCAGCCACTTCGATATGGCCATTCAATAGAGAAGGATTGCTGCTATTGACTTGATTAACAATAATTCGCGCCTCTCCCGTAGCCAATAGGGGATTGCCCTGTATCCATCCGGCCAATTGTGTAGGAGCGTTACGCCTGCTGTTATTAAGTACAGCACCGCGGCTGTCAACGTCAAAGCGGCGGTACTCGTTAACCGATACACCACCGGCAGATGGTGTTTGAATATTGATCTGAGGTAATCCGTTACCAGTTCGTAGAATAATTGCCTGGCGGGCTGCCGATGTGGTTTTATCCGCCTCTATGCCGCCGGCTGATGCCGGAGCAACGGGCACAGTAATGGATAAAGTTGCCACAAAGAGGGAGAATGCCAATAACGAACAGGTAAATCCATGGCCTGCTTGATCGCTTATGCCGGCTGCTCCGATACTGGAATCTCCTATACTTTTTCCGTCTCTCTTCGTGTTTTCAGCAACAACGACGAGACTGTTACGTTTCTTGTTGAAAATAACTTTGTATAGATTCTTATTCATAGGAGCTCTGCCGTAAAAATCAGACCAGTAAACTTAATAAGTTGAAGCAGATTAACCCTAAATTATGAAATTAAGTGTTTTTCTGCCTTCATCCTTACAACATACCAAATTATCTCAAATTATCGCCTCAGACCCCATAGTTTTTCAGTTCTAACAACAAGCGGCCCTAAAAGCAAACAGGCCTAAGCTTTTGCTTAGGCCTGCAATATCTGGTGGGTCGTGAAGGATTCGAACCTTCGACCAACGGATTAAAAGTCCGCTGCTCTACCGACTGAGCTAACGACCCTTTTTGGCTCCCCGACCTGGGCTCGAACCAGGGACCTGCGGATTAACAGTCCGTCGCTCTACCGACTGAGCTATCGGGGAAAGGAAGCGCGCATTATAGGTTTAGTTTTCCAGCCTGTCAAACCATCCGGGCAGATTTTTCTGATATTTCTAATAAGTGCTTCATATTAAAAATAAGATAAGCCAATCGGCGCTTATTTTTGCAGCTTCGCTTTGCGCTCAGCCAGCCAATGTTCCAAATAATGAATGCTCACGCCGCCTTGGGCGAAGCCTTCGTCACGGAACAAATCGGCATGCAGATCGGCATTGGTTTTGATGCCGCTGATGGTCAGTTCGGAAATGGCCACCCGCATTTTGGCCATCGCCTGCTCGCGGGTTTTGCCGTACACGCAGATCTTGCCGATCAGGCTGTCGTAATTTGGCGGAATGCGGTAGCCCTGATAAATGTGGCTGTCCACCCGCACGCCGAAGCCGCCGGGCAAGTGGCAGCTGGTGATGCAGCCGGGGCTGGGAATAAAGGTGTAAGGGTCTTCTGCATTGATGCGGCACTCGAAAGCGTGACCTTCGATCACGATGTCTGCCTGCGTATATTGCAGCGGCAAACCGGCGGCAATGCGGATCTGCTCCTGCACAATGTCCACGCCGGTCACCAGCTCGGTCACCGGATGCTCCACTTGTACGCGGGTGTTCATCTCGATAAAGAAGAATTCGCCGTCTTCATAAAGAAACTCAAATGTGCCGGCCCCACGATAGCCGATGCGTTTACAGGCCTCGACACAGGCTTGGCCGATTTTGTCGCGCTCTTGGGCGGTGATGCCGGGAGCCGGCGCTTCTTCAATCACTTTCTGGTGGCGGCGCTGCAAAGAACAGTCGCGCTCACCCAGATAAATGGCGTTGCCGTGTTCATCGGCCAGCACTTGAATTTCTACGTGGCGCGGCCGTTGCAGATAACGCTCCATATACACCATCGGATTGCCGAAGGCAGCATCGGCTTCGGTGCGGGTCATTTCCACCGATTTGAGCAGGTCTTCGCGCCGCTCTACCACGCGCATACCGCGACCGCCGCCGCCACCGGAGGCCTTGATGATGACCGGGAAGCCCACTTTATCCGCAATCTGGAGAATGGTTTCGGGATCCTCCGGCAAGGCGCCGTCAGAACCGGGCACGCAAGGCACGCCGGCTTCCAACATGGCGATTTTGGCCGACACTTTGTCACCCATCATGCGGATGGTATGGGCGCGCGGACCGATAAACACAAAGCCGGATTGCTCCACCTGCTCGGCAAACCGATCATTCTCGGCCAAAAAGCCGTAGCCGGGATGAATCGCATCGGCTCCGGTCACCTCGGCGGCGGCAATAATGGCAGGGATATTCAGGTAGCTTTGCGGCGAAGGCGCCGGGCCGATGCAGACGGATTCATCAGCCAGCTTCACATGCAGGCTGTCTTTATCTGCTTCGGAATGCACCGCCACGGTGGCGATGCCCATTTCACGGCAGGCGCGCAGTACGCGCAAGGCGATTTCGCCGCGGTTGGCGATGAGGACTTTTTTCAACATATCGTTTTCCTAACAGGGAAAATATTTTGCAGGCTACCTGAAAACCGAAGATTTCTGCGGAGCGAAAACCGCGCTTACCCAACAGCCAACAGAAGCTCGGCACATTTCACCCACAACGCGGCATCTTGAGCGGGACGGGAAAAGCCTTATGCGGGTTCGGCATCAACCGTTTGCGCCGACAGGCTATGGCTTTACCTAATCAATTCAATTACGTTGCGAAACTCTTCCATGGCTTCGGGGGATTTGAGCATTTCCTCAAAGGCGTCGCCGACTGCGCACGAGCCCGGTTGCAGATGGATGATTTCACGCACGGCGAATTGTTTGACGCCCCAGCTGCTGGTCGGATGGGGATCGCGGACGGATGCGGCGGCATTGTCGGTTTCGGATTGCTCATACTGCGGTTCTCCGAGAAGCCGTGCAACGAAGCGGGCATGGGGGCTGTCGCCGGAGACGGGCGGGTAACGCTTGATGTATTGCCGTACGGTTGCTTCGTCGGAGGCATGGCCAAATGTTGCCGGCCAAGCGGCGGTCAAGTCGGCACATGGTGATACAACCACGCGCCCGTCGCGCATTTGCACCATCACGTTATAGAGATCATCCATGGCCGCCGCCGTCTGTACGGTCAGCAGGCAGCTTGCCACAAGCAGCCAACGTTTCATCGACACAAGCCTTTATTCGATAATGAACAAGGGCTCGCCGTATTCGACCGGCTGGCCGTTTTCCACCAAAATTTCTTTTACTACGCCGGATTTTTCGGCTTCGATTTCGTTCATCAATTTCATGGCCTCAATAATGCACAGGGTATCGCCGGCATTCACGGTTTGGCCGACCTCCACGAAAGCCGGCGCATTCGGGCCGGGAGCTCGGTAGAAAGTGCCCACCATGGGGGACTTTTGGGCATGACCCAAATCACGGGCGGCGGGAGCGGCCTCGACAGGCGCCGCGGTAACGGCGGCGGGCGCGGCGGCAAGCGGAGCGGCGGCTGTTACCGCCGGCGCGGCCGGCGCATAAGCGGCTTGAGGCGCAGCCAAGGAGCGGGTAATACGCACTTTCTCCTCACCTTCGGTCACTTCGATTTCGGCAATGCCGGACTCCTCCACCAAGTCGATCAGTTTTTTCAGTTTGCGTAAATCCATGATGTTGATCCTTTGTTCGGAAATAAGGGGCCGGCCGCAATTTAGCGGCGGCTTAGATATTCGATGGCGAAGTCGGCGGCGGCATGATAGCCGTGTACGCCCAAGCCGCAAATCACACCTTGCGCCAAATCCGACAAATAAGAGTGGTGGCGGAAGGGCTCGCGGGCATGCACATTAGACAAGTGGACTTCGATAAAAGGTTTGCCGGCGGCGGCCAAGGCATCGCGCAGGGCGATACTGGTATGCGTGAAAGCGGCGGGATTGATGATGATGAAAGCGGTGCGGTCACCCAAAGCAGCCTGCACACGCTCGATTAAGATGTGTTCGGCATTGCTTTGCAACGCCTCGAAAGCCAGACCGGCAGCTTCCGCGCGTTGCCGTAGGGATTGGTTGATTTCCGCCAGCGTGGTGCGGCCGTAAATTTCCGGTTCGCGCTGGCCCAACAAGTTCAGATTGGGACCGTGCAAAACAAGCAGGGTGGGCTTCATAAGGGAAAACTGCCTCGCCAAGCAAGACAGCGCCAAAAATGGAAAATGGGATTTTCAGCGAATTTCGGCGAAATGTCCAGCTTTGTCGCCGAAATTCGCTGAAAATTAAAAACGACCACCCACTCAAACGGCGGATGGCCAATCAAAATACTGAAGAGCAATCGTTCTAAACAGAAGTTTAGCGAAAATGTAGGAATGTGTAAAGGTTTCAGGCTACCTGAAAATCTTTCAGGTAGCCTGATTGTACTTATTGCTGGCGCTCGGCATCCGCTTTACGCAGAATTACATACAGCTGATCCTTCAAAAACAGTTTTTTCTTTTTCAATTCTTCGATTTCATCCAAACCGCTGGTTACCGGGTTGTTTTCAAGGCCGGTGATTTTGTCGTCCAGCTCGTTGTGTTCGTTAAACAGGCGGGCGAAGTGGTTGTCGGTTTGTTTCAGTTCGCTGATCAAATCGCGATATTCGGGAAACATGATGGTCCTTTCTCAGGTCTGGTTTCAATACACAGGAATAACGTGGGGATACTATCACACCGCCCTGAAAAAAACGAGTTGGCCTGCTATCATGCGCCCTGCCCTAAGGCTACCTGAAAGCATAGTGTGATGAATCTTCTGCAAACCTTTTTTCTGTTTGTGCTGACTGCGCTGGCCGAAATCGTCGGCTGTTGGCTGCCCTATCTGTGGCTGAACAAGCAGTTCCCCGCCTGGGTACTGCTGCCGGCCGCCGCGAGTCTGGCCCTATTCGCCTGGTTGCTGAGCCTGCACCCCACGGAAGCCGGACGTACTTATGCGGCATACGGCGGAGTCTATATCGGCAGCGCCATGGTTTGGCTGTGGCTGGTAGAAGGCGTGCGGCCGCAATGGAGCGACTACTTGGGCGCGGCGCTCTGCCTGTGCGGCGCAGCAGTCATCCTGTTGGGCGCAAGCAAAACCGTTTAATAGCATGACCAAGCTACCTGAATTGACCACGCGGCATGGTAGAATCCACGCCGTTTTCCGTATTTCTACCCATTGGAATCCCATGCAAAACTATTCTTTTCCCGACGAGCGCGGCTTTTTCGGCGAACACGGCGGCGCTTATGTTTCCGAAACCCTGATTCCCGCCCTGCAAGAATTGGCCCAAGCCTACCGAGAAGCCAAAAACGATCCCGCATTTTGGGCCGCCTTCCGCCACGATTTGAAACACTACGTCGGCCGCCCCAGCCCGGTTTACCATGCCGCACGCTTGAGCGAACAACTCGGCGGCGCACAAATCTGGCTCAAGCGGGAAGACCTCAACCACACCGGCGCGCATAAAGTGAACAACACCATCGGTCAGGCCCTGTTGGCCAAGCGTATGGGTAAAAAGCGCGTGATTGCCGAAACCGGCGCCGGCCAGCACGGCGTGGCCAGCGCCACCGTGGCCGCACGTTTCGGCATGGAGTGCCACGTTTATATGGGCGCGGACGACATCCAACGCCAAGCGCCGAATGTATTCCGCATGAAGCTGTTGGGCGCCAACGTAGTGGGCGTGGACAGCGGCAGCCGCACCTTGAAAGACGCCATGAACGAAGCCATGCGCGAGTGGGTGGCACGAGTGGACGACACCTTCTACATCATCGGCACCGCCGCCGGCCCCGCACCTTACCCAGAAATGGTGCGCGACTTCCAATGCGTGATCGGCAACGAAGCCAAGGAGCAGATGCTGGAAGCCATCGGCCGCCAGCCCGACGTGGCCGTGGCCTGTGTGGGTGGCGGCTCCAATGCCATCGGTTTGTTCTTCCCCTATATCGACGAAAAAAACGTGCGCCTGGTCGGCGTGGAAGCAGGCGGCAAAGGCGTGGAGACAGACGAGCACGCCGCACCAATTAGCAGCAACGCCCCGATCGGCGTCTTGCACGGTTTCCGCAGCTACCTGATGCAGGACGAACACGGCCAAGTAGTCGGCACCCATTCCGTCTCCGCCGGTTTGGACTACCCGGGCATCGGCCCCGAACACAGCCACCTGGCCGATCTCGGCCGCGTCGAATACCAGGCCGCCAACGACGATGCCGCGCTGGAAGCCTTTGATTTGCTGTGCCGATACGAAGGCATCATCCCCGCGCTGGAAAGCAGCCACGCGTTGGCGTGGGCGGTGGCCGAAGCGCCGAAAATGGGCAAAGACCAAGTGATCTTGGTGAATTTGTCCGGCCGCGGCGACAAAGACATCAACACGGTAGCAAAGCTAAAAGGAATTGAATTGTAAAAGAAACAGCATTTCAGGTAGCCTACAAGGGCTACCTGAAAATATATGCTGAGACCTTTGCAAAACCTCCAGATGTGGATGCAGTTCAAGGCGTAGCAGCGCAGTGAGTGTGAACGCCAGGAATCCCCGTGGGACAGACATATCATCTAGATAGGCAAGCGAGCGAGCAGCACACAACGCAGAAATGCGCCGCAGGTAGGGGTTTTGCAAAGGTCTCAGGCTTCCAAATAAGAGGGCTCTGATGCCTGGCTACCTGAAAACAAAGCATCACAGCTCCAACCCACCAAAACAAACCGCACAGCCGATTTCAATCAGCTGTGCGGTTTGTCTGTAAGAAGCAGTAAGCGATCGGTTTAATCCACCAACAGCACTTCTACCCTGCGGGCTTCGGCATCGCTGCCGCTACCTTGCGCCACTTCAGGCTTGCGCAACTCAATGCTTTCTTGCGGCACGCCCAAAGCCAACAACGCGTTTTGTACCGCAATGGCGCGGTTTTTCGATACTTCTGCGTTCACTTCGGCATTACCGGTGTGGTCATGATAGCCGGAAATCACCGCACGACGGCCGTGCTTCACGCCGTCCACCACAACAGCCAGTACCTCTTCGGCATTCGGTGCCAGATTGCTGCTGCCGGTGGCGAAGTAGAATTTCACAATGCCGTTTTCCACCAAGGCATAATCGCCGGTTTGCGGCACCATGTTCACCTGGCCATTTTCCACTTGGGCGCGGCTGGGCACTTGTGCCTCAGGCTGACCGAAACCCAAGTCGCCATTTTTGTGCGCCTCCCACAAAGCCAAGGTCAGCACGCCGGCTACCACCAAGCCCACCAACACACCCAGCCAAGTCAGCAGACGGCGCAGTTTTTTATCTTCTTCATCTTGTGAAGCCATGTTGCGAATCCTCTGTTACTCATAAAAAAACGGCGGAATCTTAACATAAAAGCCCGGCCGGCGGTGGGTTTTGTTTCCCACCCAAACCAAGTAAAATGCCGGCCTTATTTATTTCCCAAATTCATTGTTTTCCCACCATGCTCACCTTCCAACAAATTATCTTCACATTGCAAAACTTTTGGGCCGAACGCGGCTGCACCATCATCCAACCTTTCGACATGGAAGTCGGCGCCGGCACCAGCCATCCCGCCACCTGTCTGCGCGCACTCGGCCCCGAGCCGTGGTATGCCGCTTATGTCCAACCCAGCCGCCGCCCCAAAGACGGCCGCTACGGCGACAACCCCAACCGCCTGCAACACTATTACCAATTTCAGGTGGCCTTAAAACCCGCCCCTGCCGACATTCAGGAACAATACCTTGATTCACTGCGCGAACTGGGCATCGACCCTCAAGTTCACGATATCCGCTTTGTCGAAGACGACTGGGAAAACCCCACCCTCGGCGCTTGGGGTTTGGGCTGGGAAGTATGGCTCAACGGCATGGAAGTCACCCAATTTACCTATTTCCAACAAGTCGGCGGCATCGACTGCACGCCTGTTTTGGGCGAAATCACCTACGGCATCGAACGCCTGGCCATGTATCTGCAAGGCGTAGAAAACGTATATGACTTGGTCTGGTCGAAAACCCCCGACGGCCAAACCGTTACCTACGGCGACGTGTACCACCAAAACGAAGTGGAACAATCCACCTACAACTTTGAATATTCCGATGCCGAATGGCTGTTGAAGCAATTTAACGACTACGAAGCCCAAGCCAAACGCCTGCTGGAAGTAGAAGACACTTCACTCGCCCTGCCCGCTTACGAACTGGTGCTCAAAGCCGGCCACACCTTCAACCTGCTCGATGCGCGCGGCGCCATTTCCGTTACCGAACGCGCCACCTATATCGGCCGCATCCGCACCTTAAGCCGGATTGTGGCGCAGAAGTTTGTGGAGAGCCGGGAGAAGTTGGGTTTTCCGTTGATGAAGCATCAGGCTACCTGAAAAACACCGACGCGGGCACGGCCATGAGCTTCCACGCGCAGCAAGCCAAGTTTAAGCGCCTGTTTCAGGAAAGCGCCGCTTGGCGTCTGCTGCGTGCCGACAATGCGCCCTATATCCTGGCCTTTGTAGCCGAATTGTTTGCCGAGAGCAGCGAAGTGCCGTACAGCCGGGCGCGGGTATTGCTGGACAGCGAAATCGAGCGCAGCCGCGATTTGGGCGTGTGGCAGACCGAAACGGCGGCGCTGAGTTATTTGAATCTGTGGATTAAAAACGGCTGGCTGCGCGAGATGGACGGTTTGCTGAGCAAGACCGACGCCATGGAAACCGCCCTGCGTTTTGCCCACGGCTTGGACGAGCGCAGCACCGGCGCCACCGCCTCACATTTGCGTATTGTGCAGGATGCGGTGCGCGATTTTGCCGTTTCCGTGAGCCGCGACCAGCCCGCACGCCTGGCCATGCTGCAACAAAAGCAGGCGGAAACCCAGGCCGAAATCGACCGGGTTAAGGCTGGGCTGTGGGATGCCCTGGATGAAAACCAGCAGCGCGAGCGCATCCGCGAAATCCACCAGCTGTCCATGCAGCTCACCGGCGACTTCCGTTATTTTGAAGACGAAATCCGCCGTCTCGACAAAACCCTGCGTGTGCAGATGATGGGTCATGAGGCCACGCGCGGCGAAGTTTTGCAGCAGCTGATGGCGCAGGAAGACCTGCTGGCGCAAACCGAGGCGGGCAGCGCGTTTAACGGCTTTTTCGAGCTTTTGGGCGATGTCAACCGTGCCACCGAGTTTCGCGCGCAATTGCGCACCGTGCTGGAGAGCGGCGCGGTGCAATATTTGTCGCACAAGCAGCAGCATGATTTGCAGCGCCTGGTGCCCACGCTGGTCACCGAGAGCGAGCGTGTGTTCCGTATCCGCCGCCGTACCGAGCAGGAATTGCGCAGCTATATCGAAAGCGGTGCGGCGCAGGAAGAGGGGGTCATCCGCCAGCTCATCGGCCGCCTGGAGCAAAGCGCCATGCAGTTGTTGGAAGATGGGGTGGATTTGAATACGGCCACCGGCCTGTCCTTGCCTACCGGCGCACTGTATTTTGCTTCCCCCGAGCGCTTGCGCCTGAGGCATCCGGACGATGATTTTCAGGCAGCGGATACCCAAGAGCACGCCAACAGCCGTCAGGCAGGCAGTGCGGTTTTGGCCAGTTTGGAAACCGTACGCACGAAGCAATTGGCGCACGAGATGCGGCACATCCTGCAACAGCACGGTCCTCTGACCTTGGCGGGCATTGCGGAATATGCGCCTTTGCGCATGGGGGTGGAAGAGCTGGTGGCCCGTTTCCGCGTTGCCCGTGCCGTGGGCGCGGCCGAACTGCCCGATCGGGAAAGCCTGTGGGTGCGGGACCGCCACGGCCAACTCATCCGTGCCCGTCTGCCCGTCTTATTGCTCAACGCCAAGCTGTTTCCCGACAATATCGACACACTGTCCCTATAGAAACCATCATGGATGCCGATTTCCACTCTGCTCACCCAAGCGCACCGGCCGAAGCTGTCCTGGCAGACAACCTGCCGCCGTCCGCCCTGAGCGACGAAGCGCGGCGGGCTTTGGTGTATCTGTTGCGTCACGGAGTGATTCTGGCCTCGGAAAAAGCGCGCCTGTTTGACACCGTGTGCCGCTATCAGGCGCCCATACGCGCGCATTTGGCCGATGTGTTTTTGCGTTTGGTCCTAGACGATCGCCAAGGCGTGGTCTTTGTAGCCGCTGCCGAGGCGGAGGCGGGCGATGGGGAAGAAGGGGCGGATGAAGGCGGCGCGGTGTCGCTGATTAACCGCCGCACGCTCACCCTGTACGACACCTTGTTGCTGTTGGTGTTGCGCAAGCATTATCAGGAACGCGAAAACGCAGGCGAGCAGAAAATCATCATCGATTTGGAACGCATCAGTGCGTCTCTGTCGCCGTTTCTGCCGCTCACCGACCATGCCGCGCTGGACAAAAAACGCCTGCTGGCGCGCATCGGCAAGATGCTGGAACACAAATTATTGCAGGCAGTGCGCGGCGAAGACGAGCGCTATGAAATCACCCCGCTGATCCGCTATGTGATCAATGCCGAAACCTTGCACCGCCTGCTGGCGGAATACCGGCGCCTGTTGCAGACACAGCTGGGCGGTACGGCGGCAGAGGAGAACGTATGAAAGCGGCACCGGAATCCGTGAGCTACAGCCCCATCCGCCTGGCCGAATTGTCGGTGTGCAACTGGGGCTCTTTCCACGGCCTGCACACGGGCACCATTCATCCCGACGGCACGCTGATTACCGGCGACAACGGCAGCGGCAAATCCACGTTTATCGACGGCCTGATGGCCTTGCTGTTGCCGGCGGGCAGGGCCGCGTTTAATGTGGCCGCCGCCCAGGGCGACCGCAGCGACCGTTCGCTGATATCCTATATGCGCGGCAGCTTCGGTTCCGACCACGACGGCAGCGCCACCCGCACCAAAAGCAAGCGCGAAAAGGCGGTGATTACCGGCCTGCGCGCTCTGTACCGTGCCGAAGACGGCGGCGAAACCACACTGCTGGCGCTGTTTTGGACCGCGCAGGCGGGCAATGCGCTGGCGGATGTTAAACGCCTGTATGTGGTGGCGCGCCACAATCTGAGCCTGAAAACCGTGCTCGACCGCTTCGGCAGCGGCAATGTGCGCGGCCTGAAGCAATGGCTGCGCGGCCAGCAGGACGTGTACGACTGCGATGACAATTTCGCCAATTACCAAGAGCTCTACCGCCGTTTCCTGCATCTTTACAACCCCAACGCCCCGGCCTTGCTGTCGCGGGCGCTGGGGCTGAAGAAAATCGACGACCTCACGCGGCTGATTCGCGAACTGGTATTGGAACCGGCAGACATCCGCAGCGATGCCCGCAGTCTGGTGGCCGAATTTGCCGATTTGGAAAGCATTTACGCGCGATTGAGCGATGCGCGTGCCCAAGTGCAGCATCTGCACGAGCTGCCCGCCATGGCGGAGCGCATGCGTGCTTACGGCGCAGCGCTTGCGGCTTTGCAGGCACAGCGCAGCGGTCTGGCGGTGTATTTCGCCCGCGCCCATACCCGCTTGTGGGAAGCGCGTCTGGTGGATTTGATGGACGGCCTGAAAACCCTGCTGGCGGAAACCGGGGTATTGCGGCAGCGGCAGCAGGATGCGGAGGAGGACGAAAAACGCCGCTATCGCACATTTTACGATTGCGGCGGCGCGCGCATTGAGGAGCTGAAACAGGAAATCGCGCGCATACGGCAATTGGAAGAGCATATGGCCGCCGTGGCCGCCGATTATCAGCAGGACTGCCGCCTGTTGGGGCTGCCTGCGGATTTGGATGCGGCGCTGTTCCGCAGCCACCAGCAGGAAGCGCGGCGCCAAACAGGACAGGCAGAGGCGGCCGTGGGTGCACAGCAAGACCGTTTCAGCCAGGCCGCCGCCGCATTGGGGCAAACCCAAAGCACCTTGGCGGCGCTGGAAGAAGAAATCCGCGCCGTGGAAGCTCGTCCCGATTCCAATATCCCTGCCCGCCAGCAGCAATGGCGCGACGAATTGCAGCAGGCGCTGGGTTTGGCGCACGGTGAGGCGGTGTTTGTGGGCGAAATGCTGGATGTGCGCCCGGAAGAGCATGAATGGCGCGGTGCCATCGAGCGCGCCTTGGGTGGGTTGCGTACCACCTTGCTGGTGCCCGAAGACGATTACCCGCGCATCACCCGCTGGCTCAACAGCCGCCATCTTAGCGCACACATCCGCGTGCAGCTGGCGCACACACAGCAGGCCGCCGCCCCGGCGTTTGCGCCGCAAGGGCTGATGGCTAAGCTGCTCTGGCGCGAGCACCCCTACCGCAACTGGCTGCAACAGCATCTGGCCAAGCGCGACCTGACCGCCGTCGCGTCCGCCGCCGAGCTGGACAAAACCCCGTTTTCGATTACCCGCGAGGGTTTGCAGCATTGGGAACACGGCCGCTTCGAGAAAAAAGACCACAACCGCATCGACGACCGCCGCCATTGGTATCTGGGTTTTTCCAACCGCCTGCAACTGGCGCAGCTGCAAGAAGAAGCGGGCGTCTTGCAGGCGCAAGTGCGACAACAGCAGCAGGCCGTGGCCAGAGAGCGTGAGGCGCTCAACCGCAGCGGCCGGGTGCAACAGGCTTGGCACAATCTGCAACGTTACCGCTGGCAGGACATCGATGTGCCGCACCAACAGGCGCGTTTGCAGCAATGTCAGGCCGATTTGCGCCAATTGGAAGCCGCCGACGGCGATTTGCAGGCAGCCAAACGGCAGTGGGAGGCGGCACAGGCCGCCCTGAAAGCGGTGCAGCAGCAGCTGGCCGAACTGGGACGCCGCCAGGGCAGGCTGGAGCAGGAACAGGAAAATGCGGAAGAGCGCATCCGCAGCCTGCGCGCCGTGGCCAAGCAAGACTTGGACGATACGGTGGCCGCGCAGCTGGCCGAACGCACCGGCACCGTCAGCCTGGCCGATGCGGCGCAGCAGCAGGCCGCCGAGCAGGCGCTGGAGCGCGAGGTGGTGCAGGCGCAGCAACGGCAGAAAAGCGAAGAAAACCGCGCCATCAATATCATCAGCAGCTTTAAAGGGCGGGAAAAATGGCAGCCGCTCACGGCGGAATGGGGTGTCGGCTTGGACGGCTTGGGCGATGCCATCGAACATGTGGAATTGCTGGAGCGCGAAGGTCTGCCCAAACTGGTGGAGCAGTTTCGCGAACGGCTCAACAAACACACCACCCAGTCGCTCACCCGTTTGCGCAACCGCTTGGACAACAAATACGACGAAATCCGCGAGCGCATCGCCAAAATCAACCGCGTGCTGGCGCAAACCGAATTCCGCCCCGGCACTTATCTCAAGCTGGGCAGCCGCCGCGAGAAATTCACCCATGTGCAGCTGTTTGAACACAAAGTCAAAGCGGTCTTGGGCAGCGGCATCCACGACGAAGACCCGGAACACCGCTTTATGCTGCTCAAGGAAGTCATCGACATCCTCGCCAAGGCCAGCAGCCGCGACAGCGCCTACACCCTAGAGAGCCTGCGCCTGCTCGACCCGCGCTACCAGCTGGCGTTTTTTGCCGAAGAAATCGACCACGGCGACAAGCGCGTGCGCGATGTGCTCAATTCTTCCAGCGGCAAATCCGGCGGCGAAAAAGAAGCTTTTGCCGGCATGGTGGTGGCCGCCAGCCTCGCCTATGTGCTCACCCCCGACGACCACGACAGCACGGTGTACCGCACCGTGTTTCTGGACGAAGCCTTTTCCAATACTGCCGAGACCGTCAGCCGCCGCGTGTTGCGGGTGTTTAAAGAGCTGAACATCCATGTGAATCTGATTACCCCGTTTAAAAACCTGAATTTGGCGCGCGAATCGGCGCGCAGCCTCCTGATTGCCGAGCGCGACGCCGACAGCCACGAGAGCCGTCTGTGCGAGATGACGTGGGAGGAAATCGATGCCCAGCAGGCCGAACATCTGCGCCGACAGCTGGCACAGGGAGAGACTCTGGGCATTGAGTGGGAGGGTGCATGAGCGCGCCGCATTGGGGCGTGCTGCCTGAAACACTGGCCGCCGAACTCTACCGGCGCGAGTGGGGCAGCGCCGCCAAGCGGCAAAGACTGTTGCGCGGCGAACGTCCGTTTCCCCTGAGTGTGAATTTGAAACCGCCCACCAGCAAACAGGCGTTGCAAAACCCGCAGCATTGCCAGGCTTTTGTGGCTGCCTGGAAGCAGGTTTTGCCGCAACAGGTGGTGTGGGAAACACGGCAATTGCAGCATTTCGGCAGCATTGCCCTGCCGCAGCGGCTGGTGCTGGCGGATGCCGACAGCCTGCTGGCGCTGATAGGCGAACAGGGTACATGGGCGCGCTGGCAGACACTGATTGCACGCGTGACCGAAGTCACCGGCTGCCGCGATGCGGTCACCGCGCAGGTGGAAGCATTGGACAGGCTGCCTGAACACGAATTGGCCATGCTGCTGCGGGTATGGCCGCAATTGCAGCCGGGCATGGGGCAGGGCGCTTATCTGCGCGCCTTGCCCTTGGCGGGCGCACACAGCAAATTTGTCGAACAGCACGAGCCACTGCTGCTGCCGCTGCTGGCCGCCTGTTACGGCGAAGCCGTGAGCGCGCAAGGTTTGGGCGCATGGTTGGGCTGTCAGGCACCGCCCAAAGACTGGCTCTTGGTACGCCCCTTGGATGCGGCCACACAGGCGGCCTTGGGCGGCTGGCAGGTACTGCGCCTGCCGACCGAACAGCTGCGCCGCCGCCCTCTGCCCGGTGTACGGGTGCTGATTGTGGAAAACGAGCAGTCCTGTCTGAGTCTGCCGCAGCTGCCGGACACCGTGGCCGTGGCCGGCGGCGGGCGCAATACCGCCTGGCTGGATGCGCCGTGGCTGGCAGACAAACAGGTGGCCTATTGGGGCGATATCGACCGCCACGGCCTGAGCATCTTGAGCCGGGCGCGCCAGCGCCTGCCCACGATAACCGCCTTGTTGATGAACGAAGCGGCACTGGCCCACGGCCGCAATTTCTGCACCACAGACCCCAGCAGCGGCAGCCTGGCCGAACCGGAGGCCCTCAACAAAGCCGAGCGCCGTCTGTGGCAACAGCTGCACCGTAGCGACCCGCCGCTGCGTTTGGAGCAGGAATATGTGACTGCCGAGGACTTGGCTCGCGAATTGGCCGCGTGGATTTCAGGCAGCCTGAAAAATGCGTAGAATGCAGGGCTTTTATGCCCATTCAGAAACACAGCTAAATAAGGTAGTGAGCAGAAGACAAGACAGTATGGAACTCACTTTGTTGCCGCTTTAGCAACTTGCAAAATCGTTCTCTTCGAGCCGTACACAGCGGTACGGTATCCTTCTGTATTGAACGACTATAACTTAAGTGCTTCAAATTGTAATTAAGCGAATACAAAAAGATGAAAATGAATTTTAAACCCCGTATTAAAATCAAAAATTTTGGTGCGATTAAAAGTACAGATCCAGATAATGTCGGTTGGCTGGATATTGATAAGGTAACCGTTTTTATCGGTGACCAAGGTTCCGGGAAAAGCACGGTCGCAAAGCTGATATCTACCTTTATGTGGATTGAAAAAGCATTAGTGCGCGGGGACTACGATGAGAAGTTTTTTCATCGGAAAGGCAAGTTTGTTAATCAGTTTTTGAAATACCATCGTTTGGAGCATTATCTGCATGCAAACAGTTATATTGAATACGAGGGTTTGGAAAAGCACATTGTTTATGAAGACGGACGCTTACGGATTGAAAATACAATAAAATCACATCAGGAAGCATATGTTTTACCGCAGATTATGTATATCCCTGCCGAACGAAATTTTATTTCTTACGTGAAAAGTGCGCGCGAATTGAAAATTTCTTCGGAAAGTATGCAGGAGTTTTTGACAGAGTTTAATAATGCCAAAAAATTAATTAAACAAACGTTTAACCTACCTATTGGCGGAGTCAGTCTGGAATATGACCGCTTAAATGACCGCTTGAATTTAAAAGGACAGGAATACAAAATTCAATTAAGTGATGGATCGAGCGGATTTCAATCGACAGTACCGTTACTCCTGGTGTCGGATTATTTGGCAAAATCGGTTCAAAATCCCAAAGGAAATAATATGCCGATGTCTGAAAAAGAGCGTGAAAATTTTGCCAACGAAATGAAACAAATTCTGGGGAATACCGACTTATCCGAAGAGCAACGCCGTATGGCAATTTCACTTGTTTCTGCAAGATTTAATAAGAAATCTTTTATTAATATCGTAGAAGAACCAGAGCAAAATTTATTTCCCGGCTCGCAATGGGAAATTTTAAAAGAATTATTGAATTTAAATAATATTAATAAAAACAATCAACTGGTGATAACGACACACAGCCCTTATATTGTGAACTATCTAAGCATTGCCGTTGCGGCAAAACAAACTTTTGATCATTCTTTAGAAACAATTTCTAATCATTTAGTAGATGCAGTTGACTCTCGATCTGAATATAAACAGTTGTTATTGTCAGAAGCTTTGACAGTTGAAGATTTAGAAAAACAGATTAAGGAGAAAATTAATCAAATCGTACCTGAAACGGCATGGCTGGACAGTGGTGATTTGTCGGTGTATCAATTAAAAGACGGCAGGGTCACTTTATTACCTGAAATTAACGGCATTCCATCTGATGATAATAACTTGAATCAGATACTGATTGCAGGGAATGAGCTGATTGACCAACTCTTGGAAATTGAAGATGAATACAGTGGCATATGATTTCTTTGATTTATCTACCAATAATGGTGAGCCTGTGCGTACCGCTCCACGATTCGGCCTATGTGATGATGATTGTGATGAGAATAAAGAGAAGCCTGCATATTCTGATGTTGGATTTTCTGAAAAATGGATAGCAACTGTACAAAATCCAAACAATATAGAAATTCAATTTTATGCAATTGATAAACGGATTAAAATTTTCATCACCGGGAATGAGCAAAGCCTATGTGATGGGATGCTTAGATTTTCGGATAGTTTGTATTTAGTTGAGTTAAAAGTAAAACAAAAGAAATGGGCTTCAGAGGCTGTTGATCAGTTAAAAAATACTATTGTTTTTTAAAACAATACCATGCTAGTGAATTGGCCCAACTCCGCACTAAAAAAGCCTATGCCTGCAACCGTAAGCACCCTAATTTTCCATATTCCCGACGTGATCAAATAAGAAGATTTTATAATGAAACCGGCTTCCGATTAGATATCCAAGCAACAATTAACATAAAGTGAATTCAATCATGACAAACCCGTCTCTCTTAATCGAACTCCTCACCGAAGAGCTACCCCCCAAGGCCCTCAACAACTTGGGCAACAGCCTTGCCGCTTCCATCGTCGAAGGCTTGGAAAAAGAACAATTCATCGAAGGCACAGCCGAATATACCGCTTACGCCTCGCCCCGCCGCTTGGCCGTACAAGTGAAAAACGTTAAAGCTGCACAGGCCGACCGCTTGGTGGTGAAAAAAGGCCCGAGCGTGGCTGCCGGCATGAAAGACGGTGCGCCTACCAAAGCGTTGGAAGGCTTTGCCCGCTCTTGCGGAACCAATATTGCCAGTCTGAAAATCGACAACGACGGCAAACAAGATGTGTATGCCTACGAATTTACCCAACAAGGCCAGCCTTTGGCGGCCTTGATCAGCGACATTTTGGCGCAAGCCGTGAAAAAGCTGCCGATTCCGAAAGTGATGCGCTGGGGCAGCAGCACACATACCTTTGTGCGTCCGGTGCATGGTTTGGTGGTCATGCACGGCACAGACACCGTACCGGCTTCGGTATTGGGTTTGGACAGCCGCAGCCACACTCTCGGCCACCGCTTCTTGAGCAGCGGCGACATCGTATTCCCAAATGCTGACAGCTATGCCGAAAAAATGCGCCATGAAGGCAAAGTGATTCCTTCGTTTGCCGAACGCAAAGCCGCCATTCAGACGGCCTTAAACGAACAGGCAGGCCGTCTGAATGCCACGGTCGCCGCCGACGAAGCCCTGCTCGACGAAGTAACCGCACTGGTGGAATGGCCGGTGGTATTGGAAGCGCAGTTTGAAGAACACTTCCTCGCCGTGCCGCAGGAATGCCTGATTCTCACCATGCAGCAAAACCAAAAATACTTCCCGCTGCTCGATCAAAACGGCAAGCTGATGAACCGCTTCCTGCTCGTTTCCAACCTGCAAACCGAAGACCCGAGCCACATCATCCACGGCAACGAACGCGTATTGCGAGCCCGCCTGTCTGATGCCGAATTTTTCTACAAACAAGACCAAAAAGCCACGCTCGAAAGCCGCCTGCCCAAACTGGAAAACGTGGTGTACCACAACAAACTGGGCAACCAAGCCGAGCGCATCAGCCGCCTGATGAGCATCAGCGGCCACATCGCCAAAGCATTGGGGGCTGACGTTGCCGTTACCGAACGCGCAGCCCGCTTGGCCAAAGCCGACCTCGTTACCGAAATGGTCGGCGAATTTCCCGAGCTGCAAGGCACCATGGGCAAATACTACGCCCGACTTGACGGCGAAAGCCCGGAAATTGCCGATGCCGTCGAACAGCATTACCAACCCCGCTTTGCCGGCGACAAGCTACCTGAAAGCCCGGTTGCCACCGCCGTCGCCTTGGCCGACAAACTGGAAACCCTGGTCGGCATTTGGGGCATCGGCCTGATTCCCACCGGCGACAAAGACCCCTATGCCCTGCGCCGTTCCGCACTTGGCGTGTTGCGCATGTTGATGCAACACGATTTGGACATCAACGATCTGCTTCAGACGGCCTACAACAGCTTCCCGCAAGGCAAACTCGCCGACAACACCGTTGCCGAAGTTGCCGACTTCATGCAGGCACGTTTGGCCGTGTTGCTGCAAAACGATTACCCGCAAGACATCGTTGCAGCCGTATTGGCCAAAAAACCTAGCCGTTTAAACGACTTGGCTGCCAAACTGCAAGCTGTGGTCGCGTTCAAACAACTGCCCGAAGCAGCCGCTCTTGCCGCCGCCAACAAGCGCGTACAGAACCTGTTGAAAAAATCCGATACCGAATTAGGCGCAGTAAACGAAAGCCTGCTGCAACAAAACGAAGAACAAGCCCTGTTTGCCGCTGCAAAAGATTTGCAGCCGAAAATCGAAGCCGCCTTGGCTGCCCAAGATTTTCAGACGGCCTTATCCGCTTTGGCTTCGGTGAAACCGCAAGTAGATGCCTTCTTCGACAATGTAATGGTAATGGCCGACGATGCCGCCGTAAAACAAAACCGCCTGAATCTGTTGAAACAACTGGCGGATTTGATGAATGCTGTGGCGGACATTGCCAAGCTGGGTGAGTAAACCGGCACACCGCCCAAGCACACCGGCAGGCTACCTGAAACCGCTTTCAGGTGGCCTGCTCCGCCATCGGCCCGGCCGCCGCCCATCCGCTATATAATGGCAGCCGTTCCGTCCAGCGTCCCACAGGCTACCCGAATCCCCATGCATTACGACCACATCAGCTTCCATCTCGACGAAAACTATCCCCCCGGGCTACCTGAAAGCCACGCCGCCCACCACATGGGCTACTACTACGCCTGGGCGGCATCGCAAAACCTGCACAGCCCTGCCGCTGCCGCCCTGCCCGGCTTCAGCCAACTGCAAAACGGCACCCTCTCCGGCACAGACTTCGTGCTGAAACAGCTGGGCGGCGGCTTGGACGAAACCTGCTTCAACGATTTGGGCAAGCGCTTCACCCTCTATTACTACTACGACGAAGAAGAGGGCTACGGCAAATTCATCGAAGATTATTTCCAAACCCTCGGCTTGGAAAACAACCGCGATTTCTACCGCACCCCAGACAGCCGCAGCCAGCAGGCAAAACTCAATGCCGCTTTTCAGGTAGCCTTCGAGCGTTGGCAGCAATCTTTGGCGGACTGATCCATATGTTGCACAACCACGTCATCAGCCTCAGCCACGCCCACACACGGCGCAGCCACATCCGGCAAGAATTCGGGCGGCAGCAGATTCCCTTCCACTTTTTCGACGCCCTCACGCCTGCCGATTTGACCTCTGTCGCCCCCCGCTTACTGCCGAATGTGCAGGCAAGCCTGCTCAGCCCGATCGAGCAGGCCTGCCTCATGAGCCATGTTTCGCTGTGGCAGCGGTGTCTCGATGAAGACCTGCCCTACATCGCCATTTTCGAAGACGATATTTTCTTGGGCAAACAAGCCGATGCTTTCTTGACCCGCTCCGGCTGGTTGCACGCACTGCAACCGCAGCATCAGGCTTTTGCCGTCCACCTGGAAACCGTCTATCAAGCCTGCCGCTGCAGCGCCAGCCGCATACCGCCGCATGCCGGCCGCGCCCTGCTGCGGCTGCGCAGCTTCCACTACGGCGCCGGCGCCTATATCCTTTCCCAAGCCGCGGCACGCTGGCTGCTGGCCTATGTGCGCCGCCTGCCCGCCCAAGACGTCGACCCGGTGGATGCCATTTTGTTCGACCATTTGGTTTCCAGCCGCCCTCTGGCCGTTTACCAAATGCAGCCCGCCCTCTGCATCCAAGACATCATCCTCCATCCCGCCACCCAACAGCAGTTCGGCAGCCAAATGGAGGCAGAACGGGCCAAACAGCCTAAACCGAAAGCCCAGCGCACCCTCCGTCACAAACTGCAGCGGGAAATCGGCCGCCTCCGCCGCAAATGGCACCGTTTCCGCTACCGAAACCTGCCCCTGCAAACCATCCCGTTCGAATAATATGCACACACCTACAATTGCCGTACTCTACATCGCCACCGGCCGCTACACGGTGTTTTGGGAGCCGTTCTATCAGAGTGCCGAACGCTTCCTGCTGACCGACTGCCGCAAACACTATTTCCTGTTTACCGACAGCCCCGAACCGCTGGCCGGAGAGGCTGAAGGCAAGGTAACGCGCATCCACCAAAACAAACTCGGCTGGCCTTACGATACCCTGATGCGTTTTGAAATGTTTCTCGGCATCAAAGCACAGCTGGCGGCTTACGACTTCATCTATTTTTTCAACGGCAACACCGAATTGCTCAGTCCGGTCAGCCGGGAAGACCTGTTGCCGCTGCAGGCGCACGAAAACTTGGTGGCCGCACGCCAACCGCACATTACCCATCTGAGCGCCGACGAATTTCCTTACGAGCGCAACCCGAAATCCACCGCCTGCATCCCCCGCGGCCAAGGCCGGTATTATTTTACCGGAGCGCTCAACGGTGGCCGCGCTGCTGCCTATTTGGCCATGTGCGAAACCCTGAACCGGCATATCCAACAAGACTTGGACAAAAACGTCATCGCCCTGTGGCACGACGAAAGCCAGCTCAACCGCTACCTGCTCGACCGCAACGATGTCAAAATCCTGCCGCGCTATTTCACCCGCGGCGAAACCGAACCGTGGAAGCAGAACGCCAAAGTCATGTTTTCCGACAAAACCCATTACCGCTTCGGCGGCCATGCCTATCTGCGCGGCGAGAGCGAGCAGAAAATCAGCCGCGAAGAGTGGGAGGCCGAATACCGCGTACCCGCCGATGTGGCCGCCACCGCCCGCCAACCGCACACCGTTTTCGCCACCGACGCCAAATGGAAACGCCGGGTGGACGCCTGCAACCGGCGGCCGTGGAAAATCTTATACAAAGGCTTGGTACCCAAGCCGGTGCGCAACCGCCTGAACAAAAAAGCCCAGTTGGCCCAACAGCGGCATGTGGCCGCCTGCTGGGAGCGTTTTTTAAAAGCCTACTTCTACGGCATCCTCGAATCTTTTTCCCTGCAGCCGAAACAAGACCTGCGCGGGCGCAAAATCATCTGGCAATATTGGGGGCAAGGCGCGGATGCAGCCGATTTGCCCGACATCGTGCGCCTGTGTTTCCACTCCGTCGAACAGCACAAAGGCGATTACGACATCATCCGCTTGGACGACGGCAACGTCAGAGACTATGTCGATTTTCCCGACTTCGTTTGGGAAAAGCGGCACAACCCCGAATTCAAACACGCCTTCTTTGCCGATCTGCTCCGCCTTGCCCTGCTCGACCTCTACGGCGGCGCTTGGCTGGACGCCACCATCCTGCTGACCGCCCCGCTGCCGGAAGGCTACCTGAAAGATGCTGGCTTTTTTATGTTCCAACGCGATCCCGCCGCCGCAGACCAAGCCGCGTGGGAAAAACTGAATGCCGACTACTTCGGCTGGCAACCTAACCATAAAGTGAGCGTCCTCAACAGCTTCATCATGGCTCACCCCGGCAACACCGTCATCCACACCTGTCTGGATCTGCTGCTGAACTTTTGGAAAACCCAAAACCGCATCCCGCACTACTTCTTTTTCCAGATCATGTTCCACGAACTGATGCGCCTGTATTTTGCCGACCGCCAATGCCCGCTGGCGGACGACACCCTGCCCCACCTCCTCTACCGCCAAATACAGCAGCCCTTCGATGCCGGCCGATTTGCCGACATCACCCGCCGCTGCGGCGTACACAAACTGAGCTACCTGAAACACTGCCCGCCCGGCTCGTTCTACCACCACCTGCGCACCGAAGCCGGCCTGCCGCCCGCAAACGCCAACGGACACTGAGCCATGCACATCCTCGTTACCGGCGGCGCCGGCTTTATCGGCTCCGCCCTCGTCCACCACCTCATCCGCCACACCGAACACCGCGTGGTAAATGTGGACAAACTCACCTACGCCGGCAATCCCGCCTCTTTGGCCGAGGTTGCCGACCATCCGCGTTACGCTTTCGAGCAGGCAGACATCTGCGATGCTGCCGCCCTCGGCCGCATTTTTGCCGCCCACCGGCCCGATGCCGTGATGCACCTGGCCGCCGAAAGTCATGTTGACCGCTCGATTCACGGCCCCGCCGCTTTTATCGACACCAATTTGGTCGGCACCTACACCCTGCTGGAAGCCGCTCGCGCCTATTGGCAGGGGCTACCTGAAAGCCAGCAAACTACTTTCCGCTTCCACCACATTTCCACCGACGAGGTGTATGGCGATGCCGAAGGCCGCAGCCAGCCATCCGCCGAAAGCGACCCCTATGCCCCCAGCAGCCCGTATGCGGCCGCCAAAGCCGGCAGCGACCATCTGGTACGCGCCTGGCACCGTACCTACGGTCTGCCCGTTGTGCTCAGCCACAGCAGCAACAACTACGGCCCGCGCCAGTTTCCGGAAAAACTGATTCCGCGTATCATCCTGAATGCCCTGCACGGCCTGCCGCTGCCCCTCTACGGCGACGGCCGCCAGTGCCGCGACTGGCTGTTTGTGGAAGACCACGTCCGCGCCTTGCTGCAGGTGCTAAACCAAGGCCGCATCGGTCATAGCTACCACATCGGCAGCGGCTGCGAAGCGGAAAATCTCGAAGTGGTACACACCGTTTGCGCTCTGCTGGAAGAGCTGGCGCCACAGAAACCTGCAGGCGTATCCCGCTATGCCGACCTGATTGCCTTCGTTGCCGACCGCCCCGGCCACGACCGCCGTTATGCCTTAGACAGCAGCAAAATCCGCAGCGAATTGGGCTGGCAGCCGCAATACGGCTTGGCCGACGGCCTGCGCCAAACCGTCGGCTGGTATTTGGCCAACCCGTCTTGGTGGCGGCCGCTGTGGCACCAAGCCGCCGTATCAGACACTTAGCGCCAAGAAGCACCCCTGCCCACACATTTTCCCTGTCTCAACCTCCAGGAGTCCTGCCATGTCTGCCCGCTTTTTACACACCGTTTTAGTACTCGGCCTCACACTCGGCGCCGCCGCCTGTGCGACATCTTCTAATAAAACCGGCCCGGCACCGAAACCGCAAACACAGCAGGCCGACGGCAGCAGCATCGAGCGGGCGGTGGTCATCCGCGAAGACGACACCCGCCGCGGCATCGCCGCCGAAAACCGCTGGATTCAGACCAACCTGCCCGGCTGCCGCAAAACCGGACAAGCCCTGCTCCAGCACAACGGTGGCATTTACGACCAAATCCGCCTGCGTTGCGCCAACGGCCAAACCCGCGCCGTCTATTTCGACATCCGCCACTTCTTCGGCAAAATCGACGGCCGTCCGCTGATGTAGAACGGCTGCATCCTGCTTTCAGGTAGCCCACTGCCCAAGGTATTTATGAAAGGCATTCTGCTCGCCGGCGGCGCCGGCACACGGCTGCACCCCACCACCCGCGGCGTTTCCAAACAACTGCTGCCGGTGTACGACAAACCGATGGTGTACTACCCGCTGTCGGTGTTGATGCTGGCCGGCATCCGCGAAGTGCTGCTCATCACCACCGCCGAAGACCAAGCCGCCTTCCGCCGCCTGCTCGGCGACGGCAGCGGTTTCGGTATCCGCCTCGAATATGCCGTACAGGCGCGGCCGGAAGGCTTGGCGCAAGCGCTGATCATCGGCGAACACTTTCTCGACGGCGGCCCTGCCTGCCTGATCTTGGGCGACAATATTTTTTACGGCCAATCGTTTACCCAAACCCTGCGCCGGGCAGCGGCCAGAACACACGGCGCCACCGTGTTCGCCTATCAGGTGAAAGACCCCGAACGATTCGGCGTGCTGGCTTTCAACGAGCAGAACCAGCCTGTTTCCATCGAAGAAAAACCGGCCCGTCCGCCGTCCAACTGGGCGGTAACCGGCCTCTATTTCTACGACTGCCGCGCACCCGAATTCGCCAAACAGCTGCGCCCCTCCGCACGCGGCGAACTGGAAATCACCGACCTCAACCGCCTGTATCTGGCCGACGGCTCGCTGCAGGTAGAACGCCTCGGCCGCGGCTTTGCCTGGCTGGACACCGGCACCCACGAGAGCCTGCACGAAGCCGCCTCTTTCGTGAAAGCCATCGAAAACGTGCAAAACCTTCAGGTAGCCTGTTTGGAAGAAATCGCCTGGCGCAACGGCTGGTTGGACACGGCACAAATACGCACACTGGCCGCCGGCATGGGACAAAATGCCTACGCCCGCCATCTGCTGCGTTTGGTCGGCGGCGGCTGACGCCCCACTCCATCTAACCTTTGCTTTCAGGTAGCCTGATGCGCCTTCTCCCTGCTTCCCTGCCCGACATCAAAATCCTCCAGCCGCAAATCTTGGGCGACGAACGCGGCTGGTTTGCCGAAACCTTCCGCGCCGACTGGTTTCGCACCCATGTGTGCGACTGCACCTTCGTGCAGGAAAACCACTCCCGATCCGCCGCCGGCGTGCTGCGCGGCCTGCACTACCAATCGGCCAACCCGCAGGGCAAACTGGTGCGCGTGATTCGAGGCGCAGTGTTTGACGTGGCGGTGGATTTGCGTAAAAGCTCGCCCGACTTCGGCCGCTGGTGCGGCACCGTTTTATCGGCCGAAAACCGCCTACAGCAATGGATTCCGCCCGGATTCGCCCACGGCTTCTGCGTATTGGGCGAGGGCGCGGAATTTGTCTATCAATGCACGGACTATTACAATCCGCACGCCGAGCACACCCTGCTTTGGAACGACCCCACCCTCGGCATTGACTGGCCGCTGGCCGGACGGCCGCTTTTGTCGGCCAAAGACCGTGCCGGCACCCCTTTTGCCCAAGCCGTCTGTTTTGATTGAGCCTGCTCATGATTCCTGTCTACATCGTCTCCCTCGCCGGCGAAACCGAACGCCGCGAACACATGCGCGGGCAATGCCGCCGTTTCGGCTTGGCAGCGGTTTTTATCGATGCCGTCGATATGCGGCAGGCCGGGCAAAAGGATATCGAACGGCTCTCTACCCGAATGTTGCACAAAAAGCCGAAAAAACAGCGCTGGCTCACCCGCGGCGAGCTGGGTTGCGCCTTAAGCCACCATCGGGTTTACGAAGCTGTTTGCGCACAAAGCCAACCCTACGCCCTGATCTTGGAAGACGATGCCGAATTTATCCGCAACCCGCTGCCGCTGTTGGACGAAGGCTACCTGAATGCCTTATCCGACCAATACCCATTTGACGTGCTGATTGTGGGCTATGTGAAAACCCTGCCTCAGCAGCTGCCTTATTACTACCGCCGCCTGCCCATCAAATACCGCGCCGCCATGGCTACCGACGGCGAAACCGTGCGCTTCGGCACCCCGTGGGAACAATACGGCTGCGGTACCGTGGCCTATATTGTCAGCCGTGCCGGCGCGGAAAAACTGCGGGCAGCCACCCAAACGCCGTGCGCCGCCGCCGACGACTGGCTGTATTTCGAGCAACACCACCGCCTGCGTATTCTGCACAGCCGGCCGGCTTTCGTGCTGGAAGCGCTGGAAAAGCTCGACAGCACCATCCGCATCGAAAAAGCAGACTTTCTCCGCTCCAAGGCCAGCAGCGTCATCATCCGCAGCGTCAAAGGCTACCTGAAACACTTCGCCATGAATTACCTCGGAATGAAAGCATGAAACTGATTATTCTCGACCGCGACGGCGTGCTCAACCACGACCGCGACGACTTCGTGAAGTCGGCCGACGAATGGGTGCCCATCGAAGGCAGCATGGATGCGGTGGCCTTTCTCAAGCAGGCCGACTACACCGTGGTGGTGGCCACCAACCAATCCGGCATCGGCCGCCACTACTTCACCATGCAGGATTTGAACGAAATGCACGAAAAACTGCACCGTCTCGCCCGCGAAGCCGGCGGCGGCATCGACGGCATCTGGTTCTGCCCGCACACCGATTCCGCCCGCTGCCACTGCCGCAAACCCAAGCCCGGCATGGTGGAAGACATTCTCGACCGCTTCAATATGTCGGCCGAAGGCGTGTATATGGTGGGCGACAGCCTGCGCGATTTACAGGCCATCGCCGCGGTGGGCGGCCAGCCCGTGCTGGTGCTCACCGGCAAGGGCAAAAAAACCCTGGCCGCCGGCGGCCTACCGGAAAACACGCAAGTGTTCGACGACCTGCTCGCCTTCGCCAAACACCTCAACACCCAACCTGCTCCCCAACAGGACGCCCTATGCTCTGGATAAGAAACCTCGCCTATTGGCTCTTGGTGGCGCTGATCACTCCACCGCTGTTTGTCGTCTTGGTGCTGGCCGCTCCCTTCCCGCGCGGCATCCACACCATGGCCACCCGCTGGGCGCTCACCCTGATGTGGCTGCTGGAGCATGTGGTCGGCCTCAAATATACCGTAGAAGGCGCGGAAAACATTCCGGCCGGCCCCGCCGTCATCTGCTGCAAACACCAGTCCGGCTGGGAAACCTTGGCCACCCAAAAAATCTTCCCCGCCCAAGTATTCGTGGCCAAGCGCGAGCTGTTCCTGATTCCTTTCTTCGGTTGGGGGCTGAAACTGGCCGGCACCATCGGCATCGACCGCAAAAACCCCGCCAAAGCCAGCGCTCAAATCATCGAGCAGGGCAGCCGGCGCAAAGCCCAAGGCTTCTGGATCACCATTTTCCCGGAAGGCACCCGCATTGCCCCGGGCAAAAAAGGCCGCTATAAAAACGGCGCCGCCCGCATGGCCAAACTCTTGGAAATGGATTTGGTGCCGGTGGCGCTCAACAGCGGCGAATACTGGCCGAAAAACTCGTTTTTAAAATACCCCGGCGAAATCCGCGTCATCGTTTGCCCGCCGATCGCACACGACAGCGGCGACATCGACGCGCTGACCCGCGCCTGCGAAGCCGCCATCGAGAGCCGTATGCCGGCCATCACCGGGCTGGGCCCCTGTTACCGCAAGGAGACGGCATGAACGGCGACCAAATCGGCGCGGCCGCGATTGCCGCGGCTGCGATCGTGTTTTTATGGTGGTACAAAGGCCCCTGGCTGGCCGAACAGGCCCCGCGCTGGCGTCTGCCGCTGCTGATTGCCGGCACCGCCGCGATTACCGCCAGCCTGTTGTATTACTTAGGCTGGATCGGCTAAACAGCCTGAGGTCTTTCAGGTAGCCCGCAATACTGTTCCCGCCCATGCACCATCAGCTTTCCGACGGCCGCCGCATCCGCCTTGAACTGCGCCGCAGCGCCAAGAAAAACATCATCCTGCGCCCGCAGGGTGCAGACAACCTGCGCCTGAGCGTGCCGCCCTGGTTGGGCGAAACCGAATTGCGCCGCTGGCTGGCCGCCAACGAAGCCGCCTTGCGCCGTTTGCTCGACCAAGCGCCCGCCGCCGATGCCGCACCAAAGCACATCTGGCTGTACGGCGAAGCACGGCTGCTGTCGCCGCAAGCCGGCAGCGGCATCCGCCTGGAAGCAGACTGCATCAGGCTACCTGAAAGCCCGTGGCCGCAACAAAAAAACCTGCTGCGCCGGCATCTCCACAGCCGGGCCGCCGATTACCTGCTGCCGCGCCTGCAGGCACACGCCGAACGCCTGCAGCTGCAGCCCGCCGCCTCCGCCCTCACCTCGGCCCAAACCTTCTGGGGCGTCTGCCGTCAGCGCACCGGCATCCGCCTCAACTGGCGGCTGGTGGGCGCACCCGAATATGTGGCCGACTATGTGTGCGTGCACGAACTGTGCCACCTGCCCCACCCCAACCACAGCCCGGCCTTCTGGCAGCTGGTCCGCCGCCACACCCCGCACACCGATGCGGCCAAAGCCTGGCTGAAACAGCACGGCCGCGAACTGTTTGTTTTGGACTAGTTGTTTTGGACCGGGCTTGCCTGACAATCAGCCGACCTCCCCCGCCCGGACCACACCGCCGCCCTGATATTCACCGCTCAAAAACCACACCGAAAGGAACCCGCCATGAGACTGCTCCACACCATGTTGCGCGTCGGCGATTTGCAGAAATCGCTGGCCTTTTACCAAGACGTGCTCGGCATGCGCCTGCTGCGCCAAAAAGACTACCCCGACGGCCGCTTCACCCTCGCCTTCGTCGGCTACGGCGACGAAGCCGACACCGCCGTGATCGAACTCACCCACAACTGGGACACCCCCGCCTACGATCTGGGCAACGGCTACGGCCACATCGCCATCGAAGTGGAAGACGCCTACGCCGCCTGCGAAGCCGTACGCGCCAAAGGCGGCAAAGTTACCCGCGAAGCCGGCCCGATGAAGCACGGCAGCACCGTGATCGCCTTTGTGGAAGACCCCGACGGCTACAAAATCGAATTCATCCAAAAACACGGACGGCAAGACTGCCCCCCCACGCCGAAGGCTACCTGAAACCCTTTCAGGTAGCCTGATTTACTGCTGCTGGCTTATAATCGTCTCTTTCGTTTCCATCATATTCATATCAGGCCCGCCGCCATGCAAGAACACTACCAACCCTCGCTGATCGAGCCCGCCGCCCAGAAAAAATGGGCCGACCATCACGTCTTTAACGCCGTCGAAGACTCCTCCCGTCCCAAGTTTTACTGCCTCTCCATGTTCCCCTACCCCAGCGGCAAGCTGCACATGGGCCACGTGCGCAACTACACCATCGGCGACGTGCGCAGCCGTTTCAAACGCCTCAACGGCTTCAACGTGATGCAGCCCATGGGTTGGGACGCCTTCGGCATGCCGGCCGAAAACGCCGCCATGGAGAACGGCGTCGCCCCCGCCAAATGGACCTATGAAAACATCGACTATATGCGCGGCCAGCTCAAAAGCCTGGGCTTTGCCATCGATTGGGCGCGCGAATTCGCCACCTGCACCCCCGAGTATTACCGCTGGGAGCAGCTGTTTTTTACCAAGCTGTTTGAAAAAGGCGTGATCTACCGCAAAAACGGCACCGTCAACTGGGACCCGGTCGATCAAACCGTGCTCGCCAACGAGCAGGTGATCGACGGACGCGGCTGGCGTTCGGGCGCGCTGATCGAAAAGCGCGAAATCCCGATGTATTACTTCCGCATCACCGATTACGCCGAGCAGCTGCTGGCCGATTTGGACGAACTCGACTGGCCGGAACAGGTGAAAACCATGCAGCGCAACTGGATCGGCAAATCGCGCGGTATGCAGGTGCGCTTTCAGGTAGCCGAAGACAGCAAACAGGGCTTGAGCGGCGAGTATGCCGATTATCTGCAAGTCTATACCACCCGCCCCGACACCCTGTTGGGCGCCACCTATGTGGCGGTGGCCGCCGAGCATCCGCTGGCCGCCGCCGCCGCGGCCGGGCAGCCCGAACTGCAAGCCTTTATTGCCGAATGCAAATCCGGCAGCGTGGCCGAGGCCGACATGGCCACCATGGAGAAAAAAGGCATGCCCACCGGCCGTTATGTGCTCAATCCGCTCAACGGCGAACGCTTGGAAGTGTGGATTGCCAACTATGTGCTGTGGGGCTACGGCGACGGCGCGGTGATGGCGGTGCCCGGCCACGACGAGCGCGACTTTGAATTTGCCAACAAATACGGCCTGCCGGTAAAACAGGTCATCGAATCCACCCTTCCTCAGCCCGCCTACAACCCAAGCGAGTGGCAGACATGGTACGGCGACAAAGAACACACCCGCCTGATCAACAGCGGCGAATTTGACGGCCTGGATTTTCAAGCCGCCTTCAACGCCATCGGCGCCAAACTGCAAAGCCTGAACGCCGGCGCACTGAAAACCCAATACCGTTTGCGCGACTGGGGCATTTCCCGCCAGCGCTACTGGGGCTGTCCGATTCCGATTGTCCATTGCGACAGCTGCGGCGACGTACCGGTACCGGCCGAACAGCTGCCGGTGGTGCTGCCCGAAGACGTGGTGCCCGACGGCAGCGGCTCGCCGCTGGCGAAAATGCCCGAGTTTTACGAAACCACCTGCCCGCACTGCGGCGGCCCCGCCCGCCGCGAAACCGACACCATGGACACCTTTATGGAATCCAGCTGGTACCAGTTCCGCTATATGTCGCCGCAGTTTGAGGGCGGCATGGTCGAGCCGGCGGCAGCGCAATACTGGCAGGCGGCCGACCAATACATCGGCGGCATCGAACACGCCATTTTGCACCTCTTGTACGCCCGCTTCTTCACCAAGCTGATGCATGAAGAAGGCATCGTACCGGTGAAAGAACCGTTCAAACAGCTGCTCACCCAGGGCATGGTAGTGTGCGGCACCTTCTACCGCGAACAGGCCAATGGCCGTAGAGATTGGTTCAATCCGTCCGATATCGAACTTTCTCTTGACGAAAAAGGCCGCCCTACTTCCGCCATACTGAAGGCCGACGGCCAGCCCGTCACCATCGGCGGCATCGAGAAAATGTCGAAGTCGAGGAAAAACGGCGTGGATCCTCAAGCTTTGATCGACGCCTACGGCGCCGACACCGCGCGCCTGTTTATGATGTTCGCCTCGCCGCCCGAGCAGTCGCTGGAATGGAGCGACGCCGGCGTGGAAGGCGCCCACCGCTTCCTGCGCCGCCTGTGGCGCACGGTGTACGAATTCCAAAAACAGGGCGCCCCGGTTGCCGCCTTTTCAGGTAGCCAAGACGGCCTCTCCACCGCCCTGAAAGACCTGCGCTTCAAGCTGCACAGCACCATCGCCAAAGTCACCGACGACTACGACCGCCGCCAGCAATTCAACACCGCCATCGCCGCCGTGATGGAGCTGCTCAACCAATACGACAAAACCGACACCGCCGATGAAAACGGCCGCGCCGTGGCGCAGGAAGTATTGGAAAGCGTGATGGTGTTGCTTTGGCCGATTGTGCCGCACATCTGCGAAACCCTGTGGGCGGTACTGCGCCCTGAAGGCAAAGTGTGGGAACAGGGCTGGCCGAAAGCCGACCCCGCCGCGCTGGTGCAAACCGAAATCGAAATGATGGTGCAGGTAAACGGCAAACTGCGCGACAAAATCACCGTGGCCGCCGATGCCGATCAAGCCGTCATCGAAGCCGCCGCGCTCGCCAGCGCCGGTGCGCAGAAATTTACCGAGGGTAAAGTTGCGAAAAAAATTATCGTGGTACCCAAGCGCTTGGTGAACATTGTGGTATAAAGCCGCCCCACCGCAGACTGCCTGACCGACGTCAGGCAGTTTGTTTTTACGGTAACGGTTTCAGGTAGCCCCTCCGGCTGACAGAAACCTGCTTACTCCACCCCATTATCCATAAGAAATGAATCACAAATGAACACCAAACCCCTGCTCTTCACCTCTCTTCTGGCCGCTTTATTGTCTGCCTGCGGCAGCAGCGGCGGCAGCGGCCCTTCGGTCGGCCAGCTGCCCACCCCCCAAGCGGCACCGCAACAAGACGCTCAAGCCGAAGCCCAGCCCCAAGCCGAAGCCAAACCCGAACCCCCGCCGCCGCCAACACCCCAAGAATTGGATCGGGCCGTCTTCAACCGTTTGGGCGTTAACACGCCCAAAGGCTTCGACACATCCGGCTTGGTCAAGCTGAACCTGCAGGCAGACGGCAAAAACATCGAATTGCAGATTTTCAACCCCGAAACCGGCAATAATTTCCTCGGCAAGCCGGAAATGCAGACCCTGCGCGGCCATGACGGCAGCCTGATCGGCTATTACGGCCATGCCCGCATCAACAAAATCATCCGCTCCCCTTATTACCCCGACGAAGTTACCGGCAGCGAACTGGTCTCGCTTTATGTACAGCAGGCCGACGACAGCCGCCTGAAACGTCCCGAAGGTATGGACCAAGTGCAGTACCGCGGCACCATGTATTACCACTACCACGACAACCAACCGCAAACCGCCGACGTGCTGGCCACCTACCGCGGCAGCGACAAAACCCTGGCCATGAAAATCGACGGCAGCGGCGATAACGGCGTGCGTACCTGGTATCTCGGCGGATTCGGCAACACCGTCCGCAGAGGCAGCAGCAATCTGTCCGTTCCGGTGAGCGACAACGGCAAGGTCAGCGGCACCTTATGGCTGGACAACACCGGCGGCCGAGACGCGCGTTTGAAACCTGACGGCCATTTTGACGGCGGTTTCTACGGCACCCAAGGCGAAGTATTGACCGGCAAAGCCTCCAACGAAGGCGGCGAGAAATGGGAAGGCGTGATCGGCGCCACCGCCGCCCAAGCCAAACCTTAACCCGGCTCCCGCACAACGGCCGCATCCGTCCGCATGCCCGACAGCAGGCCGGCCGAAAGCAGCAGCACGCTTTTCAGGTAGCCTGTTGTTTATCGCCGCCTTCTGTTGCCGCCGGCATGATATGATGCCCGCCGTTTCCAATACCTTGTCCCGCCATGACCGCCCAGCGCATCCGCACCCTCACCGACACCCTCAACCGCTACGCCCACGAGTATTACACCCTCGACGCGCCCAGCGTGCCCGATGCCGAATACGACCGCCTCTACCGCGAGCTGGAGGCGCTGGAGGCGGCACACCCCGAGCTGAGGCTACCTGAAAGCCCTACCCGGCGGGTGGGTGGCGCCATGCTGGCCGGTTTCGACACCGTGGTGCATGCGGTGCCGATGCTGTCGCTCAACAATGCCTTTTCGCCGCAAGACGACAGCGGGGCCTTTGATCATGCCGAAATGCGCGCGTTCGATGAACGGGTGGGCAAAGACTTGGGGCTGGCGCAGGTGGTGTATTGCAGCGAGCCCAAATTCGACGGCTTGGCGGTGAGCCTGCTGTATCAGCACGGCGTGTTGGTGCAGGCCGCCACCCGCGGCGACGGCGCCAGCGGCGAAGACGTGACCGACAATCTGAAAACCGTGCGCAATGTGCCGCTGCAACTGCAAGGCGGCCATCTGCCCGAGTTGATTGAAGTGCGCGGCGAAGTGCTGATGCTGAAAGCCGATTTCGCCGCGCTCAACCGACGCCAGGAGGCGGCGGGGCAGAAACCGTTTGCCAACCCGCGCAATGCCGCCGCCGGCAGCCTGCGCCAACTCGATTCCAAAATCACCGCCCAACGCAAACTGCATTTTTTCGCCTACGGCATCGCCCGCCAACAAGGCGGCAAAGTAGCCGAGACCCACATCGACGAGCTGGCCTATTTGGGCGGGCTGGGTTTCAGCCTGCCTGAAGGCCGCTTTGCCGTGTGCAAAGGCATCGAAGCAGTGCTGGCCTTTTACGAGCGCTTGGCCGCCGAGCGCGCCAGCCTGCCCTATGAAATCGACGGCGTGGTGGTGAAAGTGAACAGCCTGGCTCAGCAACAACAGCTGGGTTTCGTGTCGCGCGCGCCGCGTTGGGCGGTGGCGCACAAATTCCCCGCCGAAGAAGCGCTGACGGTGGTGGAAGCCATCGATGTGCAGGTGGGCCGCACCGGTGCGGTCACGCCGGTGGCGCGCTTGCAGCCGGTGTTTGTCGGCGGCGTCACCGTGACCAACGCCACCCTGCACAACCAGGACGAAGTCAGCCGCAAAGACGTGCGCGTGGGCGACACCGTGGTGGTGCGCCGCGCCGGCGACGTGATTCCCGAAGTGGTGCGCATCCTGCCCGAGCGGCGGCCGATGCTGGAAATACCGGGCGCAGACTTGTTTTCAGGCAGCCTCTCGCCGCAATCTCCGCCCTTCAGGCTACCTGAAAACTGCCCGGTGTGCGGCAGCGCGGTGGTGCGCGAAGAAAACGAAGCGGTGGCGCGTTGCAGCGGCGGCATGCTGTGCGCGGCGCAGCGGGCGCAAGGCTTGATTCATTTCGCCGCGCGTAAGGCGATGGACATCGACGGCTTGGGGCAAAAACAGATTGAAGCGCTGGTGGCGCAGGATTTGGTGCACGGCTTTGCCGACCTCTACCGCCTCGACATCGCCACCTTGCAACAAATCAAAGACGGCGGCCAAGACGACAGCGGCAAACCCAAACCGCAAAAATGGGCGCAGAATATTCTCGACGGCATCGCCGCCAGCCGCACCCCGCCGTTGGCGCGACTGCTGTTTGCCTTGGGCATCCGCCATGTGGGCGAAAGCACCGCCAAGCAGCTGGCCGCCGCCTTTGGCAGTCTGGCACTGCTGCGGCAGGCGCCGCAGCCCTTGCTGGCGTGCCTGCCCGACATCGGCGGCGTGGTGGCGGCCTCGATTGCCGATTATTTCCGCCAGCCCGCCCAAAGCGCGCTGTTGGACGATTTGCTGGCTGCCGGCGTGCAGCCGCAGGAAGGCCCGCCCAGCCCGCGGCTGGCGCAGTATTTCGCCCCGGAGCAATGGCTTGCCCGCCTGCCCGGCATCAAACTGAGCGAAAAACGCGCTGCCGAATTATGGGTGCTGGCCGGCTGTAGCATGGACGGTCTGTTGCAAGACGAAGCGCTGCCGGCAGCCTGGCAGCAATGGCGCACGCAAACCGAACACGCCGCCCTGCTGCGCGACATCGCCCGCTTTCTGGCCTTATTGCCCGAGGCCGCAGACCACACTGCCGCAGCCGGCGCTTCCGACAGCCCGCCTGCGCCGCTGGCCGGCAAAACCGTGGTGCTCACCGGCACCCTGCCCAGCCTCAAGCGCGATGAAGCCGCCGCCTTGATTGAAGCGGCCGGCGGCAAAGTGTCCGGCAGCGTGTCGAAAAAAACCGATTATGTGGTGGCCGGCGAAGCCGCCGGCAGCAAGCTCGACAAAGCCCAAGCTTTGGGTGTGGGCATTCTGGACGAAGCCGGCCTGCTGGCGCTGCTAAACGGAGAGCGCCACAGCGGATAAACCGCCAAGCGCCGTTGCGGATTGCCTGCCCCAATATACGAGAAAGGCTGAGACCTTTGCAAAACCCCAGGCCAACAAACAGCCGGAACATGCTTCATCATATTCCGGCTGTTTTTGCGTAAAAAGCAGACAAACCACCCCTGAAATCCCCTTCAAGTGCCTAATTTCTAGGCACTTCCTGCCTGTTCAGGCAGCAACAGGCACACGTATCCTGTTGGCTGCTTTCAACAGGTTCACACACATCGCCTTCAGGTGGCTTTGCGCCT
>NZ_JH164926.1:2026779-2088305 GCF_000226875.1 Neisseria shayeganii 871
AATCCGGTCAACCGCAAATGACAAAAAAATCCAACTCAACCCAACACCACCATGAATCTCAAGGAAATTTTGTCAGACAAAATAACCAGCCCGTACCCAATCCCAAAAACAATCTCACAATTAAGCTCAAAACAGGCTGCCTGAAAAGTTTCAGGTAGCCTGAGCCACGTTAGCTTATCTCATCTGAGCAATCTATACTTATCCGGCCCGCATTGTTATATTGACGACATAGATTCAATTTAGTGTGGAACTTGCCATGAATACACCTTTCCGAACCGTGCCCACCACCCGCTTGCGCCGTATGCGCAAAGACGAATTTTCCCGTCGCTTGATGCGTGAGCACTTATTGAGCACCAATGATTTGATTTATCCGGTTTTTGTCTTGGAACAAGGTACGCATAATGAAGCCGTGCCTTCTATGCCCGGTATCGAACGGCAAACTTTGAATAATTTACTGCGCCAGGCTGAAGAAGCCTGCAAATTGGAAATTCCGATGTTGGCACTTTTTCCAGCATCGGTTGGCCGCAAGGATTTACAAGCCAGCGAGGCTTTTAATCCCGAAGGCATCATTCCGCGCACGGTACGCGCTTTGCGCGAGCGCTTTCCTGAACTGGGTGTGATGACCGATATTGCTTTGGATCCTTATACCAGCCACGGACAAGACGGCTTGATTGACGAACAGGGCTATGTTTTAAACGATGAAACCATCGAAGTCTTGATCAAACAGGCGCTTTGTCATGCAGAAGCCGGCGCCCAGGTGGTGGCACCTTCGGATATGATGGACGGCCGCATCGGTGCCATCCGCGATGCACTGGAGGAGGCCGGACATCGCCACACCCGTATCATGGCCTATTCCGCCAAATACGCTTCCGCTTTCTACGGGCCTTTCCGTGATGCGGTCGGCAGTTCGGGCAATTTGGGCAAGGCCGATAAGCAGACCTACCAGATGGATCCGGCCAACAGCAACGAAGCCTTGCATGAAATCGCTTTGGATTTGCAGGAAGGAGCCGATATGGTGATGATCAAGCCAGGGATGCCCTACCTCGATATCATCCGCCGCGTGAAAGATGAATTCGGCGTGCCGACTTATGCCTACCAAGTATCCGGCGAATATGCCATGTTGCAGGCCGCCATTCAGAACGGCTGGCTGGACGGCAATAAGGTTATTTTAGAAAGTTTGCTTGCCTTCAAGCGGGCGGGCGCAGACGGCATCCTGACCTATTTCGCTTTGGAAGCGGCGCGGCAACTGAAACGCTGAGCAGAATGTAACGGAAAAGGCTACCTGAAAAGCTTTTCAGGTAGCCTTTATTTCGGCTGGAAAGAATTTATCCTTCGATGCTCACCTCAACACGACGGCCTTCGGCATTGTTACCTTGGGCGGCTGTGGTGTCTTCGGGTTTACGCAGCTCAATGTTTTTGGGATCCACGCCTTGCGCCTCTAAAAATGCCTTCACAACTTGGGCGCGCTGCTTGGACAACTCTGCATTCAAGGCTGCATTGCCGGTGCTGTCGGTATAGCCGCTGATGACCAGTTTTTTACCGGCCTTACCGGCTTCCACCAATTCGGCGGCAACTTGAGCAGCATTGGCGGCAACTTCGCTTTTACCGGTGGCGAAGTAGAAAACAGCCATGCCTTTGTCAAACGACACTTGGGCTTCATCCGCAGCCGGTTGCGCTTGTGAGGCTGCGGCAGGAGCAGCTTGAGAAGCAGCGGCTTCGGAAGCGGCAGGAGCGGAAGACGGTTTGGCATCTGCCGCAGCGGCAGCTTGGCCGTTATTGGATTTGCCCCACACGTAAGCCGTCAGGATGTGCACTTTGTCGTCATTCAAGAAGCCTTCCCATGCCGGCATTTGGTTATGACGGCCGTTGGTGATGGTTTCCATGATGGCTTTTTCGCTGTTACCCCACAACCAAACATCGTCGCTCAGGTTGGGGCCGGCACCCAGCACGCCTTGGCCTTTGTCGCCGTGGCAGACAAAACAGTTGGCGGGCGGACCGTGGAAGACGGCTTCACCACGTTTCACGCGGCCAGGATCCAAGTTGGGATTACCGGGATTGGACAAAGACAACACGTAGTGAGCGGCATTTTTCACGCCCTCTTCGCCCAATTGCGGACCCCAAGCAGCCATGATGCCGACACGGCCTTTGGCAATACTCTCTTTGATTTGATCGGGAGAGCCGCCCCACAGCCAATCGTGGTCGGTCAAATCGGGGAAGCCGCGCTGGCCTTTGGCATCGGAACCGTGACATTGGATACAGTAGGTATCAAAGAGGTGTTTGCCGATACGTTGGGCATCTGCGTCTTTGGCCACTTCTTCCACCGGCATATTGGCAAATTTGGCATAAACCGGAGCGAATTTTTCGTTGGCCGCTTTGACTTCTGATTCGTATTGGCTTTGGCTGGTCCAAGCCTGGCCGCCGAAGCCCACGCCTTTGAAGTCGCCCATACCGGGATACACAATCAGATAGCCGATACTGAACAAAACGGTAAGAATGAAGAGAAAGAACCACCAACGCGGCAGCGGGTTATTGTACTCTTCAATGCCGTCCCATTCATGGCCCATGGTTTTGACATCCTCGCCCTTCGGCGGCGCTTTCACTTTGTTTTGTGAAAACAGCAGCCAAAACAGACCGATGAAGCTGAGGATGACAATGGCACAAATATAGTAGTGCCAGAAACTGCTGGTAAATTGAGATGTTTCCATTATTCTGCTCCGTGCCGGTTGCGGCTACCTGAAAGGCCGGAATCATCGCCAGGCGTATCTTCATCGTCAATGATGCGCTGGCCTTCGTTTTCATAATGCGGCTTGGCTTTACGGTTGAGAGTAATCCACAACACCAAAGCAAACATCAACGCAATAATCAAAGTGACCACGATGTAGATGATCTGATTCACAGCCAAAGTCAGGATAGCCATAACCCGCCTTATTTCACTTCGTTGTTTTTCAGTGCCAAGCCCAAGCCTTGCAGGTAGGCGATGACGGCATCCAGCTCAGACTTGCCTTCCACTTCGCCGGCGGCGGCGGCAATCTGCTCGTCTGTGTAGGGCACGCCCACGGTGCGCAGGGTGCGCATGTGTTGGGCCACGGTTTCACCGTCTACGCGATTGCGCGCCAGCCACGGGAAGGCAGGCATATTGGACTCCGGCACCACGTCACGCGGATTCAGCAGGTGCAAACGGTGCCATTCGTCGGAATAGCGGCCGCCCACACGGGCCAAATCCGGACCGGTACGCTTGGAGCCCCATTGGAAGGGATGGTCGTAAACCGACTCACCGCCTACTGAATAGTGGCCGTAACGCTCGGTTTCCGCACGGAACGGACGGATCATTTGCGAATGGCAGTTGTAGCAGCCTTCGCGGATGTACACATCGCGGCCGGCCACTTGCAGGGCGGTGTAAGGCTTCACGCCCGGAGCAGGTTCGGTTACCGATTTGGTGTAAAACAGGGGAACCACTTCAACAAGCAGACCCACGCTGATTACCAAGAAGGTAAACACGATCAGGTAACCGACTTTTTCTTCAACAAGTTGTTGTAATTTCATTTTGGTAGCCTGTGCTTTCTATCTGTTGGTATTAGTGATGCTGGTTTTGGGTCAAAACCGGGATTTCGGCATTAACAGGCTTGCCGGCGGTAATCGTGCGGTACACGTTGTAGGCCATCAGCACCATGCCGGACAGATACAGCGCACCACCGACAAAGCGGATCAGGTAGAACTTCATGCTTTCCTTCACAGACTCAACGAAAGAATAAGTCAGCGTGCCATCCAAGTTCAGGTTGCCCCACATCAGGCCCTGCATCACACCGGCAATCCACATCGAAGCGATGTAGAGCACGATGCCGATGGTGCCGATCCAGAAATGCACTTCAATCAGCTTGGTGCTGTACATTTCTTTGCGGCCGAACAGGCGGGGAACCAGATAGTAGATAGAACCGATGGTGACGAAGCCCACCCAGCCCAAAGCGCCGGAGTGCACGTGGCCGACCGTCCAGTCGGTGTAGTGGCTCAAAGCGTTCACCGTTTTGATCGACATCATCGGGCCTTCGAAAGTAGACATACCGTAGAAGGACAGGGACACCACCAAGAACTTCAGAATCGGATCGGTGCGCAGTTTGTGCCACGCGCCGGACAGCGTCATGATGCCGTTGATCATGCCGCCCCAAGAGGGCGCAAACAGAATCAGCGACAACACCATGCCCAGAGACTGGGTCCAGTCAGGCAGGGCGGTGTAGTGCAAATGGTGCGGGCCGGCCCACATATAGGTGAAAATCAAAGCCCAGAAGTGCACAACGGACAAACGGTAGGAATAAACCGGGCGGCCCGCTTGTTTGGGCACGAAGTAATACATCATGCCCAAGAAAGCAGCGGTCAGGAAGAAGCCCACCGCATTGTGGCCGTACCACCACTGCACCATGGCGTCGATGGCGCCGGAATACACCGGGTAAGAAGTCATGCTGAACAGGCCGGTCGGCACAGCCAAGCTGTTGACCACGTGCAGCAAGGCCACAGCCAAAATGAAGGCACCGTAGAACCAGTTGGCCACATAGATATGTTTCACTTTGCGCTTGGCGATGGTGCCGAAGAACACAACCGCATAAGCCACCCACACCAAGGTAATCAGAATATCGATGGGCCAAGCCAATTCGGCATATTCCTTACCTTGGGTGTAGCCCAGCGGCAGGGTAATGGCGGCCAGCACAATCACTGCCTGCCAGCCCCAGAATGTAAACGCCGCCAGCTTGTCGCTGAACAGGCGCACATTACAAGTACGCTGCACCACATAATAAGAAGTGGCGAACAGGCCGCAACCGCCGAATGCGAAGATCACCGCATTGGTATGCAGAGGACGCAGGCGGCCGAAGTGGAACCACGGACCTACATCGGTCAAGTTGAGTTGCGGCCAATAAAGCTGCGCGGCGATAATCACGCCGACCAGCATGCCCACAATCCCCCAAACCACAGTCATGATGGCGAACTGGCGCACCACTTTGTAGTTATAAGTTTGCGTTTCCATGAGAAATCTCCATTAAAAATGGCTTTATATAACATCAATATCGGTTTGCATCGGCCAAATTTCCGCACCCATGCGTCCGATTTATCTTAAAAATTGAAACACCGCAGCCGCCGTTAAACATAGTCTTAACACAAACTGCGGGTGTTTTAACCGTGCCATTTTAAAGCAAAATACGGGCCTTAACCACAAAAACGCAGTTTACGCCCTGTTTTTTACTTTGTGCCGCGCCCGGCAGGCCGGCGAACCCGGCAAGAATATCCTTTTCCCCTCCCCGCCGCCTTGACAAACATCAAGCCGCCCCAAAATTGTAAACAACTCTTTACACGAGGCTACCTGAAACATGCCGCACTACCGTATTTCCGCCCTGCCCCTGCGCCACCTTTTCCGCGTCGAGCTCACCTTCTCCCACCAAGGCAATCAAGCACCGAAGCTCAGCCTGCCCAATTGGGTGCCCGGCAGCTATATGATCCGCGAATTCGCCCGCCATCTCACCGATCTCTCTGCCAGTTGCAACGGGCAAACCGTTCCCCTGCAACAGCTCGACAAACACACTTGGCAGGCCGCCGCCAATTGCCACGGCGAATGGCAACTGGTTTACCACATCTACGCCTTCGACCTTTCCGTGCGCGGCTGCTATCTCGACAGCGAACGCGGCTTCTTCGACGGCGCCGCCCTGTTTCTGCGCCTGCACGGCAGCGAGCAACAAACCCATCGGGTAAGATTAGACTTCCCCGCCGAATGGCAAACCGCCACTTCCCTGCCCCGCCTGGACGACGGCAGCTACCACGCGCCTAACTACCGCCAACTCATCGACCACCCAGTAGAAGCCGGCTGTTTGGAAATACTCGAATTCACCGCCCGCGGCCTGCCACACCGCATCGTGCTCAGCGGCCGTTATGCCGACTTCGACCGCGACCGCCTGCTCCGTGACACCCTCGCCATTTGCGAAACCCAGCTCGACTTTTTCCCTGCTCCCGCCCCGTTTGCCGACTACACCTTTTTACTGCACGTGGGCGACAAGCTATACGGCGGCCTCGAACACGGCAGCGCCACCGCCCTCTTGGCCGACCGCCGCTGCTTGCCTGCACACGGCCTTGGCGAACCCGACGACGGTTACACCCAATTGCTCGGCCTGATTTCGCACGAATACTTCCACGCCTGGAACGTCAAATCCATCCAGCCGGCCGCCTTTGCCGAATCCGAACTCGACCGCGAAGCCTATACCGAACAGCTGTGGGCGTTTGAAGGCATCACCTCTTATTACGACGATTTATTCCTCGTACGCAGCAGCGTGCTCAGCCCGGCAGGCTACCTGAAACTGCTGGCGCAAAACCTCACCCGCGTACAACAAGGCCACGGCCGCCGCCTGCAAAGCCTGGCCCAATCCAGTTTCACCGCTTGGGACAAATACTACAAACCCAACGAAAACAGCCCCAACGCCATCGTCAGCTACTACCAGAAAGGTGCCCTCGCCGCCCTCTGCCTCGACCTCACCGTGCGGCAGCGCAGCCAAGGCCGACACAGCCTCGACAGCATCATGCAGGCGCTCTACCAAGACTGGCTCGACCACCGCACCCCCTTGCCCGAAGGCCGCTGGGAAAGCTTCGCCCAAAGCCTCACCGGCTTAGACCTGCAAGACTTTTTCGACCACGCCGTCCGCAGCACCGCCGAGCTGCCTCTGGCCGACAGCCTGGCATACGGCGGCATCCGTCTGAACTGGCTGCCTCTGCCCCGCAGCCACGGCGGCGGCACGGGCAGCACCCCGCCGCCGGCCGCAGCCGTTCCCGACTTCGGCGCCCGCTTCAAACAAAACGCCGCCGACATCACGCTCAGCCATGTTTTCAGCCACGGCAGCGCCGAACAGGCCGGCCTGGCCGCCGGCGACCGACTGATCGCTCTCAACGGCTATGCTGCCGCCGACTTTGCCGCACTGTGGGCACAACAACCGGTGGGCAGCCGCATCAGCGCACACTACTTCCGCCACGGCGTGCTGCGGCAAACCGAGATTGACGTGCAGGCCGCCCAAGCCGACACCGCCTGGCTGTCGGTATCCGATGCCGACGCGCTGGCCCGCTGGCTGCAGATGCCCGATTCTGTTCAGGCAGCCTGATCCGCCGCCATGAACAAACTGCTCGCCCAGCTACCCGTTTTCATCACCCCGCCCCTGCTGTGGGCGGGCAATATGATTGTCGCCCGCGCCATCCGCGACGACATTCCGCCGCTCACGCTGGCCTTCGGCCGCTGGGTGATTTCCCTCTTGATCCTGCTGCCGTTTGCCTGGGCGCTGATGCGGCGCGACCGCCTGCGCTACCGGCAGCATTACCGCCTGATCATCGGCACCGCGCTCGCGGGCATCGCCGCCTTCAACACCTTTGTTTACATCGGCCTGCACACCACCACCAGCACCAACGCCCTACTGCTCAATTCCTGCATTCCCGTGCTCATCATGCTGCTGGGCGCCGTGTTTTACCGCCAAGGCCTCAACCGCTGGCAAAGCCTTGGCCTGGTGTTGTCATTGGCGGGCGTGGCCGTCATCATCCTGCGCGGCAGCTGGCACAACCTGCTCGCCCTGCGCTTTGCCGTCGGCGACGTGTGGGTGTTTGCCGCCACCGTGTGCTGGGCGGTGTACACCCTATGGATGAAACGCTTGCCGGCCGACATCCACCGAACCGGCCTCACCGCGGTGCAAATCCTCATCGGCCTCTTCGCCCTGCTGCCTTTCTTCCTGTGGGAAACCGTCTCCGGCGCAACGGTCAACTGGCAGCCCGCCGCCCTGCTCGGCTTGGCCTATGTGGGCATTTTCCCTTCCGTGGTCGCCTATCTGTGCTACACCGCCGCCATTGCCCGTTTCGGCGCGGTGCGTGCCGGGCTGAGCATCCACCTGATGCCGGTTTTCGGCACCCTCTTGGCCTTTCTGCTGCTCGACGAGCAGCTGCACGCCTACCACTGGTTTGGCATGGCCGCCATTTTCGGCGGCATTCTGCTCAGCAGCCGCAACGCCGAAGGCAAACCTTGAAATGCCTTGCAGTCAATCTACTTTCAGGTAGCCTGCGGAGGGCAGCGGCAGGCTAGGATGCCCGCCCTACAGTTCAGTTGCCCACCGCCGCGCACAACTCGCAACAGCCGAATGCGCCTATCCGACAATATGCGGCCAGAGACCTTTGCAAAACCCCCATCTGCGGCGCATTTCTGCGTTGTGCGTTTATGCCCTATGGGTACTGCTCGCTCACTTGCCTATCGTGTGATATGTCTGCGTTCGCTGCGCTGCTACGCCTTGAACTGCATCCACATCTGGAGGTTTTGCAAAGGTCTCGACCAGTACTTTGTCAGACCCCAAAATCCGGCCAAACGCCCATAAAAACAGGCTACCTGAAACCTTTCAGGTAGCCTGTTGGCCGCAGTGGAAACGGCAAGGGATTACACATAATCCCGCTGTTCGCCCTGCCCCTCGATGTTGTCGGCGCAGCGGCCGCAGATGGTGGGGTGGTCGGCACGGACGCCGACTGCTTCGGTGTAGTGCCAGCAGCGTTCGCACTTGGGCGCTTGGCTGGGCTGCACCGCCGCCGCCCATTCTTCACCTTCTTGCAGGCCGACTTTCGACACCAGCAGGGCGAAGCGCAATTCGTCGCCCAAGGCTTTCAGGTAGCCGTAGGCTTCGGCCGGAGCGGTCAGCGCCACTTCGGCCTGCAGGGACGAACCCACCGATTTGTCGGCGCGCAAAGGCTCGATGGCGGCGGTCACGGCGGCGCGCGCCTGGCGCACGGCACTCCATTTTTTCAGCAGTTCGGCTTCGCTGGCCGCCGGCATGGTGGGGAAGTTGTGCCAAGTGTGGAACAGCACGCTGTCTTCCTCGCCGCCGCCGATAATGTCCCACGCTTCTTCGGCGGTGAAACACAAAATCGGCGACATCAACAACACCAGGCTGCGTGTAATGTGGTAGAGCGCGGTTTGGGCGCTGCGGCGGGCGTGACCGTCGGTTTGGGTGGTGTAGAGGCGGTCTTTCAGAATGTCCAGATAGAACGCGCCGAGGTCTTCGGAACAGAAATTGACGATTTCTTGCACTGCGAAGTGGAAGGCGTAACGCGGATAATATTCGCCGGCCACTTTCTCCTGCAGCTGGCGCGCCAGCACCAGGGCGTAGCGGTCGATTTCCACCATATCGGCCTGCGGCACCGCGTCGTCGATCGGGCTGAAATCTTTCAGGTTGGCAAACAGGAAGCTGAGCGTGTTGCGGATGCGGCGGTAGCTTTCGGTGACACGCTTGAGGATTTCTTTGGAAATGGCCAGCTCGCCGCTGTAATCGGTGGCGGCGGTCCACAGGCGTAGGATGTCGGCGCCGAATTCGTTATACACCTCTTGCGGGGCCACCACATTGCCCAGCGATTTGGACATTTTGCGGCCGTTTTGGTCCACCACGAAGCCGTGGGTCAGCAGCTGTTTATACGGGGCGCGGCCCAAAGTGGCGCAGCCGGTGAGCATGGAGGATTGGAACCAGCCGCGGTGCTGGTCGCTGCCTTCCAAGTAAAGGTCGGCCGGCCAGGCCAGTTCTTGGCGCTGTTTCAACACGGAAAAATGGGTGCTGCCGGAATCGAACCACACGTCCATGGTGTCGCTCAGTTTGTCGTACTGTTCGCAGTCTTCCGGGCTGAGCAGCTCGGCTTTATCCAATTCAAACCAAGCGTTAATGCCTTTTTGCTCGATGCGTTGCGCCACTTTTTCCAGCAGCTCGGCCGAATCGGGGTGCAGCTCGCCGGTTTCTTTGTGAGCGAAGAAGGTCATCGGCGTGCCCCAATAGCGCTGGCGGCTCACCACCCAGTCGGGGCGGCCTTCGATCATGGCCTGGAGACGGGCGCGGCCCCAGGCGGGGAAGAATTCGGTGTCGTCCACCGCTTTGAGGGCGGTGTTGCGCAGGGTGGCGCCGTTGTGGCCGGCTTTGTCCATGCCGACAAACCATTGGCCGGTGGCGCGGTAGATCAGCGGGGTTTTGTGCCGCCAGCAGTGGGCGTAGCTGTGCTCGATTTTGTCTTCGGCCAACAGGCGGTTTGCTTCTTTCAGCCAGTCGATGATCACCGGATTGGCGGCCCACACGGTCAGGCCGGCCACGCGCGGCACTTCGCCGATGTAGCGGCCTTCGCCGTTTACCGGGTTGTAGAGCTCGATGCCGTATTGCTGGCAGACGAAATAGTCTTCCAAACCGTGCGCGGGCGCGCTGTGCACGAGGCCGGTACCGGCGTCGGTGGTGACATGGTCGCCGTTGAGCATCAGGATGTCGCGCTCGAGAAAGGGGTGGGCCAGATGCAGGTTTTCCAGTTTGCTGCCGGTGGTTTCGGCCAACACAGGGCTACCTGAACAGCCGTAGCGGGCCAGCGCGGCTTCGGCCAGGTCTTTGGCCAGCACCAGTTTGCCTTTGGGCGTGTCGATGAGCTGGTAGACGATGTCGGCACCGGCGGCAATCGCCTGGCTGGCGGGCAGCGTCCACGGCGTGGTGGTCCAGATCACGGCGTAGGCTTCGCCGTCGAAGGCATTCAAGCCGAAAGCCGCCGCCAATGCGGCCGGGTCGCGGAAGGGATAGGCCACGTCGATGGCATGGGAAATTTTGTCCTTATACTCCACTTCGGCTTCGGCCAACGAAGAGCCGCAATCCAAACAGAATTGGACGGGCTTGGCGCCGCGGTAAAGGTAGCCGGCTTGGTAGATTTCGCCGAGGGTGCGCACGGTGTCGGCCTCGGTTTGGTAGTTCATGGTGAGATAGGGCTTGTCCCAATCGCCCAGCACGCCCAGGCGGATGAAGTCTTTTTTCTGGCGGGCAATCTGCTCGGCGGCGTATTCGCGGCACAGCTCGCGGAATTTGCCGTCGGGCATGTCTTTGCCGTACAGCTTTTCCACCATCACTTCAATCGGCAGGCCGTGGCAGTCCCAACCGGGCACATAAGGGGCGTCGAAGCCGGCCAGTGTTTTGCTGCGCACGATGATGTCTTTGAGGATTTTGTTGACGGCATGACCGATGTGGATGTCGCCGTTGGCATAGGGCGGGCCGTCGTGCAGGATGAATTTCGGGCGGCCTTGGGCTTTTTGGCGCAGTTTCTGATAGCGTTTTTGATCCTGCCAGTCTTTCACCCACGCCGGCTCGCGCTTGGCGAGGTTGCCGCGCATGGGAAAGGGCGATTCGTAAAGATTGACGGTTTTGCTGTAGTCGGTCATATCGGGTTCTCTTGTTTGGGCAGCGGCTGTCATTGAGCCGCTGAAATTCTCAGGCTACCTGAAACCCGGTTTCAGGTAGCCTCGGGGCAACGCACACTCGCGTTACCATTTGTTAAAGGATGTTTATTTTATAAGGCTTAGGCCAAAAAGGCTACCTGAAAGGGGGCCTGGCGTGCCTCATTCGGGCAACTCGGGCGGCGGCGGCGGCATGGCGGCGTTTTCACGCTCGGGATCGGGTTTTTTCCAGCCCAGCAGCAGCCACATGCCGAGCAGGCAGATTTGGCCGAGCAGCACATAGGCGGAAATCATCAGAAAATCTTCCCAAAACCAGAAGTCGAAGCGGTAGTTTTCCATCAGCGGATTGCTCTCGCCGAGAAACACCCAGGCGGCATGCAGCCACATGCCCCAAGTGAGCAGGGTAAACAGCAGGTATTTCACCCGCCGGCGGCGCGGCAGGTGGTCGATTTTCTGCTGGATGATCATCGGGTTGATTTTGCTACGGCGGAACATCTCACACCCCCCTGTCCGGGCTGACCCAAGTGGCCTGCCGTTTGCGGTCGCGCAGCAGGGCTTTGGGAATGCCCATCACCAAAGTGGCCACGCTCATGGCCCAAAACACATAGGGATACCACACGCTGTTGACAAAATAGCGGCCCACGCCTTTTTCGTAGCGGCTGTCTATCCACACGCTCAACATGAATTGCACCAGGAAAAACAAAAACAACAGCGCACTTTGTGCGGGCAGAAAATCATCGGCATTGTTCCAGGTAATCATCGGCGTGTCGTAGAACACGATTTTGGCCACCAAAATGGCAATCAGCGAGTAGGCCCAAAAAGCCGTGACCATGTATTCCGCATACAGCGGCCACAGGCGGCGGTAGTCCCAGCGCCACACATAACGCGCGTATTTCATGATTACTTCCGCCCCGCCCTGCGCCCAGCGCAGGCGCTGTTTGAACAGGCCGCGGAAAGATTCGGGCATCAGCACCCAGCACAAGGCGCGCGGCTCGTAAGCGATGTTGTAGCCCGCCAGCTGCACCTTCCAGCTGATGTCGATGTCTTCGGTGATCATATTGGTGCTCCAACCGCCCACCTGCAGCAACACCGAGCGGCGGAAACCGCAAATCACGCCGGAAACGGTAAACACCGTGCCCAGAATACATTGCGCACGCTTGATCAGGCCGATGATGGAGCTGAATTCGGCCACCTGCATTTGGCCGAGAATGGTGCTGCGGTTGCGCACACGGGGGTTGCCGGTGACGCCGCCGATCATCGGGTCGGACAGCAGAGTCTGCATCATGTAGTCCACCGCTTTGCGGTCGAGCACGGCGTCGCCGTCGATACAGACCACATATTCGCTGTCGATTTTCTGCAGGGCATTGTTGAGCGCACTGGCCTTGCCGCCGTTGGGCTGGTGGATGGCGCGGATTTTGTGGGGATGCTGCGCCGCCAGCTCGTTGATCACACGGCGCGTGTTGTCGCGGCTGCCGTCGTTAATCAACACCAGCTCGTAATTGGGGTAGTTCAGCGTGACCAAAAACGGGACGGATTTGCGCAGATTGGCCGCTTCGTTGTAGCAGGGCACCAAGACGCTGACTTTGGGCGCGTCTTTGGCGCGGAATTTCGGCTCGGGCCTGCCGCGCTCCCAGAAGAAATAGTAGAAGGTGCCGAACACCGTCCAATAAACGGCCATCGCACCGGGATAGAGGAAAACAAACAGCGCCAGCCAGCTAATCCATTCAGGCATGGCCGCCTCCCTGCGGGAGTGCAAACAGGTAAGCAGTGTGTGTGGTCATAAAGCACCATTGTGTCCGGCAAAGCTTGAAGCGGCTGTTAGGGTTTCAGGCCGCCGGTATTGTTTTTATTTTATGGGATGAAAAAGCAGCATCCTGTTTTCCGCCGGTATCATGCTGACGGAGCGGAAAAAAGGGGGAGCGGATTTTAACACAGCCGCCCGCCGCAGATGAAGGCGGCTGCCCTGCGGCCGCCGGGTTTTACCGTGACAGATGGCAAAAGCGCCACACAGATACCCTTGGCCCCGCCCACAGGCTACCTGAAAGCGCCACCGTGTTTCAGGTAGCCTGTTCGGCATGCAGCACTTCCGGCCAGCCGAATGCCCGCATCACCTGCCGCCAAGCCGTATCCGGCTCCGCCTGTGCCGTGATGCGGCAACCTGGCTTCTGCGGGCTGCAAAAACTGAGCGCACGCGCGTGCAGCAGCAGGCGGCGGTTGCCGCAAAAAGCGGCGACGGCGTGGTTTTGGCGCAAATCGCCGTGGGTGGTGTCGCCCACAATCGGGTGGAAGATGTGCTTGAGATGGCGGCGGATCTGATGCTGGCGGCCGGTGAGCGGTGACACCGCCAGCCAGGCATAGCGCGAGGTGGGATGACGCGGATGGCTGGCAAACGGCAGTTCGGCGCGCGCCAGCGTGCGATAGTCGCTTATCGCCTGCTGCGCGGCTTTATCGGGATCGGCCAAGGGGTCGGCCAGCGGATCCGCCAGAGTTTTCAGGGGGTGGTCGATGCGGCCGCACTCCGGCGGCCAGCCGCGCACCACCGCCCAATATTCCTTATCCACTTCACGGTTTTCAAATTGCCGTGTCAGCAAGCGGGCGGCTTCGGGATCACGGGCAAACAGCACCACGCCGGAAGTGGGCCGGTCGAGACGGTGGACGGGGTAAACATGGCCGCCGATTTGGTCGCGCAGGGTCTGCATCAGAAACACGGTTTCGCGGCGGTCGATCGCACTGCGGTGAATCAGCATGCCGGCCGGCTTGCACACGGCCAAACAGGCCTCGTCTTGGTACAAAATCGGAATCATACACATACGGGCTACCTGAAAACCAAACAGCCCCTCCAAACAAACAGGCTGAGACCTTTGCAAAACCCTCATCTGCGGCGCATTTCTGCGTTGTGCGTTTATGCCCTATGGGTACTGCTCGTTCGCTTGCCTATCTATATGATATGTCTGTCCCACAGGGATTCCTGACGTTCACACTCGCTGCGCTGCTACGCCTTGAACTGCATCCACATCTGGGGGTTTTGCAAAGGTCTCAGGCTTGGTATTTTAGCCCACCCTCCTTACAATAGGCTCCGTTTTTCTCCTTCCTGTTCCGCCCAATGAGCAGCCAAGCCGTTTATTTCACTTTTCTTCTGTTTGTGGCCGCCACCACCCTGCTGCAGCTCTATCTCTCGCTGCGCCAGAGCCGTGCGGTGCTGCGCCACCGCCACCGCGTGCCGGCCGACTTCGCCACCGCCGTCACACTGGAAGAACACCAAACCGCCGCCGATTACGCACTGGCCAAACAGCGGCTGGCGCGCTGGCAGATTGTATACGACACCCTGCTGCTCCTGCTGTTCACCCTCGGCGGCGGCCTCAACCTGCTGGCCCGCTGGACGGCCGGCTGGAGCGAGCACCCGCTCACCCAAGGCGTATATCTGGTGGCCGCCTTCGTTTTACTCAACGCCCTGCTCTCGCTGCCCTTCTCACTCTACCGCACCTTCCGCCTCGAAGCCGCCTTCGGCTTCAACCGCGCCACGCCCGCCACCTTTGCCGCCGACCAACTCAAAGGCCTGCTGCTCGGCGGCCTGATCGGTATTCCCCTGCTGTATGCCATGATTTATCTGATGGGCGCCATGGGCAAGGGCTGGTGGCTGTGGGTGTGGCTGCTGTGGCTGGGCTTTTCGCTGCTGATGCTGTGGGCATTTCCCAAATGGATCGCCCCGCTGTTCAACCGCTTCGAGCCGCTGCCCGACGCCGCCCTGCGCCAACGCATCGAAGACCTGCTCTCGCGCACCGGCTTCTGCAGCGACGGCGTATTCGTGATGGACGGCAGCAAGCGCAGCGGCCATGCCAACGCCTATTTCACCGGCCTGGGCCGCCACAAACGCATCGTCTTTTTCGACACCCTGTTGGGCAATCTACTGCCGCAAGAAGTGGAAGCGGTGCTGGCGCACGAGCTCGGCCACTTCAAACACCGCCACATCGCCAAGCAAATGGCCATCACCTTCCTGCTGGCCTTGGCCGTGCTGTTTGTACTCGGCCAAGTCATCCACCACAGCGCGTTTTACCAAGGCTTGGGCGTGGCCCACCCCAGCCACGCCATGGCCCTGCTGCTGATGCTGCTGGTTTTGCCCGTGTTTACCTTCCCGTTTGCCCCGCTGGCCGGCTTGGCCTCGCGCAAAAACGAATTCGAGGCCGACCGCTTCGCCGCTGAACACGCTTCGGCCGCCGATTTGGCTGCCGCTCTGGTCAAACTCTACCGCAGCAATGCCGCCAGCCTGGTGAGCGACCCCTGGTATTCGCGCTTCTACGACAGCCACCCCGGCGCCCGCGAACGCCTCGCCGCGCTCAAACAGCTGCCCGAACAGGCTACCTGAAACCCACAAGCAAGCGCCGGGGCAACACCGGCGCAGTAGCCTGTGTATAATCCCTTCATTTCCGCATAGCGCCGAGGAGCGAGCCGTGAACCGTTTTTACCCCCACCCCGTGATTGCCTTGGAAGGCTGGCCGTTTATCATAGCCGGCCTGATTGTCAGCCTCCTGCTCAGCTTCTGCTGCGGCTGGTGGTCGCTGCCCTTCTGGCTGTTCACCCTATTTGCCGTGCAGTTTTTCCGCGACCCCGCCCGCGATATTCCGCAAGACCCCGATGCCGTGCTCTGTCCGGCCGACGGCCGCATCGTGGTGGTCGAACGCGCCACCGACCCCTTCCGCCAAACCGAAGCCCTCAAAATCAGCGTGTTCATGAACGTGTTCAACGTGCATTCCCAACGCGCACCGGTGGACGGCACCGTCACCCGCGTCGAATACTTCCGCGGCAAATTCCTCAACGCCGCGCTGGATAAAGCCAGCACCGAAAACGAACGCAACGCCGTGCTGGCCACCACCCGCAGCGGCCGCGACATCACCTTTGTTCAGGTAGCCGGCCTGGTGGCGCGCCGCGTGCTGTGCTATGTGCAAGCCGGCGAACCGATTGTGCGCGGCGAACGCTACGGCTTCATCCGCTTCGGCTCGCGGGTAGATGTGTATCTGCCCTTGGATGCCCAAGCCACCGTGAGCATCGGCGACAAAGTCAAGGCCAGCGAAACCATCCTCGCCCGCCTGCCCTTAACCGCCCCTGCGGCTGAAACACCCGCTGCACCCGCCTCCGCCCCGGCTGCCACCACCGCAGCCATGCCTGCTGAAGCCACAGCGGCGCAAACAGACGAACAGCAAATCGTTTTGGCCGCCGCCGAACGCGCCCAAGCCGCTGCCGAAACCGTGATGAAGCAGGAATAAACGGCTGAGCCTTTGCAAAACATCCCCATACCCCCTAAATTGCCGCCCGGCCATTTAGGGGCGTTCCAATGGGCAACTTTTCTAGCAAACCACACCGAGTCAAGACGGCGATGCCCGTTGGGTGGAGCAAGACAGCCGCCTCCACCCGGGCTAAGGACACTACTCCTTCTACTGATGCCGCAGGCTATCGAGAATTGCACACCTCCCCGGCAATGCTCTCTACAGCAGGCATCTGACGCCTTGCCGGCAGAACTGGTGAAGGTAGCACCGTCTATGCAGACAAAGGCGGTGACAGCCAAGCAAACCGGCCATATTTGGCAAGACAGGGGCTGGAAGCGGCCATGCAAAATGCATACCGCGGAGCCGGCCGTTAAACCGAGAACAGAACCGCCGCAACCGCCGTCCGGCGAAAGTGCGCCAGTTGGCGGAACAAAGCTTCGGTATCCTGCAGCGTACCTTCCCTTACGCCCGGTCGGCCTATTGGGGTCTGAATTAAGGTAAGCACACAAGGCCATTTGAAGGCGATGTGGGTGAACCTGCTGAAAGCGGACAACAAACCCTAATGTGCCTGTTGCTGCCTAAAAGGTGGCGGATTGCCTGAAAAACAGGGAAATTTAGCCAAAACCAAGGAAAACATCCGAAACCGCAGGCTGCGGTTTCGGATGTGAGGTGAGGATGGGCGGCGCAAAGGTTACAAGCCTTTTTCCGTCCCGGCTGCTGCCGGATCGCTTAAATGGCTCGGCCGCTCACCCAGTTGCGGATGGCACGCGCATCGTTCACACGGGTGGTGGTGGAGGGCGAATTGAGCAGCACAATTACCAAAGGCTGCTGCTGCACATTGGCATACAGCACCATCGAGCGGCCGCTTTCGCGGATGTAGCCGGTTTTCTGTAGGGAAATATTCCACGCGCCTTCACGGATCAGCGCATTGCTGTTGCGGTATTGCTGCACGCGGCCATTGCTGGTATAGGCCGAGCCGGAATTGGCCGTGCTGAACTGGCGGATCACCGGATACTCGTTGGCCGCCCGCACCATCAGGCTCAAATCGCGGGCGGTGGAAACATTGCGGAAATCCAAACCGGTAGGCTCGTAAAAACGGGTTTGGTGCATGCCCAAACTTTGCGCTTTTTGGTTCATCGCCGCCACAAAAGCCGGCATCCCACCCGGATAATTGCGGCCCAAGGCATGGATGGCGCGGTTTTCGCTGCTCATCAAACCCAAATGCAGCATATCGCGACGGCTCATGACCGTGCCGATGCTCAGGCGGCTGGACGTGCCTTTCAAACGGTCGATTTCAGCCGTAGTAATCTCCAGCTGCTCACCCATGTTTTGACGCGCATCCAGCACCACCATGGCCGCCATCAGCTTGGAAATAGAGGCAATCGGGCGCACTTGGTCGATGCCCTTCTGATAGAGAATCTCGCCGCTGCGGCCGTTCATGATCAAAGCCGACTGTGAAGACAACAGCGGGCCGGCCAATGCGGCCTGCGCTTCCACCACATCGGCCGGGCGGCTGCTGATGAAGTTGCCCAGCGGATCTTCTTGTACCGGCAGCTTTTGCTCCAAAAAGTCGCCCAATACATCGATGTCGTCTTGCGCCGATGCCGGTAAGCTGAATGCCATCAGGCTGAACCCGGCGGCCAGGGCTACGCCCCATTTCTTAAACTGAAACCACTGCATTTTTGTTTTACCTCAACTACTTAAATCAAACAAAGCGGCTGCAGATTCTGCCGCATCACACGTTTACGCAAACGTTCAATTTATGATTGAAAACATAACCTTATTCATTTTGGTTAAAAAACACGGCCTTGTAAAGCCTTTTTACCCAATCCGCCCGTGCTGCGTATCGCCGGCACAACCGGGCGCCGTTTGATATGGCGGGCGTAACTCTATATACTGGCGCGTCTTTTGCAGCCATTTTTTCCAGTACAAACATCATGAGTAAAGACCTCCGCCATTGTTCTTTCTGCGGCAAATCCGAAAACGAAGTCAAAAATCTGATTGAGGGAGACGATGCCTTAATCTGCAACGAGTGCATCGACACCTGCAGCCATATGATCCATAACGCGGAAGCCGATGCCGGCGCTGACGCGGAAAACGACCGTCTGCCCACGCCTGCGGAAATCGTGGCCAACCTCGACCAACATGTGATCGGCCAAGAGCAGGCCAAAAAAGCCTTGGCCGTTGCGGTTTACAACCATTACAAACGCCTGCGCCACCCCAAAGAAGGCGACAACGTCGAGCTGTCCAAATCCAATATCCTGCTCATCGGTCCCACCGGCTCGGGCAAAACCCTGCTGGCGCAAAGCCTGGCACGCAAGCTGAACGTGCCTTTCGTGATGGCCGACGCCACCACACTCACCGAAGCCGGTTATGTGGGCGAAGATGTGGAGCAAATCATCACAAAACTGCTGGGCAAATGCGATTTCGACGTAGAGAAAGCGCAAAAAGGCATTGTCTATATTGACGAAATCGACAAAATCTCCCGCAAGAGCGACAACCCCTCGATTACGCGCGACGTCTCCGGGGAGGGCGTACAGCAAGCGCTGTTGAAACTGATTGAAGGCACCGTGGCCTCCGTGCCGCCGCAAGGCGGGCGCAAGCACCCGAACCAAGAGTTCATCAACGTGGACACCACCAACATTCTGTTTATCTGCGGCGGTGCTTTTGCCGGCTTGGAGAAAGTGATCCGTCAGCGCACCGAAAAAGGCGGCATCGGCTTCGGCGCGGCGGTGCACAGCAAAGACGAAGACGCCGATATCACCGAGCTGTTTGAAGTGGTGGAGCCGGAAGACCTGATCAAATTCGGCCTGATTCCCGAATTAATCGGCCGTCTGCCGGTGATCGCTACCCTGGCCGAACTGGATGAAGACGCGCTGATCAATATTCTCACCGAGCCGAAAAACGCTTTGGTAAAACAATACCAAGCCCTGTTTGCCATGGAGGGCGTGGAATTGAAGGTGCAGCCCTCTGCCCTGCGCAGCATCGCCAAGTTGGCGATGAGCCGCAAAACGGGCGCCCGCGGCCTGCGCTCGATTGTCGAGCGCGCCCTGCTGGAAACCATGTACCGCCTGCCCGATGTCAAAGATGAGATCACAACCGTGGTCATTGACGAAGCCGTCATCGACCGGCAACAGCAGCCCAAACTGCTGCGTGAAGACGGCAACGAATACGCCGCTTAAATAAACAGGCTCCCTGAAAAGGCAAAGTGTTTTTTCAGGTAGCCTGAGGAGCAAAACCATGTGGCACATCGTCGCCATCGGCTATATTTTCGTCACCCTAATGTTCTCCATCGCCCAGCCTTCCTTGGCGCGGGCCTTGATTTATCTGGTGTTCTGGACCATTCTGCCCACCCTGTTTATGTTTTGGGTGGCGATGGTCAGACGGCGCAACCGGCTGATGAAGCGACAGGAGCAAAACCCGCCGTCTGCCAAAGAACCTTAAGTGCCCAGACACAAGCGGCCAGTATTGCCCACCCCAATCAAAGCGCGCATCAAGAAACCGAGGCCGTTTCTGTCCAAACAGAAACGGCCTCGGTTTTTTCTTCTCAGGCTACCTGAAAGCTGTTACAGAAGCTGAGCAGAGCAGTTTGCTGCTTATGCCACTTGGGTTTGGTGTTCGTCGCCGTTGCGTGCGCGGATTTCGCCCAAACGGTAAACGGTTTCGCCTTGTTCGGCCAAGAATTTTTGCACTGCTTCGGCATCTTCTTTGGCGATGATTACGACCATGCCGATGCCGCAGTTGAAGGTGCGGTACATTTCTTGTTGCGCCACATTGCCGGCTTGTTGCAGCCATTGGAACAGCTTGGGTATTTGCCATGCGTTGGCATCGATTTGGGCAACGGTATTTTCGGGCAGCACGCGCGGTACGTTTTCGGTGATGCCGCCGCCGGTGATGTGCGCCATGCCTTTGATGGTGAACTGTTTCAGCGCGGCGAGAATCGGTTTCACATACAGGCGGGTGGGCGCGATGATGGCTTGGCGCAGGGTTTTGCTGCCGTCAAACGGTGCGTCCAAATCGGGCTGGTCGCGCTCGATGATTTTGCGTACCAACGAATAGCCGTTGGAATGTGCGCCGTTGGAAGCTAAGCCCAGTACCACGTCGCCAGGCACGATGCTGCGGCCGTTGATGACTTGGTCTTTTTCCACCACGCCCACGGCGAAGCCGGCTAAATCGTATTCGCCTTCGGGATACATGCCGGGCATTTCGGCGGTTTCGCCGCCGATGAGGGCGCAGCCGGATGCTTCGCAGCCTTGGGCGATGCCTTTAATCACGTCGGTAGCACGGGCAACATCGAGTTTGCCGCAGGCGAAGTAGTCGAGGAAAAACAGCGGCTCCGCGCCTTGCACCAGAATGTCGTTCACGCTCATGGCCACCAGGTCGATGCCGACGGTGTCGTGTTGGTCCCAATCGAAAGCCAGTTTCAGTTTGGTGCCCACGCCGTCGGTGCCGGAAACGAGCACGGGGTTTTGGTATTTCTTGCTGATTTCCACCAGTGCGCCGAAGCCGCCCAAATCGCCCAATACTTCGGGGCGCATGGTGCGTTTGGCAAAAGGTTTGATGTTTTCAACGAGTTGGTCGCCTGCGTCGATGTCCACGCCTGCGTCGCGGTAGCTTAAAGATTGGCTCATGATGCGCTTTCTGAGTCGGAAAAGAAAAACGGGCTTATTTTAACCGATTTTAACCGCCTCATTCAGGCTTTCCGCTTCGATATGCCACAGACAGGCTGAGACCTTTGCAAAACCCCCATCTGCGGCGCATTTCTGCGTTGTGCGCTGCTCGCTCGCTTGCCTATCTGTCTGATATGTCTGCACTCGCTGCGCTGCTACGCCTTGAACTGCATCCACATCTGGGGGTTTTGCAAAGGTCTCAGGCTACCTGAAAAGCGGCGGGCGGCAGCCGGCATCTTCTCGGCAACGCGCATACAGCCATCGGATGCCGTCGCCAATGGCCAGCAGCGCCACGCTGGCGTGGGTTTCTTCGGGATAGGTGACGGTTTCCACCGATAACTGCCGATACTGCGGCTTCAGCAGTTGTGCGCCGAAATGCTGCACTTCGCTGACCATGGCCCGCTCGGACAATACGGCTTGGCGCTGCGATGAGCGCGGCAGATGGGGAGCCAATGTTTCTTCGTATTGGCCGGCGCTGAGCCGCAATCCGAACCGGCCCTCTCCCGCCGCAGCCAGGCGGCCCGAGAAAGCCGGCCATTCCTGCAGAATGCGGCGTTGGTTCCACCAGATAGACGGGCTGGCTGCCAAGCGGTTGCGGAAGCTGGCCGGGTATTTCATCAGGCTGTACAAAGCGAACAAACCGCCGTAAGAATGGCCGAATAAGTTTTGCTGCTGCGGATTCAACGGAAAACGGTGCGCCAAATCGGGCCGTAATTCTTCAGTGAGAAAACGGTGGAACGCGTCTGCCCCGCCAAAGCGACGGCTCAAACGGTCGCCGGTTTGGCTGTAATCTTCAGATGGAGGCGTGTAGTCTTCCGCACGGGCGGCCAAATCCAGAAAATGCTGGTCGGAGTAGCCCACGCCCACCAATAGCATGGGCACCGCACCGTTTTCCTCCGCCCGCATCCACATGCCTTGAGCGGCCATGGCCGCTACCGGGAAAAATGCGTCGCCGTCCAACACATACAGCACCGGATAACCCTGTGTCGGCGCCGGGCCGACTGCGGCTACCTGAATGCGGTAGGTTTTGCCGGTATGGCGGCTGGGTAAACGGTATTCATACGCCCCCGGCACCACCGCCGGCGACAATTGCGCCGCAGGCACCGCCGGCTCACTGCGGGCGGCCGGGGCGGCCAAACATATACTGAGCACACTCAAGAAAATCGTCCAACGCATGATGTTTTACCAATGGTAATTGAGGCCGAACACAATGCTGCGGCGGCTGCCGGGGAAGCATTGGGTGGTGCGCGCACTGCCGGTGGTGCCGCGTGCAAAGCAGCCGCCGTAATGGATTTTATCGGCCGCATTATGGATATTCAGCGAGGCCGTCGCGCCTTGCAGCGTTTGGCTGAGGTGGCCCAAATCGTAACGGGCGCCCAAATCAACCAAGGTGGCGGCAGGCGTTTTTACCGTGTTGGCCACATCCGCATAGCTGGCAGACACATGGCGTATGCCGGCAGACAATTTCAATCTCTCGTTCAGCAAGGCATATTGCAGCCATAGCGAGGCCATGGTGGCGGGCAGCCCCACCGGGCGGCTGCCCAACTCCTCTTTGATGTTGGAACGGGTCACTTCGGGCTTCAGCCAAGTCAGCGCCGCAATGGTGCTCCAGCGCTCGTTCCATTCCGCCCGGGCTTCCAACTCCATGCCCCTCACGCGCACCTGGCCGGTTTGAATCTGCGCACTCGGATGCGCCCCTGTGTGGGTGTCTTTGGTCAGCACATGATTCCGGGTCAGCTGGAAAGCGGACAGGCCGAACAAAGCGCGAAACTGCTCGGGCTGATATTTGAGGCCGATTTCCCACTGCTCGGCCGTGGTGGCGTGGAACGGTTTTTTGTCGCCATAAAGATTCAGGGTTGATACCGGCTCAAATGAAGTGGCATAGCTGGCGTAAGGCGATAAACCGTTGTCCGCCCGATACATCAGCGCCGCCTGATACGTGGTTTTGTGGTCCCGCCGGTCATGCTGCTGCCGTCGGTAGGCCGGCAACAGCTGGTCCACCGTTTCCCGGGTATGTACGCGGTCATGGCGTACCCCCAGCTGCGCCAGCCAAGCGCCGGCTTCCATTTGGTTCTGAACATACAGGCCAAGCTGTTGCTGCCGCCTGCGGCCGTCGCTCTGCCAAGGCGGCGTGAGGATGACGCTGCTCTGCGGATTGGCCGCATCCACCGGCGGCACCCCGGCTCCGCCGCGCAAATTGCCCAATAGGCGCTCGGCCCGGTTGTTTTGGTAATCGGCACCGATATTGAGCGTATGTTTGACGGCACCGGTGTGAAAGCGCAGGCGCAATTGGGCATCGGTGTGGATGCCGCGCATTTTTTCATCGGAGGCAGTGGCCGTTCTGGCCCAAGTGCTGCCGCCCAGATGCCCCATCAATGAAGTGTTGCGGAACTCAGAACGCCCATGCGCATAGAGCAGATTATGCTGTAAGGAAATGTTTTCGTTCCATGTGTGCGATAGGCGGTAACCCAACAGCGCCGTATCGCGCTTAAAGCGCTCAAAACTGCGCTCGCCCAAAAAAGCATGTTCCGGCACATTACCTGCCGGATTGTTTTCCAACGTGCCATAAGCCGGCACCGCATTGTAGTCGCCCCCGGCAGGATCGTGCTGCCACTGCGCATGTGCCGTCAGCTCGGTTTGCGGGCCGATGCGCCAGGTCAGCGAAGGAGCCAGGGCATAACGCTCGGCGGCTAAGCCGGTTTTCGATTCGCTGTACCGGTGCAGACCGGTGAGCCGCAAGGCCACGCTTTCTCCCTGCCCCAAAGGCTGGTTGATGTCGAAACCGACAAAGCGGTTGCTGTCATGGCCGGCCTCAACCGCCACTTCCCTGCTCGGCTCAAAATAGGCGCGTTTGCTGATTTGATTGACCAAACCGCCGGGATTGATTTGGCCGTATTGCACAGAGTTGGCGCCACGCACCACATCAATCCGCTCCAACAAATACGGATCAATGGCACTTTTCAGGTAGCCTTGTCCGGCCGGCAAACGCTGTCCGTCAAGATATTGGACAAAGTTGGCATTGCCGCCGAAACCGCCGAAGCCGCGCAAAAAAATACTGTCGTAGCGGCGGCTGGTACGCGATTCGGAAAACGTACCCGGCGTATAACGCAATGTCTGCGCCACATTCTGCGCCCCCATTTGCCGCATCTGATCCTGCGTGATCACCGAAACCGATGCCGGCGTATGCAGCAACCGGGTATCGGTTTTGGTGGCCGTGGCGCTGCGGGTGGCCACCACACCGCTTGGCGACTGCCAAGCAGATGGCCGTTTACCGGTAACCGTGATGCTTTCCAGCTCGATGCTTTCTTCCTGCTCCGCTCCGTCTGTGCCTTGCGCAAAAGCAGAGAATGCGCCGAGCAATAGCAAATAAAGCAGAGTGAAGCGGGGCGCGGAAAAACGGAATGTCTGTGCAGAATTCATATGCTAAGAAAAGTGGAGAGTTGTTAAGATGAGCAAATATTCTGCATTAATTAAAAATAATTATCAATTATTTTGATAAAGGTTAGTCGTTTTAGGGCCTGTTAGTAGCACCTTGGTGTAGTTTACAGAGCGGTTTTTCAAGATAAAAACTGAGATCTTTGCAACCCCCATCTGCGGCGCATTTCTGCGTTATGCGTTTATGCCCTATGGGTACTGCTCGTTCACTTGCCTATCTAGATGATAGGTCTGTCCCACAGGGATTCCTGACGTTCACGCTCGCTGCGCTGCTACGCCTTGAACTGCATCCACATCTGGCGGTTTTGCAAAGGTCTCAGGCTACCTGAAACCATGCACGCCTGGCGGCCATCGGTTTCAGGTAGCCTGTTTCCAAGCCGTCAGCCTATTCTTGCGGCCGGCGGCTGCTGAGCGACTGTGCTTTTTCGATCAGGCCCACGAATTGGCGGCGCAGGCCGTAGCGGTCGGGCGATTGGGCGGACTTGGCCAAAGACAGGGTTTGCGGCCAGCCGGTTGCGCCGCTGTATTTGCCGCCGCGCAGCAGTTCGCCGTAAGCGGCTGCGGCCGCGGCTTGGCGGGTGGCGTTGCTGCTCCGGGCCAACGGCACGCTGCCCACCGCCACCGGCTGGTGGATCAGCAGACTGTTGCTTTGGCCGGGCAGTTTGTAGCGCAGGCGGATGAAGGCGTATTCGCTGGGGTTGCCCTCGGCGGCCGGGGCGTTTTGATAGCGGCTGGCCGGCAACCAGCCCTCGGCCCCGACGGGAATGATTTCATATAGCGCGGTCACATTGTGGCCGGCACCGATGTCGCCGGCATCCACTTGGTCGTTGTTGAAATCTTCGCGCGCCAGCATGCGGTTTTCATAGCCGATTAGGCGGTATTCTTTCACCGTTGCGGGGTTGAATTCCACCTGCACTTTGACGTCTTGCGCCACGGTGGCGAGGGTGGAGGAAAGCTGGCGCTGCAATACTTTGCGCGCTTCTTCGGGGCCGTCGATGTAGCTGTAGTTGCCGTCGCCGGCGTCCGCCAGCTGCTCCATCAGGTGCTCGTTGTAGTTGCCGGTGCCGAAGCCCAAGGTGGTGAGCGATACGCCGCTGCGCCGTTTTTCGGCCACCATGCTTTTGAGGGTTTCGAAGTTGGTGATGCCCACGTTAAAGTCGCCGTCGGTGGCCAGCAGAATGCGGTTGATGCCGTGGCGCACATGGCCGCGCTGCGCTTCGCGGTAGGCCTGCTGCATGGCGTTTTCGCCGGCGGTCGCACCGCCCGCTTTCAAGCCGTCCAGCGCATTGAGGATTTTCTGCCGCTGGTTGCCGGGCGTGGCGGGCAGCACCACGCGGTTGCCGTCGGCATAGGTAATCAGGGTGACGCGGTCTTGTGCGCGGGTTTGGTGCGCCAGCGTGCACAGGGTGTATTTCACCAGCGGCAGCTTGTCGCGGCTCATCATGGAGCCGGACACATCCACCAGAAACACCAAATTGGCCGGCGGCAGGGCGGCGGTGCTCATTTCTTTGGCCTGGATGCCGATGCGCAACAGCTTGGCTTGCTCGCGGAAGGGCGAGTCGGCCACTTCGGTGTGCACGGCAAACGGCTTGCCGTCGCGCGGCGGGGCGTAGCCGTAGTCGAAATAATTGATCAGCTCCTCAATACGCACCGCATCGGCCGGCGGCAGGCGGTTTTCGCGGCTGAGGAAGCGGCGCACATTGGCATAGCTGCCGGTGTCCACGTCAATGCTGAAGGTGGACACCGCCTGTTCGGCCGTGCTGTGCACCGGATTGGCTGCTTGATGGCCGTAGCGTTCGGTGTTTTGCCGCGGCATAGGCGCCGCTTCAGGGGCAATCGCAGCAGGCGATGCGGCCGGCATCATTTTTTCGGCCGTCCTCAGGGCAGAGCGCACCTGCGCCACTTCAATGTGACGGATGGCGGCCGCCGAAGGGGGCGCAGACACCAGCCGCTCCTCCGGCTCGCTCTGCAAATAGCGCTGGCAAACCTGATGCACCGAATCCGCCCACGCCGCCTGGGTACACATGGCCAGCGCGGCCGCCACGGCCGCCCGGCTGACTGAATGCTGCCACAACATGATGTTTCTCCTGAGTTGCACTGTTGAAAATCCGCGCCATCATAGCCCGAGCCCCGCGTTTCAGGCTACCTGAAAACCACGGCCCGGCAGAGATTTAACCTAATCTAACTGTGCACCCGCCGCACAAACAGCCCCGATGCCCGCCGTGCTACAATCCGCGCCGTTCCGACTCCCACCGCCCGCCATGCCCTATTTCGCCCTGTTTGACGACGCCCACAGCGGGCAGGCCCGCCTGCTGACCCAGCACCGCCGCAGCCTGCGCCTGAGCCCCGACCAACTCGACCGCCTCGATGCCGAACTGCAAGCGGGCTGGGCACAAGGCTGGCACGTCTGCCTCTGCCTGCCCTACGAATTCGGCCACGCCCTGCATTACCCCGAACCGGGCCACGGCCGCAACAGCGCCGGCATCCACTGGTTTGCCGAAGAAACCCTGCTCGACCCCGAGGCGCTCAACCATTGGCTGTCCGCCTACCGCACCGACGACAGCGCCGGCCTCTGCGCCCTCGCCGCCGACACCGACGAAACCGGCTACCTGAAACACATTGCCGACATCCAAGCCGCCATTGCCCGCGGCGAGGTGTATCAAATCAATTACACCACCCGCCTGCACAGCGAAAGCTACGGCAGCCCCGCCGCCCTCTACCGCCGTCTGCGCCAACGCCAGCCCGTGCCCTACGGCTTCCTCGCCAAACTGCCTGAAGAAGCCCACCAATGGACGCTCTGTCTCTCCCCCGAGCTGTTTCTGCGCATCGGCGAAGACGGCAGCGTGGAAACCGAGCCGATGAAAGGCACCGCCCCGCTTTTGGGCGACGAAGGCGACGCCGAACGCGCCGAAGCCCTGCGCCTCGACCCGAAAAACCGCGCCGAAAACGTGATGATTGTCGATTTGCTGCGCAACGACCTCGGCCGCATCGCCGTCACCGGCGGCGTGAGCGTGCCCGAAGTCTTCACCGTGCGCCCCTTCGGCCAAGTGTGGCAGATGACCAGCCGCATCCGCGCCCTGCCCCGCCCCGGCACCACCGCCGCCCAACTCCTGCGCGCCACCTTCCCCTGCGGCTCCATCACCGGCGCACCCAAACACATGAGCCTGGAAAAAATCCGCCAACTCGAAAGCAGCCCGCGCCACCTCTACACCGGCAGCATAGGCTACCTGAAACCCTGCCCCAGCGGCCTCGGCTTTCACGGCACCCTCAACGTGGCCATCCGCACCCTGCTGCTCAACCCGCTGCCCGACAGCAACCGCTACCGCGGCGTTTTCGGCGTTGGCAGCGGCATCGTAACCGACAGCCAAGCCGAAGACGAATACCGAGAATGCGGCTGGAAAGCCCGTTTTCTCAGTAGCCTGCCGCCCGATTTTTCCCTCATCGAAAGCATGCGTCTCGAACACGGCGCCTGCCCGCTGCTGCCCCTGCACCGCCGCCGCCTGCAGCACAGCGCCGACATCCTGCGCTTCCCGCCGCCCAATGAAGCGCTTTGGCAGCACATCGCCGAACAGGCCTCGGCCGACCAACGCCCCGCTCTGCTGCGCCTCGAGTATTTCCCCGACGGCCGCGCCGAATTCAGCCTCCGGCCGCTGCACGAACTGCCCGCCGTCTCCCCTTACCTCATCCTCAGCCCCCTCAGCCTGCCGCGGCACGACTTTTTGCGCCGTTTCAAAACCAGCCGCCGCCGCCTGTTCGACCAAGCCTGGCAGCAGGCCGAAGCCCAAGGTGCCTTCGACAGCCTGCTGTTCAACGAAGACGGCCACCTCCTCGAAGGCGGCCGCAGCAGCATCTTCGTGCGCTTCGGCAGCATTTGGTACACCCCGCCGCTGTCGCTCGACATCCTCGACAGCGTGATGCGGCAGCGGATACTGGCCGACCCCGAAACCCATCTGGGCGCCGACACCGACAGCGTGCAGGAAGGCTTGATGACCCGCCGCACGCTGCTGCAGGCCGACGAAATCGTGGCCGCCAACGCCGTACGCGGCGTGATGCGGATGCATTTGCAGACAAGCGCTTAAACCAAGCCCAATCCATGATGGGGTTTTCAGGTAGCCTGAGGCCTTTGCAACAGCCAAACCAAAGGCTACCTGAAAACGCTTTCAGGTAGCCTAGAATGTATGCGGCTCTCCCGCCCGCAGCCTTACGGCGCTTCCGCTTTCTGCAAGCTATACAAATCCGCCATCTCGCCTTCCAAACGGTTGCCTTCGGCATCCATTCCCCAGATGCGGTTTTCGCCCACCAGGTAATAGCGCTGGTCGCCCGCTTCGTCCAAACGGATGCGGCTGCCGTCGTCCAGCCATTCAAAGCGGCCGGATACCTCGGTGCGCACCGGCTCGCGCTCCAGATAGGTTTCCACCAAGCGGTAGCCGCCGTCCTGCTGCAACACCAGCTCGGTTTCGATGGCTTCGCAGGAGCCGCACGGCAGTTTGCCGCGGTAGGTGCCGGCCCAATCCAGCACGTCGCGGCTGGGGTGGGCGCCGTCAGCAAGCGGCTGCGATACGGCGGCAGCCGGGGCGGAAGCCGCAGAAGCGGCCTGCGGGGCGGCGCCATCTTGCGGCGAACAGGCGGCCAGCAAAACCGCTGCCGCAATCCAAACATAATGTTTCATGTCATCACTCCGGTTTCAACACATCGGTATCGGTGGCCGACGCCGAAGCGGCTGGCGGTTCGGCAGCCGCCTCCTCGGCCAAACGGGCTTTTTCCGCCTCCAGATAACGCTGGATGGTCTGTACCAATTCCTGCGTGCCCTGATGGGTGAGCGCGCTGATGCGGAACACGCGCGGGGTATCGCGGTCGAAGCCGAAGCGGTCGTCCGGCTCGGGATAATCCCAGCCGATGGCGCTTAAAAATTCGGCCACCCGGCTTGCCTGCTCGTCTTCGGGCAGCATGTCGAACTTGTTCAACACCAGCCAGCGCGGCTTCTGATACAGCGCTTCGTCGTAACGGCGCAGCTCGTCCACAATCGCCAGGGCTTCGGCGGCGGGGTTGGCGGCCTCATCAAAAGGCGCCAAATCCACCACGTGCAGCAAGAGGCCGGTGCGCGCCAAATGCTTCAGAAAGCGGTGGCCCAGCCCCGCGCCCTCGGCCGCGCCTTCAATCAGGCCGGGAATGTCGGCCATCACAAAGCTGTGATTTTCGTCCAAACGCACCACGCCCAAATTCGGATGCAGGGTGGTAAACGGATAATCGGCCACTTTCGGGCGGGCGGCGGATACGGCGCGGATCAGGGTGGATTTGCCGGCATTGGGCATGCCGAGCAGGCCCACGTCGGCCAGCACTTTCAATTCCAGCTGCAGGCTGCGCGCCTCGCCTTCCTCGCCGGGCGTGGACTGCTTGGGCGCGCGGTTGACCGAGGATTTGAAATGGATGTTGCCCAAGCCGCCTTTGCCGCCGCGCGCCAGGCAAACGCGCTGGCCGTGGTGGGTGAGGTCGGCCACGATTTCGTCGGTGTCGGTGTCGCGGATCACGGTACCGACCGGCATTTTGAGTTCGATGTCGTCCGCGCCCGCGCCGTAGCGGTCGGAGCCATGTCCCTTCTCACCGTTTTTGGCCTGATAGCGTTTGACAAAGCGGTATTCCACTAAGGTGTTCACGTTTTCGTCGGCCACGGCAAACACGCTGCCGCCGCGGCCGCCGTCACCGCCGTCAGGACCGCCGCGCGGCACGAATTTCTCGCGCCGGAAGCTCACCGCGCCGTTGCCGCCGCGGCCGGCAACCACTTCGATTTTGGCTTCGTCAATAAATTTCATGGATGGGTTTCCGATTGGTTTTTGAATTCTTGATATGACAGGCTACCTGAACACTAAAACGCCGCCACAAACAGGGCCACGATGCAGACCAAGCCGACGGTAAACGAGAGCGAGCGCAGGGTGTGTTTGTCGCAGATATAGCAATAGATATACAGCAGGCGGCTGGCCACAAACAGCAGCGCCCAAAAATTGATCACGCCTTGGACAGCCCCGCCGGTGGCGTGCGCCACCAGCACGGCGGCGGCAAAGGGGGCGAACACTTCGTAGCTGTTTTGCTGGGCGGCGTTGGCACGGGCGGCGCGGCCTTCGGTTTTGGCCAGAAAATCGCGCGGATTGCGGTTGTCGGCGGCAAAGTTGAAACCGGCCGCCTTTTTGGCGTAGGCGGCGCAAAACAGGGGCAGAAACACGGCTATCAAAATGCAGAAATAGGCTAAAGTCACGACGCACCTCCTTCGGGCGGCAAACACAAAACGCAAAGCGCTCCGCATTATAAAGGATAATCCGCCCCTTCCCTTATCTTTCTGCCGGCTCTGTGGCACAATCCGCGCTTCGTTTTTCTTTTCAGGTAGCCCGTGATGAATCCTCTGCGTAATCTGATGCACGCCAAACTGCTGGTGGTGAAAGTCGGCTCCAGCCTGGTCACCGCCGGCGGCGACGGCATCGACCAGCAGGCGCTGGCGCGTTGGGCGGCGCAGATTGCGGCGCTCAAAACACGCGGCGTGCAAGTGGTGTGGGTGTCGAGCGGGGCGATTGCCGAGGGCATCAAGCGTTTGGGCTGGCCCGGCCGACCCAAGGCTTTGAACGAATTGCAGGCCGCCGCCGCCGTGGGGCAGATGGGGCTGGCGCAGGCTTATGAAAACGTGTTCGCCCCACTGGGCATGCACACCGCGCAAATCCTGCTCACCCACGAAGACCTCAGCAACCGCACACGCTACCTGAACGCCCGCAGCACCCTGCGCACCTTGCTGGCCAAAGGCATTGTGCCGGTGATCAACGAAAACGACACCGTCACCACCGAAGAAATCAAACTCGGCGACAACGACACCCTCGGCGCTTTGGTGACCAACCTCATCGAAGCCGACGCGCTGGTGATCCTCACCGACCAGCACGGCCTTTACGACAGCGATCCGCGCCGCAACCCCTCCGCCCGCCTGATTCCCCACATCGCCGCCGACCACCCCGATTTGGAACGCATGGCCGGCGGCGCGGGCAGCAGCGTGGGCACCGGCGGCATGTACACCAAGGTGCTGGCCGCCCGCCGCGCCGCACTCAGCGGCGCTTCCACCGTGGTGGCCTCCGGCCGGGAAACCGACATTCTGCTGCGGCTGGCCGAAGGCGAGAGCATCGGCACCCTGTTTACCCCGGCATATAGCCGCCTCAACGCACGCAAACAATGGCTGCTCGGCCATGTGCAGCTGTGCGGCAGCGTGGTGGTGGACGACGGCGCCGCCCGCGCGCTGACCGAGAAAAACGGCAGCCTGCTGCCGGTGGGCTGCGTGTCGGTGCAGGGGCAGTTTCACCGCGGCGAACTGGTGGCGGTGCTCGACGGCCAAGGCCGCGAAATCGCCCGCGGCCTGGCCAATTACGCCAGCGGCGAAACCGCCAAAATCCTGCGCACGCCGTCGGAGCAGATCGCCGCCCGGCTGGGCTATGTGTCGGAAGACGAGCTGATCCACCGCGACAATATGGCATTGGTGCGCTGACTGCATCATCAATCATCAAGGCTACCTGAAACCCTTTCAGGTAGCCTTTTTACCTTATCGGCCGCCAAGCTAACGCTCATCCACCACCACAAAACCTGCCACCACCGGCAAAGCCGGCGGATAGCGTTTTTGGTCTTTCGGAGGGGCATACAGCGGAAAATGCAGCTGGCCGCCGTGCAGCGACAGCTGCCGCTGCGGCGTGCTGTACACGGTCAGAATCCGCTCCACCGCAGCCGAACGGCGCGCGTCGGGCGGCAAACGGTACAGCGCAATCAGGGCGCGCATCGCATTCAGGCGCATCTGGCTATCCTGCATACGGCGAACATAACCCGCAAAATCCACCCGCATATCGTCCGCAGTCAGGCCGCAGCCCGCCGCATTGCCGATGCAGGCCCAGCGTTGCGCCCAGCCTTGGCGCGGCGGCGGCATATCCGGCCACGCTTGGTCGCGCCCCAGAATATCGGCCGCCGAGCCGCGGCAGGCCGGCGCATAATGGGGCGCCAAACGTGCTTCGCTGTGCGCTTCGTCCATCTGCAGTGCCGTCAGCCAACCCCAGGGCCGCTCGGCGGCAACGGAGACGGCAAAGTCGTGTACGGTTTGGCGGTAGAGGCGGAATTCGTCGCGCATGGCGCGGCAGAGGCTGAGTTCGGCCAGCGGCAACGGGTCGAACGCTTCCAAACAATCGTCAGGCAACTCGCCGGCCAATTGCGGCTGCTCGGCCAGAATGTGGGCGGCCACGTCGATATTGCGGCGCAATACGGCACTGCCGACCATCGGATAAATCAAGCCCGGACGGCCCTGCAGCAGCAGGCGGCCGGTTTTCATCTGCCGGCAGGCTTGGCGCAGGCCGGCTGCCGCGCCCTGCTGCTGCCACAGCAACAGCGGATACAGTGTACCCTCTTGCGTGAGCGGGCGCAGATTGGGCATTCTCAGGCTCTCCACTCCGCTGTGCCCGTCGGGCCAATAGGAGTGGTGGAACACATCGTAATCGGCCAAGGCGTCGATATTGGCCAACAGCCGCTCGCGGCCGGCCAAAGCGTTTGGGATGGCGGCGGGGTCGCTACGCATCTGGCTGATGCACGCGGCCACGGTGTCCTCCAAACAGGCCGGGGACTCCATTTCCATTTCATGCAGGCGGCGGGGTGCCAAATCGGTCATCATCTGCGGCGAATGGTTCATGGCCGCGCCGTAACGGCGCACCAATTCTTCCTGCTCGGCAGGAGGAATATCGTGGTTGAACAACCACAAAGCGGCAAAAACGTTGCGCTGCCCGGCGGCGGGCGGCGGCTCTTCCGCATTCAGCAGGCGCACATCGGCGGCCGCGGCTTCAATCTGCCGCGCCTGAAGCCATTGCGGCAGCCCGTAAAACAAGGCCACAGAAAGGGCCGCACACGCGGCGGCCAAACTGAAAAACAAGCGCATGGCGCTTTCTCCCCAATCAAATCCGATGGTGTTGGCACACGCCGTTTCAGGTAGCCTGTTCGGCCAACACCGCTTCAATTACTTCCTGCGCGCCGTCGTCGGCCAGCTTTTTGGCCACGGCACGGCCGAGGGCATCCGCATAAGCCAGCGGCGCCTGCGCCGATGCCTGCAAAATCACCGAGCCGTCGGGATGGCCGACCAAACCGTGCAGGGTGAGCAGCCCTTCGCCTTCGGTGCAGTAGGCGGCCAAGGGCACTTGGCAGCTGCCGCCCAAGGCTCGTGCCAGAGCGCGTTCGGCGGTAACGCAGGCATTGCTCAGCGGGTGGTTGAGCGGGTTGAGGATTTCCAGCAAATCGTAACGGCCCGCGGCAATCTCTATGCCCAAAGCGCCTTGGCCGGCGGCGGGCAGGCTGTCGGCGGGCGAGAGGATTTGGCGGATGCGGCCGTCCAAACCCAAACGCTGCAGGCCGGCCGCCGCCAGAATCACGGCTTGGTATTCGCCGGCGTCGAGCTTGGCCAAACGGGTTTGCACATTGCCGCGCAAGGGCCGCACCTGCAGATGCGGATAACGCGCGCGCAACTGGGCTTCGCGGCGCAGGCTGGACGTGCCCACCACCGCGCCGGCCGGCAGGTCTTCCAAACGCTCGAAATCATTGGCCACAAAAGCATCGAAAGGATTGGCCCGCTCGCTGACGGCGGCCAGCGTGAAACCTTCGGGCAGCGCCATCGGCACGTCTTTCATCGAATGCACGGCCAAATCTGCGCGGCCGTCTTGCAGCGCCTGTTCCAGCTCTTTGATAAACAGCCCTTTGCCGCCGATTTTCGACAAAGTGCGGTCGAGAATCTGGTCGCCGCGCGTGGTCATGCCCAAAATGCTGACTTCGCAATCGGGATACAGCGTCTGCAGGCGGCTGCGGATGTGTTCGGCCTGCCACATGGCCAACGCGCTCTCGCGGCTGGCAATGACCAATTTTTTCGGATGCATACTGAAGTTTCCGGCTCAGAAAAAAGGCGGCTAGTCTACCACGAAACCCGCCAAGCGGCGTATTGACGCCCGTGCCCCCGGCTTCCATAATCGGCAGGCCGGCTGCTGCAGGCTACCTGAAACGACGGCCAACCGGAGATTTGCCCATGAAACGCCACCCGCTGTTGATTCCCCTGTCGCAAGACCACCACCATTCGCTGGCTTTGTGCCTGCGGATACTGCGCGACCCCGCGGCCGACCACCGTGCCGACATCGCCGCCCACCAAAACGATTTGCTGGCCCACTTCGCCGCCGAAGAAGCGCAGTTCGCCCCCTTGTGGGCCGCGCTCGGGCAGCCCGAGCTGCAAGCGCGTTTTAACGAAGACCACGCCCGCCTGCGCGCCATGCTGGCCGCCCCGGCTTGGGACGATGCCGAATGGAAACGCCAGTTTGCCGAAACCCTGCGCGAACACGCCCGTTTTGAAGAACGGGTGCTGTTTCCCGCCCTCACGCCCCTGCTGCCTGAGCGCCTGCTCTAAGCTTTCTTGTGAAACGGTTTTGAGTGGCAAAAACCACGCATACCAAGAGAAAGGCGCAGTCGGCGTATTCCCTTCCCCCGATTATTGACCTCACACCCACCATGAACATCCTCTCTCCCCGCCACCCCCTGTGGGGCATGGCCTTCCGCCCTTTCTATCTCTTGGCCGCCTGCTACGGTGCGCTGTCCGTTTTGCTGTGGGGCTTCGGCCACACCGGCACCGCCGCCCTGCCCGGCTTTTACTGGCACGCCCACGAAATGATTTGGGGCTACACCGGCGCGGTGGTGGTGGGTTTTCTGCTCACCGCCGTGGCCACTTGGACCGGCCAGCCGCGCACACAAGGCAAAGCGCTGATGCTGCTGGCCGCCCTGTGGCTGCTGGCGCGGCTGGGCGCGTTTGTCGGCGTGTTGGCAATACCGGGGGCGGCGGCCGGCGTGGCGTTTTATTGGCTGGCGGCGGGGTATATGGGCGCGGCGGTGTGGCGCAGCCGCAACCGGCGCAATTATCTGGCGGTGGCGGCCTTGGCGGTGTTCGGCCTGCTGTTGGCGGTGTTTCAGTTTCAGGTAGCCCGCGGCCGCTTTGACGGCCTGCAAAACGGCTTGTTGGCCGGCTTAAGCGTAGTGGCCGGCTTTATCGGCCTCATCGGCATGCGCGTGGTGCCGTTTTTCACCGCCAAACGGCTGGGCGGCGAACAAGTGGCGTCCCATCCCCATATCATGACCGCGTCGCTGGCCGCGCCGCTGCTGATGGCACTGCTGTACGGCTTTCAGGTAGCCTTGCCCGCGGCGGCGGCCGTTGCCGTGGCCACCGGCGGCCTGCTGCTGGTGCAAACACGGCGCTGGTGGCGGCCGGAAGTGGCGAAAGAGCCGATGCTGTGGGTGCTGTTTCTCGGCTTTGCCTTTACCGGCGCGGGCTTAATCGTGATGGGCATCGGCCATTGGCTGCCGAAGTGGAACAGCTTGGGCGTGCATCTGTTTGCCGTGGGCGGCATCGGCGTGATGACTGTGGGCATGATGGTGCGCACCGCGCTGGGGCACACCGGCCGGCCGCTTTATCCCGCGCCCAAGCTGATGACGACCGCTTTTTGGCTGATGACCGCGGCCGCTTTGGTGCGCGCGCTGGCGGCGGTGATGCTGTATGTACAGCCGACTGCCTACCAGCACAGCCTCTATCTTTCCGCCGCCCTGTTTGCCGCCGCGCTTTTACTGTATCTTTGGCGTTACCTGCCGTGGCTGATTGCGCCGCGCACGGACGGCAAAGCGGGATAAAGCTTTCCCGATCAAACAAAAAAGCACTTCGCTTGGAAGTGCTTTTTCTATGGGGCGCGCAGGCGGCCCGAGACCTTTGCAAAACCTCCAGATGTGGATGCAGTTCAAGGCGTAGCAGCGCAGCGAGTGTGAACACCAGGAATCCCTGTGGGACAGACATATCATGAAGATAGGCAAGCGAGCGAGCAGTACCCATAGGGCATAAACGCACAACGCGGAAATGCGCCACAGATGGGGGTTTTGCAAAGGTCTCGGCCCATCTCATTTAACGATGTAGGTAACACCGGTGGCGGTTTCCTTGAACGTAACGTCCACCAGATAGTTTTGATTGCCGCATTGCACCACCCAGATTTCCTGCCATTGGCGCTGGCCGACGGCGCCGCTGGGCTCGGCTTTTAAAAACGGCGCAACACCCTGCGGCGATTGGCAGCCCTGGGTGTGGGCACTGATCATCACAGGCGTCATGGTGTCGCGCACCAGAATTTCATTGGCCATCGAGCCCGCACGAATGGCGCCGGCCGGTGCCTCCAACGAGGGTTGCGCCACGGCACAAGCAGCCGCCGATAGAACAGCAAAGGCAAATAAGGTGCGTGCAGAAATCATGTTTTTTCCTTTTACAACTTACAACAAAAACAGGGGCGGCGGCCAAACAGGCTGTCCGCAGCAGGATGGCGATTATAACCGTGCAGGCAACGCAGCCCGCTGGTCTTTACTTACTGAAACACAGATTTGACCAAAGTGACCAAGCGGGTGTTTTGCCAAACGTGCTGAGGCTACCTGGAAACCCTAACCGGCCTTTCAGGTAGCCTGAGACCTTCGCTTTCTATCAACGGCCGGGAAACAAGCCTTTCATGCCCTGCGCCATGCGCATCAGCTTGCCCATGCCCTTGCCGCTGAACATCTTCATCATTTTTTGCGACTGCTCGAACTGCTTGAGCATTTTGTTCACTTCCTGCACGCTCACGCCCGCGCCGGCGGCGATGCGGCGTTTGCGGCTGGCCTTGATCAGCGCGGGGTTGCTGCGCTCTTTCGGCGTCATCGAATTGATGATGGCCTCCACGCGGCCCATGGCTTTTTCCGCCGTGCCTTCGGGAATCTGCGCCGAGAGCTGGCCGAATTCGCCCGGCAGCTTGGACATCAGCGATTCCAAACCGCCCATGTTTTTCATCTGCTGAATCTGCGCTTTGAAATCGTTGAGGTCGAAGCCCTTGCCTTTGTGCAGCTTTTTCGCCATTTCGGCGGCCACTTCCTCGTCGATGCCCTTTTGCACGTCTTCAATCAGGGTGAGCACGTCGCCCATGCCCAAAATGCGGCTGGCAATGCGGTCGGGGTGGAAAGGCTCCAAGCCGCTGATTTTCTCGCCGGTACCGATAAACTTAATCGGCTTGCCGGTTACTTGGCGCACCGACAAAGCCGCGCCGCCGCGCGAATCGCCGTCCATCTTGGTGAGCACCACGCCGGTGAGCGGCAGCGCCTCGTTAAACGCCTGCGCGGTGTTCACCGCGTCTTGGCCGAGCATGGCATCCACCACAAACAGGGTTTCCACCGGCTTCACCGCCGCATGTAGCGCCTTGATTTCGTCCATCATCTCCTGATCGATGGCCAGGCGGCCGGCGGTATCCACCATCAGCACGTCGTAAAAATGCTTTTTGGCATAATCCAGCGCCGCCGCGGCAATCGCCACCGGCTGCTGCGAGGTATCGGAAGGGAAGAAGTTCACGCCCACCTGCTCGGCCAGCAGGCGCAGCTGCTCGATGGCCGCGGGGCGGTATACGTCGGCCGACACCAGCAGGATTTTCTTTTTGCCTTCGCTTTTCAGCAGGCGCGCCAGCTTGCCCGCAGTGGTGGTTTTACCCGCGCCCTGCAAACCGGCCATCAGCACCACCGCCGGCGGCACGGCGGCCAGATTGAGGCTGCTGTTCTGCGTGCCCATCAATTCGGCCAGCTCTTGGTTCACGATGCCGATAAAAGCCTGGCCGGGCGTGAGGCTGTCGGCAATTTCGCGGCCGATGGCGCGCTCTTTTACCTTGGCTACAAAATCCTTCACCACCGGCAGGGCCACATCGGCCTCCAACAGCGCCATGCGCACTTCGCGCAGCGCGTCTTTGATATTGTCTTCGCTCAAACGTGCCTGACCGCGCAGGTTTTTGCTCATCTGGCTCAGGCGGCTGGATAAGTTTTCTAACATGGTTGTCCTTATGTTTCGGCAAACCGGCGCCGGCAAACGCCCGCGCCGTAGGGCGTGTCTTCATCATGCTTGCGAAGCGGTTTTTTGAGGCAAAATCTGCAGCTTCAAGGCTCACTCGAAGAGGGCGGTTTGACACGCTTCGCTAGTCAAGCCAGCCAGCGCAGCAAGATTGGACATCTTGCGAGCATTTTTAACGCCGCAGATGCGGGTTTTGACCAAAAATACCGCCGCAACGCTTTATGACGGCACGCCCTAGGGGTTTTGTTATAAAATCGCCGCATTTTACACCACGCGCGCGGCACAGTCGCCGAAATTGTCCCGAAACCGACATCGGGCTACCTGAACGCCCGCCGCCAGCTTAAAGCCCCACCATGACCCTGCTTTCCCTTTTACTGGCCGCTTTTTATGCCGCCATGAGCGCCTTTGTTTGGCGCTTCGGCCGCCCCAACGCCCCGCAGCACTATCCGCTCAAGGGCGAAATGGCGGTGCTGATCCCCGCCCTCTTGGCGCACGCCGCCGCCGTTTGGCTGCCCGTGGTGCAGCAGCAGGCCTTTCTTTCCGGCTTCGGCTACGCCTTAAGCATGGTTACCTGGCTGATGCTGATGCTGTATTGGGGCGGCAGTTTTTTCTATCCGCTCAAAGGGCTGCAACTGCTGCTCTACCCGCTGGCCGCCTTGGGCATGCTGGCCGCCGCCCTGCTGCCGCAGCACACCGGCGGCACCGCCGTGGCCCACCTGCCCTTTGTGCTGCACATCACCGCCTCCCTGCTTTCCTACAGCCTGTTCGGCATCGCCGCCCTGTTTGCCTGGCTGATTCTGCTGCTCGACCGCGATCTGCGCCGCCACCGCTTTTCCCCCTTGGTTTCTTTCCTGCCGCCGCTGCTCAGCCTGGAAAAACTGATGTTCCAAAGCATGCTGCTCGGCTTTGTCCTGCTCACTGTTTCCGCCCTCAGCGGCACCGTATTCGCCCCCGCCGTGTTCGGCCACCCGATGGCGTGGACGCACAAAACCGTTTTCGGCCTCGCCGCCTGGCTGATTTACGCCATGATTCTGCTGCTGCACCGCACCCGCCGCTGGCGCGGCCGCAAAGCCGCCTGCTGGTGCCTCGCCGGCTTCGCCAGCCTGATGCTGGCCTATATCGGCAGTAAATTTGTGCTGCAGGTGTTGTTGCAGCGGGGGTAGTCAAAGATGGCGGATAGGGAACAGGCTACCTGAAAGGGTTTCAGGTAGCCTTTAGTTTTCTTAACAGGTATGTTTTATCTATCTAAGCGCTCCATGGTGCATAGAAAGCCATCACCCATTACTTAAAGAAAAATCAATCTTGCAAAGAAATGTCATACCAAAGCTTAAATCGCTCAAAATACGGGGTAAATATATCCGGATGATCATGCGCTGCCTGCTGTAACATGGCAAAAATTTCCACACACTTTCTCTTCTGTAAATTATCAGAAAGGCAAACAGCCCGGTACAGCCTATCAGCCTCTTCGGATTTTCCCGCCAAGACCAATAGATTTGCCTGTTTTATCAACAAATCAGGGCTTGAATTCATGTGCAAAACCCGCTTGCCAAGCTGTATGTGATGCTCTAAATTTTCATCACTAACCGGCAAAATAGTATAAATCATTAAATCATCATATTCACCATAGCCAAAAACTTTTCCCAACTTCTTGTATGAGTCCAAATTTTCTTCAACTGCATCATGCGCCATTTCTATTTGATAGGCAACACTGATATAGTTTTGATAATGGCGAATATAAAAAATACTTCCCAAAAATACCAGCGCTGAGATGCTTATCCCCAGCCAGCGGTAGTGCTTACTTAAAGGGGTAAGCGGCTTCTCTATAACTGCAATAAAAAAAGCAGCCAACATGAGAAAGCGCAAATACCACAAAGGAAATTCACTAAGAGAATATAAAAATATAATGGATAAGACGGAATAAGAAAATGCACAATATAAAGGCAATTTACATTTAAAATTACGGATCAATACCCAGAAAAATCCCAAAATAATTAATAACCCAAACACACCTAACTCAGCCGCAAGCTGTGCAATAAAATTGTGAGCATGATGCGAGGAAGTAAACCAGCTTACCTCCTCAAAGTTTTGGGCATTAACGCCATTGAAATTTCCCCAGCCGATTCCGAGAAGCCAGTTATCTTGAAAAGCAAGCCAAGCATTTTCCAGCAGCGCCTTCCTTAAAACAAAAAAACCTTCCCCCGAACCAAATCTCCCAACAGCAGTCACCCCGCCAGGCAGATAGCGATTTAAGATGAACTCGCCTAATACATACCCCAAAGAAGCAAGCAAAATAAACAGCACAGCCAAACTCAAGCGGCGGCGCAATGGAACAGCATAAAAAATTGCGCAGCTGACTGCCGCCGCCCCTGCTAGAATCATCCCTCCCCGGCTGGCTGATAATGCAACGCCCATTGCCAAGAAAAAAACAGATATTGCACAAAAGAAATGTATGATTTTCTTTTCTTTAGCATTGAAAAATAAATATACCGCTGCACAAATTCCCATGGCCTCAACAAATGCAGCCTGATTCACTTGAGCAATATTTCCGGTTAAGCGATTTCCCGAAATAGGGAAAAACAAGATGCCGGTCAATGGATTTTGCGGCATCAACTGGGCAACTTGACTCAAAGCTGTCAATAGCCCAACCGTTACCAATAATATGGCCACCCAATAAACAAGCGTCTGCTTGGTGGTTTCATTTAAATTAAGTACACCCCAGGCTAAAAACAGGCATAAAAAAACCGACGCAATGGGAAAAACCAAGCCGTCAGGATACATAATCTGATTCAACAGCGGCTGCAGAAGCAAACAGAACAGCAAAGCAAACCACAACAGCACTCCAGCGGAGATGGATCGGCATGTATCGTTTTTTTCACCGAGAAAGAATATACAGAGGCCCAAGCTTAACAAAGCCGCCACATACTGGTTGATATACATATCCAAGCCCAGTGATGGCAAATAATGTTGTATGCTCAACACGCCCCAAAAATAAGCGGCCGCAAAACAAAACAGAAAACTTCGAAGCGGCCAAGACAAATGCTGCATCATCAATCCAATCTAGGGGCGGCAAACGGAAGGTAAATAGAGGCTGTTTAAGTCATTCGAACGGCATGTCCACACATCACTGCCGCTGCTTACCCTTAAGCTCAGAATCAAAGTTTTGCCTTTCAAAGCATCCGCTACATTGCTGTTTCTAAATGTGGCAACCATTTCGCAAGTTTCCCCGGCTTGGCTGCTGGTCTGAGTACGGATGCGTTGCACATGATTGCCCAAAATATGGTTTTGATGCGCCACACCGAAATGATCGCTGTTTTGGTTGTCTGCACACGTTGCTGAACTATGATAGTTTTCCGCTACCGCACTTTTCATCCCGTTCATCAAATTCAATGCCTCGGAAACCTGCGCGCGCGCCACATAAACTTGGTACGCAGGTAATGCCATGGCGGCCAATACACCAATAATGGCAATCACAATCATCAGCTCAATCAAAGTAAAGCCTTTTAAGCCATGTGTTTTGAAACCATTTAATGGCGAAGAAACAAACCGATCCATATCCACCTCTTCTGAAAAGAAAGGCCGCAATAGCGCGGCCTTTTTTAAATTACATCACAGCTTTATTAGCGGCAAGCAGCAGGTAAATATTTGCTATTTGCAGAAGATGTGCACGCCCAAGTGTAAGAGCCACTTTGCTTGGTCGGTGTCAAAGTCAAAGTTTTACCTTGGATGCCGGCAGAAGTACCACTATTTCTCATGGTAGCAACAATTTTACCGTCAGTAGTGATTTCTACTTTCTCAACATATTTACCGTTAATATCTGCTGCTGCTGCAACACCTGCAGAAGCATTACTTGTCGGGAATACACCTTTATCTGCCTCATACTCGGTAACCGCACCTTTTTGGCCGCCAGCCAAGTTAAACGCTTCAGTCATTTGTGAGCGGGCGATGTAGTCTTGGTAAGCGGGCAGGGCGATGGCGGCCAGAATACCGATAATGGCGATCACAATCATCAGCTCGATCAAGGTAAAACCTTTTTGTACTTGTTTCAACATAATGAAATTCCTTTAAAAAATAAACAACGAAGTAAGTAGACAATCAACCTAAAAAAGAAAGGGTACTGCTTCGGAGGGTACGACAATGAAAACATACCTAACAAGCTTTGGAGCATCCTATTCTCCGCCGCCATGAGAAGGGTTCAGCAACGGGGATGCCAAAACAGCAGCCCAATATCCGAATTTATTTTTAATTATTTGAAATAATTTTGTTTTTATTTAATTTAGCTTAAATTTTAGGCTGGATTTTTACTTTATCTACCGCCTTTTGCCGCCTGAATCAACGCTCCAAACTGACATTTTTTGTCAGTTTTCTACCTCCGCTTCCGCAAAATCTGACTTTTTGCGGGGCAAAAGCAAGCACACTATGCCAAAAAACAAAGCAGGCTACCTGAACAGCGTTTCAGGTAGCCCTTTTGGCTGCCGCGCGATATATCGCCAGCCGTTCGCGTTTGCCTATGGCCAGCACGGTTACGGTAATCCGCTCTCCATCTACCCGATAAACCAAACGGTAGCCTGCGCCGCGCAGTTTGATTTTGTAGCAGTGCGGCATATTGTGCAGGGCAGCAGAGGGGATACGGGGTTCTTTTAGGCGTTCGACCAGTTTGGATTTGAATTGCCGCTTGATGCTGCCGTCCAGTTTGTCCCACTCCCGCTTGGCCGACGGCAGGAAATAGAGTTTATAAATCATCCAGCGCCACCTCTACGCCTGTTTCATTCGAGCGGCGGCGCACGGTTTCGGCATCTTCCAAATCTTCCAAATAATCCATGAGGGCTTCATAGCGGGCGGCGGGGATTAAGTAGGATTCCGGTTTGTTGTGGTTCAACACGGCCACTGCGCCGTCGGCCTCGGCTACGATGGCGGCGTAATTGCGCTTCAATTCGGTCACGCTGACGGTGTAGTCGGCTAAGATGGTGTGCATACGTTACTCCTCTCAAAAGATGCTTTATTTTATGCTTTATTCAGCATCTTTTTCAATATCGAGTTGATTGCGCTAAAAAACGCTTTTGCTTTAAACGGTTCCACATGCAACTGTGGTATGTGGTAGGTAGGAGCAGAAAATTCTTCTCCCTATTCCGCAGCAGCCTTTTCTTCTTCGCTTTTGTTCAACTTTTTCAAAAACTGCCGCACTTTCTCCAAATCTTCCAAGCGCAGCAGTTTGCCGGTTTGTTCGGCCAGGGCTTGGCTGTCGCTTTGGATGACCACGTTTTTCACGGCCAGCAGGTTGCTGGTGTTCATGGAGAAGCGGCGCAGGCCGAGGCCGAGCAGCAGGCGAGTGTAGTGCAGATCGCCGGCCATTTCGCCGCATACGGAAACGGGTTTGCCTAGGCGGTCGGCGGTGCGGATGATGTTTTGCAAGAGCTTGAGCACGGCGGGGTGGGCGGGCTGGTAGAGGTGGCTGACGCTGTCGTCGCCGCGGTCTACGGAGAGGGTGTATTGGATGAGGTCGTTGGTGCCGACGGAGATGAAATCCAGCGATTTGAGCAGGGTGGCTACGGTAATAGCGGCGGAGGGAATTTCGATCATGGCGCCCACTTCGATGCTGCCGTAGGTTTCGCCGCGTTCGTCGAGCTGTTTGCGCGCGGTGGCCAGGTGGGTGAGGCATTGGCGGATTTCGTCTATCGAGCCGATCATGGGCCACATCATTTTCACCGGGCCGTGCGCGGCGGCGCGCAGGATGGCGCGCATTTGGGTGCGGAACATCACCGGCTCGGCCAGGCACAAACGGATGCCGGTGAGGCCGAGGGCGGGATTGAGGGCGTGGTTTTGGCCGAACCAGCGCGGGTTTTTGTCTACGCCCAAATCGACGGTGCGGACGGTGAGCGGCTTGCCTTTGAGTTTTTTCACCAGGCTGCTGTACACGCGGTATTGCTCTTCTTCGTCGGGCTGGGTGTCGCGGTTGAGATAGAGGAATTCGCTGCGGAACAGGCCCACGCCGTCGGCGGAGAGTTTGTGCAGCAGGCGGATGTCCTGCACGGATTCGATGTTGGCCAGCAGCTCGATGTTCACGCCGTCGCGGGTGGTGGCTTCGCTGTCTTTCAGTTTGTTGAGCAGACGTTTCTGGCTGCGGTAGAGGCGGTCGCGCTTGCGGTATTCGGCCAGAATCAGCTCGTCGGGATTGATGATGAGCACGCCGCTGATGCCGTCCACAATCACCCATTCGTCTTCGGCAATCAGTTCGCGCGCATTGTGCAGGCCGACCACGGAAGGAATATCGAGACTGCGGCCAAGGATGGCGGTGTGGCTGGTGGGGCCGCCGGCGTCGGTGGCGAAGCCGGCGATGCGCTGTTCTTTAAAAAATACGGTGTCGGCGGGGGCGAGGTCGTGCGCCACCAAGATGATGTCGTCGGTTTCGTTTTCGGGGCGCAGCAATTCGGTATCGAGACCGGCCAGGTTTTTATAAATCCGTTCGGCTACCTGAAGCATGTCTTGCTTGCGCTCGCGCAGATAGGCGTCGTCGATGGCATCGAACTGTTCGGAGAGTTTGTCGGTTTGCAGCTTGAGCGCCCATTCGGCGTTGATGCTTTGGGCGCGGATGATGTCGATGGGTTCGCGCGAGAGGGTGACGTCGGTGAGCAGCATCAGGTGCAAGGAAATAAACGCCCCCAGCTCGGTGGGCGCGTTTTCGGGAATCGCGCTGCGCAACTGCTCGAGCTGGCGGCGGGTCACTTTGATGGCGGTTTCGAAACGGGCGGCTTCGCCTTCGATTTCGTCGGGCTCCAAATCGACATGCGGCACTTCTTCCATGCCGCGCGCGGGCAGGTGCGCCCGCCCGATGGCGATGCCGCCCCCCACCGCCACGCCGTGCAAGACTACGCTCATGTTTACTCGCCTTCGTCGAAATAGTTGTTGATCAAGGCCAGCAGGGCATTCATGGCGGCGGCTTCGTCGGCGCCGTCGGTTTCGATTTCAATCACCGCGCCTTTGGCGGCAGCCAACATCATCAAGCCCATGATGCTTTTGCCGTTTACCCGTTTGCCGTCGCGGCTCACCCATACGTCCGACTGGAAGCCGCCGGCGGTTTGGGTGAATTTGCACGAGGCCCGCGCATGCAGGCCGAGCTTGTTGATGATTTCCGCTTCCTGTTTCAGCATGATGCGTCTCCCTCTTGCGAATGTAAACAAACAATACCGTCCAAACCGGTTTGCCGCACTTTTTGGGCGAATACCACCAAATCCTGCGCTTGCGGCGCGTATTGCAGGGCTTTGATCACCATCGGCGCATTCATGCCGGCCAACACCACGCGCCCGCCGTCCGCCAACAGGCGGCTGCCCACATTGCAGGGGGTAGCGCCGTAAATATCGGCCAACACCAGCACGCCGCTGCCGGCATCCACCCTCGCCGCTTCGGCGCGCGCCCGCTGCCACACCGCTTCCGGGTCTTCCTGCGGATGTACGCCGACAATGCCCAGATACTCGGGCACCCCGCCGAAGAAGTGCTCGGCCAGTTCGGTATAGGATTTGCCCAAGGTTTCATGGGTCATCAGGATTAAGCCGATCATGCGTGGTCCTCAAACAAACATACGGTATGGGCTTTCAGGTAACCTGCAATGGCTTGGGCAGGCTACCTGAAAGCCCGTTCGGTGAATTTAACTCAACCAATAATAAATATACAGCCCGGCAATGCTGAACAACACTACTAAGGCGCAACCCAGCTTGGCCACCACGCCGACGATAAAGCCGATAAAGGTGCCGACGCCCACTTTGCCCGCACGCAGCAGATTGCGCCGCGCCCAAAATTCGCCGGCCGCCGCGCCCACCAAGGGGCCGAACACCATGCCGGGCAGCGCAAAAAACAGCCCCACCAAGCCGCCGATGACCGAACCCCAAAGCGCCTCTTTGCTGGCACCGGTAAACTTCGCGCCCAGCAAGCCGGACACATAATCCAACGCCATCGCCACCGCCAGCAGCACGCCCATCACAATCAGCGCGGTCGAGCCGATGACTTGGTAATCCTGGCTGTAGGCCAGCAGCCAGGCGCCCATAAACATCAGCGGCATGCCCGGCAGCGCCGGATGCACCGCGCCCAACAAACCCACCAGCAGCAGAATCAGCGCCAGCGTAATCAAAATGGCTGTCATATTTGGATATCCTTTAGTCAACAGGTTTTCAGGTAGCCTGGGGCGTGTCGTCAAAAAACATGGCGGCAGTCTTTACTCACAACCACTGCCCAAGCTTTCCGGCAACACGCCCTAAATCAGGGCGGCCGCCCGATTTTAAAGCCTTGCCGCGCGGGCAGCCATATATTAGAACGCCGCCGGCCAAAGGTAAACCGCGGCCATACCACCGCCCCTTTTTCCCGCGTATAATAGCGGCCTTCGCTCTTTAACAAATCCCTGCATCAACCCCTTGCCGCCCCTGCCGGCGGTTTCATCACAGGAAAACCCCATGAATCCCGTTCTCAACACCGCCTTCAAGGCCGCCCGCCGCGCCGGCGACATGATGGTGCGCGCTGCCAACAATCTGTCTGCCGTGAAAGTGGACAGCAAAGCCTTCAACGACTTCGTTTCCGAAATCGACCGCAACGCCGAAGCCATCATCAGCGACATCCTGCTCGAGGCCTATCCCCAGCACAGAATCACCGCCGAAGAAGGCGGCAGCCGCGGCAACCCGCGCGCCGAATACGAATGGATCATCGACCCCTTGGACGGCACCACCAACTACCTGCACGGCCATCCGCAATACGCCATTTCCATGGCCCTGCTGCACAAAGGCGTGTTGCAGGAAGCCTTGGTTTACGCCCCCGAGCGCAACGATTTATACATGGCCTCGCGCGGCAAAGGCGCCCTGCTCAACGACCGCCGCATCCGCGTTTCCAACCGCATCGAAATGAACCGCAGCCTGATCGGCACCGGCTTTCCGGTGGTGGATCAAAGCATGATGGACCGCTATTTGGCCATTCTGCGAGATTTCTTGGCCAAAACCGCCGGCGCCCGCCGCGAAGGCGCCGCCTCTTTGGATTTGTGCGCCGTGGCCTGCGGCCGTTTCGACGGCTTTTTCGAATTCAACCTCAAGCCGTGGGACATCGCGGCCGGCGCGCTGATTGTGCAGGAAGCCGGCGGCATCGTCACCGATTTGCGCGGCAACGAGGGCTGGCTGGAAAGCGGCGACATTGTGGCGGCCAATCCGAAAGTGCTGGCCCAAATGCTGAAAATCATCGCCCCGCATCTGCCCGCCGACAGTGCCACTGCAGACAATTGACGGCCTGATTCGTCCACATCATAAAAGGCTACCTGAAAACGAGCTATGCAGAACTTGCGCAGCTCGTTTTCAGGTAGCCTTTTTTCTATTTGCTACAAATGCTTATTGTTTCATGGCATTGACCATGGCGTTCACATTGTAGTGGAACATCTGCTCGTAAGTGGCGGCCGGCGCACCGCGGCTGAGGGCGTCGGTGTAGAGTTTGCCGTTGATGCGGATGCCGGTTTCCTGAGCGATGCGCTGCACCATGCGCGCATCTTTGATGTTTTCGCTAAACGCCGCGCGAATGTTTTGGCTGCGGATTTGGCGGATCAAAGCCGCCACCTGTTGCGCGGAAGGCTGGGCATCGGTACTGACGCCTTGCGGGGCAACGAATTCCACTTTGTAGCGCTGGCCCAGATAGCCGAACGAATGGTGGCCGATCAACACTTTGCGCCGCGCCTGCGGCACGCTGTTGAACTGACTGTTTGCCCACTGGTGCAGGGCATTGAGCCGGCCCTGATAGTCGGTGAGGCGCTGTTGGTAATAGGCGCGGCCTTCGGGGTCCACGCGGATCAGGGCGTTGGCCACATTCTGCGCGTAAGTGCGCATCAGTACGGGATCGCTCCACACATGGGGGTCGAATTCGCCGTGGTCGTGATGATGATGGTCATGGCCGTGGTCATGATCGTGATGATGGTGGTCGTGCGCTTCGGCTTTTAGCGGGCGGATGCCTTGGGTGGCTTCGGCAAAGGGTACGCCGCTTTGGCGGATGCCGCGCATCACCGCCGCCTGCTCGAAGCCCAAGCCGTTCACCAGCACCAGCTTGGCATTGCGCACGGTGCGCAAATCCCGGCTGGTGAGGTTGTAGGCATGCGCGTCTTGGTCGGGGCCGACCAGATTGGTTACGTTGACGCGCTCGCCGCCCACCTGCTTGGCCACATCGCCCAAAATGCTGAAACTGGCCACCACTTCCATCGGCGCGGCATACAGGCTACCTGAAAACAGGGCGGCCACCAGGCCGAGCTTCCATCGTTTCATGTTCATCTTCCAACTCCTTTTCGTTGATCCAATCAAACCGTTTTGTGCCGGCCGCGCCACCACTTCGGCAGCATGCCGCCCTCGCGGCCGGCAAACAGCGACACCGCATACAACCCGCCCAGCCACAAAATAATCGCCGGGCCCGACGGAATGTCCACATAATAAGAAAACAACAGCCCGCAGAAACTGCACAACAGCGCAAACAGCACCGCCAGGCCGATCAACCCGCCCATGCTGCGCGCCCACAAACGGGCGGTAATCGCCGGCAGCATCATCAGCCCCACCGACATCAGCGTGCCCATGGCCTGAAAGCCGGCCACCAGATTCAGCACCACCAGCATCAGAAACAGCACGTGCCACAAACCGCCCTTGCCGTTGACCGCACGCAGAAACAGCGGGTCCACGCTCTCCAACATCAGCGGGCGGTAAATCACCGCCAAGGTGAGCACCGACACCGCACTCACGCACCACACCAGCAGCAGCGAAGCGTCATCCACCGCCAGCACCGAGCCGAACAGCAGATGCAGCAAATCCACATTGCTGCCGTGACTGCTCACCAGCACCACCCCCAAGGCCAGGCTGGCCAGATAAAAGGCGGCAAAATTGGCGTCTTCTTTCAAATTGGTCAACCGGCTCACCAGCCCGGCCAGCAGCGCCATGGCGATGCCGGCGGCAAAGCCGCCGATGCTCATTGCCGGCAGGCTGAGCGTGCCAGTGAGCATATAGCCTGCCGCCGCACCGGGCAGCACCGCATGGCCGAGCGCATCGCCAATCAGGCTCATGCGCCGCATCACCAGAAACACGCCCACCGGCGCGGCACCGACGGCCAAAAACAACACCGAAGCCAAGGCATAGCGCATAAAGCTATCGGCGAAGGGGTCGGTGATCAATTCGATTAAATTCATCAGCACACTTCGGTAAACACGGGAAAACAGACAGAGACCTTGGTCAAGCCTCCAATATGGACACTGTTCAAGACGCAACAGCGCACAACACAGAAATGCGGCACAGATGCAGGTTTTGCCAAGATCTCAGGCTACCTGAAAACAGAACGGGATTGGGTCATCAAAGGCGTATCGTCAGCGCTCGCACCACTCCCGGCTTTCCATCTGCCGCATCGCATCGTTGGCGGCTTTCAGGTAGCCTGCCGTCAGCACCTCGCCGCTGGCGCCGGCGGCAATTTTTTCGCGGGCAATCAACAGGGTGTGCGGAAAATGGGCCCGCACCTGCTCGTAATCGTGCAGCACGGCCACCACCGCCCGTCCTTCCTGACGGTGGCATTGGTCCAACAGGTCCAGCAGCGCCTCGGTGGTGCGGGCGTCCACCGCATTAAACGGTTCGTCCAGCAGCAGAAAGCGCGCATCCTGTACCAACATACGGGCAAACAACACGCGCTGGAATTGGCCGTTGGACAGCTGGCTGATCGGGCGGCGGGCGAAATCCGCCATCCCCACCCGCGCCAGCGCTTCCCACACCCGCTCTTTCTGCCGGCGGTTGATGCCGCCGAAAAAGCCGATTTCGTACCACAGGCCCAAAGCCGCCAATTCGTACACCGACATCGGCTGGCTGCGGTCGGTTTCCGCCTGCTGGGGCAGATAGGCAATATCGCGGCGCGACAATCCTTCCCACAACACCGCGCCGGTATCCGCCTGCAGCAGACCCATCACCGCCTTCAGCAGCGTGGACTTACCGGCACCGTTGGGCCCGCACAGCGCCCATTTGCCGCCCGCCTCAAAAGCGCAGCAAACATGATGCACCACCGGATGCCGGCGGTAGCTCACGGTAAGGTTGTCCACCAAAATGCTCATGCGGCCACCGCCCAAAAAAATAAGGCCGCCATCACGGCAATCAGCGCCGCGGCCAGCAACAGACGGCCGCCGAGGCCGCCGAGCAACCAAGAATACATACCCAAGGCAGTCTTTCGTTGATCCGGAAAAATGGGAAGCGGATGATACCTTATAACAACCATACTGACTAGGGCGGTCTGTTGTGCCCGCCGCTCCGCTGTTTGTGCAGTGCAGCACATCTTCTCGCACCCGAGCAAACGCTCTTCAATCAAAAGAAAAAAGGATAACTTTTATTTACTTATCCCAACATGATTGCACGGCCTGATGGCGGCTATCCAAAAAAAAGATTGGCCTCTCCGGCGCAATTCGGGTTCAATGCGCCCACGTTCTTCGGTAGCCCGCTACCAAGACCGAAACAAGTATATAAAGGAAAAGTAGAGAGCGCACATAAGGCTACCTAAAACCGGCTTCCGCCGCTTTCAGGTAGCCTTATATTCTTTCCCCCGACCGCCTATCCGCAAAGGAGTCACATTATGTCTGCGATTGAATCCGTCTTGAAAGAAAACCGGGTATTCGAACCCAGCGACCAAACCCGCACCCGCGCCAACGTCAGCGGTATGGAGGGCTACCATGCGCTGTGCGAGAAGGCCGACGAAGACTACGAAGGTTTCTGGGGTGCGCTGGCCCGCGAACACATTAGCTGGCACCAACCCTTTTCCCGCGTGCTCGACGAGCGCAATGCGCCGTTTTTCAAATGGTTTGACGACGGCATCCTCAACATTTCCTACAACTGCCTCGACCGCCACCTGGCCGACAAAGCCGACAAAACCGCCATCATTTACGAGAAAGACGACGGCAGCAGCGAAACCATCAGCTACCGCGAGTTGTACGAGCGCGTGTGCCGCTTTGCCAACGGCCTGAAATCCCTGGGCGTAGAAAAAGGCGACCGCGTGGTGATTTATATGCCGATGGTGCCCGATGCCGTGGTGGCGATGCAGGCCTGCGCCCGCATCGGCGCCATCCATTCCGTGGTGTTCGGCGGCTTCTCCTCCGGCGCGGTAAAAGACCGCGTGAAAGATGCGGCGGCAAAAGTCATCATCACCGCCAACGAAAGCGTGCGCGGCGGCAAGCGCGTGCCGCTGAAAGCCACGGTGGACGAAGCGCTGGCCGACGGCGACTGCCCGAGCGTGGAAAAAGTGGTGGTGTTCCGCCGCACCGATGCCGACGTGGCCATGGGCGGCAAAGACGTGTTTTGGGACGAACTGGTCGCCGGCCAAAGCGCGGAATGCGAACCGGAATGGATGAATGCCGAAGACCCGCTGTTCATTCTCTACACTTCCGGCTCCACCGGCAAACCCAAAGGCGTGCAGCACAGCACCGGCGGCTACCTGCTCGGCGCCATCATGAGTATGAAATGGGTGTTCGACTACAAAGACGACGACGTGTATTGGTGTACCGCCGACGTGGGCTGGATCACCGGCCACACCTACATCGCCTACGGCCCGCTGGCGGTGGGCGCCACCCAGATTGTGTTTGAAGGCGTGCCCACTTATCCCGACGCCTCGCGCTTCTGGAGCACCATCGAAAAACACAAAGTCACCACCTTCTACACCGCGCCCACCGCCATCCGCTCGCTGATCAAGCTGGGTGCCGACGCGCCTACCCAATTCGACCTCTCCAGCCTGCGCCTGCTCGGCACCGTGGGCGAGCCGATCAATCCCGAAGCGTGGATGTGGTATTACGAAGTGGTGGGCGGCGGCCGCTGCCCGATTGTGGACACTTGGTGGCAAACCGAAACCGGCTCCAATATGATCGCCCCCCTGCCCGGCGCCGTGGCCATCAAACCCGGCTCCTGCACCCTGCCGCTGCCCGGCATCATGGCCGATATTGTGGACGAATCCGGCGCGCCGGTGGAAAAAGGCAACGGCGGCTTCCTCGTCATCAAACGCCCCTTCCCCTCTCTGCTGCGCACCGTGTGGGGCGACGACGAACGCTTCAAATCCACCTACTTCCCCGAAGACTTCGGCGGCAAATACTATGTGGCCGGCGACTCGGCCCACCGCGACGAGAACGGCTACATCTGGATCATGGGCCGCGTAGATGATGTCTTGAACGTGTCCGGCCACCGCTTGGGCACCATGGAAATCGAATCGGCATTGGTAGCCAACCCGCTGGTGGCCGAAGCCGCCGTGGTGGGCAAACCGCATGACGTGAAAGGCGAAGCGGTGGTGGCCTTTGTGGTGCTCAAAGGCGAGTATCCGCAGAATGACGCCGACAAACAGAAGTTGGCTCAGGAGCTGAAAAACTGGGTGGCGCACGAAATCGGCAAAATCGCCCAGCCCGACGACATCCGCTTCGGCGAAAACCTGCCCAAAACCCGCTCCGGCAAAATCATGCGCCGCCTGCTGCGCTCGCTGGCCAAAGGCGAAGAAATCACATCCGATATTTCCACCCTGGAAAACCCGCAAGTGATGGAACAGCTGAAGCACAGCAATTGATGACACCGCTTCGCGGCAAGCAAACAGGCTACCTGAAACTTTCAGGTAGCCTGTTTTTATGTTGCCATGCGGTCAATCCGCCTCAGCAATGAAGGGTGTTGGCCGCCTCAACGCCGCGCCAACACCGCGTGGGCCAGATATTGCTTGGTGCCGGCGGCAATCGCGCGGGCGGCTTTTTTGCGGAATTCGCTGCTGGCCAGCAGCCGCTCCTCGGTGGGATTGGAGATAAACGCGGTTTCCACCAAAATCGACGGAATATCCGGCGCGCGCAACACGGCAAAACCGGCCTGATCCACATGGCCTTTGTGCAGGCGGTTGATTTTGCCCATTTCGTTGAGCACCGCTTTGCCGAGCTTCAAACTGTCGTTGATGGTGGCGGTCTGCACCAAATCGAGCAGGGTATTGTCCACCTGGCTGTTGCCGCTGCTGCGGATGCCACCGATCAAATCGGCCGCGTTTTGCGACTGCGCCAGCCGGCGGGCGGCCTCGCTGGTGGCGCGGCCGCGGCTGAGGGCGTACACGCCGGCGCCGCGCGGATTGGGCGTGGTAAAGGAATCGGCGTGAATGGAAATAAACACATCGGCCTTTTGGCTGCGCGCCTTGGCCACGCGCACGCGCAAGGGCAGGAACACGTCTTCGTTGCGCGTCATATACACCTGATAGCCCATGCGCTCCATTTCGCGACGGGTTTCGCGGGCGATCGACAGCACCACGTCTTTCTCGCGCACGCCGCTGGGGCCGATGGCGCCCGGGTCTTCGCCGCCGTGGCCGGGGTCGAGCATGATCACCGGCTTGCGGTTGCGGGCGGTTTGGGCGGGCGGCGGGGTGTGCTGTACCGGCGGCACATGCGCCTGCGCGCTGGCTTCGGCGGTGCCGTCGCTGCGGATTTTGCCGTTGCTGTAATCCTGCAAGAGCGCCATCAAGGGGTCGTTCTGCTCCTGCGCCAAAGCCACGGCCTGAGTGGGATACAGATCCACCACCAGCCGGTGCTGGAAATTGGCCACCGGTGGCAGCGCAAACACCTGCGGATTGACCGCGGTTTTCAAATCCATCACCACGCGGATGGTTTCGGGGTTGTACTGCCCCACGCGCACATTGTGGATATAGGGGTCGGTGCTCACCACTTTTTGCGACAGGCCCTGCAATACGCTGTTGAGGGTGGCGCCTTGAATATCCACCACCAAGCGGCGCGGGTTGTCGAGCGTGAAATGCTTGTAGCGCACGGGCTGGGTGGATTCGAGGGTGAGACGGGTGTAGGAATGGGCCGGCCAGATGCGCACGGCCACAAACTGCGGCGTGTTGCGCCCCCAGGCGGTGGCGGAGAAGCCGAGCAAGAGCAGGCCGGCGCTGCCGCCGAGAAACTGTCTGCGGGTAAAGGGAGAGTTCATATTGCCAAACTTTGTCTGCCGTTGTCGGTGAGGGCGGTGAGGGTGCACAGGCGGCCGCCGTCCTGCACGCTCAAGGCTACCTGAACATCGGGCGGCGGCGTGAATCCGCCGCCGTTTTGCGGCCACTCGATAAAGCGCAGGCCGGGTTGTTCGAACAAATCGTCCAAGCCCGCGTCTTCCCACTCCTCGGGCGACGTGAAACGGTAGAGATCGAAATGGTGGATGTCGGTGCCGCCCACGCGGTAGCTTTCCACCAGCGCATAAGTGGGGCTTTTCACCGCGCCCTGATGGCCGAGACGGCGCAAGAGTGCGCGCACCAGCGTGGTTTTGCCGGCGCCCAAATCGCCGCCCAGCCACACCGTGAGCGGCGCCTGCAAATGCGGCGCCCAGCGTTCGGCCAGCGCATCGGCGGCGGCTTCGTTTTCCAGAAAAATGCGAAGTGTATCGGCTTGTTTGTCCATAGGGGCGGATTATGCTTGCCACCGCGCCAAATGCCAAGCCGACCGCCCGCACCCGCCAGCGCTTTTGCGCGTTTTTAACATTCGCCACCGCCCGTTCAGGTAGCCTGCAGCGACCAAACAGGTATAGTAAAATGCCCGCTTTGCCCGCCAGCCGCTTTCCACGCCATGAGCCGTAAAAAACCCGACGCCTTCGGCCGCCTCACCGACGCCCTCAAAGTATTGCCCAATGTCGGCCCCAAATCCGCCCGCCGCATGGCTTACGAACTGTTGCGCCACAAGCGCGACGGCGCCGCCGAGCTGGCCGCCGCCCTGCAACACGCCCTCACCGCCGTGCAGCACTGCCGCCTGTGCAACACCTTTTGCGAAGGCGAATTGTGTGCCATTTGCGCCGACGAAAACCGCGATCCGCGCCGCCTGATGATTGTCCACCTACCCGCCGACGTGGCCGGCATGGAAGCCGCCAACTGCCACGACGGCCTCTATTTCGTGCTGATGGGGCAGATCAGCCCCGCGCAGGGCATGGACCTGCAACACATCGCGCTCGACAAACTGGTGGCGCGGCTGCAAAACAGCCCGGTGGAAGAAGTCATCATCGCCACCGCCTTCACCCCCGAAGGCAACGCCACCGCCTATGTGTTGGCCGAGCTGTTCAAAACCCTGCCCTACCGCGTCAGCCGGCTGGCCCACGGCATGCCCTTGGGCAGCGAACTGGAATACATCGACGCCGGCACGCTCGCCCAATCCGTGTACGAACGCAAACTGCTCAAAGAAGCCGAATAACAAACCGTTTTCAGGTAGCCCGATGAAGCCCGCCCGCCCAAAATCCCTGCGCTACTGGCTGCGCCAAGCCAGCCAAACCCTGCTGCTGATCTTTGCCGTGATGTGGCTGTTCGACTGGTGGCGCGCCCCCGTTTTGCCCGCCGATGCCGACCAAACCCTGCACACCGCCGACGGCCGTGCCCTCAACCCCGCCGAACTCAGCCGGCAAGAGCCGGTGGTGCTGTATTTCTGGGGCAGCTGGTGCGGCATCTGCCGCCACACCTCGCCCGCCATCGAACAACTGCGCCAAGACGGCGTGCGCGTGCTCAGCATCGCCACCGCCTCTGGCAGCGAGGCCGACATCGCAGGCTACCTGAAACAGCACGGCTGGCAGTTTCCCGCCGTGGCCGACCCGCAAGGCCGCCTGGCCGCTGCCTGGCAAATCAAAGCCTTCCCCACCATCGTCATCCTGCGCCACGGCAAAATCCGCCACAGCACCAGCGGCATCAGCAGCTACTACGGCCTCAAAGCCCGCCTGGCCTGGGCGGCTTGGTAGCCCCGGCACAGCAACACTGCGCCCCTCATACAATCTCCGTACGAACAAACCGCACTTCGTCTTGCATGAAGTGCGGTTTTGATTGGGCTCAACAGCTTTCAGGTAGCCTGAGACCTTTGCAAAACCCTCAGATGTGGATGCAGTTCAAGGCGTAGCAGCGCAGCAAGCGTGAACGCAGGAATCCCCGTGGGAAAGACATATCATAGAGATAGGCAAGCGAGCGAGCAGCGCACAACGCAGAAATGCGCCGCAGATGGGGGTTTTGCAAAGGTCTCAGCCTGAGGCTACCTGAAAGCATGGTTATACATTCGGCAAACAGGGAATATCCCACCAGGCGGCCTGCGGGAAATGCCGTTTCAGGTAGCCTTGCAGATAGGCGTGGGTGTTTTGGTGGATGGTTTCGTCTTGGCTGCGGAAAAACGGATTGTAGGCCACGCCGGCCAGGGGGATGCCGCGGTGGCGCAGGGCTTCGAGACTGAGCAGGGTGTGGTTGATGCTACCGAGTTTGCCGCTGCTCACCAAAATCACCGGCCACTGCTTCTCGCGCACCCAGTCGATTTGCAGATAATCTTCCCGCAGCGGCACCAGCAGGCCGCCGGCGCCTTCTACCAAAACGGTGTCGTAACGCTGCTGCAAGACGGCGAGGGAATGGTCGATGGCGGCGAAGTCGATGGCACGGCCGGCCAGCTCGGCGGCCAGATGGGGGGAGCAGGGATAGGGGAACATCTGCGGCATGGTGAGCTTGTCGCGGTCTTCGGCCAACAGCCCGCAGCCCATAATGGCGCGGTGGCGGAGGATGTCGTCTGCTACATCCGTGCAGCCGGTTTGCACCGGTTTGTGGGTGATGACGCGGCCGCCGGCTTGGGCGATGCGGGCGGCGAGATAGCCGGTGGCCACGGTTTTGCCGGCATCGGTGTCGATGCCGCCGATAAAGTAGGTGCCGTGCAGATGCTTCATTTTTTCCTCGCCAACAGCAAAAGGGGATGGTAGGTAAGCGGCACGCCGGCACCACTGCCGAAGCGTGCTGTGTAATCGGCCTCAAACGCCCGCAACTGCCGCCTGCTCCACGGGGTGCGCTGCACGCCGGAAACGCCGGTGTGGCGCATATGGGCCAATACCATAGACGGCTGTGCAAAAACCAGGCGGCGCAGCGTTTGCTGCGTGCACACGATGTCGAACTGCGGCGCCAGCCAATCGCAGTATTGCTCGAGGGAGTAGTAAGTCAGGCCGATGCCGGTGAGGGCTTTGGTTTCGGCGTAGTGCTGCGGGCCGAAGCTGGAGAGCACCAGCCAGCCGCCGCGTTTGAGGCTGTCGGCGCAACGGCCCAGCAGGCGGGGCAAATCGTTGGCCCATTGCACGGCGGAGGCGGACACCACGGCGTCCAAATCCTGCGGCAGCGCCACGCTTTCCATATCGCCTGCCAGAAAACTTGCGCAGCCGGCGGGAAACAGCGCGGTCAAGCCGGCCGACTGGCGGCACAAATCGTTGAGGTACACGTTTTCCAGCCCAATCAGGCCGGCCAAGCGGCGGGTGAGATTGCCGGTGCCGCAGCCCAGCTCGAGCAGGCGGCCGGCCTGCGGCCGCTGCCGCTGCCATTGGGCAAACAGCTCCGCGCTGATGTCGGCCTGCACGGCGGCATGGGCATCATAAGAGGCAAACGATTTTTCAAAGCGGCTTTTTACCAAATCGGGGCAAATCATAACGCCTCCGCCAGCCTGGCCACGGTTTCTTCATCCAAAGCCGCGCTCAGGCTGAAGCGCACCCGCGCCTGATGGTTGGGCACGGTGGGCGGACGGACGGCGGCGGCGTAAAAGCCGTGCCGCATCAGCTCGGCGGCTTTGTCCAAAGCCGATTGATTGGTGCCGGTAATCAGCGGCACGATGTGCGAGGTGGAGGGGCAAACGCCGTATTTTTCGCGCACAGCGTCGGCCAGGCGGCGACTGATGGCGGCCAGATGGCAGCGACGCTCGTGCAAAGCAGGCAGGCGGCGCAGCACGAAATCGGTCCACGCCGCATTGAGAGGCGGCAGGGCGGTGCTGAAAATCAGCGGCCGCACGTGGTTCACCACATAACGGCGCACCAAGTCGGTGCAAATCAGGTAGCCGCCCACCGAGCCGACGGCCTTGCCGAAAGTGCCGACCAGAAAATCGATCTCGCCGATGCAGCCGGCCGCCTCGGCACAGCCCAGCCCTGTTGCGCCGCGCACGCCGACGGCATGGGCTTCGTCCACATACAGCGCCACATTGGCATATTGGCGTTTGAAACGCAGCAGCTGCGCCAAATCGGCTTCGTCGCCGTCCATGCTGAAAATGCTTTCGGTCACGATCACGATGCGTTCGTAATCGCGGTGGTGGCGCGCGAGCAAATCGGCCAGATGCGCCATGTCGTTGTGGCGGTAGCGGCGGAACGGCGCTTTCGACAGCAAAATGCCGTCCACCATGCTGGCGTGCACCAGTTTGTCGGCCAACACCAGCGTGTGCGGGCCGCCGGCCAAGGCCGCCAACAAGCCCTGGTTCATTTGATAACCGCTGCTAAAGCCGACCGCCGCAGGCGCTTGAAACAACTCGGTCAGCGTGTGTTCCAAGCGCCGGTGGGCAGGCGCATGGCCGGCCAGCAGCTGGGAAGCGGAAGCGGACGGCAAACGCTCTTCGGGCGGCGTTTGCGCCCAAAACTCGGCCAGCCACTCGGTGTCGGCGCCGATGCCCAGATAGTCGTTGCCGGCCAAATTCACCAGGCGCCGCCCCTGATGCCGCACATAAACGCCCTGCCGCGCCAAAGGCTGCAGCCGTCTTTGATTGTGTGCCGCTTCTTTTTCCGCCATGCGGCCGGCCAACCAGGCCTGCCAGCTTTCAGGTAGCCTGTTCATAGTTCGGCCACCAGTTGCAAAGTTTTCGCCACCAAATCATCCAACTGTTCGTTGCTGATCACATAAGGCGGCATCAGATACACCAAACGCCCGAACGGCCGCAGCCATACGCCCAATTGCGGCAGCAGGCGCTGCACCTTATCCATATCCGCCGCGCGGGTAAGCTCCACCACGCCGATGGCCCCCAACACACGCACATCGGCTACCTGAACGCAGGCACGCGCCGCCTGCAGTCCCTGCAAACGGCCTTCGATGCGGCGGATATTCGCCTGCCAGTCTTGCGACAGCAGCAAGCGGGTGGAGGCCAGCGCCACCGCGCAAGCCAGCGGGTTGGCCATAAAGGTGGGCCCGTGCATCAACACGCCGCCGCCCGCGCTGATGCCCTCGGCCACCTGCCGCGTGGCCAGCACCGCCGACAGCGTCATATAACCGCCGGTGAGCGCCTTGCCGATGCACATGATGTCGGGCGCCACGCCGGCATGCTCCCAGGCAAACAGGCGGCCGCTGCGGCCGAAGCCGGTAGCGATTTCATCGAACACCAGCAAAATATCGTGCTCGCGGCACAAAGCCGCCAAACCGCGCAGGTATTCGGGGTGATAAAAAAACATCCCGCCCGCGCCCTGCACCACCGGCTCGATGATGAACGCCGCAATCTCGCCGCCGTGGCGGGCAAACAGGCGGCGCACCGATTCCAAATCCTCTTCGCGCCACGCCTCGCCGAAACGCACCTTAGGCGCATCGGCAAACAGGCGCTGCGGCAGGCTGCTGCCGAAAATGTGGTGCATGCCGTTTACCGGATCGCACACCGACATCGCATTCCAAGTGTCGCCGTGGTAGCCGCTGCGCACGGTGGCGATATTGTTTTTCTGCGGCCGCCCTACGCCCGCCCAATACTGCACCGCCATTTTCAGCGCCACTTCCACCGCCACCGAGCCGGAATCGGCATAAAAGATTTTGTCCATCTGCGGCGGCGCAATCGAGAGCAGCAGCTCGCCCAATTTGATGGCCGGCCGGTGGGTGAGCCCGCCGAACATGATGTGCGACATCTCGGCCAGCTGGTCTTGCACCGCCTGATTGATCACGGGATGGTTGTAGCCGTGGATGGCGCACCACCAGGAAGACATGCCGTCAATCAGGCGCGTGCCGTCTTGCAGCTCGATTTCCGCCCCTTGCGCCCGTTTGACCAACAAGGCGGGCAGCGGGCGGGTCATGGACGTGTAGGGATGCCAGAGATGGTGTTGGTCGAATTGAAGCGGGTTCATAGCGGAATTCGGCATGGATTTATTTCGGCAGATTAAGGGGTTAAAAAAGCATGCACCGCCTCGGCGCAGGCTTGGGCGCGGGTGAGCGGCAGCAGATGACCGACACCGGCCAACAGCCGCACCTGCACATCCGGCCGCTGCGGCAGCCGTGCCGCCACCGCGGCGGAGTCGAAGAGTACATCATTTTCGCCCAAGAGGTGCAATTGCGGCACAGGCAAACGGTGCAGGCAAGCGAAAGTATCCAGCCGCGCCAGCCAACCCAAATGCCGCAAATTCACTGCCGCCTGCCCTTCGCCTTCAGGCACGCGGGCGCGCACTTCGCGCACGATTTGCCGCAACTGCGGGCAATCGTCGCCCATGCCCGCCAGCGCGGCAAACTGCGCCACATTCTGCTCGGGCTGCGCTTCCTGCCGGCGCACAAAACGCGCAAACGCCTCCGCCGCCATGCCGCCCGCCCAATCTTCATCGGCGCAAAACTTGGGGCTGGAGGCCAACGTTACCAGCCGGCAGCCCGCCGCCGCCGCCAGCAAGGCCGCCAACTGGCCGCCCAAAGACCAGCCCAATACCACATCGTCCGCGCCCAAAGCGTATCGCCGGCACACCGCCGCCAGCCCTGCCGGCAAATCCTCATCCTGCGGCAGCGGTACCGGCAGCGCCGCATAGCCGTCATCCTGCAAAGCCGCCGCCAAATCGCGCAGCGGATAATCGCCCAAGGCAAAACCGCCCAACATCAGAATACGCCGCTTCATGACTTGTCTTCCTTTCATCCCAAACAGCATCCGGCTTTTCAGGTAGCCTGAGATGCGGGGAAACGGCACATTATGCCGCTACAAACCATCAAACACCCACAACAATCTTTACTAAATTTTTCAAAAGCTAGCTTTTTCATACCGGAATGTTATACTTCTCATCAACAATTACCCACCAAGCTACAACAAATCTCAGGCTACCTGAAAGAGTTTTGTAAGACCTCTGATTGAAATTAATGATAAGGAACTTTAAATATGCAAAAACATTGCTTAGCCACTCTTATTGTCACTTTAATGCTATCCGCCTGTGGTAGCAGTAGCAGCCCAATCCAACCGACCCAACCCAACCCAACCAACCCAACCACACCACACCACACCACACCACACCACACCACACCACACACACACACACCACACCACA
>NZ_JH164926.1:2088355-2126201 GCF_000226875.1 Neisseria shayeganii 871
CAACCAACCCAACCAACCCAACCAACCCAACCAACCCACACCACACCACACCACACCACACCACACCCAACCACACCCAACCAATCCAACCAATCCAACCAATCCAACCAATCCAACCAATCCAACCAATCCAGCCCAACCCAAACTTTCAATAACCGGGCAATTACTGACCCTTAACAAAGAAAACGAATTGCCTGAAGGTACTGCCACTCCCATCATTTCCAGCAACTTAAATGAAATTACCCTTAATGGCAAAACCATCCAGATCCTGCCAAACGGCCTTCCTGCCGAAAAAAATATCGCAATTTCACCAAGAGAAGATGGAGACACAAGCCCTGAAATCTCCAACCTAACCTACACAGTCTGGGGGGGCCTAAGGCAGGATGAGGGAGGTCAAGCCAAGCTTTACCTTTTCGCTCACGGCCAAGCCACTGAACGCATGCCCATGACAGGCACCGCTCAATATAAAGGTAATCATTGGATCTACGACATTACCCTTGATGATTGGGGAGGCAATGCCGAGTTTGCAGTAAACTTTGGCGACAAAACGCTCGATGGCACCCTACAAACCAGTAAAAAGCCGATTCATTTGAAAGCCACCATCAGCGGCAATACCTTCTCCGGCGAACACAACGGCGTGCACACCAACGGCGGCTTCTACGGCCCTGATGCAGCAGAATTGAGCGGTGTGTATAGCAAACCCGACCAATTCAGCGGTGCCTTCGGCGCTGAAAAACAATAAGCTCACCCTTCCACCTTTACCCGCTGCCGCCCGCAGCGGGTATTTTTCATTTCCCGCCCTCAAACTGAGCTTTCAGGTAGCCTGAACCCCTCCACAAAGCTATGATGGCGCCCTCCCGCCGATTCAGGCTACCTGAAACCCTCCAATTTGTGATCCCATGACCCCGCACGACGACCTCTACCGCCATTTCGAACAGCTGACCCACCCCGACACCGAAGCCTTTGCCGAGGCCGAACACCGCCGCACGCAAAGCTGGTTGGAACAACAGCCCGACTACGCCGCCCTGCGCCAAGACATTCTCACCATGCTGCAGGACGAAAAACAGATTCCGTTCTGCCAGGAACACCGCGCGCGCATGTATCACTTCCACCTGAGCGCCGAGTTTCCCAAAGGCGTGTACCGCGTCTGCTCCGCCGCTTCCTACCGCGCCGGCCTGCCCGAATGGGAGGTGCTGTTTTCGGTGGCCGATTTCGACGACATTTTGGGTGCCGATGTTTATCTGGAAGGCGTGTCGCACCATGTGGAGCAGCCCGAACGCGCCCTGCTCTTTCTCAGCCCCGACGGCGGCGATGCCTGCTTCACGGTAGAGTTCGACTTGGCCGCACGGCAAATTGTGGCAAACGGCTTCCACTTTCCCGCCGGCAAAAACCACATCGCCTGGCGCGATGCCGACAGCGTGTGGGTGTGTCCCGCCTGGGACGAACGCCAGCTCACCGCTTCGGGCTACCCGCGCGAAGTGTGGCTGATGCGGCGCGGCCAAAGTTTCGAAGAAGCGCAGCCGGTGTTGCAGACGCCGGCCGAATCGGTGTTGGTGCACGCCTGGCGTTATCTGGACGGCCAAGGCGCGCCCATCGACCTCATCGAAGAAGCCAGCGGCTTTTTCAGCAAACAGTATTATCAGGTGGATGCCGAGGGCACGCCGCTGCCCTTGGGGCTACCTGAAAACTGCGAAGTGGTCGGCTATTTGGGCGGCCAGCTTTTGGTGCAGCTGCGCGACGGCTGGACGCGCGCCAACCGCCGCTATGCCGCCGGCAGCCTGCTGGCGGTGAAGCTGAACAAAGGCGTGCTGGGCGAAGCCTGCTGCCTGTTCGAGCCGCAACACGGGCAATCGGTGGAGAGCGTGGAAACCACCAAGCGCTTTGTGGTGGCCAGCCTGCTCGACAATGTTTCAGGTAGCCTGAAAGCCTGGCGCTTCCGCAACGGCGGCTGGGAAGCGGTCGAGCAGCTGCCCGCCCTGCCCTCGGGCGCACTGGAGCTGACCGACCAGCCGTGGGGCGGCGACGTGCTGTATATCGCCGCCAGCGATTTCCTCACCCCGCTCACCCTCTACAGCCTCGATCTGCAGCGCATGGAACTGTGCGTGCTGCGCCGTCAGCAACCGCAGTTCGACCCCGCCGGCCTGGCCGTTCAGCAACACTGGGCCGCCTCCGCCGACGGCACCGCCGTGCCCTATTACCACATCGGCAGCGGCCGGCCGGACGCCCCCACCATCGTCTATGCCTACGGCGGCTTCGGCGTGCCCGAACTGCCGCATTACCTCGGCACCATAGGCCGCCATTGGCTGGCTCGAGGCGGCGCCTTCGTGCTGGCCAATCTGCGCGGCGGCGGCGAATTCGGCCCACAATGGCATGCCGCCGCCCAAGGTGCGGCACGCAAACACAAAAGCGTGGACGACCTGTTGGCCGTGGCCGCCGATCTGGCCGAACGGCAGCTGGCCCGCCCCGAACGCATCGCCCTGCAAGGCGGCAGCAACGGCGGTCTGATCACCGCCGCCGCCTACTGCCGTGCCCCCGAGCGCATCGGCGCGCTGGTGTGCGAAGTGCCGCTGACCGACATGCTGCGCTACCCCCTGCTCTCCGCCGGCGCTTCTTGGCTGGAAGAATACGGCGATCCGGCTGACAGCGCCGATGCAGGCTACCTGAAAGCCCTGTCGCCCTACCACAATATCGTCGCCGGCCGCCCCTATCCGCCCGCCCTGATCACCACCCACCTCAGCGACGACCGCGTGCACCCCGCCCATGCCCTGAAGTTCCACGCCCGTCTGCAGGAAAACGGCGCCCCTTCCCGTCTTTACGCCCCCGCCACCGGCGGCCACACCGGCAACGCCTCGCAGGAAGAAACCACCGCCGAACTGGCCGCGGTGCTGGTTTTTCTGCGCCACGCCTTGGGCAAGCCGGCAAAATAATTTCCCAATAATCTGTTTTTAAACATGATTTTCAATTATTTGCAAACCAGGTACGCTGTGCTAATATGCGCGCCATCGGTCGGGCGGCACAGTCTCTGGCCAACGGCCTTCGCCGTCACGGCGGGCAGGCGGCACAGCCGCTGCAGGAAATGGATAGAAAACTCTAGCCAAATCCGTTACAATGGCGCCGCTTGAAACAGCCCGATTATTTATTTTTATTTCATCCGTTTTGATTAAGGACAAGGAATCACACAATGGACAACATCGAACAACGCGTGAAGACCATCGTTGCCGAACAACTGGGTAAAAGCGAAAGCGAAGTGAAAAACGAATCTTCTTTCAGCGAAGATTTGGGTGCCGACTCTCTGGACGTGGTAGAGCTGGTAATGGCTTTGGAAGAAGCTTTCGGCGTAGATATCCCCGATGAAGAGGCCGAGAAAATCACCACCGTTCAACAAGCCATCGATTTCGTTACCGCACACGCCGGCTAATCCGAACGGGGTTTCCGAATTCAAGACAACCGCCTCTGCCCTCAGGTGCGCCCACCGCACGCCTTGCGGCAGAGGCTTTCTATTGAGAGTGAAGCAATATGAGCCAAAGAAGAGTGGTGATTACCGGCTTGGGCCAGGTTTCTCCGGTCGGCAACAATGTGGCCGATGCCTGGCAAAACCTGCTGGCCGGCGTGAGCGGCATCGGCACCATCACCCGGTTTGACGCCTCCGGCCTCAACGCCCGCATTGCCGGCGAAGTGAAAGGCTTCGACATCGGCCAATACATCAGCGCCAAAGAAGCCCGCCGCATGGACGTGTTTATCCACTACGGCATCGCCGCCGCCCTGCAGGCCATTGCCGACGCCGGCTTGGACGACGTAGCCGGCTTGGATAAAGACCGCGTGGGCGTGAACATCGGCTCCGGCATCGGCGGCCTGCCCTCCATCGAAGCCACCGGCAATGTGGTCAATGCCAACGGCCCGCGCAAAATCAACCCCTTCTTTATTCCCGGCTCCCTGATCAACCTGATCGCCGGCCACATCACCATCCTGAAAGGCTACCGCGGCCCCAGCTACGGCATGGTGTCCGCCTGCACCACCGGCGCGCACAGCATCGGCGATGCCGCCCGCCTGATCAAATACGGCGATGCCGACGTGATGGTGGCCGGCGGAGCCGAAGGTGCGGTCTGCCTGCTCGGCGTCGGCGGTTTCGATGCCATGAAAGCGCTCTCCACCCGCAACGACGATCCCGCCGCCGCCTCCCGCCCTTGGGACAAAAACCGCGACGGCTTCGTGATGGGCGAAGGCGCCGGCATTTTGGTATTGGAAGAATACGAGCACGCCAAAAAACGCGGCGCCAAAATCTACGCCGAGCTGGCCGGTTTCGGCATGAGCTCCGACGCCTACCACATTACCGCGCCGAATACCGACGGCCCCGCGCTGGCGGTTACCCGCGCCCTGAAAGATGCTGGCCTCAACGCAGACGACATCGATTATGTGAACGCCCACGGCACCTCCACCCCGCTGGGCGACGCCAACGAAACCAACGCCCTGAAACTGGCATTGGGCGAACACGCCCGCAACGTGGTGGTGAACTCCACCAAATCGATGACCGGCCACCTGCTTGGCGGCGCCGGCGGCGTGGAAGCCGTTTACTCCGTGCTGGCCGTACACGAGCAGAAATCCCCGCCCACCATCAACCTGTTCGAGCAGGACATCGAAGGCGGCTGCGACTTGGACTACTGCGCCAACGAAGCGCGCGACCTGCCCATCCGCGCCGCCCTGTCCAACTCCTTCGGCTTCGGCGGCACCAACGGCACCCTGGTCTTCAAGCGCTTTAGCGGCTAAAGCATCTTTCACGATGCCCACGCCCCCCTCAGGCTACCTGAAAGCATTGCCGCGGCTTTCAGGTAGCCTGCGGTGTTTATCCCGCCTGTCCGCACAACACTGTTGAAAAATTCATGAAAATGACAAACGAGACCTTTGCAAAACTTCCAGATGTGGATGCAGTTCAAGGCGTAGCAGCGCAGCGAGTACAGACATATCATCTAGATAGGCAAGCGAACGAGCAGCGCACAACGCAGAAATGCGCCGCAGATGGGGGTGTTGCAAAGGTCCCAAACAGCGGGCAGGTCCGCCCAATCCACTTCACCAACACAAAACGAGCCGCATGAATATCTGCATCATGGGCGCCGGCGCCTGGGGCACCGCCCTCGCCATCCATTTCGCCCAACACCGCCACCGCGTGACCCTATGGAGCCGCAACCCGCAACACGCCGCCGCCATGCAGGCCGAGCGCAGCAACACAGGCTACCTGAAAGGCTTCCCCTTTCCCGATGCCTTGGCCGTTTCCTCCTCCCCCGGGCACATCCCCCATCCCGATTTGGTCATCATCGCCACACCGGTGGCCGGCCTGCGTGAAAGCCTGCAACATATGCGCGCCTGGGGCTGGGCCGACGTGCCGCTACTGGCCGCCTGCAAAGGCTTCGAGCAAAACAGCGGATTGCTGCCGCAGCAAGTGGCCGCCGCCGAGCTGCCCGGCCACAGCCGCATCGGCCTGCTTTCCGGCCCCAGCTTCGCCCAAGAACTGGCGCGGCAACTGCCCTGCGCCGTTACCCTGGCCTCTGCCGACGGCGCATGGATCGACCACCTAGCGGCCGAACTCAATTCCCCCGTGTTGCGCCTGTATGCCAACCACGACCCCGTCGGCGTAGCCGTCGGCGGCGCCGTCAAAAACGTCATGGCCATCGCCACCGGCATCGCCGACGGCTTGGAATACGGCATGAACGCCCGCGCCGCCCTCATCACCCGTGGCCTGGCCGAAATCAACCGCCTGGCGCTGTCCTTGGGCGCCCAAACCACCACCCTGCTGGGACTGGCCGGCGTCGGCGACCTCATCCTCACCTGTACCGGCTCCCTCTCGCGCAACCGCCAAGTCGGCCTCAAATTGGCCGAAGGCAAAAGCCTGCCCGACATCTTGGCCGAACTGGGCCATGTGGCCGAAGGCGTTTACACCATCCGCGAAGCCGCCGCCCAAGCCCGCCGCTGCAGCGTAGAGATGCCGATTACCTTTATCCTCAACGATCTGCTGGACGGCAAAATTGCCGTGCGCGAGGTCGCCGAACAGTTGATGGGGCGCCGGGTTCGTAACGAATCGGCATAAAACATCGGCAGCCACAGCCAGTTTCAGTATAATGCCCCCGTTTGCCGGCAGACCCGGCCGCACCGAATCACGAGATCCATGCCATGCACAGCCAATTAGAACACCTGCAGGCCTCCATCGAAGCCTTGGTCCACAAATACCAAACCGCCGCCAGCGAGAAACGCCAGCTGAAGCAGGAAGTTGACCGGCTGCAACAAGAGCAGCAACAGCTCATCCAACAGCACCGTTCGGCCGTGGAAAATCTGAATCTGAGCTACACCGACCGCCTGGGGAAATTGGAAGCCGAAGCCAACCAATACATTCTCGCCCTGCAACAAGAAAACGCCGGCTACCGCGCCATGCTCGAACAAAGCGCCGCCGACATCCGCCACTTGCTGTCCCGCCTGCCCGCCAGCGAAACACAGGAGCCCTCCGCATGAGCATCGAACAAGTCAGCGTCGACATTCTGGGCCGCCAATTCAATATCGGCACCCCCGCCAGCGAAAAAGAAACCCTGTTGCAGGCCGTGCACATGCTGAATCAGAAAATCGGCACCATCCAATCGAGCGGCCGCATTGTGGAAACCGACAAAATCGTCATCATGGCCGCTCTCAACCTGACGCACGATCTGTTGAAGATGAGCGCAAAAGACGGTTTGGCAATCGGCGAAATTGAGCGTAGAATAAGCGCCATGATAGAAAGCTGCGATAAGGTGCTCCGCACCGAAGGCTAGCATTCTTCAGATTCCGTTTTTACCCTGCGGTGCTTGCGAAGGCATACAATTCCTTTGAACCAATAAGTTCGCTTTTGGCTGCCGATTGTAGGTGGGTGTGCGCGTTCCTTGAGAATGTACCCGAAACCGACTCAGAAGTGGCCGACCTTGATTCAAAGGTTCAAGCGAATTTCGCCGGAACGGCATTTGCGGGGTTCCTTTCCACCGGTATGCGGCCGCATACCGGTTTTTCTTTATCCGCCCGCCGGACAAACACCGAAACAACACTTTTCCGGCAACGGCAAGAGAAAAGCCGCCCGCCTGCAGAATCAGCATTGACAGCCCCCATCCGAGTCTTTAAAATCGCCGGTTTCTGATATTAATTTGGATTATTCCGTTATGAAAACCTTTTCAGCCAAACCGCACGAGGTGAAGCGCGAATGGTACGTTATCGACGCCGAAGACAAAGTCTTGGGTCGCTTGGCTGCCGAAATTGCCCGTCGCCTGCGCGGTAAACATAAGCCCGAATACACCCCCCACGTTGACACCGGTGACTACATCATCGTCATCAACGCCGACAAACTGCGTGTGACCGGCGCCAAGAACGAAGACAAAATCTACTACCGCCACTCAGGTTTCCCCGGCGGTATCTACCAGCGTACTTTCCGCGAAATGCAAGACCAATTCCCCGGCCGCGCATTGGAAAAAGCCGTGAAAGGCATGCTGCCCAAAGGTCCCTTGGGCTACGCCATGATCAAAAAACTGAAAGTGTATGCCGGTGCCGAACACCAGCACGCTGCACAACAACCCAAAGTTCTCGACATTTAAGGACGCGACATGAACGGTAAATATTATTACGGCACTGGCCGTCGCAAAAGTTCTGTGGCTCGTGTATTCCTGCAAAAAGGCAGCGGCCAGATCATCGTAAACGGCCGCCCGGTAGACGAGTTTTTCGCCCGTGAAACCAGCCGCATGGTGGTGCGCCAACCCTTGGTACTGACTGAAAACGCCGAAGCGTTCGACATCAAAGTTACCGTAACCGGCGGCGGCGAAACCGGCCAATCCGGCGCCATCCGTCACGGCATTACCCGCGCCCTGATTGACTACGATGCCGCCCTGAAACCCGCTCTGTCTCAAGCCGGCTTCGTCACCCGCGACGCCCGCGAAGTTGAGCGTAAAAAGCCCGGCCTGCGCAAAGCCCGCCGCGCCAAACAGTTCTCCAAACGTTAATTGGATGGAATCGACAAAAAGAGCCTCAGGGCTCTTTTTTGTTTCAGGTAGCCTTAACGCCCATAGAACCGACATCAAACAAGGTCATCATCAAGCTGCGACTGTCTGTCGAAGCACCGCCAACAAACAGGCTGAGACCTTTGCACCCCCCAGATGTGGATGCAGTTCAAGGCGTAGCAGCGCAGCGAGTGCAGACATATCATCTAGATAGGCAAGCGAGCGAGCAGCGCACAACGCAGAAATGCGCCGCAGATGGGGGTTTTGCAAAGGTCTCAGGCTACCTGAAAACCATTTGGCCCCAACCCACCCACACAAACTTCCCGAGCTTATGATTTATCCCAAAACCTACGACGTCATCGTGGTCGGCGGCGGACACGCCGGCACCGAGGCCGCCTTGGCCGCCGCACGCATGGGCGCGCAAACCCTGCTGCTTACCCACAATATCGAAACGCTGGGTCAAATGTCGTGCAACCCTTCTATCGGCGGCATCGGCAAAGGCCATTTGGTGCGCGAAGTGGATGCGCTCGGCGGTGCCATGGCGCTGGCCACCGATATGTCCGGCATCCAATTCCGCCGCTTAAACGCCAGCAAAGGCGCTGCCGTGCGCGCCACCCGAGCCCAGGCCGACCGCATGCTTTACAAAGCCGCCATCCGCGAGATGCTGGAAAACCAGCCCAATCTCGACATTTTTCAGCAGGCGGTGGAAGACATCAGCGTGGAAGGCGACCGCGCCAACGGCGTAAGCACCCAAATGGGCGTGACATTCCAAGCCCGTGCCGTGGTGCTCACCGCAGGCACCTTCCTGGCCGGCAAAATCCACATCGGCTTGGAAAACTACGCCGGCGGCCGCGCCGGCGACCCCGCCGCACAAGGCTTGTCGGGCCGCCTGAAAGAGCTGGCGCTGCCCGTTGCCCGCCTCAAAACCGGCACCCCGCCGCGCATCGACGGCCGCACCATCGATTTTTCCCAGCTCACCGAACAGCCCGGCGATACCCCCGTGCCCGTATTCTCCGTGCGCGGCAGCGCCGAACTACACCCGCGCCAAGTATCGTGCTGGATTACCCACACCAACCTGCACACCCACGACATCATCCGCTCCGGTTTCGACCGCAGCCCCATGTTTACCGGCAAAATCGAAGGCGTCGGCCCGCGCTACTGCCCCTCGATTGAAGACAAAATCAACCGCTTCGCCGACAAAGACAGCCATCAGATTTTCCTCGAACCCGAAGGGCTAACCACCAACGAATACTACCCCAACGGCATTTCCACCAGCCTGCCCTTCGACATCCAGCTCGCCCTCGTGCGCTCCATGAAAGGCTTGGAAAACGCCCACATCCTGCGCCCCGGCTACGCCATCGAATACGACTATTTCGACCCGCGCAACCTCAAAGCCAGTCTCGAAACCAAAACCATAGCCGGCCTGTTTTTCGCCGGCCAAATCAACGGCACCACCGGCTACGAAGAAGCCGCCGCCCAAGGCCTGCTGGCGGGCGCCAACGCCGTGCAATACATCCGCGAGCAAGAACCGCTCACCCTGCGCCGCGAACAAGCCTACCTCGGCGTCTTGGTGGACGACTTAATCACCAAAGGCGTGAACGAACCCTACCGCATGTTCACCAGCCGCGCCGAATACCGCCTGCAACTGCGCGAAGACAACGCCGACATGCGTCTCACCGAAGCCGGCTACCAAATCGGCCTCGTAACCGAACAGCAATGGCAGCAGTTCGACCAAAAACGCGAACAAATCGAACGCGAAATCCAACGCCTACGCAGCACCTGGTACACCCCCGCCAAGCTGCCCGAGAGCGAGCAGGAGCGCGTGTTCGGCCAAAAACTCTCCCGCGAAGCCAACCTGCACGACCTCCTGCGCCGCCCCAATATCGACTACGCCGCCCTGATGACCCTGCCCGACGCCGTCCCGGCAGACAGGCTACCTGAAAACGTCATCGAACAAGTAGAAATCCAAGTCAAATACCAAGGCTACATCGACCGCCAAAACGAAGAAATCGACAGCCGCAAAGACTTGGAGGCCCTCAGGCTGCCCGCCGACATCGACTACGCCAAAGTCAAAGGCCTGTCTGCCGAAGTGCAGCAGAAACTCAACCAAAACCGCCCCGAAACCGTCGGCCAAGCCAGCCGCATTTCCGGCATTACCCCCGCCGCCATCGCCCTGTTGATGGTGCATTTGAAACGCGGCTTCAAAGATGCAAAATAAGTTTCAGGTAGCCCCAACCAGGCTACCTGAAATCCCAGCCTGAGACCTTTGCAAAACCCTCAGATGTGGATGCAGTTCAAGGCGTAGCAGCACAGCGAACGTGAACGTCAGGAATCCCTGTGGGACAGACATATCATTAAGATAGGCAAGCGAGCGAGCAGTACCCATAGGGCATAAACGCACAACGCAGAAATGCGCCGCAGATGGGGGTTTTGCAAAGGTCTCAGCCTTAGAGCGGGCATCCCTGCCCGCCGTCATGCAGTAAACAACACAGGCAGGCAAGGGGCCCACCCCCGCTTAGCAAGCAAAAGGCTACCTGAACGCCTTTCAGGTAGCCTGCCTACACAGCGCGATAATCAGTCTTCGAAGCGGTTTTCGGTTTCCGGCACGTCGTCGGCATCCTTCATCGCATCGCTCACGGTTTGGGCAATCGGATTGATGCCGCTCTGCTCGCGCACAATCTCTTTCTGTCGCTCTGTGAGCGGGGGATGCACCTCGGTGGCCTCGGCTTCGCGTCGGCGCTCCATCTCTTCGAAACTTTCGTAGGGTTGGGGTTTGACTTTGCTTAAATCTACGTCGTCATGTTTGAATATGCTCATAACAGCTCCTTTTCTCGGGTGTGCGGGCAGAACATACCACATTGCGGCCTTGAGTGCGATGTGCCGGCGGCCGGTATTTTCAGATAAGATTACGCCTGCACGATTTGACGAAAGACATCATGGACAACAAACAAAAACTACAGCAAGGCCTGCAACAGCTGGGGCTGACGCTTTCCACCGCCCAACAACTGCTGCTGCTCGAATACGTGGCCCTGCTGAAAAAATGGAACAGCACCTACAACCTCACCGCCCTGCGCGACGAAACCACAATGATCAGCCACCACGTGCTCGACAGCCTCACCCTGCTGCCTTATGTGAAAGACGCGCAAACCCTGATGGACGTAGGCTCCGGCGGCGGTATGCCCGGCATTCCCACCGCCATCTGCCGCCCCGATTTGCAGATCACGCTGTTGGATTCGAACACCAAAAAAACCACCTTTTTGCAGCAAGCCGTCATCGAGCTGGGCTTGAACAACGTAACCGTGGCCAGCGGCCGCGTGGAAGCCATGCACGACAAGAAAGTGGACGTGGTGACCAGCCGCGCCTTTGCCGAACTGGCCGACTTTATCGCGCTCACCAAACACCTGTTGAATGCCAACGGCTATTGGGCGGCGATGAAGGGCGTGTATCCCTATGAAGAGTTGGAGCACGTGCCCGACACGGTGGCCGTGCTTCAAGTGGACAAACTGAACGTGCCGATGCTGGAAGCCGAGCGCCATATGGTGTTGATGCGGCCCAAGCAGGCATAAACCGGGGAGGCAGACCATGAGCGCCAACATTCTGGCGGTGGCCAACCAAAAAGGCGGGGTGGGCAAAACCACCACCGCCGTCAATCTGGCCGCCTCGCTGGCCGCACGCGGCAAGCGGGTATTGGTGGTGGATCTCGATCCGCAGGGCAACGCCACCACCGGCAGCGGCATCGACAAAAGCAGCCTGAAAAACGGCATCTACCAAGTGCTGCTCGGCGAAAGCGAAGCGGCCGAGGCCAAGTTGCACAGCGAAGCGGGGGGCTACGATGTGCTGGCGGCCAACCGTTCGCTGGCCGGCGCCGAAGTGGAGCTGATTCAGGAAATCGCCCGCGAAATGCGTTTGAAAAACGCCCTGCTGCCCTTGAGCGGAGACTATGATTTTATCCTGATCGACTGCCCGCCCACGCTCACCCTGCTCACCCTCAACGGCTTGGTGGCCGCCCACGGCGTGCTGGTGCCGATGGTGTGCGAATACTATGCGCTGGAAGGCATTTCCGATTTGGTGGCCACCGTGCGCAAAATCCGCCAAGCCATCAACCCGCAGCTCGACATCGCCGGCATTGTGCGCACGCTCTACAACCCGCAAAGCCGGCTAGCTTTGGAAGTGAGCGAACAGTTGGAGCAGCATTTCGGCAACAAAGTGTTCGCCACCACCATTCCGCGCAACATCCGCCTGGCCGAAGCACCCAGCCACGGTATGCCGGCGCTGGCCTACGACCCCAAAGCCAAAGGCACGCTGGCCTATCTGGCGCTGGCCGACGAACTGCTGGCCCGCTTTGCCTGAGCAAAGCCCGTACACCCGGCTCCGCCCAAACGCCTGCCTGAAGCTTTCAGGTAGCCTGTACCACCCCACACTGATCACCCCAAAACCATGGCCCAATTCTTCGCAATCCACCCCGACAACCCCCAAGAACGGCTGGTCAAACAGGCCGCCGACATCGTCCGCAACGGCGGCGTGATCGTTTACCCCACCGATTCCTGCTACGCGCTGGGCTGTCATCTGGGCGACAAAGCCGCCATGGAGCGCATTCTCGCCATCCGCCAAATCGACCTGCGCCACCACCTCACCCTGATGTGTGCCGACCTCTCCGAGCTGGGCACCTACGCCAAAGTGGACAACAGCCAGTTCCGCCAGCTCAAAGCCGCCACCCCCGGCGCCTACACCTTCATCCTGCCCGCCACCAAAGAAGTGCCCAACCGCACCCTGCACCCGAAGCGCAAAACCATCGGCCTGCGCGTGCCCGACAACCGCATCGCCCTGGCCCTGTTGGCCGAACTGGGCGAACCCATGCTTTCCTGCACCCTGATGCTGCCCGAAGACAGCGAACCGCTGACCGACCCCTACGAAATCCGCGACCGCCTCGAACACAGCGTGGACCTGGTCATCGACGGCGGCTGGTGCGGCACCGAGCCCACCACCGTCATCGACATGACCGACGGCACCGAACTCATCCGCCAAGGTGCGGGCGACGCCGCCGTGTTCGGCCTGTAAAAACCTGCTCCAAACCGTAACCAACCGCACATCCTGCCGCAACAGGCTACCTGAAACCCGCTTTCAGGTAGCCTGAGACCTTTGCAAACCCCCATCTGCGGCGCATTTCTGCGTTGTGCGTTTATGCCCTATGGGTACTGCTCACTCGCTTGCCTATCTAGATGATATGTCTGCGTTCGCTGCGCTGCTACGCCTTGAACTGCATCCACATCTGGGGGTTTTGCAAAGGCCTCAGCCTGTTTGCATTCGGCCGCGCCCGCAGGCAGACGCCCATTTTGCAAAACTTCTGCCGATTATGGTTAATTTACGTTTACCGCCAAACAATATCCGCCAAAAGCAAGCATCTCATTTCAATCAATAAATTTAAATTAGAGAATCACCCTAAACTGGCATGATTCCTGCTAGTAACTTGTTTTGCTTCTAAAGACAACACAGCGAACAAGGTTTTTCCCATAATGGCCCGTTTAAAAACATCTTCCCGTAACCAAACCAGCCGCCCCGCCAGAAAGAAATCCGGCGGCACCGGCAGTGCCGGCCGCATTCTCGGCCTGCTGCTTGTGTTGGCGCTGCTCGGCGGCGGCGCCTTCCTCTATCTGAATCCGCAGGCATTGGACCAACTCAAAGCGGCCGCCGGCTTGGCCGAAGCACCGGCAGCAGCGTCGGCAACACCCGCCACACCTGCTGCCGATCCGGCAGCGCCGGCCCAGCCCGCTTTGGTATTCGAAGCCGATCCCGCCGCTGCCGAAACGCTCAACACCGCCAAAATGATGGTGAATATGCGCTTTAAAGAAGGCAAAACCCTGACCGACATCAACGAGCCGTTCAAGCTGTCGGCCTCGGAAAAGCAGCACTGGCAAAGCGTACACATCAACCAAGGCACGGTGTCCGCCGTCCATGTCAACAGCAACCCCGACCACCCCATGGTGCTGCTGCCGATGCAACACAACGGCGAATTGGTTTGGGTATGCGCCGGAGACGTACCTGCCGCACTCGAAAGCGTGTGCACCTCATAAAAACGGCGGTTTCCACCACCCCCTCAGGCTGCCCGAACCCGTTTCAGGTAGCCTGAGACCTTTGCAAACCCCCCAGATGTGGATGCAGTTCAAGGCGTAGCAGCGCAGTGAGCGAAGACATATCACATAGATAGGCAAGCGAGCGAGCAGCGCACAACGCAGAAATGCGCCGCAGATGGGGCTTTTGCAAAGGTCTCAGCCTGTTTTGCATCCGTTTCCCATGCAACGCAACACGGAGCAGGCCGAAACCTCGACAACACCCCAAGCGAATGCGAACGCTGGAAATCCGCGTGGAGCAAACCGAACAAACCAAGCTAAGTAAACGGGTAAACACTTCAGAACGTCAACAGAACATCAACGCAAATGCAGCCATGCGCCGCAGCTGGCCTCTTGCAAAGGTCTCAGCCTTTTATTTGGCGCTATAATCCCGCCATTTCCTCATCCGAAAGTATCCGCCGATGAACGATTGGCAACGCGGCCGCTGGCAGCAGGCCGTCCAACAACACTCCCCCAACTGCAGCCCGCGCCCCGAAGGCGAAACGGTTTCCCTGGTGGTGTTGCACAATATTTCCCTACCCCCGTTCGAATACGGCAGCGGTGCCGTAGAAGCGTTGTTCACCAACCGCATCCGGCCCGACGCCCATCCCTTTTTCTCCCAGCTCAGCCAACTGCGCGTGTCCAGCCATTTTCTGATTGAACGCAACGGGCGCACCGTACAATTTGTCTCCTGCGATGACGCCGCCTATCACGCCGGCGTGTCCGCTTTCCGCGGCCGCCAAGCTTGCAATGCCTTTTCCGTCGGCATCGAATTGGAAGGCTGCGATTTCGAGCCCTTTACCGAAGCCCAATACGCCGCCCTGCTCCCGCTGCTGCACAGCCTCATCCGCGCCTACCCGATTGAAGCCGTCATCGGCCACCAACACATCGCCCCCGGCCGCAAAAGCGACCCCGGCCATTTTTTCGACTGGGCCGCCCTGCAAGCCGCCGGCCTGCCGGTAGCGGAAGAAGTATTTACAGCAGACACGCCGCCGCCATAAAAACTTTGAACAACTCAGGCTACCTGAACGCCCGACAGCCGGCGGCTACAGATTTTTACGCAGCGCATTCCGCCGCCAGCCAATCAACGGCAACCCCTTGCGCCGATTTTGGTTATAATCCGCCGGCAAAGACGGACTGCCCACACCATCGGAACCGCCCATGAGCCAGAACACCTTACTTCTCATCGCCATTTTGATTTTCGCGCCGATTTTCGGCGTCTTGCTGTACAACACCTATCAGGAAAAAAAATACCGCGATGCGGTGCGCGCCCAATTCGGCCATGCCGATAAAGACGCCCTGCTCGAAAGCCGCACCCATTCCGTGCGCGACGGCCAAACCGCCGCCAACGCCCCTGTTGCAGAGGAAACGGATGCCGGCCAAACTGCCGAACCCGCCCTGCTGAAGCCTTCTTTCACCCGCCAAACCGCCCTATCCGAAGCAGACGCGGCCGAAGACCAAACCGTATTGCCGCCGCCCGCACCTGCGCAGGCCGACACCCCCGCCGAGCCGGTGTTGCAAACCGCGCCGGCCGCCGCCCCGCCCGCTTTCTCTTTCAAAAAAGTGCCGGTGGCCCAACCGTCGCAAACCCAATCTGCCGCCAAACAAAAGCTGCTGCTCGACCTGCACGACCTGGCCAAACAGGAACTGCCGTGGTTTGACAGCCGCTTCGACTACCTGGCCTACATCGCCCTCAAAGAGCCGCAAGAGCTGCACGCCATGCCGCGCCTCTCCAGCAACCGCCGCTTCCGCATTGCCGGCTGCACCATGGACGACCGCTTCCAAATCGCCGAGCCCATTCCCAGCGTCTATTACCAAGGCTTCGTCATCGGCCTGCAGGCCATCAACCGCAACGGCCTGGCCAGCATTGCCGAATTGGAGCAGTTCGGCGAACAGGCCAACGCCTTTGCCGAAAAAATGGACGGCGGCCTGCTGCTCACCGACATCGACACCTTCCTCAGCGTCGCCCGCCCGCTGGACGATTTATGCGCCCGCGTTGACCAAACCATCGCCATCCACTTGGTGTCGCGCAACAACATCAGCGGCGTGGAGCTGCGCAACGCCGTAGAACGCCAAGGTTTCGAGCTCTCGCACGACGGCATGTTCTACCTCAACAATCCCAAAGGCGAACCGCTGTTTGCCATCTCCACCCTCGACAACAGCGCCTTCACCTCCGCCCTGCTTTCTTCGCAAAACTACCGCGGCTTCAGCATGCTGTTCGACGCCCCGCACATCCCCGACGGCGAGAAAAACTTCAACCGCTTCATGGACATCGCCGTCAAACTTTCCAGCATGCTCGGCCTGGACCTGGTGAACGACAAACTGGAAGAACTCTCCACCCAATGGCTGAAAGAAGTGCGCCGCTACGTGGTGGAGCGCCAAGACGAAATGAAACAGGTCGGCATCGAGCCCGGCGGCGAACTGGCCCAACGCCTGTTCTCTTAACCCCCCATCTTTCAAAAACAGTTAGAGGCTACCTGAAACCTTCAGGTAGCCTCTAATTTTATTATGGCCGGGTATCCAAACTGCCTGCCGTTAACACATGCAACGACAGGGTGGCATACCGCAGTCATCACAACGGCTGCGGTGATAGCCGCCGCAATATTCACAAGTGTAACCGGACATATTCAAAAGACGGTATTTCATCATTACATTCCTTTCAAACAATGTTTACTAAAGAAGTTTAATACTAGCATTAAATAATCAAAAAGAAAACTATAGTACTCTTTTTGAATTTCATAGAAGGTTGATAAAAATCAAGCCATACCTGGATACTGCCACTATGGAAAAACAGGCAGAAATCCACCACTACCGGCTCTTATTCGCACGCAATATGCGCCAAATCAGACGGCTGAAAGACATTTCCCAAGAAGAGCTGGCGTTTCAGGCCGGGATCAGCCGAGCTTACTTAGGCGACATCGAGCGCGGCAACCGTTCGGTTTCAATTGACGTGATGGGCAGTATTGCCGATGCTTTACAAACCCCGCTCAACCAACTACTGCAAACAGACTTAACCTTGCGCTTGGATACATCATCACAACCCAAAAAAGGTTAAATAAAATCAAAAATTAATCCGGTAATAAGGCTACCTGAAAACTTTCAGGTAGCCTTTCTTCATGCTCGGCAACCTGATGCCAACACTTCCTAACAACCCGCCTGCTACAATAAGCCCGCCAATTGTTCTGCCAAGCCAGCCCCACCACACCCATCCAGAATGATGAAGATTTTTCCCCTATGCCTGCTGCTGTTTGCCGCCCTGCCCCTGCAGGCGCAAACCGCGGCTTCCGACGTTCCGCCGCCGCCCGCGCCGGAGCCGGTTTACATTTGCCAAACAGACGACGGCCGCACCGTGCGCACCGCCGTGCCGCAAGGCCGCTGCCGTCCCTTCAGCCGCGAAGAAACCGTCCGCCTGGGCGTAGAGGAAACCGAAGCCTCCGAACCCGCGGCCGCGGCCAAGCCTGCCGGCCAAACCGACACGCCGCGCGCCTATATCTGCCAAACGCCCGACGGCAAAGCCGTATTTGTTTCGCAGCCGCAAGGCCGCTGCCAGCCCTCCCACATGGACGGCGCCCAAATCGACACCTCGCCCGTGGCCGCCGCCGACCAAGAATTGGCCAAAATCTGGCAGGCCGCCGAGGCCGAGGCCGAAGCCGGCGATGTACAGGTTTTGCCCAGCATGCAGGTGATTTTGCGCCAACAGCAGGCCGCTGCCCAAACCACCGTCAGCACCAGCATCCGCCGCCCGCCGCCGCGCTATGTGCCCCCGCCCAAACCGCCCAGCCGCCGCGAGCTGGTGGAGCGCGACATCCGCCGCGAAGAACGCGCCCTCGCCCGCGAAGAGAGCGAGCTGGCCGCCGCCCGCCTGAGCCGCAATGCCGAACGCATCCGCCGTCTGAGTCAAACCGTGAACGAGCGGCGCAGCGGCTTGCGGGCCTTGCGCGAAGAATTGCGCCGCTATCCGTGAAACAGGCAAAATCGGGCGGCCGCAATCGGCTGCCAGCCCTTTCAGGTAGCCCCCATCAGAACAGATTATTGTCCCAACAGGCTACCTGAAACCCTCCCTCCCGCCGGCCACCGGCCCGCACACACCAAATAGACAGCCATGACGAACCCATCCCCCACTCTTGTGTTAATCGGCGGCAGCGGCTTAATCGGCCGCCACTTGGCCGCCTTCTTCCGCCAAGACGGTTGGCGCGTGCTCATCGTCAGCCGTGATCCCAACCGCGCACGCGAAGATTTGGGCGGCCAATACGAATACGTCGCCTCCCTCAACCATCTGTATGCCGACATGCCCATCGACCTGGTGGTCAATCTGGCCGGCGCCTCCATCGGCGAAGGCAAATGGACGCCGCAACGCAAGCAAGCCTTGCTGGACAGCCGCCTGCAACCCACCCGTGCACTGGGCGAATGGCTGCAACAGCGTACGCCCGACAAGCGCCCCAAACTGGTGGTGCAGGCTTCGGCCGTCGGCTACTACGGCAACGGCCGTGCCGACGGTTGGCCGCACTGCACCGAAAGTGCGCCGCCGCAGACGGTTTTCCCTTCCCAGCTGTGCCAACAATGGGAAGCCGCGGCCAAGGAAGCGGCGCAGGCGGCCGGCGTGCCGCTGGTCATCTGCCGCTTCGGCGTGGTATTGGCCCGCGACGGCGGCATCCTGCCCCAGCTGTTAAAACCCGTGGCTTGGTGCGTCGGCAACATCGGCAGCGGCGAACAGCCGCTGGCTTGGATCCACATTGACGATGTGGCGCACGGCATCCGCTTTCTCTACCGCCTGCCGCCGGAGCGCCGCCGGGCGGTGTACAACTTCACCGCGCCGCAGCTCAGCACCCAGGCCGATTTCGCCCGTGCCGCCGCCAGCGCCCTGCGGCGGCCGCTGCTGCTCGGCATCCCCGCCGCCCTGATGCGCGGCATCATGGGCGAACAGGCCGATTTGGTGCTGGAAGGCCAGTTTGTCGTCCCCCAAGCTTTGCTGGCCGACGGCTACCGCTTCCGTTTTCCTGAGCTGCCGCAGGCTTTGGCCGATTTGCTGAACGTTCAATAAAAAACGAACCGCCTGCCCCGCCGCCGCGCCACCCAAGCAAGCGGAGAACGCAGTGAACGGCGTCCAACTGTGCCTTCCTGCTCCGTTCTGCCGCCAAATTCCGCCTGTGCCGCCAGGCGGAAAATGCGGCCGCAACGGGGTTTAGAGTGCTTATTCTTTTAAAATTCAATAGAAACATTAAGTTATGGATTGACGACTCTAGGATTTGCAGCGTATGGTTGCCTATCTTTCAGGTAGCCTGCCGCCTATCCGCAGCAACAGGCTACCTGAAAAACCGAAACACAAACGTGTTGCCATACAAATAAGGAGAAAATCAAATGACAGGCTTGATACTGTTGCTGGTATTGCTGGGTATTGCCGCCTATTTCCGCGCCAACGGCTGGGTGCTGACCGCCGCCGCCGTGGTGGGTGCGCTGTTGGGCGGCGCTTGGTGGCTGGCGCTTTTGGCCTTGGTGCTGGGCGTGTTGTTCTGCCTCACCGGCGTGCGCCGCGTGCTGTTTACCGACCGCGTGTTCGGCACTTTCAAAAAAGTCACCCCGCCGATGTCGGAAACCGAAGAAGCGGCCATCAACGCCGGCACCGTGTGGTGGGACGGCGAGCTGTTTTCCGGTAAGCCCGACTTCAACAAACTGCTGAACTACCCCGATCCCAAACTGAGCCCGGAAGAGCAGGCGTTTATCGACGGCCCCACCGAGGAGCTGTGCCGCATGCTCGACGACTGGGACATCACCCACAACCGCAAAGACCTGCCGCCCGAAGTGTGGCAGTTCATCAAAGACCAGGGTTTCCTGGGCATGATTGTGAAAAAGCAGTACGGCGGTTTGGAATTCTCCAACTACGCCCACGCCAAGGTGGTGATGAAAATCGGCACCCGTTCCGGCAGCGCCGCCGTGAGCGTGATGGTGCCCAACTCTCTGGGCCCGGGCGAGCTGTTGCAGCACTACGGCACCGAAGAACAGAAAAACTTCTATCTGCCGCGTCTGGCCAAAGGCATTGATATTCCCTGCTTCGCGCTCACCAGCCCGCATGCCGGCTCGGATGCCGGCGGCATCCCCGACTTCGGCGTGGTCTGCCGCGGCGATTATGTCGATCCGCACACCGGCGAAGAACACAAAGACGTGCTCGGCATCCGCGTGTCTTGGGAAAAACGCTGGATCACGCTGGCGCCGGTGGCCACCGTACTCGGCCTGGCCTTCAAAATGTATGACCCCGACGGCCTGTTGGGCGGCAAAAAAGACATCGGCATCACCTGCGCGCTGGTGCCCACCAACTTTGCCGGCGTTGAAATCGGCCGCCGCCACTTCCCCTCCGGCTCCGTATTCATGAACGGCCCGACCTGGGGGCGCGACGTGTTCATTCCGCTGGACTACATCATCGGCGGTTTGGAATACGCCGGCAAAGGCTGGCAGATGCTGGTGGAATGCCTCACCGTGGGCCGCTGCATCTCCCTGCCCGCCAACTCGGTGGCCGCCGGCAAAGTGGCCAGCTACACCACCGGCCTGTATGCCCGCATCCGCGACCAATTCGGCCTGCCCATCGGCAAATTCGAAGGCGTGGACGAAGCCTTGGCCCGCATCGGCGCCCACACCTACCAGATGGAAGCCAGCCAGGATTTGGCGCTTACCGGCGTGGACATGGGCGAAACCCCGAGTGTGATTTCCGCCCTGCTCAAATACCACAACACCGAGCGCTACCGCAAAGCCATCAACGACGCCATGGACATCCACGGCGGCAAGGCGGTGGTGCAAGGCCCGCGCAACTATCTGGCCAACGCCTACCAAGCCATTCCGGTGGCGATTACCGTGGAAGGCGCCAACATCCTGACCCGCAGCATGATGATCTTCGGCCAAGGCGCCATCCGCTGCCATCCTTATGTATTGAAAGAGATGAAAGCGGCCTATGCCAACGATGCCGCCGCCTTCGACCAGGCTTTCAGCGCCCACGGCCACTTTATCCTCACCAATGTGTTCCGCAGCTTCTGGCTGGGCCTCACCAACGGCCGTTTTTCAGGTAGCCCCAAAGGCGGCGTGACCGCCCCCTACTACCGCCAGATGAACCGCGTGGCCGCCAACTTCGCCCTCTTGGCCGACATGAGCATGTTCAGCCTGGGCGGCAGCCTCAAGTTCAAAGAGAAAATCTCCGCACGTTTGGGCGATATTCTCTCCAACTTGTATATCTGCAGCGCGGTGCTGAAACGCTTTGAAAAAGAAGGCTGCCAAAAAGCCGACGAACCGCTGATGCAGTATGCCGCCCAGCAGGCGCTGTATGACGCGCAAACCGCCATCGACGGCGTGCTGAAAAACCTGCCCGCCCGCCCCTTGGCCTGGCTGCTGCGCGTGCTGATTCTGCCCACCGGCCGCGTGATTGCCCCGCCCAACGACAAACTGGGCAGCAAAGTGGCCGCAGTGATGATGCGCGGCGACGACACCCTGATGCGTTTGGCCCACGGCATGTACATCCCGCAGGACGAAAGCGAAGCCATCGGCGTGCTCAAACCGGCCCATGCGGCGGTGATCGCCAGCGAAGAGCTGGAGAAAAAACTGCGCAATCTGGCGCGCAAAGGCGAGTTCGCCGCCGTATCGCCCGCCACCCAGCTGCAAGAAGCCTTGGACAAAGGCCTGATTACCCAAGCCGAGTTCGAGCAAGTCACCCGCGCCCGCAAGCTCAAACGCGATGTGATCATGGTGGACGATTTCGACATGCAGCTGGATCAGCATGACGAAAACCTGCTCCAACGCCACGTTTTCTAAACCCGAAGCACCGGATTTCCTTGCCCAAACAGCAGGGGAATCCGGACACGGCGGCCACGCTGCCGACCTGATGGCATTTTGCTTTCAGGTAGCCTTTTTTCCCCACGGCTTGATTTGTGAAGAAAGGCTACCTGAATGTAAAGAAATTATAAAGAAGCTCTAAATAGAGCCGCTACAAGGACCGGGGTTTGGTATAGAATGCCCACTCGTTTTATACCGCTTCAAGCCCCGATAACTCGGGCATTCCGGCAGTAGCCCTGCCTTGTCCCACTTCACAGGAGAAACCCATGAACCACTCAGTTTTGTTAAAAAGCAGCGTACTGCTGATTGCCGCCGCCTTCAGCCTGCCCGCCTTGGCCTCCGGCTACCATTTCGGCACCCAATCGGTGAGCAGCCAGTCCACCGCCAACTCTTCGGCGGCCGAGGCAGCCGATCCCTCCACCCTGTTCTACAACCCCGCCGGCCTGACGCATCTGGAAGGCACCCAAGCCACCGTGAATGTGAACTTGGTGATGCCCAGCGTGAAATATTCCGATGCCAAAGCCTATTACCCCGGCCGCCCCGGCAGCCAAGAAGAGGTGAAAGGCCAAACCTCCGGCAGCATCGAGCCCAGCGATGTGGTGGTGGCGCCGCATATCTATGCCTCGCACAAACTCAACGACCGCGTGGCACTGGGCATGGGCGTGTACGTACCCTTCGGCTCCGGCACCGAATACCAACGCGATTCCGTCTTGCGCTATAACCTCAACGAGCTGGGCCTGAAAACCATGGCCCTGCAGCCCACCGTGGCCTTTAAAATCAACGACAACCATTCCGTTGCCGTCGGCTTGGTGGCCCAACGCACCGAAGCGGAGCTGCGTCAGTATGCCAACTTCGGCTCGGCTCTAGCTGCCTTTGTCCCCGGGCAAGGCAACGGCACGGCCGACGGTTACGCCCAAGTGAAAGGCGACGATTGGGGCTTCGGCTACAACCTGGCCTGGCTGTGGAACATCAACGATGCCGCCCGCCTCGGCGTCAACTACCGCTCCCACGTCCGCCACACCCTGCAAGGCGATGCCGAGTGGAAACTGGAAAGTCCGGTTTTCCAAAATGCCTTGGCAGCAGGCGCCATCCGCCGCGCGGGCTATGTGGAGCGTGAAGATGCCAGCGTCAAAATCACCACCCCCGAATCGCTGTCCGTACACGGCATGTACAAGCTCAACCCGCGCTGGAGCTTGTTCGGCGACCTGACTTGGACCCGTCACTCCCGCTTCAACCGCGTCGAACTGAATTTTGCCAACAGTAAAGATGTTCCCGATCCGACTCAGCCTCCTGGTACCCTCACCAAGAGCAACCAAACCATTCTCACCCCCGAATGGCGCGACACTTGGAAAGTGGGCCTCGGTGCCGCCTACCAAGTGAGCGATCCGCTGCAACTGCGTTTCGGCTGGGCGTATGACCAATCACCGGTGAAAAGCGCCGATCTGCGCATGAGCACCCTGCCCGATGCCAACCGTATGTGGTTCTCCGTGGGCGCCAAATACGACATCAACCCCAACCACACCTTGAATGCCGCCTACAGCTACCTGCACATTCAAAAATCCAGCGCCAACGTGAACGGCTGGTGCGGCGGCACCGCTGCCGGCGCCGGCTCGCAAGCTTGTGTGTCCAGCCGCACCAATGGCTCGGCCAACTTCAAGAGCCACGCCCACATTCTGGGTTTGCAGTACACCTATAAGTTTTAAGCTTTAAGTACCCGCATCAGGCTGCAGGCTGCCTGAAAGTACCATGCCTTTCAGGTAGCCTGTTTTTATCGCCGCAGCCGGCTGACGCAAGCAGCACCGCCGTGTGTTTGCGCCAGCCTGTTGAAATCGATCAACCTCGCATAGGAGAACACCATGTCCCAAACCAAATTCCGCATCCGCAAAGTCGCCGTTTTGGGCGCTGGGGTGATGGGGGCGCAGATTGCCGCCCATCTGGCCAACGCCAAAGTGCCCACCGTGCTGTTTGACCTGCCGGCCAAAGAAGGCCCGAAAAACGGCATCGTACAAAAAGCGCTCGACGCCCTGAAAAAACAAAAACCCGCCCCCCTGGCCCACAAAGCCGCCCTGGGCTACATCACCGCCGCCAACTACGACGACGACTTGGCGCAACTGGCCGACTGCGATCTGGTGATCGAAGCCGTGGCCGAGCGTTTGGACATCAAAGAATCGCTCTACGGCAAAGTGGCGCCGCATCTGGGCCAAGACACCATTTTCGCCACCAACACTTCCGGCCTCTCCATCGAAACCCTGGCCGCCAAATTCCCCGCCGAGTTGAAACACCGCTTCTGCGGCGTGCATTTCTTCAACCCGCCGCGCTATATGCACCTGGTGGAACTGATCCCCACCGCCGACACCGAACCGCGCTACCTCGACAACCTCGAGCGCTTCCTGGTGAGCACATTGGGCAAAGGCGTGGTGCGCGCCAAAGACACCCCCAACTTCGTCGGCAACCGCATCGGCGTGTTCTCCATGCTGGCCACCATCTACAACGCCGAGAAATTCGGCCTGCGCTTTGACGTGGTGGACGACCTCACCGGCAAACGCCTGGGCCGCCCCGGCTCCGCCACCTTCCGCACCGCCGACGTCGTGGGCCTCGACACCTTCGCCCACGTGGCCAAAACCATGGAAACCCAGCTGCCCGACGACGCCTGGCACGCCCATTTCAGCCTGCCGCAATGGCTGCACACCCTGATTGAAAACGGCGCCCTCGGCGCCAAAACCAAGGCCGGCATCTTCAAAAAAGAAGGCAAACGCATCATGATGTTCGACCCGGCCGCGGGCGACTATGTGCCGAGCAACCAAAAAGCCGACCCCGCCGTAACCGAAATTCTGAAAGAAGCCGACTGGGGCAAAAAACTGGCCGCCCTGCGCGCCAGCGAGCACCCGCAAGCCCAATTCCTGTGGGCCATCTTCCGCGACTGCTTCCACTACATCGCCGTACAGGCCGACAGCATCGCCAACACCGCCCGCGACATTGACTTCGCCATCCGCTGGGGCTTCGGCTGGGACTTGGGCCCGCTGGAAACTTGGCAGGCCGCCGGCGTACAGCAGGTGGCCGCCTGGATCGAAGAAGACATCGCCGAGGGCAAAACCATGAGCAAGGCCCCGCTGCCCGCTTGGCTCAAAGGCGTGGACACCTTCCACAACGACGAAGGCAGCCTGCATTTCGCCAGCGGCCGCTACGAACCGCGCTCCACACTGGATGTCTATCAGCGCCAATACGTGCCCGCCAAACTGTTGGGCGAGAGCGACAAAGTATTGGGCGAAACCGTGTTTGAAACCGATGTCATCCGCGCCTTCACCCTCGACAACCGCGTGCTGGTGGTGGAAAACCGCAACAAAATGCGCGCCATCAGCAAAGACGTGCTCGACGGCCTCAACCGCGCGCTCGACATCGCCGAAGAGCGCTTCGACGCCTTGGTGCTGTGGGCGCCCGACGCCCCCTTCTCGGTGGGCGCCGACCTCAAATCGATGATGCCCGAATTCGCCACCGGCAACTTCGCCGCCATCGAGAAAATCGTCAAGCTGTTCCAAGACACCGCCATGCGCCTGCGTTACAGCCAAATCCCCACCGTGGCCGCAGTGCAGGGCTTCGCCTTCGGCGGCGGCTGCGAATTTGTGATGCACAGCAATAAAGTGGTGGCCGCGCTCGAAAGCTACATCGGCCTGGTGGAAGTGGGCGTGGGCCTGATTCCGGCCGGCGGCGGCACCAAAGATTTCGCCCTGCGCGCCGCCCGCGCCAGCCAAGGCGACCTCTTGGCCGCGCTGAAAGAGCGCTACATGAATCTGGCCATGGCCAAAGTGGCCACCAGCGCGCTGGAAGCCAAAGAAACCGGCCACCTCAGCGAAGACGCCGTTGTCGTGTTCAACGCCTACGAATTGCTGTACGTGGCGCTCAACGAAGCCCGCGCCATGGCCGACGCCGGCTTCCGCCCCGAAGTGCCGCAAACCTTCAAAGTGGCCGGCCGCCCCGGCGCCGCCTCCATCAAAGGCCAGCTTGTCAACATGAAAGAGGGCGGCTTCATCAGCGAATACGACTTCTTCCTCGGCAGTCAAATCGCCTGGGTGATGACCGGCGGCGACGTGGACGAAGGCACGCTGGTGGACGAACAATGGATTCTGGATCTGGAGCGCAAAGTGTTCGTCGAACTGCTGCAACAGGAAAAAACCCTGGAGCGCATCGAAAACATGCTCTCCACCGGCAAACCGCTGCGCAACTAAGCACATCAGGCTACCTGAAAGCCTTTCAGGTAGCCTGATGCCCCCCGTGAAGCAAGGAGAGGCCCATGAGCCGAACCCATCATTACCGCACCACCGTCACTTGGACCGGCAACCGCGGCCAAGGTACCACTACTTATACCGCCTACGACCGCGATTTCACGGCTGCCGCAGCCGGCAAGCCGGATATCGCCGGCTCGGCCGATCCCGCTTTCCGCGGCGATGCCGGGCGCTGGAACCCGGAAGATATGCTCTTGGCCTCCGCTTCCGCCTGTCACAAACTGTGGTATTTGCATCTGTGCGCGGTCAACGGCATCGTGGTGCAGGCGTACACCGACCACGCTGAAGCGGAAATGGACGAAGGCGACGCCGGGCAGCCGGGGCGATTTGTCTCCGCCACCCTGCGCCCGCAAGTGACCATTGCCGCCGGCAGCAATGCCGACTTGGCGCTGGCCCTGCACGAACAAGCGCATCACGCCTGTTTTATTGCCAATTCACTGAATTTTCCCGTGCACTGTGCCGCAGAAATTCAGGTAGCCGCCGCCTGATCCTGCCCTGCCAACGTTTGGGAGCCGCATCATGATAAAACTTCACATCCCGCTGCTGGCTGCGAGCCTCAGCCTGCTGCTGACTGCTTGCGCCACACCCGAAAGCCGTTTGGCCGACGCCCGCAATGTGTTTGACAGCGAGCGTTTTATCAGCCGTTGCAGCGCCCGCCTGGCGGGCAGCGGCACCCCGGCCCAAGTGCGCCAGGTCTGCCGCTGCGTCCGCAGCCATGTGGTGCGCCATTACCGCACGCCCGAGCGGCTGGCGCAAAGCAGCCGCAGCGAATTCGACCGCGTGGGCGCCGAAGCTGCCCGCCGCTGTGCCGACCAAGTGCGGCGGCGCTAGGGCTGCCTGAAACATCCATTCGAACACAAGGAAAGAGCAACACCATGCGGCACTATCTTTGTTTGTTACCCTTATTGGCCGCCACGCCGGCGCTGGCCGATACCGCCCTGCGCTGCGACGCCGTCGAACAGGTCGGTGAAGCAGGCAGCGGCCTGTCGCAACAGCTATGCCGCTACGCCGGCAGCTCGCTGCAAGCGGCTTACCGCGCTTATTTGCAACACGAGCGCACGGCATCGGAACGCATGTCGCAAGCCGACCAATTCCCGGCCAGCCTGCCGGCACGCAATGCGCACCACCAAGTGAGCGCGCATGTGGCTTACCGCGTCGAGTGGCCGAACCGCCGCCAAGTGCGTGTGGTGCTGACCGACCATGGCGATTTGCCCGCCAACACCGTGCTGGAACTGCGCCGCCGCGGCAAGACGGTGGAAATTACCCGTACCTATGAAGCGCCCTAAGCAGCTGCTGGGTTTGGACGAGGCCGAAAACCAGGATTTTTGCCGCTATTTGCAGCAAACGGTATTGGGACAGGCACACTGGGAGCAAGGTGCATGAACAGAAAGCTGAAAACTTGGCAGGGCGGATGGGCTGCACTGTTGCTCAACGTGCCGCTGCTGGCGCAAGCCTGCGTCTTGCCGGCGCCGCATGACTGGTTTTTCAGTCACCTCGACCGCGACCGCAACGGCATTACCCTGCACGAATGGCAGCATCATGGCTTAAAGGCCGGCGCGGATTACACCCGCGACTGGCGCGCCGCCGCAATCGATGCGCACGCCTCCATCGTCCGCTATGCCGATACCTTGTTTGTGCTGAATTTCCAGCCCGGCAGCCGCAGCGATTTCCGACGCTTGGACCGCAACCGCAACGGTCGGCTGGAGCGCGACGAACAGGATTGGTTTGCCCTGATCCGCTACGGCTTGAACGGCCCGTGCCAGAAGGGGCAGCAGCCGTAGGTCGGATACCGGTATCCGATACCGCACCGCCCAAAGGCATACCCCGCCGGATTCGACAATCCGGCCCACCCACGTCAAGCAAACGGAGAAACTGATGCAAAAATTAGTGGAAATCCGCAGCTATCGTTTACAACCCGGCAGCGGCGCGGAGTTTGAGCGGGTGGTGCGCGAAGAAAGCGCTCCCTTGCACGCCGCCTTCGGCATCGACGTCATCGCTTTCGGCCTATCCGAACACGATGCCGACGCTTTTTACCTCATCCGCGCGTTTGACGATTTGGCACACCTGCACAGCGCCCAACAAGCGTTTTACGCCTCCCCCGCATGGCGCGAAGGCCCCCGTGAAGCGATTGTGTCGCGCATTCTGTCCGACGCCGATGCAGTGATGTGGCTGGACGAAACAGCGGTGGAAGCCCTGCGCCGGCCCTGTCTCCCGGCCGCCTGATTCCGCTTCAGGCTACCTTAAAACCATTCCATCCGATTCCACAGGAGAACTTTATGACCCAATTTCGAGACGCCTATATTGTTGCCGCCACCCGCACCCCGGTAGGCAAAGCCCCGCGCGGCATGCTGCGCACCACCCGCCCCGACGACATGCTGGCCCATGTGATCAAAAGCGTGATCGGCCAAGTGCCCGAATTCGACCTGCGCGAAATCAACGATGTCGTAGTCGGCTGCGCCTTCCCCGAAGCCGAGCAAGGTCTGAACATGGCGCGCATCGGCGTGCTGCTGGCCGGCCTGCCCCACACCGTTTCCGGCATCACCATCAACCGCTATTGCTCTTCCGGCATCAACGCCCTGCAAATCGCCGCCGACCGCGTGCGCACCGGCGAGGCCGAGATCGCCATTGCCGCCGGCAGCGAGAGCATGTCGATGGTGCCGATGATGGGCAACAAAGTGTCGCTCAACCCCGCCGTGTTCGAGAAAGACGAAAACTACGCCATCGCCTACGGCATGGGCCTCACCGCCGAGAAAGTGGCCGAGCAATGGGGCGTGAGCCGCGAAGACCAAGACGCCTTCGCCGTGGAAAGCCACCGCCGTGCGCTGGCCGCCATTGAAGCCGGCAAATTCAAGGCCGAAATCAGCCCCATCGAAGCCGTGTACCGCACCGCCGATTTGGCCAGCCGCGAAGCCAAAGAAATCCGCAAGCTGTGCGACACCGACGAAGGCCCGCGCCCCGGCACCTCCATGGAAGGCCTGGCCAAACTGAAACCGGTGTTTGCCGCCAAAGGCAGCGTGACCGCCGGCAACTCCTCGCAAATGTCCGACGGCGCCGGCGCGCTCTTGGTGGTGAGCGAAGAGGTGCTCAAACGCTACAACCTCACCCCCATCGCCCGCTACGCCGGCTTTGCCGTGCGCGGCGTGCCGCCCGAAATCATGGGCATCGGCCCCAAAGAAGCGATTCCGGCGGTGCTGAAATCGGCCGGCAAAACCCTGGCCGACATCAAATGGATGGAGCTGAACGAAGCCTTCGCCGCCCAAGCGCTGGCGGTGTGCCGCGACCTGAATCTGGACATGGACGTGGTCAACCCCAACGGCGGCGCCATCGCCTTGGGCCACCCCTTGGGCGCCACCGGCGCCATTCGCGCTGCCACCGCCATCCACGGCATGCGCAACCGAGGCGAAACCGGCTATGCCATGGTGACCATGTGTATCGGCACCGGCATGGGCGCTGCCGGCCTGATTGAAGTGCTGTAATCCTTTCTTCACGGCATCGGGCTACCTGAAAGCAGAAAACGGCTTTCAGGTAGCCTTTTATTTTGCCTGTCCGGTAGGCTAAATGCGCCAATGCCGGCGGAACCACCATTCTTGGCCGCCCGCCCGCAGTCACACCACAAAACCGCCGCGTCCAAGCCGAATCGGCCTATAATGCCGCCCCTTTGCCATGGCTTCTGCTGTTATGTCCCGTTTGTCTGCTTTATTCCTGCAACTGCTGCCCTTGGCCGCCACCGCGGCCGTCTGCATGGCCGTGGCCGGCCTGCCCGCCTTGGCCGCCTACGGCATCAGCCCGCTCACCGTGGCGATTGTGGCGGGCATGGTGTTGGGCAACACGGTGTTCCCGCGCTTCGCCCCTCATCTGGCCGACGGCCTGGCTTTCAGCAAAACCCGTCTGCTGCGGCTGGGCATTGTGTTGTACGGCCTGAAAATCACCCTGCCGCAACTGGCGGCCGCCGGCTGGCCGGCGCTGGCGGCGGACATCGGCATCGTGGCCGGCACCTTCCTGCTGGCGGTATGGCTGGGCAAACGCCTGCGCCTGCCGCCGCAAACCGCCGCCCTGATCGGCACCGGCAGCGCCATCTGCGGCGCGGCGGCGGTATTGGCCGCCCAGCCGGTGCTGAAAGCCGAAGAGCGCGACGTCGGCGTGGCGGTGGCCACCGTGGTGGTGTTCGGCACGCTGGCGATGTTTGTTTATCCCATGCTGGCCGCCTGGCTGGTGCCGCCTGAAGCCGCCGATGCGGTTTGGTTCGGCTGGGGCCTTTACACCGGCGCCAGCGTGCACGAAGTGGCGCAAGTGGCGGCTGCCGGCGCCGCCATCCACCCGCTCGCCGCCGATGTGGCGGTGATCACCAAAATGATCCGCGTCATGCTGCTCGCCCCTTTCCTACTGGCTCTGCCGTGGCTGATGCGCCGCCTGCACCCGCAAGATGGCGGCATCGGCAGCAGCCGGCTGACCATTCCGTGGTTCGCCCTCGGCTTTGTGGCCGTGGTGGTGCTCAACAGCCTGATCAGCCTGCCCGAAAGCTGGCATCAGGCCCTGATCCGTTTCGACACCTTCCTGCTCACCACCGCCATGTTCGCCCTGGGCCTGACCACGCGCTGGCACAGCGTGCGCCAGGCCGGCATCCGCCCCCTGCTGCTGGCCGGCTGTTTGGCGGCGTGGCTACTGCTCGGCGGCGCGCTGCTTTCGTATGCCGCTTATTCCTTACTCGGCTGAAGCACGGTTGTGATCCTGCAGGCTGAGACCTTTGCAAAACCCCCATCTGCGGCGCATTTCTGCGTTGTGCGTTTATGCCCTATGGGTACTGCTCGCTCACTTGCCTATCTATATGATATGTCTGCGTTCGCTGCGCTGCTACGCCTTGAACTGCATCCACATCTGGGGGTTTTGCAAAGGTCTCAGGCTACCTGAAAAATCAAGACCGCGCTTTCAGGTAGCCTGCCGCCCGATTTTTGGCTACACTCGCGCTTTTGCTGTTTTAGAGAAGAAGCTTCACGCCGGCTTGCCGGCACCCTAAAGGCCGCGCAGACATTGCGCCTGCGGCGGCCGGTCGGCGACATTGCGACGCCGCAAACCCAGAAAAGGAACCCGCCATGAGCACCCTCTCCCCCATCGCCCTGCGCCGTCAAACCGAGCGCAAGCCCCATGCCACCGCCCAATACTGGCGCAAATGCCAAGTGGAAGAACTGTTCGCCCTGCCCTTTTTAGACCTGGTCTATCAAGCCGCCCAAATCCACCGCGAACACTTCAACCCGCGCGAAATCCAACTCTCCACCCTGCTCTCCATCAAAACCGGCGGCTGCCCGGAAGACTGCGAATACTGCCCGCAATCGGCGCACTACAACACCGGCCTCGAAAAAGCCAAAATGATGGACGTGGCGGAAATCGTTGAAAAAGCCCGCATCGCCAAATCGCGCGGCGCCAGCCGCTTCTGCATGGGCGCCGCCTGGCGCGGCCCCAAACCCAAAGACGTAGAAACCGTATCCGAAATCATCAAAGCCGTGAAAGGCCTGGGCTTGGAAACCTGCGGCACCTTCGGCATGCTGGAAGACGGCATGGCCGAAGATTTGAAAAACGCCGGCCTCGACTACTACAACCACAACCTCGACACCGACCCCGAACGCTACAACGACATCATCCACACCCGCCGGCATGAAGACCGCATGGATACCTTGGGCAAAGTGCGCGGCGCCGGCTTGAAAGTGTGCTGCGGCGGCATCGTGGGCATGAACGAAACCCGCCCCGAACGCGCCGGCTTAATCGCCAGCCTGGCCAATCTCGACCCGCAGCCCGAAAGCGTGCCGATCAACCAATTGGTGAAAGTGGAAGGCACCCCGCTCGCAGACGCCGAAGACTTGGATTGGACGGAATTCGTGCGCACCATCGCCGTTGCCCGCATCACCATGCCGAAAAGCTATGTGCGCCTGTCGGCCGGCCGCAGCGACATGCCCGAAGCCATGCAGGCACTGTGCTTTATGGCCGGTGCCAACTCGATTTTCTACGGCGACAAACTCTTAACCACCGAAAACCCCGAAGAAGACGGCGACCGCCTGCTGATGCACAAACTGGACCTCTATCCCCTGCAGCATCAGGCCGATGCCTGACAGACAAACCACAGGCTACCTGAAACCTTTTTCAGGTAGCCTGAGACCTTTGCAAAACCCCCAGATGTGGATGCAGTTCAAGGCGTAGCAGCGCAGCGAGTGTGAACGCCAGGAATCCCTGTGGGACAGACATATCATGAAGATAGGCAAGCGAGCGAGCAGTACCCATAGGGCATAAACGCACAACGCAGAAATGCGCCGCAGATGGGGGTTTTGCAAAGGTCTCAGCCTGAATCTTTGTTTCTCATCCCAACGGGCAAAAACAAGATAAGGAGAACCGCCCGTGATGCCTCAGCATCCATCCCCAGACCCCGACTCTGCCGCCCAAGCGCGCCACGCCCGCCTCCGCAAGCTCGGCGGCCTGCTCCTCGCCTGTTTTGCCGCCGCGATATTCCCCGCCTGGTTCGGCTTGATCATGCTCGCCGATCGGCTGGGCTGGGCCGTGTCCGCCACCCAGCTGATGGCTTGGCTGGCATCCGCCCTGTTGGCCTGCGGAGCCTGGCCGTGGATGCTGTATATGATGTACTACGACCCCCGGCATCAGCCTGAATCCCGCTTGCCTGCGCAACATAGGTGGTTCGACTCCCCTCCTGCCCCCATGCCGCCGCTCCCGCCGCTGAGCCGGGCCGACCGGGCGCTACGGCTGGTGATTTTGCTGCTGGGCATGGTGGCCCTGTTTTTCCTGTGCGGCAACGAAGCACCGTTTGCAGACCTCACAGAAGCGGTGTCCACCCTATCGGTGCAACCGCATGCCTACGGCTCCTTAAGCGGCTTTCTCGCCCTCATGCTGCTGGCCGCCATCGGTCCGCCGACACTCTACTTCGCCGACCACCAACTGGAGCAGACCCCGCCGGACAGCCTGCACCGCCTCATCTTGGCCCGGCAGACCCATTGGCTGGTCTGCGCCGGGCTGGCTTGGGCGGCCTGCTTCCTCGCCGGCCAAATGACCATTCCGATAATATTCGAATATCTCTAGGGCGTATCGCCGGCATGACAAAGCACCCGTTTTCAGGTAGCCTGCCGCCCTTGCTGTCTGAATCAAGGAACCCCGCCATGTGCCAGCTGTTGGGCATGAATTGCAACACCCCCACCGACATCGTGTTTTCCTTCGAAGGCTTCCGCCGCCGCGGCGGGCTCACCGACCACCATGCCGACGGCTTCGGCATCGGCTTTTTCGAAAACCGCGGCGTGCGCCTGTTTCACGACGACCAACCCAGCGCCCATTCGCCGGTGGCCGACCTGATCCGCGCCTACCAAATCAAATCGGAAAACGTCATCGCCCACATCCGCAAAGCCACCCAAGGGCGGGCCGAGCTGGTGAACACCCATCCGTTTATCCGCGAAATGTGGGGCGAATACTGGCTGTTCGCCCACAACGGCCATCTGGAAAACTTCCGCCCCGCCCTCGGGCAATACTACCGCCCGGTGGGCGGCACCGATTCCGAACGCGCCTTCTGCCACATTCTCGAAGAGCTGCGCCAGCGTTTCGACAGCAAGCCGCCCGCCCCCGTGCTGTTTGAAGCCCTCGCCGAGCTGACCGCCCGCATCCGCTGCCACGGCCTGTTCAACTTCATGCTTGCCAACGGCGACATCCTGTTTGCCCACGCCAGCACCCTGTTGCACTACATCGTGCGCCAAGCGCCGTTTGGCGAAGCGCAGCTGCTGGACGATGATGTGACGGTGGACTTTGCCGCCGTCACCACCCCCAACGACCGCGTGGCCGTGATCGCCACCCTGCCGCTCACCGGCAACGAAACATGGACCCAACTGGCGGTCAACGAGCTGGTGGCTTTCCGCGACGGCGACATCATCTTGCGCGACCGGCCTGCCGAACCGAAATACCTGCCGGTGGCCGAAGGTTTGGCTTTGGCGCGCGCCGTGGGCGCGGTATAACTTTGCAGTGAAAAAGCGTTCAGGTAGCCCAAGGGCTACCTGAACGCTTTTATGTATGTGGTGCCATCAAACCTTAAAAATGCCCGCACCACCCGGTGCAGGCATCAAACCGCTGCGCTTTTGGGCTATGGCCTCCACCCTGTCTGCCAAGCCTCAGCGGTACAAGCCGTGCTGCCGGATATATTCGTTCACTGCCGGCGGCACCGCCCCGCTGACGCCTTGTTCCGCCAGCTCGCGGCGGATGGCGGTGGAGCTGATGTCCTGCGCTTCGGCCGGCAAAATCCGCACCCGGCCCTCAGTCAAAGCACCGGCCAGCCACTCTTGCAAAGGCGGCGGCACTTGCGCCGGGCTGAAACCGCTGCGCGGGGCCACCGCCAGGCCGGCCAGCCGCACCAAATCTTGCCAGCGGTGCCAGGTATGCAGCTGCAGCAGGCTGTCCATGCCGAGCAAAAACCACAGCTGCGCAGCCGGAAAATGCTGGCGGAAAATCTGTACCGTATCGTAGGTGTAGGTGGCGCCGTCGCGCACCATATCGCAATCGCTGACGGCAAAACGGGCATCGGCCGCCACCGCCCGTTCCGCCATGGCCAAACGGTGGCGGGCGGGCGTGCGCGGCCGGTCTTTGTGGTAGGGATCGCCGGCGGGCAGAAAAATCACGCTCTCCAACGCCAATTCGTCGGCAAAAATACGGGCGATGCGCAGGTGGTCGTTGTGGATGGGGTCGAAGGTGCCGCCGAACAGGCCGATGGCTTGCATAGATACTCCGTTTTCCAAACCTGTTTGTAGCCCGTGTTCAAAGTCTTCTTGTAAACCGGCGCTAGGTTTTCAGGTAGCCTGAGGGCAATGGTGATTTAAATCGCGCATTCGGTTTTGCCGTTCACCACCACCGTCAGCTTGCCGGTAGTGGGGTGGATCACCATACCGTGCACGGCTATGTTTTCGGGCATCAGCGGATGGCGGCGGATCACGCTCACGGTGTGGCGCACGCTGTCTTCCACGTCGTCGAAACCGGTCAGCCAGCCGTCAAGATTGATGCCGGCGTTGCGCAGGGTAACGATGCGGTCTTCGGGAATGCCCTGCTCCACGGCATGGCCGAGAAACTGCTCGGGATTGAGGCCGCGCATACCGCAATCGTGGTGGGCCACCACCATGATTTCTTCCACCTGCAGTTCCAGCACCGCCACCAACAGGCTGCGCATCACCGAACCCCAAGGATGGGTGACCACGGCGCCAGCATTACGGATCAATTTGGCATCACCGTTTTTGATGCCCATGGCCGCCGGCAGCAACTCCAAAATCCGAGTGTCCATGCACGAGAGAATCGCCAGTTTTTTTTCCGGAAATTTATTGCTGGAATAATGGATATATTCTCCCGCCTCTACAAATTGCCGGTTGTGATCGAGAATATCGTGCAGCAGACCCATGTCCGTTTCCTTTCGCCGGGTACTCAAAACTGAGGGCGCATTATAGCGGATATACCTACCGGCTCCGATACGCCAAACAGGCTGAGGCCTTTGCAACACCCCCATCTGCGGCGTATTTCTGCGTTGTGCGCTGCTCGCTCGCTTGCCTATCTATATGATATGTCTGCACTCGCTGCGCTGCTACGCCTTGAACTGCATCCACATCTGGGGGTGTTGCAAAAGTCTCAGGCTACCTGAAAAATTTTCAGGTAGCCTGTTTGATGCATCGGCAGATGCTGGAAACCTGCCGTCAGCGCGCACTCAACGCACACCGGCTTTTTTCACGCTGTCCACATAACCGTGGTCGTTCAAGCGGATGTGGCGGAACAGCCAGCCCTCCAAAAGATTGAGCAGCTCATCCAGCGCTTCGTTGTCGCCGTTGTTGTAGCGGCTTTGGAACATATTCATTTTGCTCACAAAATTGGCGTGCACTTTTTTATGCGGCTCAATCAGGTGGTAATCCGCCTCTTGCAGCATCATTTCTTCGTAGCTGAAATGCTCCACCGTGTAATCAATCAAGTGTTGAAACACTTCGCTGACGGCCTGTTTGTCGCCTTTTTCCTTGGCATCATACAAATCATTGATGTACTACACCAATACTTTGTGCTGTTCGTCGATGTCGTCGAAACCGGTATCCAGATCAGGGGTCCAATAAATGAATGGCATGTTTTTGCTCCCGCAGTGGTTAAGAAATCGTTTTATTGATGTGAAATAACTTAACAATTCTGCCGCCAGAAATCAAGTTTCCGGCGCATGATGCGCCTGATTTTGCCGCCCGGCTGTTGCGCTTTGGCAAGTCCGCTTGCGGCCAAACCGCTTGCTCCGGCTTTCTCGACCGCGCAAACATCATTCCAGGCAAAGAAAAACCTCCCGTCAAAGCGGGAGGTTTCCGAACATGGGCCCGGCGGCCATTAACGGCGGATGCCGTAGCCGTCCACCTGCACCTCTACACGGCGGTTGGGTTGCAGGCAGGCAATCAGCTCGGCACGGTTGCCGGTGCGGTTGCACTGTTTCACCGGCTGGGTTTCACCCGCGCCGTAAGCACGGATTTTAGATGCCGGCAAGCCGCGCTCAATCAGATATTGGCGTACGGTTTGCGCACGCGCTTGAGACAGGCTTTGGTTGTAGGCATCGGAACCCAGATAGTCGGTATGGCCCACTACAGTCACGCTGTTGAGCTCGGCAAAGCTTTGCAGCTTATTGGCCAAATCGTCCAGCTCCTGACGACCGCGCGGATTCAAATCGTTCATGCTGCTGCGGTCAAAAGCAAACAGGGCATCGGCGCCCAAGGTGTAGCGCTCTTGTACCGGAGCGGCAGGAGCCGGGGTGGGAGCGGGTGCACCGCAAGCGGCATCAGACGGATCCACCGGATTCCAATGCGTGCTGCCCACGCGCATATTGCGGTCGAACAGAATCTTGAATTGGCAGGTGGTCACATTGTCCGTGCCTTGGCCGGGGGTGTGGAAGTGGAACAGATAAGTCCACTCGCGCGGCCGCCACAGTTCATCGTAGTGCGGACGGCCGATCAGATAATACAGCTCGTCTTTGGTGAGGCCGGGCTTCACTTGGTTCAGGCTGCCCAAATCGGGGAAGGTGCCACGGTTTTTATGAAAGGTAACGCTGTCCCAACGCGGCCATTTCAGTTCGGCGGCAGCGGTGCCGTCGGCATTGATGCGGTTGGAAGACGAGGAGCAGGCAGCCAACACGGCGGCCGATACCGCCACCAGTGCCACGTGACGGGTGATCTGGATGAATTTCATTTTATTTCCTTTTCTATCAGATATTCAGGCAGGCTACCTGAAAGCCTTTCAGGTAGCCTTTGCTTGACTCCGTTACCACTGGTAACCGGCACCTACGGAAGCACCGAAGTGGCCGCGCGAATTGCCGGAAGCGGTACCTTTGATGATCCAGTTGCCGCCGTCGGAGATGGTGGAGAAGCCCACGGCGTAACCGGTTTCACCTTTGTAGTAGCCGCCGCCTACGGCCACCATGCTCTTGCCGGGCAGATAAGCCTGCGGCAGGCCGGCGGTGGCAATGGCTTGCGCCACGCCCGCATTGGCAACACGACCCACCTCGCCGACACGGCGATCCAATTGGTGAATCTGATCGCCCAAGCCGGCATTGGATTTCTGAATGGCTTGATGAAGCTGGCGACCGTTTACGGCATCAGTGGACGTGGCATTGACAGCTCCA
>NZ_JH164926.1:2128124-2155103 GCF_000226875.1 Neisseria shayeganii 871
ACATTAGCGACAGCTTTCAACTGAGCAACGTTTACCGCATCACTGTCTTCGGTACCGGCGGCCACGTGCATGATTTGGCGGGTATTGGTGGCATTGCCCACGGACACCGCGCCCAGATTGCCCTTGACGGTGGCGCTGATCGCCGTTTTATCTGCATCGCTCGCCTGAACCAGCGCATAGACCTGATTGGCCGCGGCGGTGGCGGCATCGCTGGTGGCGGCGTTGGGCGTTAAAGCGGCACGAGTAGCTTGGGAAAGTGCACCAACCGCCACCGAGCGTGCGGCAGACGCTTCAGCCTGAGAACCCAAAGCCACTGCCAGCACGCCTTGTGACTTAGCAACCGAACCGATGGCAACACCGCCGGCGGCGGCGGCATCCACATTGGCTTGCGCACCTACGGCAATACCTTGACCTGCCAAAGATTTAGAAGCATCGCCCAAAGCTACGGTACCGCGACCAATGCCCCGGCTGTTGCGGCCAATGGCAACAGCAGCCTTGCCGGATGCCTTAGTGGTTTCCGAACCGATGGCGATCATGCCTTCGCGGTTGCCAGCAGTATCACCGGCCAAAAGCTCGGTGGTCACGCCGCGACCAATCGCAATGGAGTCTTCAACCTGCGCCTTGGCTTTTTGACCCAGCGCAATGGTGTCGTTATGTGTGCCTTGAGCCTCAAAACCCATAGCAATGGTGTTGGAGACTTCCAGCGGGGCAGCGGCATTGGTGCCACGACCGGCGTTCTTGCCAATGGCGATGTTGTTGTTGCCTTTGATGTTCTGGCCGGCATCGACCAGGGCAGCGAAGTTGTCGTGTCCTTCCACGTCCTGTCCTGCCCGAGCGGAAATCGCGACGTTGGTATTGCCTTTCACCCGACTGCCCGCGGCATTGCCCAAGGCGATGTTTTGACCGGAAGGGCTATCCACCGCTTCGCCTGCGCCATTACCGATGGCAATGCCGTGAATATTGCGCTTGACGCCCACACCAGCCCTGTAGCCGATATTGACTGTTTGCGACAGCTGGGCAACTGTGGCATCACTAGCAACATGCCCAGCAAGCTTGCCCAGGGAAACACTGTTGAGGCCAGCTGCTTTTGCCTCGGTACCGATGGCAATGGCGGAATTGCCGGTGGCGCTCGTTTGATTGGAGCCAATGGCGATGGCAAAGCTGTTAGTTGCTTGTGTTTTAAAGTTCTGATTTTGCGCTGAGCCGATGGCAATGGAGTGGCTGCCAGAAGATGTTGCGCCATAGCCATTTGAAATGGAATAAGCGCCGCTGGCATCAGCACCGGCGCCCACTGCGGTGGCAATCGCACCAGTGGCTTTGACGCGGTTGCCGATGGCAACGGCAGAGTTGGTTGTAGCCAAGGCACGATCACCAATGGCCACCACATTGCTGGCCGTTATACCCTCATTAATTTTGCGAATTTCATTATTGGCCGTTTTGCTGTTGGCATAGGTGCCCAGAATCACGTTGGCATTGCCGGTCAATTCGTCCCCCGCCGAGGTGCCCATGGCAATATTGTTATTGGGGCTAACCGCCTTTCTGAGCGCGCCATCACCAATGGCGACATTACGCCCTTCGGCAGCCGGATTTACTGTCTCGGCCCCTGCACGGCGGCCAATGGAGATGTCCCAGTCTGCGTGCGCTTCGGCATTCTGTCCAATGGCAACCGACTGGTTGTGCAGGGCTTTGGCTTCGCTGCCAATGGCAACGGAAGCCGCCTCGGCAGACTGGCTTTTGAGGCCGATGGCGACATTGCTTTCGCCTGTATTGTTCGCTTCTTTGCCAAGCAAAACAGATTTGGCGGGCTTGCCAGCAACCGTATCCACAGACTCGGTGGTTTCATCACCGCAAATCACGGTTTGGCTGGTTTCATCATAAACGCAGTAGTGGCTATTTCCACTCGAGCTGTTATCTCCTCTCACCGCCATCGCCTGCCCGCTCATCAGCAATACGGCGGAGGCGGCAGCCGTCATCATAAAACGCGAGCCGCCCAAACCCAGCTCGCTCACGATAGAGCCGCCGGACTGGCTGGACTTCCCGCGCGCTTTGGCCGTTTCCTGCACGGCCACCCATGTGTTGGTGTGCTCGTTCCATACGGTACGGTAAACCTTATTCATTTTTTTCGTTCCTTCTTTACGAGGTGGTTCAATCGCAGCCGGGCTTGAGATACGGGCTTGCCGGGGCAGGCCCGCGTGGACTGTTTACGTCTTACGTCTGTATCCGACAGCTGCACTTGGGTAGCCATCATACTGGCTTTCCCTCCGCCAAACCAGAAAACGGCCGCCTTATCCTAGAAAAGGCGGCTTATTTACAACATATCTTTCATTAATAAAAACATATGTTTAGATTAAGTATTCTAAGTCGATTAACGCAAATTTATATACTTTTTACCCAAACCATGCTTTCGGCGGCGAAGCCTGCTGCCAGCAGTGCCTGCCAAGCGGCCGAATGCGCGGCGCCCGGCGGGACATCCGCGCAGATACGGGCGCACTGCGCGGCGCCGGCGGTACGGCCCACACATTCGAGCAGGCAGGCCAAACCGGAGACGCCCGCCTGCGGGGTAAGGCTCAAGGTATCGATGTATAGCGTGCTGCCGCCGTGCAGGCTGTCGTTCAGGTAAAACAGGCAGGCGGCGACGGCTTGGCCGTTGGCATCAAAACAGGCCGCCACCCGACGGCCTTGGCCGTGCAGTTTGGCCAGGCGCTGGTTGAAGTGTACCTGCCCCAAAGCTTCCGGCAATATGGGGCGGAAGGCGGGGTAGGCGCAATGCAGCTCGCCGGCATTGAGCTCGCGGGCTTCGAAATGGAGGGCCTGTTCGGCCGCCGCTGTTTGACCTGAGGACGGATGCGCCTGCGCTTTGCTCTCAGCGGCGGCTTGGGAATCGGCCTCGGCTTTGGCCTGCAAGGCGCTGTCCAAGAGGGTGCCTTCCGCTGCGTTTTGCTCTTCCAACAAGGCTTTGCAGTCAATCACGCGCAAATCGTTGTCTTGGGCGAAATCCATCAGAAAGCGGAACATGGATTCGTTGATTTGCTCGAGTTTTTTATCTACGGCCACGCAGCGCACATTGTCCACCAAAATGGGGCGCACCCAATCGTGATAGGAAAGCCGGTTGTTGTCGAACGAGGAGAGGATGCCGCACAAACGCTCCGACCAATCGCTGGGGCGGAAGGTTTTGCCGTTGCTGGTAATGCCTTGGATAACGATTTCGTAAGGGTTGCAAATCAACATGGATGAGGTCTTTCAGGTAGCCTGCGGGCTTAGGCAAATCGTGGTTTGGAAAGCCATGGATTATAGCCGAGCGCCCATGGCGGCAACAGGGAAAATTCTGCGCGGCGGCCTTGGCCAAAGCAAAGGCTACCTGAAACGAGCACGCGGGTTTTGCGTAGCGAAAACTTTCAGGTAGCCTTGGCCGGGTTTGGATTAAAGTGCGGCATCCTGCTCAGCTGCGGTAAGCCTGCATCAGCTGATCGTAGTTTTCATAATGGGCGGGGGCCACAAAACCGCGAATCAGGCTCATGGTCTGGTAAATGCCGCGGCGCTTGGCTTCTTCGTTCCACGAGCCGTCGTGCTGGGAGTTGTCGAAATCGAACCAGTATTTGGTGACCAGCCACACGTTCAAGCCCAATTCGCGCAAGGCTTCATCGCTGGCTTCCAAAATGCCTTTTTGGCGCAGCTCGGTGAAAATCTGCACCAGCAGCGGGGAAATTTTCACGTGGGTGAATTCGTTGTGGTCGCCCAACAGCTCTTTGCTGCGCATCAGGAGGGTGTTCACGTCGCTGAACAGGAAGCGGTAGTCCCACAAAATGTCGTACACGCCGTTCATATACTCGCCCATTCTGGCCATGTCGCCGGGCAGCTCGGTTTGGCGGATGTAGTCCAACAGCGTGTTGGTGTAGCGCTTGAACAGCTGGATGATGATTTCGTCTTTATTGCGGAAATGGTAATACAGGTTGCCGGGGCTGATGCCGAGGTGTTGGGCGATGTGGTTGGTGCTGATGTTGCGCTCGCCCTCTTCGTTGAATAACTTCAGGCTGGCATCAACGATGCGGTCGTAAGTACTCGGCTTGCCGGGTTTCTTGGCCATGGCGGGACTCCTTGATTTTGTATTTGGGATGGCGGTTTCTTCTGTGTGTGACGGGGCTTCTGCGGCCCTGCTGCCGCCCGCCGTTTTTGAAAAACGGCGGGCAAGTGAAAGAACCTGCACTCGGCAGATTCGCTGCCCGAAGAATACAGGTTCTAGAGCCTGCGGACAATCGACCGGCGCCAGACTTGTTTAACTTTAACAAACAAGTTGTTGCCTGCCGGCTGTCTGAGATTTCGGGTTTAAAGCCAGATGGGCTCCGGCTCCAAATCCACGCCGAAGCGCTGTTGCACGCTGCGGCAGATGTGTTCGGACAATCGGGCGACGTCGGCAGCGGTAGCGCGGCGGCGGTTTACCAACACCAGCGCCTGCCGATCGTGCACGGCGGCCCCGCCTTCCTGCCAGCCTTTAAGGCCGCATTGGTCGATCAGCCAACCGGCCGCCAGCTTCACGCTGCCGTCGGCCTGCGGGTATTCGGGCAAGCCGGGATACCGTTGCCGCAAAGCGGCGGCCTGCCCGGCGCTGACCACCGGGTTTTTGTAAAAACTGCCGCAATTGCCGAGTTCGGCCGGGTCGGGCAATTTGCTGCGGCGGATGCGGCACACGGCCTCGGCCACCAGCTGCGGCGTGAGCGGGCCGCCTTGCGCCAAGGTTTCGGCCACGTTTTTCAAATCGCCGTAGCGCAGTTGCGGCGTAAAACGGCGGCTGAGGGCAAAGGTAACGGCGGTGATCACATAACGGCCTTTGCCGGCCTGCTTGAACAGGCTGTCGCGGTAGGCGAAGCGGCAGTCGTCGCGGCTGAGGACGGCAAACTGCCGAGTTTCCAAATCGAACACATCCACTTCGACAATGCGCTCTTTCACTTCCACGCCGTAAGCGCCGATGTTCTGCACCGGCGCGGCGCCCACGGTGCCGGGAATCAGGCTCAGGTTTTCCAAGCCGCTCAGGCCCAGCGCCAAGGTGTGCTGCACGAAATCGTGCCACACTTCGCCGGCTTGGGCGCGCACCCGCACGGTGTCATCATCATCGGCTACCACTTCAATGCCGCGCGTGGCCATGCGCACCACCAAGCCGGGGTAATCCTGCATAAACAGCACATTGCTGCCGCCGCCCAACCACAATACCGTTTCGCGGCGGTATTCGGGCAGGCGGAGGATTTCAGGTAGCCTGTCGGTGTGTTCGAGCACGCACAAGACGGCGGCGCGGGCCGGCAGGCCGAAAGTGTGCAGAGGGCTTAAATCGGCATCGTATTCTATCTTCATCGGTATGCCCGTTCGCGGCTCACTGTTTCCAAACACCACAGCAGCGCCACGGCCGCTGCGGCCAAAGACAGCACCAGCGCCGTCCAAAATCCGTAAATGCCCATCTCCCTGCCGAAGGCCAGCCAGCAGCCCAGCCCCAAGCCGAGCACCCAAAAAGCTAGGGCATGAATCAGCATCGGCAGCTTGGTGACCTTATAGCCGCGCAGGGCGAAAGAAGCGATGCACTGCACCGCATCGGCCAGCTGGAAGGCGGCGGCAAACAGCAGAATCGTCGCCCCCAGCGCCAGCACGGCGGCATCGTCGGTGTACATCGCCACCAGGTGATGGCGCAGCAGCAGAATCAGCACCGCCGTGCACACGGCCAGCGCCGCCCCCACCGCCACCGCCACGCCGGCGGCATAGCGCGCCCGGTACAGCTCATTGGCACCGACGGAATAACCCACCCGCACCGTGGCCGCGGTGCCCACGCCTTGCGGAATCATATAAATGATGCCGGTGATGTTGATCACCACCTGTTGCGCGGCCACAAAGTCTTCCGTATTGCCGTCCAAACGCGCAATCAGCAGCATGATGAAGGTGAACAGGCTCACTTCCAAAAAGAACGACAGCCCGATGGGCACGCCCAAGCGGGTGATCTGGCCGAACACCGCCGTATCCGGCTTGGAAAAGCGCGCCGTCAGGCCGAAAGGGCGGAAATAACGCTGCTTGGCCACATACAGCCACAGCGCCAGCGCGTTAAACCAAAACACCAGCGCGCTGGCCAGGCCGCAGCCTGCCCCGCCTAAAGCCGGCATGCCCAGTTTCCCGTAAACAAAAATATAGTTGAGCGGGATATTCAGCAGCAAAGCCGCCCAGCTCACCCACATAATCGGCTTGGGCCGCCCCAGGCTGGACGCATAGGCATGCAGGGCGCGGTGCACCATCGCCGCCGGCATCGCCAGCGCGATAAAGCCCACATACTGGCCGAATTGGGTTTCGACATTGGCATTGAGTGTCAGGTAGCCCTGCAGCGGCGCAATCGCCAGCCACAGCAGCAACATACCCAAGATGCCCAACAACAGGCCGTACCACAGCCCCTGCCGGCCCAGCTCGCCCACCGCCTCGGTTTCGCCGGCGCCGTGCTGTTGCGACAGCATCGGGTTGAGGGCGGTCATGATGCCGAGAAAGGTGATGTAAACCGTGATGAATGTGCTGCCGCCCAGCGCCACGGCGGCCAAATCGTCTTTACCCGCGCCGCCCGCCATCACGGTATCGACAAAACCCACCCCCACCTGCGCCACTTGAGCGGCCAGCATCGGCATCGCCAACACCGCCAGTTTGGCGGCTTCGCGGCGGAATGCGGCGGGCGAATATCGGGTCAGGTCGAGCAACATGGTTTCGGGCGGACAAAAGGCGCGCAGTTTAGCAGAAAAAGAGCAAGTAAGTTAAGAGCCAAAGGTTTAGGGCGTGCCGTCACCAGGCATTGCGGCGGTATTTTTGGTCAAAACCCGCATCTGCGGCGTTAAAAATGCTCGCAAGATGTCCAATCTTGCTGCGCTTTTTGCCTGGCAGCTGCAAATTTTGCCTCAAAAAACCGCTTCGCAAGCATGATGACGACGCGCCCTAGAAACCGCAACATCGGGTTAAATTGTGTTGCACAAACAAACCGTTCCCTGCCCGCCCGCCGTTCAGGCTACCTGAAAGCACGGACGGCGCCGCCGCACTGCTTTCAGGTAGCCTAGACCTTTGTCTTTACATTTCCGCACACTTTCCGCCTTTTTTCCGCCGCTTGCGCTACAATTCGGCCTTTTGCACCGCCTGCCAGTGTTCCGACCGACAGTTACAAAGGAAACCCCATGCAATTTAACGAGTTATTCAACCCGAATGAATTCATCGCCCGCCACATCGGCCTCAACGCCGCCGAACAGGCCGCCTTGCTGGCCGAGCTGGGCGAAAAAGATATGGCCGCCTTCATCGACAACACCGTGCCGCAAAGCGTGCGCATGCCGGGCAAACTGAATCTGCCCGCCGCCATGAGCGAAGCCGACGCGCTGGCCAAACTGCAGGCCGTGGCCGCCCAAAACACCATCCACAAAAGCTACATCGGCCAAGGCTATTCGCCCACCCGCCTGCCCAACGTCATCGTGCGCAACGTGCTGCAAAACCCCGGTTGGTACACCGCCTACACCCCCTATCAGGCCGAAGTGGCACAAGGCCGCCTCGAAGCCCTGCTCAACTTCCAGCAAATGTGTATCGACCTGACCGGCCTGGAAATGGCCGGCGCCTCCCTGCTCGACGAAGCCACCGCCGCCGCCGAAGCCATGGCCATGGCCCGCCGCGTGAGCAAATCCAAATCCAACCGCTTCTTCGTGGATGCGCGCGTGTATCCGCAAACGCTGGACGTGATGAAAACCCGCGCCGAATACTTCGGTTTCGAGCTGGTGGTGGGCGACTTTCAGGTAGCCGCCGAAGGCGAATTCTTCGGCGCCCTGTTCCAATACGTCGGCAAAGACGGCGACATCGCCGACTTGGGCGACGTCATCGCCGCCGTGAAAGCCAAGGGCGCGGTGACCGCCGTGGCCGCCGACGTCATGAGCCTCGTCTTATTGAAATCGCCCGGCGAAATGGGCGCCGACATGGCCTTGGGCAGCACCCAACGCTTCGGCATCCCCATGGGCTTCGGCGGCCCGCACGCCGCCTACTTCGCCTTCAAAGACGAACACAAACGCTCCGCCCCCGGCCGCATCATCGGCGTATCGGTGGACGCCTCCGGCAAACCCGCCCTGCGCATGGCCTTGCAAACCCGCGAGCAGCACATCCGCCGCGAAAAAGCCAACTCCAACATCTGCACCTCGCAAGTGCTGCTGGCCAACCTGGCCGGCATGTACGCCGTTTACCACGGCCCCGAGGGCGTGAAGCGCATCGCCAGCCGCATCCACGCCTTGGCCTGCGCCTTCGCCAACATCGTTTCAGGTAGCCTCAGCATCGCCAACAGCGATTTCTTCGACACCGTAGAAGTGGATTGCGGCAACGAAACCGACGCCATCTACCAAAAAGCGCTGGCCAAAGGCTTCAACCTGCACCGCGCCGCCGACACCGTGCTGGGCGTTTCCTTCCACGAAGAAAGCGACGCCGCCGACTTCGCCGCACTCACCGAAATCTTCACCGGCAAAGCCGCCGTGCTGCCTGCCGAAGCCACCTGCCGCATCCCGGCCGCCCTGCGCCGCAGCAGCCCGATTCTGCAACACCCCGTGTTCAACAGCCACCACACCGAACACCAAATGCTGCGCTACCTGAAAAAACTGGAAGAGCGCGACTTGGCCATGAACCGCAGCATGATTTCTCTCGGCTCCTGCACCATGAAGCTGAACGCCACCAGCGAAATGATCCCCATCACCTGGCCCGAATTCGCCAACATCCACCCCTTCGCCCCGCGCGAACAGGTACAGGGCTACCTGAACATGATCCACGGCCTGGAAGACCAGCTCAAAGCCATCACCGGCTTTGACGCCATCTCCATGCAGCCCAACTCCGGCGCCTCCGGCGAATACACCGGCCTGTTGGCCATCCGCCGCTACCACGCCGCCCAAGGCCAGCCCGAGCGCAACATCTGCCTGATTCCGCGCTCCGCCCACGGCACCAACCCCGCCACCGCCCAAATGCTGGGCATGAAAGTGGTGGTGGTGAACACCGACGAGCAAGGCAACGTGGACGTGGCCGACCTGCAAGCCAAAGTGGCGCAATACGCCGACACCCTCGGCGCCCTGATGATCACCTACCCCTCCACCCACGGCGTGTACGAAGAAGGCATCCGCGACATCTGCAAGCTGATTCACGACCACGGCGGCCAAGTATATATGGACGGCGCCAACATGAACGCCCAAGTCGGCATCATGCAGCCGGCCGAAGTGGGTGCCGACGTCTTGCACATGAACCTGCACAAAACCTTCTGCATCCCCCACGGCGGCGGCGGTCCCGGCATGGGCCCCATCGGCCTGAAAGCCCACCTCGCTCCCTACGCCCCGAGCCACGTGGTAGCGCCGGTGGAAGGCAAAACCGCAGGCATGGGCGCCGTCTCCGCCGCGCCCTACGGCTCCGCCAGCATCCTGCCGATTTCCTGGATGTACATCACCATGATGGGCGCCGACGGCCTGCGCCAAGCCACCGAAGCCGCCCTGCTCAACGCCAACTACGTGGCCAAAAAACTGTCGGCCGACTACCCCGTGCTCTACACCGGCAAAAACGGCCGCGTGGCGCACGAGTGCATCATCGACCTGCGCCCGCTGAAAGCGGAGAGCGGCATCACCGAGGTGGACATCGCCAAGCGCCTGATGGACTACGGCTTCCACGCCCCCACCATGTCCTTCCCCGTGGCCGGCACCCTGATGATCGAGCCCACCGAATCGGAAGACAAGGCCGAGCTCGACCGCTTCATCGCCGCGCTCAAGCAAATCAAGCAAGAAGCGCTGAAGGTGCAAAACGGCGTGTGGCCGAAAGACGACAACCCGCTGGTGAACGCCCCGCACACCGCCGCCAACATCGCCGGCGAGTGGAACCGCGCCTACAGCCGGGAAGAAGCCGTGTTCCCGCTGCCTTTCGTGCGCGAGAACAAATTCTGGCCCAGCGTCAACCGCGTGGACGATGTCTTCGGCGATAAAAACCTGGTCTGCTCCTGCCCGTCTATCGACAACTACGAAGACTAAGGTTCAGACACAACAAAGGCTACCTGAAATGTTCAGGTAGCCTTTTTCTTGCTTCGCCCCTTATTTACGGCTCTTCCGGCAATACGAAGGCGGCAATGATGTACACCAGCAAACCCACGCCGGTAAACAGAATCGCCACAGCGGTGGCAATGCGCACCCAGCCCGAGTCCACACCGAAATAAGCGGCCAGTCCGCCGCATACGCCGGTGAGCTGGCGGTCGGTTTTCGAGCGGTAAAGTTTTTTCGCAGGCAGGGCCATGATTCTTCCTTTTCCAATAAGATTGGCAACGGCGGCCAGTATAAACCGCCCAAGCGTTGGCTGCGGTAAAGAAAAAGAAAACGCAAAATCCGCGCCCTGCCGCTCCTGCCCCGGCATTCTTCGGTTAGAATCGTGGCTTTGCCACCTTGTTTGAACGGAACCGCCATGCAAGCCGAAACCGAACTGCCGATTGACGATTACGAAGACGAAAGCGCCGAGCAGGAGCAGCGCTGGCGCGAAGGCCGCATCGTGGATGTGGCGGTGCGGATTTGGGACGAAGAAAAACGTGCCGGCGTGGCCGATGTGCTCACCGAAACCAACCCCCCGCGCGTGTTTCTGGTGGGCGATATGTTTGCCGCCGCCGATTTGTCGCCCAAGCCGGGCGACGTCTTGCGCGGCATCCTGCACACCCACCCCTTCGGCGGCCACTGGCTGCTCGACAGCGCCGAAAACGCCGCCACCTCCGGCCTGCAGCACCGCAGCCCGGAAGAGGAAGAAGCGCTGCACAAACAGCGCAAGCAGGCCAAACGCCTCGACCAGCTGGTGAACGGCGAAACCTATGTCGGCAAAGTGGTGCGCTGGCGCGACGAAGAACAGGCCGGCTACATCAAAGTGCAATCCATCAAAGCGCGGGTGTATTTCCCGCAATCGGCCTTCGTCTTCCGCAACAAACGGCCGGAAAAACGCCAGCGCGTCAGCTTCGTGCTCAGCCGCCGCAACGACCAATGGGTGGCCACCCGCGTGATTCCACAGGGCTACTCCATCGGCTTTGCCGACCAGGCCAGCGAGCAGGCTTCCGGCACCCTGATGAGCGGCGGTTTCAGCGAAGCCGTGCTGGCAGTGGCTTTTGTGCTGCTGCATTTATCGGCCGTTTCCTTTATCTCGCTTCAGGTAGCCGTGGCCTATCTCTTGCTCAGCTGCCTGCTACTCTCGCTCTACCGTTTCGACAAACGCGCCGCCCAAGCCAGCGGCCGCACCAGCGTGCCCGATTTCGTGCTGCACCTCATTTCCGCCCTCGGCGGCTGGCCCGGCGGCCTTCTGGCCCAACTGCGCTACAACCACCACACCGCCAACATCCGCTTCATCCGCATCTTTTGGTTTACCGTGGCGCTGAACGTGGTGTGGACCTACCTCTTTCTCGTCCACCTCATCAGCCGGCCGGAGTTTGCCTTCCTGAAAAACTGAGCCCGTTTTATGCACCCCTCCCATTTCAGGTAGCCCGAACAGGCTGAGACCTTTGCAAAACCCCCAGATGTGGATGCAGTTCAAGGCGTAGCAGCGCAGCGAGCGTGAACGCCAGGAATCCCCGTGGGACAGACATATCATATAGATAGGCAAGCGAGCGAGCAGCGCACAACGCAGAAATGCGCCGCAGATGGGGGTTTTGCAAAGGTCTCAGGCTACCTGAAAACACAAGCATGAGCTATTGCGACCACATATCCACCCTGCCCGAAGACGACCCAAACCGGCACTACCACGACTGCGAATACGGCTTTCCCCTGTATGACGACCGGGAGCTGTTCGGCCGCCTGCTGCTCGAAATCAACCAAGCCGGCCTCAGTTGGACGCAGATGCTGAAAAAAGCCGCCGCCTTCCGCGCCGCCTATGCCGGCTTTAACATCGCCGCCGTGGCCGCCTTCGGTGAAACCGACCGCGCCCGCCTGCTGGCCGATGCCGGCATCGTGCGCAACCGCCTCAAAATCCACGCCGCCATCCACAATGCCGCCGTGATTCTCGATTTGCAGCGCCAACACGGCAGCTTCCGCGCCTGGCTCGACGCCCACCACCCGCAAACCCTGCCCGAGTGGGTCAAACTGTTCAAACGCACTTTTAAATTTACCGGCCCCGAAATCACCCGCGAATTTCTGATGAGCACAGGCTACCTGAAAGGCGCCCACCGCCCGTGCTGCCCCGTTTACGCCCGCATCGAGGCCGCCAACCCGCCCTGGTTGCAGGCCGAACGCGCGCAGCAGTCAATCCGCACATGCCAAGCGTAAAGCACGCAGAAATCCGCCGCCAACAAGCGCTTCGGCAGGCACTCTTGCTATAATTCCGCCTTTCATTGTTTTCCCGTTACCGAGTCCGCCATGTACGCCCTGCTGCGCCGCTTTCTGTTTCAAATGGACGCCGAACGCGCCCACCACCTCACCCTCTCCGCCCTGCAACTGGCCTACCGCAGCGGCCTTTCAGGTAGCCTTTCCGGCGCGGCGGCCACCGGGCGGAAAACCGAATGGATGGGGCTGCAGCTGCCCAACCCGGTCGGGCTGGCCGCCGGCCTCGACAAAAACGGCGACTACATCGACGCCCTGGCCTCGCTCGGTTTCGGCTTCATCGAAATCGGCACCGTTACCCCGCTGCCGCAGCCGGGCAACCCACAGCCGCGCCTGTTCCGTGTGCCCGAACACCAGGCCGTGATCAACCGCATGGGGTTCAACAACGGCGGCATCGACCAACTGATCGCCAACGTGCTCCGCAGCCGTTTTCAAGGCGTGCTGGGCATCAACATCGGCAAAAACGCCGTCACCCCGATGGAAAAAGCCGCCGACGATTACCTCATCTGCCTGGAAAAAGCCTATCCGCACGCCGGCTACATCACGGTCAACATTTCCTCGCCCAACACCAAAAACCTGCGCGCCCTGCAGGGCGGCGACGAGCTGCACGCCCTGCTCGACGCCCTGAAAAACCGCCAGGCCCAGCTGGCCACCCAACACGGCCGCTATGTGCCGTTGGCGGTGAAAATCGCCCCCGATCTGGACGACGCGCAAATCGAAGCGGTGGCCGACGTGGCGCTGCAAACCGAAATCGACGGCATCATCGCCACCAACACCACCATCGACAAAACCGCCCTCGGCAACCACCCGCTGGCCGGCGAAGCGGGCGGCCTCAGCGGCCTGCCGGTGCGCGAAAAAAGCCGCGCCGTGCTGCAAAAACTGGCCGCCCGCCTCAACGGCCGCATTCCGCTCACCGGCGTCGGCGGCATCGTCTGCGGCCAAGACGCCGCCGACAAACTGGCCGACGGCGCCACCGCAGTACAGATTTACAGCGGCTTGGTGTACCGCGGCCCCGAATTGGTGGGCGAATGCATCCGCGCCACCCGCTGAAAACCTTGCCGCCCCTGAGGCTACCTGAAAGCCGCCAACCGATTGATGATGAAAAGGTCTTACCCTGCCCTGTTTTTTCAGGTAGCCTATCTACGCTTTTCTATTTTTTCCGATAAGGAGCTTGTTCATGTCTGCTTTGACCCGTTTGTCTGCCGCCGCCCTATCCGCCGTTTTGGTGCTCGGCGCGTGCAGCAATAATTCCGCCGTACATTACACCACCGGCCAGGCGCAAAACGCCGCCCGCGTGCATTACGGCGAAGTGCTGTCGGTGACCCCCGTCTCCATCGAAGGCGAAGACAATCCGCTGCTGACCGCAGCCGGCGCCGCTGTGGGCGGCATCGGCGGCAGCAACATCGGCAAAGGCCGCGGCTCGGCCGTGGGCGCGGTAATCGGCGCCGTGGTGGGCGGTCTTGTAACCCAAGCCGCCACCAAAGGCGCCGACCGCCAACAGGCCTACGAAATCGTGGTGCAGTTGGAAGACAGCCGCGACGCGATTTCGGTGGTGCAAAAAGCCGATGTGGCCGTACAGCCCGGCCAGCGCGTGCGCGTACTGATCGGCAACAACGGCGTGACCCGCGTGCTGCCCCTCCACTACTGATGCCGACGGCCAAGCCGGCGGCAGCCGGCCGACACCGTCTTCCCCCTCAGGCTACCTGAAGCCCTTGCCGGCTTTCAGGTAGCCTGAAACTTTCGCGCCGCCTCATCTGTCAAATCCGTTAAATTGCATTAAAATAAACCCTCTTTGCGTAATCCGGTTTTCCCATGAACATTCTGATCAGCAACGACGACGGCTATCAGGCCGAAGGGCTGGCCATTCTGGCACGGGTGGCGGCCGAATTTGCCAATGTCCGCGTGGTGGCGCCCGAACGCGACCGCAGCGGCGTGAGCAACTCCCTCACCCTCGACCGCCCCATGCGCATCCGCCAGGCCGCCAACGGATTTTATTTCGTCAGCGGTACCCCCACCGACTGCATCCATCTCGCCCTACACGCCTTGCCCGATTTCAAGCCCGATCTGGTGCTCTCCGGCATCAACCACGGCGCCAATATGGGCGACGACACCCTCTATTCCGGCACCGTGGCCGCCGCCACCGAAGCCTATCTGCTCGGCATTCCCGCCGTGGCCTTTTCGCTCAACGACAAAAGCAACCGCTATTGGGACACCGCCGAACAGGCCGTATGGCGGCTGCTCTCGCATCTGCTGCAACAACCGCCGCAACAGCCGGTATTGTGGAATGTGAATATTCCGGCGGTGCCGCCCGAGCAAATCCAAGGCATCACCACTGCCCGCCTCGGCCGCCGCCACCACCACCAATGCGTGGTGCCGGCGCAAAGCCCGCGCGGCGAAGCGGTATATTGGATTGGCGCCGCCGGCGAAGTGTCCGACCGCGAACAGGGCACCGATTTTGCCGAAAACGAAGCCGGTTGGATCACCGTCACCCCTTTGTCGGTGGATTTAACCGACTACCGGCGCATGGGCGATGTGGCGCAATTCTGGCAGGGAGCAGCATGGTCCGCCCCGATGTAAACCGCAGCAGTTTCGACTGGCGACGCCGCAGCATGGTGGAACGGTTGGCCCGCATGGGCATCCGCCGCGAAGAAGTGCTGGCCGCCATGAACAGCGTGCCGCGCCATCTGTTTGTGGAGGAGGCCCTGCGCTCGCGCGCCTACGACGATATGTCGTTGCCGCTGGGTTTGGGACAAACCATCTCCCAGCCCTATACCGTGGCCGTGATGACGCAGTTGATGCTGGGCAAACTGCCGGTGGCGGGCTTCGGCCGCGTGCTCGAAATCGGCACCGGCTGCGGCTATCAGACCGCCGTGCTGCAAGCCGCCGGCCTCGACCAAGTGTATTCGGTCGAGCGCTTGCGGCCGCTGCACGAAAAAGCCAAACACCATCTGCGTCAAGCCGGCCTCATCGGCCGCATCCGCATGGTCTGCGGCGACGGCTACCTGGGCCTGCCCGAAGTCGCGCCCTTCGACGGCATTTTGGTCACCGCCGCCCCGGCCGAAGTACCACTGCCCCTGTTGCAGCAATTGGCGGTCGGCGGCCGCATGGTGATTCCGCTGGACGAAGGCGGCCGCCAATATTTGTGGCTGATTGAAAAAACCGAACGCGGCTTCCACGAAACCTGCGTGCAAGAGGCCCGCTTCGTCCCCTTGGTTAACGGAACTTAACCGGTTTCGCCTGCCGGCAAACTTGCATTAAGCGGCGCGTATTGCTTATGATAAGCGCCGTTTTTGCGTACAGAGGCAGCATTCATGAACCGTTCTTCCCTTCTGCGCCACAGCGTATCCGCCGCCGTCCTTTCCCTACTCGGCGCCTGCTCCTTCCTCAGCCAGTCTCCCGCTCCGGTGGTGGCCGGCAACAACAGCGGCACCGGTACTGCTGCCCCCTACTCTCCCCCGCCGGCCGACAATCCCTACGGCGCCCAGCCGTACACCCCGCCCGCGGCCGCGCAGACACCGGCGTCCTACACCCCGCCGGCCCAATCCGCCCCTTATACCCCGCCGCCCGCTGCCGGCGGCTCCGGCTATGTGCCCTCTTACGCCCCGGTTGACATCCACGCCGCCCAACACACCGTGGTGCGCGGCGATACGGTGTACAACATCTCCCGCCGTTACCAAATCAGCCAGGATAATCTGCGTGCTTGGAACAACATCGTGGATAACAACATCCACGTTGGCCAAGTATTGCGCGTGAAACCCGCCGGTTACGTTGCGCCAGCCGCCAGCCGCCAGCGGGCGGCCGTCACTCCGCCGCCCGCTGCTTCCGGCACGGCAACAACCGCACCGGCCGTTGCCACACCGCCGCCCGTCACTACTGCCCCCACTAACGCGCCGGCCATCGTTTCCGGCGCCACCCGCAGCGTGGCCGGCATCACTTGGCAACGCCCCGCCGCCGGCAACATACTGGCCCGTTTCGGCGGTGCCCAGAAAGGCATCAACATCGGCGGCAACTTGGGCCAACCAGTTGTGGCGGCTGCCGACGGCAAAGTGGTGTACAGCGGCTCCGGCCTGCGCGGCTACGGCAATTTGATCATCGTGCAGCACAACCAAACCTATCTCACCGCTTACGGCCACAACCAGCGCCTGCTGGTGCGCGAAGGCCAATCCGTCCGCCGCGGCCAAAGCATTGCCACCATGGGCAACAGCGACACCAACCGCGTCCAGCTCCATTTCGAGCTGCGCAAAGACGGTCAGCCGGTGGATCCGCTGCTTTACCTGCCCAACTGACCAGACGCCCATACAACACAAAAACAGGCTACCTGAAAGTTTCAGGTAGCCTGAGACCTTTGCAAAACCTCCAGATGTGGATGCAGTTCAAGGCGTAGCAGCGCACAACGCAGAAATGCGCCGCAGATGGGGGTTTTGCAAAGGTCTCAGCCTGTTTCCATACTCGGCTTTGGCCCTGTTGCCGAAATAATGGGCCCGGCATACAAGGCAGCCGGCCCACAGTTAACCCCCGTATGGGACATTCAGCACTTCAACTTTATCAATCCTGAGGCGGCAGGGCCGCGCTGCCCATGCGGCGCAAAATGATGTTGGTCTTATTGCGCAAACGGCGGTGGTTGCGGTGCTCTTGGTAATACTTCGGATTGGGCAGCATCGCAATCAGCGAAGCCGCCTGCGGTGCCGACAAACGCGCGGCCGGCTTGCCGTAATAATGCTGTGCCGCCGCTTCGATGCCGTAAATGCCCTTGCCGAATTCCGCCACATTCAGATACACCGTCAGAATCCGCTCTTTGCTCCACATATTTTCCAGCATCACCGTGATCACCGCCTCTTCCGCTTTGCGCACATACGAGCGCTCCGGAAACAGAAACAGGTTTTTCGCCAACTGCTGGCTGATGGTGGAGCCGCCCGCGCGCACCGCTCCGGTGCGTTCGTTGCGTTTCATCGCCTGTTCGATGCCGTCCCAGTCAAAACCCTCATGGTTGCTGAATTTGGCATCTTCGCTGGCAATCGCCGCCTGCTTGACGCTGCGGGCAATCTGGTCGCTTTCCACCCATACCTGCTGCGCGCGCGAAAACGTGGTCACATTGTGGCGCAACATAAACGCACTGGTGTGCACCGGCTGGGTTTTCCAATACAGCAGCAACACAGCCACCAACACATGAAAGCCGACAAACAGCCACACCACCGCCCAAATCAGCTTCTTCACCGCCCGCCGCAGCCTGCCCGGCCGCTTGGCCGGCACCTCAGCCGCTTGGGCGGCCGCCGTTTCTTTGTCCATATCTTCACACAGCACAGTATTCAAAAAGCCGCCACCATAGCAAATTTCCGCCTCACAACCTGCAGAAATTACCCGCGCCAAAACAACTTAACCGTTTGCCGGCATACGCAAACCCATCCAGGCTACCTGAAAACACAAACCCTGCCGTTTCAGGTAACCCCTGCCGCTTTTTTTCCCGCAGCCGACTCAACCGATTAAATAGAGAAATCCTCGCTAATCGGCCGATACAGCCTTTGTTCAATCTGTTCCCGGCTCAACTGCGGCAGATACAGCTGCATAAACTCAAAAGCATAACCGCGCAAATAGGTATCCTGCCGCACCACAATATGGGTAAAAGCCGGATAAAACATATGCCCGGCGGGGAGGCAGACCAAATCCGCATCCGCCTCCGCATCATAGGCCACATCCGCCAACAAACCCACGCCGATACCGGCCCGCACATAGGTTTTAATAATATCCGGGTCGGCACTGGCCAACGCCGTTTCCGGCCAAGGCAGGCCCGTACCGGCAAAAACCTGCTGCAAAGCCGAGTCGTCAGCCACATCGGCATACGTGACCAACGGCACACCCGCCAAATCTTCCCGCACTAAGGGCCGCGCCATCTCGGCCCAAGCATGCCCTCGCGGCACCAATACACAGCGGTGCCAAGGGTGGGCGGTAATCCGTCTCAGATTGGCATCCTGCAGCGCCACTTCCGAGTTCACCGCCAAATCCACCCGACCGTCCGCCACCATTTGATCAATGGCCATCGGCGCCGCCGGTATCAGCGACAGCTTGACTTTGGGGTAGCGGCGCAAAAAAGCGGTCACCACTTGCGGCAAGACATAACGCGCCTGCGTATGCGTCGTTGCCACCGTCAAGCGGCCGCTGTCCTGCTCGGCAAACTCGGTACCGACATTGCGGATATTCTGCACATCGCGAAATATCCGCTCGGCAATTTCCACCACCGCCTGTCCCGGCGGCGTCAGCGAAACAATGCGCTTACCGTGGCGCACAAACAGCGATACGCCCAGCTCATCTTCGAGCAGCTTAATTTGTTTGGAAATGCCCGGCTGAGAGGTAAATAAAACCTCGGCCGCTTCGGAAATATTCAAATTGCGGCGGGATACCTCCAAAAAGTAGCGCAACTGTTGCAATTTCATAAAATAAACATATTTGTAGGATTTATACGACAATGCCAAGCGGCCGCCACGCCGGCCAACAGACCTCTAGCCAAAGCCGGCGCAGAAAGGAAGCGCATGGTATCACAGCCGGTTCGGACTTCCGCAGACAGCTCAGATAAGCAATTGCCTGCAATGTTGTTTTTACACAACCAAAAATCTAAACACGTCGCCATTTGTTAATTTTTTTCATGACAGCACCGGCAAATTTCGGCATGATTCCCCATCAGGAAACGGGCATTTCCACCGTATGGCCGCGTAACTCCTTATTGACAGTTCGGGCCGGCCTTTTTATAGTGCCAACCTGAGTATATTTGGATAACCGCAGTTTCCGGCGGTCCGTATATGGTATTTGCGAGGGCAAGCGTACGTTCCATATGTATGAGCGGTCTGCGCATAACAAACTTTTTGATGAGGGAATAACATGACCAAACAGCTTAAATTGAGCGCTTTGTTCTTGGCCTTGGTTGCTTCCGGCACCGCTATGGCTGACAGCAAATTCAGCAACGAAAAATACGGCTATACCATCAGCGAGCAATCTCGCGAAGTGGTTCGTTCCAACACTGAGCCGAACGGCGCTCACGAGTGCTGGGAAAACAGCTTCCTGAACGAAGAAGTAGGCAAGCTGGGCTTGGCCGAATGTGGCGACCGTCAAGAAGTGGCTCAGCCCACCCCGCCCAAAGTACAAGAAGAAGTCATCTCCTTGTCTTCCAACTTCCTGTTCGGCTTCGACAAATACACTCTGCGTCCTGAAGCGCAAAGCACCCTGAACGAATTGGCCCAACGCCTGAGCCGCGCCGAAGTACAATCTGTACGCGTTGAAGGCAACACCGACTTCATGGGTAGCGAAGCCTACAACCAACGCTTGTCTGAGCAACGTGCAGCTGCTGTTGTGAACTACTTGACCGCACGTGGCGTGACTGCCGAGAAAATCACTGCCGTTGGTCTGGGTGAATCTCAAGCCCGCATGACCGAACAGTGTCAAAACGAAGTAAACAACTTGGGTCGTCGCGTATCTGCAGCCCGCAAACGTACTGCTTTGATCGCGTGTATCGAACCCGACCGTCGCGTAGACATCCGCGTGACTGCCGTAGTAGAGCACCAAGTTCGTTAATCGTTGCTTCAGCATTGTATTGCCCAAACCCTGCCTCGGCAGGGTTTTTTTATTGTTGGCCGTTCCGAATCACTGGCCGATCCCAACCCAGAACAAACGTAAAACCGCAGTACAGAACATGACAGGGGTGGCCTATTATTTTAAAATGACGAGTTTGGCGGAGCTTGGCGCACAAGTGATGCAAGCCGGCTGCTTCAGGTAGCCTTGGCCTCATCATTGCCGGCGTGGAGCTCTGTTTCCGCCCACTGCTAAAACAAGGAAAACAGATGCGTTTACACCATGCACTTCTGCCCGCTCTTTGCGTTCCACTGAACGCCTCGGCCGCCTCTTTGGATGGCGCCAGCTTGAGCCTGCTCTGGGGCATACCCTTTGTACTGATTCTGCTGTCGATCGCCACCGGCCCTTTGCTGTTTTCCCATACTTGGCACCACCATTTCGGCAAAATCACCGCCGGCTGGACCGTATTGTTTCTTGTTCCCTTCATCGCCGTGTTCGGCTTCGGAGAGGCACTGCACACCGTCGCCCATGCCCTGGTAGCCGAATATATCCCGTTTATTTTATTGCTGCTCGCGCTCTATACCATTTCCGGCGGCATTCTGGTTTGGGGCAATCTGCACGGCAGCCCGCGTCTGAACACCACTATTTTGGCCATCGGCACCGTTTTGGCCTCCATTATGGGCACCACGGGTGCCGCCATGCTGCTGATCCGCCCGCTGTTGAAAGCCAATGACAACCGCAAGCACCGCGTTCACGTGGTGGTGTTCTTTATTTTCTTGGTGGCCAATATCGGCGGCGGCCTCACGCCCCTCGGCGATCCGCCTCTGTTCCTCGGCTTCTTAAAAGGCGTAGACTTCGGCTGGACCGTGCAACATATGTTCGTGCCCGTGCTGCTGAGCTCGGTGATCTTGCTGATCGCCTTTTACTTCCTGGATCGCTATTTCTTCTCCAAAGAAGACGAGATCCTGCCCAAAGACCCTTCCCCCGACAGCCCGCTGAAAATCTTCGGCAAATGGAATTTCCTGCTTTTGGCGGGCGTAGTAGGCGCGGTCTTGATGTCCGGCTTATGGAAGCCCGACCACCCCGGTATCGATGTGCTGGGCACTCCTTACCTGCTGCCCAATCTGATTCGCGACATCATTTTGATTGTGCTGACCGTGGTTTCCCTGAAAATCACACCGCAGCAGGTGCGCGCCGGTAACGAATTCAATTGGGATCCGATTTTGGAAGTCGGCAAACTGTTTTTGGGCATTTTCATCACCATTTCCCCGGTCATCGCCATTCTGCAAGCCGGCGAAAACGGCGCTTTTGCCGGGCTGATCGCCTTGGTACACGATGCCGCTGGCAACCCGATCAACACCATGTATTTCTGGATGACCGGCCTGCTTTCCGCCTTTTTGGACAACGCCCCCACCTATTTGGTGTTCTTCAATATGGCCGGCGGCGATGCCACCGCCCTGATGTCCGGCCCGCTCTTCCACACCCTACTTGCCATCTCCATGGGTTCGGTATTCATGGGCGCCCTCAGCTACATCGGTAATGCGCCCAACTTCATGGTGAAAGCGATTGCCGAACAGCGCAAAGTACCGATGCCCAGCTTTTTCGGCTACATGGTGTGGTCATTCGGCATCTTGGTGCCCCTGTTTATTCTGCACACCCTGATTTTCTTTGTGTGGCAGCTGCTGTAAGCCATCTCTCTGAATCAAGGCTACCTGAAACCGGCGCTCTGCCCTGCAGATGCCTTTCAGGTAGCCTTTTTCACTCGATTTCCGCCATCCATGAATTTAAGCAAATACCTACAAGCACAAGGCTGGGGCAGCCGCAAACAATGCCAATGGCTGATCCGCAACGGCCTGGTCAGCGTCAACGGACACGTGCTCGACAACGAGCACGCCGAAATCGACCCCACCGCCGTCCACAGTCTGCAACGTGACGGCGAACCGCTGGTCGTGATTCCCTATCCTTATTACTACCTGCTGCTGAACAAGCCCGCCGGCTATGAAACCTCGCACAAACCGCGCGATTACCCCAGCGTGTTCAGCCTCCTGCCCGACCACCTTCGCGCCCGCCAACCGCAAGCCGTCGGCCGTTTGGATGCCGACACCACCGGTGTATTGCTGATCACCAACGACGGCGCATTCAATCACCGCCTCACCTCGCCCAAGCACAAAGTGCCCAAGCATTACCGTGCCACCTTAAAACACCCTGCCGATGAAAACCTGTGCGCCACCCTGCGCCAAGGTGTGCTGTTGCACGACGAGAACGAAACCATTGCCGCCGCAGCCGCCTCCCTACCCCAACCCACCATCCTCCTGCTCACCCTCACCGAAGGCAAATACCATCAAGTCAAACGCATGGTGGCCGCCGCCGGCAACCGGGTGGCGGCCTTACACCGCCTCCGTTTCGGTGACTGGGATTGCGGCCAATTGGCGGAAGGGGAATGGTGTTTTATTGATCAGCCGGCCTGACGCCGGAAGCTCAACAGACAGGCGTGTTGGGCAAAAGAATATGTCCGCATCCCAACGTTGCCGCATCGGCCGTCCAGTCAGCCGCCTGTCCGGTCAATCGCCACCCCGCCCGAATCGTGTTCCCGCCGCTGCCCGATTCTGTCGGCAGCTTTCACATGCTTATTAAACATAAATTGCTTTTTTCAGAAAAAATCTGGAATTTATGCCAAAGATAAAACAGAAAAAGGTTTTATATGCTGATAAATTCACGGTTTAGGCAGTTTGCTGCATCTGCACACGCAGGCGGCTTGGAGCAAACGGTCGATTACGCTAAGATGCCCGCCCTTCAAGGCTACCTGAAAGAAAGCAGGTTTATAAAATGAATCCGGAAACCCCTTCAGTTTCAACCTGGCAAACCCGCCTGCGCGCCATGGGCCCGGGCATCATGATGGCTTCGGCGGCGGTGGGCGGCTCGCACATCATTTCCTCCACCCAAGCCGGAGCGCTGTACGGCTGGCAGCTGGCGCTGATTATCGTGCTGGCCAATCTGTTTAAATATCCGTTTTTCCGTTTCGGCCCGCAATACACGCTGGAAACCGGCAAAACCCTGCTCGAAGGCTATGCCGAAAAAGGCCGCATTTATCTGTGGGTATTTTTCCTGCTCAATCTGTTTGCCACCGTCATCAACACCGCGGCGGTGAGTCTCTTATGCGCGGCCATTCTGAGCTTTGTGCTGCCCGGCGATTGGTCGGTCAACCAATTGGCGGTGGCGGTGTTGGCTTCATCGGTGCTGATGCTGCTGGCCGGCCCCTACCGCACGGTGGACGGCCTCTCCAAACTCATCATGATCAGCCTCACGGTGACCACCGTGGCCGCGGTGGCGATTGCCGCCTCCAGAGGCGCGGCCATGCAGCCCGACTTCATCGAGCCAAGCCCGTGGAATCTGGGTGCGCTGGCATTTATTGTGATGCTGATGGGCTGGATGCCGGCGCCGATTGAAATTTCCGCCATCAATTCGATGTGGGTGGCGGCCAAAAACCGCATCAGCCCGGTACGCTACGAAGACGGCCTGTTCGACTTCAACGTCGGCTACATCGGCACCGCCCTGCTGGCGTTGGTGTTTCTGGCCTTGGGCGCGCTGGTGCAGTATGGCTCCGGCACCGAAGTGCAAACGGCAGGCGCGGCCTACATCGGCCAGCTGATCAATATGTATGCCGCCACCATCGGCGAATGGTCGCGCTGGCTGGTCACCTTCATTGCGTTTGCCTGTATGTACGGCACCACGCTTACGGTGATTGACGGCTATTCGCGCACCAATATGGAATCGCTGCGCCTACTCACCCGCACCAGCCACCTGAGCGGCAACCGTGCTTTGGGGGTGTGGATTGTGTTTGCCGCCTTGGCCGGCCTGTGCGTGATTCTGTTTTTCAAAGGCGCGGTGCTGCCGATGCTGAAATTCGCCATGATTGCCTCGTTTGTCAGCACGCCCGTCTTCGCTTGGCTGAATTTGAGCCTGGCCCGCCGCGGCAAACGCGGCCAGCAGCCCTGGCTGATGGTGTTGGCCTGGGTGGGCCTGCTCTATCTGAGCGCCTTTACTTTACTGTTTTTAGTGAACCAAACCGGCTTGTTGAAATAAGGCCGTGTTGAATGGCAAACAGGCTACCTGAAACGCTTTCAGGTAGCCTGTTTGCTTTAAGCCAGACAAAGGCATCCGTCTCAATACACGGCGCGGCCTTGGCTGTCGGTGACTTTTTTCCACTCTTGGCGTACCAAATCCTTCACCGAGGCCGGCAACGGCACATAATCCAGCTTGGCCGCGGCTTCGTCGCCGTTTTGGTAGGCCCAGTCGAAGAAGCTCAGTACGGCACGGGTTTGCTCGGCTTGGTCGGCCTGCTTGTGGATCAGAATGAAGGTGGCCGCCGCCAGCGGCCAAGCCTGCTCGCCCGGCTGGTTGGTCAGCACCAAGCTGAAACCGGGTACGCTCTGCCAGTCCACTTCGGCTGCGGCGGCAAAGCTGGCCTGCGAAGGCTGCACGAATTGGCCGGCCCGATTTTGCATTTGCACGTGCGCCATTTGGTTTTGCTTGGCGTAGGCGTATTCCACATAGCCGATGGCGTTCTTCACCCGGTTCACATAAGTGGCCACGCCTTCGTTGCCCTTGCCGGCCGCGCCGGAGGAGGCGGTCGGCCATTTCACGGTATTGGCCGCGCCCACGCTGTCTTTCCAGGCGGCGGAAACTTGGCTCAGATAGGTGGTGAAAATAAAGCTGGTGCCGGAGCCGTCGGAGCGGAACACGGTGGTAATCGGCGCATCCGGCAGGCTCAATCCTTCATTGAGGGCGGCGATTTTCGGGTCGTTCCAGCGGCTAATGTTGCCCAGATAAATGTCGGCCAACACTTCACCCGTCAGCTTCAGCGCGCCCGGTGCGATGCCGTCCACATTCACCACCGGCACCACGCCGCCGATGACGGTGGGGAACTGGATCAGGCCCTGTTTGTCTAATTCTTCCGCACTCAGCGGCGAATCGGAGGCGCCGAACTGCACGGTTTTGGCGGTAATCTGCTTCACGCCGCCGGACGAGCCGATGGATTGGTAGTTCACGCGGCCGCCGGCGGCTTGTTGGTAGGCTTGGGCCCACTGGACGTAAATCGGTTGCGGGAAAGATGCGCCGGCGCCGGTGATGTCGAGGCTGACTTGGTCGGCCGGGGCGGCGGCCGAAGCGGCCGGTGCCGCCGGCTGTTGGGCGGCGGGGGCGTTTTTTTCGCCGCCGCAGGCCGCCAACAAGGCGGCGCTCAAGGCGGCTGCGGTGATCAGACGGATATTCATGCTTGCTCCTGAGTTTGAGTGAAAACAGGCGCAGTCTAATCCGTGATTGTTGCAGGCGTATGACGGGACAACAAGCAAACAGGCTACCTGAAAGCGAAGCGCGCGGGTTTCCGCGTCGTCAAAACTTTCAGGTAGCCTTTAATCGTTTCATACAGGACTGGGGTTTGCTCCCCTTCAGATGTGGCTGCCGCCCAAAGCCTGAGACCTTTGCAAAACCCCCATCTGCGGCGCATTTCTGCGTTGTGCGCTGCTCGCTCGCTTGCCTATCTTCATGATATGTCTGCGCTTGCTGCGCTGCTACGCCTTGAACTGCATCCACATCTGGGGGTTTTGCAAAGGTCTCAGCCTGGCAGTACAACAGACGCCGGCGCTCACCAGCCCTGTCGCAGACAGATGACCCGAAGCCAAGCGGCCGGGCAGCACCACCAAGGCACCACACAAAAAATGCCGCAGTCGGAATTGGCAAAGCGCTCAGCCTGCCGTTTGCCGCACGGTATCCGACAGGCTGCCTGGCGGTGCCGCTGCTCACAACACCGCTTGCGGATAAGCGCCGATGATTTTCACAAACGCCGCCCGCTCGGCCAGTTCGTTCAGCGCAGTGCGCACCGCCGGGCTGTCGGCATGGCCTTCGATGTCGATAAAAAACACATAATCCCACAGGCCCGCGCGGCTGGGGCGGCTTTCCAGCTTGGTCATGGACACGCCGTGGGCGGAGAAGGGCCGCAACAGGCCGTGCACCGCGCCGGCGCGGTTGGGGGCGGAGACGATGAGCGAAGTTTTGTCGCCGCCGCTGGGCACGGTGCCCTGGTGGCCGAGCACCAGAAAACGGGTGGTGTTGTTCGGCTCGTCTTCGATATTGCTCGCCACCTTGGCCAAGGCATACAGCTCGGCGGCGGCCTGGCCGGCAATGGCGGCGGCCGTCTCGTCTTCTGCCGCCAAACGGGCAGCTTCGGCATTGCTGGAAACGGAAATGCGCGCCACACCCTCCGGCAGGTGGCGGTTGAGCCATTCGTGGCATTGCGCAAGCGCCTGGGCATGGGCATACACGCGGGTGATGCCTTCCCAACCGCCGTGGCGGCTGAGCAGATGATGGTGGATGCGCAGCACCACTTCGCCGCAGGCCTTAAGAGGCGTGGACACCAGCAAATCCAAAGTACGCCCCACCGAGCCTTCGGTGGAGTTTTCCACCGGCGCCACCACATAATCGGCCTGCCGCGCCTCCACCAGGCGGAAACATTCGTCGATGGTGGCGCACGGCAGGGTGTGGGCGGCATGGCCGAAGTGCTTCATGGCCGCCTGTTGGGTAAAGGTGCCCGCCGGGCCGAGATAGGCGATGGTAAGCGGCCGCTCCACCGCCAAGCACTCGCTCATGATTTCGCGGAACAGGCGCGCCACCGCCTCGTTGGGTAGCAAACCGCGGTTGAGCAACTGGATGCGGCGCAATACCTCGGCTTCGCGCTCGGGACGGTACACCACGCCGGTGCCTTTCAGTTCGCCGATGGCGCGGGCATGGCCGGCGCGCTGGTTGAGCAGGTCGAGAATGGCGGCATCGATTTCGTCGATGGCCTGACGGTGGGGCAGGAGTTTTTCGTGGTCGGACATGATGACGGACGGAACAATTCGAGACAGAAGAAAATAAAGCGGTATTGTAGCCCATCTGCCCGCCGCCGGTGGCCCTTCCGCGCAGCGAAGCAGCAGGCCGGAGTTGCCAAACCGCCCTCCGGACACTTTTCTGCTTACTACCTTGATGCCCCGGAGTGGCGCTCATGCTCTCTGCGCTGTTGCGCTTTAAACGGCAAGCCTGAGACCTTTGC
>NZ_JH164926.1:2155153-2175185 GCF_000226875.1 Neisseria shayeganii 871
CAGCCTGCGGGAGGCAGGCCGCCATCCTACCATGGCGGCCTGCTACGGCATCAAACAATCTTCACTGCCGGCACCGCAATCACGGTGCGGCTGATTTTCTCTTGGGAAGGCAGCACATTGGCCTGGCCGGTGAGGATTTTGTCGCCGTTTTGGTTGACCACCACGGTTTCCAGCGCCACCCGTTTTTTTGCTTCGTCACGCGACACCACGGTCAGGGTGACGGTTAAGGTGTCGCCGATGTACACCGGCCGGCGGAACTGCAGATCCTGGCCCAGATAAATCGTGCCCATGCCGGGGAAGCGGGTGCCGATGACGGCGGAAATCAGGCCGGCGGTAAACATACCGTGCGCAATCGGCTTTTTAAACATGGTACCGGCGGCGTATTCGGCGTCCAAATGCGCCGGATTGGTATCGTGGGAAACCGCCGCATACAGCACCACATCTTCCTCGCTTACCGTGCGGCTCTGGCTGTAGCTTTGGCCGATGGTCAGTTCGTCAAACGTAAAATTGCTGATGATGTCGCTCATGGTACGCTCCTGATGAAGGTTGGGAAGACAAGGCCTCGAATGTTGCCGTAAAGCCGGCGGTTCGGCAAGTATGGCGGCTTTCAGGTAGCCTGCCGTTTAAGGCTATAATCCGCCCTTATTTCTGAATCAAGCAAACACCATGAACATCATTGCCACCCTCGCCACCGAATTAAACGCCACCGCCGCTCAAATCCAAGCCGCCGTCCAATTGCTCGACGACGGCGCCACCGTGCCCTTTATCGCCCGCTACCGCAAAGAAGCCACCGGCGGACTGGACGACACCCAATTGCGCACTCTCGCCGAGCGTCTGCAATACCTGCGCGAATTGGCCGAGCGCAAGCAAACCGTTTTAAAAAGCATTGAAGAACAAGGCAAACTCACGCCCGAGCTTCAAGCGGCCATCGAAGCGGCCGACAACAAAACCGCGCTCGAAGACCTCTACCTGCCCTACAAACCCAAACGCCGCACCAAAGCCCAAATCGCCCGCGAAAACGGTTTGCAGCCTTTGGCCGACAGCTTATTGCAGAGGCCGTCCGAACACCCCGAAACCGCCGCCGAAGCCTATCTGAACGAGCAAGTGCCCGACACCAAAGCCGCGCTCGACGGCGCGCGCGCCATTCTGATGGAACAGTTCGCCGAAGATGCCGAACTCATCGGCAACTTGCGCGAAAAACTGTGGAACGAAGCCGAAATCCATGCCCAAGTGGTTGCCGGGCAAGAAGAAAGCGGCGAAAAATTCAAAGACTATTTCGACCACCGCGAACCCGTCCGCAACATGCCCAGCCACCGCGCGCTGGCCGTATTGCGCGGCCGCAACGAAGGCGTGCTGCAAGTCGCCCTCAAATACCAGCCCGACGAAACCCCGATTACCGAGCAGAGCGAATACGAAAAAATCATCGCCAAACATTTCGGCATCGCCGATCAAGGCCGCCCCGCCGACAAATGGCTGCGCGACACCGTGCGCCTCACATGGCGCGCCAAAATCTTCCTCTCGCTGGAGCTTGAAGCCTTAGGCCGTCTGAAAGAAGCCGCCGACACCGACGCCATTACCGTGTTCGCCCGCAACCTCAAAGACCTGCTGCTCGCCGCCCCAGCCGGCCGCCTCGCCACCATGGGCCTCGACCCCGGCTTCCGCACCGGCATCAAAGTGGCCGTAGTGGACGACACCGGCAAGCTGCTCGATACCGCCGTCGCCTATCTTCATCAAGAAAACAACGCCTTGGCCACCCTTGCGCGCCTTATCAAACAACACGGCGTGAAACTGATTGCCATCGGCAACGGCACCGCCAGCCGCGAAACCGACAAACTCGCCGGCGAATTGGTCAAAGGCCTGCCTGAAATGGGACTGCACAAAATCGTGGTCAGCGAAGCCGGCGCATCCGTTTATTCCGCCTCCGAACTGGCCGCCAAAGAATTCCCCGAGCTAGACGTTTCCCTGCGCGGCGCCGTCTCCATTGCCCGTCGCCTGCAAGACCCGCTGGCCGAATTGGTAAAAATCGACCCCAAATCCATCGGCGTCGGCCAATACCAGCACGATGTCAACCAAAGCCAACTCGCCAAATCGCTGGATGCCGTGGTGGAAGACTGCGTGAACGCCGTCGGCGTGGACGTGAACACCGCTTCCGCCCCCCTGCTCGCGCGCATTTCCGGCCTCAACAGCACGCTGGCGCAAAACATCGTTGCCTACCGCGACGAAAACGGCGCGTTCGACAGCCGTAAAAAACTCCTCAAAGTACCACGCCTCGGCGAAAAAACCTATGAGCAGGCCGCCGGCTTCTTGCGCATCAACGGCGGCAAAGAACCGCTGGACGCATCCGCTGTCCACCCCGAAGCCTACCCCGTCGTCGCCAAAATGCTCGACGACCTCAAACTCAACGCCGCCGACCTCATCGGCAACCGCGAAAAAATCAAACAAATCAAGCCCGCCAGCTACACCACCGACCAATTCGGCCTGCCCACCATCATGGACATCCTCGCCGAACTCGAAAAACCCGGCCGCGACCCGCGCGGCGAGTTTCAGACGGCCACCTTTGCCGAAGGCATCAACGAAATCAGCGATTTACAAGTCGGCATGATTTTGGAAGGCGTAGTGAGCAACGTCGCCAACTTCGGCGCATTCGTCGACATCGGCGTCCACCAAGACGGCCTCGTCCACATCTCCGCCTTGTCGAATCGGTTCGTTCACGACCCGCGTGAAGTCGTCAAAGCCGGCGACGTAGTTAAAGTGAAAGTGCTGGAAGTCGATGCCGCCCGCAAACGCATCGCCCTAACCATGCGCTTGGACGACGAAGCAGGCAGCGGTTCGGCAAGAAGCGGCAGGCTACCTGAAAACGGCCTCGGCAAGCGCCGTTCAGGCAGCCCGCAACACCAACGGCAGCAAAAACCGATGGGCAACACCGCCATGGCCGATGCATTTGCGAAATTGAAAAAGTAATTTTATCAATACGATATTGCCAAGATGTTCAAGATGGGAAAATCCAGCCAGCCTCAAAAAATCGTTGAATTTTTACAAGCCAACCCGCTACAGAAATTCACCGCACGCCAAATCGCCCAGGCCATTACGGAACAATATCCGCATGACTATCAGAATAAAAAATCTAAATTTGCCGATGAGAAAGCATTTATCCAACAAGTCGTGTCGGAAATCGGTTCACACAAAAGTTCCGTGCTGAAATTATGTCCCGCCATCCGTATGCAGGACAAACCGCGCCCGCGTCTGTTTTGGTTTGATCCGAGCCACCAGCAAGATAATGGGTTGGTTGTGGATGAATCCGCCTATGCCGCCTCGGAGCAAGACCTGTATCCTTTGATGATGCGTTTTTTGTCCTCGAATTTAGGTTTATACGGTTTGCGAATTGACGAAAAACGCTCCAAAAACAATCGTGGCAGCAGAGGCAACCATTGGTTGCATCCGGATATTGTTGCAATGCAGGCATTGGATAAAGCATGGCAGCACGACGTGCGCCAATGCGCCCAATCGGGTGCGGGACAACATGTGCTGTTGTGGTCGTTTGAAGTAAAGCGGGAACTCAATGGCAGCAATGTGCGGGAAAGCTTTTTTCAGGCAGTCAGTAATTCTGGTTGGGCCAACGAGGGATATCTGGTCACCACGGCAATTGTCGGTGAACATACCGAGCAAGAATTACGCATTTTGTCAGCCTTGCACGGCATCGGTGTGATCATTTTGAACACCCAAGAATGGAACGACAGCGAGATTTGGCTGCCCGCCAAGCGCAAAGAACAAATTGACTGGCAGTCGGTCAATCGCATTGTGGAACAAAATACCGATTTCCAAACATTTATTGAGTATGTGGCCATTTATTTTCAATCGGGAAAAATCGTTGAAAACAATTGGAATCAATGAGGAAAATACGATTCTATGCATTGATTCCGATATTGCTGACACTCCATCTCTGCCAGCTAATCCGGCATTCAAGTTGTGATGTATCCAAATAAACAGGCTCGGCATCAAACAGATGCCACTCAAAAAAGCAAATGTGCACCATGACCGACAACACACTCATCCTCTACACCACTTCAGACGGCTTATCCCAATTCGTTTTGCGTGAATTGGGCGGTCAGCTTTGGCTGACACAGTTGGAAATAGCCGAACTGTATCAAACCAGCAAGCAGAATATCAGCAAGCATATCTCTGCTGTTTTGGCAGAAGGTGAGTTGCAGGAAAGTTCAGTTGTCAACTCACAGTTGACAACTGCTTCTGATGGCAAAAACTACCAAACCCAGCTTTACGCGCTGCCGATGATTATCGCCGTCGGCTACCGTGTGCGCTCTTCACGCGGTACACAATTCCGCCAATGGGCGACGCGCACTTTGGGCGAGTATCTGCAAAAAGGCTTTGTGCTGGATGACGAGCGCCTGAAAAATCCGCCGCTCGGCACATTGCCTGCACCGGATCATTTTGATGAATTGCTGGAACGCATCCGCGATATCCGCGCCAGCGAAAAGCGGGTGTATCTGCGCGTGCGTGAGATTTTAAAGTTAATCTAAGGCATATGTTTTTTTCCCTTCCCCCGCGCCCAGCCCAAGCGCATCACCCGCAGGCTACCTGAAACACCCCCGTCGCTGCTGACCTTTGTTATGACCGCAACCGCCATCGAAACCCATCCGCTGCCGCCCTTTGTTCCCGCCAACGCCAAACTGCTGATGCTCGGTTCTTTCCCGCCGCCGCGCTCGCGCTGGAAGATGGATTTTTATTATCCCAACTTTCAAAACGATATGTGGCGGCTGTTCGGTTTGGTGTTTTTTCAAGATAAGGATTATTTTGTCGAAACCGGTGGGAAAGCGTTTAAAGAGGCGCTGTTGCGGGCGTTTTTGGCACAGCGCGGCATTGCCATCAGCGATGCCGCATATCGGGTGATCCGCTTGCAGGGCAATGCGTCGGACAAGTTTTTGCAGATTGTTGCGCCGGTGGATTTGGCGGGTTTGCTGGCGCAGATGCCGCAATGCCAAACGCTGATGAGCACCGGCGACAAAGCCACGGAAACGCTGCTGTCTTTGCTGCCGCCGGGCACGGCCAAGCCGCCAATCGGCGGTTTCACGGAGGCGGAGTATGCGGGGCGCTCTTTACGGCTCTACCGGATGCCTTCGTCTTCGCGGGCTTACCCTTTGGCTTTGGAGAAAAAGGCGGCGGTTTACGGGCGGTTTTTTGCGGAAATCGGTTTGTTGTGAGCGCTGACGTCACGCCGCTTGCCGACACAGCAAAATCAGCACCGGCTAGGCCGCGCCAAACCATAAAGGGCTACCTGAAAGCGTTTCAGGTAGCCCTTTCTGCTATCGGCGGTTTTTACAGGCCGCCTTGGCCGATGCCGTTGGCAATGTCGCGCACGGCGCTCACGTAGAGGCGGCTGTGGTTGTATTGCCAAATGCTGTAGAAATTGTTCAGGCCGATGTAATACTCGAAGCGCTCGGGGGCGACTTCCAAACGGAAGAGCACGGCTTTTTCATGGTCGGCCACGGCTTCCAGCGGCACCACGCCCATTTGGCGCAGCTGGCCGACGGTGTAATTGAGTGCGGTTTTTTCTTCAATCAGCGCCAAAAGCTGCGGGGTGGTTTCAGCCAGCGACACGGGCACCATCACGCGGCCGCCGGTCTGCCAGCCGTGGGCTTTCATGTAGTTGGCCACTGAGGCGGCCACGTCGGGCACGCTGCCCCAGATATTGCGCTGGCCGTCGCGGTCGTAGTCCACCGCCCATTTGCGGTAGCTGGAAGGCATAAACTGCGGCATGCCCATGGCGCCCGCGTAGCTGCCCATAAAGCTGAAGGGATCGCGCCCTTCTTCTTTGGCCATCAGTAGGAATTCGCCCAGTTCTTTTTGGAAAAACTCTGCGCGGCGCGGGTAATCAAATCCTAGGGTGGGCAGGGAGTCGGCCAAGCGGAAGCTGCCCATATTGCTGCCGTAGTTGGTTTCGATGCCGATGATGGCCACGATGATTTCGGCCGGCACGCCGTATTCGCGGGCCACTTGGTCGATGACTTGGCGGTTTTGCTGGTAGAAGCGGCGGCCGCCGTTGATTTTGCCGCTGCCGGCGTTGCCGCGGCGGAACTCGTACCACGGGCGGGACGTGCCGGGGCGGTTCATGATGCTGATGATGTTACCTTTGTATTGCGCGCGCTCGAAAAACTGCTGCAGTTCGGCTTCGCTGTAGCGGCCGTGGCTGGCCTGATGGCGGATGAATTGCTGCACATTGGCGTTTTGCGGGAAGCCGGTTTGGGCAACCGGTGCGGCGTTGGGGTCGAAGACGGGCGGTTTCGCCGGTGCGGCGGGTGCCGGGCGGGCGGATACGACCGGATCGCTGGCCTGCTGGCTGCGGCAGGCAGTCAGGGCCAACACGGCCGCACTCAGCAGCAAGACGGTTTTTGTTTTCATGGGAACCTCCGAAATGGGAAAGCCCGTTGTCGGAATGCAGGCGGTGGGCGCCGCCAAACGGGCTGAATGTTTGGCACGCCGCGGCGGGTGCGGGGCCGAAAATCAAGACGCTTCAAGTCTGACGGACATGATGAGACCTTTGCAAAATCCCCGGATGTGGATGCAGTTCAAGGCGTAGCAGCGCAGCGAGCGTGAACGCCAGGAATCCCTGTGGGACAGACATATCATCTACAAGGCTAAGCGAGCGAGCAGTACCCCTAGGGCATAAACGCACAACGCAGAAATACGCCGCAGATGGGGGCGTTGCAAAGGTCTCAGGATGGCGGGAATCGGCAGCAGTGTAACAGCCTGCCAAAACGAAGGCTACCTGAAAGCGTTTCAGGTAGCCTGCCGCCATGCGGATATTTCGGTGCTTAGCGGTAGCTGCGGCACTTAATATCGCGGTCGGTACAGAAGATGGCGTTTTGCTGGGCGGTACACGCTTGGCGCACGCGGTGGCGGGCCACGCCTTCGTTTTGTTCCAAGGCTTCGTAATTTTTGCCGAATACCGACACGCTGCAAACATAAGTGGCCGGAGTTTGGCGGCGGTTTTCGATGATGATGTGCTGCTGTTGGCGGTTTTGCTGTTCCAGCGTCAGCACGCGGCGGCTCAGTTCTTCCACCCGCTGCTCCAAATACAGCAGACGGGCGGCGGTGTCTTGGCCGTTATCCGCCAGCGTCAGGGCGGGGGCGGCGAGGCCGGCGGCCAGCAACAGGCTGATGCATACTTTTTTCATTTCGTTTGTCCTTTTGGTTGGATGGAGCGGAAAATCAAGGGGCGCGATGGTGCCTGCATCGCACGTTAATATCCAGCAGGCTTGCTTATAAATTGTTATAAAGTTTGCAAAGAAGGGGTTAATCTGAAATTTTATGCCTACAAAACGGCAGGTATCGGCTTTCAGGTAGCCTGCCGCGCCACCGCCCTGCCCCGCTGCCGACAGACGGAAACGGAACACAATGCAAAGCCTGCAAATCCTTGCCGCAATTCCGTTATAATGCCGCGTTTCGGTATGCTTTCCATACAGACTGTATTCGGTTTATGAGCCCCTCCCCTTCTTCCGGCAAAACCCCGCTGGCCAAGCGGCCTTGGTTTGCCTTCCTCAGCTCCATGCGTTTCGCGGTGGCCTTGCTGTCTCTGCTGGCGCTGGCTTCCGTCATCGGCACCGTGTTGCAGCAAAACCAGCAGGAAATCGGCTATGTGGTGGAATTCGGCCCGTTTTGGGATCAGATTTTCCGCTTCCTCGGCCTCTACGATGTGTATTCCTCGGCTTGGTTTGTGGCCATCATGGCCTTTCTGATGCTGTCCACCGGCTTGTGCCTGTGGCGCAATATCCCGCCCTTTCTGCGAGAAATGCGCTCTTTCCGTCTGAAAGCCACCCGCCAGTCGCTGGCGCATATGCAGCATACCGCCCTGCTCGAAAAAGCGCCCGCACCCGATGTGGCGGAACGCTACCTGAAAGTTTCCGGTTTTTCGGTCAAACAGCAGCCGCGCGAAGACGGCAGCCTGCTCTTGGCCGCCAAAAAAGGGGCGATGAACAAATGGGGCTACATCTGCGCCCACGCCGCCATCATCGTGATTTGCCTGGGCGGCCTGATCGACAGCAATATGGGGCTGAAGCTGGGCATCCTTTCAGGTAGCCTGAAACCGGACAAAACCGCCGAATTCGCCAGCGATTTCGCGCCCGAAAGCCGTTTGGACAGCGGCACCCTGTCGTTCCGCGGCGATGTGAACGTGCGCGAAGGGCAAACGGTGGACAAAGTGTTCCTCAACACCGGCGAAGGCATGCTGGTGCAGGAATTGCCGTTTACGGTGGAGCTCAAGCAGTTTCACGTGGATTTCTACGACAACGGCATGCCGCGCAATTTCGCCAGCGACCTGGTGGTGACCGACAAAAAAAGCGGCGAAGTCTTCCACCCCACCGTTAAAGTCAACCACCCGTTTACCCTGCACGGCATCACGGTGTATCAGGCCAGTTTCGGCGACGGCGGCTCCGGCCTCAATTTCCGCGCCTGGAATCTGGGCAGCCCTTCCCCGCTGGCGGCCGAGTTGAACGCCACCTCCATGAGCAGCTTCCCGCTGCATCTGGGTCAGGGTCAAACCGCCAACTACACTTTGGAATTCAACGAGCTGCGCCCGATGAATGTGGAAGACGAAGAACGGCCGCAAGCCGCAGCCGGCGGTTTGAGCCAAAGCCTGCAGGACGCGCGCAGCGTGCGGCAGGAGAAAACCCTGCGCAACGTCGGCCCCACCATCACGTTCCGCGTACGTGACGAAGCCGGTCAGGCCAAAGAATACGTCAACTACATGCTGCCCCTGCTGCGCAACGGCGACTACTATTTCGCCACCGGCGAACGCGCGGCTTTGGATCAGGAATACCGCTGGCTGATGATTCCGGCCGACCTCAACGGCAAACCCGATACCTTTATGCACCTGCGCGCCGTGCTGCAAAACCCGCAGCAGCGGCAGGCGGTAATCGAACAAGCAGTGGCCGGCATGGAAGACGACACGCAAGCCCGCTTCCGCGAAGCGCTGGGCAATGTGCTGGAACTGTTTGCCCGCGAAGGCTATACCGGCCTCAACGATTTCGTGGCCGCCAAAATCCCCGCCAACGAGCAGGAGCGCATGCGCGAACTGTTTTACCAAATGCTGTTCGGCGCCGGCAATCTGGCGCTGGATCAGGCACTGGCCCAACAAGGCGCGCAATGGCCGCAAAACGAAGCCCGCCACCGCTTCCTGCTCAACAGCTTCGATGCCTACACCGGCCTCACCCGTTTCGATTCGCCCGTGCTGCTGCAGCTGGGCGGCTTCAAGGAAGTGAAGTCTTCCGGCCTGCAGATGACCCGCTCGCCCGGCCAAGGCTTGGTGTATCTGGGTTCCGTGCTGCTGGTATTGGGCACCGTCTTTATGTTTTACGTCCGCGAAAAACGCGCCTGGCTGCTGTATGAAAACGGCGGCGTGCGCTTTGCCATGAGTTCCGGCCGCCACGGCCGCGAGCTGGACACCGAATTTCCGCAACACCAAGCCCACCTCGCGCGTCTGGCGCAGGAGTTGAACCATGAATCATCCTAAATCCCCCTCCCTGCCCGCCGGTTTGGCGGCCACGGAAACACAGCCTGCCGCCAAACACGAGCTGCTGCAGGAGCGCCGTTTCTGGCGCAAACTGGGCGCGGCCGACTGGCTGTTTGCCGTGCTGATGGCCGCCGTGGCGGTAGCGGTGCACCTCATCCTGCCGCACCACATGGACATTTACGAAGTCTGCATCTTGTGGAGCAGCGCCGCCGCTGCCGTGGCGCTGGGCTGGTTTTTCAAACCGCTGCGCTGGTATATCCCGCTGTGCATCGCGCTGGCCTATGGCGCGGTGCTGCTCTACGGCGGCCACATTGAGCAGGCCGACAACCGTTTTCTGTTGAAATACTTTTTGAGCAGCCAATCGGCCATCGGCTGGCTGTGCGCACTGGTCATCATGGCTTGGGGCTGCTATGCGCTGGGCCTGTTCGGCAAACGGCATGGCGATTCCGCCACCAACACCCTGCTCGAGATGGGGCGCAACCTCAGCTGGGCGGCTGCCGTGGCCGGCTTGACCGGTATGCTGGTGCGCTGGCACGAAAGTTATCTGTTGCGCCCGGATGCCGGACACATTCCGGTTTCCAACCTGTATGAAGTGTTTATCCTGTTCATCGTCATCACCGGGCTGATGTTTTTGTATTACGAAGGCAAATTCAAGCTGCAGCGGCTGGGTGTGTTTGTGTACACCCTGCAGCTGATTTTGGTGGGTTTCGTGTTGTGGTACAGCTTCAGCCGCAACGCCCACCAAATCCAGCCGCTGATTCCGGCTTTGCAGTCTTGGTGGATGAAAATCCATGTGCCGGCCAATTTCATCGGCTACGGCGCTTTCTGCATGGCCGCCTTTCTCGGCGTGGCCGAATTGCTGAAACTGTACCGCCCGGCGCTCAAACTGCCGGAAACCCATGTGATCGAAGAGGTGATGTATAAAGCGATTGCGGTCGGTTTCCTCTTTTTCACCATCGCCACCATTCTCGGCGCATTGTGGGCCGCCGACGCCTGGGGTCGCTACTGGAGCTGGGATCCGAAAGAAACCTGGGCCTTTATTGTGTGGCTCAACTACGCGATCTGGCTGCATTTGCGCCTGGTGGCCGGTTGGCGCGGTGCGGTGCTGGCTTGGTGGGCGATTGTCGGCTTTTTCATCACCGCTTTCGCTTTTGTCGGCGTGAATATGTTTTTAAGCGGCCTGCATTCTTACGGCGGGCTGTAAACAACAGGCTACCTGAAAGCCGTGCCGCTTTTCAGGTAGCCTGTTGTTTTTCGCATCATCATTCATCCCCTTTCCCTGCTGCCGCAATACAAAGGAACCCCGATTTATGGATTTCAGTTGGCTGGCCGACCCGGTAACCTGGCTGGGCTTCGCAACCCTGATTATTTTGGAAGTGGTGCTCGGCATCGACAATTTGGTGTTCGTGGCCATTCTCGCCAACAAGGTGAAACCGGCCCACCGCGACCGTGCGCGCATCACCGGCCTCGTGCTGGCCGTGCTGATGCGCTTGGTGATGCTCGGCTTTATGGTGCAGCTGATGCGGCTGACCGCGCCGCTGTTCGAAATCAACGGCCATGCCGTTTCCGGCAAAGACATGATCATGTTTTTCGGCGGCCTGTTCCTGCTCTATAAAGCCACCACCGAGCTGCACGAACGCCTGGAAGGCGTCAACCACTACACCGTGGCCGAGCAGCACAAAGTCCATGCCCCTTTTTGGGGCGTGGTGGCGCAGATTCTGGTACTCGACGCCGTCTTCTCTATCGACGCGGTGATCACCGCCGTCGCCATGGTGCAGCACATCGAAGTGGCCATGGCCGCCGTGGTGGTGGCCATGGGCATGATGATTTGGGCCAGCAAACCGCTCACCGAGTTTGTCGATAAACACCCCACCGTGGTGATGCTGTGTTTGGGCTTCCTGTTGATGATCGGCTTTTCGCTGATTGCCGAAGCCTTCCATGTGGAAATCCCCAAAGGCTACCTGTATGCCGCCATCGGCTTCTCCATCCTGATCGAAATCTTCAACCACATTGCCCGCCGCAACACCGACAAAAACGCCTACAGCGGCAGCTCCTGGCGCAAGCGCACTGCCGAAAACGTGCTCGGCATGATGGGCATCCGGGAAGCCGTGCTGGCCAAAGCCGGCGAAACCGACAACGACGGCTATTTTGAAGAAAACGAAAAATCCATGATCCGCAGCGTGCTCACCCTGGCCGAGCGCCCCATTCCCGGCGTGATGATTCCGCGCCGCGACATCGAGCGGCTCGACATCTCGCAAAGCAAGGAAGAACAGAAAGCCCAGCTGCAAAACACCCCGTATTCCCGCCTTTTGGTGGTGGGCAAGGCCGGCGCCGACGAGCCCTTGGGCTACATCAACAAAAAAGATCTGCTCAACCAGCTCTTGGACGAAGGCGAAATCAACATCCAAGCCGCCCTGCGTCAACCCTTAATTCTGCCCGACAGCGCCAACGCTCTCTCCGCCATCGAGCAGTTCCGCCGCAGCAGTGCCGATTACGCGCTGGTGGTGGACGAATTCGGCGCCGTTCTCGGCATGGTGACCATGAAAGACCTGTTGGAAACCATTGCCGGCGAATTTCCCGAAGCCTTCGAGCGCGAAGACAGCCCCAGCCTGCAAACCAATGCCGACCACAGCCTCACCGTGGACGGCAGCTTGGAATACGTGGAACTTGCGCCGCAGCTCAACCTGCCGCCGCAGGAAGAAGATGCCGACTACCACACCGTGGCCGGCCTGATGATGGAGGAGCTGCAAAGCATCCCCGATGTCGGCGATACCCTCGATTATTACGGGTGGCGTTTCGAAGTGCTGGAAAAAGAAGGCCAGCGCATCGAGCGGGTGAGAGTCAGCAAACTGCCGGACGAGGATTGAGCCGCTCCGGTTGCCAAGCGCCCTTTCAGGTAGCCTGAAAGGGCGCTTGGCTTGTTTGGGCCCATGCCGGTGCCCAGCTTAGCTGCAATCCCAAGTGTAGAGCACGCGCGAAAAATCGCGGCGGCGCAAATCGTCGGGGCGGATAAACAAATGGGCAATGCCGGCATCGCCCCACATCATCAGCTCGGGCGGCTGGCTGTCGAGCTGCACCAATTGCACGTAGGCCATTTCCTCGGCGCTGAGGCGCGGGTCGTCCTGCGTGAAGGTGGGGTAGCCGCCCACGCGGTTGCCGTTGCCTGCGAATGCTGCCAAATAAGCTTCGGCAAAGGCATCGAATTCGTCGTCAATCCAGTTGTCAAAATGAATGTCGGGTGCGCCCTCGCCTTTCAGGTAGCAGGTGCGGTCGTCCAGGGTAGGAAACTGCACGCCGGCCTCGAAACGGATGGCGCAGGGCTGTGTGAACGGCAGACGCGGCGGGCGCGCAAAACTGCGTTTCAACTTTTGCCACAGCCCCTGCGCGGGCGGATTCAGCGGCGGCAGAAAAGAAAAATCGCGCACCAGCGCCGCGTCGTCGGCCAGCACTTCGGGGTAATAGCAGAGGCGGAAAGCGCTTTGATCGGCGGGGTGGTCGAAATTGGCGCCCCAAGTCCAAGTGGCCTCGACAAACCACTGCAAAATGCCCTCGGTGGGAAAGTCGGGCAGGGGTGGCATTTCGGCAAAATTGATTTGCAAGAGCAGATACAGCGGCTTGCCGTCCGCACTGTGCGGGTAGGCCGCCCATGCGGGCAGATAGGGCAGGCCGCCGAGCTTGCTTTGGCGCCAGCCCAAGTCGGCAGCGGGGTGCAGGCTGATTTCGGCGGTGGGTTTGGCCGCCGCCAGCAGGGCGCTTTGATAGGGAGTGAACGCGGGGTGGTTTAAGGCGGCGCGATTCATCATACAAACCTCCGTTGGCAGGCCGGAAAAGCTTTCAGGTAGCCCGAAGGCTACCTGAAAGCGTTGCGTTTGCGAAGCGGGAAAGCTCAGCTTCTGGCCTTAAAGCTGAGCAGATGGCGGCTGCCGGCCAGCCAAGCGCCCAGCGCGCCCAAGCCGCACACCACGGCAAACACCACGGCGATTTCCCAGCCGTGGAAAAAACGCCAGTCCAAATGCAGGCCGTAGGGGCGGAAAATGCGGTTAATCAGCGGGCGCGTGGTCTGCACCAGCCAGCCGCACAAGAGCAGGCTCAGGCCGGCGGCCAGGGCGCTCTGCCACACGGCCTGATAAATAAACGGGCGGTGGATAAACGAGGCGGGCGCCCCCAAGAGTTTGGTGATTTCGATTTCTTCCTTGCGGCTGAGGATTTGCAGGCGGATGGTGTTGTGCGCCACCAAAACAAAGGCCACGCCCAAGGTGAGCGCCAGAAAACGGAACACCTGATGGACGAAGGTATTGATTTGGTAGAGTGTTTGCATCCACTCGGCATCCATCTGCGCGCTGTCCACCTGCGGCAGGGCGGCCAGGTCTTGCTGCAGCGCGGTTTGTTCTTCGGGCGTGAGGCCGTCCCGCGGGCTAACGGCAAACACGTCGGGCAGCGGATTGCTGTCGAGCATGGACACCAAATCCTGCCCTTGGAAAGCCTGTTGCAGTTCGCGCATGCCTTCCTGTTTGCTCACGAAATCCGCCTTCTCGATGCGCGGATCGGCCGACAGTTTGGCGCGGATGTGCTCCGCCGCCGCGCTGTCGGCTTCGTGGTTGAGATAGAGGGTGATTTGCGGCGCTTCGTTCAGCCGCCCCAACACCGCGCCGCTGCTCTGCACGCCCAAATACAGGGCCAGCGGCAGGGTCATGGCCACGGCCAACATCAGCAGCACCAACAGCGTGCCCAGCGGCTGTTTGAATAAGGCTTTGAAAGCCTGCAGGGCGGCTTCGAGATGCAGGGAAAGATAATGTTTCATGCGGCAAACCTGCCTTCCTGCAGGCGCAGGATGCGGTGGCCGTAGTCGGCCATCAGGGTTTCGTCGTGGGCGGCCACAATCACGGTGGTGCCGGCTTCGTGGAAGATCTTGAACAGCTCCATGATGTCCAAGGCATACGCGCGGTCGAGGTTGGCCGAGGGCTCGTCGGCAATCAGCAGGCCGGGCTGGTGCACCACCGCGCGGGCGATGCACAGGCGCTGCTGTTCGCCGCCGGAAAGGGTGATCGGATCGGCCAGTTCGCGCCCGCCCAAGCCCACTTTTTCAATTGCAATCCGCGCGCGTTTGTCGGCGGTTTGGCGGTCGTAACCGATGATGCGCAGCGGCAGCAGCACGTTTTGCAGCACGTTGCGGTCGAACAGGATTTTGTGGTCTTGAAACACGATGCCGATGTGTTGGCGCAGATAGCCCAAGCGCTGGTCGGACAGGCTGCCGATTTCCTGATTGTTCATCCACACCTTGCCGGAAGTGGGTTTGGTGATGCCGGCAATCAGCTTGAGCACGGTGGATTTGCCGGCGCCGGAGTGGCCGGCCACAAAAATCATCTCGCCTTTATTGATTTGAAAGCTGACGTTTTTGAGGGCATGAAAGCCGCCGGGGTAGGTTTTGCAAACTTGTTCGAAACGGATCATGAAGCAATGGATTCCTGTGGGAGAAGGCGGCGGTGCCGGCCGCAGCCGTCGGCCGTCGGTGCGCCGAGGCAAATAAGGCAGTGATTATAACGGCAATTCGAGCCGCCGCCCAATGCCGCCAGCACCGCCATCGGCAGGCCGACGGCATAGGCTGCCGCAGCGTGAATTTTTCTCCGCGTTTCCTGGAAAAAAAAGCAATGAACTGCCAATCCCGCTGCACCCTGTTTGCCGCCGTCAGCGCCGCCGTTTCCGGCTAAAACCTTATGAAATATTGCCTTTACGCCTTACCCACAAAAGCTGTGGATAACTTCGTGGAAAACCATGGGGCAGTGCGCGGAATGCTTGAAAAATCAGGCTTCGGCTTGGTTTGCCCAAAAAATTGTCATTTTTGAAAAAATTATTGCTATTTAATAAGTTATATTGTTTTTCAAGCTGTCAAGCCGGTCGGGCGGCTGCCTGGACGACCGCATAAAAAACAGAGTCCGTCAATGTGGATAAACACAAAAAATTTCCCCGCCTTGGCTTGACAAAAATGCAAAGCGACGTAAATTGCCGCCCCATCTGGTTTTTTCCGATTCGGCCCGAAACATGATTGCTGCCCATCCCGTCTGCCGCCCCGCTGCCTGGCTGTTTTGCCGCGTGATCGACAATTACGGCGACATCGGTGTGGCTTGGCGTTTGGCCTGCCGTTTGGCCGAAGCCGGCTTTCAGGTAGCCTTATGGCACGACCATCCGCCCTCGCTGGCGGCTTTGTTGGGCGGGCAGCCGTTGCCGCCCGACATCCGTGTGCACGCTTGGCAGGGCGACAATGCCGCCGGCTTGGCGGGAGAGGCGGCCGCGGCCGTGCCGGCGTTGGTGGTGGAAACTTTCGGCTGCGATTTGCCGGAGGCGGTGTTGGCGCACGTCCGCCGCAGCGGTGCTTTGTGGCTCAACTGGGAATACCTGAGCGCGGAGGACTGGGCCGAGGCCATGCACGGCAAGCCGTCTCTGCAGGCCGACGGCACGGACAAATATTTTTGGCTGATGGGTTTCAGCGCCGAGAGCGGCGGCCTGCTGCGCGAAAACGCTTATGCCGAACGGCGGCAGGCGTTTTTACAGGATGCGGCCGCCCAAACGGCGGTGCGCACGGCTTTGGGGCTACCTGAAACGCCGCCTGCCGCCTGCCGCTGGCTGTTTTTCGGCTACGACAGCCCGGTTTGGGCAGAATGGCTGGCCGCTTGGCAGGCTTGGGGGCAGGCGGCGGAATGGTGGCTGGCCGGGCACCAGATTGCCGACAGCCTGAGGCGCAGCGGTGCGGTGCCCGAACACGCCCTGCGTCAAGCCGGCGACGTGTGGCAGGCGGGAACGGTGCGGCTGGTGCGGGTGGATTTTGTGCCGCAAAGCGAGTTCGACAAAGTGTTGTGGTTGGCCGACGGCGTGACGGTGCGCGGCGAAGACAGCTTTGTGCGCGCCCAGCTGGCCGGCAAGCCGCTGCTGTGGCACATTTATCCGCAGGCGGAAATGGCGCATGCCGACAAGCTGCATGCCTTTTGGCAGAAAATGTATGCCCGTTCGGCCGGTGCGGCTTGGCAGGCGCCGCACCAACAGCTGTCGGACGAACTCAACGGCATCCATGGCCTAAGTGAGGAGCAATGCATCGCTGCGTGGTCGGCCCTGCTCAACCGCCTGCCCGAATGGCGGCAGGGCACGGCGGCTTGGCAACAGCATTTATTGGCGCAAGCGGATGCGGTCAGCCGCCTGCTGCAACGCTGGCCGCTGGTGCGGCAGGCTACTTGAAACCCCTGGTTTCGGATACCGTCCGGCAATGAAGCCCAAACGGGCCAACCGAGTCAGCGCCGTCCGCTTTCAGGTAGCCTGAGACCTTTGCAAAACCCCCAGATGTGGATGCAGTTCAAGGCGCAGCAGCGCAGCGAACGCAGACATATCATATAGATAGGCAAGCGAGCGAGCAGCGCACAACGCAGAAATGCGCCGCAGATGGGGGTTTTGCAAAGGTCTCAGACTGTTGTCCGTTTTGACCGGTTTTGGCAGCCGTTAACCGTATTGCACCGACCACGCCACTTCGCCGCCGGCGCGCATCGGCACCAAGCGGTCAGCGCCCATGGGCACGCTGTCGGGCACGGTTTGCGCCTGTTTCACCAAGGTAAGGCGGCCGTGGTTTTCCGGTAGGCCGTAGAAGCGGGCGCCGTTTTGCGAGCCGAAGGCTTCCAGCTTGTCCAAGGCGCCGGCCTGCTCGAACACTTCGGCATACAGTTCGATGGCAGTGGCGGCGCTGAACATGCCGGCGCAGCCGCAGGCGTTTTCTTTGGCGTGTTGCGGGTGCGGGGCGGAATCGGTGCCGAGGAAGAATTTATGCGCCTGCGGGCCGGTAACCGCCGCCACCAGTGCTTGGCGGTGGCTTTCGCGTTTGAGCACGGGCAGGCAGTAGTGGTGCGGCCGCACGCCGCCCACCAACAGGTCGTTGCGGTTGAGCATCAGGTGCTGCGGGGTCACGCTGGCGGCAATATTGTCGCCCGCTTCGCACACCAAACGGGCGGCTTCGGCGGTGGTGATGTGCTCGAACACCACTTTCAAATCGGGCACTTCGGCCAGCACCGGCTTCAAAATGCGTTCGATGAACACCGCTTCGCGGTCGAAAATGTCGATGTCGGCATCGGTGACTTCGCCGTGCACCAGAAAACGCAAATCCTGGGCGGCGATTTCGCGCAGCACCGGCAAGAGCTTGAACAAATCGGTGACGCCGGAATCGGAATTGGTGGTGGCGCCGGCGGGATAGAGTTTGAAGGCCACAATGCCGGCCGCTTTGGCTTCGCGCACGGTGTCGGGCGTGGTGTTGTCGGTGAGGTAGAGCGTCATCAGCGGCTCGAAAGTGCTGCCTGCGGGCAGGGCGTCGAGAATGCGCTGTTTGTAGGCCAAGGCGTCGGCCACCTGCGCCACCGGCGGTTTGAGGTTGGGCATGATGACAGCGCGCGCCATCTGGCGGGCGGTGTAGGGCAGCACGGCGCGGAGCGCTTCGCCGTCGCGCAGGTGCAGGTGCATGTCGTCGGGTTGGATCAGCTGGAGGGTTTGCATGGGAATCTTTCGGTGTTTCGGTAGGGGTTTCAGGTAGCCTGAGGGGTGCGAGCACCGGGCTTATTTGTGGCGCACCACCAAGGTAAATACGCCGTTATCGGCGGTGGAGGACAAGAGTTCGTGGCCGGTTTGGCGGCAGAAGGCGGCGAAGTCGTCGGGCGCGCCGGCATCGGTGGCCAGCACAGTAATCACTTGGCCGCTTTCCATTGCCGCCAGCGCTTTTTTGGTACGCAAAATCGGCAGCGGGCATTTGAGGCCGCTTAAGTCTAAGGTGAGTGGGTTCATGGCAGTCGGCATGGGGTTGGGTGGAAAAATATGCCGAATTATAGCCGATTGCGCAAAGCCTGAGACCTTTGCAAAACCTCCAGATGTGGATGCAGTTCAAGGCGTAGCAGCGCAGGGAACGTGAACGTCAGGAATCCCTGTGGGACAGACATATCATATAGATAGGCAAGTGATCGAGCAGCACACAACGCAGAAATGCGCCGCAGATGGGGGTTTTGCAAAGGTCTCAGCCTGCCGTCCCCTGATCGGGTGTTCAGGTAGCCCGAGACAAGAGGCTACCTGAACACCGTCTGTTTTTCGCAAAGCCCCTGCCACCCGCCAATCCGCTATAATCGCGCCTCAGATTTTTCCGCTTTTTATCGAAGGACACCGCATGAAACTTCTCGTTATCGGCAGCGGCGGCCGCGAGCACGCCCTGGCCTGGAAATTGGCGCAGTCGCCCAAGGTGGACACCGTCTTTGTCGCCCCCGGCAATGCCGGCACCGCGCAAGAGCCGAAGTTGCGCAATCTGGCCCTGAGCAGCCATGCCGAGTTAATCGATTTCTGCCGCCGCGAACAAATTGCCTTTACCGTGGTCGGCCCCGAAGCCCCGCTGGCGGCCGGCATGGTGGACGACTTCCACGCCGTCGGCCTGCCCATTTTCGGCCCCACCCGCGCCGCCGCCCAGCTGGAAAGCTCCAAAGACTTTGCCAAAGCCTTTATGGCGCGGCACGGCATTCCCACCGCCGGCTACCAAACCTTTGCCGAAGCCGAGGCTGCCCATGCTTATGTGGACGGCAAAGGTGCGCCCATCGTGATCAAGGCCGACGGCCTGGCTGCCGGCAAAGGGGTGGTGGTAGCGATGAGCCTGGCCGAAGCCCATGCCGCCATCGACGATATGCTGTTGGGTAACAAAATGGGCGCCGCCGGCGCACGGGTGGTGATTGAAGACTTTTTGCAGGGCGAAGAGGCGAGCTTTATCGTGATGGTGGACGGCGAACATGTGCTGCCGATGGCCACCAGCCAAGACCACAAACGCCTGCTCGACGGCGACCAAGGCCCCAACACCGGCGGCATGGGCGCCTACAGCCCGGCGCCGGTGGTCACCCCCGCCGTGCATCAGCGCGTGATGAACGAAATCATCCTGCCCACCGTGCGCGGCATGCAGGCGGACGGCACGCCGTTTACCGGCTTTCTCTATGCCGGCCTGATGATTGATCACAGCGGCGCGCCCCACACCATCGAATTCAACTGCCGCTTCGGCGACCCCGAAACCCAGCCCATCATGAGCCGTTTGGACAGCGATTTGGCCGACTTGGTGGCCGCCGCCTTGGCCGGCCAACTTGACACCGTCAGCGCCCAATGGAATCCGCAAACCGCCGTCGGCGTGGTGTTGGCGGCCGCCGGCTACCCCGACAGCCCGGAAAAAGGCGAGGTGATTCACGGTTTGGCCCAAGCGGCCGAGACCGGCGGCAAAGTGTTCCACGCCGGCACCGCCGATAAGGGCGACGGCCAAATCGTCACCAACGGCGGCCGCGTGCTGTGCGTGGTCGGCCTGGGCGACGATGTGGCCGTGGCCAAAGCCCGAGCCTATCAAGCCTTGGCACCGATTCGCTTCGACGGCATGCAGTACCGGCAAGACATTGCCGACAAAGCCATCCGCCGCGGTTAAAGCCGGCGTTACAACAAAGCTGCCGCATCGTTTTCAGATGCGGCAGCTTG
>NZ_JH164926.1:2175374-2186408 GCF_000226875.1 Neisseria shayeganii 871
GCAAAGGTCTCAGCTTGGTTTTGTGCAGCACGGTAGGAGGGTTTTCAGGTAGCCTGAGACCTTTGCAAAACCCCCATCAGCGGCGCATTTCTGCGTTGTGCGTTTATGCCCTATGGGTACTGCTCGCTCACTTGCCTATCGTGTGATATGTCTTTCCCACGGGGATTCCTGCGTTCACGCTCGCTGTGCTGCTACGCCTTGAACTGCATCCACATCTGGGGGTTTTGCAAGGGTCTCAGCCTCAAACCGCAAACCGCCGGTTTACCGGCCGCTGACTCAATAGCTATCCCAATGCAGCCAGGCTTGGTCAAAGCGCCGCGCGGCCAAATCCTCGCGGGCGATGAAGAACCGGCCGATGCCGCCGTCGCCCCACATCACGCTGCCGTATTCGCCGTCCACTTCCTGGCTGTCGAGCTGGAACAGGAGCACGTCGTCTTTGCCTGCACGCGGGTCGTCTTGGATGAAATAGGGATAGCCCATGAGATGGTTTTCGTTTTGCAGGGCGACCTCGACGAAATGGCGTTTTGCCGCCTCATCGAGTGCCAGCCCCTGTGCCCAGTCATAGAACGATTGGCCGAAGATGGCAGTAAATTCATCATGTTCGGCAAACGGATAGTGTTCGGCAAGTGTGGCCTGCACCGCGTATTCGCCCGCCACCGGGTGATACCATTGCGGCGGAGCGTTGTCCCAACCCATGGCATCTGCGCTGATTTCGCGGGCAATGGCCTGCGCTGCCGGATTGACCTTGCCCTGTTGCGCCAGATGCAAATAGCTGCGGCTGCCGCTGCTGATCTGCACCAGCAGCGCCGCTTTGCTTTGCGGGGGCTCGGCGAGAAGTTGCGCGCGTTCTTCCGCCCATAAGCGCGCCAGTTCGCCATCCTGCTCTGCCGCCACAAAGGCATCGTTTTCTTTCAGGTAGCCTGTCAAAAGCGCCGCAACTTCTGCCTCCTCATCTTCTTCTGCCAAGTCGAAGGCTTCTTCAAACGCGGAAAATTGTTTCAATAATTCCCCCACCGACGCCAGCGGATGCGCATCTTCGCCCAGCTCATACACCTGATCAAAATTGCGCACGGCATCCAGCGCGCTGGCCGGGGCTTCGCCTTCGGCAACAAAGCCTTGCGCCGCGAAACGGGTGGTCAGGCGCTCCATGCGCTCGGCGAGCATCTGCTGCTCCCGCGCCATAATCTCTTGCTGGCGGGCGAAATCGGCTTCGGCAAAGGTCTGGCGCATATGCTGCATCAGGGTGTCGATATGCCCTTCCAGCACCTGATCGAGATCAGCGGCGCTCATCACCCGCGCGGCATGCGCTTCGGCGACGATGGCATCGATATTGGCTCGCAACGCGGGCAAGGCCTCGCGCCACAGGTCGGCGAGTTTGTCATTGCCATAAAAATCAATCAATTCCTGCTGCATTTGCCAATCGACTTCCAGCACTGCGCGCGGATCGTGCTGCCAGTATTGGCGCCAGCGCAAATCGCCGGTGGTGAACATTTGCCGGGTCAGCACCTGGTGCATGTGCACGCTGTGTTCAATCTCCGCTTCGTCCATCTCGCTTTCTGCAAGCGTCCAATACATGCTGGCGGGATGATCGGTGAGACGAGTCGCCACATATTCCGCGGTTTGCGGCAGCGCTTCCTCAAGCGCATAGGTAATGGCGGACCAATCGGCGGGGGCACCGTCTTCTGCTTCGTTGATGCTGAGCACGATGTCGGCAAGTGCGGGCAGCGCCGCCTTTTCCTGTTGCCACAGGCGGGTGAGCTCGGCGTCATTGCCCTTGGCCACCGCTTTCTCGTGGCGCGCCAGCCATTCGGCAAGCATCACTTCCGCTTCGCTTTGCCAGCGCGCCTGGAAGACAAGCTGTTCTTGGGAAAGCGCTTCGGACTCAGGTTCGGGAAAGGCGTACTCGGGGAACCTCTCGCGCTGCTGATGAGCCGTCAGCGAGGGCGCGCTGGCGTCGGCAAAATAGACGGCGCGATAGCCGCTTTCCTCGTCCATACCGTAATGCCAATGGAAGGGATTGATATAAAAAGCCAGTATGCCTTCGTGCGGCAAATCGGGATGCGGCGGCAATTCGCCCAAATTGAATTGCGCCAGCAGCGACAACGGCTGTCCGTTTTCATTCTCCGGATAAGGCTGGTTTGCCGGCCAATAACCGAAGCCGCCGACGCGCGAGGCGGTGAGCGGCAAATCCTCTGTGGCACGGGTGAGTGTGAGCGAGAGCACGGGGCGGGCTTGTTGCACCAGCTTGGCGATAAAATCGGCGGGCAAATGGGCTTGCAGGCGCTCGAGCATGGTTTTCTCCTGTGTTTATTTCCTATTGTTCAGTCTGTTTTGGTGGGAAATGATGCAGTTGGCTGACTGAGGTGGAAACCATTATGCCATTGATGCTGGAGCAAATAGCGAATTTTCACCGGAGCGCTTCGAGTATCGTTCTATCTGTATGGGCCATGCCGGCGGCGGTTTCCCGGTGCAGAAAGCCCAACGGCCCCGCAGAATATGGTGTTGTTTTCTGCGGGGCCGTTGGCCAAGGTGGTGCTCTGGTTTTTATTTGTGCGCTGACGGGCGGTGAACTTACCTCAGTCTGCTGGATTGTGTCTGGTGCAGGCCAAGCGGCTTTTCAGGTGGCCTCCAGTTCAATGAGGGCGTGCCTTAAGGCGCATCCGGCTGCTGTTCGGGGGCGGCCTGGATAAAGGCGGGGTGCCGGGCGGCGGTTTCGGCAATGCGGCAGATGCGGGGATAGGCGGATAAGTCGATTTGGAAACGGCGGGCGTTATACACCTGGGGAATCAGACAACAATCGGCCAGCGTGGGCGTGTCGCCGAAACAGTAGGCGCCGCTGTCGCTGAGCGAGGCTTCCAAGGCGGTGAAGCCTTTGTGCACCCAATGTGCGTACCAAGCCTGTTTGTGCGCGTCGTCCCAACCTTGTTGCACGAGGTATTGCAGCACGCGCGTATTGTTCAACGGATGGATGTCGCAGGCGATGTGCTGGGCGAAGGCGCGCACGCGGGCGCGTTGCAGCGGGTCGGCCGGCAGCAGGGGCGGCTCGGGGTGGGTTTCTTCCAAGTATTCGATGATGGCCAGCGACTGTGCCAACACGGCGCCGTCTGCGGTCTGCCAAGCCGGCACCAGCTGTTGCGGATTGAGGGCGGTATAGGCGGGCAGCCGCTGTTCGCCGCCTTGGTTGAGCAGGTGGACGGGCACGCTGCGGTAAGTGAGGTTTTTCAGCGCCAAGGCAATCCGCACGCGGTAGGCGGCAGAGCTGCGGAAATAGGTGTAGAGCGTATCCATATTCAGGTAGCCTTCGTTGATGCGGGGGAAGCGCTGCTATTTCAGCAGAAATACACTTATCGGTAAAACAGTTTTTTGGGCGGTATTCATCGGCAAGATTGATAAATGGCCGCGCCGCCGCTATGCTGGACACCGAAAGGAACCGACCATGCACATCACCTTGCGCCAACTGCGTGCTTTTATTGCCGTTACCCAAACCGGCAGCTTCACCCAAGCGGCCGAATCGCTGCATCTGACCCAATCCGCCCTCAGCGGGCTGATTAAGGAGCTGGAAAACCACCTCGACGTGCGCCTGTTCGACCGCACCACCCGCCAGCTTTCCCTCTCCGCCATGGGTGCGCAGATTTATCCGATGGCCAGCCGCATCGTGCACGATGTAGACGCCATGCTCACCGAAATCGGCTACCTGAAAGACCTGCACCGGGGCGCGGTAAAGATTGCCGTTTCGCAACAGCTGGCCTCTTCGCTGATGCCTGCGGTGATGGCCGGCTTTGCTGCCGAACACGGCGACATCCGAGTGGGGCTGGAAGATTGTCCGGTGGAGCGGGTGCTCGACAGCGTGCGCACCGGCGAAGTGGATTTCGGCATCGGGCCTGAGCGTGAAAACAGCAGCGACATCCAAGCCGAGCGGCTGTTTTCGCTGCCGTTTTATTTGGTGTTGCCGGACGCACACCCGCTGGCGCGGCATCAAACAGTGCCTTGGCAAGCCTTGGTCGGCGAAACCCTGATTACCCTCAACGGCCCGTTTTCCGACTTACTGGCCGCCGAATTGGGCGGCGACATCGGCCCCGTCATCAGCGGTGCGGCCCACCGCGTCAATTTGCTCTCCACTGCCGTCAGCATGGTGCATGCCGGCCTCGGTCTCACATTGTGCCTGCCGTTTGCCGCCAACCGCATCCGTCAATACGGCTTGCAGATGCGGCCCATGTGCGCACCCGTGCTCACCCGCTCGTTCTGCCTCTACCGCCGAAAAAACCGCGCCCTCTCGCCGGCCGCGGAGCACTTCCACGATTTTCTGTGTCGCAGTCTGCGGCAGCAAACCGCCGAATGGTCGGCCTGCGGCGAAACGGTCGGGCAGTAAGCAATCAAGGTCTCAGGTTTCAGGCCGCCAATGCGTTTTCAGGTAGCTTTAAGGCTACCTGAAAACGCAACACTCGCTACAAAAAGGCGATTTTTGGCAAAAAGCAGCTGCAAACGAGTGGCCAGTTTGCCTTAGCGATCCGGCAGAAAACCGCCGCTTTGGTGCGCCCACAATTTGGCATACAGGCCGTTTTTTGCCAGCAGTTCGCTGTGGCTGCCCTCCTCCACAATCCGCCCGTGGTCGAGCACGATCAGCCGGTCCATGGCGGCGATGGTGGAGAGGCGGTGGGCGATGGCGATCACGGTTTTGTCGGCCATCATGGCGTCCAGGCTGCCCTGTATGGCCGCTTCCACTTCCGAATCCAGCGCGCTGGTGGCTTCGTCGAGCAGCAGAATCGGCGCGTCTTTCAGCATCACGCGGGCAATCGCAATGCGCTGGCGCTGGCCGCCGGAAAGTTTTACCCCGCGCTCGCCCACATGGGCGTCGTAGCCGGTGCGCCCTTTGGCGTCTTGCAGCTGCGGGATAAAACCGGCGGCTTCCGCCCGTTCGGCGGCCCGGATCATGTCCGCTTCGCCGGCCTGCGGGCGGCCGTACACAATGTTGTCGCGCACCGAGCGGTGCAGCAGGCTGGTGTCCTGGGTGACCAAGCCGATTTGCGCGCGCAGGCTTTCCTGGGTCACTTGATTGATGTTTTGCCCGTCGATGCAGATGCGTCCGCTTTGCGGCTCGTAAAAGCGCAGCAGCAAATTGATGATGGTCGATTTCCCGGCGCCGCTGCGGCCGATCAGACCCACCTTCTCGCCGGGCCGGATGCGCAGATTGAAGCCCTCCAGCAGCGGTTTGCCCGTTTCATAGGCGAAATCGAGGTTGTCAAAACAAATCTCGCCGCACGACACCTGCAAAGGCAGGGCTTGCGGGTGGTCGAGAATGGTTTGCGGCTTGGACAAAGTGTTCATGCCGTCATTGACCGTGCCGATGTTTTCAAACAGGCGGGCCGACTCCCACATAATCCATTGCGACAAGCCGTTGATGCGCAAGGCCATGGTAATCGCCACTGCAATCGCGCCGGCGCTCACCTGCCCGCGGTGCCACAGCCACAGGCCCAAAGCGGCGGTGCCCAAAATCAGCGACACATTCACCGCATAGCTGCTCACCGACAGCAGGGTAGCCAGCCGCATCTGCGCGTGCACGGTGCGCAGGAATTCCTGCATCGATTCTTTGGCATAGGCCGCTTCGCGCGCGCCGTGGGAAAACAGCTTTACCGTGGCGATGTTGGCATAGGCGTCGGTGATGCGGCCGGTCATCAGCGAGCGCGCATCCGCTTGCCGCTGCGCGGTTTTCGACAGGCGCGGAATCAGCAGCCGCACCACGGTGGCAAACGCCGCCATCCACAGCAGAAACGGCAGCAGCAACCAGCCGTCGAGCGCAAACAGAATCACGCCGGAGCTGACAAAATACACCGTCACATACACCACCATGTCCGACAGCGTCATCACCGTGTCGCGCACCGCCAATGCGGTCTGCATCACTTTGGCCGACACCCGGCCGGAAAATTCGTTTTGGTAAAACCCTAGGCTCTGGCCGAGCATCAGGCGGTGAAAGTTCCAGCGCAGGCGCATCGGAAACGCGCCCTGCAAGGTTTGCAACTGTATGCCGGAGGCCAGCAGACGCCAGCCGATGCTGAGCAGCAACACCGCCGCCATGCCGATGAGCAAGCTGCCTTTTTCCCGCCACAACTCGGCCGGCGGATATTGGTTGACCCAATCCACCAGCACGCCCATAAACTGAAACAGCAGGGCTTCGGTGATGCCGATGCCGGCCGAGAGCACGGCCAGCGCCAGCAGCCAGCCGCGCAGGCCGGCCAAATTGCTCCAGATAAAGCGCCACAAACCTTTCTCCGGGGTGACGGGGGCGGTGTCGGGATAAGGATCGATGCGGTTTTCCAACCAACTGAACAGACGTTTCAACATATTGGCATTTCTTCTGTTTGAAGGGTTTTCAGGTAGCCTGCCGCGGTAAATGCGGGCTACCTGAAAGATCGGCATACAGTGTAGCGCACGTCAGCAGGACCAATCAGAATTTTCTGCCGCGAAAGCCTGAGACCTTTGCAAACCCCCATCTGCGGCGCATTTCTGCGTTGTGCGTTTATGCCCTATGGGTACTGCTCGCTCGCTTGCCTATCTGTATGATATGTCTGTCCCACAGGGATTCCTGGCGTTCACGTTTGCTGCGCTGCTACGCCTTAAACGGCATCCACATCTGGGGGGCAAAGGTCTCAGCCTGCTTGTCTGCGCGCACGGCCTTCTGCGCTATAATGGCGTGCCTGCCGATTGTCTCTTGTGTCTTGCTTTTTGTCGATTCTGCCATGCCGCTGCGTAACCGATGGCTTTCCGCCCGCGTCTTGTCCACTTTGCCGCTGTTTTTCAGCGTCAGCGTGGCGGCGTGGGCGGTGTGGTATTGGCAGCAGCCGCAGCTGAATATGCCGCTGGTGTTGGGCATCATCGCCGGCGGTTTGGTGGATTTGGACAACCGGCTCACCGGCCGCATCAAAAACGTGGTCATCACCGTGGCCGCGTTTACCGTGTCGTCTTTGGCGGTGCAGTTGACCTTCGGCCATCCCTGGCTGTTCGGCGCAGTGATGACGGGGCTGACCTTTGTGTTCACCCTCGCCGGCGCCATCGGCCTGCGCTACCGCACCATCGCCTTCGGCACGCTGGTGGTGGCGCTCTATACTGTGCTGACCCACCACGAGCAGACGGTTTGGTATGTCAATCCGCTGCTGATTCTGTGCGGCACCCTGCTCTACAGCGCCTCCACTTTGCTGCTGCACCTGCTGTTTCCGCACCGTCCGGTGCAAAACAGCATGGCTTCGGCCTATACCGCGCTGGCCGCGTATCTGGATGCCAAATCGGTGTTTTTCGACCCCGACGAAACGGAAACGCTGGAGCAGCAGCAGATTGCCTTGGCCATGCAAAACGCCAAGGTGGTGGGCGCGTTCAACCTGGTGCGCAGCGCCCTGTTTTACCGCCTGCGCGGCCAACACCGCCATCCGCGCACCACGCGTATGCTGCATTATTATTTCGCCGCCCAAGACATTCACGAACGCATCAGTTCCAGCCATGTGGAGTACCACAGTTTTGTGGAAAATCTGCGCCACAGCGACTTGATTTTCCGCATCCAGCGGCTGCTTGAATGGCAGGCGCAAACCTGCCGCGATGTGGCCCACAGCCTGCGCCGCGACGGGCCGCTGCCCGACACCCAAAGGCTGGAGCGCGTGATGGCCGGCGTGCGCCAGTCGCTGCGCCTGCATATGGAACGCCATCCCGACAGCCGCAGCGAGCACGGCCTGCACCGGCTGTTGGACAATCTGCAAAGCGTGAACTACCAGCTCACCCATTTGGGCAATGCCGACGTGGATGCCGAATACGGCGACAACAGCGAGCGCAATCGCATTGCCGGCGAAGACGTGCGCGGCTGGCGCTCTGTGGGGCGCACCGTGGCGGCGCACCTGAGTTTCGAATCGCCGGTGTTCCGCCATGCCGTGCGTTTGGCCATGGTGGTGTCGGTGTGCATCGCGCTGATTGAAAGTCTGCATCTGCCTTTGGGCTATTGGATTCTGCTCACTGCGGTGTTTGTGTGCCAGCCCAACTATTCGGCCACCAAGTCCCGCCTCAAACAGCGGGTATTGGGCACTTTGGCCGGCGTCTTGGTGGGCTCTTTGGTGCCCTATTTCACGCCTTCGCTGGAAACCCGGCTGGCGGTGGTGGTGCTGTCGAGCACGCTGTTTTTCTTTTTCCGTACCAATAAATACAGCTACTCCACCTTTTTCATCACCATCCAGGCCGTGGTCAGCTTCAGCATTGCCGGGCTGGATGTGGCCGAAGCCCTGCCGCTGCGCCTGCTCGACACCGTGATCGGTGCCGGCATTTCCTGGCTGGCGGTGTCTTTTCTGTGGCCTGATTGGCATTATCTGGGCTTGGAGCGCACCGGCGCGCAGGCCTTGCGCAGCAGTGCAGGCTACCTGAACAGCATTCTCGACCAGCTGCGCTACGGCGGTGCCGACGACGTGGCCTACCGCAGCGTCCGCCGCCGCGCCCACGAACACGCCGCCCAGCTGAGCAGCACCTTGTCCGATATGTCGGGCGAGCCGGCCAAATACGGCGACCAACTGCAAAACGGCTTCATTCTGCTGAAAACCAACTACGCCCTTATCGGCTATATTTCCGCCCTCGGCGCCTACCGCAGCCAAATGCCGGCCGACAGCGGAGACGAAACCTTCCTGCCCGATTTTTTCCGCGCCGCCGCCCAAACCGCCGCCCTGCTGCGCCGTCTGCCCGAATTGCCGCCGGAAGACTTTGCCGGGCAGGCCGAAGTCTTGCGCGGAAGTCTGCTTGCCCTGCGGCCGGCAGACGACGAACGCCAAAACAGCATCCTCTGGCAACAGCTCAACCGCATCGCCCGCCTGCTGCCCACCGCCTATCAGGCGTTGCACGATGCCGGCCGCACAGAGAGCCCGCCACAAAATCCTTTACCCCGTTCCGATAGCATGCTTTAATCCCGCCACGAAACAGGGGTGCCGTTACCCGCGGCTGAGAGTCACCCTTAGAGCGGCCTGCCTGCTCTTACACCCGATCAAGATAATGCTTGCGTGGGGAGTTTTGCCAAGGATTCTTTCAGGTAGCCTGATGCTTCAGGCTGCTTCCCCCGCCCCGGCTCCTGTTTCCGTTACCCACCGACAGGAGCATTGTTATGGCCACCAAAACCACCGGCAACGAAGCCAGCCAACTTGAGCAGCTTTCCCACGATTTGGGCATCCAGTTTGCCTATCCCAATTCCACCAAAGTCTATTTGCAAGGCAGCCGCGCCGACATCCGCGTGCCGCTGCGCGAAATCGCCCAAGACGACACCGTCACCGACCAAGGCCGCGAGCCCAACCCGCCGATTCCGGTGTACGACACCAGCGGCGTGTACGGCGATCCCTCGGCCAAAATCGACCTCAAACAAGGCTTGCCCGACGTGCGCAGCGCTTGGATAGCTGAGCGCGGCGACACCGAAATCCTACCCGGTTTATCCAGCGAATACGGTCTCGAACGCGCCCACGACCCGAAAACCGCCCACCTGCGTTTCAACCAAATCACCCAACCGCGCCGTGCCAAAGCCGGCAAAAACGTGACCCAAATGCACTATGCCCGCCAAGGCATCATCACGCCGGAGATGGAGTTTGTCGCCCTGCGCGAGCGCATGAAAATGGAAGAAATCTGGCGCGACCCGCGTTACGCCAAAATCATCAAGCAGCACCCCGGCGAAGCCTTCGGCGCGAACCTGCCCACCCATCCCGACCAAATCACGCCCGAATTCGTGCGCAGCGAAGTGGCCGCCGGCCGCGCGATTATTCCCGCCAACATCAACCACCCCGAGTTGGAACCGATGATTATCGGCCGTAATTTCCGTGTGAAAATCAACGGCAACTTGGGCAACTCCGCCGTTACCTCTTCGCTCACCGAGGAAGTGGAAAAAATGGTGTGGTCGCTGCGCTGGGGTGCCGACACGATTATGGATTTGTCCACCGGCGCGCACATTCACGAAACGCGCGAATGGATTATCCGCAACGCGCCCGTGCCCATCGGCACCGTGCCGATTTACCAGGCGCTAGAAAAAACCGGCGGCATCGCCGAAGACCTGACCTGGGATTTGTTCCGCGATACCTTAATCGAGCAGGCCGAACAGGGCGTGGATTATTTCACCATCCATGCCGGCGTGCTGCTGCGCTATGTGCCGCTCACGGCCGAGCGCATCACCGGCATCGTGTCGCGCGGCGGTTCGATTATGGCGAAATGGTGTTTGGCGCACCATCAGGAAAACTTCCTTTACACCCATTTCGACGAAATCTGCGAAATCATGAAGGCTTACGACGTGTCGTTCAGCCTCGGCGACGGCCTGCGCCCCGGCTGCGTGGCCGATTCCAACGATGCCGCCCAGTTCGGCGAGCTGCACACGTTGGGCGAACTGACCGCCAAAGCGTGGCAGCACGACGTGCAAGTAATGATCGAAGGCCCCGGCCATGTGCCGCTGCAACGCGTGAAACAAAACATGACCGAAGAGCTGCAACACTGCTTTGAAGCGCCGTTCTACACGCTCGGCCCCTTGGTGACCGACATCGCTCCGGGTTACGACCACATCACTTCCGGCATCGGCGCGGCCAATATCGGCTGGTACGGCACGGCCATGCTGTGTTACGTCACCCCGAAAGAGCATTTGGGCCTGCCCGACAAAGAAGACGTGCGCACCGGCATCATCACCTACAAGCTGGCCGCCCACGCCGCCGACCTGGCCAAAGGCTGGCCGGGCGCACAGTTGCGCGACAACGCCTTATCGAAAGCCCGCTTTGAATTCCGCTGGCGCGACCAGTTCCGCCTCGGCCTCGACCCCGAACGCGCCGAAAGCTATCACGACGCCACCCTGCCGGCCGAAGGCGCGAAAATCGCCCACTTCTGCTCGATGTGCGGCCCCAAATTCTGCTCGATGAAAATCACGCAGGAAGTGCGCGACTACGCCGCCGCGCAAAAAGGCATGGCAGAAAAAGCGATTGAGTTTGTGAAAACCGGCGCCAAGATTTACAGCTAAAGCGGCTGCCGAACAGCCAACAGGCTACCTGAAAACGTTAG
>NZ_JH164926.1:2186722-2197256 GCF_000226875.1 Neisseria shayeganii 871
CTCTAGCGACGCAGAAATTCGCGTGGCTTGTTTTCAGGTAGCCTGTTGGCTGTACAGCGCGCTTGTGGCCGAGAGCACAAGATTACAGCGTGCGCACCAGAATTTCCCCAGGCAAGCCGTCAAAGTCCTTGAATTCATGGTGCGCAAAGCCCAGCCTGATCAGGATTTTGCGCGAGGGAATATTGGCCGGGTCGATAATGGCGAACAGGCGCTCGATTTGCCCGCCATGCGCCTGTGCCACGCCCAGCAGTTGCGCGGCGATGCGGCTGCCCATGCCTTTGCCCCAGTATTCGGGCAGCAGCATATAGCCCAGCTCCGCCTCGCGGCTGTCGGCCTGGGTGAGCGCCAATTTGCCCAGACCCATGAATGCGCCGCGCGCATCCAGCACTTTGAACTGGCCAAAGTCGGGGTGCAGCGCATTATTGGCGAGCAGCTGTGCAAACTCCTCGCGCGCTTCCGTCTCCGGCAGGGCGCGTTCGGTAATCATGGCCATGACCTGCGCATCGCCGACCAGGCGCAAATAATCGGCGAAATCGTCTTCACGGAATTTTTCAAATATCAAGTGCATCACGGCTCCATTTTCGGGTTTCATGCCGGTTTTTTTCGGCGACAAGCGATTGATGGCGGCAAAAACGCCTGTCTTCAATTTTTCTGGCGTTCTTCACGCTTCAGCGGCGGCAGCCAATCGGGCGCTTTCAGGCAAAGCTGCCACAAGCGCTCTGGAATGCCATAGCGGTCGGCGCGCGCCGGGTCGAGTTCGGTGATGATGTCGCCGTCTTTGCCTTGTGCCAGAAGTTCCGCCAAATCGGGGTTGAGCATCACCGCCTTGCCAAGGCCAACAAAATCGGCCCAGCCGCTTTCCCAGGCGGACAATATGGCTGGACGGTCAAGCAGGTTGCCGACACCTATCAGGGGAATTCGCCCGTTGATATGGCTGTGCAGCAGGTGCATCCGCGTTTGATTGGCGTCGGCGCCGCGTCGCGCTTTGCCATGAAAGCTGGCGAGTGAAACGTGCAGGTATTGCAGCGGTTTTTCTGTCAATGCGTCGATAAGTGCAAAGCTGTCTGCCATCGTCAGGCCGTCTGCGCCGTCTTCTTCGGGCGAAAAACGGTAGCCGATGATGAAGCCGGGGCGCTGCATGGCTTCTCGAACGGCGACGACGGCATCCACCACGGCCAGCGGAAAGCGCATGCGTCTTTCCCGGCTGCCGCCCCATTCGTCCGTGCGCCGGTTGCTTTTGGCCGAATAAAACTGCTGCAATAAAAAGCCGTTGGCGCCGTGGATTTCCACGCCGTCAAAGCCGGCGCGAATCGCCAATTCGGCGGCGCGGGCGAAAGCGCCAATCAGGGCGCGGATATCGGCTTGCGCAGCTTCCCGCGCTTCGCCGTCGGCACTTGGCGCGAGGCGCTGCGCGCCGGCGGGAATGGCGGGATAAGGCAGCACGCCATCGTGCATGACGACGGATTTGCCGCCGTGGTGAAGTTGCAGTATCGCTTTTGCGCCCTGCGCCTGAATGATGCGGGCCGTTTCCCGCAAGCCGGGCAGGTGCTGCTCGCCCGCCGCTTCCGGCTCGCCGTAGAAGGATTTGCCTTCCGGCGATACGCAGGTGGCGGCGGTGATGAACATGCCAAAGCCCTGGGCGCGGTTGCCAATAAAACGGCGCTCTTCGTCGCTCAGCGCGCCGTCTTCATGCGAGGCGTAATGCGTCATCGGCGCAACCACAAGGCGATTTTTGAGGGCAATGCCGTTATTGAGGCGACAAGGCGAAAACAGCGCGATACCAGCAGGATTCATGGTCGTTATCATGGGGATGGGACGGAAATCTCCGCACCGGGCGCAGGTTTTCAAAGTGTCGTGGTTCATATCGTTTGTGCGGGTTTGATTGAGAGAGTTTTTTCCAGCCAATCCAGATAATCGGCTGCGCTTTGCTCGATCACGGCGCGGGCGGCATCGTCATAGGCGGCGTTGCTGTCGATGGTGTGGAAAACAAAGGGCGGGCGGTAATCGGCGTTGCAGTATTTCATAGTCAATTCAAAGGGGCGCAAGACCTCGGCAACGCCGTAGCCGATTTTGCCGTCCGCGCGGTAATCCGCAGCCGGTGTGCCAAGAGAAACAGCCAAGGCGACGGTTTTGCCTGCCAGCGCTTTGCCTTGGCTGCCGTAGGCCCAACCGTAGGTGAGCACTTCGTCCAGCCATTTTTTCAGAAGCGGCGGGCAGTTGAACCAGTACACCGGAAATTGCAGAATGATTTTCCGGTGCGCATCCACCCGCGCCTGCTCGGCGGCAATGTCGATATGGCCGTCGGGATAGGCGTCATAGAGTTCATGCACCGTGGCGCAATCCCGGTGACGCACGGCGTCCAGCCAGCGCCGGTTGACCACGGATCTGGATATATTCGGATGAGCGGCGATAATCAGGGTTTGTGACATATGGTTTCTCCGATCAAAATGCGTCGCGTGACACAGGCCTGCAAGGCTTGTGTCAACCGGGTAAAGCCGTCTGAAGCGAGCAAATGCCCGCCCAGAGGAATCCAGTCATGGCAATCTCCTTTTTCGGCAGCGCCAATGCAAAAATGGCGGCGGGGAATGAATGGGTTCATGGGTTTCCTTTTGACAAGAGTGATGCCGCGCCCGTAATCACGGCATGTTCGCGGAAAACCTGCCAACGCGCGCCGTCATGGCGCAGCATCAGGGTAAAGACGATGCGCTTTTCTCCCTGCCCCAAATCCATGCGCCGGGTGGCGCTGACATAACCGATGCCCTCATGCGCCTCGGCATGGTTGAAAATCACGGCGGTATTGAGCGGCGCCGCGCCCGCGTCTTTCAAGGATTGAAAAAAGGCGAGGTTTTGCGCGTAGTCGAACGTCAGGGTTTCACCGTTTTCGCTCACCATCACGATGCGCAAATCCGGCGCATAACAGGCGGCAAGCGCTTCCATGCGGTAATGGCAGCCGCTGTCGATGAGATGGCGCACGGCGGCGGTGAGATCGGGATCAAGATTCATGGGCATTGCAGGGCTTTGTTAAAGCAAGGCCGCATCTTATAATCGCGCTTGCCAATCGCCAAGTACGCACCTTGACGTTACATACTTACCCGGAAGAAAGCGCCATGATCCAAATCCCCTGCGGCCCGCAAAGCGGCCATTGCACCCTTGATGCCATTGAAGACAGTGGCGTGGGCTATACCCTGTCGCTGATCGGCGGCAAATACAAAATGGTGATTCTGTACTGGCTTTACCGCGAAGGCGTGGTGCGCTTCAACGGCTTGCAGCGCCTGATTGGCGGCATTTCCTATAAAACCCTCTCCAGCACCTTGAAAGAGCTGGAACGCGACGGCCTGATTATCCGCACCGAATATCCGCAAATTCCGCCCAAGGTGGAATACCGCTTGTCCGACAGCGGGCAATCGCTGATCCCGATATTGGATGCGATGTGCGAATGGGGCAATGCGCAGCGCGCGGCAAAAGCGCAAGCCTGACTGCGCATGTGCGGCCATGAAGCGCTTACCGCGAGAAAATGGCTGCGCTTGGCGTTTTGCCCTGCACAGCCGCATCAAACAAGTCTTGATGCCATTGGATTGCGCAATGACATAGCCCCGCGATTGCGCGCAGTGGCAATGCCGGTACATGCCGCCCTCTGCACATCACCCATGCAAAGGGCGTCTCCTATTCAGTCTTGCAGCAGACCGAGCGCGGCTTCGGCCACGCCCTGCGCTGAAGCCGGATTTTGCCCGGTGACCAGGCGCTCGCTGACCACCACCTGTTTCTGGAAATTGGCGGCGGGCAAATGCCGCGCGCCGCGTTCGATCAGTTTGTCGGCAAGCAGAAAGGGCACGGTGTCGTGCAGGCCGACGGCGCGCTCTTCGTCGTTGGTGAAGGCGGCGACGTCTTTGCCGTCCACCAGATAGCGGCCATTATCGAGACGGATGTTGACCAGCCCCGCCGGGCCGTGGCACACCGCCGCCACCACGCCGCCCTGCTGGTAAATGCGCGCGGCAATATCGGCCAGCGCCGGGTCATCGGCAAAATCCCACATGGCGGCGTGGCCGCCGGCGTAAAAAATGGCGGCGTAATCGGCGGGGTTGATTTGCGTCGCGGGCAGCGTGGTTTCGGTTTTTGCGCGCAATTCGGGGGTATTCCAGAATTTGGCGTTGCGCGCGTCGCTCAAATCCAGCCCGTCCGCCTGGGTTTTGCCACCCTTGGGGCTGGCGAAATCCACGGCAAAACCGGCTTCGCTGAATACGAAATACGGATGGCTCACTTCGGAAAGGTAAAAACCGCTGGGGGCGGCGCTGGCATCATCGGCCGCGCCTTTGCGGTCGTGGCTGGTAAGGATGAAAAGAATGCGTTTTGACATGGTGAATCCTTGGGTAAAAAGAACAGGCAATCGTCCGTTTGGACAGGCGCACGATACGCGGCAAAATCTACACAACAAACACCCAAATAAATCCTATACTTTCGCTAATATGACCCAAATAGATTTGCACAACCTCGACGATCTGGCCGTTTTCGTGCATGCGGCCGAGGCCGAAAGCTTTTCCGCTGCGGCGCGGACGCTGCATCTGGATCCGAAAATGGTCAGCAAGCGCATTGCCCGGCTGGAAGCGGCGCTGGGCGTGCGCCTGTTCATCCGCAACACCCGCCATCTGGCCATCACCGACGAAGGCCGGCAGGCGCTTGCCCATGCGCGCACGGCGCTGGCGGCGATTGCGAAAATCAGCCAGAGCCTGGCCGGCGATGCGCTTTCGGGGCCGATCCGGGTGGCCGCCCCCGCGCCTTTCGGGCGCAAATATCTGGCCGCAGCCATGGCCGAATTTGCCGCCCGCCATCCCGCCGTGGGCTTTGACCTTTCCCTCTCCGATCAGGTGGCCGATCTGTACGGCGGCCATTTCGATTTGGCGCTGCGCATCGGCGAGCTGCCCGACTCGCGCCTGATTGCGCGCCCTCTGGCCGTCAACCGCCGTGTATTGGTGGCCGCGCCGGGCTACCTGAAAACCCACGGCGCGCCGCAAACGCCCGACGAGCTGCCCGCGCACCGCTGCCTGATCTTCGCCTACCCCGGCCTGCGCCACGACCAATGGGCGCTGCAACACGCCGACGGCCGCCAATGCAGCGTGCGCGTGACCAGCCCCTTCAGCAGCGACAACGGCGAAGTGCTGCACGCCTGGAGCTGCGCCGGGCTGGGCATTGCCCTGCGCGAAACCTGGGACGTGCATGCGGCGCTGGCCGCAGGCGCGCTGGTTCGCGTTCTGCCGGACTGGCAGGCGCTGCCCGGCCACATCCACCTCGTGCGCCCGCAGCGCCACCCGCCAACCCGCCGCGTGGCCGCCTTCATGGATTTTCTCTGCGAAAAATGGCGCGATGCGCCGTGGGATACCGCAGTGCAATGACAGCACCTTGATCTTGCAACACCTGACGCCATGAAGCGCGCCTGCTCGCCGCCTTGCTGCGGATGTTGGAGGGGGTGTGGGATGAACCCGTAAACGGCATTTCGATGCGGCGCCATTTCAGCCTGCAGGGAAAACGGCAGCCGCAGAGCATCAAGCGCTTGCCGCTTGACATCGCTCAAAAAATGTCTGCGGCGGTCTGCCCTTGGGCTTTGACAATTGGATGCCGTGGATTGGCGCAGGCCGTAACCCAACAATTATTGAAATCATCCAGCTGGGCCATGCTGGGTTTTCGCTGCGCCGCAAACTGCGCTTGCCGCCCTTCACGCATTTTCCAGATCTGGATTGACATCCCCGCTCCAGCCCAGCAGCCACTCTTTCACCGCTTGCGTGGCGGGGGCGAGAGGGCGTTTGGCGGGGGTACAGACGTGATAAAGCTGCCCCGGCAGGTACGGCTCGCGCACCACTTCCAGCAGGTTCAGGCGCAGTTCCTCGCGCAGCAACGGCAAGCCCAGCAGGGCGACGCCTTGCCCGGCCAGGGCGGCTTGCAGGGCGTGGGCGCCGTCGGAATAGTGCGCGCCGGTTTGCATGGCCTGCGGCGGCAGATTGGCGGCGCGCGCCCAGGCGGCCCAGTCCAGCGCTTGTTGCGCAGGCCAGCGCCAGTTCAGATGAATCAGCGGCCATTGCGTGGCATCGGCCGGCAGGCGTTGCTTGAGCCAGGGCGCGGCCACGGGGGCGAAGCATTCTTGAAACAGCGCCTCGGCCTGTACGCCGGGCCACGGCCCTTGACCATAGCGCACGGCCAAATCGGCGGCGCCCGCGTTCAAATCCACCGGCTGGTAACTGGCGTGTACGTGCAAATCTACCGCCGGGCAGGCGGCCTGAAATGCCGCCAGCTTGGGCACCAGCCATTGCCCGGCGAAATCGGGCGTGACCGATAGCGTCACCCGCGCCCGCCCGGGGCTGCGAATGCACGCCACGGCGGCGGCGATGCCGTCCAGCCCATCGCTGACCGCCGCCCACAGCAGCCGGCCCTCCGCCGTCAAAGCCACGGCGCGCACCTGCCGCACAAACAGCGCACAGCCCAGCGCTTCCTCCAGTGCGCGGATGCGGTGGCTGACCGCCGTGGCGCTGACGGAAAGCTCCGTTGCCGCAGCCTTGAAGCTGCCCAAACGGGCCGCCGCTTCAAACACGGCCAAAGCGTCGAGCGAAGGCAATAAACGGGACATAGATAGATGAGACAAAGTTATTCATAGGCTGAAAATATACCGTTTGTCAGCAATACAGCTCAAGCTCAAAATGGGTTTTCACATTCATTTGATTCATTCATCAAAAGGAAACCCCATGACCACTTTGCTTCATTTGGACGCCAGCGCCCGCCCCGGCCTTTCCGGCCAGGATGCCTACGGCTCGCACACCCGCCGCCTGTCGGCCCGCTTCGTTGCGCAATGGCGGCAACACCAGCCCGACGCGCGCGTGATTTACCGCGACGTCGGCCAGCATCCGCCCACGCCTGTGAGCGGCCAATGGATACACGCCGCCTTCACCCCCGAAGCGCAGCGCGAGGACTGGATGCACGAGGCGCTGCGCGAAAGCGATGCCTTGATTGACGAGCTGCTGGCGGCTGATGTCATCGTGGCCGGCGTGCCCATGTACAACTTTGGCCCGCCCGCCCAATGCAAGGCCTGGGTGGACAACATCGTGCGCGTGGGGCGCACCTTCGGCTTTGACCGCAGCCGCGCAGGCGATCCGTACTGGCCGCTCCTGGCCGGGTTGGGCAAGCGCGCCGTGGTGCTCACCTCGCGCGGCGATTACGGCTACGACGGCGGCAAGATGCAGGGCAAAAACCACGTCGAAGCCAGCCTGTTCACCGCGCTGTCCTATCTGGGCATTACTGAACATCACAGTATCGTCGTGGAATACGACGAATACGCCGACGAGCGCCTGGCTCAATCGCTGCGCGATGCCGAAGTCGCGGTGGATGCGCTGGCGGCGCGGCTGACGGCTGCGATGGCGTGAATGTGCGCCGGCCTGCGGACATGAGCGCCGCCCCCGCTGCCGCGCACAACCCCAAGCTCGCTTCAAGCTGGGCGACCTAACGGGAGACAGTACTGTGCTGCACGCCCAGATGTTCTGCAGCGGCGGTCAGTGTCTGCCTTTCCACCAAGGCGATGAAGTGACGGATGCCGTTGCAGTCCAGGTCGGCGGTTAGGTCGGCCTTATTGTGCGTAAATCATCCAAGACTGCCAATTTTTGCTATTTTATTTGATTTTTCACCAAATCATAATGGCCGCTTCTTTCAACAAGAGGCGTTTCCCATGAATTATCAAGATGAAGCCCAGGCGTTTTTGGGCGATGTGTTTTCCGGCAATCTGGATGCAGCGCTGACCCGTTGCGCAGACGATGTGGTTTTTATCAGCACGCGCCCTGACGCTTCGGATACGGTGGCAGCTTACGGCACGTTTGTCGGCAAAGCCGGTGCGGCACGTTTTTTCGGGATTTTCGGCGAGACCTTGCAGGCGGGGGAATTCAATACCCATGCCGTGTTCGGCAGTGGCCACCATGTGGCGATGTACGGACAATTGAAGCACACCGCCAGAATAACGGGACGCCCATTTGCCAGCGACTGGGCGCTCATCATGCGTTTTAATGATGACGGCAAACTTGCCTTGTACCACTTTTATGAAGACACCGCCCGCCTGGAATGGGCATTGGGCGTGCAGGATTGAGAGGGTTTTATGGACGTTGCCCTCGCAATCAACCGCCGTTATGCCGCCAAATCTTTTGACCCTAAAAAAAAGATGAGCGGGGAGACTATGGAGGTCATTTTGTCGGCTTTGCAAAACTGCCCCTCCAGCGTCAACATCCAGCCTTGGCACTTTATCGTTGCGGATACGCAGTCGGGCAAAAGGCGCGTGGCAAAAGCCACCGAAAACTTCCCATTCAATACGCCAAGGGTGATGGATGCGTCGTTGGTGGTGGTTTTTGCCAGCCGCATTATCGCTGACGAGCGCTTTTTGGATGCTATTTTGGCAAAAGAAGCGCAAGACGGCCGCTATGCCAAGCCCGAGTTCAAGCAAAACGTGAAACTTATCCGTCAGCGCTTTCTGGGCATCCACCGTGCGGCAGGCGATGAGGCCGAGTGGCTTGCCAGGCAGGTTTATTTGAATATTGGCTTTGTGCTGATGGCCGCCGCCGCCCTGGGCGCTGACGCTGTTCCGCTGGAAGGCGTGGATTTGTCGGTTTTGGACAAGGAGTTTGGATTGGCCGACAAAGGCTACCGCGCCTTGGCTGCAGTCGCTTTTGGCTACCGGAAAAACGATGATTTCAACGCCAAACTCCCCAAATCTCGATTGGCAAGAGAAGTGGTTTTCAGTAAAGCCTAGTGGTTGCCTTTTGGCAAATCACATCAATAACAGGGGCGCGACATGGCAAAAACATTGATTATTTTTGGATACGGCAGCGGCATTTCCGCAGCGATGGCAAGGCACTTCGGACGCGAAGGCTTTGCCGTGGCGTTGGTGGCGCGCAATGAAAAGCGCCTTGCGACGGCGGTTGCCGATTTGCAAGCAATGGGCATCACGGCACAAGCATTTGCCGCCGATTTGGCGGAGATGGCTGCGGCGCAAAGCGTAGTAGGGAAAGTGCGCTCGGCGATGGGCAATATCAATGTGCTGCACTGGAATGCTTACACCGATATCGAGGGCAGCCTTTTGGATACGCCGGCAGCCACATTGCAAGAAAGCCTGAACGTGCGGGTGGTGAGTTTCATTGCCGCCGTGCAGGCAGCATTGCCCGATTTGCAGGCGTCAGGCGGGGCGGTACTGGCAACGGGCGGCATCATGGCGCAGGATTTGCCCGCCATCAACGATTTTGCCCAAAACCTGGGGGCGCTGGCGGTATCGGTTGCCGCGCAGCACAAGGCAACGGCGCTGCTCTCGCGCTCGCTTGCGCCTCATGGCGTCTATGCGGGCGAGATTATCGTGAATGGTTTTGTCCACGGCTCGGCGGGGGCGGCGGGAGAAACGGCAAGCGTCTATCCGGCCGATGTCGCAGAGCGGTTTTGGCAGATGTACTGCCAACGCAGTAGTGCGGTGGAAATCATCGGAGCGATGGTATGACAAAGCGGCTATTTATCCTGCTTGCCGCCCTTGCTTCGGCATCTGTTATCGCGGCCCGGCCAGTCATGGCCCAAACGGCAGCCCCGCAGGGAGAAAATACGGTTGCGGCGCCCAGCACCCATCGTCAGGTTGGCCAGCAATCAGTGAGCATTGATGGTATCGCCGCCACCCTCACGCGCTATGAGAGACGCGACGGGCGCAACACAGGGCCGGGCGGCGAGCATTTCAGCACCCTCATTGCAGCCGACGGCAGGCTTAAGGGCTTTATCCATATATCGCTTGATTGGGCGGACACCGCCCTGCCATCTGCCGAACGCAGCGAACAGATTGCGCGGCAATTTTTGCGCACCGCGGCTCCCGACCTGCTCGCGTAAACGGCGGGGGGCTGCGCCAAGGCATGGCAAGCGCCCAGCAAACCCATGCCCAAAGCAATTCCTGGGATTTTCATGACTTCTCTCCAGCAGGTAGTGAATATCGGCGCAGTATGGATTGTTTTAAAAACAAACAAAATACGGTAAATTGGCAATCATCGATGATTTGCGCACAACCGGAGCGCCCCTCTTGGATTGGAACGATATTCAGCACTTCGTCGCCCTGGTGGAGCAGCAAACGCTCACCGCAGCGGCGGAAGCGCTCAACGTGCAGCACAGCACCGTGTCGCGGCGCGTGGCGCAACTGGAAGCCACGCTCGGCCTGCGCCTGTTCGACCGCATCGGCAAACGCTATCTGCTCACCGAAGACGGCGAGCGCCTCTACGCCCACGCGCGCGAACTGGCCAAAGATGTCGCTTTATTGCAGCACTTGGCCCACGCGCAACGCCAGGCAGTGAGGGAAGTGACGGTGACCGCGCCGCCGGTGGTGCTGCACGCCCTGCTCCTGCCGCCCTTTTATGCGCAGACGCCCGCAGTGCGCTTGCGCTTGCAAAGCAGCATCGAAGTCAGCGATCTGCACCTGCGCCAGGCCGATATCGCCCTGCGCCTCGTGCGCCCCGAAGCGGCCGATCTGGCCGTGCGCCGCCTGCGCAGCCTG
>NZ_JH164926.1:2198671-2200943 GCF_000226875.1 Neisseria shayeganii 871
GCAAAGGTCTCAGCCTGCGTTTCGGCTTTTACGGCGAGCGCGGCTATTTGCGCCGCACCGCGCCCGGCGATTGGCAGTTTCTGACGCTGTCCACCGGCAATCGCCTGAGCCTTTGGGCGCAAGAACGGATCGGCAGCCGCCCCGTGGCGCTGGCCTGCAACGACTTCACACTGATCCAGCAAGCCGCGCGCGCCGGGCTGGGCATCGGCTTTCTGCCCGAAGACAGCGTGCAGCCGCAAGACGGCCTGCACGCCGTGGCCGTAAACGACGCCGCGCCGGAAATGCTGGAGCAAACCCTGTATCTGGTCATGCACGAAGACGTACGCCGCTCTCCCGCCGTGCGCGCCGTGGCGGATTTTCTGGTGGAAACGCTGGCGCGCGACGAGGAGGCGGCGGATTGAAACGGCGGACAGGACTTTATGGCGAAGCCCCAAACCATCCTGCGCGTTTTTTGGAGGCCTGCTGTATACCCGCAGAGAAAAGGATTTGCCTGATTTTGCCTCATTTCTTGGATTTTAGAGATGGCGGGTGGCCAAAGTGGCGGCGGTACTCGCGTGAAAATTGGCTTGCACTTTCGTAGCCGACGCGTGCGGCAGCTTCCGTAGCCTTCCCCGTCAAGCAGACAGTTGTAAAGGAGAATTTGCCCGTTCGCATTGTTGGCGAAAGACGCTCGGTGGCAGGTTGCCGAGCGACTCATGCGGGCGTTCACGCACGCCTTCGTCCAGTACATTGAAGGTGCGGAAGCGTTGGCCTCCGCAGAGCGTGTCGGCCATGAAATCCATCGACCACAGGGCATTGGCTTGCATTGGCACGTTCAGTGTCTGTCTCTCCCTCATCGGCAGGCGCTTCTTCGTCCGTCTCGGCAGATTGAGTTTGAGTTGCCTGCTCATCGGGCATGTCGCCCTTGTCCTGCTCGAAGACGCTGGAGCCGTCGAGGTTGGCGTGCTGCCAGACTTCACGGATGGTGTTGCCCCAGGTCTTGTAGCTGGCCTGCCAGACGATCTGGCCTTGTGCGTTGGTGAGTTCCTCGGGCAGGCCGGCGGGGCTGTTGTGGAAGTAATAGACCTTGGCAATCTGGGGCGGCTGCTCGGGCAGGGGCAGGTTGGCGCCCCAGTGCTGCTCGATGAGGTGATCGAACGCCTGGGCGTTTTGTTTGGCAGAGTGCTCAAGGCTTGCCCAGTAGCGCGCTTCGGCATCGTTGGCGGCGGCATGGGTTGATGGTGCATCGTTGGCCGCAGCGGCCAGAGCATTAACTGAATCAGGCGCAGCATCTGCGGTAGTGCCCAAACCCCCTTGTTCGGAGGCATTGCCCAGCGCATCGAGCCGGGCGATGGGCGCGTAGCTGCCCGGTTCATAGACGTAGCTGATGACGCTGGAGCCGCGGCGCTCCTCGATCAGGCGCATGCCCTCCCATATGAAGGTGATGGGGCCGAAGGCATCGTGCTTGAGGATGCGCCTGCCCAGTGCGTCATAGCGCATGTGGATGCTTTGGGCGATCTGGCGCGCAGTGTCGGGGTATCGCGTGGTGTGCACGGCCCTGAGGCGGCTGTTCTCGTCCCACTCGAAGCGCTGGACGGTATGACGGGCGATGCGTTTTTCGACAAGGCGGTCATGCGCGTCGTAGAAGAAACGCCTGTCGCCGAGCACGCGCACGAGATTGTCATGAACATAGGCGCTGGCGTGCGGCCGCGAGGAGGCAGTGCGCGCCAAAGCGGCATGGATGCGATTGCCCGCGAGGTCATAGGCCATCATCTCGTCAACGGCGGCCGGCAGGGATGCGGCAGATGTTGCAAGGGCGTGCGGCGCGAGCCGGTGATGCGGCCACTGGCATCGTATGCGTGGTCAGTGCGCCCGAGCAGGCTGTGGCTTGAGCGCAGCAACTCACCGCTCTTGTCGAACTGCCATGTCTTGAGCAGGGAAGGCAAGGAGGCGCCAGGGGCATTGGCAGGGCCATGTGCATGTGCATGTGCATGTGCAGAGAACTGCGCATCGAGCGCATCCTGCCAGAGGTGAGGCTGCTCGAGCAAATGCCCGTGCATGGCAGCGCTGTGCAAGCCCTGCAATGCGGGCATGCAAGTGAGCGCGCCGATGCGCCTGCCCAATGGATCGTGGGAGAAGCGGGTGAGCAAGCGCCCCTGCGAGCGGGAAGTTTCGCGGTGCAGGGCATCGCACTCGATATCGCAGATCGCATGACCATCGACATGGATGTGGTGCAAGTGCGAGCTGCCGTAGAAGAGCCAGTGGATATTGCGCCCATCGGTGTAGAAATTAT
>NZ_JH164926.1:2202003-2211478 GCF_000226875.1 Neisseria shayeganii 871
TTTCTACATTAATGTCCGCCTATTCCCGCCGCCAATTCCTGGCCTTGTCCGCCGCCGTCTTGCTCAGCGCCTGCAGCCGGCGCACACCCGCCTACACCACCCTGCCGCGCGGCAGCCGGGTGTTGGCTTTGGGCGACTCGCTCACCGCAGGCTACGGTGCCACGCCCGAAGCCGCCTACCCGGCCCAGCTTGCCCGCCTCACCGGCTGGCAAGTGGACAACGGCGGCGTATCGGGCGATACCTCGGCGCAGGCTTTGACCCGCCTGCCCGCTCTCTTGCGGGCGCAGCCGAAACTGGTGCTGATCGGCATCGGCGGCAACGACTTCCTGCGCCAGCTGCCCGAAGCAGACACCCGCCGCCACATCGGCCGCCTGCTGGAAAGCGTGCAGCAGGCCGGCAGCCAGCCGCTGCTGATCGCCATGCCGAAAATCGGGCTGGCCGCCGCCTTCGGTCATTTGAGCGACCATCCGCTGTATGCCGAATTGGCGGAACAATACCGCACACCGCTGCTGCGCGATGTCTGGTCGGAAATTCTCGCGGACGACTCGCTGAAATCAGACGCCATCCACGCCAATGCCGCCGGCTACCGCCTGTTTGCCGAGCGTTTGGCCGATTTCCTGCAACAGCAGGGTTTCAGGTAGCCTTCCAAGTATTGATTGTCGTGTGGCAACCGCGTGAGCGATCGCAAGGTGGCAACGGCATTCAAACGTTGCTAAGGCGCGCCCATCGCCCCCGATGACGGCGGCCAACGAATGTCACTATAATGGCCGCCTTTACTTATTTTCACGGGAGCATCCATGTTCCGCAGTTTCTTCCTCAATAAAAAATGGCTGCGCTGGTCGCTGTTCGGCACCCTGCTCATCATGGCCGCCACTTGGTATCGGGTGGAGCTGAGCCTGCAAATCAACGATTGGTTCGGCACGTTTTACAATGCGGTGCAAAAAATGCTGGCCGAGCCGGGTTCGGTGTCGCTGGACGAGTTTTACGCCCACATTTTCGCCTTCGCCCGCATTGCCGGCATCCTGATTTTGGTGGCGGTGGTCACCAGCTATATCGGCAAGCATTATGCCTTCCGCTGGCGCACCGCCATGACCGACTACTACACCGCCCACTGGCCGCGCCTGCGCCACATCGAAGGCGCTTCGCAACGGGTGCAGGAAGACACCATGCGCTTTGCCAATCTGGTAGAAACCTTGGGCGAAGGCTTTTTGAAAGCCGTGTTTACCCTAATTGCATTCGTCCCGCTGCTGTGGGAATTGAGCAAGCCGATTGACGAGCTGCCTTATTTCGGCCATGTGGAACACTCGCTGGTGTACATCGCCATCATCGCCGCCATCGTCGGCACCGTGGTGCTGGCCGGCATCGGGGTGAAACTGCCGGGGCTGGAATTCAACAACCAAAAAGTAGAAGCCGCCTACCGCAAAGAGTTGGTGCTCGGCGAAGACCAGCCACACCGCGCCGACACCGCCACCCTCGGCGGCCTGTTTCAAGACGTGCGCCGCAATTATTTCCGCCTCTATTGGCATTATCTGTATTTCGACATCGCCCGTTGGTCGTATTTGCAGTTTTCCATCGTGCTGCCTTATCTGGCCATGGGCCCGACACTGGTGAAAGGCGTCATCACACTCGGCCTGATGCAGCAGATTGTGCGTGCCTTCGGCCAGGTGCTCGACTCTTTTCAGTTTCTGGTGCAGTCTTGGCCCACCATTGTCGAGCTCTTGTCTATCCACAAACGGCTGAAAGCCTTCGAGCGGCAAATGGCTGCCCCCCAAGCGGAAACAAACCCTTAAACACCCGATTCCCCAGCTTCTTGTGCAGCAGTTTTAGGAGGCAAAAACGGCAGACACCAAGCAGGCTGGCCCCAAATTGGAAATATGGCCAGCATTTCGCCGCCCCTTTCGGGATCAAGGCGGCGGACTCGGAATGTTGACCGAATACCGCCGCCATGGAGATGGCGAACAGTCCCTAAAGGCGTGCTGGCGGCCGCGAAAACATCAGATAATTGCCGCACAAAATCAGCGCCACCCCCAACACGCCGGCTGCATGCCAACGGTGACCTTCCCACACCGTAGAGACCGCCAACGCCACCAAAGGCGTGAGCAACATACTGTAAGCCGCCTTGGCCGCACCGATGCGCCCGACCAACAGAAAATAAACGGCAAAGCCCACCACCGTGCCCGGCACGGCCACATGGAAGGTCGCCAGCCAAAACGCCCCGTCAGATGGCGGCGCCAACAGCTGCCCGGACAAAAACACCAGCAGCGCCAGCCATACCGTGCCGTACAGCATGGCCCAGGCATTGGTATGGAACACATTCAAACCGCGCCGCTGGTGGCGCAGGCTAACCATATTGCCCAAAGAAAACAGATAAGTGCCGGCCACCGCAAACGCCATCCCCCGCCACAGGCCGTGCTCACCGTCTCCGGCCAACATATCCGGCCAAAACAGCGCCACCATGCCGCACAAGCCCAATAGGGCCGAAACGGCAAACCGCCGCGTGAGGGCATGACCAAAAAACAAGCGGCTGTTTAAGGCATTGAACCATACCGACAAAGAAAAAATCACCGCCAAAAGCCCGCTGTTGATGTATTTGACGGCCGAATACAGGCACACAAAATTCAAGCAAAACACACACGCTCCCTGCACGGCACACCACAGCTGATCCTGCCGGCCCAGCACCTTCAAACGACGCAACACAGCCAACAGCAGCCACAACACGGCCACCGCCGTCGCAAAACGCCAAAACACCGCATTCAAAGGCGGGGTATAAGCGGTTTGTACCGCAATCGCCAACCAAGTGGTGCCCCAAATCAACACCACCGCTACATACAGCAGCACATTCATCCGGCCATCCTTTTTGACAAATTTTTCAGGTAGCCATTATGATTTGCGCCCGCCGAAGCGCGCTTGTCCCATTTTGCCGCCGATTTGTCTGAAATTGCGGTTTGCCATCATGACCTACCCAGCCATCGAAAAACTGCTGCACCACCACGCCGAATTGCACAACAGCATCACGCTGGCCAACGGCATCCAACTGGCCGCCTGGTCAAACCGGCAAGTGGAAGTGGACATCGTGCACGACCATCCGGTGCTCAGCCTTTATGTAAACGGCGGGCGCGACACCTTATATAAAAGCCCGCAAGGTTGGCGTCACGGCGGCGCACCCGGCCGCTTCTGCCTGATGCCGGCCGACTGGGCATCCAGCTGGGACATCCGCAATCCCCTGCACTTCACCCATCTCTATTACACCCCCGACCATCTGCGCACGGTTGCCGAACAGGTATGGGACAAATCGCCCGACAGCATCACCCTGCACCCACGGGTGTTTGCCGACGATGAGCGCATTGCCGCTTTGTTCCGCCTCTTCCTCCTCAACCAAGACTGGCAGGACCCCGCCAACCACCTGCAAATCAGCACCAGCGCCACCTTGCTGCTCCAACACCTGATCCGCCATTACAGCAATGTCGGCTGGGCGCCGCCCGCCGTGCGCGGCCGGCTGGACCCCAGCCGCTTACGCCGCCTGTGCGACTGGATTGAGGCCAACCTCGACCGCCCCCTGACCCTGCAAGACTTAGCCGCCGAAGCCTGCTTGAGCGAATACCACTTCTCACGCCTGTTCAAACACAGCACCGGCCACAGCCCGCAGCGCTATGTGATGCAGCAGCGGCTGGAAAAAGCCCGGCGGCTGGTTAGCGGCAGCCGCCTGCCACTGACCGACATCGCCCTCCAATGCGGCTTTGCCTCTTCCGCCCATTTGAGCCGCCGTTTCCGCGCCCATTTCGGCTGTGCACCATCACAAATGCGGCAGCCCGGCCCGCAAGATATGTCCTAAATTTACTGAGACGCATAGAGACAAAAAACCAGCAGCCCGAAGGCTGCTGGTTTCTTTAGTATGGTGCCGACATCGAGACTTGAACTCGAACGACCTAGGGTCACTACCCCCTCAAGATAGCGTGTCTACCAATTCCACCATGTCGGCTGAAAAATGTTTGTCAAATACGGCGGCTTCCTTATTCAGGAATCACGGCTTGGCTGGCAGCAGCAGGGACTGCCGGTTGAGCGGCGGCTGGCTGATCGAAATTCAAGCGGCTTTTATTGCCATAGGTTGAAATATAGCTCAAGGCCAAGCAGCAGGCAAAGAATACGGCAGCGGCGATGGCGGTGCTGCGGCTCAAAAAGTTGGCGCTGCCAGCAGAACCGAATACGCCTTGGGCGCTGCCCGAGCCGAAAGCGGCACCGGCATCTGCGCCTTTGCCCTGCTGCATCAGAATCAAACCGATGACAGCCAGCGAGGCAAAACCGCCGATGATCATAATGATGGTTTTAAATGCTTCCAGACCCATGTTTTTACTCGGTTGCACAAATAATGGCAGCGAAACTGTCCGCTTGTAGCGATGCGCCGCCGACCAAGGCGCCGTCCACATGAGGGAGGCTGAGGATGGCGCGGGCATTTTGCGGGTTGACGCTGCCGCCGTAAAGGGTGCGGATATTAGCACCCTCGGCCGCCCATGACAAGAGCTCGCGGTAAATAAATGCATGCATTTCTGCAATTTGCTCGGGCGTGGCCACTTTGCCGGTGCCGATGGCCCATACCGGTTCGTAGGCCACCGCAATTTGAGCGGGCTTTTTGTCTGCCAGCACGGCCAGTTGGGCAGCCACCACGGCTTGCTCGCGGCCGGCTTCGCGCTCGGCCAGCGATTCGCCCACACACAACACCGGAATCAGGCCGGCGGCTTGGGCATGGTCGATTTTTTCGGACAGCACGGCATGGTCTTCGCCGAAATACTGGCGGCGCTCGGAATGGCCGACCAACACAAAATCCAAGCCGATATCGGCCAGCATGGCGGCGGACGTTTCGCCGGTAAAGGCGCCGTCGGCGGCAAAGCGGCTGACGTCCTGCGCGCCGTTTAACCATCCGGCCGGCAACAGCTGCTTCAGGGCGGCGGCGTACGGCGCGGGGGCGGCAATGCCGGCAAGCACGTTTTCAGGTAGCCTGTGTTGAGCCAAACGGGCGGCGAAATCCCTACAGGCGGCCGAACGTCCGTTCATTTTCCAGTTACCCAAAATCCATTGTTGCTGCCACATGTGCGCGTTCTCCGAGTGATGTGAAACGGCGGCTATTGTAACCGATTTCCCCCGCTGCCTGTCGGCCGCCGAGGCTACCTGAAAACCGGCCCGCCCGAATGGTTTATTTCACCAAAGCGATGATGTCTTCGGCCAATTGGCCCGCGGCCTTTTGATAGCCTTGGGCGGTGAAGTGGACGCCGTCACGGGCGCCCAGCCCTTGGCCGATCCAGCTTTTCATGCTGCAAGGGCCGCCCATGGCTTCCTGCCAAGACCAAAAGAAAATCTGCTCCTGCTGGGCCACTTCGCGTTGCATCTGTTGGACCGCATCCAACGGCGCCGGACGGGTGCCGCACCGGCCCTGCTTGCCGCGCAGCGACTCCGGCGCACCCACAATCAAAATACCCGCGCCGGGCAGGGCTTCGCGGATACGGCGGATGGCAAACGCCCATTCTTCCTTGGTTTGGGCGATGTCGATGCGGTTGTTAAAAGCCTCGTTGGTGCCGTAGGCCAAAATCACCAGATCGGCCTGGGTGGCCGATAAATCCTGCGGCCAGTCGCTGCGCCAGCCGCTCCATTGTGTCAGCTGCGCCCCGTTGATGCCCATGGCCGACACCACCACCCCGGGGCGGTCGTTTTCGATATTGATGTGGCCGATTTCCCAAATATCGCCCGCTTGCGCGCGGTAGCTCAGCGGCAGGCTGGCGTGGAAAGAAAAATACTGCCAAGCATTGCTGCCCAAATTGGGCAGGGCGGCCACGGTTTGGCCTTGGCCGTCGCTGACGGTCAGGGCTTGGTCGGCAAACACGGGACGGGCGGTGATGGTGATGCGCTGTTCGCCGCTGACCGGCTGGCGCGGCGACACGGTTACTCGGCCGCCGTTACCGGAACGGGACAGGATGCCGCCAAAGGGGAAGTCGGCGCGGTCTTTGCGGCTGCTGAGCAGCTGCCAACCGCTGCCGCTGTGCAAAACTTGGGCGTTGCGCTGGCCGCTGACGGCGTGCGGATACACCCAACCGATGCCGCCGTCGCCCCATTTCTGCTGCAGACGCTGGCGCAGCTCGTGGGTGAAGTGATCGCCGGCGGTGTGCGAATCGCCCACCTGCAGGATGCGGAATTTCACGTTTTCGCCGCGGTTGAGGCGCTCCAGCTTGTCCAACCAAACCGGCTGCCAAGTGCCGTAGTTGGTGAGTTGGGCAGCTTGGGCCTGGGGAGTGGGGTCGGCGCCGCAGGCTTGGCAGCTCAGCAGGCAGGCCAGCATCAGGGCGGCCTTTCTGCCTGTGTGCAACAACATAATTTTTCCTTTAATTTTGACTTAGGGTGTGTGTGGTAGGGCTGCGGGCACAGCGGCGGCGGCCACCGGCTCGGGTGCGCGGTATTCGATGTAGGCGGCGAGGTGGTCGGCCAAGAACTGCTGGCCTTTCAGCGTGAAGTGGATGCCGTCTTTGCTGCGCACGCGCACGGAACGGCCGTCCAGTTCTATGCTGTCGCGGTATTCGCCGTTCTCGCTGCCGCCGAGCAGGCGGTCGGTGGGCAGCCAGATGGCTTTGCCCTGCAATTCGCTGGCCATGATGCCGTCGAGGTAGCGCATTTGGGTGTTCAGCTTGCTGCCCTTCATCAGCGGAATGCCCAGCCAAACCAATTGCACGTCGGCGCGGCGTGCGGCTTGGGCGATGCGGTCGATGCGCTGGCGGTACACCTGCTCCCATTCGGGGCTTTGGAATTTCAGGTAGCCGCTGCCGGGCTGCTGTGGATTGGGAAAATCCCACGGGTCGTTGGGGCCGAGAAACACCACCAGCAGTTTGATGTCGGGGTCGTCCTGCAACTGTTTTTCAATCACGGCGGGCCAATCGAAAAACTGCGGATACGACAAACCGGTGCTTTGACGACTGAGGTTGACCGACTGGATGCCGTATTCGCTGCGCAGCCGTCTTTGCAGGTGGGGCGCGATGCCTTCCATCATGGAATCGCCGGCAAAAAACACCTTGTCGCCGGCCGTGAGGCGCACTTTATCAGGCGCACGTTGCTCGGCGGCAAGCGGTTTTACCGTCTCTGACGGCGGCTTAACATTCGCTTGTTCGAGCGGTACGGCGTGCGCAAGGGCTACCTGAACGCCCGGCTTGGCCGCCGGCGCGGGCGGCGGCCGCCAGCGCTCGTTGTGTGCGGCAAACCAATCGGCCAGCGCCTGATAACGCTCGTTGGCCGCCGTTTGCAGCCGCGCGCCGCTCTGCCACCAGGCGTAGCGGTTCAACATTTCCAGCGGGCTGGCGCGGTGGTAGGTTTGCTGCCAGTAAGCGTTGATCGACTGCTGGCTGAACCATACCGTGAGCAAGGCGGTACACAACATCACCGCCGCCAGCCCCCAAGCATAGCGGCGGGGTTGGGGTTTCCCGGCCAAGGCGGCGGGCGGCTGCGGCTTGGGCTGGCGCACCGGAATATGCGGCTTGGCCGGCAACTCCGGCACGTGCTTGTCCGCTTGGGCAGCTGCGCGGGCGGCAACTGGAGCGGACGCAGCCGGCCGGGGCGCAGATTTGCTGTATTTGTGGCGGTTGGCTTTGCGTTTGGCTTGGTGCGGTTTCATGCCGTGTTCCTTGTGTCCATATAACGGCGGATGGTTGCGGTGCGGTTCAGACTGAGACCTTTGTAAAACCGCCATCTGCGGCGCATTTCTGCGTTGTGCGCTGCTCGCTCGCTTGCCTATCGTGTGATATGTCTTCGCGCGCTGTGCTGCTACGCCTTGAACTGCATCCACATCTGGCGGTTTTACAAAGGTCTCAGGCTACCTGAAAGACTTGGGTGTCGGCTATTTCGGCCGGATCAAAAATTGGCGTAGATAAAGCCGGGGATGCCGGACGGCGCCAATACCATCAGCAGCCACAGGGCTGCGGCCAGCGGCAGCGGCCACAACCACAGCGGCAGGCGTTCCAACAGGCGCACCGCGCCTTGGAACAGGCGGGCGAGACTGCCGTAAAACAGCAGCGCCAACACCATCAGCGCCAAGACGGCCACGGTGCCCAAATCGGCCGGCCGCCAGCCCAATTCATTGCCCAGCAGGGCGCGGAACATCAGGCCGGCTTCCTCCAAACTGGCGGTGCGGAACACCACAAAGGCGAAGCAGACGAAGTTCACCGTGACCAGCACGCCCAGCGCCTTGCCCCAGCGCGACGACGAGGCCAGCCACTCCCGTTTGCCCGCAATGCGGTCGCCGATATTGAGCAGCACCAGCGCCGCGCCGTGCAAAAAGCCCCACAGCAGAAAGTTCCAGCCCTGGCCGTGCCAAATGCCCGACAACAGCATGGCCGCCATCAGGTTGAACTGGGTGCGCACAAAGCCGTAGCGGCTGCCGCCGAGCGGAATATAAATATAGTCGCGAATCCAAGTGGAGAGCGTGATGTGCCAGCGGTCCCAAAAATCGCGGATATTGAAGGCGCGCAGCGGCATCATGAAGTTTTGCGGCAAACGGAAACCGAGCAGCATGGCCATGCCGATTACCAAATCGGTGTAGCCGGAGAAATCCAGAAACAGCTGCACCGTATAGCCGTACATCGCAGTCAGCACCGCCAGCGCATCGTACTGCATCGGGTTTTCAAACACCGGGTCCACCCAGCCGCCGGCCAGCGAACCGGCCAACCACCATTTTTTGGTGATGCCCAACACCACCAGCGACACCGCCAGCGCTGGATACAGAATGCGGCGCGGCGTATCGGTTTGAATCTGCCCGGCCATGCCCGGATGCGTGCCTTCCAGGCTTTTCAGGTAGCTTGCCCGCGCAATCGGGCCCGAGGTAATGGTGGGGAAAAAACTCAGGTGCAGCAGCAGATCACGCCATTTCAGCTTCACGTCTTCACGCCGGTAAAGCGACACCAGATAGGCCACCGCCTGAAAGGTGTAATAAGAAATGCCCAAAGGCAGCAGCAGATCGGCCACCGGCCCGTGCAGCCACTGCTGCAAAGCCGGGCGGAAGAAATCGAAATACTTGAAAAACGCCAGATTCACAAGCGCCAAGCCCACCCCGCCGGCCAACCAGCCCTGCCGCGCCCGCGGCCGCACCGCCTGCGACAGCCCGGCCGCCGCCACCGTCACCGCCAGCGAAAACACCACCACCGCCGCAGCAAAGCCCCAATGCAGATGAAACAGCCAGCCCAAACCCGCCGCCAGCAGCAGATAATTCTGCCCGCGCGGCGAAGCGCGCAGCAGCCAATAGAGGGGAAAGAAGCAGAGGAAAAAAACGGCAAATTCGATGGAAAGCAGCGGCATGGCGGAAGCAGAGCGGACTCAAAACGGAAATCAAACGGACGGCCGCAAACGGACGGCCGCAAAACGCCGAATTATACCCGCCTCACGTATTTTTACAAAAACTTTCAGCCGCTTGCCCGGCGTCCCGCAGCAGGCGGCAGGCTGAGACCTTTGC
>NZ_JH164926.1:2212543-2214562 GCF_000226875.1 Neisseria shayeganii 871
CAGGCTACCTGAAACGCCCCATAGGGAAGCTGCCGCCGTTTCGGCTTGAAAGCGGCGGCCGTTCGGTGTTACGGTGCGGCGTCGCTTTTCTTGTCCGAATCAGGCTTGACCATGCTGCCTCCCGAGACCATTGATGCCGTTACCGCCCATATCCGCGCGCATTTGCACCAAGACCCCACGCCGGCGCAGATTGCCGCGCATTTCGGGGTCAACCGCTTCGCCCTGAGCCGCTGGTTTCGCGCCCACACCGGGCTGTCGTTGCGCGACTACATCGCCGCGCTGAAAATCGAGCAGGGTATTGCCCCGCTGGTGCAAGGCCAGCCAGTGATTGCCTCGCAACTGGAGGCCGGCCATGCCAGCGCCGCAACTTACGCGCACCGCTTCCGCGCCCATACCGGACAAAGCCCGCGCGATTACCGCGCGCAGGCCGCCACCTTCAGCGCCACCTTACGGCAAGCGCTGCATGACGGCGGCGCCCGGGTGTTGCCCTACCACGGCTTCGACCCCGCCGCCCATCCGCAAACACATGCGCTCAGCGTGGAAATACAGGGCGAGGGGCTGGCACCTCTGGTGTTTGTCGGGCTGTTTCCCGAGCCGATTCCGCGCGGCGTGCCGGTGCTGGGGCGGGCGCTGTTTCACACCCGCCGTTTTGTCATCGACCACATCCCCGACGGCCGCTACCACCTGCTCGGCTGCGAAATGCGCCCCAGCCTCAACCCGCTGGATTTCTTCCGCCTCGACCACTGCCTGCGCGCCCTGCACCCTGAGCCGATTACTTTCCCACTGCCCGCCCCGCAGCAACTGACACTGCACTTCCGCCCGTTACAGCCCTACGACCCGCCCATCACCGTCAACCTGCCCAAGCTGTTGTTCGATTACCTGCACCAACGCAATTCGTAACAAATACCGCACCGCGATTTGCGGCAAGATGCGGCTTTCCGCTTTCCCTCGTACAAGCCAAGGAGCCACCATGAACCCCGAACATTACATTGATCTCTGCCTAGCCGCCGTACCCACGGCCAATCGCGACACCTACCGCCAACACGCCGCCGAAGTGGCCGCCGTGGTCAAAGAACACGGCGTGCTGCAAGTGGTGGAATGCTGGGGCGATGACGTTCCAGAAGGAAAACTCACCTCGCTGCCGCTCGCGGTGCAATGCCGGCCGGACGAAACCGTGATGTGCTCCTGGTTCATCTGGCCGGACAAAGCCACGCGCGAAGCCGGTTGGCGCGCGATCAATGCCGATCCGCGCACGCCGCGAAACATGCCGTTTGACGGCCAACGCGCCATCTTCGGCGGCTTTATGCCGCTGTCGCTCGACTGAACCGTACCTTTCCCCCAAGGAGACCCCCATGAAAATCAGCCCCTATCTGTATTTCAACGGCAACTGCGCCGAAGCCATGACCTTTTACGCCGAGCTTTTGGGCGGCGAAGCGCACATCATGCGCTTTGCCGACATGCCGCCGGAGCCCGATGCACCGCCACTGTCCGAGGCCGACAAAAACAAAGTGGCAAACAGCAACCTGATGAAAGATGGCGAAATCCTGCTCAGCGCCAGCGACACCTTGCCAATGTTCTGCGACAAAGGCGGCTTCCAGCCCATGCAAGGCTTTCAGGTAGCCATTGACGTCGATACCGTGGCCGAAGGCGAGCGCATCTTCAACGCGCTTTCAGAAGACGGGCAGGTGCAAATGCCCTTTGCCGAAACCTTCTGGGCCAAAGGCTTTGGCATCGTCACCGACCGCTTCGGCACCCCATGGATGGTGAATGCCGAACTGCAAGGCGAATAAGCACCGAAATAGATCCGCATGGCTGCTTGAAAACACTTCAGGCAGCCACTCTTTCCAACTACGCTGGATAAAGCGGTATACGAGTAGGGATGTGACACGTCTTCAATATTAAGCTAGGAGCCCGGAGTAGGTTGATAGGCATGAAATCGTCTGTGAATATGCTGGTGATTTGCGCAGTAATCGTGTAATTGGATATTTTGTAATGCAGATGAACGATAATGTGTAGAAA
>NZ_JH164926.1:2217059-2238659 GCF_000226875.1 Neisseria shayeganii 871
TATGCATACTTGTTGTGCTGCGGCATCCACACCTGGGGGTTGGCAAAGCCTCATGTGTTGTGCTTGGAGCCTATCGTCAGCCGTCTAAACCGCCTGCTTAGCCGCAGGCGGTTTTGTTTTCGGCCAAATCGCGTAACGGCTGGGTTCAATGGCCGCCGTTTTTTTTGCCGTTACCCGCCGGCGGGGTGCTGTCGGCCTGGGGGAAAAACAGGCTGGCGGGCTTTTGTTTCAATAGGGTAAACAGGGTGCGCACGATCTGGAAGGGGCTGTCGATCACCGCATCGCGCGAACGCAGGGCCACCCACAGGGTAATGGAAAAACTCACCACCAGATTCACCATGCCGATGGCCAGCACAAACAGCAGGTTGAAGCCGAAAACCGCCCATGAGCTGTGGCTGCTGACGGCCGCATAGCCGAGGTTGGCGGAAGAAAACGCCACATGGCGGATGTCGAGCGGGAGGCCCGTGAGATGACCGAGGTAGCCGGTCATGCCCAAGAGCACGCCGAAGCAAAAATTGCCCATGATGGCGCCGTAATGGGCGTGCAGATAATCGGCCAGGCGGTTGCGCTGCCGCTCGGAGAGCAGGCGCTTGAGCAGCGGGTGCTCGCGCAGGCGCATTTTCAGATTGAGGTAGTCGGAGCGGTTGTCGAAAAAGCCGGCGATGATGCCCGAGCAGAACAGCCATACCCCGGCAATGGCGGCAAACAGCAGGGTGGGCTGGGTAAACGGGTTGAGCGATTTGAATTCGTAAGCCACCGCCGCCGTGTCCAGCAAGGGTTGGCCTTGGCTTTTCAGGTAGCCCCAAGCGATCAGCGAAGCCAGGGACAGGGCGACAAACACATTGCCGAATACCGCCACGCTTTGCGAACGGAATACGTCGATCAGCAGTTGGGCCAGCTTGAGGTTGACCGCGCGGCCCTTGTCGTTGCGCTCCACCGCTTGGGCGAAGCTGGAGGCGGTCATGGCCGGTTGTTTGGTGGCCACGGTGAAATGCAGCATGTGGATGATCACGAAGCCGATGCCGTAGTTGAGGCTGGAGAGCACCGCATACATAAAGGGGTCGGCCACCGTGCTGCCGATGTGGATTTTCAGCAGCGCCATCAGGGCGATGAGCACGCCGCCGCCGGCTGCGGAACGGAACATGCTCCAGTATTCGCTGCGGTTGCGGGTGATGTAGTGTTCGCCGTGGCGGCTGGAGTTTTGGCTGATGCTGCGCGCCAGCATTTTCACGCTGCCGCGCCACAAGGGGGCGATGCTGCGCCGCGCTACGGTGGCGGCGGCAATGCCGCCGGCCAGCTTGAGCGCGCGCAGCAGGCGGGCGCTGCGTTGGCGGGTGTCGTGCAGCTCCATCAGGTCTTCCAAACGGTTGAGCGTTTGGCTGAGCCGCTCCAGCAGGTGCGCCACCGTCATCGAGGAGCCGGCACCGGCGCCGGTGCCTTTGCGCCGCAGGCGGTCAACCAGCTCGCGGCATTGGGCCAGCATCACGTTTAAATGGGCCGGATCGAACGGCCGGTTTTGGCGGTGGTGGTCCAGCCATTCGGACACCTCGCGTTTGAGGCCGACCAGCGGCGAATCCACATCCAAAAGTTTCGGCTCCAGACGGATCAGGTCGGGTTCCAGCTCTTCGGCGGCAATCCACACCGACAGCATTTCCACCGCATACAGGCTGTCGTGGGCCAGGTGGCGGCGGCAGGTTTGGCGCACGTTGGGGTCGGCGCGGCGGTTGAGCAGGTCGAACAGGCGCAGCCAGGCGCGGAACGGCACGGCTTGCAGCCACTCGGGGTCGCGCGGGTGGGCAAACAGCAGCGAGAGCACGTCGCGCAGGTCGTTGCGGTCTTTGTAGGCGGGGTTGAGCCGTTCGTACAAGCGCTGGCGCAGTTCGTGGCTGAAACCTTGGCGGGAGAAGATGCCGATGGTGATCAGGGTGGGGTACACGCGCACGCTGCTCAGCCAGCGGCACAACAAAGTGGCCACGGCGGCGGCCAGTTTCGGGTCTTGCGCCAGCCAGCGGCTGAGCATGCGCATGCGCCGTTCGGCCTGCGCGGCGCCGCCTTGGCGCATCCAAGCCATCACGCCTTGCAGCAGGGCGAAGGCATCGCCGGCGACGGCGGTTTGCGCCAGCAGGGCGGGTATGTCGGAGGCGTGTTTTTTCTGTGTCATGTTTGCCATGTGAGGTTCGAATCGGGGTGGCTGTTCAGGTAGCCTCAGGCTACCTGAAAACGGTGCGCCAACCGAGCGGGATGGATGGGTTTAACGGCCGCCAATCTTTGGGGTTTCTCTCCCCGCTTCGGGCGGCCATCCGGCCAAGCGCAGCAGGGCGGCGCGGTTGGAAGGGGAAAACACTTTCCGGGCGGCTTCGGCCAGGGGCAGCCAAAGGCAGGCGCGGTGTTCGCGCGGCGAAAGGCGGACCGGGGCATCGGCCGGAATGAGGGCGCAGAAGGTGTGTTCGGTGTTGCGCGTGGTGCCGGGTGGATAGCGGTGGCGCCAATGCGGGTAGATTTCGTAGCTTGTGCTCAGGTGCCAATTGTCTATGCGCTCGGGCGGCAGCAGCAGGCCGGTTTCTTCGCCCACTTCGCGCAAGGCGGCGGCGGCGGGGGTTTCGCCGTCTTCCAGGCTGCCGGTGACCGACTGCCAGAAGCCGGCGCGGTCGGCCCGCTCCAGCAGCAGCGCCCGCCCGCAGCCGTCGTGCAGCACCACCAGCACCGACACCGGCCGTTTGAACGGTGTGTTGGCCGCTGCGCTCATTGCGGGTGGCCGTTTTCGCTGGAAACGGTGTTGGCCTGCTCGAGGTAGCCGGCTTTTGTTAGGGCGGAGGCATCGGGCTGGGGGTCGTCGTTCAGAATCCGTACTTCGCGCTGCGGGAAGGGGAATTCGATGCCTTCTTCATTGAAACGGCGCCAGATGGTGAGCAGGATGGCGGAGAACAGGCCCAAAAAGCCGTTTTCCGGGTCTTTTACCCAAAAGCCGACTTTCAGATCGATGCCGTTGTCGCCGAAATTCACCAAAACCGCATTCGGCGCCGGGTCTTTCTGCACCCGCTCTTGGGCGGCGGCGGCTTCTTCCATGATGCGCAGGGCCAAGGTGAGGTCGGTGTGGTAGGCTACCTGAACGTCCAGACTCTGCCACAGGGTTTTGCCGGAATAGGATTCGTTGATCACGGTGGAGGTGACGAAGGTTTCGTTGGGAATCAGCGCCTCTTGGCCGCCGACGCTGCGCAGCACCACGAAGCGGGCGGTGATGTTGGTCACGTAGCCGGTGAAGTTGTCCACCGTCAGGCGGTCGCCGGGGCGGATGGAGCGGTCGCCCAGAATAATAAAGCCGGACACGTAATTGCTGGCGATTTTCTGCAGGCCGAAACCCAAGCCCACACCCAAAGCGCCGCCGAATACTGACAGCACGGTGAGGTCGATGCCGACCAGCGGCAGGGCGATCAGAATCGACAGAAAAACCAGCAGGGTGGTGGCGATTTTCGACAACACGATTTGCAGATTGGCGTCCAGCCGGGTGCTGTTTTTCAGACGGCCGTCGATATAACGCGCCAGCCACAGCGCACCCACCATCATGATGCCTACCCACAGCAGGCCGGTCAGGATGGTGTAGAGGTTGAGCTTGGACGAGCCGACGGTAAACTGCAGGCTTTTCAGCCAGCCGATGATGATGTCGTCCAAACCGGAAATCCACAGCACGAAACCCACCCACAACACCGCGGCCATCGAGTATTCGAGGCGGTCGGTAAAACGGTTGGTCGGCAGGGCGGAATTCAGCACCGCCAAGGCAACGCGGATCAGAATCATCCAGCGGGCGGCCATGGCCAGCAGGCGCAGCCACAGCGAGGGCCAAGTGGACAGATATTGCCAGACAAACATGCCGACCACAGCGGCCAGCAGCATCAGAATCGGCCAGCTGAGACGGCGCAGGAGATGGCGCGTCAGCGGCATTTTGCCGCCTACCGGCGGCACGCGGCGGGTAATCATGCGCGACGCAAAATAGGTACCGGCCAGCAAGGCCAGCATCACCACCAGCTCAGTCCAGCCACGGGTGTCGGTAAAGCTGCGCATCAATAGGGCGGGGCCGAATTCGTCGCGGTTAAACAGGCCGATGAAAAATTCTTTGACGCCGTTGCCGGTGTCGGCCAGCCAATCGGCCGGCGCGGCGGAGTGGGCGGATTCTTGCATATTCGGAACACTTTCTTGTAATGATTCAGGTGTAAAAGGATGTGTGCAGAGGGGCGGATTATACAGGGAATCCTGCTTCGAGCAGCCGCTCTTGGACAGGCATTGCAAGCAGCGGAAGGCGGCTGCTATATTGCGGCCGACCTACCCCACTCCAACAATAAGAAAGAAACGCCATGCCCCGCCACCCCCTGCTCGACAATCCCAAAGACACCCCGCTCTTGGCCGACGTGGCCTTTTTAAGCGATGCGCTGCAAAGCGTGTTGGCGGCCGAAACCGGCGCGCCGGTGCAAGACACGGTGGCGGCGTTGTTGGCCGGCGAAGCGCCGCAGGCGGTCATTGAGCGGGTATTGCCGCAGCTCAACGACACGCAGCTGGAAAACCTGATCCGCGCTTGCAGCCTGTTTGCACAGGTGCTGAACATTGCCGAAGACACCCACCACCAGCGCCGCCGCCGCGCCCACGAAGCCGACGACCAAGCGCCGGGCAAGGCCAGCTTTGCCCGTGTGTTGTCGCTGTTGCAGCAGCAGGGCGTGGATGCCGCGGCGGTGCAGCAGCAGCTGGCGCACACCACCGTGGCGGCGGTGCTCACCGCCCACCCCACCGAGGTGCAGCGGCAAACCATTTTGCAGTTCCACCGCGAAATCCGCACCCTGCTCGACGAGCGCAGCGCCTGCCGGGGCAGCCGCGCCGAGGCCGAGCTGTTGCGCCGCGTGCAAACCGTGTTGTGGTCGCTGTGGCAGACCAACGAAACCCGCCATTTCAAAATCAGCGTGGCCGACGAAATCAACAACGGCGTGGCCTATTTTCCGCTCAGCTTTTTCCGCGCCGTGCCGGGGGTGTACCGCAAAATGCAGGATGCGCTTCAGGTAGCCTATCCCGGCGTGGGCCTGCCCGATGTGCTGCACATCGGCGGCTGGATCGGCGGCGACCGCGACGGCAACCCGTTTGTGTCTGCCGACACCCTGCGCTACGCCTTCCGCCGCCAGGCCGATGCGGTGTTCCGTTTTTACCGCGCCGAGTTGGGGCGCTTGTATGAGGCTTTGTCGATGTCGGTGCGCCGGGTGCAGGTGAGCGAGGCGGTGCTGGCGATGTCGGCGCAATCGCCCGACACCGAGCGCGCCCGCGAAGAAGAGCCGTACCGCCGCGCCGTGGCCTATATGGTGGCGCGGCTGGTGGCCAGCGGCCGCGGCTTCGGCTTGGGCTTGGGCAGCCGTTTCGGCTTGCTCGAACCCTATGCCGACGCCGATGCCTTTATTGCTGATTTGCAGGCGCTGTATGATTCGCTGGCCGCCAACGGCAGCCGTTTGCTGGCCGATGGTCAGCTGGCCGATTTGTTGCGTGCCGCCTCGGTGTTCCGTTTTTATCTGATGCCGCTGGATTTGCGCCAGCACGCCGGCAAGCACGCCGACACCGTGGCCGAGCTGTTTGCACACGCCGATTTGGAAGACTTCCACGCCCTGAGCGAAAGCGCCAAACAGCGCGTGCTCTTGCGCGAGCTGGCCACCCAGCGCCCGCTGTACAACCCTTATGTGCGCTACAGCGACGACACCGCCCACGAGCTGGCGGTGTTTCAGGCCGCCGCGGACATCAAACAGCGTTTCGGCGAAGGCGCCATCCGCCAAAGCATTATTTCCAATGCCGAAAACGTCAGCGACCTGCTGGCTTTGGCATTGCTGCTGAAAGAAACCGGCCTGCTGCGGCTGGAAAACGGCCGCGTGCGCAGCCGCCTCAATATCGTGCCCTTGTTTGAAACCATCGGCGCCCTGCAAGGCTGCTTGGACGTGATGGACAGCCTGTTTTCCCTGCCCTGGTACCGCCAGCTGCTGGCCGGTTGCGACGATATTCAGGAAATCATGCTCGGTTATTCCGACAGCAATAAAGACGGCGGCTATGTCACCAGCCAGTGGTCGCTGTATCAGGCCGAAGAAGCCTTGGTGCGGCTGTTTGCCCGCCACGGCGTGCGTCTGCGCCTGTTCCACGGCCGCGGCGGCAGCGTCGGCCGCGGCGGCGGCCCGGCTTACGAAGCGATTCTGGCGCAGCCTGCCGGCAGCGTGGCCGGGCAAATCCGCATCACCGAGCAGGGCGAAGTGATCACCGCCAAATACGCCGACGCCGACAATGCCGAGCGCAATCTGGAAACCCTGGCCGCCGCCACGCTGGAAGCCAGCTTGCTGCCGCAGCGCGGCGAAGCGCCGGATGCGGCGCTGATGCAGTCGCTCTCCGACGCCGCCTTCGCCGCTTACCGCGCCCTGATCACCCAGCCCGGTTTTATCGATTATTTCCTGCAAACCAGCCCGATACAGGAAATCGCCAGCCTCAACATCGGCAGCCGCCCCGCCAGCCGCAAAACCCTGGCGCGGATTCAGGATTTGCGCGCCATTCCGTGGGTATTCTCGTGGACGCAAAACCGGCTGATGCTGCCGGCCTGGTATGGTTTCGGCAGCGCGGTCGAAACCTTGCTGGCGGCCGATCCCGTGAATTTGGCGCGTTTGCAGCACATGGCCGCCCACAGCGCCTTTTTCCACGCCATGTTGTCGAATATGGAGCAGGTCATGGCCAAGGCCGATCTGGACATCGCCCGCGCCTATCTGGACTTGGCCGAAGACCAAAGCGCCGCCGCCGAGCTGTTTGCCCGCATCGAAGCCGAGTTCGCCCGCAGCCGCCAAGCCCTGCTGCAATTGTTGCAGCGCGACACCCTGCTCACCGACAACCGCAGCCTGGCACGCTCGCTGGCCTTGCGCCTGCCTTATCTGGACGCCCTCAACTGGCTGCAGGCCAAGCTGTTGGCGCGGCTGCGGCAGGAGTCGGACAACGGCCATCTGCTGCAGCTGATCCACCTCACCATCAACGGCGTGGCCCAGGGTTTGCGCAATACCGGTTAAACCGGCGGCCGGAGACGGCCGTGCTTCAGGCTACCTGAATGTTTTGGCGACGCAGAAATGCGCGTGGCTGGTTTCAGGTAGCCTGAACTTGTGTTACCGGCTTGCTGCAGGCTGAAATCCAATCATCAAGAGGGGTGGCGAATGAAAGAATATCGGCAAACGCCGCCATCATCCTACCGTTTGCCGCCCACACCCATACACGCTGAATAAAGGCTACCTGAAACCATGAATCCGCAAATACTGGGCATGTGCCAAATCATCATCGCCGCCGTCTGCTGGGGCTGCTTGGGCGTGTTGGGCACGTTTCTCAACCGGCAGGGCTTCAGCGGCATGGAAGCCGCCTCCCTGCGCGTGACATCTGCTGCGGTTTTGCTGCTGGTGTTGCTGCCGTGGTTCGCCCGCTATTTGAAACGGCTCAGTTTCCGCCAGCTGCCAGCCCTGTTTTGGCAATCCATGCTCGGCATGTTCGGCATGACGGTGTTTTACTTCGGCGCCGTGGCCGCGGTGGGCAGTTCGCTGGCGGTGGCGCTGCTGTACACCGCGCCCGTGTGGAGCCTGATTTTTGCCCGCATCCTGCTGGGCGAGGGGATTACCCGCCGTTCTGCGGCGCTCACCGTGTTGGCCGCCTGCGGGGTGGGCCTCACCATGGCCGGCATCGGCCAGGTCAATTGGTTCGGTATCGGCTTGGGCCTGATGTCCGGCGTCTGCTATGCGCTTTACGGCGTGCTCGGCAAACGCGCCATGGGCCGCAATCCGCCCATGCTGGTGTTGTTCACTTCGGTGTTCATCAGCGCCGTGGCCATGGCCTTTCTGCCCGATACCCACCAAGCCTGGCAGCGCCTGTTGGCGGGTGCGCCGTCGGCCTGGCTGGCGGTGGCGGCTTTGGCGGTGATCGGCACCCTGTTGCCGTATGCGCTCTATATCAAAGGCTTGGAGAAGATGCCGGCCGCCCGTGCCTCCGTGTTCACGGTGATCGAGCCGCTCACCGCGGTGGTGCTGGCCGCCTGGTGGCTGCACGAAAGCTTGAATCTCTGGCAATACGTCGGCGTGGCCCTGATCATCGGGGTCAGTTCGGCCAATGCCTGGGGCGGGCGGGTGCCGTCGGCAAAACGCGACAACTGAATCTTTGCCGGCCCAAGCACTTGCCGCCCAAACGGCTTTCCTTTAAAATCCCGCCCTTTTCAACCCTTGCCTTTTGCATTCGCATGGCAAAAGGCTTTACAGCCGTAAGGAGAAAACATGCGCCATTACGAGATCGTGTTTATCGTTCATCCGGATCAAAGCGAGCAAGTGCCCGCCATGGTTGAGCGCTACAAATCACTGGTAACCGACGGCGGCGGCAACATCCACCGTCTGGAAGACTGGGGCCGCCGCCAACTGGCCTACCCCATCAACAAAATCCACAAAGCCCACTATGTGCTGATGAACATCGAATGTACGCCCGCCGTGGTGGAAGAGCTGGAAACCGGCTTCCGCTTCAACGATGCCGTACTGCGCCACCTGACCGTTAAAATGGACGCCGCAGTCACCGAAGCTTCTCCGATGATGAAAGAAGAGAAGTCCAAAAACCTGCTGAGCGGCCAAGCCGCAGCCGAAGAAACCCCGGCTGCCGAAGCGTAATTTGGAAAACATCCTCCGCCTGAACGCCCGCATCAAAGCCGCCGATACCCTGCGTTACACCCCTGCCGGCACCGCCGTGCTGGATTTGCTGTTGGAGCACGAATCCTGGCAGCAAGACGCCGGAGAGCGCTACTTGGCCCGTTTTGAAATACAGGCCAAACTGATCGGAGCCGAGGCGGCCGTCTGGCAATCCCGGGCCGGCTGCAGCGTAGCAGTCAGCGGTTTTCTCAGTGCTTATAGCCAAAAATACCGCCGTCCGATATTGCACATACAAACGATTCACGAATATAAAGGTTAAAACGACATGGCTCGTCAATCATTCAAACGTAGAAAATTCTGCCGTTTCACTGCAGAAGGCATCAAACAAGTTGATTACAAATCCGTTGATCTGTTGAAAGAATTCATCGCTGAAAACGGCAAAATCATCCCCGCCCGCATCACCGGCACCAAAGCCCACTACCAACGCCAGCTGTCTGTGGCCGTGAAACGCGCCCGTTTCCTCGCCCTGCTGCCGTACACCGACCAACACAAATAATCAACGGAGAGTTTCAACATGCAAATCATTCTGTTAGAAAAAATCGGCGGTTTGGGCAATCTGGGTGACGTGGTAACCGTGAAAAACGGCTATGCCCGCAACTTCCTGATTCCGCAAGGCAAAGCCAAGCGTGCTACCGAAGCCGCTCTGGCCGACTTCCAAGCCCGCCGCGCCGAACTGGAAGCCCGTCAAGCCGAAATCCTGGCCGACGCCCAAGCCCGTCAGGCCAAGCTGGACGGCCAAACCATTACCGTGGCGCAAAAAGCCGGTGTGGACGGCCGCCTGTTCGGTTCTGTGACCAATGCCGACATCGCCGAGGCCATTTGTGCTTTCGGCGTGGAAGCCGCCAAAGCCAACGTACGCCTGCCCGACGGCCCGCTGAAAGCCGTAGGCGAATACGAAGTGGAAGTGGCGCTGCATTCCGATGCCGTGGCCAACATTACCGTATCCGTGGTGCCGGCTGCCGAATAAGCGCCTGCGTGACTGAGACGCACACAAAAAGGCTACCTGAAAATTTTCAGGTAGCCTTTTTTCATGTGCCGCGCCCATCCTTTAGTGTCAGACCTTTAGAGCATGGCGGCCGGTTTAAAATAGCCTGAGACCTTTGCAAAACCCCCAGATGTGGATGCAGTTCAAGGCGTAGCAGCGCAGCGAGCGTGAACGCCAGGAATCCCCGTGGGACAGACATATCATATAGATAGGCAAGCGAGCGAGCAGCGCACAACGCAGAAATGCGCCGCAGATGGGGGTTTTGCAAAGGTCTCAGCCTACATCAAGGCTTCTACTGTATCAGGCCGGCTGCGGCAAATTGAAGACCATCGAACAGCCGGTAGGAAACGGCGGTGGTGATGCTTACCTGATTTAACCCAATATTAATCCAATATTTGATCGGCCTAATTTTTGCCTAAGTTGCAAAGGGTATCATGCACCGTGTTGGCAAAAAGCCCTGCCCCTTATCGGCAGGGCGGCCGATTTATCTTTTATTCATGGTTAGATGAGGATGAGTTGATGAAAAATGCAATTTTGATCAGTATGTTGTTGGCCGTTTCCGCTACCGCGGCAGCGGGTTTTTCAGAGCACGGCACCGCCGAGGCAAACAGCGCCAGTGTCAGCCGCGTGGCGGCCTTGAAAAACCTGCCGGATGACAGCTACGTGGTGTTGGAAGGCCGCATTGAAAAGCAAGTGCGTCGCGAACATTATATTTTCCGTGATGCCAGCGGCAGCATCGAAGTTGAAATCGACGACGATGTATGGCGCGGCGTGAACGTTACGCCTCGTGACAGGGTTCGCTTGACTGCGGAAATCGATCAGGATTGGAACGGTACCGAAGTCGATGTGAAATCGGTGGTGAAAATCCAATAGTTTGCTTGCAGGCTGCCGGTTAGTTTCAGGTAGCCTGTTTCATTACTCCGTGCGTTCCACCTCTTTTCAGGGTGAATAAGGACTGATTTATGAAATGGAAAAAAGCCTGGTGCCTGTTGCCCGCACTGATGTTGGCCGTCGCTCTGCCGGCGTATGCAGACGACGATGACGACGACCGCCACCGCCCTGCCCGGGTTTATGACCGTGATGACGATGATGATGACCGTCGAACAATTTCCCGCCGCCAAGGCCGTGCCGAGACACGGATAATCTCGGCAAACCGCGCCGCCAATGCCGCTTTGCGCCGTATCCGTGGCCGGGTCGGCGATGTGGATTTAACCCGTAAAAACGGCCGACAGGTTTACGAGGTGGACATCCGTGCGGCAAACGGCCGCAAATACGAGGTTTGGGTGGATGCGCGTAGCGGGCGGGTGCTGTCTTCCCGCCGCGACCGCGATGATTGAGCCTCATCTGGATAAGTTTTCGGCTTGAGGACTTCGTGTCTCCCTATCTGGGACACATTTCTGCATTTACTTCTTAAGAAGACCTCCAGTCAGGGGGGGGCCTCCCAAAAGCTTGCGACGCAGTTTGTTAGTTTCGTGATTCTGCTTCGCTACCGAGACAAGTGACAGAAACCAAGCATATTCAACGAATGCGGATACGCTTCGCTGGCCAAACCGGCCAGTAGAGTGAAATTGGATATCTTACGCGCATTTTTCCTGTCCCCTTATGGGATGGCTGCCATAAACAGATGCGGGTTTTCTGCCAAAATACCAATGCAACGCTTTTTGCTGCGCGTCGTACAGAACTACAGGCTGAGACCTTTGCCCCCCTCTGCGGCGCATTTCTGCGTTGTGCGTTTATGCTCTATGGACACTGCTCGCTCGCTTGCCTATCTATCTGATATGCCTGTCCCACGGGGATTCCTGGCGTTCACGCTCGCTGTGCTGCTACGCCTTGAACTGCATCCACATCTGGGGGTTTGCAAAGGTCTCGGGCCGTCTATGATCTTGCTCTCCATGTTCAAAGCCGTCTTAGCACGACACGTCAATCCATCCCGAATGCGAAATGTAGTGTGCGACCTTTGTCCAAACGCCTCTCAATCACCCATAAAAAAACCACCTACCGAAAAAACGGCAGGTGGTTGATTCATTAGTTAAAAAAGCAGGGACGGCGCCTTATACTTTGGCGGCGGCAGCCACTTCGGCTGCGTAGTCCACTTCTTTTTTCTCGATGCCGTCGCCCACTTTGTAGCGCACGAAGCTGATCACTTCCGCGCCGTTTTCTTTCAAGAATTGGGCCACGGTTTGGTCGGGGTTCATTACGAAGGCTTGGCCGTTCAGAGTGATTTCGGCCAAGAATTTCTTGATGCGGCCTTCCACCATTTTGGCGGCGATTTCGGCCGGTTTGCCGGATTCGATGGCTTGCTGGGTGTAGATGTGGCGCTCTTTTTCCACCAATTCGGCATCCACTTCGCTTTCAGCCACGCATTGCGGTTTGGCCGCCACGATGTGCATACCCACTTTGCGGGCCACGTCTTCGGCGCCTTTGAACTCAACCAACACGCCTTCGGTAGCCAGGGCGCCGTGGATGTAGGCAGTCAGGCTGTTGCCGGTTTCGATCACTTGGAAACGGCGTACAGACATGTTTTCGCCCAGTTTGGCGATGATGGCTTTGCGTTCTTCTTCCACCAGTTCGCTCAACTCTTCAACCGTAGCGGGTTTTTTGGCCACGGCGGTTTTGGCAACAAAGTTGGCAAACTCTACAAAGCCGGCATCTTTGGCCACGAAGTCGGTTTCACAGTTTACTTCCACCAAAGCGCCTGCATTGCCTTCGATGGCATAAGCCAACACGCCTTCGGCAGCGGTGCGGCCAGCCAGCTTGCCGGCTTTGGCGCCGGATTTGATGCGCAGGATTTCTTCGGCTTTTTCAAAGTTGCCTTCGGCTTCCACCAAAGCTTTTTTGCACTCCATCATGCCGAGGCCGGTGGCAGCGCGCAGATCGGCCACCATTTTTGCAGTAATGTTAGACATAGCTGTCTCCTAAAATTCATGAACACGAAACGCGGCCGGTGCCGCGCCTCAGAAATGGGAGCAGGCTACCTGAAAATAAGGCAGCCTGCGGGGCAGAGCTTATTCTGCGGCAGCTTGGGCAGCGGCCACGGTTTCGGCGATGGCTTGATTTTTGCCTTCCAAAACCGCATCGGCCATGCCGCGGCAGTACAGACGGATGGCTTTGGCGGAGTCATCGTTGCCCGGAATCACGTGTTTCACGCCGTCAGGGCTGTTGTTGGTGTCCACCACGGCAATCACCGGAATGCCCAGCTTGGCGGCTTCTACCAAAGTGCCGTGCTGATAGCCGGTGTCGATCACGAAGATGGCATCGGGCAGGCCTTTCATGTTTTTGATGCCGCCCAAAGAGCGCTCCAACTTGTCCACTTCGCGCTGCATATCCAGCAGTTCTTTTTTGTTGTAGCCGCTGGTTTCGGCGTTTTCCAAAACCGCTGCTTTTTCTTCCAGGCGTTTGATCGACTGTTTCACGGTTTTGTAGTTGGTCAGCATGCCGCCCAACCAACGGTGGTCGACATAGGGCATGCCGGCGCGGGTGGCTTCTTCGCGGATGATGTCACGCGCTTGACGCTTGGTGCCGACGAACAAAATGGTGCCTTTGTTGGCAGCCAAACGACGCACCACGTCTTGGGCTTCTTGGAACAGCGGCAGGGTTTTTTCCAGATTCACGATGTGGATTTTGTTGCGCGCGCCGAAAATGTATTGCTCCATTTTCGGGTTCCAGTAGCGGGTTTGGTGGCCGAAGTGTACGCCGGCTTCCAGCATTTGACGCATGGTAACTTGAGACATTTAATTTCCTTACAAAGGGTTAAGGCAGACATCCGTGCGCACAGAACCCGGACTCCCGAAAGATTCCGAGCACCCTTTGGCGCAAGATGCGAGCATGATTGGGATAAAAATAAAAAACGCTTCCAAAACGAAAGCGGCGGAATTGTATAGGAAATGAAGCACTCGCGCAAGAAAAGCGCATCCAGAAACAACGTCCTGGATGCTATTTTTGCCCACCAAGCGACACGACTGCTTGGTCATGCAAACAAACCAGGCTGAGACCTTTGCAAAACCCCCAGATGTGGATGCAGTTCAAGACGTAGCAGCGCAGCGAGTGTGAACGCCAGGAATCCCCGTGGGACAGACATATCATGAAGATAGGCAAGTGAGCGAGCAGCGCACAACGCAGAAATGCGCAGCAGATGGGGGTTTTGCAAAGGTCTCAGGCTACCTGAAACGCCGCCGTGGCATTTTCAGGTAGCCTGAGTCGCAGATCGCCGCTTTACGGCACAACCGGCTGCTCGCCTTGATCTGCCATGATTTTGCGGTACACCGCATCCGGCACATAGCGGCGGATGGTTTTCTGCCAATTATGCGGCCCCACCATGCCTTTCACCATGGTGGAAGACACTTCGGCAAATTCACGCGGCGGCATCAGGATCACGGTGGTGATGTCGGGTTGCAAATCGGCGTTGATGTAGCGCATCGAGCGCTCGTATTCGTAATCCGATGCGGTGCGGATGCCGCGCACCACGAATTTGGCGCCGATGCTGTCGGCAAAATCCACCAGAAAACGGTTGCTGAAATGGGCAATGCGCACATTGGGAAATTCGGTGGTGATTTCCGCCAACATGGCCTGCCGCTCTTCCAGCGTGTAGGTAGATTTCTTGTCCGGATTGTTGCCGATGGCCACCACCAGCTCGTCAAACATGGCTTGGGCACGGCGGATCATCCACAGATGGCCGTTGGTGGGCGGATCGAAGCTGCCGGCATACACGGCGCGGCGCGGCGCGTTCATCGTTTTTCCAGAATCACGGAGCCGATGGAATAACCGGCGCCGAAGCTGGACAGCACGCCCAAGTCGCCGCTTTGCAGGCCGTCTTGGTATAAATGCAGGGCAATCACGGAACCGGCCGAACTGGTATTGGCATAGCGGTCGAGAATAATCGGCGCTTCTTCGGGCGTGGCATCGCGGCCGAGCACGCGGCGGCTGATCAAATCGTTCATGCTGCGGTTGGCCTGGTGCAGCCAGAAGCGTTTCACCGCTTCGGGGGCGATATTTTGGGCCGACAGATGGGCAACAATGTGTTCGCCCACCGCCGGGCAAACTTCTTTAAATACCTTCCGGCCCTGCTGCACAAACAGCTTGTCGGCCGCCAGCGGGTCGTTATCCGCCTCACAGCGGTTGAGAAAGCCCGCATTATTGCGGATATTGTTGGAAAACTGGGTCCACAGCCGAGTGCTGACCACATTGAAGCCTTGCTTGGGCGCGGCCAAATCGGCGCGTTCGAGCAGCAAGGCGGTGGCGGCATCGCCGAAAATAAAGTGGCTGTCGCGGTCGCGGAAATTCAGGTGCGCGGTGCAGATTTCGGCGCTGACCACCAACACACGGCTGGCCGAACCGTTGGCAATCGCGTCCGCCGCCGTTTGCAGGCCAAACGTGGCGGACGAGCAGGCTACATTCATGTCGAAAGCAAAGCCGCCGGCACCCAAAGCATGCTGAATCTCCACCGCCACCGCCGGATAGGGGCGCTGCATATTCGAATTGGCCACCACAATCATGTCAATGTCGGCCGCAGCCACACCGGCACGGTCCAAAGCATCGCGTGCCGCCGCCACACCGATTTCGGCCTGCAGCGACAAAGCGTCATTGCTGCGCGGAGCAAATACCGGATGCATGATGTCCGGATTCAAAATCCCCTCTGTGTCCATCACAAAACGGCTGCGGATACCGGACGCTTTTTCGATGAATTCGCTGCTGGACTCGGCCAACGCCGCACGGCTGCCGGCGGCAATTTCATCGGCATGTTCTTGATTGTACTGGGCCACATAGCGGTTGAAAGCGGCAACCAGCTCTTCGTTACTGATGCTGAAAGGCGGGGTAAACAGGCCGGTTGCGCTGAGAACGGCGGCGGGGTGGGACATAGCGGTGCTCCAAAATAAAAGCGCGGGAAACCCGCAAACGCGGCAAGCATAATGCTTTGGAAAACGGAAGTCAAAGCATGGGCGCCATCGGAGAAAGCCTGTATCAAGCAGCACGGTACCGCATGGCTGTTGCGGGTGCCGAGGGATGCAAAACATTCCGCCTTCTCATCCAACCAGATGTTTTAAGAGGCTAGATGGACAGTTGCTTCAGCCGCAAAGACGAAACCTTGCTCAATGCCCATAACCCGCTATGCATGCAGACTAAAGGGCCCCTCACAAACCTATCCGGTAATTTTGGATTGGAAAGATCCCCGGCAGTTTGATACCGCGCCCCAATCAATACTGTCCAACAAATTTCCCTTCAACGGTGCCGTATTTGCCAGCACTGGTGAATCTTCTTATTGCGGAAGTCATCAGGCACGGAAGATTTCGATACATCCCAAACCTGATAACGCTCCATAATGGCTGCTTCCAAAACAAAGCTGCGCAGATTATTGGAAAAATAGAGGCAGCCTGCTGGTGCCAACAATTGCATTGCCCCGTCGATCAAAACCGCTTGGTCGCGCTGGACATCCAAAACATCGAGCATTTTTTTGCTGTTGGAGAAGCTGGGCGGATCCATCACAATCAAATCGAAGCATTTTTGCTCGGCAGCGGCTTGCTCCAAATAACGAAATACATCGGCGCGGATAATCTGATGACAACGCTCATCAATGCCGTTTAAGGCAAAGTTGCGCTTGGCCCATTCCAAATAGGTATTCGACAAATCGACCGTTTCACTGCTTACCGCGCCACCGGTAGCGGCATAAACGCTGAAACTGCCGGTATAGGCAAACAGGTTGAGGAAGCGTTTGCCGGCGGCTTCTTCGCCGACTCGGCGGCGGGTGTTGCGGTGGTCGAGAAAGAGGCCGGTATCCAGATATTTATCGAGATTCACCCAAAACGCCCGCCCGTTTTCGTGAATCACAAAATCCTCTCCCTCGGCACCCGTTTTTTCATACTGCTGCAAACCTTTCTGGCGGGCCCGTCTTTTCAGATGGATATGCTGCGGCGGGAAGCCGGTGACAAACGATACCGCCTCCACCACCTCGGCCAGCCAGGCTTCATACTCATCAGGCGGCAGCAGCCAGCCGGTGTCGTATTCCTGCAGGTGCACCTGATCGCCGTAAATGTCGACCGCAAACGGATATTGCGGAATATCGCGGTCATACAGCCGCCACGCTTCGATTTGCTGGCGGCGCGCCCATTTGAGCAAGTGTTTGGCATTTTTGCCCAAGCGGTTGGCGAAAGCGGAGATATCGTTCATAACAGGCTACCTGAAAAAGAAGGCCGCCATTGTAGCGGACAATCCGGCCGCTCACCGAACCGCCTTACCCCAACCATAGCCACCATCTTGGCATTTTCAGGTAGCCTTCGATTCCATCACAATAAATTTCAAACACTTGCTTGACGGCTTGGCAACGCATCTATATGATGCGCGCTCTTTTTCACTTTGAAGCCATCGTCTTCAGCCAGCCGGCTGTTTCTCATCAGCCGTTTTGCCTTGAGCAGATTCCATCCTGCCCGCCAATACGGGCAGTCTCGATTGAAGGTTGTCGCCGATGTCACCCCAAGCCGGACGGCTTGCGACAAGTCTTTACCGTAACTTCCGTTACCGCCTCCCCAGCTTCACGGCTGCCCCTGTTTTCACGCGGGCAGAAAGCCTTGTTGTTCCCATTGGAAACACATGACCATTAAATTCAGCGACTTACTGCACGACAAAAACCTACTCTCCGCCCTGCGCAGCGCCGGCTACGAAGAGCCCACCCCGATTCAGGTACAGGCCCTGCCCGCCGCACTGGAAGGCAAAGACATCATGGCCTCGGCCCAAACCGGCTCCGGCAAAACCGCCGCCTTCCTGCTGCCCTCGCTGCAACGCATCACCAAACGCAGCGAAAAACCCGGCAAAGGCCCCCGCATCCTGGTGCTCACCCCCACCCGCGAGCTGGCCGCGCAAGTGGAGAAAAACGCGCAAACCTACGCCCAAAACATGAAATGGCTGCGCACCGTCACCCTGGTGGGCGGTTCCTCTTTCGGCTTCCAAATCAAAGCCCTCAGCCGCCCGGTTGACGTCATCGTGGCCACCCCCGGCCGCCTGATGGACCACATGCGCAGCGGCCGCATCGATTTCGACCGCCTGGAAGTATTGGTATTAGACGAAGCCGACCGCATGCTCGACATGGGCTTTATCGACGACATCGAAACCATTGTCGCCGCCACCCCGGCCGAACGCCAAACCCTGCTGTTTTCCGCCACCTGGGATGGCGCCGTGGGCAAACTGGCGCGCAAGCTGACCCGCAACCCCGAAGTGATTGAGGTGGCGCGCGTGGACGACCAAGGCAAAATCGACGAACAACTGCTCTACTGCGACGACAAAAACCACAAAAACCGCCTGCTCGACCACATCCTGCGCGATGCCAACATCGACCAATGCGTGATTTTCACCGCCACCAAAGCCATGAGCGAGCAACTGGCCGACGAGCTGTACGACAAAGGCTTTGCCGCCAACTGCCTGCACGGCGACATGCCGCAGGGCTGGCGCAACCGCACCCTGATGGACTTGCGCAAAGGCCGCATCAAAATCTTGGTGGCCACCGACGTGGCCGCCCGCGGCATCGACGTGCCCACCATCACCCACGTCATCAACTACGACCTGCCCAAACAGGCCGAAGATTATGTACACCGCATCGGCCGCACCGGCCGCGCGGGCCGCCACGGCTTGGCGCTCAGCTTTGCCGAAGTCAACGAATATGTGATGGTGCACAAAATCCAGAAATACATTAACCGCACCCTGCCCGAAGTGGTGATCGAAGGCATGGAACCCACCCGCAAACGCAACAAAAATGCCGCCGGCAAGCCCAACAACAAAGGCAGAGGCGGCTGGGGCGGCAAAAGCGGCCACGGCGACAAGAAATGGGGCGCCAAAAAAAGCGGCGGTTTCAAAAAAGACGGCTTTAAATCCGGCAATGGCAAGCCCGGCGGCATGAAAGAGCGCCGCAAACCGACCGCCCACAGCCGCTAAGTCGCTGTTAAACGAGAACAGTCGGAGCCCCTTTACTCCCCATCTCTGGCTTGTGCGAAGTTCTCAGGCTGAGTTGTTTCAAGCTGGCATGGCCGTGTTGATGTTTTGGAGCAGGGAGAACAAAGGTTTCAGGCTACCTGAAAACAGACAACGCCAGTAGCGGCTGAGCCGAAAAGTTTTCAGGTAGCCAGAGCTCTTTGCCAAACCGAAAAAAAGCATACAAAAACCGCCGTATCCGCATAAGCCGGATACGGCGGTTTGGGCATCAGGGTTTAGTGCAAACCTTGGATAAAATTGCCGACGGCCTGCATTTCTTCCGGTGTCATGCGTTTGGCGATGTCCACCATGATGGCGTTGGTGCGGCGGCCGCTTTGATAGGCGTTGAGTTGGTCCACCACATAAGAGGTGTGCTGGCCGGCCAGGCGCGGGTAGGCCACGGTGCCGTCTTGCGCTTTCGCATTGCCCGGAATACCGGCGCCGCTGGGGCCGTGGCAAGACATACAGGCCGGCAGGCCTTTCTGAGCCAAACCGCCGCGGTAGATGCGGGCGCCCAGCTCGGGATTTTCTTTCGGGTTGGCCTCGCCGGATTTCGGCAGCTGGGTGGCAAAGTAGGCGGCCACGTTGGCGATGTCCTGCTCACTCAGGTTTTCCACCAGCGGGCGCATGGTCACAGCGGCGCCGGTATTGCGGCTGCCGTCTTTGATGGCCAAAGTTTGCTGTACGGTATAGGCGGGGTGTTGCGCCGCCAAGCGCGGATACATGGCGATCGAGGTGTTGCCGTCCGCACCATGGCAGGCGGCGCACACGGTTTCGGCAATTTCTTTGCCTTTGGCGATGTCGGCTGCCTGCGGGGCGGCCAGAGCGAAGCCGGAAGCGGCCAGCGCCAAGCCCAACAAGGTAGTACGTTTCATTAAAATGCTCCTAAAATCAGGGCGTTGATTCTTGACTCCGCCCCCAATACTCTATGAATCGGGCCTGCCCGATTTAAACCGATATTTTCATAAACGTGGTATTCTATACCAAATTTCACAAATTGTTCCAGCCATGACGCTTTTTCAAAACGCAAAATTCTATACCACCGTCAATCATTTAAAAGACCTGCCCGACACGCCGGCGGAAATCGCTTTCGTCGGCCGCAGCAATGCGGGCAAATCCAGCGCCATCAACACGCTGACCAACCACACGCGTCTGGCTTTTGTTTCCAAAACCCCGGGGCGCACCCAGCACATCAACTTTTTCGAGCTGCCCAACGGCGGCTTTATGGTGGACCTGCCCGGTTACGGCTACGCCCAAGTGCCGGAAGCCATACGCACCCACTGGGTAAAGCTGCTGGGCGACTATTTGCAAACCCGCCGCCAGCTGATCGGCCTGATTCTGATTATGGATGCGCGCCATCCTTTGAAAGAGCTGGATGTGCGCATGCTGGACTTTTTCGCCCTCACCGGCCGGCCGGTGCACATCTTGCTGTCGAAAGCGGACAAATTATCCAAGAATGAGCAAATGAAAACTTTGTCTGCCGTCAAGAAAGCGTTAAAACCCTTTACCGAACGGCAAGAAGTAGGCGTGCAGCTGTTTTCCAGCCTGAAAAAACAAGGCATTGAAGAAGTGGATGCCGTGGTGCGCCAGTGGTTTGAAAGCCACACTGCTGCCAACACCGCCGCAGACGATGCCGCCACCTCAGAGCCGCCGCAGGCTACCTGAAAGCGCGGCACCGCCCAAGCAATCAATAAGGAGCGCCCATGCCCGATTGGCACTGCCTGGCCGACAGCCAAGCCCACCTGCCCGCCGGTTACGGTTCGGGCCAGCCCACCAGCGCCAGTGCGCTGGAAGGCTTGGCCGAGCTGTTGGGCGAGGGGCCGCAGGCAGCGCAACTGCGCTCGGCGGTGGCCGCTTATCAGGCGCAAAACCCGCTTTACCGCGAACTCAATTACATCAGCCGCGATTTGGAGGAATACTGCTTTTTGCAGTGCGTGGCCGCTGGCGACGCCGCCGAATGGGGCTGCCGCCTGGGCCGCCATCTGCATTTTTCCTATTACGGCCTGTTGGGTTATTTGATGCTGCTCAGCGCCGACTTGGGCACCGCGCTGGCCACCGCCCTTCAGTTTCCGCTGCAACTGGGCAGCTATTTCGGCATCCGCCTGCTGCATTGCCCCGACAGCGGCCAAGCGCAGCTGCGCTTCGAGCATTACCGCGGCCGCCCCGAGCTGTTCCGCTTCCATCTGCGCCTGTGCGCCGAAGCCTACCGCCAAATCATCGCCACCCTAGGCGTGGTGGACGGCGGTGCCTTTGCCACCCAATACCGCGACCAGGGCGGCGAGGCCGACGCCCTCTGCTTTAGTGCTGAATTATTGGCGCTGCCGTTGCCCTATGCCCAAAGCAGCGTGTTTGCACAAACCCTGCGCCAATGCTGCGCCCTCGAACAGCAAATCGGCGCCCTCTTGATGCAGCCCTTGGTGCTGAAGGTGCGCACCCTGATGGCCGGCGATTTGAAGCGCTACAGCGCCATGCCGGCGGTGGCGGCCGAATTGCACATGACCGAGCGCACCCTGCACCGCCACCTGCGCAAATGCGGCACCGCCTTCCAAACCCTGCTCGACGACATTCGCCTGCACGAAGCGGTGGCACTGCTGCACGACCGCCAGCACAATCTGGCGCAGATTGCCGACGCCCTCGGCTTTGCCGACCCCGCCGCCTTCAAGCACGCCTTCAAACGCTGGACCGGCAGCAGCCCCGCCACCTGGTACGGCCGTTAGCGTCTGTGACAGCCGGCGTGAAGGGTTTTCAGGTAGCCTGAGACCTTTCAAAACCCCCATCTGCGGCGCATTTCTGCGTTGTGTGTTTATGCCCTATGGGTACTGCTCGCTCACTTGCCTATCTGTATGATATGTCTGTCCCACAGGGATTCCTGACGTTCACGTTCGCTGCGCTGCTACGCCTTGAACTGCATCCACATCTGGAGGTTTTGCAAAGGTCTCAGCCCGC
>NZ_JH164926.1:2239766-2242928 GCF_000226875.1 Neisseria shayeganii 871
TTAATTAAATCGAAACAGCTCTAGATTCGGATGCCGATATCCGACATCCATTCAATATTTCCAGTGCCGCTTGTGCCGGATACCAGTTTCGTAAGTCGAATTCTTGAATCCGACAACACCGGTAGCAAGGTGTAGGGCTGGGCCGGATTCAGGAACCCGATCTGCTTGGATGCCGTACTGATGGGTTGTTCAGGCTGTATGGATATGCGGTTTCAGGTAGCCTGTTGGCCGATTGCCAAGCCTGCTCAGTTCTTCCTTATCCGCCGCCCGCTTATTGGCGGGGCTACTCTCCCGCTTCTCCTTCTTGTTTACTTCAATAAAATTAATATTGATGCGACTTTATTGCTGCACCGCAACAGGCTACCTGAACGCCTGAATGGCCGGTTTTGTCTGCAAAAACCGCAAATCTGTCCGAATATATCCTCTTACCGGCACGGGTTTTGTTTTAAAAATAAAGCGGCTGACATCAGCGCCCGTCCACAACAAAACCACACAGGAGAAACGCCATGCGCGAAACCGCCTTTGTCTGGCACGAGCTGTATATGTGGCACGACACGTCCACCTACGCCGGCCTCTACCGCCCCGGCCTTACCGTACAGCCTTTGCAACACTACGAATCTCCCGAACCCAAGCGTCGCATCCGCAATCTGCTGGAGGTCTCCGGCCTGTTGGACCAATTGCGGCGCGTGGCGCCGGCGGATGCCGGAGATGCCGACCTGCTGCGGGTGCACACGGCCGACTATCTGGCCAAAACCGAGGCCGCGCGCGGCCAAAACGGCCTGGCCGACGCCGAATCGCCTTTCGGCGCCGCTTCGATTGACATTGCCCGCAAAGCCGCCGGCGGCGCCATCAGCGCAGTGAAAGCGGTGCTGGCCGGCCAAGCCGACAATGCCTATGCGCTGATCCGTCCGCCCGGCCACCATGCCGAGCCGGATGCCGGCGGCGGTTTCTGCATTTTCTCCAATGCCGCGGTGGCCGCCGCCTGGGCGCTGGACAACGGCTGCGAACGCGTGGCCATCATCGACTGGGACGTGCACCATGGCAACGGCACCGAATCCTGTTTTTGGGAAGAAGGCCGCGTGTTGGCGGTTTCGCTGCACCAAGACAACTGGTTCCCGCAAAACCGTGGCGCGCACACCGATGTCGGCGCCGGCGCCGGCTTGGGCAAAAACATGAATCTGCCGCTGATGCCCGGCTGCGGCCACGGCGCTTATGTGTATGCGTTTGAGCAGATTGTGCTGCCGGCGCTGGAGGCCTTCCGCCCCGATTTGATTATGGTAGCCTGCGGCTTCGATTCCAGCATCGAAGACCCGCTGGGGCGCATGCTGCTGCATGCCGACAGCTACCGCGCCCTCACGCAGATGGTGCTGGATGCGGCCGATCGTTTGTGCGGCGGACGGCTGGTGTTCACCCACGAGGGCGGCTACAACCCGGCCACCACGCCCTTCCTCGGTCTGGCGGTGGTGGAAACCCTGAGCGGGCGCGACACCGGCATCAGCGATCCTTCGCTGCCGGCGCATCTGGCCGCCGCCGGCCAGGATTTGCAGCCCCACCAACAGGCGCATATCGACGCCTTACGCGATTTTTTCCGGCAACAGCCCGGCTGCCCGCTGGCCGCTGAGGCTACCTGAAAACGGAAAGGAGGCATGCCATGTGGTTTATTCCCAAATCCCATCCGGAAATCAACAACCGCGTGCTCTTGATCAGCATGGTGCTGGTGGCCGTGGCACTGTGGCTGGGCAACGGCTACAGCGTCACCCTGGCCGACGGCAAAACCGCCTACGGCGTGTTCAGCCTGCTGCCGATTGCCTGCGTGCTCGGTTTTGCGCTGGTGAGCCGGCGCACGCTGGAGCCGTTGTTTTTCGGCGCCATGGTCGGCCTGATGCTGATCAACCCCAATCCCAAAGTGCTGATTGAAAGCCTGATGGCCAGCAGCCTCAAGGTAATGGCCGGGCCGGTCATGGGCTGGATTCTGCTGTTGTGCGTGCTGATGGGCGGCCTGATCATGTGGCTGCAAAAATCGGGCGCCACCGAAGCCTTCAGCCGCCTGATCGGCCGCGTGGCGCGCACCCGCAGCCACAGCCTGATTGCCGCCTGGCTACTGGGTTTGCTGATTTTCATCGACGACTACCTCAGCTCGCTCACCGTCGGCGCCACCATGCGCCGGCTCACCGACCGCCTGGGCGTGTCGCGCGCCATGCTCTCCTATGTGGCCGACGCCACCGCCGCACCGGTGTGCCTGCTGGTGCCGATTTCCACCTGGGGTATTTATCTGGCCGGCCTGCTGGAAAGCAACCATGTGGCCGAAGCCGGCGGCGGCATGGCCTACTATATGCAGGTGATCCCCTATGTGCTCTACGCCTGGGTGGCGATTTTGGTGGTGCCGCTGGTGGCCTTCAACATCCTCAAGCCCGGCGCCGCCATGCGCCAGGCCGAGGCACGGGCCGCCGAACGCCGCGATCAGGGCCTGGCCGAGCAGGCGCCGGTTGAAGAAAGCTACGGCGGCCGCAGCCACATCATGTATTTCCTGCTGCCGATTGTGGTGCTGGTGTTGGGCACCTGGTGGTTTGGCGACACCCTGCTCGGCGCCATGGCCGCGGTGCTGTTTACCGCCGCGCTGTACCGCTTTTTGCAGCTGGCCGGCCTGCCGCAGTTGTTCAACGACTTTATGGAAGGCATGCTCAGCATGGTGACGCCGGTGGCCATCATCTTCGCCGCCTTTGTGCTGCAAGACGTGAACGAACAGCTGGGGCTGGCGCCGTGGCTGATTGAAAACGTCAAGCCTTATCTCAATGCGCAATGGCTGCCGGTGATCACCTTTGTGCTGCTCTCGGCGCTCACCTTTACCACCGGCTCGTTCTGGGGCATTTACGCCATCGCCTTCCCCATCATCGTGCCGCTGGCGGTGGCGCTGGATGCCAATCTGCCGCTCACCCTCGGCGCGCTGATTTCCGCCGGCGGCTTCGGCAGCCAAGCCTGCTTCTTCGGCGACTCCACCGTGTTGTCGGCCCGCAGCTGCGAAATCACGCCGATGGAGCACGCCCTCACCCAATGGCGCTACGCCTGGGTATCCGCCCTGATTGCCGCCGTGCTGTTTGCCCTGGGCGGCTGGCTGTGGGGCTAAGTAGGCGTTGGAGAACCGGAAAGGCTACCTGAAAAGCC
>NZ_JH164926.1:2243019-2279106 GCF_000226875.1 Neisseria shayeganii 871
GAAAAGCCCAAACCCTTCTCTGTTTTCCGCAGCGAAACCCCCTGCTGTGGGCTGAATAAGCCGGCAGCAGGGGGTTTCGCACTCAGATAAAACGGTTAACGGTCTGCGTCAAAATCGTCTTCAACGATTTCAATCAAGGTCGGCCGATTAGGAGCGGCTTGACGCAAAGCCGCTCCCAGCTCGGCCAGATTACTGACTCTGGCGCTCTGGCAGCCGAATCCGCGCGCCAAAGTTTGGAAATCGGGCGTATAGATGTCCACCCCGATTTCGGGCAAGCCTTCCCGGCGCATATAGCGTTTGATTTCGCCATAGCCGTGATTGTTCCACAGCAAAACCACAATGCCGATGCCCGCCTCTACGGCCGACGCCAGCTCGGGCAGGGTAAACTGAATGCCACCGTCGCCGATCAGGCACACCACCGGGCGGTGGGGTGCCGCCAATTTGGCCCCGGAAGCGGCCGGCAAGGCATAACCCAAGGTGCCGTAACCCGTGGAGGCGTTAAACCAAGCACGAGGCGTATCCGGCTCGTACAAATGGTTGCCGGAATAGACGGGCTGGGTAGAGTCGCCCACCACAATCACGCCCGGCAAAGTTTGCCGCACTTGCGCCAAGACGGCAGCCTGCTTCAACCAGGCCGGCGGCCAATACGCCGCCAGCGCTTCGCGGACCGCCGCCGCTCTTTGGGCGCCTTGGCGAGAAATGGGTGCGGCTGCCATCATATCGGCCAAGCGGCTGACGGCATCGGCGGCATCGCCCACTATGGCCAGGTCTGCTAGATGGTTGCGCTGTAGCTGCTCGGCATCGATATCGATGCGGATCAGGCGGCCGCCCAACTGAAAGTTGCCGTCGAACACCACGTCGTAATCGGTTTCGCCCAGCTCGGTGCCGATGGCCAGCACCACATCGGCCTGTGCCGCCAGTTCGCGCACGGCCGGCAGCGACTGGTTGCTGCCCAATTGCAAGGGATGCCCGTTCGGCAATAGGCCTTTGGCATTGATGGTGCAACACACCGGTGCGTCCCAAGCTTCCACCAAGGCCTGTACCCGCGCAGGATCGGCGCGTGCGCAACCGCCGCCCAACAACAGCAGCGGCCGTACGGCATGGCGCATCCATGCACCCGCTTGCGCCAAGGCCTCCTTCGGGGCACAGGGTTTGTCCGGCAATGCCGCAGCCCGCACCGAGGGTTCGCCGAAGGGCGCATCGATGATATCAATCGGAATCTCTATGTGTACCGGCCGGGGACGGCTGCTGTTGAACACCGAAAAAGCGCGGGCCAATACTTTGGGCAGGTCTTGCGGCCGCATGAGGGTATGACTGAAGGCAGCCACACCGGCCACCATCTCACTTTGGTTTTTCAACTCGTGCAGGCGGCCTTCGCCCAAACCCAACTGATGGGTTTTGTTGACGCTCGAAATCACCAGCATCGGCACGGAGTCGGCATACGCCTGCCCCATGGCAGTGAGAATATTGGTCATGCCGGGGCCGGTGATGATGAAACAAACGCCGGGTTTGCCGCTGACGCGGGCATAGCCGTCGGCCATAAAGCCGGCGCCCTGCTCGTGACGGGGCGTGATGTGGCGGATAGTGGTTTGCGGCAAACCCCGATAAAGCGAAACGGTGTGGACGCCGGGAATGCCGAAAACGGTATCGATGCCGTAAGCGGCCAACAGATGAACCAAAGCTTCGCCGCAAGTGGCATGGGGGGGAAGTAAAGACATAGCGTATTCCAGTAGTGGCGGCGCGTCACGCCTTTGCAGGCAGCACACCGCAGTGAAACAAGCGCCGGCGGGGGCGTGTGGTCAGAAAATGTGGCGGCGGTTTTGCACATGCCACAGCTGCCGGGCCGAAAAGACGGCACACGGGCTATTGCCCGCCAATACCGACGTTATGAAAGACCTGAAACAGGCCCAGGGTTTTCAGGTAGCCTGTTCTTTCCGCTGACCCTGGTGATCATGGACGATAAGTATTTTGATGGGTTAAAACGGTGGCGCCCCCTTGCGGCGCACAGCCAAGCCATCACCGTGCGCCGCAAACCAAGCAGCTGGTCTGCGGCGCACAAGGGTACTCAAAACACAACCCAATGCGCCATCAGTACGATGATGGGCAAGGTAATCAGGGTTCGCAGCAGAAAAACGGCAAACAGCTCCAAGATATTCAAGCCCAAGCGCGCTTTGAGTATCAAGGCGCCGACTTCGGTCATGTAAATCACTTGGGTAAGCGACAAACAGGCAATCACAAAGCGAGTCAGTTCACTTTCAATGCCCTTGCCGCTGAGGGGTTGGTTGAACATGGTCAGGCTCCTGAATGTAGAAATGGATAGGCATCAATGGGCCAGGAAAACGGTCTGGCTGCGCGTCCGCCAACGGACTGATCGTCTGAGACCTTTGCAAAACCCCCAGATGTGGATGCAGTTCAAGGCGTAGCAGCGCAGCGAGCGCAGACATATCATGGAGATAGGCAAGCGAGCGAGCAGCACACAACGCAGAAATGCGCCGCAGATGGGGGTTTTGCAAAGGTCTCCACCTGTTCATCACCGTTTTTACCGCCGCCAAGCCCCACTGTCCGCACATGGGCTAAAGCTGAAAGCACTGGCGGCTTGGGCAGCCTCGCTGTCATGCAGGCAGCGGGCAGATGGCAGGTTTTTCTCTCCTGCTGCCCGCAGACAAAAACAAAAATAAAAGTTTTTGGCCGCCGTTTCTATGCCGAATTTCTGATGCCAACATTCGAAATTGAAATGTTTGTACCGAAAGCAGCCGATTCAAACCACGCATGACCACGCAAACCGAACACCAGGTACGGCCCTTGCGGAATATGAATGAGAATGAAATGGGGAAGACAGAACAGCCGAACGGCTGGTGACACCGAGCCGGATAAGACCCGAAAAAAAGATAAGAAAAATAAGCGTTTTTTTGGGAGAGCAGAAACGATTGCTTCAAAATGTGTCGGTAAAAAAAGCTGCCCGAATGTTTTCAGGTAGCCTGAAACCTGGGCAAAACCTTCAGATGCGCAGGCAGCTCAAGGGACGGCAACGCCAAGATCCTTAAGGCGAGAAACCCTGCGGAACAAGATATCATGGGGCATGGACACACCAGGCCGTCATCCGCCGCAAATGGGATTTTGTTAAGGTCTGCGCCTTATAATCTGCCACCAACCTCTGACCGGCGCTATATTCCAATCAACATCCGGCCTTGCCGGGCTAGGGTCTGTTGATATTTGGCTAATGCAGCATTTTTTGAGTGGAAATTTTTGCATATTAGGCTCACTCGAAGAGGGCGGTTTGACACGCTGCGCTAGTCAAACCAGCCAGCGCAGCAAGATTGAACATCTTGCGAGCATTTTGGCCACAGTAGGCGGAGATTGACGCCAAAAATACCGCCATCGTACCAATTGTCAACAGACCCTAGGAAATCGGGGAAATTGTGATGCTCCACACCTTGCTGAAACATGACATCAAAGCACTTCAGGCTTTTGTGGCCATTGTCGAATGCCGCGGGATCAGCGCCGCCCAAGCTCGGCTCAATATGTCCCAGTCGGCCATCAGCACGCATTTGGCGCACTTGGAAAGCAGCTTGGATACCAAGCTGTGTCGCCGGGGACGCAGCGGTTTTGAGCTGACCCGTACCGGAGAACAACTCTATCAAGCCTGCTTGCGCCTATTGCATGCCACCCGCGAATTTCACCATGAAGTGCAGGGAATCCGACGGCGGAACGAACAGTTTTCAGGCACTTTGCGCTTATGCATGGTGGACCATATGCCGGACCGTTTCACTCAGGCGCTCGCAGAAACCATCCGCCAGGCTTACCGCCGCCATCCCGATTTGCGTTTGACCGCCGATGTGCGCTCACCGCAAGAGATGGAAACCGCAGTGGCCTCAAAGCAGACCGACTTGGGGTTTGGCTATTTTGCCCAGCCGCTAAAAAATCTGCGCTACCTGCCGGTGTGGGAAGAAACCCAACACATTTACTGCCACCGTGACCACCCCGCGGCCGGCGAGCCGACACTGACCGTCGGACAATTGGAATCCGATTATGCCTGGGTCAGACGCGGCTACCTGCTCTCGCCTTCGCTTTCGACACTGTCACCGCAACAGATCACGGCCACCGCCTATCACATGGAAGTCACCCTGCTGTTTATCTTGGCCGGCAGCCACATCGGCTTCTTGCCTCAGGATTACGCTGCCCCGTTGGTGGCAGAAGGAACCCTAAAAGCGCTGCTGCCCGCGCAAACGGCTTATCAGGTGGCACACATGGCGGTATTCCGGCCGGAACCTGATCCGCGGGTGGACTGGGTAGTGCAACAACTGTTGGCCGGCTTGGCGGCAGAGTCAGGTTTCCCCCAAACGTAGGGAGTATGCCCTCTGCAAGCGTTGCCACGGTATTTTGGGCCAGAATCCGCATCGGCCGTATCTATCCCGCCAGCCATTTGCTTTTCAGGTAGCCTGAGACCTTGTTCTGGCAACACAGTAGGGTGACGGCAGGCTTGTTCACCATCTTCTATTCTGTTTTCAGACAGGCAGTGGGGTTTCAGGCAAGCTCGGTGCTTGGCTCAGATTCAGGAACCCAGCCCACGTTCATCAATCAGATTAGCCATTTCTTCTATGGAACAGGCCAAATCTTGTCCGCTTTGTGCGGCAACAATCCATCCTTCCCCAATCATAAACAACATATCGGCTTTTTTATCCGACTCAGGCACACCGCAGTTTTGCAAACGTTGACGCAGAATCTGCCTGACTTCGGACTTATGTCGGCTTGATTTTTGATGCGGCATGCTCGCCTTATCGGAATACTCGGCACACGCGTTGATAAACATGCAGCCGTGAAAGTCGGCAGATTGTGTCCAATTGATAATGAAATCGAGATAAGCATAAGCCGTTTGCTGCTCCGCATAACACGCTAATGCATCAATCATATTTTGGATAAATTGCTCGTGCCGGTATTGCAAAACGGCTTCAATCAGACCTTCTTTGCTGCCGAAATGCGCATAAAGTGTCCGTTTGGTCGTATTGGCCTGCGCTGCCAACAACTCTACACCGCAGGCATGAAAGCCTCGACGATAAAACGTTTGATAAGCAGTTTCCAAGATTTTCTGACGGATATCCATGTGAACCCTTGTCTCAATATACCGAACGGTATATTATTGGTATACCAATCGGTGTATTCAATTTAATTGATACGGAGAATCATATGGTCGATAAACCACGCTTTCAAGCAACAGAAAACTGCCCGCCTCGCCTGCCTTGGAAAACCATTGGATTTGCTTGGCTTGGCGCCGTCTTGGCCACAGCAGCTTTCGCGGGTTTGGGAAACACTCTGGTGTTGCCTTTGGTGTTAGGTTCTTTCGGAGCAAGTTGTTTATTGGTATTTGCCTACCCGCAAAGCCCGTTTGCACAGCCTCGAAATGTAATAGGCGGGCATTTTGTCGCCACCTTGACGGGTTTGATACTTATGGGCATTTTCGGTTCTGGCTGGTGGAATATGGCGCTTGCGGTCGGAACAGCTATTGCCTTGATGCTTATTCTGCGCGTTCCGCATCCTCCTGCCGGTTCAAATCCATTGATTGTGATGTTGGGCGGGGTCGGTTGGGATTTTTTATTAACGCCTACATTGTTAGGTTCCCTGATTTTGGTGGCGGTTGCTTTGTTCTATAACAATTGGGGTGAAGGTAGACGCTATCCGACTTACTGGTTTTAGTTTTAATCGCTTGGTTTTAATGATGCCTGTCTGAAAAGTGTTTTCAGACAGGCATTGTTTTTCAGACGGCCTTTCAGGTAGCTTGTTTGGACTGTTTTATGATGGTGCCACTGGTAGGGTGTGGCAAAGCCCGCGCACGCAGATTTGGAGGTTTAGGCAACGCGTGCGTGCAAGTGGCACGCACACTACGCTTGCTAAGGATGCCGGCTGCGTGGGGTACAGGCGGTTGACAGCAGGCGGCGGCTGGTGCGCCAGTCGCCGGCGGGGTAAGTGAGAACGCCGGCATTATTTGTTTCCTGCCAGCGCAGATTGTTCAGGCTGTTGGCGTAGCGGCCGTCTCCTGCAGCATCAACTTGGCCGTCAAGATAGTCGATAAACCGGTCTTTGCCGTTGTGGAAACTCAGGCTGATGCGGGTGGGGCTGAGGTATTTGATGGACACGCGGTAGCCGTTGTCGCAACTGAAGCTGCCGTAGCGGCCGTTCGGATCCGGCTGATAGCCGCCGATGGCAACGCTGTCTAAAGTCAGATTATCCATGGTGATACAACCGCCGAGCAGCAAAGCCGCTGCGGCCAAAGCCGGCCATGAAACAATGCGCATGATTGCACTCCTTTGATTTAACGGTATCGGAACGGGAATTATATAGCAGGCAGCCGGGGCTTTTGCGCCGTTCCGGTTGCCGTAGCCGCCTGTTCTGCCCTGATGGCCGTGCCGGAGCCAAGCCGCTCCAAAACCTTGGCAACGGATTTGCTGCAAAGATTTGCCGAGCAAACGTAGCCCGGATTTCAGACGGCCTTTTCTTTCATCAATACTCTTCGGCGAAGCCTGCAAACGGATCACCGCCCGGCCAGCACAATGCCAAATTTGCGCCGGCAAGTGTACCGTCTATCACTTTCCAGATAAGTTGCAAGGTTTGAATGCCGTCTAGGGCGTGGATTTGGAAATTGATGTCTTTGCCCGCGCCGACGATGCGGTAGGGGCACACCCATTCTTCTTCGTGCAGTTTTTCGGGTTTGCCGATGAAGATGTTCACTTGCTCTTTGGGATTGCCTGCCAACTCAAGCGTACGGTAGGCGATGGCGGTGTCAATGTTCAGTTTTTCGGCCATGATATTTTATTCCTTATTGATTCGGCGGTCTGCAATGTTTTCAGACGGCCTTTCAGCCAACCTATTCACACTGAGGCCGTCTGAAAAACAAAGTTCGCTCTTTCCACAATACCGCCCCAGTCAACAGCAGCAGAATGCCTGTCTGAATCACTTTGCTGTCGGGGTGGGTTTGGAATATCTCGTTGCCGAGATTGGCGGCCAGATGAAACAGCAGCGCCACCATAATACTGCGCCCGCTTTTCAGATACAGCCAGTTCATCAGTAGCACAAACACCACCATGCTGGCGACAAAATTGGCGGTGTAAAGCCAGCCTTGCGCCACCAGTTCGCTGTGGTAATAGCCTTTCACCAAGCCTAGCGGCACATGCCAAAGCGCCCAGTACACGGTGAAAACCAGCGACGCGGCAAACAGGCTGAAGCGCGACAGCAGCGCGTCCGTGCCGTAGGAGTGCCACGCCAGCTCTTCCAGCACCGCCCCGAGCACCAAAGCCAGCCACGGCGAAATCAGCGCCGAAGTAAACGAAGGGCTACCTGAAATATGGAACTGCCCGGCAGAATAGCCGAACAACAGCGACACGCCCTGCGCCAACACCAGCGACAGCGGCGGCAACAGCACCGCCGCCAGCCAATACCGTTTGCGCACGCCGGAAAAACGCAAACGCAACAAAGCATCCGCCCGCAGAGAAGGCTGCCGCCACAACAAAGCCGCGGCCAAACACATCGGCACGAGCAAACCGGCCAACAGCAAGGCCGTGAGCAAACCTTTGTGCCCGCCGTCGGGCTGGTGGCTGAGATACGCCGCTGCAAACCACAACGCCCACGGCAGCAGCAGCGACCCGGCGAAGAAAAACACAGGCCGGTAAACCGCGGGGTTGACGATGTATTGGGTTGGGTTCATCGGTAGTTCCTTGTTGTTTGTGCAGGTATGTTTTTCAGACGGTATCACTTCATGATGCAACCGTATGGTTGGCACCCTTGCGCTCTGTATGATTCAAACTTGCGAGTCTGAGTGGCGGGCAGGGATGCCCGCCCTACTCATGAAGCCTATCCCTAATCAAATATCCACCGGCTGCCAGTTTTTGCTGCCTTTTATCGGTGGCAGGTAGGCCAACCCCATTTGGCATTGCTGCCATAATCTATCGGGGATGCGGTAATGGTCGGCTTTGTCGGGGTCGAGTTCGCACACGATTTCGGCTTCGCGGCCGCTTTCAATCAGCGCGACCAAATCAGGGTTAATCATCACGGTTTTGCCCAGTGCGATGAATTCCGCCCAGCCGGTTTGGTAGGCCGCCAAAATCTGTTCGGCGGTAAACAGGTTGCCTACGCCGATCAGGGGCAGTTTGCCGCCGATGCGTTGGTGTATCTGCTCGATGCGCGTCAAATTTGTATCGGCTCCGCGGCGGGCTTTTTTGTAGAAATCCCACAGCGAAACGTGCAGGTATTGCAGCGGCTTTTGCACCATGGCATCAATCAGCGCAAACGTGTCCTGCATGGTCAGGCCCTTGTCGCCGCCCTCTTCGGGCGAGAAACGGTAGCCGAGAATAAAATCGGGGCGCTTGTGTTGGCGGCGCACGGCATCGATGGCATCGACGATGGTCAGCGAAAAGCGCAGGCGGTTGCCTAGGCTGCCGCCCCATTCGTCGTTGCGGCGGTTGCTTTGGGCAGAAACAAACTGTTGAATCAAATAGCCGTTGGCGCCGTGTATTTCCACACCGTCAAAGCCTGCCTGAAGCGCCAACTCGGCGGCGCGGGCAAAGGCTTCAATCAGCGCGTGAATTTCCGGGGCGGTAAGCGCGCGCGAACCGCTGGCTGCGTCGGCCGACGGCGCCACTTTGTCGGCGCCTGCCAACAAATCGGCCATCGCTTTGCTGCCGCCGTGATGCAGCTGCAAAACGGCTTTTGCGCCTTGCGCGTGGGCAATCTGCGCCACTTCTGCCAAGCTCGGCAAATCTTCCGCGCCGATGGCTTCCGGCTGCCCGCTAAACGCTTTGCCTTCAGGCGACACCAGCGTGGCGGCGGCGATAAACAGGCCGAAGCCTTCAAAGCGGTTTTGCAAAAAACGGCGTTCACCCTCGCTGATGCTGCCGTCTGCGTTGGAAGCCCAATGCGTCATGGGCGCGACCACCAAACGGTTTTTCACGACCACGCCGTTGTTGAGGGTGTAGGGTTGGAAAAGCGGGGCGTATTTCGGGTTCATTGTGTATCACTTTCTTGTGTTTCAGACAGGCATGGTTTTCAGACGGCCTCATTCAAATAATCGCGAATCAGCGCCGCTACTTCCGCCGCATGAGTGTGTGCCACATCGTGCCCGCCATGCGGTATCACTGCCAACTCGGCATTCGGCAATGCCTGCTGCAAAAAACGTCCGACGGCAGGCGGGCTGATGCGGTCATCGCCGCCCCAAATCAGCAGCACGGGCGCTTGAATCTCGGCAAAATCCGGTGACAAATCGCAATCCGCTTCTACAAACCATGTCGGCAGCTGCGGCTGTTCCAACAAATAAGCGCTGCGCCAGTCTTCCGCACCGAAAGCCGATACATCCATGCCGCCGGATGTGGCAACCAGCACCAAACCTCGCACTTGCTCGGGCTGGCACAAAGCCGCCTGCATGGCAATGATGCCGCCCATCGATTGCGCTACCAGCACAGTAGGCTCTTGAATTTTTGCCAATACCCAGTCGCACAAACCAGCAAAATCCTGAACGGCTGGGTGAGGAGGCTGTCCGGCAAATTCAGGATAAGTCTGTACGGTACAGCAGCAATCCGACGGCATCAAATCCGCCACCGGCTGCCAAAATGCCGGATCACCCGACGCGCCGGGTAAAAACAAAATGGATTTGTTTCGGCTATTCACAATTAAATCTTCCTTGCGCTGATCGTTAGGGTAGTTTGCTGATGCGGTTTAATCGGCAGCAGGCTACCTGAAAACAGCCCGATGTTTGCGCCCCGAATGCGGACGGCTTTCAGGTAGCCTGATTTGCTACGCCACCGGCATCTGTTAGGATAAAGGCTCTGAATCATGCATCGCAACCATCAGGGAAAATCATGTCCGGCCCATACTATGCCCCGCGTTACAGCCGCGCCGTCCGCATCCGCTTTGCAGTTGTGTTCAGCCTGATTGGTTGCTGGCTGCATTTTATCTTTTTTCCCGCCTTCCACGATTTCGCCAACCATGCCGACTGCCGCAGCCTGTGGGGCATCCCCGGCTATACCGTGGTGTTCTACGGCAGCACCTTCGGCCCTGTTTTGCCGCTGGTGTTGTTTGCGGCTTGGCTGCTGCCGGACGCTCTGCGCATGCTGCGCAGCAAACAATATCCGCCACCGGGGCGCAAAACCTGGAGGAAAGTCCGCGTGCGGCACGGGTGGCCGGCGCTGTGGCGGGCTTGGCTCGGAATCGCCTTGTTGCCGGCCAGTTTGGGCTTGGTGCTTTATGCCGCAATGGTGGCAGACGATTTGACCGAACGCTACCGTGCCGCCCATCCCAAGGGCGTGGTTTGTGAAAGCGAGCCAGCGCTGCCGTAAAGACAAACCACTGGTTTTTGTGCTGATCTCAGATGAAAGGAGCTTTGTCATGCGTTTACCCGTCGGTTCCGTCATTATTCTGATTTGCGGCTTATGCGCCCTGATTCCCGGCCTGATGACGCTGCTGGGCATGGGCGATTGGATACATGAAGTGCTCAACCAGCCGATTGGCGGCATCGCGCTGCTGATTATCGGCGGCTGTTGCCTGCTGGCCGCTTTGTTTCCGCTGTTCGCCACCTATCTGACCCGTCGCGAACAAGGCAAAGCGCCGTTTGACGAAGCAGACCGCTAATCGGATTCGGAAAGCGTTTGCTTTGTGTGGGTTCGGGCCAGGCCCGCTCCTTTCGGCAGGCTGAGACCTTTGCAAAAACCCTTGATGTGGATGCAGTTCAAGGCGTAGCAGCGCAGCGAGCGTGAACGCCAGGAATCCCCGTGGGACAGACATATCACACGATAGGCAAGTGAGCGAGCAGTACCCATAGGGCATAAACGCACAACGCAGAAATGCGCCGCAGATGGGGTTTTGCCAAGGTCTCAGGCCGTTGCGCCGGCGGTCTTGATCAACAATACCGCTTTCACGGAAATTGTGAACAGGTTCATGCCACTCAAGCGAATCTCCAACCCGCCCCCGGCCGATTCATAGCCGAGCGCTTTGGTTGCGATTGACGCAATCAAGCGGCAGACACGTTTCCAGCCTGACTGCGGAAGGGCTATAATTCGATTATTAAAATTGAAAGAAACAAAATCCGGCGGCCTGCGCCTGATGCCGCCTGTTCATAACCGAAGGGAATGTTTGCCATTATGATTCACCCGTCCAAACACATGTCGCTCAACATCGCCCTGATTCAAGCGCGCGAAGCCTTGATGACCCATTTCCGCCCCCTGCTGAACGAAGTCGGGCTGACCGACCAACAATGGCGGATTCTGCGCTTGCTGGCAGAAAACGGCACCATGGATTTCCAAGATTTGGCCCGTACCGCCTGCATTCTGCGCCCCAGCCTCACCGGCATCCTCACCCGTTTGGAAAAAATGGACTTGGTGATGCGCCTGAAACCCGCCAGCGACCAGCGCCGTGTTTTTCTCAAACTCACTTCCCTAGGCGAACGCACTTATACCGATTTCGTCAACCAAATCGACAAGCACTACGACATCATCGAAACCCTGATGCCGAAAGACAAAATCGACCAGTTACACACCCTGCTGGCCGAATTGGCCACCATCGGCGTTGAAGACGACAAAAAATACGCTGCCGTTGCGAAATCCTGAATCCATGCTGCCAGAACATCCGCCTCATCCCCTGCAAACCGCCTTCCGCGAGGCCATGTCGGCCTGTGCCGCCGGCGTGCACATCATCACCACCAACGGCCAGGCCGGCCGCTACGGCATCACCATGACGGCCGTTACTTCGATCACCGACCAGCCGCCCACCGTGATGCTGTGCATCAACAGCCACGCCCGCATCGTTCCCCTGCTGGAAACCAACGGGCGCTTGTGCATCAATGTCTTGGCCGCAGACCAACAGGATGCGGCCGAACATTTCGCCGGTATCACCCGTCTCACCCCCGAAGAGCGGTTTCTCCACCATATCTGGGCCGAAGGCCCCACCGGACAGCCGCAAGTCACCGGTGCCTTGGCACACATGCACGGCGAAATCGTGCAGCACACCACCGTCGGCACCCACCGCGTCCTGTTTGTGGAGATCGGCCACATCAGCGTACACGACACCGCCGCGCCGGCGCTCACCTATTTCCGCCGCCGCTTCGGCAGCTTGGTTTAATCCCTTGCCGGCGAAAAGCACTGCAATCCGGTTCCAGCAATAAGCAAGCAGCTGGCCGGCGTCAAAAGGCTACCTGAAAGACCATTATGTTGAAACTACGCATTCTCACCGCCCTCGTGCTGCTGCCGCTGATGCTCAGCATGCTGTTCGGCGCCGGCAGCGGCTTATGGGCTGCCTTCAGCGGCCTCATCGCCTTCATTGCCCTTTGGGAATACAGCCGCTTATGCGGCATGGATTCGGGCCTGCAAAAACCTTATCTGGCCGGTACCGCCTTATTCATGTGGTTGGCCCATGCCGGCGGTTGGCAGCTGCCCGCACCGGCATGGTGGGGCGTACTCGGCTTTTGGCTGATGGCCATGCCCTTGTGGCTGAAAAACAAATGGCGGCTGCGCCCGGATTGGAAAGGCATGGCTGCGGGTTGGCTGCTGATGCTGCCGTTTTGGTTTGCCCTCACCGGCCTGCGCCCGAACAGCGAAGACGCCGTCTCCCTGCTGGCGGTAATGATGTTGGTTTGGGTGGCCGATGTGTTTGCCTATGTTTTCGGCAAACTATGGGGCAAAAGAAAACTCGCGCCCACCATCAGCCCCGGCAAAAGCTGGGAGGGCGTGGCCGGCGCCCTGTTTGCCGTAGTCTTATACATGAGCTGGGCGCGTTCGGCGGGCTGGCTGGGCTTTGATATGTCTTGGTTGGGCACCGTGCTGGTAGCCGTTTTGCTCACCGCCACCGGCATCTGTGGCGATTTGTTGGAAAGCTGGCTGAAACGCGCCGCAGGCGTCAAAGACAGCAGCCATCTGCTGCCCGGCCATGGCGGCGTATTCGACCGCGTGGATTCGCTGATTGCGGTACTAAGCGTTTATGCCGCCGTACTCGCGTTATTCGCCTGAATGTGCCCCGCTCCATCAAATAAAGACTTGGTCCTTTACAAAATATCTCCATACCCCCTAAATTGCCGCCCAGCCATTTAGGGGCGTTCCAATGGGCAACTTTTCTAGCAAACCACACCGAGTCAAGACGGCGATACCCGTTGGGTGGAGCAAGACAGCCGCCTCCACCCGGGCTAAGGACACTACTCCTTCTACTGATGCCGCAGGCTATATCGAGAATTGCACACCTCCCCGGCAATGCTCTCTACAGCAGGCATCTGACGCCTTGTCGGCAGAACTGGTGAAGGTAGCACCGTCTTGCAGACAAAGGCGGCGACAGCCAAGCAAACCGGCCATATTTGGCAAGACAGGGGCTGGAAGCGGCCATGCAAAATGCATACCGCGGAGCCGGCCGTTAAACCGAGAACAGAACCGCCGCAACCGCCGTCCGGCGAAAGTGCGCCAGTTGGCGGAACAAAGCTTCGGTATCCTGCAGCGTACATTCCCTTACGCCCGGTCGGCCTATTGGGGTCTGAATTAAGGTACGAATACAAGGCCATCCGAAGGCGATGTGGGTGAACCTGCTGAAAGCGGGCAACAAACCCTAATGTGCCTGTTGCTGCCTAAAAGGTGGCGGATTGCCTGAAAAACAGGGAAATTTAGCCAAAACCAAGGAAAACATCCGAAACCGCAGGCTGCGGTTTCGGATGTGAGGTGAGGATGGGCGGCGCAAAGTTTTCAGCCTAACTGAAATGCTTCAAGGCCTATCGCCATTTCGTGCGGTGGCGGTCTCCGGTCAAAAATCTACGTCTGCCGTATTGTTCCTGCTTGCAAGGTGACCAACCCTGCAAGCATTTCCGTTTGGTATCCACGGTTGTAACCGGGAAAAACCGCATCTCAAACCACATCGCAGCACGGCCAACCGCCCCCGGACGTGTCGTCATCATGCTTGCGTAGCGGTTTTTTAGCTTCGCAAGTCCGCTACGCTACCGAGGCAAAATCTGCAGCTGCCAGGCTCACTCCAAGAGGGCGGTTTGACACGCTGCGCCAGTCAAACCAGCCAGCGCAGCCAGATGGACATCTTGCCAGCATGTTCTGCGTCCCCTTGGGGGATAAGGCCGCAGATGCGGGTTTTGAGCAACAATACCGCCGCAACGCTCGGTGACGGCATGCCCTAAAGTTTCAACTACTGTGCAATAGGGATATTGTCTCCGTTTGGAACGTCGGCGGCGGTTTCTGCTGCTGCGGATGGTTCGGCTAGGTCGAGGCGCACGGAAAAGGTGCTGCCCACGCCGACGGTGCTGTCGATTTCCAGCCGGGTGTTGTGTTCGGCCAAAGCGTGTTTGGTGATGGCCAGTCCGAGGCCGGTGCCGCCGCTTTGGCGGCTGCGGCCGGGATCGACGCGGTAGAAGCGTTCGGTGAGGCGCGGCAGGTGTTCGGGCGCGATGCCGGGGCCGCTGTCGCAAATGCTGAAACGGGCCTGCGGCGGCAGGGTGCCGCCCTCCGCCGCCAAAACAATCTGGATGCGGCCGCCGGCGGGCGTGTAGCGCACGGCATTGAAGGCCAGGTTGCTCAGGGCGCTGTAGAGGTCTGCCTGTATGCCCTGCATGATGAGGCCGGGCGCAATGTCGGCTTCGATGGCGTGCTGCCCCTGCGACAGGGCGCGGGCTGCTTCGGCTACCTGAAAACAGAGGGCGGACAGATCCAGCGGCCGGTATTCGGCGCTGTCGGCGGTGCGGCTTTCCAGCCGCGAGAGGGTGAGCAGGTCGGCCAGAAGGTGGAGCATGCGCTCGCCCTCTTTGCGCATCAGGGCGATGAATGTCTGCTGCTGTTCGCGCGGCAAATCGGGCATGTCGGCCAAGGTTTCGAGAAAGCCGTTGATGACGGTGAGCGGGGTGCGCAGTTCGTGCGACACATTGGCCACGAAGGCGGTGCGGGTGGCATTGAGCTGTTCGGCGGCGCTGATGTCTTGGCTGATGAGCAGGTCGGCGCCGTTTTCAAACGGGGTGCGGGTGAGCGCGAGGGTGCGCGGGCGTTGGCGGGCGTCAGGCAGGGAGAGTTTGAGCGGCCGGCTCTCTTCGGCCGGGGCATTCAGGAAGCGGTGGAATTCGGGGGCGCGGATCAGGTTGCCGAGTATGCCGCCGCGGTCGCTCTCTTGCAGATTGAGGTGCTCGGCGGCGAGGCGGTTCATCCATTCGATGCGGCCGTCGCGATCCAGAATCATCACGCCGTTGGGCATGGTTTCGGCGGCGCGGTTGAAGCGCTGCAGGGCGGAGGCCAGCTGCTGTTTGCGCTTTTTGCGGCTTTTGGCCTGCGCCAGCAGGGTGTCGAACACATCCTGCCAGATGCCGCGACCTTCGGGAATCCGCCGCAGTTTGGGGCTGGCCAGCCAGCGGCGCAGCTTTTGCAGATACAGCAGATGCCGCCACAACCACACGGCCAACACCAGCGCGAGGGCGGCAAACAGGCCGGTGAGGCCGCCCGCCACCCAGCCCACGCCGGCGGCGGTGAGCAGGGTGAGGAGCAAATCGGCCAGATGGCTGCGCAAGGGGGTCATGGCGGCGCTTCAGGTAGCCTGAGAGGCTCAGGCATCGGTGGCGGAGAAGCGGTAGCCGCTGCCGCGCACGGTCTGCACCCAACCGTCGCAACCGCCCGGCTCGAGACTGAGGCGCAGGCGGCGGATGTGCACGTCCACCGTGCGCTCTTCCAAAAACACATGGTCGCCCCACACCCAGTCCAAGAGCTGGCGGCGGCTGTACACGCGGTCGGGATGGGTCATGAAAAAATGCAGCAGGCGGAATTCGGTGGGGCCGAAAGGCAGGGTTTCGCCACGGGCGGACACGCGCTGTTCGGCGGGGTCGAGCAGCAAATGGCCGACCCGTATCTGCTCCTGCGTTTTTTGCGGTGCGCGGCGGCGCAGGAGGGCGTTGATGCGGGCCACCAGCTCGCGGGGGGAAAACGGTTTGGTGATGTAGTCGTCCGCCCCTTGGTTCAAGCCCAGCTCTTTGTCGGCTTCTTCGCCGCGGGCGGTGAGCAGAATCAGCGGCAGCTCGCGGCTGCGGGGGTCGCGGCGCAGCTGTTTGGCAAAATCGACGCCGGAGAGCCCGGGCAGCATCCAATCCAGCAACACCACATCGGGCAATTCTTCGGCAATCAGGGGCTTGGCGGCTTCCACGCTCTCCACGCAGCTGACGCGAAAACCGGCCTGCTCCAGCGTGAAGCGGATCAGGGCGGTGATGGCGGCTTCGTCTTCAACCAACAGGATATGGGCTTGCGGCATGATGGCTCCTCCAACAGGGCAGGCGGCAGTTTAACCGAACTTGCCGGTGATGTAATCTTCGGTGGCTTGGCGCTGCGGTTTGGTAAACACCTGCTTGGTGTCGCCCACTTCGACCAATTCGCCCAGATACATATAGGCGGTGAAGTCCGATACGCGGGCGGCCTGCTGCATATTGTGGGTAACGATGGCGATGGTGTAGTCGTTTTTCAGCTCGCTCACCAATTCTTCGATGTGGGCGGTGGAAATCGGATCCAGCGCGGAAGTGGGCTCGTCCAACAGCAGCACTTCAGGTTTGCAGGCCACGGCTCGGGCAATGCACAGGCGCTGCTGCTGGCCGCCGGAGAGCGAATGGCCCGACTGTTTGAGCTTGTCTTTCACTTCGCCCCACAGCGCGGCCTTTTTTAGTGCCCACTCCACGCGGTCGTCCAAATCGCTTTTGCCGAGTTTTTCGTAGAGTTTTACGCCGAAGGTAACGTTGTCGTAAATGCTCATCGGAAAGGGCGTCGGTTTTTGGAACACCATGCCCACCTTGGCGCGCAGCAGGTTGAGGTCCACGTTTTTATCGAGAATGTTTTGCCCGTCGAGCAGCAATTCGCCTTCGGCCTTCATATCGGGATAAAGGTCGTACATGCGGTTGAAGGTGCGCAGCAGGGTGGATTTGCCGCAGCCGGAAGGGCCGATAAAGGCGGTGACCCGGTTGGCGGGAATATCCAAACAAATATTTTTCAGCGCGTGAAAGCGGCCGTAGTGGAAATGGAAGTGGCGGACGCTGATTTTGGGCGTGGACATAAAAATCTTTCCTCGAAACGGTTTTCAGGTAGCCTCAGGCGGCCGGCCTGCACAGGGTTTAGTGTTTGTTGCGCGCCAGCACACGGGCGGCGATATTGGCGGCCAACACCGTGAGCGCAATCAGCAGGGCGGCGGCCCAGGCCAAGCTGTGCCAGTCTTCGTAGGGCGACATGGCAAACTGGTAGATCACATTGGGCAGATTGGCCATCGGCTGGTTCATGTCGGTGCTGAAAAACTGGTTGTTCAGCGCGGTAAACAGCAGCGGCGCGGTTTCGCCGGAAATGCGGGCGAAGGCCAGCAGCACGCCGGTGAGCACGCCGGCTTTGGCCGCACGCAGGGTGACCATGCTCACCAGCTTCCATTTCGGCGTGCCCAAGGCATAGGCCGCTTCGCGCAGGCTGTCGGGCACCAGCCGCAACATGTTTTCGGTGGTGCGCACCACCACCGGCACCACCAGCAGCGAAAGCGCCAGCGCGCCGGCCCAGCCGGAAAAATGCCCCTGCTGCACCACCACCAGCCCGTACACAAACAGGCCGATCACAATCGAGGGTGCGGAGAGCAGGATGTCGTTCATAAAACGGGTGGCGGCGGCCAGCTTGCTGCGGCGGCCGAATTCGGCCAGAAAAATGCCGCACAAAATGCCCACCGGCGTGCCGATGAACAGGCCGAACAGGGTAATCAGCAGGCTGCCCCAAATGGCGTTGCGCAGGCCGCCTGCCATGCCCGGCGGCGGCGTATCCAAGCGGAAAACCTCCGTGCCCAAGCCGCTGAAACCTTGGTAAAACAGGGTGTGGAAAATCCAGCCCAGCCAAAACAAGCCGAAGGCCATGGTCAGCCAGGCCATGCTCAAATGAAAACGGTTGAACAGGCGACGGCGGCGGTAAACGGAGTTGCTGAAGGTTTTTTGCATCGGGTTATCCTTGTTTCGGGCAGGCGGCTTTCAGGTAGCCTGAGACCTTTGCAAAACCTCCAGATGTGGATGCAGTTCAAGGCGTAGCAGCGCAGCGAACGTGAACGTCAGGAATCCCTGTGGGACAGACCTATCATCTAGATAGGCAAGTGAGCGAGCAGCGCACAACGCAGAAATGCGCCGCAGATGGGGGTTTTGCAAAGGTCTCAGCCTCAATGCCGCCGCCCTTCGTTGCGCTGCATCCGCAGCAGCATCAGTTTGGCAATACACAGCACCACAAAGGTAATCACAAACAGAATCAGACCCAGATACAGCAGCGAAGACAGGTGCAGCGGATCCACCGCTTCGGCAAATTCGTTGGCCAGCGCCGAGGTAATCGACACCCCCGAGTGGTAGAGGCTGGGGCTGATGTTGAAGGTGTTGCCGATCACAAAGGTCACCGCCATGGTTTCGCCCAAGGCGCGCCCCAAGCCGAGAATGATGCCGCCCACCACGCCGGTTTTGGTGTAGGGCAGCACCACATGGCGCACCACTTCCCATTTGGTGCTGCCCAGGCCGTAGGCGGACTCCTTCAGCATCACCGGCGTGATTTCAAACACATCGCGCATCACCGAAGCGATAAACGGGATGATCATGACCGCCAGAATCAGGCCGGCGGCAAACAAGCCGATGCCCATCGGCGCGCCCTGAAACAGCACCCCCGCCAGCGGCAGGCGGCCGAAGGTTTGGATAAAAAACGGCTGGATGTATTCGGAAAACACCGGCGCAAACACAAACAGGCCCCACATGCCGTAAATAATCGACGGAATCCCCGCCAGCAATTCCACGCAGATGCCCAAGGGCCGCCGCAGCCACAGCGGGCACAATTCGGTGAGGAACACCGCGATGCCGAAGCTCACCGGCACCGCAATCAAGAGCGCAATCGCCGAGGTGGCCAGCGTGCCGTACACCGGCGCCAAGGCGCCGTAGCTGCCCTGCACCGTGTCCCAATCGGAAGAGGTGAAAAAACCCAGGCCGAAGGTGCGCATGCTCGGCAGCGCGCCCAGCACCAGCGAAATCAGAATCCCGCCCAAGCTGGCCAGCACCAGCAGCGCAAACAGCCGCGTGGTGCCGACAAACAACCGGTCGTACAGGCCTTGCTGCCTGAGTCTGTCGGATTGCAGGGTGTCCATGAGAAAGCCGCCTTTCGTGAAACGGTTACGCAGCCGGGGCTGCAGAGAAGACGGCGGCAGTGTAGGCAACAATTGTTGCAGCAGCATGACAAAGCGGGAAAACAGATTCCCGCCGCTGCCAAGCCAAACAAACAGGCTACCTGAAAGCCTTCAGGTAGCCTGTTGTCGGTTTGGTTGGTGGTGGCGGCTTTACTGGGGCGCGCCGACGGTCACGGTATTCAGTTTCTCCGCCTGCAGGCGCCGCTGCCAAGCCTGCCTGATGTCTTCGGTGCTGACGGCGGCCACGGCGGCGGGATAGCGGGTGAGGAAATCGTCGGGCAGATTGCCGAAGCCGATTTGAATCAGATAGCCGGTCAGCTCGGCGTTGGTGTCGAAACGCAGGGGGAAGCTGCCCACCAGATTGGCTTTGGCCTGCGCCAGCTCGGCCTCGGTGGGGCCTTGGGCGATGAAATCGGCCAATACCTGACGGGTAGCGGCCAAGGCGGCTTGGGCATTGGCTTTCTCGGTGGCGAAGCTGATGCTGAAGGGGCCGGGCTGGCGCATCGGCGCGAGGTCGGAAGACACGCCGTAGGTGTAGCCGTGGCGGTCGCGCAGGGTCTGCATCAGGCGGCTGTCGAAACCGCCGCCGCCGAGGATGTAGTTGCCCACCAGCAGCGGGTAGTAGTCAGGGTCGTTGTGGCGGATCAGCGGCAGGGTGAGGCGGATGTGGGTTTGGCTTTCGGGGTGGGGCAGATGGCGCTGGCCGCCGCTGCGCTCGGTCGGCGCGGGTACGGCGGGCAGGGCGGTGCCTACCGGCAGATCGCGGGTGAGCTGCGCCACAATGGCTTCGGCGCGACTGCGGTCGAGATCGCCGACCATCGCGATGACTGCATTGCGGCGGGTGAAGTGGCGACGGTGGAAAGTGCGCATATCGGCCACGCTGACGGCGCGGATGCTGCGCTCGCTGCTGCGGGCGGCGAAGCCGTAGGGATGGGCGCCGTAGTTCAGCTCGGCGGCGGCGCGCTGGCTCAGATACTCGGGGCGGGTGAGGTTTTGCTTCAACGAGGCCACGGCACGGTCTTGCTCGCGGCGCAACACGGCAGGGTCGAAGCGCGGTTCCACCAGAATATCGCGCATCAGGGCCACGGCGGGCGCCAGCACTTCGGGCTTGGACAGGCTGCGCAGGGCCACGCCTGCACGCTCGGTGCCGCCGTAGCTGCCGAGGCTGACGGCCAAATCGCTGCCGCGCTCGTGCAGGGCTTCTTCGTCGAGACGGCGGGTGCCGGCGTCCATCAGGGCGGCGGTGAAACCGGCCACGCCGATTTTGTCGGCACGGTCGCGCGCACTGCCGGCGTCGAAGGCAATATGGATGTCCACAATCGGGTTGTCGTGCCGTTCCACCAACAGCACGCGGGTGCCGTCGGCGGTTTGCCAGCGCTGGATGGGGACGGATTCCGCCGCCGCGGCCAACGGCAACAGGGCGGCAAACAATAAGGGAAACAGTTTCTGCATCATGATTCCTGGTAACAATGGCTTTCAGGTAGCCCGAACGTGCCCACTATAGCGGGGAACACGGTATTCGGACAAGGCGCAGGCCCCGCCGAAGGGCAGAGCCTGCTGGTACGCCGACCGAATGTCAGCTTGCGGGCGGCGGGGCGGCGGATTGGTCGCGCTGTTGTTCCTGCTCCTGCTGTTCGCGGATTTCGGCGTATTCGGCCTGCTGCGCCAACACCGAGCCTTCGGGCGCCTGCGAGGTGCGGCCCTTCTCCCACGGCGCATTGTCGGGCACTTCTTCGATGTGGATGGTGTGCAGGGAATAATCCGGCTGGTAATGCAGGTCGTACTGGGCGGCTTTGATCAGCGACAACATCAACAGCACCATGATCACCAAGAGCGGCGCACCGGCAAAAATAGACGCGGTCTGCAGAGTGGAAAGGCCGCCGAGAAACATCAGCGCGGCCGGCATCAGGCAGAGCGCAAAGGCCCAAAACAGGCGGTTCCAGCGGTGCGGCTCGCCGTCCACTTCGCGCTGCACCACCGAGGCCAGAATATAGGAAATGCTGTCGAACGTGGTGGCGGTGAAAATCACGGCCAGCACCACAAACACGGCAATCGCCAATTTGGCCATCGGCAGGGTGTGCAGCACGGCATAAATGGCGGCCGTGGCGCCCTGTTCGTTCAATACCGCCACCACGTCATGGCTACCTGAAAGCTGCAGCCACAGGCCGTAGTTGCCCAAAATAATGAAGAACACGGCACAGCCGAGCGAACCGAAAAAGAGGGCACCGAACACCATTTGCTTGATGGTGCGGCCTTTGGAAATTTTGGCGATAAACAAACCCATGGTCGGCGCAAACACCAGCCACCACGCCCAGTAGAACACCGTCCAATCGCGCGGGAAATTGGTTTTGCGGAAACCGTGCTCGTCAAAATCACCAAACGGCTCCAGCCAGGTCATCATATCCGGCAGGTGACTGAGTGAGCGGCCCAGCGATTCCAAGCCCACATTCAGAATAAACACGGTCGGCCCGGCCAGCAGAATAAAAGCCAAAAAAGCCAGCGCCAGATAGAAATTGAAATTCGACAGCATCTGGATGCCGCCGCGCATGCCTTGATAAGCGCTGTAAGCGAAAATCAGCGTGGTCACCAGCAACACCGCCAACTGCATCCAAATATTATTGGGCGTGCCCACAAGGGCAGTGAGGCCGTCGGTAATCAGCGGGGAAGCCAAACCCAGCGTGGTGGCACCGCCGCCGATCATGCCGAACACGAAAAAGATGTCCACCAGCTTGCCCCAGTTGCTTTTCGCCCATTTCTCGCCGATTAAGGGCATCAGGCTCTGGCTCACTTTCAATACCGGCGAATTGCGCACGTGGGCAAAATAAGCAATCGGAATCGCCGGCACCAGATAAATCGACCACGCCACCGGCCCCCAGTGGAACAGGCCGTAGGTAGAAGCCCAGCGCACCGCCTGCGGCGATCCGGCCTCCAAGCCAAACGGCGGCGACTGGTAGTAATACATCCACTCCACAATGCCCCAGTACAAAATGCTGGCGCCGATGCCGCCGCAAAACATCATCGCCGCCCACGAGCCGGTTTTGAACTCGATGTCGTCAGCGGGCTTGCCCAGCTTGATGTTGCCGATGTCGGAAAACGCGATGTAGAGCACAAACAGCACCGCCAGCACGCCGAAAGCCAGGTAGGCCACACCGAAATTGTCGGTCACAAAGCTTTTGGCCGCCGCTACCCAAGCCGCGCCCTGTTCGGGAAACACCAGAAGCGGCAGGGTGACGCCGAGCAGAATCAGCAGCACGCCGAAAAAGGTGAATGTGTCGATGCGGGTATCGGCCTGCTCGGACCGGCCGTGCGGATAGAAATTGCCGTCGGTATTGAAGGTGCCCAAATGGGCGGCCTGCGGGCGCTTGGGGCCCTGAATCGGGCGGTCGGAAGCATGATGAGACATACCGGTTTGAGGTTTCCTTTCGTGGCTGAAATCGGACAGGCGCCGAGAAGCGTCTGAACAAAAAAGAGGCAAATTATAGCATAATTTAATTATTTATAAAATTTGATAAAAATAAGCTATTAAATTTGCCCGCGACCGCCGTTTAAAATGGCCCGCCCGCAAACGGCGGCAGCCAGCCACTCACCCCCAGCCGGCTACCTGAAACTTGTGAAAGCGGCCCGCCGCCCCTATCTGCCGCTCTGATTTTTTATTCCGCACGAAAGACGACCCATGAATACCCTGCTCCATCTTGCCGACGAACCCCGTTTCGATGCCGTGGCCGTGGCCGACATCCGCCCCGCCATGCAAAGCGCCATGACCGAAGCGCGCGCCGCCATTGCCGCCATCAAGGCCCAAAGCGATGTTACTTGGATCAATACCGTGGAGGCGCTCACCGACGTTACCGAGCGCGTCGGCCGCATCTGGGGCGTGGTGGCCCACCTCAACTCGGTGGTGGACACCCCCGAATTGCGTGCGGTGTATAACGAATTGATGCCCGAAGTCACCGTATTCTTCACCGAAATCGGCCAAGACATCGAATTGTACGAACGCTTTAAAGCCATCCGCGCCTCCGCCGCCTACGAGCGCCTGGATCCCGCCCAACAAACCAAGCTGGCGCACGATTTGCGCGACTTCGTGCTCAGCGGCGCCGAGCTGCCGCCCGAACAACAGGCCGAATTCGCCGCCCTGCAAACCGAAGGCGCCCAACTGGGCGCCCGGTTCAGCCAAAACGTGCTGGATGCCACCGATGCCTTCGCCCTGTATTTCGAGGATGGGCAGCGCCTGCAGGGGCTACCTGAAGACGCCTTGGCCATGTTTGCCGCGGCCGCTCAGGCCGAAGGCAAAAGCGGCTACAAAATCGGCCTGCAAATGCCGCATTATCTGGCTGTGATGCAGTATGCCGACGACCGCGACCTGCGCGCCGAGGTGTACCGCGCCTACGTCACCCGCGCCAGCGAATTCGGCAAACCCGAATGGGACAACACCGCCAACATCGGCCGCCGCCTGCACATCGCCCGCGCCGAGGCCGAACTCTTGGGCTATACCGACTACGCCGAATTGTCGCTGGTCACCAAAATGGCGAATTCGCCCGATGAAGTGCTGGCCTTTTTGCGCGATCTGGCCCGCCGCGCCAAACCCTTTGCCGAGCGCGACCTGGCCGAAGTGCGCGCCTTTGCCGGCGAGCAATTGACCATCGCCGACCTGCAGCCCTGGGATTTGGCCTACGCCAGCGAAAAGCTGCGCCAGGCCAAATACGCCTTCAGCGAAACCGAAGTGAAAAAATACTTCCCCGCCGATAAAGTGCTGGCCGGCCTGTTTGCGCAAATCCACCGCCTCTACGGCGTGAATCTGATGGAAAAAACCGTGCCGGTGTGGCACCCCGACGTGCGCTATTTCGAGCTGGAAAAAGGCGGCGCCATCATCGGCGGCGTTTATCTCGACCTCTACGCCCGCGAAGGCAAACGCGGCGGTGCCTGGATGAACGACTACCGCGGCCGGCGCCGTTTTGTTTCCGGCAGCCGCAGCGGCCAAATCCAAACCCCGGTGGCCTATTTGGTGTGCAACTTCACCCCGCCGGTGGGCGGCAAACCCGCGCGCCTGAGCCACGACGAAATCCTCACCCTGTTTCACGAAATGGGCCACGGCCTGCACCATTTGCTCACCCGCGTGGACGAACTCGGCGTCTCCGGCATCAACGGCGTGGAATGGGACGCGGTGGAGCTGCCCAGCCAGTTTATGGAAAACTTCGTGTGGGAATACGAGGTGCTGGCCGGTATGTCGGCCCACGAAGACGACGGCCGCACCCTGCCGCGCGAATTGTTCGACAAAATGGTGGCGGCCAAAAACTTCCAGCGCGGCCTGTTTATGGTGCGGCAGATGGAGTTCGCCCTGTTCGACATGCGCATCTACCGCGAAGCCGATGCCGCCGAAGGCGGCCGCTGGGCGGAAATTCTGGACGAAGTACGCGCCGAAGTGGCGGTGGTGCAGCCGCCCGCTTTCAACCGCTTCGCCAACAGCTTCGGCCACATCTTCGCCGGCGGCTACGCAGCGGGCTATTACAGCTACGCCTGGGCCGAAGTGCTGAGTGCCGACGCCTACGCCGCCTTTGAAGAAAGCGACGACGTGCGCGCCACCGGCGCCCGCTTTTGGAACGAAATCCTGGCCATGGGCGGCAGCCGTCCCGCCGCCGAATCGTTCAAAGCCTTCCGCGGCCGCGAACCGCAAATCGACGCCCTGTTGCGCCACAGCGGCTTTGACCAAGCGGCCTAAGTGAACGGCGCCAAGCAGCAAACAGGCTACCTGAAAGATTTCAGGTAGCCTGTTGCTTGATAGGTGCCGCCTACATGCCGATGCTGAAACCATTGCCATCCATCTGAAGCACGTTTCTGCATTGTGCGCCGACGGCGGGTTTGCTTTACCGTCCCGCCCTAAGGGAAAAAAGGCTACCTGAACACTTTCAGGTAGCCTTTGCCTTGCCGGAAGGCAAGATTTGATCAGTCTCTCAACTTGGCCAGCTGCTGCTGCACTTTTTCCATTTTGCCGTTCAGATCGGCCAATTCGGCGCGGTCTTTTTCCACCAGATGGGCGGGGGCTTTTTCGGTGTAGCCGGGCTTGCCCAGTTTGGCGTTCAGCTTGTCGAGCGCTTTTTGCAGTTTTTCCGCTTCCTTGTTTAAACGGGCGGTTTCGGCGGCCTTGTCGATCTCCACTTTCAGCATCAGGCGCGCGCCGTTGCAGACGGCCACCGGCGCATCTTCGCTGTCGGGCAGCTGCGCCACCAGCTTGGCTTCGCTGAGGCGGGCCATGGCCGGCAGGTATTTCAGGTAGCCTTCCAGATGGCTGCCGCCCTCCACAAACAGCGGGGCTTTCACGCTCGGCGCCAAACCCATTTCGCCGCGCAGATTGCGCACCGCGCCGATCAGCTCCTGCAGGACCGCCATCTGCTCGAAGGCGGCGGGCACGATTTTTTCTTCGTCCGCCACCGGCCAGGCCGCCGTCATGATGCTGTCGCTGTGTTTGGCATTGGCCAGCGGGGCAACGGTTTGCCACAGCTCTTCGGTGATGAAGGGCATGATGGGGTGCAGCAGGCGCAGCACCACTTCCAACACGCGCACTAAGGTGCGGCGGGTGGTGCGCTGGCGGCTCTCGCAGCCGGTTTGCAGCTGCACTTTGGCCAGCTCCAAATACCAGTCGCAGAAGTCGTTCCACACGAATTCATACAGGGTTTGCGCGGCCAGGTCGAAGCGGTAGGTGTCGAAGGCTGCCGACACCGCCGCCTCGGTTTGCTGCAAGCGGCCGATGATCCATTGATCGACAAAGCTGTAGGCCAAGGGCTGGCTTTCGTCTTGGCCGCAATCTTGGTCTTCGGTGTTCATCAGCACGAAGTTGGTGGCGTTCCAGATTTTATTGCAGAAGTTGCGGTAGCCTTCGGCGCGTTTGAAGTCGAAATTGATGCTGCGGCCGAGGCTGGCGTAGCTGGCCATGGTGAAGCGCAGGGCATCGGTGCCGAACACGGGAATGCCTTCAGGGAACAGCTTCTCGGTGGCGCGGCGCACTTCGGGGGCTTTTTCGGGGCGGCGCAGGCCGGTGGTGCGTTTTGCCAAGAGTTCGGGCAGGCCGATGCCGTCGATCAAATCCACCGGATCAATCACATTGCCCTCGGATTTCGACATTTTCTTGCCTTCGTGGTCGCGCACCATGCCGTGGATATACACGTCTTTAAACGGCACTTTGCCGGTGAAATGGGTGGTCATCATGATCATGCGCGCCACCCAGAAAAAGATGATTTCGTAGCCGGTCACCAACACGGAAGAGGGCAGAAAGGCGTTCAATTCGTCGGTTTGCTGCGGCCAGCCCAAAGTGGAGAAGGGCACCAAGGCCGAGGAAAACCAGGTGTCGAGCACGTCTTCATCGCGGGTAAGCACAATACCTTGGGCACGGCAGGCGGCCATCGCTTCGGCCACCGGCTGGCTCAAGCCTGCCAAAATTTGCTGCCGGGTTTGTCCCTGCTCCTTGGCGCCGGGCATACGGGTGCGCCCCAATACTTCCACAATGCGCATCCAATCTGACATCAGCGCAAAGTCTGCCTCTTCCAAGCGGCCTTGCTGCTGCCGTTCTTCGTAACGGCTGGAGAATGCCTGCCAATAGGCATCACATTCGTCATGCGCCACATAACAACGGCCTTGCGCATCGTACCAAGCCGGAATCTGATGGCCCCACCACAGCTGGCGCGAGATACACCAGTCTTGGATGTTGTTCATCCATTGGTTGTAGGTGTTGACCCAATTTTCGGGGATGAATTTCACCTGCCCGCTGTCCACCGCGTGTTTGGCTTTTTCGGCCAGGCTCATGCCGGCAAATTCGCTGTCGGGCTCGCCGCCGGCGGGCTTGGCGTTCATGGCGATGAACCATTGGTCGGTGAGCATGGGTTCGATTACCGAGCCGGTGCGGTCGCCTTTGGGCGTCATCAGTTTGTGCGGCTTGGTGTCTTTCAGGTAGCCTTGCGCGCTCAGATCGGCCACGATTTGTTTGCGCGCCTCAAAGCGGTCGAGGCCGGCGTAGGCGGCGGGCAGGGCAATGCCGCTGTGGCGGCGGCTTTGGAAATCGAACACTTCCGCTTCGGGCAGGATGCGCGCCTGCAAATCCAACACGCTGATCAGGAGGGTGTCGTGGTTTTTGCCCACCTGGTAGTCGTTGAAATCGTGGGCGGGGGTGATTTTCACGCAGCCGCTGCCGAATTCGCGGTCTACATATTCGTCGGCAATCACGGGAATGGTGCGGCCGGTCAGCGGCAACACCAGCTGTTGGCCGACCAAATGGCGGTAGCGTTCGTCTTCGGGATGCACGGCCACGGCCACGTCGCCCAAGAGGGTTTCGGGGCGGGTGGTGGCCACGGTAACGCTCTCGGCGGGATTGTCGGCCAGCGGATAGCGGATGTGCCACATATGGCCGTCGCTTTCCACGTTTTCCACTTCCAAATCGGAAACGGCGGTGCCGAGCACGGGATCCCAATTCACCAAACGCTTGCCGCGGTAAATCAGGCCCTGCTCATACAGGCGCACAAACACTTCGGTGACCACGGCGGCGCGGGTGTCGTCCATGGTGAAATACTCGCGGCTCCAGTCGGCCGAGCAGCCCATGCGGCGCATTTGTTCGGTGATGGTGCCGCCGGAATGCCGCTTCCATTCCCACACTTTTTCCAAAAAGGCTGCGCGGCCCAAGTCGTGGCGCGATACGCCCTGTTCGCCCAGCTGGCGCTCCACCACAATCTGGGTGGCGATGCCGGCGTGGTCGGCGCCGGGCACCCAGCAGGTATTGCGGCCTTGCATGCGGTAATAGCGGGTGAGGCCGTCCATAATGGTTTGGTTGAAGGCGTGGCCCATGTGCAGGGTGCCGGTGACATTGGGCGGCGGCAACTGAATGGAGAAGGCTTCGCTGCCGGGCTGCATGTGCGGCTGGAAATAGCCGGCGGCTTCCCAGTTTTGATAGTGTTTAGCCTCGATTTCGGCAGGGTTATATTTATTGAGCATGGCTGAAACGGTCTCGATGCGGAAAATCAGAAAAATGCGCGGATTATATCGGAGAAAGCGGGCTGGCTGAAAGCCGGCATGCTGCGCCCGAGTGGTGATCAAGCGCTGCCCGGCGGGCTATAATGCGGCCTTTCGCCGCACAGGCTACCTGAAAGCACACCATGTCCGAGCTGACTCTTTACCGCCAAACCTTTCCCTCCCGCCTGCTGTTGGGCACCGCGGCCTATCCGAGCACGGAAATCCTGCGCCAGGCCGTGGCCGCCGCCGAGCCGGCGATGATCACCGTTTCCCTGCGACGCGCCGGCAGCGCCGCCGAAACCGACGGCCAAGGCTTTTGGGCGCTACTGCAGGAGATGGACGTGCCGGTGCTGCCCAATACCGCGGGCTGCCAAAGCGTGCAGGAGGCGGTGACCACCGCCCGCATGGCGCGCGAAGTGTTCGCCACCGACTGGATCAAACTCGAGCTGATCGGCGACGACGACACCCTGCAGCCAGATGTGTTCCAACTGGTGGAAGCGGCCAAAATCCTGATTGACGAAGGCTTTAAAGTGCTACCCTACTGCACGGAAGACCTGATTGCCTGCCGCCGTCTGCTGGATGCGGGCTGCGAAGCGCTGATGCCGTGGGCGGCACCCATCGGCAGCGGGCTGGGCGTGGTGCACGGCTATGCGCTGCAGGTATTGCGCGAGCGGCTGCCCGATGTGCCGCTGATCATCGACGCCGGCCTCGGTCTGCCTTCGCAGGCGGCGCAGGTAATGGAATGGGGCTTCGACGGCGTACTGCTCAACACCGCGGTATCGCGCAGCGGCGATCCGGTGGCGATGGCGCGCGCTTTCGCCCAAGCCACCGCCGCCGGCCGGGCCGCCTATTTGTCCGACCCCGTGCAGCCGCACCGCCACGCCCGCGCCAGCACGCCCACCGTGGGGCAGCCGTTTTGGCACAGCGAAGAATACTGAGCGAGGTGTTCGGCATGCTTTTCAGGTAGCCTCAGGCTACCTGAAAACTTTTCTAAGGCCCCCGGATATGCCGCTGCGCTTGTAGTTGAAACCCATTCTTATCCATTGCCGTTTTGCTGCCGATTCGGTGCACAATTGCTGATTTTGCTGCGGCGCACCTTCTCCATAATGGCTGCAGCGGCACTCCTGCCGCGCAGACCGTAAGGAGAATCGATATGTGTGATTTCCATTTGCCGCGCAGCCTCAAAATCAAACCCAGCCCCTGGGGCCCGGACGACCAAATCGGCCGCCTCAACTGGATTACCGACGACAGCCGCCGTGAAGTGATGGAGGCTTTGGATCCGAGCCGCTCTTACGATATTTCGGTGAAATATTTCATCGGCATGCCTTCTTGGTCGGCCGCCGGCGATCCGCCCTTCCAAATCTGGATGACCCACACCCCTTCGGGCAACGTCAACGACGACCTGCTGGACGTTACCCTGGCCGGCAAAAAACTGATCGGCTACTCCGGCGACGCCATTTCCATGTACACCCACTGCGGCACCCACATCGACACCCTCAACCACTTCGGCTACCAAGACACCGTGTGGAACGGCTATACCCAAGCCGAACATTTGGGCAGCCGCCATTGGCTCAAATGCGGGGCCGAACAGTTTCCGATTATCTGCGCCCGCGCCGTGCTGCTCGATGTGGCGCGCACCAAAGGCGTGGACAGGTTGCCGCCGTCTTACGGCATCGGCCGCGCCGATTTGGAAGCCACCCTGGCACGCCAGCAGGTGTCCATCCGCCAGGGCGACATCGTGATGATCCGCACCGGCATGATGACGGTATGGCCCGACCGCGAAGCCTATCTCACCAACTCGCCCGGCCTCAATCTGGAAGGCGCCGAATTTCTGGTGGGCTTGGGCGCCATGATCATCGGCGCCGACAACATCGCACTCGAGCAAGGCCCTTCGGTCGAGCCGGACAATTATTTCCCCGTGCACACCTATCTGTTTGCCGAGGCCGGCGTGCCGATTATCGAGGTGATGAACTTGGAAGAACTGGCCAAAGACGAAGTGTACGAAACGGCCTTCATCGGCCGGGCCATGCCGATAGTCGGCTCCACCGGCGCCCCCATTCAGCCGGTGGTGTTCCCGATGAAGAAAACGGCTTAACGCCGTGCCACGCCCGCCTTGGCGGGCGTTTTCGCCTGCCGCACCTGCCAGAACCTTTGCACAACCGGCACCGACCCAGGTACGCCCATGATGCCCTTAGCGCCTCCCTACACCATCCGCGCCTTACACCACGCGTTCCGCCACGGCGACACCACGCCCTCAATCCTTACCGAACAGATTCTGGCCCGCTGTGCCGACAGCCCGCGCGGCATCCTCACCGATGTTTTTGACGAACGCGCCCTGCGCGAAGCGGCCGCCAGCACCCGCCGCTGGCAGGCCGGACAGCCCTTGGGTTTGTTCGACGGCATTCCCTGTGTGTGGAAAGACTTGTTCGACGTGGCCGGCAGCGTGACCACCGCCGGCTCGCCGGCCTACCGCCACCGTCCGCCGGCGGCAGCCGATGCGCCGCTGGTGGCCGCTTTCGGCCGCGCCGGCGGTGTGAACATCGGCAAAGCCGGTTTGTCGGAGCTGGCCTATTCGGGGCTGGGCATCAACCCCGCTTTCGGCACGCCGCCCAACCCTTTCGACAAGCGGCGCATTCCCGGCGGCTCTTCCAGCGGCAGTGCCGCCGCCGTGCGGGCAGGCTTGTGCGCCTTCAGCATGGGCAGCGACACCAGCGGCTCCATCCGCATTCCCAGCGCCTTCCACCACCTCACCGGCTACAAGCCTTCGCGCCACCGTTTCGACCAGCGCCAGGTGTTTCCGCTCTCCACCACGCTGGACGAAGTCGGGCCGATTGCGGCCGGCGTGCAAGACTGCTACGACGCCGCCAACCTGCTCTCAGGCCGCGAAAGCAGGCTGCTGCAAGGCGCAGATTGGCGGGAAATATCGTTGCTGGTGCCGGAAAATGCGGCTTTGTGGGCAGACACCGAGGATGCCGTCCGCTCGGCTTTTCAGGTAGCCTTACAAGGCTTGGCCGCGGCCGGCGCGGCCGTTTGCCGGGCAGACATTCCCGAATTCGATGCCGTCATGGCCGCGGTGGCCGAACACGGCACATTTGCCGCCGCCGAATCGCTGTATTTCCACCGCAAGGTGCTGGCCGGTGCCGACGGCCGCCTGATCGACCAGCGCGTGCTCGACCGCATGTTCCGCGCCAAAAGCATGAGTGCAACGGATTATGTGGCCCTGCACGACATCCGCCGGCGTCTGCAACACAGTCTGTGGCAGCGTTATCCGCACCACATCGTGCTGCTGCCGACGGTGGCGGAGGTGCCGCCGCTGCTCGCCCCGCTGGAAAGCGATGCCGCGCATTACCACCGCATCAATCTTTTGGTTTTGCGCAATACCAGCCTGTTTAATTTTTTGGATGCCGAGAGCCTGTCTCTGCCGATCGGCTTCAGCGCCCAAGGTCTGCCGGTCGGGCTGATGCTCTCAACAGCACCGGGGCAGGACGAACGGCTGTTTCAGGTAGCCCGGGCGGCAGAGCGGCTGCTGGCCGAAGCAGGCTGAGACCTTTGCAAACAAGCAATAAAAAACGAACGGCCGAACCGTTCGTTTTTTGTGCAGCGGATGTTAAAAACCGGCCTGCTGTTCCAGATTGTCCACCAGCGCCTCGTCCAACTTCAGCGCATGGGAGAGCTGTGACAGGAACACGATTTCTTTGCGTGCCAAGTCGCCGCACACCATACGGGCGGCCAAGTAGGCTTCGGCAGCCAAAGCAGTGTTTTGGCCGATTTCGGCGGCAATCTCGGCGGGCGTGGCCGGACGGGCGGCCTCGGCGGCCAGCCATTGCTGCAACTCGGGATCATCGCCGCCCTCGCTGCTGATCAGACGGCGTTCTTCATCGTCGATCAGGCCGTCGGCAGCCGCTGCGGCAATCATGGTGCGCAAAATCACGCGGCCGGCGGTTTCGGCGGCGGCGCCGCTGGGCTCGAATGCCGAAGGCGGCAGCGGCGCAGCGGCCGCCGCCGGCTGGTTTTGGTTATTCTTTTGGCTCTGCCAGTTTTGATAGGCGTGGTAGGCCAAGGCACCCAAAGCGGCCATCGAGCCGGCACGCGCCCATTTTTGGGTGTTTCTCTTTTTCAATATGCCGGAGAGCAGGCTGCTGGCGGCGGCGGCACCGCCCACTTTCATCAACAGATCTTTCGGGTTGGCGGAAGAACGGGCAGCCGGTTTGCCGGCGCCGTGTACGGAACCCAACACTTGGTTGAGCAGTTTGTTGAAATCCATGGGAGACCTCCTGAAGTGGTGATACGCGCGTGGCGGAAAATAACAGTGCCTGCACACATGGGGGCACGGACAAAGAAACAAGCCGCTTGGAAACGGCTTTACATAACTTTGTTCTGAGGCCGGCCGCCATAAAGCCTTGCGGCGGTATTGGCGCTTAGCAATCCTGCCTGCGGCCTTGCCAAACCGCTTCGCACGCTTTCTGATGACACGCTCTCAGGCTACCTGAAAACCGGCAAACCCCGCACCAGATGGCCGACACCGATGCCGTGCCCGGCAAACCAGCCACGGTTCATTTCCAGCGCATAACGCACCGGCTCGGGCGAACAATGGATGCGGGTGGAATACGGCACCATATCGTGCAGCGAAGCAATGCGGCCGTCTTCGCGGATAAAAGCCGCAGTCAGCGGCAGAGGCGTGTGGCGCATCCACAAACATTGCACGGCGGTTTGGTCGAACACAAACAGCATGCCTTCGTTGGCCGGCATACGGCGGCGGTACATCAAGCCGATTTGTTGCGAGGTCTCGTCGGCAGCCATCTGCACCTCGGCCGCCTGGCCGTTGAGCGTCAGCGTGGTGCGCGGCAAGTCAAGCTGGGGCAGCGGCTCCGCAGCGGCGGCAGAAAGACCGGCAGCCCATACCGCCGCCGCTGTGCGAAAACGCCGACGCATGGATTTAGCGGCCGTGCACAGCCGTCCAAGCCGCATCCAAACGGCGGCCGGCGGCTTCCAAGGTGCTGCCGGCCTGCTGGGCGGCCACATCGGCTTCGTTCAACTCGCTTTGCAAACGGGCGGCTTCGGCCTGTTTTTGCTGGATGGTGGCCTGCACTGTCTGCAGACGCTGGCGCAGTGTGCCGACTTTGGCCGTATAGTCGGTTTGGGCTTTCAGCGCTTCCTGATAGGCGATTTGGGCGCTGAGCAGCTCGGTTTGGGCCGCGGATTGATCGGCCAGTGCCGGCGCGGCGGCCAGCAGCAGGCAACAAAAAGCAGTCACACGGGACATCATGGGTTCTCCTGAAAAAAGGCTCAGGCAACCGGCATCATCAGCAACGGGCTACCTGAAAACGGAACGGGCCGGACAGCCGTTTTTACAGCGCCTGACGGCACACTTTCTCAAACTGGTTGCCACTGGCCGAACCCTTTACCACCGGCTGGGCACGCAGATTGGTGTAGCGGTGGGCGGCCAGCACATTGCCGGCGGCATCAAACATCTGCACGCCCAGCAGGCGGTAGGTGCGGGCGCGGCAGTCCATCTGCCATTCGTTGACCGCAGATTTGTAGCGCGGGGTGTTGATGTAGTGTTCTTTGGCCGGATCGCGCACGGTAATGCGTTCGCGGAAGGTGGCGCTGTGGTTTTGGCTGCGGATGCTGGCGGTGTCGATGGCATGACTGACATTGCCGTTGGGGCTGGTGCCGATGTCCTGCCAGCTGCCGCCCAAAGCGGGATTGGCCGGCTGCATCACGGTACAGGCGCCCAGCAGCAGGACCGCAGCGGCGGCGGTGAGGTGCAGGGTTTTCATGACTTTCCTTTCAGGTAGCCTGCAAACGCTATAAAATACCGCGTTTTGCGGCACTCGGCGGCAGGCGCAATCGAATCCGCGCCATTATAGCCCAATCGGCGGCGGCATGACCGCCGCGCCGCCCGACGCTTTTTCCCAGACACATGATGCCCGATTCCCACGCCCTTTCCGTTTTGCACGATGTATTCGGCTACCCGGCTTTCCGCGGCAGCCAGGCCGAGATTGTGGCGGCGCTCGCCGGCGGGCAGAACCTGCTGGTGCTGATGCCCACCGGCGGCGGCAAATCGCTGTGCTACCAAATTCCGGCACTGATGCGCGACGGCGTGGCGGTGGTGGTGTCGCCGCTGATTGCGCTGATGGACGACCAAGTGGCCAGCCTGCGCGCCGCCGGGGTGGCGGCGGCAGGCGTGCACAGCGGAGTGCCGGCGGAAGAAGTGAGGCGGATTGCCGACGAAATCGAACAAGGCTACCTGAAGCTCTTATATGTCTCACCAGAAAGATTGGTCACCGAGCGTTTCCTGCGCTTTCTCGACCACACGCGGGTGAGCCTGTTTGCCATCGACGAAGCACACTGCGTCAGCCAATGGGGGCACGATTTCCGCCCCGAATACCGCCAACTGGGCCTGTTGGCCGAGCGCTATCCCGATGTGCCGCGCATCGCGCTCACCGCCACCGCCGATGCCGAAACCCGGGCCGACATCCGCCATTATCTGCGCCTGGAAGAGGCCGCCGAATTTGTGGCCAGCTTCGACCGGCCGAATCTGTATTACCAAGTCATCGAAAAAAACAACGGCAAAAAGCAGCTGCTGGATTTTCTCAACAGCCGGCCGCGCGGCGAAAGCGGCATTGTGTATTGCCTGAGCCGCAAAAAAGTGGAAGACGTGGCGGCTTTTCTGCGCGAAAGCGGCCACCACGCGCTGCCTTACCACGCCGGCCTGAGCATGGAAACCCGCAGCGAGCACCAGCGCCGCTTCACCCACGAAGACGGGGTGATTATTGTGGCCACGGTGGCTTTCGGCATGGGCATCGACAAACCCGACGTGCGTTTTGTCGCCCATTTGGATATGCCGCAGAGCATCGAACACTTTTATCAGGAAAGCGGCCGCGCCGGGCGCGACGGCCAGCCGGCCGCCAGCTGGCTCTGCTACGGCCTCAACGATTACGCCCTGTTGCGCGAACGCATTCTGAGCGGCAACAGCGACGACTTCCAGAAAAACATCGAATTGCAAAAACTGGACGCCATGTTTGCCGTGTGCGAAACCGCCGGCTGCCGGCGGGTGCCGCTGCTGCAGCATTTCGGCCAGAGCAGCCAACCCTGCGGCCACTGCGACAACTGCCTGCACCCGCCGGTGCGCTTCGATGCCACCGAACTGGTGCAGAAACTGCTCAGCTGCGTTTACCGCGTCGGCCAGCGCTTTGCCGCCGGCTATGTGATCAATGTTTTGCGCGGCAAAACGGAAGACTGGATACGCGACAACCGCCACCACCAACTCTCCACCTTTGGCATCGGCGCCCAGCTGTCGGACAAAGAATGGCGCGGCGTGGTCCGCCAATGCATCGGCTTGGGCTACCTGAACACCGACCCGCTCAACCACCATGCCCTGCGGCTGAACGAAAGCGCGGTGGCCGTGCTCAAAGGCGAGCAGACGGTAATGCTGCGGCCGCTCAAGCGCGAAAAAGCGGCCACCCGCCTGCCGAAAGAGCAATGGCTGCGCACCGAACGCGAAGAACGCGTGTGGCAGGCCCTGCGCCAATGGCGCAGCGAACGCGCCAAAGCCGACGACGTGCCGGCCTACATCATCTGCGGCGACCGCACGCTGCAGGACATCGTGCAGCAACGGCCGGACACACTCGCCGCGCTGCATGAGATTTACGGCTTGGGCGAGGCGAAAATCGACAAATTCGGTGCCGATATTTTGGCGGTATGCCTGCCTTTGTGGGCGGAAGAATAAAGCTACGACAATGATGAATCAGGTTTTCAGGTAGCCTGAAGCGGCCCCACGCCCATTCTTCATGAGGCTGAGACCTTTGCAAAACCCTCAGATGTGGATGCAGTTCAAGGCGTAGCAGCGCAGCGAGTGCAGACATATCATATAGATAGGCAAGCGAGCGAGCAGCACACAACGCAGAAATGCGCCGCAGATGGGGGTTTTGCAAAGGTCTCAGGCTG
>NZ_JH164926.1:2279908-2322135 GCF_000226875.1 Neisseria shayeganii 871
GCAAAGGTCTCAGGCTATCTGAAAACAATAAAAAGCTGCATTCCCTCGAGAATGCAGCTTTTCGTTTGCCGGCCGGCCAACCCGCGCTCAATACCGCTTATGCCGCCGCAGCCACACCGCCAAACGCAGGCGCACGTCGTGCCCCACCGAGCCGAAGCCGAGCAAAAACAGCACCGCCGCTACCGGCCAAGTAAAGTGATAGCCCATGTGGTGAATGCCCCAGGCACCGGCCACGCCGCCGAGCACAAAGGCCAGCAGCATGCCGGCCAACAGGCGGAATTTGGTGCGGTCCACACGCACATCGGGCAGGCGCGGATTGCGGTCGTGCCGGTAATACAGCATTTTCGACAGCTCGATGCCCATATCCGTCACGTGTCCGGTCATGTGGGTGGCGCGGATTTGGCCGTTGGAGAGCACGGAAATCACGGTGTTGTGCATGCCCATGATGGCGCACAGCAAAAACAGGGTGGCCGGCACAAACACGGTGAATTCCGACAAGGTGCTGCCCATCAGGCCGAACAGCAAAAGATACAGGGCTTCCAGCCACATGGTCAGCCCGTAGCTGCTGCGGAAACGCTGGCGCTTGGCCCACAAAATCATCCAACTGCCGTGGGTGGCCCCAACGATAAAGCCGGCCACCACCAAAGCGGCGGTCAGTGCCAGCTGCCACTCGCCCAGATAAAGCATGTCCGCCGCACGCGACAATTCGCCGCTCACATGCGAGGTATAACTGCCAACGGCGAAAAATCCGCCTGCGTTGATGGCGCCGGCCAGAAAAGCCATCACGGCCCCCAAGAGACGGAAGCGGATGTCGGAAACCGGGCTTTCGTGGATATAGGGTTTGTCGGTCTGCCAGAAAGACAGACGGTAACGGTGAGCAGGCCGGGTCATAACAGGCTACCTGAAAAGAAACGGGAAAAGGCTGTCTCGCGACAGCCCTTGAAACCTGCGAAAGCCCCCGTTCCAGAAGGCCTTAAACAGGTTCTGAGCGGATACGGCAGCTTATTCTACCGTGACCGATTTGGCCAAATTGCGCGGTTTGTCCACATCGGTGCCGCGGGCCAGGGCCGCATGATAGGCCAAAAGCTGCACCGGGATGGTGTGGACCACGGGCGAGAGCACGCCGGCGTGGCGCGGGGTGCGGATCACGTGCACGCCTTTATCTTCATGGAAGTTGCTGTCGAGGTCGGTAAAGACAAACAATTCGCCGCCGCGCGCGCCCACTTCCTGCATATTGGCTTTCACTTTATCCAGCAGGCTGTCGTTGGGCGCAATCACCACCACCGGCATGTTTTCGTCCACCAGCGCCAGCGGGCCGTGTTTCAATTCGCCGGCCGGATAGGCTTCGGCATGAATGTAGGTGATTTCCTTCAGCTTGAGCGCACCTTCCAGCGCAATCGGATAATGAATGCCGCGACCGAGGAACAGCGCGCTGTTTTTCTTGGCGAACTTCTGCGCCCAAGCGGCAATTTGCGGCTCAAGATTCATCACATGCTGGATGCTGCCCGGCAATTGGCGCAATTCTTCCGCATAAGTCTGCGCTTGGGCGGAAGAAACATGGCCGCGCATTTTGCCCAGGGTTACCGCCAGGCCGAACAACACCACCAACTGAGTGGTGAAGGCCTTGGTGGAGGCCACGCCGATTTCGGCGCCGGCGCGGGTGTACAACACCAACTCGCTTTCGCGCGGCAGGGCCGATTCCATCACATTGCAGATGGAAAGGCTGTGCTGGTGACCGAGCGACTGGGCGTATTTCAAGGCTTCCATGGTGTCCAGCGTTTCGCCGGATTGGGAAATGGTGACCACCAGCTGTTTGGGGTTGGCGATCACGTCGCGGTAACGGTATTCGCTGGCGATTTCCACGTCCGCCGGCACTTTGGCAATGCTTTCCAACCAATATTTGGCGGTCAGCGCCGAGTAGAAAGAGGTGCCGCAGGCCAGGATTTTGATGCTGTCGATTTCGCCGAACACTGCGCGCGCCTTTTGGCCGAAATTCTCCGGCTCGAAGCCGCCGCCCAAAAACACCTCGGCCGTATCGGCAATCGCTTTGGGCTGCTCGTGGATTTCTTTTTGCATGAAGTGGCTGTAAGGGCCCAGCTCAAGCGAAGCGAGAGACAATTCGGACACCTTCACCTTGCGCTCGGCCGCCTGGCCGTTTTTATCCAACAGCTTTTCCATGCCTTTGGCACTCAGCAAAGCAATGTCGCCGTCTTCCAGATAAGCGATGCGGCGGGTAAAGGCGATCACGGCGGAAACATCGGAAGCGATAAAGGTTTCGTCTTCGCCGAAGGCCACCAACAGCGGGCAACCCATGCGCGCCACCACCATGTGTTCGGCATTGTCCTGCGCCATCACCGCAATCGCAAAAGCACCGTGGAAACGGCGGCAGGCGGCGGCCACTGCGGCAAACAGGTCTTGGCTTTGCCGGTATTCGTGATCCACGCTGTGGGCGATCACTTCGGTGTCGGTTTGCGATTCGAACACATAACCCAAATCCTGCAGGCGGCGGCGTTCTTCTTCGAAGTTTTCAATGATGCCGTTGTGCACCACGGCGATGTTGCCGCCGGAAATATGGGGATGCGCATTCGGCTCGGTGACGCCGCCGTGGGTGGCCCAGCGGGTGTGGCCGATGCCGATGTGGCTGGCCAGCCCTTTTTCTTTGGCCGCTTCTTCCATCAGGGCCACGCGGCCGACACGGCGCACGCGCTTGATTTTGTTTTTGCTGTTGACGGCAATACCCGAAGAGTCGTAACCCCGGTATTCCAGGCGTTTCAGGCCGTCGGTGAGAAAATCGACGACATTGTGATGGGCGCGGATGGCGCCGACGATACCGCACATAATCTGTTCCTTAGTATCGGTTGGAGGAAACGGGCGCGCCGACGTTCGGCATACGCCCGGCGTTGGTGCCGGAGGCGGGGCGAATTGTAACCAAGTCGGCGGCAAACAAACCAGCCGCCGGCCGGAAAACAGGCTACCTGAAAGTTTTCAGGTAGCCTGTTGCATGCGGAAGATCTTTATTCTTCGTTCATCAAGCGTTCCACTTCGGCCACATAAGCGCGCATGGCCTCCTCGCTAGACATGCCTTTCAAGCCGGCCCAAGCTTCGTATTTCTTTTTGGCCACCAAGTCGAACATACCGGGTTTGTCGCCCTGCACATCGCCGTCAGTGGCTTGTTTGTAAAAAGAATACAGTTTCAGCAAAGTGGCGTTGTCGGGGCGTTCGGCCAGGCTGACCACGTCTTGTTGCGCTTGTTCGAATTGCTGTTTCAAATCGCTCATTGCTTGCTCCTTTGCGGGGGTTAGGAAAACACGGTTTTTAGCACAGCGGCGCCGGTTTGCCTATGTGAAAAATCGGGTAAATGTTCCATAAACACGGCGGCGGCTGTTGTTTTATTCACCTTCCAAACCGTCGGGATGGGTCAGCAAACCCTGCCGTTTCAGCAAAGCCGCATTGGCCGGCGCATATTCGCGGCTGTAATAGCGGGCGAATTTTTCGCGGTAGGGAAACTTTTCGCGCGCCTCGCCGAAATCGCTCATCACCCTTTCATATTCGGCCAAGGCGGTGGCCAAGGTATCGTCGTCGGGGTAGCGGTTTTCCGCCACCGATGCGGCACGCGGCAGGCGCGGTTTCAAGCGCATGGTTACCGCGGGCTTGCCAATGCACAGGCCGAACAGCGGGAAGGTATGCGGCGGCAGCGCCAGCCATTCGGTGAGCTGGGGGGCAATCAGGCGGATGCCGCCGGTAAAACAGGTCGCATAACCGAGGCTTTCGGCAGCAGTGGCGGCATTTTGGGCGGCCAAAGCAGCATCGGTGGTGAGGGTGATCAGCGTGTCCACCGTGCCGACCGCGGCAAAACTGCCCGCATAAGCGCGGCTGGCCAGTTCGGCTTTGTGGGCATCGCCGATAAACAGCCAATATTCGGCACAGGTGGCGATTTGCGGGTTGGCCGGCTGGGCGGCGGCAATGCGCCCGCGCAATTCGCCATCGGTGATGCGGAGAATGGTGTAATGCTGGCCGTTCATCCAAGACGGCGCCTGGCAAGCCGCCGCCAACAGCAGAGAAACTTCTTCGGCGGATAGGGCGGCGGTCGGATCAAATTCACGATAGGTGCGGTGGTTCAACAGGGTATCGATTACGGCATTCATCACGGGCTCTCGGTAGAAATGAAGATATTCGGAAAGGGTGCATCGGCAGCCCCACCAATGAACAAAGGGCTGAGACCTTTGCAAAACCCCCAGATGTGGATGCAGTTCAAGGCGTAGCAGCGCAGCGAGCGTAGACATATCATGAAGATAGGCAAGCGAGCGAGCAGCGCACAACGCAGAAATGCGCCGCAGATGGGGGTTTTGCAAAGGTCTCAGGCTCAGGCTACCTGAAAATCGGCGAGCCCTTCACACGCCGAAATGCCAGGAAGCCATGTCCAAGCGTACGCACAGCAGGCGCCACAGCAGGGGGTGGGTGGCCGGCAGGCGCTGCGCCAAAGGTTGCAATAAGGCGTTTTTGCCTGGTTCGTTCAGCAGCAAAGCGGCTTTCAAAGCGGTTTGCAGCTCGGGCACCGACAATTGCTCGGCCTTGATCAAGCCGGCGGCGACAGGGTGCTCGGCCAGCCTACCGGACTGGGGCAACGGTGCCAGATAGGCTTTCAACAGCAACCACAGATAGGCGGTATCGGCTGTGTGCACTTGCCGGCGCAAAGCAATACGGATCAGATCCAAGGCAGCCTGTTGCGCAGCGGGCGGCTGCATCACAAAGGCGGGCAAGACATGTTCAAGCAATTCGGCATCCGGCATCAGCGTGGCTTTGGCCAATTGCCGCAACTGTTGCCGGACAAAAAGTGGGGTGCCGGCTGCCAGCAGCAGCTTTTCAGGTAGCCTGTGTGCTTGGAACAGATACAAAAGGGCGGCGGTGGCCCGTTCTCCGTCATAAGCGGCCGCCTGCCAATCGGCCGGCAACATCTTCAATCCGGGCAACACACGGTGGCGGCGGATGCGCGACTGCATCATGGCTTCGCAGCGGCGGTATTCGGTTTCCTTTTGCTCGGCCGCCAGCGCATGCTCCGGCAAGGGCTGGCCGGGCGGTGCCAAGCGGTGAAACGGCGTGTGTGCGAACACAACGGCATCGTGTTCGGCCAATTCGGGAGCCAAGCGGCGGGCCGCCACCGGATCCAGCCGCCGGATGCGCTCAAGCAGCGGTGGATGGGTGGCCGCCAAACGGGCATAAGACAGCCCGGCAAACAACATATGCGCATATTCGGGCGCATGGGGGGAATGCAGGCGGTGACCGCCGGCAAGCGCGGTTTTGCGCAAGGCTTCGACCAAGGGTTCCGTTTGGCGGGTAAACTGAACTGCGGCGGCATCGGCCAAAAATTCCCGCTGCCGGGACACCGCTGCCTGCACCCAAGAGGCAAACAAACTGCCGGCCGCTCCCAAAACCAGCAACAGGCCGCCGGGTATATACCAAGGCAGGCTTTGAAAAAAAATTTCCACCGCATTGTCGAAAGGATGGTTATCTACATTCTTTCGCCGGCGGTAGTCGTCCGCGGTGTCATCTCGCCCGTACAGCAGATAACGGCCGCTGCTGCTGATGCCCTGCAAGCCGTAAAGCCAACCGCTCAGGCGTTGATTGAGCCGGGTGTCTCTGTTGAGAATATGGCTGAATTCATGGGCGACCACGGCTTGCAGTTCGTCACGCTTCAATTGCACCAAAGCGCCGTAAGTCACACCGATTACCGCACACTCGGGGCTACGGCCGGCTGCAAACGCATTGATGCTGTGATCGCGGCGCAGCAAATACACTTGAGGCGGCGGCAAACCCGCCGCCACCGCAGTTTCCGCCACCAGATTGAGCAGCCGGCGCTCGAGAAAATGGGCCTGTTGCAACTGCAGCCGCTCGCCGCCTAAGGCTTTGGCCACCGCAGATCCGTCATCATCGATTTGCCGCAAGCGGTGCAGACTCAAGCCGACTGTCATCGCGGTAAACAGTGCGCCCGGCAAAGCATAATGCCACCACAGCTGCTCATGCGGCGACAGCCAAGCGATCAGGGTGCCCAGAACTGCGCTGACCGATACCACCGTTCCGGCAAAAGCCAGGCAATACCAGCCCACTAAACGCCTACTGCGGCGACGGGCTTGGTTTTGCATTCTGAAGAAGCGCATGGCGGATAAGGCTCACAAAACGGAATGGCCCATCATATCACCGAAGCCGTGGCCAAGGCCAAACGGGCAAACCTACCCTAGGGCAGAACCGGCACAGAAATACGCCGCAGATGGGGCTGGCAAAGGCATCAAGCGGCCAAGCACAATAAAGCGTATGATGCGCTTGAGCATAGGTTTCGACTCGGCTCCCGCGCTTCTGTTTCCTCTATTTCTCCTGTTTCGCCCTGCTTGGGGCTACCTGAAAACCGCTTGCCCGATCATGGCTTCATCATCCCGACCCAGAAAGAATAAGCAAATGGACCATCGTTATACGGATACTGCTTCCCCCAATCCCCTTCTCCCGGCAGCCTTGGCCGCCTTACTGACCGGAATCATGATTTGGTCTGGCATCCAACCCACCAGCCGTGCGGTGTGGTGGGCCGAAATACTGCCGGTTCTCGGCGTATTCGGTGCCCTGCTGCTGACTTACCGCCGTTTCCGCTTCAGCAATTTAGCTTATGTCTTGATGAGTTTTTGGCTGCTGATGCATACGGTAGGCGCCCATTACACTTTTGCCGACGTACCGTTTGATTGGGCCAACCGGCTACTGTCGCCGCTATTGGGCGAAGGCCGCAATCATTTCGACCGCGTGGGCCACTACATCATCGGCTTTTATGCCTATCCGATGGCCGAATGGTTGATGCGGCGGCGCGCCTGCAGCATGCACTTGGCTTTTTTCTTCTCGCTGTTTTTCATCATGGGCGTAGCAGCTGCCTATGAAATTATTGAGTGGCAATATGCCGTACTCGAAGGCGGCAATGCAGGTATTGAATTTCTCGGCTCACAAGGCGATATCTGGGACGCACAAAAAGACATGCTGGCCGATACTTTGGGCGCACTGACTGCTTTGCTGATTTATCTGCTGGTGCGGCCAGACCGACAACTCGCCTCTCCTGTTTCAAATGGCTGATTCTTTTTATTTGCCAGTAGCAATAAAAACATTTCAGGTAGCCTATAAAGCTACCTGAAATGTTTTTATCCCTAGACTAAGACCTTTACAAAACCCTCAGATGTGGATGCAGTTCAAGGCATAGCAGCGCAACTAGGGTGCTGCAACACGCCCTAAGCAAGCGCCTATTAGGCAAATAATTTACCCGGTAATTTTTTCGCTGCGGCCTGCCCCATCCAAGCAGCCGTTAATCCGATGAAAAAGGCACCGAAAATATCCATTGGCCAATGCACGCCCAAATAAATCCGCGACCATGCCACCAACAGCATGCTGACCACGGCAAACCAAGCAAATCGACGGGTGGCCGGTAACCAGCACAAACTGAAAGCAGGTGTGGCAATGGCGGTGACGTGTTTGCTGGGAAATGAAGAGGACCATTCGTGGGGCAGAAAATTGGTGCCCAAAGGCAAAGCGAAAGGGCGCGGATGGTAGCAGCCTTTACGAATCAGATAAGCAGCGGCGGCACCGATTGCCAAGCTTAAGATTAAAGCAGCCCACACTTGCGGATTGGCCCGGTGGCGCAGCAAAAGATAGCCCAACAACACCAGGAAAAACAGAATAATCAGATATTCCGCGCACAAAACGGCAAAAACAATGTAAGCGGTATGGCATCATGGTCTGCATTCAATTGCAGAAACAGCCAACGGTTGAAAGTATTCAAAGCATCCACGGCGATATTCGGGACTGAAATAGATTTGAAACATACCATCCACTGGAATCAGAACGGACTTTCAGTTTCAGCATAATAGATTCGATAGTCTACTTGAGTGCAGGCAAAAAAAGAAGCAGGGCAAACGAAAGAAAAATCAGCGGCACAAAATCCCGGATCGTGCATAACAACTGGCCAGCCAATAAAATGCTGAAACAGGCGGCGGCCCATCTGCTTCAGCCACTCAAGCTGTCAAATCCAGGCAAGCCTGATACTCAGACCACTGGATTTAGGTATTTCAACCCCAACAGCTGTTTATCGGCATCCAAATCGGTAATGCCCAATTTCAGGCGGGTTTTCGGCGGAATATCGATCGGAATGCCGACGGCGCGCCCCAATAATGGCAGGCCTTCAATCCGTACCAAATCGTCTTTCAGCAACACCGCCTGCAACTCACGCTCACCTTGCTGCTGCAGATACACCAAACTCCAATAAGCCTCCATCTGACGTTGGAAGTCTGCATAGGCGGCATAAGCCGTATCGAAATCACGCAAAGCGGCAAACAGCATGCTGTCGTTATGCGTAAAGCGCGGCTCGAAATGTTCGCTGATCAAACCGAGCAATTGCTGCTGGTTGATGCAGTCGGCCGCCCGCCGCAGAGGCGAAGTAAACCAGCCGTAATGTTGCACGCCCATGCCGATATGCGCTTCAGATTTGGTGCTCATGCGCACCTTGCCTGCGGTCGGCTGAACACGAAACAAGCCGGGCAAGCCGTGATCGTCCAACATTTTGGCCCAGGTGCTGTTGGCCAAAATCATCATTTCGGAAACCAGGGTATCGATCGGCGCACCGCGTTCGCGACGGCTGATGCGTACCTGCCCGTTTTCGTCGAACTCAATGCCGTAGTCGTATTGGGGCGGCTGATCCGCATCATAGCGGTTACGCTGTTTTTGCAAAGCGAGGGCAAATTGGTAAAACCAGCATAAATCGTGATGATGGGCAAACTGCTCCCCGTTTTCGGCCTGCAAACCGCTTTGTCGGTTAAACAAAGATTCGATTTGCTGGATGCGCAGATTCGCTCCGATCTGCACCCGCTCCAAGCGGATATTCGGCGAGGCTACCTGAAACTGTTCGTCCACATCAAAATAGATGCTCAAGGCGGGGCGTTCGCCTTGATCGAGACTGAAAGCAGCAATCCAATTATCCGGCAACATAGTGATTTTGCCGCCCGGGTAATACACCGTACTCTGCCGCTCGTTCACCAGCGCCTGAATCGGGCTGTCGGCCGCCATCAGCAAAGTCGGCACCGCTATATGAATGCCGACCCGCTTGCCGCCGCCCGCCAAATCTTGCAAAGATAACGCATCGTCAATTTCGGTAGTGCTTTCGTCGTCAATCGAAAAAGCCGTGACGCCTTCCGCCGCCGGCAATTCGGCATAAGTCGGCATCTCAAGCGGCGGCAGCGCCGTGCCTTTGGGGAAATGCTTAACCGTGAAACCGTCCAACAAATATTGCGGCACGGATGTTACGCCGCCGGTTTGTTTGGCCAATTGGTAGGCGGAAATTTTCAAAGCCTCCGCAGCCTTGGTAAAGGCCTTGTAAGTAAGGGACTGTTTGTCCGGCGCATGCAGAATCTGCTTCAAATCCGCAGCCACGCTGGCCGGCAAACTGCCCGCTTGTAATTCTTCCGCCCATGCTTCGATTTGCGCTTCTTGCTGTTTTTTGCGCTCAATGGCGGCCAAAGCTTGTTTTAAGGTTTCTTCGGGAGCAGCTTTGAACACACCTTTGGCTTTTTTGTAGAAATACATCGGGGCCGCATATAAAGCCATCAAAGTAGCGGCCAATTCGATTTGGCTGGGCGGATGACCGAAATATTCTTCGGCAATGCTGCCTGCGGAAAACTCCTCTTCACCGCATACTTCCCACAATAAGTCGGTGTCGATTTCTGCCGCTTCGGCTTCAACCCGAGCCAAAAAATCTTGCAAGGGCATCTCGAACTCAACAAAAACATGGTTTGCCTTAACTTTGGTTCGTTTGCCGTGTTGCGTATCCACCTGGTAAGTGCTGTCGTTTTTCTGCACCACAGAAGCCACTTTGAACTGGCCGCTTTCTTCGTAAAAAATATTCATTGCTGCAAACAGTTTCAGGTAGCCCTCAGCAGGCTACCTGAAAGAAATTGAAAGAGGTACGGATTTTAGCATAAAGCCCGGCCGGCCGTAGGAAACAAAACCGGCCATCATGTTTCACGTGAAACCTAATCGGTTTAATCGTGTACCTTCAGCAATTCGACTTCAAACACCAAAGTGGCATTCGGCGGGATCACCCCGCCTGCACCGCGGGCGCCGTAGCCCATTTCCGGCGGAATGGTGAGCTTGCGTTTGCCGCCTTCTTTCATGCCGCTAAAGCCTTCGTCCCACCCGCGAATCACCTGGCCGACGCCTAGGGTAATGGTTAAAGGCTGCTTACGGGATAAACTGGAATCAAATTGGCTGCCGTCGGTCAACCAGCCGGTGTAATGAACGGTAATGTCTTTCCCTTTCACCGCTTCTTTGCCGCTACCGGTTTGCAAATCTTCAATAATCAAATCCATCTGATTTCTCCAAACAATGATTTACCAAATGGCGGCGATTATAAACCGAAACCGGCCCGGCTGCCGAATCTGTTCATACCGGCTCAATTACCCACGCATTGGTGCAAGGGGAAACGATGCTTCTCCGCTTGTGCCAGCTGTTCTTTTTTGCCGAAACGCTGCCAGGCTTTTTCATGAAAATAGAACACCACCGTATTGGCCAAGGGTTCGATTAAAGCAACAGCACTGGAGATGCCGATGCTGCCGGTTAAAACATAAGCAATGGTAAACGCCACACCGAAATGCAAAACCGCGAAGGTTAAAGTTTTCAACATAAATTGATTATCCGAATGATTGCTTTCATAATTTACGGCCGCCATGATGCCGTCTTCGCCACCGGCAATACAGTTGGAATTTTCTATTCTTTGTTTTAATAAATCTATCAGAAATAAAATTTAAATAGTCAAAGGAAATTTATGCAGACGCTGACCGTGGTGTCTTTGGATCAAGACACCTTAATCAACCAAGATTACCATCTTGATTTTCCTCATCAATTGGTGCTACATGCCAGCACTTCTCCAGAACAAACCGACGCCCACTTAGCCGGCGCCCACATCGCCATCAGCAATAAAGTCAGCATCACCGCCGAACACATGGCGGCCAATCCGCAATTGAAACTGATTGCGGTAGCCGCTACCGGCTACGACCACATCGACATCCAAGCCGCCCGCGAACGGGGCATCACGGTATGCAATATCCGAGGTTACGGTAACGATTCGGTAGCCGAGCACGCTTTCATGCTGATGATTGCCCTGATGCGTCAATTGCCTGCCTACCAGCGCGACGTGGCCGCCGGACTGTGGGCTTCCTCACCCCATGCCTTTTACTTCGGCGCGCCCATGCGCGATTTAAACGGAAAAACTTTGGGCATATTCGGGCGCGGCGGCATCGGCCGGGCTTTGGCCCAACGCGCCGAAGCATTCGGTATGCGGGTGATTTTTGGCGATCACAAACATGCGGGCGCCATCCGGCCGGACTACCTGAAATTTGAAGAAGTTTTGGCACAAGCGGACGTGCTTTCCCTGCATTGTCCGCTCAACGAAGATACCCGCCATATGATTGGGGAAACCGAACTGAAAATGATGAAACCGCAGGCCATACTGATTAACGTCGGCCGCGGCGGTTTGGTGGACGAACAGGCTTTGGTGGCGGCGCTCAAATACGGCCAACTGGGCGGCGCCGGCTTCGATGTTTTGAGCGAAGAGCCTCCTAAAAACGGCAATCCGCTGCTGAACACCCGTCTGCCGAATCTAATCGTTACCCCACATATGGCTTGGGGCAGCCAAGAAGCCATGCAGCGTTTGTTCGAAATGCTCAACGACAATATCCGGGCTTTTGTGCGCGGAGAAGCACAAAACATCGTGGTGTAAACAAAGCTTGGAAAATTCCGCTATTCAGGCTACCTGAACAGGAAAAGCAGACGATTCACTGTTTACGAAAGCCGGGTTATCCCCGGTTTTTGGCAAAGCAGAAAACTTATCCACAATTTTCCACCTTTTAAACAGAAGGTTTGCACAGTTTATTTTTTCAATAAGACGCTTATTTACATTAAGAAAATGAACTTATCTGCCAATATCCGGCCTGCTTATTATTATTATCCCTAAAATTTTTCTTATTATTTTTATTTGAATTTTCTTTTTGTCGTACAATCCATCGGCCTGCCTCCATCTGATCCTATAAAACAAGAAAGGAAATTTGATGACCACAGAACATCGTTTGCCTTATATCAGCCGTACACTCGCTTATACCGCTCAGGACGGTACTGTGCTGAAAAGCCGTCTGTGTTTGCCCCAACATGCGGTGAGCGGTTTATCGGCCGTATTGGTTTTTCCTGAGTGGTGGGGCATGAGCGAACATGCCAAGCATAGTGCAGAGCGTTTGGCCCAAGCAGGTTACGCAGCCATGACGGTGGATTTATACGGTGAGGCTTTATTGACTGACGATGCCGCCGTAGCCAATGAAAATAGGAATGCTTTATTGGCCGATCCGCTTACTTTGATTGAACGCACCAATTTGGCTCTGCAAGCGGTAAAAAACCTAGCCGAAGTGAATGAAAACCGTATTGCCGCCATCGGCTTTTGTTTCGGCGGCAAAGTGGCTTTAGACATGGCCAGACGCGGTGCAGACCTCAAAGCGGTATGCAGCTTCCACGGCAACCTGACCCCGGCTATTCCCGCCATGCCCGGCATGGTGAAAGCCCAAGTGTTGGTTCAGCACGGCGGCCAAGACAGCATGGTGAGTATGGAAAGTTTGGACGCTTTCCGTGAAGAAATGGATGCTGCCGAAGTCATCTATCAAATAGATGTTTTCCCAGATGCCAAACACGGTTTCACCAATCCGCAAGCCACTGCCAACGGTGAAAAAAACGGCGTAGATTTGGCTTATCACGAAACCGCCGCCATTAAAGCTTGGCAAAATATGTTGGATTGGTTGGCAAAAAACATTTAAAAGCAAGCAAAACAGCAGGCTACCTGAATATGTTTTCAGGTAGCCTGCTGTTTGTTCAAATCCAATCCTTAAGCCGCCTTAGGCAGGGCATGGAAAGCATCGGGCAAACCTTCGTTATGCGGGAAAGTGACCCATTCATGACTGCCTTCATCGGCCAATACCGCCCGCAATAGGGCATTATTGATGGCATGGCCCGATTTGTAGCCTTCAAAAGCGCCGATGATCGGCGCGCCGACAATATACAAATCGCCGATGGCATCCAAAATTTTATGGCGCACGAACTCATCGGGATAACGCAAACCTTCCGGGTTCAATACATCATGATCGTCGATCACCACCGCATTATTCAAATTACCGCCTAAGCCCAAACCGTGCGCACGCATCATTTCCACTTCCTGCATAAAACCAAACGTGCGCGCACGGGCGATTTCATCGATATAAGAAGCACCAGCAAAATCGATTTCAAAAGTGGGATGGCTGCGGTTAAACACCGGATGGTCGAATTCAATCGTCAAACTCAGTTTGAAACCGTTGTATGGCGAAAAACGCACCCACTTGCCGGTTTCTTTCACTTCCACCGGCTTGAGAATCCGTAAAAAGCGTTTTTCGGCTTTTTGATTGACGATGCCGGCATCCTGCAGCAAATAGATAAACGGCAGGCTCGAGCCGTCCATAATCGGAATTTCCGGCGCATTCAACTCAATCAATACATTGTCGATGCCGTAAGCCGCCAGAGCCGACATAATGTGTTCGATGGTGCCCACCCTCACACCCCGTTCGGTTACCACGGTAGAAGACAAACGGGTATCGTTGATCAGATAAGGATTGAGGGCAATCACCTCTGCCTGCTCGCCGGACAAATCGTTGCGGCGGAAAGCAATGCCGCTGTTTTCCGCTGCCGGATAAAGCGTTAAAGCCACCCGCTCTCCGGAATGCAAACCGACACCGGTAACGCTGACCGGTTTGGCTAAAGTGCGTTGTTGCATCGTTATTTTTCCTGCATAACTTTAATCTCGCCGAATCATACGTGAAAAGCTTCCGGCTTGCCTGAGGGTTTGATTAAATTTACCTATGATTCAGGTAGCCTAGCGATCGGTTTGCTAGCGCGATGTGTTTTAGCGGGCAATTGTCCACATCCCGTTAAACGCTTTACTGATTTATCTACCGGTTTCCACTTCAATACTTCTGGTTTTCCCAAACAAAATCACAGGTTTTAAATCAATAAATATATTTTTAAACATAATCTTATGTGAATAATCCACAGATTTCCCTGCTCTTATCATTAAATTCATCATTTTTATTTCTTAAATAAAACTATAATTTTGCGTTTGGAAAACTGATTTTATCTGCTATATGAAAATTCTGTTGGTCCGTTTGTCCAGTATGGGCGATTTGATTCATACCTTGCCTGCAATACAGGATTTGTCCCTACATCAGCCTGAAATTGAATTACATTGGCTGACGGAAACTGCTTTTGCAGATATTCCCCGTTTACATCCCTTTGTACGGAAAACGATTCCGATGGGTTGGCGGATGTGGCGGAAAAATCTGTTTGACCGAGCGGTTCGCCGAGAAATTTACGCTTTAAAGCAAATATTGGAAACGAATGCCTACGATTTTGTTTTAGACAGCCAAGGCTTATTGAAAAGCGCTTTGTTTGCCCGCATGGCGAAGGCACCCGTAAAAGGGTTTGATCAACACAGCGCTCGGGAAGGAATAACGGCTTGGTTTTACCGACAAGGTTTTCAGGTAGCCAAAGGTCGCGATGCGGTTTGGCGCAACAGGGAATTGTTCGCCAAGGTTTTTTCCTATTCTTTCGATAAAGCAGTCAATTTCGGCATAAAATTGCCGTCTGATGCCATTGTTTCCGAATTGCCGCAACATTTCCGCGTGGCCCTGCACGCCACCAGCCGAGACAGTAAACTTTGGCCCGAAGAACATTGGATTGCGTTGTTGAAAAAATTGCATGAGCAAGACGGCGCAGGTGTTTGGCTGCCTTGGGGAAACGAGGGAGAACGCCAGCGGGCACTGCGTTTGGCAGGCAAAATTCCCGGCGCCTGGGTAAGCGGGCGTTTGGATTTATTGCAAACGGCTTATGTTTTGCAGCAGTCGGCCGGTGTCGTTGGTGTGGATACCGGATTGCTGCATTTGGCCAATGGTTTGGACAAACCCTTAATCGGGATTTACACCGATACCGATCCCGCAAAAACCGGCGTCCAAACTTCACCTTGGGCTTTTAATTTGGGCGGTATTGGAAAAATTCCGGCTGTTAATGAGGTTTTTTCAGCTTTGTCTGAGGCGGAAAAAACGCGCGGGGCTACCTGAAAGCGTTTTGGCGGTCGACGTTTACATTTTCATGAGGCAAACTTGCATTATCTTTCAGGAGTGGGCAAAATAGAGCGCTGTTACCGTATTGGTTTTACTTTCCATTCAACAAATAAGGAGAAGGCATGAAAGCACTGGTTGCCGTAAAACGCGTGGTTGATTTCAATGTCAAAGTGCGTGTGAAAGCCGATGGTTCCGATGTGGACATCGGCAATGTCAAAATGTCCATGAACCCGTTTGACGAAATCGCCGTAGAAGAAGCCGTGCGTTTGAAAGAAGCCGGTAAAGTCAGCGAAATCGTGGTGGTGTCTTTGGGCGTGAAGCAATGCGAAGAAACCCTGCGTACCGCATTGGCAATGGGTGCCGACCGTGCTGTCCATGTAGAAACCGACGCCAAATTGGAGCCTTTGGCCGTAGCCAAATGCCTGAAGGCCGTGGCGGATAAAGAACAGCCGCAGCTGCTGATTTTGGGCAAACAGGCGATTGATGACGATGCCAACCAAACGGCACAAATGTTGGCTGCCCTTTTGAATGCGCCGCAAGGTACGTTTGCCAGCAAAGTGGAAGTGGGCGACGGCGAAGTGTCGGTTACCCGCGAAATCGACGGCGGTTTGGAAACCGTGGCTTTGAAACTGCCGGCGGTGATCAGCACCGATTTGCGTTTGAACGAGCCGCGTTATGTGAAGCTGCCCAATATCATGGCGGCAAAGAAAAAACCTTTGGAAAAAATCGCCTTGGCCGATTTGGGCGTGGATGCCGCTCCCCGTTTGAATCAGGTGAAAGTAGCCGAACCCAAAGCCCGCAGTGCCGGCATTAAAGTGGAAAGTGTGGCCGAATTGGTGGCCAAGTTGAAAAACGAAGCCAAGGTTATTTAAGGAGAAAGCCATGACCGTATTGATTATTGCCGAACACGACAACGCAAAACTCAATCCCGCCACCCTGCACGCGGTTACTGCGGCGCAAAAATTGGGTGAGGTACATGTATTGGTGGCCGGCAACGGCGCTGCCGCCGTGGCCGACCAGGCCAAGCAGGTAGCCGGCGTGGCCAAAGTATTGCTGGCGGATGCCGCCCACTATGCCGAAAGTTTGCCGGAAGAAGTGGCACCCTTGGTGGTGAAGCTGGCCGGCGACTATAGCCATATCGGCGCCACTGCCACCGCTTTCGGCAAAAACCTGCTGCCGCGTGTGGCCGCGTTATTGGATTGCTCGCAAGTATCCGATTTGACCGAAGTGGTGGATGCCCAAACTTTTGTCCGCCCCATTTATGCCGGCAATGCGTTCGCTACCGTGAACAGCAGCGAATCCAAACTGGTGCTGACTTTCCGTGCCACTGCTTTTGATGCGGCGGCTACCGCAGGCGGCAATGCTGCGGTGGAAACCGTAGAAGCGACCGCTCAACAAGGTTTGAGCCGTTTTGTGGGCCGTGAACTGACCAAATCCGACCGTCCTGAGCTTACCCAAGCCAAAATCATTGTTTCCGGCGGCCGTGCATTGGCCAATGCCGAGCAATTCAACAGTGTGCTTACCCCCTTGGCCGACAAATTGGGTGCTGCGATCGGTGCTTCCCGTGCGGCAGTGGATGCCGGCTATGCGCCGAACGATTACCAAGTCGGCCAAACCGGTAAAGTGGTGGCGCCCGAGCTGTATATTGCCGTGGGCATTTCCGGTGCCATCCAGCACATCGCCGGCATGCAAGACAGCAAAGTGATTGTGGCCATCAATAAAGACCCGGAAGCGCCGATTTTCAATGTTGCCGATTATGGTTTGGTAGCCGATTTGTTTACTGCGGTGCCTGAATTGGTAGAAGCGCTGTAAAAATGTTTCATGTGAAACCATCAAATGAAAAGCCGGGATTTCCCGGCTTTTTGTATCAGTTATTTGCGGAGCGGTTTTGGGTGAGAAAAATCTGGTAATGTTTTCTGACTATATACCCTAAGCAAAAACAGGCTGAGACCTTTGCAAAACCCCCATCTGCGGCGCATTTCTGCGTTGTGCGCTGCTCACTCACTTGCCTATCTGCATGATATGTCTGCGTTCGCTGCGCTGCTACGCCTTGAACTGCATCCACATCTGGGGGTTTTGCAAAGGTCTCAGGCTACCTGAAATTTTCAGGTAGCCTGTTTCAGCAAGCAATTGATTGGAAAGCCGATCAATCAAATAAATCGCGCAGCTTGTCCATAAACGATTTTTGGCGCGGTGTTTGTGCGCGGTCCAAACCGGTGGAGATTTTTTCAAATTCTTCCAACAGCTCTTTTTGGCGGTCGGTGAGGTTGACCGGCGTTTCTACCACAATATGGCAATAGAGATCGCCGGTTGCGGAAGAGCGCAGCGATTTCATGCCTTTGCCTTTTACCCGCATGCGGCGGCCGGTTTGGGTTTCTTTGGGGATGTTGAGCTTGACGCGGCCGTCTAAAGTGGGCACTTCCACTTCGCCGCCCAAAGCAGCGGTGGTGAAGCTGATCGGCAGCTCGCAATGCAGATCCATGCCGTCGCGCTCGAATATATCGTGGCGGCGGATGTGCACCACTACGTATAAGTCACCGGAAGGCGCGCCGTGGGTGCCGGGTTCGCCTTCGCCGGCCAAACGGATGCGTTGCTCGTCGTCGATGCCGGCCGGAATGTTTACTTCCAGCGTTTTGCGTGTTTTCACCAAGCCTGCGCCGTGGCATTTGACGCAAGGGTCTTTGATTTGTTTACCGGTGCCGTGACAGGTGGGGCAGGTTTGTTGCAGTTGGAAAATGGCTTGGCGCACGTGCACCACGCCGCTGCCGCCGCAAGTGGAGCAGGTGGTGGCCGATGTGCCCGGCTTGGCGCCGCTGCCATGGCACAAATCGCATTCTTCATGTGTGGGAATGGTGATTTTTTTCTTGGCGCCGGCTGCGGCTTCTTCCAAGGTAATTTCGATGTCGTAGCGCAAATCGGCGCCCTGGAAATTTTGTTGGCGGCCGCCACCGCCCGCGGTACCGCCGAACATTTGACTGAAAATGTCGCCGAAATCAAAGCCGCCCGCGCCACCAAAACCGCCAAATCCACCGCCGCCGCCCATATTCGGATCAACGCCCGCATGGCCGAATTGGTCGTAGCGGGCCCGTTTTTCAGGATCGGACAAAATATCGTAGGCTTTTTGTACTTCTTTAAACTTTTCTTCGGCCTCTTTATTGTCGGGATTGCGGTCCGGGTGGTACTGCATGGCCAGTTTGCGGTAGGCCTTTTTGATGTCGCTGTCGCTGGCTCCTTTGGCCACGCCCAGCACTTGGTAGTAGTCTTGATTGCTCATGGTTTTTTCGCTTGAAAACGGATTTGCGCCGCAAATAAGGGCGAAAACGGGAAAAACAAGACGTCGCCGTTTTTTTCAGGTAGCCTTGGCGATTTTTGGAAGATGTGACCATGTCTGCTTTGCTTTATCTGGCTTCCGGCAGCCCGCGGCGGCGGGAAATTTTGTTGTCTTTGGGGTTTGAAGTGTTGCGGGTGGCGGCTGAAATCGATGAAACGCCTTACTCTGATGAAGCCCCCGGCCCATATGCTTTGCGCTTGGCACAGGCAAAAAACCGGGCGGCACAAATTGTAGCGCGACAGCAAGGTTTGGATGATTCCGTTCCTTTGCTGACCGCAGACACCACCGTGGCTTTGAACGGTCGGATTTTGGGCAAGCCCGAATCATGGGAAGATGCACGGGCCATGCTGCAGGCTTTATCCGGTACGGTGCATCAGGTCTTTACCGCAGTATGTGTGAGCCGGCAGGGAAAAATGCAGTCGGTGCTGCAACAGAGTGATGTGCATTTTAAAACCCTGACAGCGGCGGAAATCGAAGCGTATTTGGCCAGCGGCGAGCCGATGGATAAAGCAGGTGCTTACGGCATTCAAGGTTTGGGCGGTGTGTTCGTCCGGCATTTGGCCGGTAGCTTTACCGGCGTGATGGGGCTGCCGGTGTTTGAAACCACTGCTTTGCTGGCCGATTTAGGGGTCAGTCTGCCTGCTTTGGCGAGCGGCCGATATTCTGAGACCTTTGTCAAGACAAAATCCCAGGTGTGGATGCCGTTCAAGGCATAGCAGCGCAGCGAGTGTGAACGCTAGGAATCCCCGTGGGACAAACATATCAATAAGTAGTTAAGCGAGAGTGAGCAGTATGCCCTAAAGCATAAACGCACAATGCAGAAATGCACCTACTGTTTGATTTAAGCAGCATGTTACGTTTTATTGGGCACGAAGCCACCGCCAAACAAGGAATGCCATAATCACAGTCAATAGGTTCGCCAACCACACTTTACCCCAACCAGCAGCAGTTGGTCGCGGGCGGGCGGTTTTGCGGAGACGGACATAAAAAAACGGACTGAGCAACATGGACATCGACAGCGCTAAAGCAAGGCCTAGATAATAGATTTTTTCAATTTGCATGATGTCAGTAATGTTCTATCGCAATATTTGGGATGATGAGCAGAGACCCTCAAAGTCCACTCAATCTTTAAAATTTCCAACAATACCAATCTCAAATAATTTATTGACAGGATGAGACCTTTGCAAAACCTCCATCTGCGGTATTTCTGCATTGTGCGTTTATGCTTTAGGGCATACTGCTCACTCTCGCTTAACTACTTATTGATATGTTTGTCCCACGGGGATTCCTAGCGTTCACACTCGCTGCGCTGCTATGCCTTGAACGGCATCCACACCTGAGGATTTTGCAAAGGTTTCAGGCTGTCAAATCGGCCGCCAATCGATCATTTGGTGCGGTTTCAACAGGGAAAATCGGCCAATGCGTTTGGCAATCATCGGTGGTGTAGTTTGTCGGAAGAAAATGCTCATGTGAACCCACTAAATGTCCGGATGGCAATTTAGGGCATATGGGGATATTTTGCAAAAGTCTCAGGATGTGTTGTTGGTGTTGTTTCATGCCTGTGGCAAGCACGGTAATAGGCAATCAGCGCGGCGGTGGAGGCATCGTGCGGACCGCCCGCTGTTCCGCCCAACTCCGGCAGGATATGCTTGGCCAACACCTTGCCGTATTCCACCCCCCATTGATCAAAAGAATTGATGCCCCAGACCGCGCCTTGTACGAACACCTTGTGCTCATACAGCGCCAACAGCATGCCCAAATAATACGGGTTGATCCGCTCAACGGCAAAGAGGTTGCTCGGGCGGTTGCCGGGAAACGTCTGCTGCTTCGCCAAGCAGCTTTTTTCTGCTTCCGACAAACCGCAGCCGTCCAGCGCCGCCAAGGCTTCGGCCTCAGTTTTGCCGCACATCAAGGCTTCGGCCTGCGCCAAGGCGTTGGCCACCAGCGCGGCATGGTGGCCCTCCAGCGGCGAATCGCCGTGCATGGGCACAATAAAGTCCAAAGGAATCAGGTCGCTACCCTGATGCACCAGCTGCATGAAGGCATGCTGGCAGTTCACCCCTTCCTCACCCCACACCACCACGCCGGTGCGGCAGCCGGCCGCGTCGCCGCTGCGGCAGCGCGCTTTACCGTTGCTTTCCATGTCGAGCTGCTGCAAATGGGCGGGGAAACGGCGCAAACCGTGATGGTAGGGAATCACCGCATGGCTGGCCGCGCCGTGGAAGTTCTGCTGCCAGATGCCGATCAGGGCGGCCAATACGGGCATATTGTGCCGCCACGGGGTATGGAAAAAATGCGTGTCCATGCGGTGTGCGCCGCGCAGGAAATCGCGGAAATGGTCGCTGCCCACGGCACACATCAAGGGCAGGCCGATGGAAGACCATACGGAATAGCGTCCGCCTACCCAATCGAACATGGCAAACACGCGCTCGGCATCTATGCCGAAGGCTTGCGCGGCGGGCACATTGGCGGAAACGGCAGCAAAATGGCGGGCGATATCGCCCTCGCTCCGACCTTGGCTCAGAAACCAACGGCGGGCGGCCTGCGCGTTGAGCAGGGTATCCTGGGTGCCGAACGATTTGCTCGCCACGATAAATAGCGTGCTTTCCGCATCCAAGCTGGCCAGGGTTTGACACAAATCCGCGCCGTCGATATTGGCGACAAAATGGACATTGAGTGCCTGCCGGTAGGGCTGCAAGGCCAGCACGGCCATGCGCGGGCCGAGATCCGAGCCGCCCACGCCGATGTTGACCACATCGGTTATCCGCTTGCCGGTGCAGCCCAGATAGCGGCCTTGGTTCAGGCTGTCGGCAAATGCCAGCGCGCGCCGCAGTTCGCGGTGCACCAGCGGCACGATGTTTTCGCCGTCCACGCAAACCGGCTCGGCGTTTTCAGGTAGCCTCAACGCGGTGTGCAAAACGGCACGCCGCTCGCTCTCGTTGATTTTATCGCCGCGGCGCATGGCATCGCGCTGCCCGGCCAAGCCGCATTCGTCGGCCAGACGGCACAGCAGGGCCAGCGTGTCTTCACCGATGCGGTTTTTGCTGTAATCAAACAACAGGCCGTCCAAACGCTCGTGCAGACGCTCGAAGCGGTCGGGTTCGGCAGCGAAACGGTCGCGCAGATGCAGGTGGCGGGTGGCCTGAAAATGTTCGTTCAGAGCCTGCCAGGCAGGAAGGCGGGTCGGGTTCATGGCTCAATATTAGGAAGATATGGAAAGCAGGCTACCTGAAACCGTTTCAGGTAGCCTGCCGCAAGCGGTTTACTCGGCGGGCGCAGCCGGCTCGGGCAGGCGGATAAAGTGGGTGCGGTAATGGCGCAGCTCTTCGATGCTTTCCAAAATATCGTCCAGCGCTTTGTGCGAGCCTTTTTTGACCACGCTTTTATACACTTGCGGATGCCAGCGGCGGGCCAGCTCTTTCAGGGTGGAGACATCGAGATTGCGGTAGTGGAACCACGCTTCCAGCTGCGGCATGTGGCGGGCCATGAAGCGACGGTCTTGGTGGATGGTGTTGCCGCACATCGGCGTGCTGTTCTGCGGAATCCAAGCCGACAAAAACGCCAACAGCCGCCGCTCCACTTCCTGCTCGCTGAAAGACGAGTCTTTCACCCGCTGGGTGAGACCGGTGCGGGCGTGGGTGGCGGTGTTCCAAGCGTCCATATTGTCCAGCACTTCATCGCTTTGATGGATGGCATACACGTCCGACTGCGCCAGCACATTCAGTTCGCTGTCGGTAATGATCATCGCCACTTCGATGATTTTGTCGCGGTCGGGGTCGAGGCCGGTCATTTCCATGTCCAGCCAACACAGATGATTGGGGTTCTGCACGCAATTTCCTTATTCTGATTCTGTTTGGGTGGTCATCAGCATCACCGTCAGCTGTTGCGGCTGGCGGCCGAAGGTCTGCTGCACGGCAGTGCGCACGGCGGCATCCACTTCGCCTACCGTGCGTCCGGCAACCTGTCCCGGCTCCAATACCACCATCACCTGCATCAGCTCGCCGTTCAACATATTCACCACCACCGAAGCATCGGCGCCGAGCGAGGCCTTGAGCGCTTCGGCCACCTTCTCGCCCTGCTCGCCGGATGCCAGCACCTGCTGCTGCAACTGCTCCACTTGGCCGCAGCCGGCCGGCAACACAGCCAGCAACAGCGCACCGCCGAGGGCGGCAAAAGCATTCTTCATCGCGGATTCCGCCAAACAAAAGAGCGCATTGTAGCCGATAAGCGCGGGCAGGTCTAAACACCGCCGCCCGCCGGCTTTACCTTTCGCGGCAGACAGGCCACAATTCGGGCTACCTGAAACACCGAACACACTGCCATGGCCTTACATATCGAAATCCTGCCCGTCACCCCCTTCCTGCAAAACTGCGCCCTCTTATGGGACGACGAAAGCCGCGAAGCCGTGCTGACCGACGTCGGCGGCGAAGCCGACCGCCTGCTGGCCGAAGCGGCCAAACGCCAATTGGTTCTGAAGGGCGTCTGGCTCACCCACGGCCATGTCGATCACGTCGGCGGCGTGGCCGACCTCACCGCCAAAGTTCCCTTGCCCGTATCCGGCCCGCACATCGACGACACCTTCTGGCTGGACGGCTTGCCCGAGGCCACCGCCGCTTACCGCTTTCCCCATTCCCCCGCCATCCGCCCCGACAGCTGGCTCAACGAAGGCGACGAGCTGAGCGTGGGCCGCTACCGCTTCCAAGTGCTGCACATTCCCGGCCACACGCCCGGGCATGTGGTGTTTTATTGCGCCGAAGAAAAACTGCTGATTGCCGGCGACGTGCTGTTTTACGAATCCATCGGCCGCACCGATTTCCCGCGCGGCAACCACGCCGACCTCATCCGCAACATCCGCGAAAAACTGCTGGTCTTGCCCGAAGACGTACGCGTGCTGCCCGGTCACGGCGCGATGACCACCATCGGCCACGAGAAACGGCACAACCCCTTTCTGTAAAATTTAAGCGGGCAACTGTGAAAAAACGGCCGGCTTGTCACAGCAAAGCCGCCGCAGGGGGTAAATTCCGGTTAAATGGCCTTTCGCTGCACCGGCGCCTGCATTAGCATGGCCCGCCATGAACTCGGCGCCCCTTCAACACATCCTGGGGCGTTGAGACTTTTTCCACACCCAACAGGAGTGTTTACATGAACATGAAAACTTTGATTCTGCCCGCTTCCCTGGCTTTGGTATTGGCTGCTTGCGGTACCACTTACCACGGCAACCAGGGCCATCAAGGCCACCAAGGCCATCACCACGGCCACGCCCACCAAGGTCAAGCCGGCCAAGCCGAAAACTTCAGCTGCCGCAACGGCCTGTCCGTTACCGTACGCCACCTCGGCAATGACCGCGTTGAGCTGCGCTTGGACGACAAACAAACCGTGATGAGCGCCGCCGTTTCCGGCTCCGGCGAACGCTATGTTTCCACCAGCGGCCTGTTTGGCAGCGGTGCCGAATGGCATCAAAAAGGCGGCGATGCGGCCTTCAGCTTTAAAGATCCTTACGGCAACGCCGTGGACACCACTTGCAGCCGCCGTCGATAAACGATAAACCGGCCGGCCGGTCTTCAAAAAGGCTACCTGAAAACACTTTCAGGTAGCCTTTTACCTAAAAAGCACAGGCGGTCAGCGGGTTTTGTCTTCCAAAGCGTTCTGCTCTTCCGTCTGCGTTTGCTGCTGCGGGCGCACGGTTTGGAAATCGCCGTCAATCACATCATCCGGCTGATGGCCAAAACGGCGGTCGAAACCGCGCCCGGTTTGTACCGCCGCCGGGCCGCCTTTGATCGGCAGCAGCAGCACCAAAGCCACAACCGTGGAGGCAAAACCCGGCGACATCAGCATCAATGCCGCCACAATGTAACGCAGCGGCCACAGCAATTGGTAAAACGACACCTTGCCCTGCCGGCCGAACAAAGAGCCGGCCAGCATCACCGAAGAAAAACCGAGATTGCGCAACATCAACAGGCCGGCCGCAAACGATAAAGCCATCAGCAGCAAGGTGGGCAGCCCGCCCAACCAGTCGGCCATCAACACGATGGAAGCCACTTCCGCCAGCAACAGCGCCAGCAAAGCAAGTCCGAAATACGGCATGGAGTTTCTTTCTTTGAGGATTCAGGGCGCTACTATAAGCGCAAACCGGCAAATTTCAAGCGTTCTCGCCGTTGCGTGGGTAGAAAATACCGCTGCGTATAGTATGATTCGGTCTGCCCCTTCCGGCAGACCGAGCAACTGCCGAACAGGCGGATAGCCCAGGCCTTCCTTTCTTGCGCAGCGGTTTTCCGAGACAACACCGCCGATACCCGGCGCAAATGCGCGCAAGACGGAACATCAGGGGCCAGGCATCAGATGCCATTGCTGGCCGAATGCCGCCGCCGAGAGATCAAACAGGTTCTGAAACCTATGCAACCTCCTCCCGCCGCGGAGCACACAGCAACCAGACTACGGAGTACCTTAATGAATTTTTTCCGCAACCTTGTCAGCGGCCTCTCCTGCGCCGCCCTATTGGCGGCTTGTGCCGGCACGCCGGCGCCCGGCGGCAGCGGCGCCGTACCCGAAGGCCATTACCGTGTCCAACGCGGCGACACCCTCTACCGCATCGGCCAGCGCTTCGGCCAATCCGCCGCCACGCTGGCGGCTTGGAACCAGCTGCGCGATCCGTCGCAAATCGAAGTCGGTCAGATTTTGCGCGTGCGCCCACAAGGCCGCAGCAGCAGCAACACCGCCCGCAGCGGCAATGTCAGCGTCAGCCGCCCGACCAGCCGCACCGCCGCCCCCAGCCGTTTGCAATGGCCGGTGCGCGGCGACATTCTCTCCCGCTTCAACGGCACCTCCAATAAAGGCATCGACATCGGCGGCCAAGCCGGCACGCCGGTGCAGGCCGCGGCCGCCGGTCGGGTGAGTTATGCCGGCGAAGGCCTGCGCGGCTACGGCAAACTGATTCTGATCAATCATGGCGGCGGCATGCTGACCGCTTACGCCCACAACCAAAGCCTGCAGGTGCGCGAAGGCGAGCAGGTGTCCGCCGGACAAACCATCGCGCGCATGGGCGACACCGGCACCGACCGCGTCAAACTGCACTTTGAAGTGCGCCTCAACAACCGCGCCGTCAACCCATTGGACTACCTGCCCAATTAAATTTGGCCATTTGCCGTAGCGCTTTCAGGTAGCCTGCCGACCATCCCGTTTTCCGACTCAGGGAAACCTTTGCAAAACCGCCAGATGTGGATGCCGTTCAAGGGGGAGCAGCGCAGCGGGCGTAAACGCCAGGAATCCCTGTAGGACAAACATATCGCACGATAGACAACGAACAGTACCCCTAAGGGCATAAACGCACAACGCAGAAATCCGCCGCAGACGGGGGCTTATCAAGGTCAAAGGCTACCTGAAAGCCCCGCCGCTGATATATGATGGCGCCGTTTTGTTTTCATCCGACTGGGAGCCGACCCCATGCCCGCCTGGACCCCCCCCGATTTCGAACAAAAAATCTGCCCGCCCGACGAACTGGCGGCCCGACTTGCCCGTCTGCCGCGCCCGCTGGTGATGACCAACGGCTGCTTCGACATCCTACACCGCGGCCACGCCACCTATCTGGCTCAAGCCCGGGCCTTGGGCGCGTGCTTGGTGCTGGCCTTGAACACCGACGCCTCGGTGCGCCGCCTGGGCAAAGGCAGCGACCGCCCCATCAATACCCTGGCCGACCGTGCCGCCGTGGCCGCCGCATTGGCCAGCGTCGATTTGGTGACTTGGTTCGACGACGACACCCCCGCCGCCCTCATCGAAACCGTCCGCCCCGATATTTTGGTCAAAGGCGGCGACTGGCTACCTGAAAACATCGTCGGCGCCGCGGAAACCCTAGCCCGCGGCGGCCAAGTTCACTCCATCCCCTTCCTGCACCCCACCTCCACCACCCAAACCCTGGCCAAAATCCGCGCCTCGGAGCAGGCATCATGATGCAGGCCGCACACTGGCAGCTGCTGGCCGAGCTGGCCGACGGCACCTCCCACCACGTGACCGAGCTGGCCAAGCGCCTAGGGGTCAAGCCGCCGCAGCTCAACGGCTTCTGGCAGCAGATGCCGCCGCACATCCGCGGCCTGCTGCGCCAGCAAGACGGCCGCTGGCGGCTGGTGCGCAGCCTCGCCATTTGGGACGCCAAACGGCTTCAGCAGCAGGCATTGCAGCACGGCTGGCAAGCCGAGCTGCTGCATGAGCATCCCTCCAGCAACACTTACCTGATGGAGCAAGCCAAAAGGCTACCTGAAAGCATCCACCGCCAAGCGGTGTTCGTCCACCGCCAAACCCACGGCCGCGGGCGACAGGGCAAAAGCTGGGAAAGCCGCTTGGGCGAATGCCTCACCTTCAGCATCGGCTGGTATTTCGACTGCCCGCAAACCGCTTTGGGCGGGTTGGCGCTGGTGACCGCACTGGCCTGCTGCCGCGCCCTGCAAAAAGCCGGCGTGGCGGCGCAAATCAAGTGGCCGAACGACCTGGTGGTCGGCGGCGAAAAACTCGGCGGCATCCTCATCGAAACCGTCGCCCACCAAGGGCGCACCGCCGCCGTGGTGGGCATCGGCATCAATTTCGTGCAGCCCAAAACCGTGGCGGCGGCCTCGGCGGTGCAAACCCAGTCCCAGCAAACCGGCGCCCACCATTTGGCCGACCAGCTGCTCGCCGAACTGGCCGCCATTTTCCCCCGTTTCGAACAACACGGTTTACAACCCTTTTTGGACGACTACCACGCCCTGCACCGCGACCAAAACCGCCCGGTGCGCCTGTTGCACAACGGCGAGGCAGTGCTTGAAGGCACTGCCTTGGGCGTGGATGGCGGCGGCGCACTGCACATCCGCGACGCAGCCGGCAAAGAACACACCGTGGTCAGCGGCGAAATCAGCCTGCGGCCGCTGCACGAAGGCGAACCAAGCGCGCACACGCCCCCGGCCGGCAAATGCCTGCTTTTGGATGCCGGCAACAGCAAGCTGAAATGGGCCTGGCTGGAAAACGGCCGCTTGGGGGCGGCCAATAAAGCCCCGTATTGGGATTTATCGGCCTTAGCCGAAAGCTGGCGCCAGCACGGCGGCGAAACAGTGCGCATTGTCGGCTCCGCCGTTTGCGGCTCAGTCAAAAAAGCCGCCGTCGCCGAAGCACTGGGGCAAACGCCCGAATGGCAAACCTCCATGTCTGCTGCCTTGGACATCCGCAACCATTACCGCCATGTAGAGGAACACGGCGCCGACCGCTGGTTCAACATACTGGGCAGCCGCCTGTTCAGCCAACATGCCTGCGTGGTGGTGAGCTGCGGCACGGCGGTCACCATCGACGCCCTCAGCGCCGACAACCATTACCTAGGCGGCAACATCATGCCCGGCTTCAACCTGATGAAAGAAGCCATGGCCCTGCATACCGCCAACCTCAACCGCCCCATCGGCCGACCTTATCCTTTCGGCACCACCACCGCCAACGCGCTGGCCGGCGGCATGTCGGATGCCGTTTGCGGCGCCGTCATGCTGATGCACCGCCGCCTGCAACAGAAACACCCCGGCCAGACGGTGGACATCATCATCACCGGCGGCGGCGCAAACAAGGTAAAACAAGGATTACCCGAAGACTTTGCTTTGGACAACCCTATTCAAATTGTGGATAATCTCGTGCTTTACGGATTACTCAACTGGGTGAATCAGGCATGAAATGGCTGTTTGCCATCTTGGTGGCTTTGAATATCATTGTTTTCGGGGGCATGCTGTTCAGCCGCATGGGCGCACCGCAACAGCAGCAGGCCGCCGCACCGCCAGCCGCTCCCGCCCAGCCGACCGTGGTACAGATTCACACCGGCGCCCAACCAGCGGCCCCCGCGCCACAAGCGCCCGCCCAACCCGCCGCTCCCACAAGCGCCCAAACAACGCCGCGCACACCGGCATCCGCGCCCCGCCGCGCCAACGAAACCGCCGGCAAACCGGCCGAACCCGCCGCACCGAAACAAAACGACAGCGGCATCCGTGCCCCAGCCACCGCCTGCACCGCCACCGCCGTGATGCCCGAAGACGATTACCACCGCATCAAAGGCCTGCTCAGCCGCTGGCCGCATTCCGCCACCCGCGTGGTCGAGCGGCGCAACGACAGCCGCCAGGCCGCCGCCCGCTACCAAGTCAGCGTGGCGGTTGACGGCGACCAGCAGGAAACCGCCGCCAAACTCAAATCGCTGGGCCTAAACGCCACGCCCGCCGGCGGCCGCCTCAACATCGGCACCTTCAACAACGAGCAGCAAGCAGAGCGTGCCGCCGCCCGCGCCCGCCAGGTCGGCCTGGTGCCGCAAATCAACCGCACAGGCTCCGGCGGCAGCGAGCAATCCGCCGCCTTGGGCGAATCCAAAATGCAGCTGACCTTTATTAATGTGGACGATGCCGCCGCCGCCGGCATCAGCGGCGTCATCGGCCGCTATGCTTCCCTGCGTCGGGCACCGTGCCGCCGCTGACGGCCTCCCCCAACCGACCGCTTCCCCTTTTCCACCGTGTGAGTGCGCCACCATGGATACCCCTCTGATTCAGCAAGTGACCGAACGGCTGGCCGAACGCGGCGAAACCGTTACCTGCGCCGAGTCTTGCACCGGTGGCCTGTTGGCTGCCGAAATGACCCGCCTGCCCGGCAGCTCGGCGTGGTTTGAAACCGGCTTCGTGACCTACAGCGACCAAGCCAAACAACAGCTCTTGGGCGTGAATGCCGCCACCCTGCGCCACTACGGCGCGGTGAGCGAACAAACCGTGCGCGAAATGGCCTTGGGCGCCTTGATTGCGGCCAAAGCAGACTACGCCTTGAGCATTTCCGGTATCGCCGGGCCCGACGGCGGCAGCGAGGAAAAACCGGTTGGCACCGTTTGGTTCGGCTTGGCCACCAAACAGCGGATTTGGGCCAAGCAACACCAATTCTCGGGCGACCGCCAAGCCGTGCGCAGCCAATCGGTGCAGTTTGCCCTGCTCATGCTCAAGCGCTATTTGGAACGCTGATCCCGCAACCCATCGTCATTCGGTTGAGTCAAATTTCGTTATTTTTCTTTAAACGCAGGCCAGCTGAAACCGCCTTATTTGCAAGATGCGGTTTTCAGGTAGCCTGCGTCTGCATGATTGGATAGGGATTTCGCGACCGCCCGATCCGATCGCCCCAAGCGGGGCAGACCGCCATCATCCGCCAATAGCTTGAAAATAGAAATAGTTCGTATTAGAATGCGCGGACTATGCAAAACGATGACCGTTCTCTTTCCCTAACCGTACTGCTGTGCGTGATTGCTGCGCACATTGCAGTTTTTTTTGGCATCGCCCTGTTCAAAACGCCCGAGCCGCCATTGGAGCCGCCCGGGCTGAGTTTCGTGGATTTGGGCATGGCCGGCGGCGGGTCAGGCGGCGAAGGGGGCGGCGCACCGGGTGGAGACAGTGCACCGCCGGCCGAACCGGAGCCGCCCAAACCGCAACCCAAGCCCGAACCGCGCAAACCCCAACCTCGGGCCACGCCCAAACCGCAAGAGCGTATCCAACCGGTTATCCGCCGCGACGACCGGCCGGCCGATGTGGTGCAAACCAAGCCCGAACCCAAACCGGAGCCTAAGCCCGAACCGAAGGTCGACCCCGCGCGTCAGGAATCCTCGCGCCCGAACAATAACCAGCCCGCCAATAACCGCAACACGCAAAATGCCGCTTCACAAAACCCATCCGGCAGCGGAGAAGGCAACAGCGCCGGTTCCGGCAGCGGCGGCAGCGGTGCATCAGGTTCCGGCAGCGGCCAAGGCCAAGGCAGCGGTGACGGCACCGGCAACGGCCCGGGTAGCGGCGGCGGCAGTGGCGGCGGTTCCGGAAACGGGGGCGGCGGTGGCGGCGACGTAACCTTACCCTCCCACACCGGCGGCTTCCTGAACAACCCCCGCCCGCCCTATCCGAAACAATTGGAAGAAGACGGCGTCAGCGGCACGGTGCGCCTGCGCGTGATGGTGGAAGCCAACGGCAAACCCTCCAGCGTGGAAGTGGTGAGCGCTACCCACCCCCTGTTTGCCCGCAGCGCCAAAGAAACCGTGGCCAATGCCTACACCTTCCGCCCGGCCACCCGCAACGGCCAGCCCGTCCGCCACCCCTACACCTTTACCATCCGTTTCCGGGCGCCCAACTGAGCCTCCCCATTTCCAACTTGATTGCCATACATAGGAACATCCATGGATTTATTACAAGTCTTCAAACACGGCGACGCCGTCTTGATTGCCGTTTTCCTGATTTTGGTGCTGATGAGCATCGTCACTTGGTGGATCATCATCATGCGCGCCATCAAGCTGCATAAAATCAAACATGCCTGCCGCGGCACCGTGGAAGCCGTGGCCACTTCAAACAATGTTGAGGACATGCTGCGCAAGGCCAAAGCCCATCCGTCCCCACTGAGCGAGCTGACCGAATCGGCCGTGGCCGCCGCCCGCCAATACCGCGCCTGCAGCGGCATCCCGCTGACCACCATTCCGCTGGCCGACTATCTGGTGCAGCACATCCGCAACCAGCTCACCACCATCAAACGCCCGCTGAACGGCGGCCTCACCATCCTCGCCTCCGTCGGCGCCACCGCCCCGTTTATCGGCCTGCTCGGCACCGTTTGGGGCATTTACCGCGCCCTGCACAACATCAGCCTGCAGGGCCAAGTGAACATCGCCACCGTGGCCGGTCCCATCGGCGAAGCGCTGGTGGCCACCGCCATCGGCCTGTTCGCCGCCATTCCCGCCGTATTGGCCTACAACTTCATCGTGCACCACAACAAAAAAGTGGCACAGGTATTGGACACCTACGCCTACGACCTGCACGTCAAGCTGATGAACGACAAGGAGTAAAGCCATGGCTTTCGGTTCGATGAACGAGGGCGACGACGCCCCGATGGCCGACATCAACGTCACCCCGCTGGTGGACGTGATGCTGGTGCTGCTGATCGTTTTCATGATCACCATGCCGGTGATGACCCACTCCGTGCCCCTACAGCTGCCCACCGCCTCGGAAAAACAGCAGCAGGAAAACCAGCCGCAGCCCAAAGACCCGCTGCGCATCAGCATCAATGCCGACGGCCAATACCACCTGGCCGAAGGCGAAGCGCTGCTCTTTAAAGATTTGGAAGCGCGCCTGCTGCAAATCGGCAAGGAAAACCCCGATACCGTGATTGCGATTGCCGCCGACAAAAACGTGCCTTTCGAACGGGTGGAAGACGCCCTAAGCGCCGTGCGAGACGCCGGCCTGAGCAAAGTGGGTTTTGTCACCCAAGAAGCGGACAGCCGCTAACACCTACCTCCGGCTCAAAAACAGGCTACCTGAAAACCAGCCACGCAAGTTTCTGCGTAGTTTGTTTTCAGGTAGCCTGTTGGATTGCTGCCGGATGGTTTTCCGGCAGCCGCCTCATTTCTTTAAATCAATAACGGGTAACCGCCACCACGCCGTGCTCGGCCTGTTGCGCGGCCAAGCGGCCGTTATCGACAAATTTCACTTGGCCGCCGGCGGCCAGCACTTTCTCAATCATCTCGTCCACGATGTCTTCATAAGTGCGCTCGGATGCGGTGAAACCTTCCGGCAACAGCGTGAGTTGGCGGCCGTCTTCGCTGACCTCGGCAGCCAGGCTGCTGTCTTCTTCCACCACCAGCATTTCCGCCCGGCCGTCGATGGCGGCCTGCCACACCTCGTTGAGGCTGTCGACAAAGCGGTGGTTGCTCTTGGCCGCTTCCAAATCGGCAAACACTTTTTCGCGCTCCTGGCTCAGGGCTTCTTTCACCTGCGGCCAAATATGCTGTGCCAGCTGATGCTCGCTTTCTTCGTTGTGGCCGCTGTGGATATACAGCATTACCTCGTCGCTGTTGCGCGCGCCTTCGCGGAAGTGGCCGATGTTGCGGTCCACGCCCACCACCACGATGGGGGCGGGAATCTGTTTTTGCGCTTCGGCCAAAGCATCGCCGATTTCACGCATATTGTCGGCCACAATCTGGTCGCGCACATGGCTGATGTCCTGGCTGGGGCTGGCGCTGGCCACGGTGTTGGCCAGGCTGAAAGGGAAGCCGTAGGCGTGCACTTCGTTGAGCAGGTCTTTGCGGCCGACAAACAGGCGTGAGCCATGCTCGCTCAATACGGTGAGCAAATACAGCGGGCTGCGGTTCATGGCATACACCAGATCGCGGGTAACGAAGTTGTCTTCAATGCTCACGCGCTCGGGCACGCGGAAGGGCAGCTTGAACGACTCGCTGTATTCGGCGCTGGCAAAAATCACCAAGCCGTCGAGATTGTGCTCATGGTCCACCTCATCGGCCAAACGATGGATAGCGGCGGCGATATCCGCCGTTTCGCGTTTGCCGAACTCCTCTTCCAAGCGGGCAACCGCTTCGCTCACCAAGTTTTTCAGCCGAATGGGGTCTTTGTCGTTGTCGGGGGAAGTGCGGTAGGTCGGCAGGGTGATGGTCACACTCGGGTAAGCCTGCTTGCTTTGGATGTCTTTGATGGTGGCCAGATTCATGGCTTTCCTTTCATATCAATCAATGGAGCCTGAAACTCAGGCACTCGGCTCAGATCAGCTTCAACCGCGCCCAATGTCGTGCGCGATAGCGTCAAATCATTTCTTATCACCGCAATTGGCAGCAAATGCCCATTTTTCAAACCAAAACCTTTATTTTTAACGCGAACTAACCACTTGCGCACAAAGCCTTACTTTCAGATCGGCTCCAGCAAAGCAAACAGGCTACCTGAACACGTTTCAGATAATATCTTAGCCGGTCAATGTAAAAATTTTGTGATTTATGCAATTTGCTGATTTTTATAGTTAAATTGTGTTACGCTTTTGCATTGGCAATAGCTTACCCGCCGCTTCCGTATTGATGGAGGCGGTTTTTTTATGGGTGCATGGCGTTGCGCCGCCTATGCGGTTTTGGACGGAAGGCCGTATCTGGACGGATCGAAATCTTGACCGTTGTGCCAGAGATTCCAGGCGATGGCGGCCAGTTTGCGCATGAGTGCGACGAGAATAACCTTTGTGGGCTTGCCTTTGGCTTTCAGCCTATCAACAAATTTGGCGAAAAAGCCGAAGCGATAGGCGACCAAAGCTGGCATATAGAGTTCGCCTTTCAAGATGCGGTTTCCGTATTTTGACAGGCGCTCTTTTCTGTTTACCGATGTACCGGATTTTTGCCATTGCGGAGCTAATCCGGCAAAGGCAATGAATTTGTTTTCGGTGTCAAAGCGGTACATGGTCAGATAATGTGCGAGAACTGAAGCGGTGGTTTGGCCAATGCCGGGAATGGTTTGCAGTTTGGCCGCTGCCTGCCTAGATTCCGCCTGCTCAGTCAAAGTAGCCAATTGCTCTTTGACTGCTTCAATGTGGTTTTTGAATTCTTCGGCCTGCTTGGCCAAGATGGTTTTTACAAACGGATCTTTGGCCGTTTTGATGCGATTTTTGATGCCGGTTAAATCGCCCCTAAGCTGGCGGAACAGAGTAATGGCGCGACGCATGGCATACTGATCTGCGCTTGGCTTGACGTAATCTGGCTTTGGCTTCAAATCGCGACAATATTCCGCAATCAGCTTGGCATCTTGTTTGTCTGTTTTGGTGCGCTGAAAGCGGCTTTTGGCAAAAGATTTAATTTTCAGCGGGTTCACAACGCTTACAGGATAACCTTGTTCAACCATGAAATCGGCCAATCCTTCGTAGTAGACGCCGGTGGCTTCCATGCAGATATGCGGCTGGATTCCGAGCTCTTCGATCGCTGCCTGCGCTTTCAGGTAGCCTGAACGGTTATTACTGATCTGTAAATAGTGCTGTTTGTTTTCCAGCAACAAAAAGCATAAGTCAATTTTATCTTTTGAGACATCACAGCCAAGTATTGTCATATGGAATTTTCCTTATATTCAGCTTTGTAGCTATTGATAATATCCAATCTTAATGATTCCGGCGTCCAATCTGAAACCCAGCCTGAAGGCTTGGTGGCTTTACGGACTTGTGCCGGTCTTGCCGCGCAAGGCAAGGTAGCTGATAGTAGCAAGCAATTGCTGATAATTTAAAGGTTTTTTGGGCGTTCCCTTCGGGCATGGCGGTGCGTTCTCGCCTGCGGTTATTTCAAACGATGGTTTACGTTTGAAAAACCTCCGACAACCGAACGCATTTTCCGCTGGATACATGCCCTGCGGGGCGGGCTAAAATTCTGTAATTTCTCATGCTTGCAAAAACAGAACGGAGCCTGGGTCTCCGCCTCTTCAGGTCTATATCCCTAACGCATCTATTCCCACCCCGAGCAGCGGCCGCAGCGGCAAAGGCGGCATGCCCTCGCCTATGGTTATTTCAGGTGATAGTTTGCACCTGAAAAACCTCCGGCAACCGAGCATGATTTCCGCTGGTCTTTACCACTGCGGCCGCCGCTCACCACCCCATTTTTTTTTATTTCTACAGGCCGGCAGGCGTTTGTGGGAGCAAGCCGCTACGTTAATTTTTAAAGCATCAGTCCGGCTATCGGGTCTATGGGGCTGGTGCGATTGAAGCATCCATAAAAAAGCAGTCAATACGGTATTCATAAAGAAATTCGTTGAATTTCTTTACAAAGCTTCCGTATTGACTGCTTTTTTATTCCTGCTTTTTCAATCGCGCCCCATACGACTCCGATAGCCGGACTGATGCTTTAAAAAAAAACTTCGCTAACCGTTTTGCCCCTCCAACCCCTCCTACCGTCCTGAGGCGGGGAAAACCCAACCTGAAAGGAAAAGACATGGAAATCATCATCAAAGAAACCAACACCCGTGAAACCTTGTCAATTATTGACCACAAAACAGGCTGCAACTTTATCGCCGATTTTATTGGAAACACCGGCGCTCTAGATGATGGACAGTTTGAATGGAATGAAGAACAAAATGCCTATATCTGCAACCAAGAAACCTTCGACTGGTGGGAAAAGGTTATAAGCGACAATCAAGCGCTAGAAAATCGCATCGCCGAATTAATTGAGGAACACGGCTCAGATGCCGTCTATAAAGTCGTGGCCGATGCCGCCTACGGCGACCTAGAAGACCACGCAGCAATTATAAATTCTGAACTTGATGAAAATTTCAAATAAAAAAGCCCTGAAAGGAAAAGATATGAAAATTCTATACTTCTTAAGCCACGATGGAGACAACTATTTCATCACGAAAAGTTACAAAGAAGCAGTAAATTGGCAAGAAAGCCAAGAACTGAATTTTGCAACGGAGATTTGCTATGATGAAGATTTCAGAATCACACATATAGACCGGAACGAGATAGATTGGTTCGCAGAAAGCATATCCGATGAAATAGGAAGCCCCCAGTTCCAAGAGGCGAAAGAGATGCTAAACAAAGAATACGAATTCCCCGAAGAATTGAAGTAACACAGCCCCGGAAGGGGCTTTTCTTATGAACCGTTACCGTGACGGTAGCGGTTACCCACCCTGCCACACTCAAAAAAGGCGGAAGCCCTCGACTGCGGTTCTTTCAAGTGATGGCAGGCACTTGAAAAACCTTCGCCAACCGGACTTGTTCCGCATGGTCTTTTTCGAATGCGGCTTCCCACCCGATATTATTTCTTTCTTAAATAACGAAAAATTTCACTAATAATCTGGGAGATAATACGACGGATGATGTAGTTTTTCATGATTCGGGAGCCTTAATTGGCGTTACAGCCTGTCGTTCAGGCTCTTTGTAGGGATTGAACGGCAGGCCGTTTTCGGTATAGCTGATGCATAATTCGGTACTGATTTCGGCCAATTGCGTGCCTTGATCGCTGTAGCAGTTGCAGGAACTGCCGGAGGCGATGCAGCCGGCGACGCGCTCGAAGGTGCGGACCTGGCGGACATTATTGTAAATAGGCTTGGATTCGGGCTTTTCGGCCAGCGTAGGGACGAAATCAGCAGGGCTTAGATTTTGGCTTTGTGCGGCGGTAAAGCCTTCCTGAGCCGTAGGCACATTGCCGCCATAGGCGGCTGTGGCCAGCGGCTCAGAAGCAGATTCAGCCACTGCTGCCGCTTCGCTGCCGCCGGTGGCGCCGGAATATGCGCCGTAGACGCCCCAAGCTTTCCAGCCGATGAAGGCGAGTATGGCGGCAAATGCCCAAACGACCAACGGCACACGTTTTTTGAATTTTTGATGTTTGCTGGCTGATTTGTAGTATTTGAATGCTGCCTTTGGCGGCTTCCAAGATGCGGATTCCGTGCCGGACAGGCCGGCAGGATTATCAAGCGTGGTAACGCATTTGTACCACCAATACTGCTTCATGCCGACGGATTTTCGCTCAAGATGGATATGCTTTGAAACCAAATTACGCACGAATATATCCAATTGACTTGGATGCTGTGTCATGAGGATTAAGGTGAATCCGTCATGCCGCAGTTCGGAAAGTTTCTGCACATAGGGCGGCACGGCTTTGGCGGCGGAGCGAACGGGATACGTCCAATGCGCTTCATCAACAATTAAAACGGCACCGGTCGGCAGAATTTCATCCAGCGGGGCGGACTGAATTTCTTCCTTAGTCAATTCGTGGGCATGGAATTTGGCGGCATCCAAGCCGTCTATATGGCAGAAATATAAGGGGCGGTCTATTGGCGTGCCGTCTTCCGCGGTGGTTTTAAATAGGCCGTCTTCATTGGTCAGAATCATATTGACAGCACGACTGGTTTTGCCGGTGCCCATATTGCCGGTTATCAGGTAAATCATACGTCTTACACTCCGTATTCAGTTTGCCGTTATCTAGGCATGACAAAAGTAAGTTTGTTTAATGTGGTCATACTGATTCTGAAGGCAAAAGCACCGAACAGGTAGCCCAAGCCTTGACCGAATCCGCCAATCATTAACAGATTGAAGATATCGGCAGGCATGGAATTGGCGGCGTCAAGAATATAGGCTTTGAATTTGCCCAAAGCCAAAATGTAACCGCCGTAGGTGACGAAGGTCAGACCGGTGGCAATGATGATGCGGACAATCAGCAGTTTGAGCAGGATACCGATTAAAGGTATCAATGCGGCAGCAGCGGGCAGAGCCATGGCGTTATCCTTGTTTTAGACCGCCGAAAGAAATGTATGCGGCAGAGACGATGAAGCAGATCAGGACAATGAAACGGATGGTTTCCATGAAGGAGCAGAGCGGCTGATACGATACCGATACGGGCTTGCCCATGACGTGAAAGGTTTTGGGTGCAGGACAAACGCCGGTTGACGGCAAGAACAAGTCTTCCTGCCATGTGCGGTTATCGACGTGAACGGGTATTTTGATATCGTCAAACTGGCCGGGATCGGGCTGCCCCATTTGCTGGCAGGCGAGTATTTCGGGATGCTCTTTGCACAGGTCAAACGGGGGCGGTTGTTCAGTGCCGGTTTGATTGCCGGACTGGCTGCCGGATTGGCCGCCCGTGCCGGGCACAGTATCGCTGCCGTTGGCCGGCGGATTATCAGGAGCCGGAGCTTCTGGGCTGTTGGGCTGAAGATCGGGACGATCAATTAAGGTTTCCTGAACGCAAGATTGGCCGTCATCACAATCGTAGAATTGCCAACGCGCCTGCTTGGCTTTGCCGTCTTTGGAATCGGTGTAGGGCTGGCTATTGACGATGGTGCCGGGCAGAACGTGGACTTTTGGCTGCGACCATTCGGAATCCGGCAACTGGGCGGCTTCGAGGATGGCTTCCGGGCGCTGCTGGAGGAGCGGGGAGACAATGCGCTCATATTCGGCGGGCGTGAGCAGACGATTCGGATTCCTGACGACATCCCAACTGTAAAAATTACGCTCATCATTACCGAGGGCGACAACGCAAGACCCAGTCTCAACGCCATCATACCTGAGATATCTGTATCGCTGATAATTAGGCAACGATGGTTTGATAATATCCCAAGCATCACGGCACAGCTGATCGACAACAACACCGTAGTTAGATATGCCGAGATTGGACACCATGCCGCGCTGTTTGACGAGATGGATTTTACCCGCATTGCCAATGGTATACACACGGACCAAATACTCGGAGGACGACAAAAATTCACCGCTGGCGTCGTCATATTGATAGCCGTCGTCTTCGAGCATAGTCAGGATTTCGCCGAGGATGAGGCCGCCGACAAGGCCTTGCGGTGTGAGACGGGCGAGCTTGGTGCGGCTCAGGAGATTGCGGAGAACGGTGGCTTTGGGGACGGTACGGGAGATGGTGGCGGGGACTTTGGCGCTAGAGACTGCGCCAGAGGTGGCAGAGCGGAGACTTAAAGATTCAGCAGTGCCATGAACATAATTACCACCGATAACCTTAGCTGTGATAATACCATTAGGGCGAGAACTAATAACACCTGCTAAACGAACGTGACCATCAGGAGTTTTAATTAGCCCTAATTCAGCAAATGCTTTAGATGGGAATAGACATAAAATAACCATCGGCAGGACGAAATATATTAATTTCACTCTTTCCGATAATAAACGAAGAGCGGTCAGAAAATAGAATTTCAAAAGTCCCATATTTATCCGACACTTTACTATAAAAATTATGCACTTTTTCAAGCTCAAAAATAGAGCCTGTTTCAAAAGTCAAATAAACAACCTGATAAAACACCCACGCCAGCGGCTTACCCTGAAACTGCGGCTCAAACGAGCGGTGCATCAATTCGTCTTCGCTGATGTAGAAATAACCTTCTTCGGGGAACATGGTTCATCCTTTCGTTAATTGTTAAGAAACGTCAGGAATGTACCACAGTTTCAATCTTTGAACAGCATCACGCCGATCATGGCGACGAAGGCGAAGCCGACGAGAAAGTAAAAGTCAATCACGGCCTACCTCATTTGTTTGCGAAGCAAGGTAAAAACGTACATGGCCGCCATGGCACCGAAGAACAGCCAGCCGAGTTCCGTTCCGTCTTTGAAGTTTTGTGCCGGATCGCATTCGGGCAGCTTGGCTTGAAGTATCTGGCCGTTTAGCTGCCAATGCTGGCCGGTATATTCCGGCTGGATGATTTTGCCGTCCGTGGTGACGACAGGGGCTACCAAGCTGTAATAATGGTTTTCAGCCTGTTGTTTGTCTGTAAAACATTGATTACCGACCTGGTAGCCCATGACGACACCTTAGCGCATTACTTCATCACGCGACGGATCAGGCCGATCACAAAGATGGCCGCTAATACACCAATCACCAGCCAGCCAGCTTCGAGGCCGTCTGCTTTGGCACCTTCCAAAGCGGTTTTCACACCGTCAGGCAAAGCGGCCATAGCCATTGCCGGCAGGGCCATTACACCGCCAAAGGCGGCCATTTTTGCGCCGTAGCGCTTCGCAACGTTCATTGCTTTCATAGCATTTTCCTTTTTCGTAAATTGTTTTGGGCGGCTGTGTGTAAGGGATTTGATGCCGCCGCCCGAAGCACCAATCTGCTTAACTTTCCACCGCTTCCCAAAAGGCGAAGACGGCAAACTGTTCTCCGATCTCATCCATGCCGGCGGTTAAGGCGTCATCACGAGTTTCGAACTTGCCGGCCAATTTGATATAAGGCGTCAATCCGATATCGCCTGCCGGATCGGGGTAAAGGAATTCGAAGCTTTCCAAATCCTGCACGATGTAGCGCATTTCAAAGTTCGGCATGGCGTCAGCCTTTCTTTTGTCCTTCCGGTACACGGAAATCTTTAATCACGACGGTTTCTTTACCGCTGCCGTTGGTGACGCGGGCAAGCTGGATTTCCAACTCGCAAGGGAAAACCAAGCCGCGGAAGCGTTCGAAATTGCTGCTGTCGCCGAAACGGACTTTGGCGAGACCCAAGCCGAGGGCGTTGCCGGAAGCGTCATTGAACGGTGCGGCTTTGAAAACGGTGCAACTGTCGATGATGTTGCCTTCGATTTCGCCCTTAAATTTGGTTACGCCCATGACAATGGCGCGTTCGAATACGGGCTGTTGGAGCATGTCAAAATTCATGATGGATTCCTTTCTAGAGAGACAATTTCAGGTTCTGGGATATAGGTGGGATACTCTTGTTTCCGAATCAGCGATTCGGCAATATGGCCGGCCTGCTGAAGGCGTTTGCGAGCTTCGATTTCTTCATACAGTGCATGGCATTCAGCATCGGTGGGCATGTATTCATCAATCGTCATGCGGAATTCGTCCAAATCGAAGGGCGCAAAACCGTCATGGTGCAAATAGTGAACCCTGATGGCATCGCAGTTATATTCGGACGGATCCAGCCCTTTCGGGTATTTGCCTTCATCGGCCACCAGACGGCGGACGATTTCCGAATCGGGGAAACCGGCATCCACGAGAAAACGGACAAAGCGGCCGACTTGGTTTCTGGCATGGAATTCCCGCTGTTCGAAAGTGAGGTTCACCACATTGGCTTTAGTTTCAATACGATTGGCCGCTACCTGAAACAGTTCTTCACCGATCGGGAAAGCACCCGTCAAATACTGACCCGGCTTAATCAAAATATCGTGCGGTATCACACAATCATGTTTGCGGAACTCGACTTCGAAGCGAACCCACGGGCTGGACTTGTCGCCGAACTTTTTGCCTTTCTCGTAAATGCGCGCTAGCTTGGACGAGCCTTTGCGACCGATGTAAAGCGTTTTGCCGGAACCATCTTCAATATTCCAGGCAGTGCCGCGGCATTCGGCTTTAGGTGTAACGTTATGGTTGTCGTAACGGCCTTTTTTGTGATCAACCAAAGCCTGATCAGGCGTGTATTCGCCGTTGAAAAAATCATGGGCCACATCGCAACGGGTAATGCGCGGTTTGATCGCCTGTTGCAGGAACTCATACAAACGGCCTTCCCAACCGGGCAGGGCGGCTTGGCAGCCGACGGCATTTAAATCAATCAATACGGTGTTACGTTGACCGCCGTGATGAAGCGTGCCGTATGCCGCGTTATCGGGGCCGATTTGGTAATAAGCCTGATAGAAGAACTTGCCTTTACCAAGCATTTTTTTGGTAATGCCGAAACCGAAGATTTTTTCGAGTGATTCGCTACAGGCGGAAATAAAATCGTTTTGGCCGACCAGACGGTTTTGCAGGTAGTGAAAAATGGTGTCTTCGTGAAAAGTGAAGGTGAGGTAGTCAATCAGCGCACCGTCTTCACGGCCTTTACGCAAGGGAATTTCAAGAAGGTTGCCTTTGGCGTCGGTAACGTAGGTTTGGAAATATTCGGTGGTTTGAATATTGGCCCAGTCGATTTGCTCCCCCGCTGAAGGTTTTTGGGTTTCTTGCTCCCCCCCTGTTAGCCTAGGGGGGGCATCTGCCGCCGCTGCCGCGTCAGCCGCCGCTAAGCGGCTGTCTGCCGCGTCATCTGGCGGCAGATACTTTGATGCGGCAATGACAACATCAATTTCGGCGGCATCCGGTAAGGTGTTTCTTGTGCGAGACATGGATCACACCTCAAGCTGCGAACAAATCGACTTGGTACAGACGCAGGTTTAAATCGACCTCGTCATAAAACGGCACGTCCAAATCATGAGCGATACGCTCAGCTTTGTTGCGGGCGAAATTTTGGACAAATTCGGCGGTAGAACCGACGTCATCAAAGGAAAAGGTGTCCACGCAGGCGCTATGCTGTTGGCTGAGTGATACGAAGATGCACATGCGCGACCCCTGAAAAGCTAAGGTTACGCATGGGTAAATTTGATTGTTGTATTGATACACAGGCAGCCCCTTACACTTGGCAATAAAAATCCCCGAATCCAAAATCTTGAACTTGTCAAGACCCTGAAAACGGGGGTCAATATATAAG
>NZ_JH164927.1 GCF_000226875.1 Neisseria shayeganii 871
AGGAAATTTAGGGGATTGGGGGATATTTTGCAAAGGTCTCGGCTTCGCTTTCGCTTCGGCCTTTGCCGTAGTTGCCGCCGCCGGTGACGCTGACGGAGACGCCGTTGCTGAAGTCGAGGGCGACGCCGGCATTTCAGCCGGTCTGAATGTATCTTGTGAATTTCAAAGTCATTCGTACGATTACGATTTGCGCCTAATCATACTTACGCGAACCAGTTAATTTAAATTGCTTGAATAAGTATCCCATATGCCTATTAAATAATGATACTCATCACTTCCTTCATCAAAACTATCAACTCCATATGAAAAGAATATTTTTTTTGCCATATTCAATGAACAATTAATGCAACCAAATACAAAATCTGGGGTGCCGCAAAAAAGATGATATAAATTATTTTGATTTTTAAAGTATAAAAAATCAAGATTCTGATTGGTAATAATAATGTATTTATGTGAATTATTAAATTCTGTGCCCATTAAATTATCAGCACTATTATTAACAATACTCACACTTATATTTCCATTATATTCAAAACAATATTCCAAATATTCTTGCCCATATAAAAAAATATTTTTAGCAAACCATTCTGTCTCAATCAATGTTAAAGTATTAGGTACAGGAATTGCATGCCAATTATTAGTTTTCAGAAGCTTTTTGGAGACAGTCCAATTATCATCTAAAAAATATGAAAAAAAATCATGTTTGTTTTCAAATTTCATTATAATTCCTCGATTATCATTCAAAAAATAAGGGGCTGTCCTAGATAACTAGGGAACATCAATCTTGGCTTAGAATGTTCCCATGAGAAGAAGTCGTTTGAGTCGGTATAAACAAAGCACGCTCATTGAGCTGTTCGTTGCAGGCGTGACGGCGCGTACGGCAGCACAACTGGTTGGCGTCAACAAAAACACTGCAGCCTACTACTTTCACCGCTTGCGTCTATTGATCTATCAAAACAGCTCCCATCTGGAAATGCTTGAAGGCGAAATAGAAGCCGACGAAAGTTACTTCGGCAGTCGTCAAAAAGGCAAGCACGGACGTGGAGCGGCAGGGAAAATCGCGGTATTCGGGCTTTTGAAGCGCAGCGGCAGGGTTTACACTGTTGCCGTACCCAATACAAAAACTGCCACGTTAATGCCGATCATCCGAGAACAAGTGGAGCCTGACAGTATTGTTTATATGGATTGTTACCGCAGTTATGACGTTTTGGACGTGAGCGAGTTTGCGCATTTTCGCATCAATCACAGCACGCATTTTGCCGAGAAGCAAAACCACATTAACGGGATTGAGAATTTTTGGAACCAGGCGAAACGCCATTTATGCAAGTTCAACGGGATTCCCAAAGCGCATTTTGAACTGTATTTGAAGGAGTGCGAATGGCGTTTCAACAACAGTGACATAAAAGTTCAAATTCGTATTTTGAAACAATTAGTAAAAGAGAATTTGGCCTAGTTATCTAGGACAGCCCCAAACAATATATTACTTTATACTTCATTTTCTATCAATAAATATGGGATTCGTTGTTTTATTAAAATTCCGGACAGAATAAATAAACCGACCAGTTTTATTTATCCCGCCAAGTGAATTCAGCATGACCATCTTTGCATCCCACAAACTTCATATTGATGGTATTCTCATTAATATATTTTGCCATTTATTCGTCCCTTTTTTCATCATAACCATCTTGCTTATCTACACAATATGTCCATTTAGGATTGTTGGAATTATCGGCAATTATAAAAAGGGGCTGAAGTAGATTAGCAGTCATGCTAGGCTACTAAAATGAAGATAACCCACTGTAAATTAGAAAAGACGACACAAAGAAAGCTGCTCGAATATTTTGTGCTGGAAGTAACCGCCCGTTCCGCTGCCGATATCTTGGGTATCCAACCTAACACCGCCATACTATTTTACCGCAAAATCCGCCAAGTGATCTGCCATCATCTGGCTTTGGAGGCAGATCAGGTTTTTGAGGGCTCCGTAGAGTTGGACGAGAGCTACTTCGGCGGTAAGCGCAAAGGGAAACGCGGCAGAGGAGCCGCAGGCAAAGTGGTGGTTTTCGGCATCCTCAAACGCGGCGGCAAGGTTTATACCGTTGTGGTGGACAATGCCAAGAGGGAAAGTTTATTTCCTGTTATTACAAAGAAAATTATGCCGGATAGCGTGGTTTATACGGACAGCTTGAGTAGTTACGATGTACTGGAC
>NZ_JH164928.1 GCF_000226875.1 Neisseria shayeganii 871
ACTATACACCTTAGGCAGGCCTACACCGAAAGAATTCATCTGCAAAAATAAGGATTTTTAGCTCGAATGTTTTAGGGCTGAGCCTAACTAGCTAATATCAGAGCGCAATGCTTAACAAGCTTCCCAATAATCAATATGTAGTTGCAATTCGGTTTGGTTGCGCCATTCGTTGGCCACCGGTCGGTAAACGGTGCCGATTTTGGGCGGCAGCGCCTCGGGACAGCGGAAAAACATGGCTTCTACGGTGCGACCTTGCCGGCTGAGGCCGGCTTTGCGGTGGCCGATGCCGACTTCGCGCTGCCAGAGTACGTCGAATTCATCGTAAAAACTCGGTGCCTGGAAGCCTTGCCCCCAAACCGGTTCGGCCAGGCTTTCGGCCGTTTGCACCGACAGCGCGGCGGGGGGCAGACTGCCGTCGGTGAGGAAGGTGCGGGTTAGGTCGTATTCGTCGAGCAGCTCCTGCAATACCTGCTCGAAGGCTTCTGCGAAGCGGCCGAAATCGGCGGCGCGGATGCTTAAGCCGGCAGCCATGGCGTGGCCGCCGAACTTCAACAGTAAATCGGGGTGGCGTTTGCTGAGCAGGTCTAGGGCATCGCGCAGATGGAGCTTGGGAATGGAACGGCCCGAGCCGCGGATTTCGCCGTTGTCGGCCGGGGCGAACACGATGGCAGGGCGGTGGAAGCGGTCTTTCAGGCGGCCGGCGACGATGCCGACCACGCCTTGGTGCCAGTCTTCACGGAAAGCGGTGATGCCGAAGCGGCCGTTGACGGCAATCTGTTCGGCCAAATTTTGCGCTTCAGCCAGCATGGATTGCTCGATTTCGCGCCGTTCGCGGTTGAGCCCGTTCAACTCTTCGGCCAGCAGGGCAGCGTGCTCATCGTCTTCGGCCAGCAGGCAGGCAATGCCGACGCTCATGTCGTCCAAGCGGCCGGCGGCATTGATGCGCGGGCCGATGGCAAAGCCGAGATCGAAGGGTTTGGCTTTGGCGATGTCGCGTTTGGCTACCTGAAACAGGGCGCGGATGCCGGGACGGGTTTTGCCGGCACGCATGCGTTTGAGTCCTTGTTCCACCAGAATGCGGTTGTTGTGGTCGAGCGTGACCACGTCGGCTACGGTGCCGACGGCCACCAAGTCGAGCAACTCGGCCAGCTGAATTTCAGGTAGCCCTTGTTCGGCAAACCAGTCGCGCGCGCGCAATTCTGCCCGCAAAGCGCTCAAAACGTAGAACATCACGCCCACCCCGGCCAGGCTTTTGCTGGGAAAGCGGCAGCCGGGCTGGTTGGGATTGACGATGATGCAGGCGGGCAGTTCGCTGCCGGGCAGGTGGTGGTCGGTAATCAGCACGTCCATGCCCAGCGCTTGGGCACGTTGTACGCCGGCGATGCTGGCGATGCCGTTGTCCACCGTCAACAGCAGTTTGGTTTGCTGTTGTGCGGCCAGCTCGGCCAGCTCGGGCGTGAGGCCGTAGCCGTGCTCGAAACGGTTTGGCACGAGAAAGTTTACCCGTCCGCCCATGCGGCTGAGTCCGAGCATAGCGAGGGCGCAGGCGGTGGCGCCGTCGGCATCGTAGTCGGCCAGAACGAGGATGTTTTCTTGGCGGGCCAGTGCGTCGGCCAAACGGCCGGCAGCCGCCTCGATGTTTTTCAAATCCCGATAGGGCAGCAGGCGGTTGAGTCGGTTTTCCAACTCTTCGGGGCGGGAAACCTGGCGGGCGGCAAACAGCCGCGCCAGCAGCGGTGGTGTACCGGCGGCGAGCAGGGTTTGTTCGGCTTGGGGGTCGGGTTGCCGGGTGTGGATGGCGGCGTTCATAAATATGGGAATCCTTTGACGGCCGGCATTATAAAGGCAAAGGACGGCAGGTGCGCGATTGTCGAATAAGGAGGCGGGCAGAAAAGACCGAGGAGTTGGCGGCAGAAAAGATAAAACTTCTTAACATAATTCGACTTGTAAACAACAGGCTGCTGGATTTCTGTTTGCTGCGGTTGAGAAAAGGCTTGCACAGGAGGT
>NZ_JH164929.1 GCF_000226875.1 Neisseria shayeganii 871
AAAAGCCTCCTGCGGATGCAGGAGGCTTTATTGATGGGGTTTGGCGGTGACCTACTTTCACACGGGTATCCGTACTATCATCGGCGCTGAGTCGTTTCACGGTCCTGTTCGGGATGGGAAGGCGTGGGACCAACTCGCTATGGCCGCCAAACATAAACTGTCAAATTGGTAAGCCGTTATGAAGCGCTGCTTCACTTATTTATTGTTTAATCAACGGTGCGATGATGTGTCATCAAGTCTTATGTAAGCTTTTATCTTTTTATTACTTTGATTCGTTATGTTGGATATCTGTTTGCTGATATCCGATGTCCGAATCCAAAGTTCTTCAAATGATAGAGTCAAGCCTCACGAGCAATTAGTATCGGTTAGCTTCACGCATTGCTGCGCTTCCACACCCGACCTATCAACGTCCTGGTCTAGAACGACTCTTCAGGAGGGTCAAGCCCTCAGGGAAGTCTCATCTTCAGGCGAGTTTCGCGCTTAGATGCTTTCAGCGCTTATCTCTTCCGAACTTAGCTACCCGGCGATGCGACTGGCGTCACAACCGGTACACCAGAGGTTCGTCCACTCCGGTCCTCTCGTACTAGGAGCAGCCCCCGTCAAACTTCCAACGCCCACTGCAGATAGGGACCAAACTGTCTCACGACGTTTTAAACCCAGCTCACGTACCACTTTAAATGGCGAACAGCCATACCCTTGGGACCGACTACAGCCCCAGGATGTGATGAGCCGACATCGAGGTGCCAAACTCCGCCGTCGATATGAACTCTTGGGCGGAATCAGCCTGTTATCCCCGGAGTACCTTTTATCCGTTGAGCGATGGCCCTTCCATACAGAACCACCGGATCACTATGTCCTGCTTTCGCACCTGCTCGACTTGTCGGTCTCGCAGTTAAGCTACCTTTTGCCATTGCACTATCAGTCCGATTTCCGACCGGACCTAGGTAACCTTCGAACTCCTCCGTTACTCTTTGGGAGGAGACCGCCCCAGTCAAACTGCCTACCATGCACGGTCCCCGATCCGGATGACGGACCTGGGTTAGAACCTCAAAGACACCAGGGTGGTATTTCAAGGACGGCTCCACAGAAACTGGCGTCTCTGCTTCTAAGCCTCCCACCTATCCTACACAAGTGCCTTCAAAGTCCAATGCAAAGCTACAGTAAAGGTTCACGGGGTCTTTCCGTCTAGCAGCGGGGAGATTGCATCTTCACAACCATTTCAACTTCGCTGAGTCTCGGGAGGAGACAGTGTGGCCATCGTTACGCCATTCGTGCGGGTCGGAACTTACCCGACAAGGAATTTCGCTACCTTAGGACCGTTATAGTTACGGCCGCCGTTTACTGGGGCTTCGATCCGATGCTTGCACATCTTCAATTAACCTTCCAGCACCGGGCAGGCGTCACACCCTATACGTCCACTTTCGTGTTAGCAGAGTGCTGTGTTTTTAATAAACAGTCGCAGCCACCGATTCTCTGCGACCCTCCAAAGCTTACGCAGCAAGTGCTTCACCTCAGAGGGCATACCTTCTCCCGAAGTTACGGTATCAATTTGCCGAGTTCCTTCTCCCGAGTTCTCTCAAGCGCCTTAGAATTCTCATCCTGCCCACCTGTGTCGGTTTGCGGTACGGTTCTGATTCAACTGAAGCTTAGTGGCTTTTCCTGGAAGCGTGGTATCGGTTACTTCTTGTCCGTAGACAATCGTCATCACTTCTCGGTGTGATGAAGACCCGGATTTGCCTAAGTCTTCCACCTACCGGCTTAAACAAGCTATTCCAACAGCTTGCTAACCTAACCTTCTCCGTCCCCACATCGCATTGAATCAAAGTACGGGAATATTAACCCGTTTCCCATCGACTACGCATTTCTGCCTCGCCTTAGGGGCCGACTCACCCTACGCCGATGAACGTTGCGTAGGAAACCTTGGGCTTTCGGCGAGCGGGCTTTTCACCCGCTTTATCGCTACTCATGTCAACATTCGCACTTCTGATACCTCCAGCACACCTTACGATGCACCTTCTCAGGCCTACAGAACGCTCCCCTACCATGCGCGCTTCATTAAATAAACTCGACTTTAATGCATGCTTTCCGTCGCTTCGCTCCGGCAAGCTATCTGAATTCATTTAATGAAGCGCGCATCCGCAGCTTCGGTTACAGATTTGAGCCCCGTTACATCTTCCGCGCAGGACGACTCGACCAGTGAGCTATTACGCTTTCTTTAAATGATGGCTGCTTCTAAGCCAACATCCTGGCTGTCTGGGCCTTCCCACTTCGTTTACCACTTAATCTGTCATTTGGGACCTTAGCTGGCGGTCTGGGTTGTTTCCCTCTTGACAACGGACGTTAGCACCCGCTGTCTGTCTCCCATGATTGCACTTTCCGGTATTCTTAGTTTGCCATGGGTTGGTAAGTCGCAATGACCCCCTAGCCATAACAGTGCTTTACCCCCGGAAGTGATACATGAGGCACTACCTAAATAGTTTTCGGGGAGAACCAGCTATCTCCGAGTTTGTTTAGCCTTTCACCCCTATCCACAGCTCATCCCCGCATTTTGCAACATGCGTGGGTTCGGACCTCCAGTACCTGTTACGGCACCTTCATCCTGGCCATGGATAGATCACTCGGTTTCGGGTCTACACCCAGCAACTGATCGCCCTATTAAGACTCGGTTTCCCTGCGCCTCCCCTATCCGGTTAAGCTCGCTACTGAATGTAAGTCGTTGACCCATTATACAAAAGGTACGCAGTCACCCCATTAAGAGGCTCCCACTGTTTGTATGCATCAGGTTTCAGGTTCTATTTCACTCCCCTCCCGGGGTTCTTTTCGCCTTTCCCTCACGGTACTGGTTCACTATCGGTCGATGATGAGTATTTAGCCTTGGAGGATGGTCCCCCCCATCTTCAGACAGGATTTCACGTGTCCCGCCCTACTTGTCGTATACCTAGTACCACTGCTGGAATTTCGAATACGGGGCTATCACCCACTATGGCGGACGTTTCCAAGTCCTTCTTCTATCCCAACAGCTATCATATACAGGCTCCTCCGCGTTCGCTCGCCACTACTTGCGGAATCTCGGTTGATTTCTTTTCCTCCGGGTACTTAGATGGTTCAGTTCTCCGGGTTCGCTTCGCTTATCCTATGTATTCAGATAAGGATACCGTACAGAATACGGTGGGTTTCCCCATTCGGACATCACCGGATCATAGCTCTATTGCCAGCTCCCCGATGCTTTTCGCAGGCTTACACGTCCTTCGTCGCCTATCATCGCCAAGGCATCCACCTGATGCACTTATTCACTTGACTCTATCATTTGAAGAACCTGCTGACTTCGCTAAACCTTCCGTTGACAAGTCGGTTTAACTTAGACTCCCTACTTTGATAAAGCTTACTGCTTGTTGTGTGTTTGCCTGTGCCTTTTGTACTCACAGACAAACGATACAATCATCACCCAAATTACTGTGGTCTCACCCTTGCCTTTGCAGGCTGCCTGAAGACAAATGAATCGCTTCGGGCGGGTAAAACCAACATTGTCTTTGTTTGTTGATTTCGGCTTTCCAATTTGTTAAAGATCAATGCAATTCTTAATCGCAAATAAAAACCAGCTCTTCAAACTCGTTTTTATTTGCCATCAGCTTTTGGTGGAGGCAAACGGGATCGAACCGATGACCCCCTGCTTGCAAAGCAGGTGCTCTACCAACTGAGCTATGCCCCCAATCTCTTGGTGGGTCTGGCAGGACTTGAACCTGCGACCCCACGCTTATCAAGCGTGTGCTCTAACCAGCTGAGCTACAAACCCAGATTACTCCAACTTCGTCGGGTTCCCCCAACCAGTTTCGCATCTCTAATTCACAGTTTACCGATAAGTGTGAATGCACCAAGCCCCGTCTTTTCTCTAGAAAGGAGGTGATCCAGCCGCAGGTTCCCCTACGGCTACCTTGTTACGACTTCACCCCAGTCATGAAGCATACCGTGGTAAGCGGGCTCCTTGCGGTTACCCTACCTACTTCTGGTATCCCCCACTCCCATGGTGTGACGGGCGGTGTGTACAAGACCCGGGAACGTATTCACCGCAGTATGCTGACCTGCGATTACTAGCGATTCCGACTTCATGCACTCGAGTTGCAGAGTGCAATCCGGACTACGATCGGTTTTTTGGGATTGGCTCCGCCTCGCGGCTTGGCTACCCTCTGTACCGACCATTGTATGACGTGTGAAGCCCTGGTCATAAGGGCCATGAGGACTTGACGTCATCCCCACCTTCCTCCGGTTTGTCACCGGCAGTCTCATTAGAGTGCCCAACTAAATGATGGCAACTAATGACAAGGGTTGCGCTCGTTGCGGGACTTAACCCAACATCTCACGACACGAGCTGACGACAGCCATGCAGCACCTGTGTTACGGCTCCCGAAGGCACTCCTCCGTCTCTGGAGGATTCCGTACATGTCAAGACCAGGTAAGGTTCTTCGCGTTGCATCGAATTAATCCACATCATCCACCGCTTGTGCGGGTCCCCGTCAATTCCTTTGAGTTTTAATCTTGCGACCGTACTCCCCAGGCGGTCAATTTCACGCGTTAGCTACGCTACTAAGGTGTCAAGCACCCCAACAGCTAATTGACATCGTTTAGGGCGTGGACTACCAGGGTATCTAATCCTGTTTGCTACCCACGCTTTCGAGCATGAACGTCAGTATTATCCCAGGGGGCTGCCTTCGCCATCGGTATTCCTCCACATCTCTACGCATTTCACTGCTACACGTGGAATTCTACCCCCCTCTGACATACTCTAGCCTGCCAGTTCAGAACGCAGTTCCCAGGTTGAGCCCGGGGATTTCACATCCTGCTTAACAAACCGTCTGCGCTCGCTTTACGCCCAGTAATTCCGATTAACGCTCGCACCCTACGTATTACCGCGGCTGCTGGCACGTAGTTAGCCGGTGCTTATTCTTCAGGTACCGTCATCACTCCAGGGTATTAACCCAAAGCTTTTCTTCCCTGACAAAAGTCCTTTACAACCCGAAGGCCTTCTTCAGACACGCGGCATGGCTGGATCAGGCTTGCGCCCATTGTCCAAAATTCCCCACTGCTGCCTCCCGTAGGAGTCTGGGCCGTGTCTCAGTCCCAGTGTGGCGGATCATCCTCTCAGACCCGCTACTGATCGTCGCCTTGGTAGGCCTTTACCCCACCAACTAGCTAATCAGACATCGGCCGCTCGAATAGCGCGAGGTCCGAAGATCCCCCGCTTTCCTTCTCAAAGCGTATGCGGTATTAGCCATCCTTTCGGACAGTTATCCCCCACTACTCGGTACGTTCCGATGCGTTACTCACCCGTTCGCCACTCGCCACCCAAGAAGCAAGCTTCTCTGTGCTGCCGTCCGACTTGCATGTGTAAAGCATGCCGCCAGCGTTCAATCTGAGCCAGGATCAAACTCTTATGTTCAATCTCTAACTTAATAACTTCTGGTCTGCTTCAAAGAAACCGACACAATGTAGCCAATCTACATCTTGTCTGTTTTTGTCGCAGTGTGAGGCTCAATGCACTCACACTTATCGGTAATCTGTACTGTTAAAGAGCAAAATTTTTGCTGCCGAAGCAGCGAAGAAGGCGAACTATACGCCCCCAACC
>NZ_JH164930.1 GCF_000226875.1 Neisseria shayeganii 871
ATCTGAACCCCATTGAGAAGCTTTTTGCCAAGTTCAAGGCGCTGCTGCGCAGGGCGGGCGAGCGCACGGTGGGTGCGCTGTGGCGGCGCATGGGGCAGCTGGTTGATTTGTTCTCGGCTCAAGAGTGTGCCAATTACTTCAGATCGGCTGGGTATGTAATTAATTAAATCGAAACAGCTCTAAACCCTGCGGCAAACCGGTGTGGGCAGCTCGCAAAAAAGGGGCGGGCGGATTGGCGCCCGTCGGCGATTCAGTGCGCCGGCGGCGTATTTTTCAGCAATAAGGCACGGCCGGCAAATTCGTCGCCCGCCACTTCCAAAGCAAAGCGCTCGGCATCGGCGCGGCGCACTCGGCTACGGATGGCATCGGCTTCGGCCTCATCCGCCCCCAGCGCTTTCACGGCCTCACTGCCCATGCTGACGGCGCCATCGAAGGTTTCGCGTACCAGGAAGTCGGCTTCGGCTTTCACCAACTCGAGCGCATGGCGGCGGTCGCGGGCGCGAACAATTACCTTGGCAGCCGGGCAGCGGTGTTTGGCAACGGCGGCAATACGGGTGGCGGCGGCGGCATCGTCCACGCACACCAAAATACAATCGGCATGATGCGCCCCGGCCGCGTGCAGCACATCTTCACGCGAACCGTCGCCGTAATACACCTTAAAGCCGTAACCGCCGGCTTCGCGGATCACATCGGGGTTGTTGTCGATAATCGAAATCTCTGCGCCGTAGGCAATCGGCGCTTGGCTGGCGATTTGGCCGACGCGGCCGAAACCGATGACCAGCACATTGCCGCGCAATTGATTTTCGCCGTTTTCCACGCTGTCCACGCCGTCAAGCGACACGCCACTGCCACGGGCAAAGCGTTGGTGCAGAATCAGCATCAGCGGGGTAATGGCCATCGACAACACCACAATGGCGGTCATATTGGCATGCACGGTGGCGTTGATCACGCCCTGCGCAGCGGCAGCGGAAAACAGCACAAAAGCAAACTCACCGCCCTGTGCCATCATCACCGCACGTTCCAGCGCCTCGGCGTGGCTGCTTTTCGCCAGCCGCGCCACCAGGTAGATCACGGCGGCTTTCAGCACCATCAACACCGCCCCCCCCGAAAGAATCAACGGCCAGTTTTGCGCCACCACCTTCAAATCCAAAGCCATGCCCACGCCGAGGAAAAACAGGCCGAGCAGCAGGCCGCGGAAAGGCTCGATATCCGCTTCGAGCTGATGTCGGAAAGACGATTCCGACAGCAGCACGCCGGCCAGAAACGCCCCCATGGCCATCGACAAACCGCCCACCTCCATCAGCAGGGCTGACCCCAAAACCACCAGCAGCGCCGCCGCCGTCATCACCTCGCGGGCTTTGGATTTGGCCAAAATGCGGAATAAAGGGTTGAGCAGCCACAAGCCGGCGGCCACCAAGGCGGCCACCGACAGCAAGGCCATGCCGATGCTGGTCCACAGCGAAGCACCGGCCTCGCCGGCCGCGGCGATGTGCTCGGCGCTGGTTGGCGCCAGAAAAGCCACCATCGCCAGCAAAGGCACGATCAACAAGTCTTCAAACAGCAAAATCGACACCATGCGCTGCCCGGCGGGGCTGGCCAGCGCATGGCGTTCACCCAAAACCTGCATCACAATCGCCGTGGAAGTGAGCACAAAACCCGACGCGCTCACCCACGCCACCTGCCAAGGAAAACCGAAGGCCATACCGGCCAGGCTCAACACCACCGCGGCCAGCACCACCTGCATGCTGCCCAAGCCGAAAATCTGCCGGCGCAAACCCCACAGATGCGAAGGCTTCATTTCCAGGCCGATGACAAACAAAAACATCACCACGCCCAGTTCGGCCACATGAATAATCGCCTGCGGGTCGTCAAACCATTTCAAACCAAAGGGGCCGATGGCCAGACCTGCGGCCAGATAACCCAGCACCGAGCCCAAACCCAGCCTTTTGAACAAAGGCACGGCAATCACCGCCGAACCCAATAAGGCGACCACTTTAATCAGTTCGCCCGCACCTGCTGCTGCCATCGATACCTACTCATGAAAAATGGCTATTCAATAGGGGCTGAAGTAGA
>NZ_JH164931.1 GCF_000226875.1 Neisseria shayeganii 871
TATTCACATCACCGACGAAGCCGCCCAACAAGCCCATACCGGCCAAAGCCCCGAACAGGCCGCCGCCGCCATTTACACCGACCGGCGCAGCGACACCGCCGATGCCCAAGCAGGCTACCTGGACAACCGTTTCGACGCCGAGCGGGTGCAAAACGAAATCGACCTGCAAACCAGCGTCAGCCAAGACTTCGCCCCCATCGCCGCACAAGGTGTTGCCGTCGCTTCCGACTACTTGGGCAACACCCAACACCATCAGCATGCTCAAATGCTGAAAAACCTGTTGGAAGCCGAACTCCGGCAAAACCACAGCGAAGCAGAAAAAGCCGAGCTGAGGGCAGATTTAAACCGCATCAACCAATACCTGGCCGACAACCAAGCTGCTTATGAATTGTGGAAAGAAGGCGGCATCGGCCGCGCCCTCCTACACGCCGGAGCCGGCGGACTGCTCACCGGCAGCGCAGACGGCGCATTGGGGGCAGGAGCGGCCGCCTTAAGCGCCCCCCATTTGGAAGCACTGGGCAATCATCTAGGCGGCACAGGCAAAGCCGTGGTAGATACCTTGGGCGGTGCCGCCATCGGCTGGATGGCAGGCGGCACGGGTGGTGCCGTAACCGGCAGCAATGCCGATTGGCACAACCGGCAACTGCACGACAATGAAATTGCTAAAATCAAACAATATGCTTCATTATTTGCACATAACCAAGGTATTAGTATTCAACAGGCTACTGATAGGCTGATGGCGCAAGCTATGAGGCAAGTGGATGCAAATTACCGTGAGTTGTATGCCAATAGCGATACGGCTGCCGAAGATTTTTTAAGAAGGCACACAGGTAATTTCATGGTTGAGGGGAAAAGATTCCTCGAATTTTCCAATATGGGCTACGACCGAGATCCGTCTAAATTTTCCGATCAAAATGGATATAGGGAAGAAAGAATACGCCTATATCAGCAACCAGCACACACTGAGCAACGTAGAAAATCGGATTTAAACGATAATTTAATCAGTACAATATCAGGAGGATCTAAGGCGGCCATTAGCAACACTCCTTCACGTTTGGTAAATGGACTCATTGGAACAATTAATGGTATCGCACGCACCAGTATTAATCCAGTGTCATTAAATGTGCCTAGAAATACCAATAATCCTATGCAGGGAGAAGTAGAAAATTGGTTGGGAGATAAAATAGACCGTGCTATTTCCATTGGTGGATCTGTCAGAACCGTTCAGGTTGCGCCGGGGATGATCACACGTCACCAAGCACGAAATGTGTCAACAGCCAAACAATACCAATCAACAATACCTAGAAACCTGCAGGAGCAGATTTTTGCAAAGAGCGTCAGAGTGAATCCTTTACAGGGAAGAAATTTAGATGGTATGAATACAGATCCACGATTCCCCCAAAGTGCTGGTTTTCAAAAGATGCAAGCCACCCAGCAATTGTCAACTGGAGAAAAAATTATCATCCATTATCAATATAATCATATCAATAAGAGGGTATATGATTTAAAGTTTGATAACCGACCTTTTAATATTCAAGACCCTAGTCAACCGATTAACTCAATCAATAGAAAAAGATAAAATGAAAGTTCAAGAAAAAGGTAATCCGTTTTCAGTACTGAATAAAAATAATGGCGCAATTATGAATGTATTTGCTATTTATTGGAGTGATTGCAAAATACATTTTGCATGCATGGAAAAAAATTATGATGGTTTACTTATACATTATCCTGATGAGATTATTATTTTAGATCCAAGCATATCCTTTAAAATAATTTTTTACGCGAGTGAAGATGGCCGCTTTTTGGGGTTGTTTCATTGGTCTTTGGTCGAAAAAAATCTATGGGATGGCGTTATAGATGGTGAGTTAGCAGACAGGCAAGAATTTTTACGGATTATACGTAGTGAAAATTTAATTGACTGGTAAGCAGTCCATACATCTCTTTATAATTTTAAATAATTCTTTAAAGAAATGCTTTCAGGTAGCCTATCTGGCTACCTGAACAACCGTTTCGACGCCGAGC
>NZ_JH164932.1 GCF_000226875.1 Neisseria shayeganii 871
CCTCCCCGGCCTTATCCTACCAAATCGGCCAATACTTCAAAGCCAACGACCTGAAGAACCAAGCGGACGGAGGACAAAGGCCCGGCGAAAGCAGCCCCGCCCACCTGCTGGCGCACAGCATTCTCGGCGCTGCCGTCGCCGCATCCGGCGGGCACAACGCCCTCACTGGTACCCTGAGTGCCGGCGGAGCCGAAGCCGCCGCCCCCATATTGAGCCGCTGGCTGTACGGCAAAGCAGCGTCGGATTTGACGGCGGAAGAGAAACAAACCGTGGCCGGCATCAGCGGCCTGCTGGGGGCGGGCATTGGTGCGGCGACGGGCAACAGCAGTGCGGATACGGTTTCAGGTAGCCTGAGTGCTCGGAATGCGGTGGGGAACAACTGGCTGACTGCCCCAGAAGTCGACCGCCTGATTCACCTGGAAAAAGCCTGTAACGGCGGTGCCGGTTTAGAGCAAGCCTGCCTAGAACGAGACCGTCTCAAAGCACTGGATACAGCCAGAGACATACGCCTCCTGAAAGCCTGTGAAAACCCACAATCAGCCGAATGCCAAAATCTGAAACACCAAGCCATTTTGGCTATGGGCAGACTGAAAGTCGGCTATGCCGGTCAAATCGGCATGAGTCCCGAAGCCAAAGACGCCCATAATCAGGAATACAGCTCTACCGATGTGGCCGTCCAACTGGCCGGCGGATCGACGCCCGAGCAAATCGCAGCCAATACGAAATTGTCGCAGTCGGTACATCGCTTTCTGGCGGATTTGACGGTAGTCGGCACCATCAGGGACTTTAGGGAAGCCGACACAGTTTCCGAATACGCCTTGGCCGCCATTTTTTCCATACCCGGTTTAAGACCGCTGGAAAAGCTACAATATGCAGAAGACTTTAAGCGTACTTATCAAGCAGCCAAGGATGCAGGAGATCTGGATGCGGCAAAAGAGTTGTTGACACTGACACAGGAAGTCCAACGTTCGCCAAATCGCTTAACGCAACTGGCGGCCGCCGAGTCAAGAATTCATCGTATTAAAGAAGCTCAGGAAAGATTAAGAGATAAGGTTACAAGTATTGAAAAAATACTCAATTATGAAGGTAGGGAAGCAGGAGGAAAAAATGCATTGGTAGAGGCACTGGAAAGATTTGCTAACACCGGTCAAAAAGTTGGAGAATTTAGGCCTTCTGATCATATTCAAAAGGCACGAGAACAGCTTAATAGTATAAGGAATGCTGAAAGAGCAATTAGAAATTCAACAATGCCGGATAAGCAAGCGCTTCTTGATAGATTAAGAAATATGAGGGAAAGTTTAGAACCAGCATTAAAACGTGCAGTAGAAAAACAAAGATCTTTAACTGATAAATAGGTTTGTTATGATTAATTTAAATGATATACAAGAAATGGTTGATGAGTGGGATCTTACTTTTTTCCTTCCTGATCAACTTTCAAAGGAAATATTAACCAAATTGCGTGAATATAATAAATTTAAATTTTTAGGGATTAAAAATAAGACATATGAGGTAGACCATCCATATCAGGATATGGATTATATGATTACGGACTATTATTCATGCTGCCTATATGATCAAAAAATTTCTTATCCGGATTTTTTTAAACTATTGAAACATATGATTATATGCTGTCCAAGTATTACTTTCGCAGTAATATTTTCAGACTACTTGTCTTTCTTTAAGGTGGGAAAATGCAATTTTTATTGCAACTATTTTAAATTACTGTCAAAAAATTTAACTGATGAGGTGGCCATTTGGGCAATGGCCGATTATTTGATCAATGTTTTTGAGGATAAAAGGGAATGGTCTGATGGCAAATTCTTTTTTGATTTATTAACCGAAGATAATCAGAATTTTATAAATAGAATGAGTCAATATATAGACTAAATAAGATAGTAAACGTAAATACAGGGTTTGGTTGAAAATCCAACATATTATGCTTTCCGGTAGGCTAAAGTGATATTTGTCTGGATACTGCAGGCTACCTGAACAACCGTTTCGACGCCGAGCGGGTACGACAGACAGTGCCATCCGGGCAGGCGGGGCAAGGCTACCAAGCCGCCCAAAGCATCCGCGGCCAAGCCGCCGGCAGAAACAACACAGGCAGCGGCATCAACGTCAGCATCACCTACGGCGAACAACGCAACAGCCAAGAGCGGCACAGCAGCGGCCACACCGCCCAAGGCGCCCAAATCCTCGGCCGCGGGCAAGTCAGCCTCAGCGCCCGAGGCGCCGGCCAAGCTTCCGACATCCGCATCAGCGGCGCCGAAATCGCCGGACAAAGCGGCACCCGCCTGGAAGCAGAAGGCGACATCCGGCTGCAAGCCGCCCGCCAAACCCACCGCGAAACCGGCCGCAGCCGACAGGCCGGCTGGAAAGCCGGCGTCGCCCTCGACTTCAGCAACGGCGTCTCCGTCGGCGTCACCGGCGGCGGCAACTACGGCAAAGGCCGAAGCGAAAGCGAAGCCGTCCGTCACCTCCACAGCCGCATCGGCAGCGCCGGCAGCCGCACCGCCCTCACCAGCGGCGGCGACACCACCTTGCAAGGCGCCCGCGTACTCGGCCAAGGCATTGCCCTCGACGCCCGCAACCTGCACATCGAAAGCCTGCAAGACAGCGCCCGCCATAACAGCAGCCAATACCACGGCCAAGGCCAAATCACCGTCGGCTACGGCTTCAGCGCCGACGGCAGCTACCAGCAAAGCCAACTGAACGCCGAGCACCAAAGCGTCGCCGAACAAAGCGGCCTGTATGCCGGCGACGACGGCTTCCAAGTCAGCGTAAACGGGCACACCCGGCTGAACGGCGGCCTCATCGTCTCCGGCGAAGCCGCCGAAAGCGCCGGTCGCAACCGCTTTGTCAGCGGCAGCCTCAGCAGCAGCGATC
>NZ_JH164933.1 GCF_000226875.1 Neisseria shayeganii 871
AAGTTTCAGGTAGCCTTTTGCTGCTTTGAGCGTCAAGATTACAGAGCTTTCCAGCGGGCTTGCGACTCGCGGATCACTTCTTTGGCCTCTTCAATGTCACCCCATTTGGTCACTTGGGTGGTGCCGGGCTTTTTCAGGTCTTTGTAGTGGTTGAAGTGGAATTCGATTTGTTTAATCAGCTGCTGGGGCAAATCAGACAAGCTGTTAATCGCATTGCCGGTATGGCGGTCGTCCGCCGGTACCACCACCACTTTGTCGTCTACTTCACCGTCGTCCACAAACTTCATCACACCGATGACTTTGGCTTCCATATAGATGCCGATGGGCAGCGGGGTGTCGGTAATGATCAAAGCATCCAGCTCATCGCCGTCTTCGTCCAAAGTTTGCGGGATAAAACCGTAATTGGTGGGCTTGGCAAAAGCCAGGGGTTCCACCCGGTCGAGTTTCATTACCGCGTTTTTACGGTCCCATTCGATTTTGTGGTTGGAGCCCTGCGGGATTTCAATCACCACATTGATGATGCCGCCGTCTACGTCGCCGGCGTCGAGAATTTTGTTGAAGTCTGCCATGGTTGTTCCTTAATGTTGGAAATACAGGGCGGCCATTATACTGTAAAACCCTGCGGGTTATTGGCCGCCGCCACCCTAAAAGCTTTTCAGGTAGCCTCAGCAGGCTACCTGAAAGCCGTATAGATGGTGTGATTTTATTTCTGGTTGTCGGCAATCGCTTGCTTCAACTCGGGGTTGGGCAGATAACCGGCCATGACCTTGCCATTGGGAAAGACCAAGGTCGGCGTACCGTTAAAGCCGAGCTGGGTGCCCAGCTCCATGGTATCGGCAATCGGATTGCCGCAAGCCGGCACTTCCGCCGGCACCGTTCCTTTGCGCATCCAGCCTGTCCACGCTGCCGTACGGTCCGGGTTACACCAAATGCGCTCAGCTTTGGCTTTGGCCGCCGGATGCAGGGAGAGAATCGGCATCATAAAGTTGTAAATCGTGATGTCGGTCATTTTTTCAAACTCACGCTCCAGGCGCTTGCAATACGGGCAATCCGGATCGGTAAACACCGCCACTTTCAAGCTGCCGTTGCCGCGCACCTCGGTGATCGCTTTATCCAAAGGCAGGGCCGCATAATCGATGCGGTTTAAATCGCTGCGCCGCTGTTCGGAAAGATTGCTGCGTTCGGTAACGTCAATCAAATCGCCGGTGAACATATGGTTGCCGTCCGCACTCATGTAAACCAATTGATTGCCGGACAAATACACCTCGTAAATTCCCGCTACCGGCGACTCGGCTACGTTCAGCACTTTAATGTCCTGCTCGGCATAAGTTTGCGTGATTTTATCGGTAATGGCTTTAACGGCATCTGCCGGCGCAGCAGCCGGTTGCGCGGATTTGTGCGCCGGCTGTGCATTACAAGCGGCTAAAGGCAGCAGCGCGGCCAAAACCGCGGCACGAAGAAAAGCAGACTTCATCAACATTCCCCAAGATGGTGTGCAAAAAGTAAGCATTATGCCTAAAAATAGGATAAGCGAACAGAAAAGAAGTCTATGTCCATGCCAAATGCCTGAAACATTGGCACATCCGAAATCAGATATGTGTTCTGCGTTTATCCAAGATGGTTGCTTCAAAAGC
>NZ_JH164934.1 GCF_000226875.1 Neisseria shayeganii 871
CTCTAATTACCCCAAGAATTTTTGGCATGCACGCGAACGGTGTCGCGATGCCCCCGACAGCATCCACATTTGGTAACTTTCACAGTTTCAGGCTGAGACCTTTGCAAAACCTCCATCTGTGGCGCATTTCTGCGTTGTGCGTTTATGCCCTATGGGTACTGCTCGCTCGCTTGCCTATCTTCATGATATGTCTGTCCCACAGGGACTCCTTCGTTCGCCTCGCTGCGCTGCTACGCCTTGAACTGCATCCACATCTGGAGGTTTTGCAAAGGTCTCAGGCTACCTGAAAACGCAAACACACACAGACAAGCGCCCTACTCCGCCAAGCCGTTCAAAAACGCCGCCATCTCGGCATATGCCTGCGCACATACCTCGGGGTTCAAATCCTCCAGATTTAAGAAAGCATGGATCACCCCCGCCATCTCCACATGGCGGCACGACACGCCGGCGGCCTGCAACTTGGCCGCATAGGCGCGGCCTTCATCACGCAGCGGATCAGCCTCGGCAGTGAGCACCAAGGTAGGCGGAATCGGGCTGAGCACCGCACGGTGCAGGGGCGAAGCGGCGCGGCGGTCTGCACCGTCAATGAAATAACGGTCGAAATACCAGCGCATGCGCTCCGCCGTCAGCAGGTAACCCTCGGCAAATTCGGCCACCGAAGGCTGGCTCATGGTGAAATCCACGCTCGGATACACCAACACTTGGCCGGCAATCCGCACCTCGGCCGCATCGGTGCAGCAAAACAGATTGGCACAAATCGACCCGCCCGCGCTGTCGCCGCCCACGCTGATGCGGTCGGCAAAGCGGATGCCGCGCCCGGTCAGCAAGGCGCGGACGCCGCGCAACACCGTCAGCGCATCCTCCTGCGCCGCCGGATAAGAGTTTTCCGGTGCCAAACGGTATTCGGGCGCCACCACCACATGCCGGGTCTGCACCGCCACGCGGCGCAAAATCTGGTCGTACACACTCACGCTGCCCGCCACCCCGCCGCCGCCGTGAAAATACACCAACACTGGCAAGGCCTGTTCGGGCGCGGGATGGTAAATCCGCACCGGCACGGCATAAGCCGCAGGCGAAGGCACGGTGTCGTCCCACACCGCCGCCACCTCCTGCGCCCGGCTGACATAGCGGAAGGTCAGTCCGGCCAAAGCCTCGCGGACATTGATCACATTGGGCCGAAACCCCCGCGCCTGCACGGCAGGCAATAGCTGGTGGTTGATCACATCGAGAAATTGGCGCACGGCCGGCAGCAGCGTCATCACACATCCTTTCAGGTAGCCTCAAACGAAAATCCAAGGCTGAAGGCTACCTGAAAGCGCCAACGGAAGCCAGAGGCCTTTGCAAAACCCCAGCCCAACAAACAGCCGGAACATCTTTCATCCTGTTCCGGCTGTTTTGGCGTCAAAAGCAGACAAACCACCCCTAAA
>NZ_JH164935.1 GCF_000226875.1 Neisseria shayeganii 871
CCCCCAGCCGATGTTCTGTCAGATGTTGCCGATTTTCCATACTGTCATAGCCTTTATCGGCATAAACAGTCGTCTCTTGGGCTACGCCTTTCAACAAAGGCAGCAGGAGACCTTTGCAAAATCTCCATCTGCGGCGCATTTCTGCGTTGTGTGCTGCTCACTTGCCTATCTATCTGATATGTCTGTCCCACGGGGATTCCTGGCGTTCACGTTCGCTGCACTGCTACGCCTTGAACTGCATCCACATCTGGAGATTTTGCAAAGATCTCAGGCTACCTGAAACCGCTTGGCTCACCGCAAAAGCTCATCGGTAATCTGCTGCAAAAAAGCCAAACGGGCCGGCGACACCGTACCGGCTTCGGCCGCCGCTTTAACGGCACAGCCCGGCTCTTGGCGGTGGGTGCAGTTGTGGAAGCGGCAGGCGCCGACCCAAGGGCGCATATCGGGAAAATAGTGCAGCAGATCGGCCGCGGCCAGGTGATGCAGGCCGAACTCCTGCAGGCCGGGGGAATCGATCAGGCGGGTGTCCGCGTTCAGGTCGTAGAGCTGGGCGTGGGTGGTGGTGTGGCGGCCGGAATCGAGCGCGGTGGAGATGTCGCCGGTGCGCGCGGTTTGACTGCCGAGCAGTGCATTGGTGAGGGTGGACTTGCCCATGCCGCTTTGGCCGAGCAGGATATTGGTGTGCCCCTGCAACACCGGCCACAAGGCATCGGCCTGCGCCAAGGCGCTCAACACCAGCAGCGGATAGCCCAAGTTTTCGTAAAACGCCAGCTTTCCACGCCACGCTTCAGTTTCGGGCAAATCGGCCTTGTTCAGCACAATCACGGCACGGATGTCGGCCGCTTCGGCGGCCAGCAGGGCGCGCTGGAGAAAGGTTTCGCTGGGCGTGGGCACCGCAGCGAGCACCACCAGCAGCTGGCTGACATTGGCGGCAATCAGCTTGGTGCGCCAGGCGTCTTGGCGGTAGAGCAGGCTTTGGCGCGGCAGGTAGTCTTCAATCACCGCCTGTTCGTCGTTGACAGGCGTGAGGCAGACGAAATCGCCGCAGGCGAAATCCACCCGCTTTTTTCGGGTGGTGGCATCAAAGGTGCGGCCGTCGGGCGTGCGCACGATAAAACGGCGGCCGTAGCTGGTGATGATTTGGGCGGTGTGGTCGGACATAGGCGGCCGGAGCGGCAAAAGGCGGCATCATAACAAGTTTTGCGCCTCGGCATAAGCCGTGCGGCGGCACACTTGCCGGCTG
>NZ_JH164936.1 GCF_000226875.1 Neisseria shayeganii 871
GATGATAGAAGAAACCACGCCGGCGCCTACGGTACGGCCGCCTTCGCGAATCGCAAAGCGCAAGCCTTCTTCCATGGCGATCGGGGCGATCAGCTCAACGCTGATGGTCACGTTTTCACCGGGCATAACCATTTCCACGCCTTCTTCCAAGGTCACGGCACCGGTCACATCGGTGGTGCGGAAGTAGAATTGCGGACGGTAGTTGGCGAAGAACGGAGTATGACGGCCGCCTTCTTCTTTGCTCAATACGTACACTTCGGCTTTGAATTTGGTGTGCGGGGTAATGGTGCCGGGTTTGGCCAATACTTGACCACGCTCCACTTCTTCACGCTTGGTGCCGCGCAACAGTACGCCGACGTTGTCGCCTGCTTGGCCTTGATCCAGCAGTTTGCGGAACATTTCCACGCCGGTACAGGTGGTTTTTTGGGTGTCTTTCAGACCGACGATTTCAATCTCGTCACCCACGTTGATGATGCCGCGCTCTACACGACCGGTTACCACGGTACCGCGGCCGGAGATGGAGAATACGTCTTCGATCGGCAGCAGGAAGGGTTTGTCTACGGCACGCTCAGGCGTGGGGATGTAGCTGTCCAAGGCGGCGGCTAGTTCAAAGATTTTTTCTTTGTAAGCGGCATCGCCTTCAAGGGCGCGCAGGGCGGAACCTTGTACGATCGGGCAGTCGTCGCCGGGGAAGTCGTAGCTGGAGAGCAGGTCGCGGATTTCCATTTCCACCAGTTCCAGCAATTCGGCGTCATCCACCATGTCGCATTTGTTCATGAACACGATGATGTAGGGTACGCCCACTTGGCGGGCCAGCAGGATGTGCTCGCGGGTTTGCGGCATGGGGCCGTCGGCAGCAGAACACACCAGGATGGCGCCGTCCATTTGGGCGGCACCGGTAATCATGTTTTTCACATAGTCGGCGTGGCCCGGGCAGTCTACGTGGGCGTAGTGGCGGGTTTCGGTTTCGTATTCTACGTGAGAGGTGTTAATAGTGATGCCGCGGGCTTTTTCTTCCGGGGCATTGTCGATTTGGTCGTAACCTTTGGCTTGACCGCCGAATTTTTCGGCCAAAATGGTGGTCAACGCCGCAGTCAGGGTGGTTTTACCATGGTCAACGTGACCAATGGTGCCAACGTTTACGTGCGGTTTGCTACGTTCGAATTTTTCCTTAGCCATG
>NZ_JH164937.1 GCF_000226875.1 Neisseria shayeganii 871
GGCTTAATGGACATTTGGGTTGGTTTTTAGAGAACTTAGCTTCTAATGGACATTTAGGTTGGTTTTTGAGCTCTTTTTTGCTTCCTAAACTCCAAAGAAATTATCTATAAACAGTCTTTTAGATTCCATACTCATCCCGGCATGGCAGCGTATTTTGGTCTTCAATTCGCCAAATTTCCCTTCTAAGCGGTTGGTGGTGTTCGGTATCATCAGTTCTTGATGTTGTTGATACGTGAATAAATAGCTCAGGTTGCGCCTCAGACTGTGGTAAGCACTTCTCAATCTTTTGTGGGTGTACCACTTTTGGTGTCCGTCTATGCTGTAGCTGAGTTCGTTCAAATAGTCGCGATGTCTTGCATGCCATAAAAACAGCTCACGCTCAAAGTCGGCTTTGCTGTAGCCAAACAAACTGTCAGCCAACTCTTTCAGCTCTCTGCCTGCGTCCGACTTTGGACGGCGGGTCAGATAGCGGCGGACGGTTTGCTGTTGGTGAAATTGACAGAGTTGGAAAGGAATGTCGGGATACAGTGTGCTCAATCCTTTGAAGCCGTCGGCAGTGATGCTTTGAATGGCAATGCCTTTATTGAGAATAGCCTTTAACCCTTGTTCATAGAGTACGGTACTTTCTTTTGCCACATACTGCTTATGCAGCACTTGGCCGTTGAGGCTGTTCATAAACACCATGACGCCGAAAGCTCTGCCGAAGTAGGTTGTGTCCATGATGATGTTGGCAACCGGATGGGGCGGCGGCGGCCGATGCAGGCTGGCTTGTTTGAGGCGGCGCTGTATGGTTTTTAAGCTGCAACGGTGCCGATGGGCCAGTTGGGCATAGGTTTGTTTGAGGTGGATGTACTCATACAAAAGACAGTCGTTGTCGAGTGTCTTTGAGACCGGGAGAAATTTGTTGCAGGCAGAACATTTATATCTTTGCCTACCGTTTTTTCTTCCGTATTTGATAAGGGTGTTTTGATGGCAAAACGGGCATTTTTAACAAACATTGGCAAAAAACCGCTGAAAGCCTTGTATCCTAAGGATTACAGCGGTTTTTACCAACCCAAATGTCCATTAAGCC
>NZ_JH164938.1 GCF_000226875.1 Neisseria shayeganii 871
TGATTAGGCACTTTCTGCCTGTTCAGGCAGCAACAGACACACGTATCCTATTCGCCGCCTTCAACAGGTTCAAGCACATCGCTTTCAGATGGCTCTGCGCAGCCACTTTCTGTAAGCCAAAGTATGATGCCCGGGCATAGCGGAATTTACGGTGCAAGGTGCCGAAGCTTGGTTCCACCACATAGCGCACCCGCGCCAGGCAGCCGTTAAGCATTTTTTGTGCCGCACTTAGGGGATGGCCACGATAGGCTTTTTCCATCATGCCATCTTTGAGTGCTCTGTCTTGCAAGCATTGGCGGTTATCTTGGCTGGCGTAACCTTTGTCGGCATAAACCATGGTGCCTTCTTTGACGCCATCCAGTCAGGGGGCCAAGTGTTTCACTTCGTGGGCATTGGCCGGGGTGAGGTGGATTTTTTCAATATAACCGTCTGCGTCGGTACGGGTGTGTTGTTTATAGCCCAAGTGAAACTTGCCATCTTTGCGAATCCAGCGGGCATCCGCATCTTTGCTGGGTGTGGTTTCGGTCAGGACATCGCCCTGTTCATTCACTTCTATGGCTTGGCGTTGCTTGCCGCCGGCGGTGTGAATAATGGTGGCATCAACTACGGCTGCGGTGGCTTTTTCGACTTTAAGCCCTTTTTCGGGGAGTTGGCGGTTAATCAACTCGAGCAATCGAGCTAAGGTGTCGTCTTGAGCCAGCCAGTTGCGGAAACGGCAAAGGGTGCTGTGGTCGGGAATGCGGAAGTCGTCGAAGCACAGAACAGCTGGAAATCCATGCGGGTGATGAGGCTGTATTCGAGTTCGGGATCGGAGAGACTGTGCCATTGACCGAGCAATACGGCTTTGAACATGGAGAGCAAAGGATAGGCGGGACGCCCGCCGTTGTCGCGCACATAGCGGGTTTTACGGTCGGACAGGTATTGTTCGATGTGTGTCCAGTCAAGAATACGGTCGAGTTTGATAAGCGGGAAGCGGTCGAGGTGTTTTTCGATGTGGTGGAGGGCGTCGGTGTGTCAAAAGCTGCTCATGAAC
>NZ_JH164939.1 GCF_000226875.1 Neisseria shayeganii 871
CGAATTTCTACAGATATACCACGCTCGCCCCACATGAGCCACACAAGCGTTTTGCCTGACTGCGTCAAGTGCTTGTCGAGAAGGTCTCGGCGCAAGTAGCTTAGCTGGCCGCTGATCTGCAATTTATCTCCGCCGAGCTTACGGTATAGGGATGCCACGCCTGAAGCATCATGCAAGTCCCATTTGTTTTCACGGTAGCGGAGATTCAGCGCTTCACATATATCTTTTGAGGGCAAAATCGCACTGCCGCATTGGTTCATCTCGCTGTGGTAGCTTTCCCAGCTGTAGGTCTGCACAGGAATTTCGATCGGGATACCATTTTCTGCCCAATGATTGGCGGATACTTTATTTTCGTAACGGTTCTCCTCTTGCTTGCCAGTTCTATATAAGCCAGGCGCTGAGCAAAAGGGCATTTCGCCTGCATAGGTATAGTAATGCTCTGGCGCATCGGGGATGGCACTATTCCCTGGGTAGTTCAAGTTAGCGAACATTTCATGCAAACGGTTAACTTCTTCGCTTTTCACGAGTACACCGCGAAGAAAAGTGAAGACTTGGCGATCATCGGCTGCTGTCTGTTCGAGAAATCCGTCAAGCAGAACCCACGGCCCGCTTATATCATCAATTTCAGCAATCTCGAGTATGCCCAGGTAGTCTGGCTGCGCTCCTCTCACGATCCAGTCGCCAATTTCAGTAGGCTGAGGCCTTTGCAAAACCCCAGCCCAACAAACAGCCGGAGACCTTTGCAAAACCCCAGGCCAACAAACAGCCGGAACATGCTTCATCATATTCCGGCTGTTTTTGCGTAAAAAGCAGACAAACCACCCCTG
>NZ_JH164940.1 GCF_000226875.1 Neisseria shayeganii 871
CAGCACTTTATGCTGCTACCGCAACTGGCTGGAGCAAAACAACACCCTGGCCGAACTACTGGATCTGATTAACCGCCAACTGACTGACCAGGGCTTAAAAGTAGAGAAAGCATCCGCCGCCATCGTTGACGCCACCATTATTCAGACGGCCGGCGGCAAGCAACGCCAAGCCATAGAAGTGAATGAACAGGGCGATGTCCTGACCGAAACCACACCCAGCAAAGATGCGGATGCCCGCTGGATTCGCAAAGATGGCAAGTTTCACTTGGGCTATAAACAACACACCCGTACCGACGCAGACGGTTATATTGAAAAAATCCACCTTACCCCGGCCAATGCCCACGAAGTGAAACACTTGGCCCCCTGACTGGATGGCGTCAAAGAAGGCACCATGGTTTATGCCGACAAAGGTTACGCCAGCCAAGATAACCGCCAATGCTTGCAAGACAGAGCACTCAAAGATGGCATGATGGAAAAAGCCTATCGTGGCCATCCCCTAAGTGCGGCACAAAAAATGCGTAACGGCTGCCTGGCGCGGGTGCACTATGTGGTGGAACCAAGCTTCGGCACCTTGCACCGTAAATTCCGCTATGCCCGGGCATCGTACTTTGGCTCACAGAAAGTGGCTGCGCAGAGCCATCTGAAAGCGAGGTGCTTGAACCTGCTGAAGGCGGCGAACAGGATACGTGTGTCCACAGCTGCCTGAACAGGCAGAAAGTGCTTAGGAATTAGGCACTTTAAGAGGATTTAGGTGTATAGT
>NZ_JH164941.1 GCF_000226875.1 Neisseria shayeganii 871
CAAAAGGGGCTGAAGTAGATTAGCCCTAAACCTCACACCAAAGCCGCAGAATTTTTAGCTGCTGCTTTGGCGTCCCAAAATTAAAACGAAATTCGCATTCTTTCAAGAATAGAGGAAAAGACTTTCGGTCAATGCCATTATATTTGCGCAAGACACGCTTGGCCTGATTCCAGAAATTCTCAATGCCGTTGATGTGGTTTTGCCTCTCGGCAAATGCCTTACTGTGGTTAATTCTGTGGTGGTGAAAACCGCTGACATCCAGTACGTCGTAACTGCTCAGGCTGTCCGTATAAACCACGCTGTCCGGCAGAATTTTCTTTGTAATGACAGGAAATAAACTTTCCCTCTTGGCATTGTCCACCACGACGGTATAAACCTTGCCGCCGCGTTTGAGGATGCCGAAAACCACCACTTTGCCTGCGGCTCCTCTGCCGCGTTTCCCTTTGTGCTTACCGCCGAAGTAGCTCTCGTCCAACTCTACGGAGCCCTCAAAAACCTGATCTGCCTCCAAAGCCAGATGATGGCAGATCACTTGGCGGATTTTGCGGTAAAACAGTATGGCGGTGTTAGGTTGGATACCCAAGATATCGGCAGCGGAACGGGCGGTTACTTCCAGCACAAAATATTCGAGCAGCTTTCTTTGTGTCGTCTTTTTTAATTTACAGTGGGTTATCTTCATTTTAGTAGCCTAGCATGACTGCTAATCTACTTCAGCCCCAAAC
>NZ_JH164942.1 GCF_000226875.1 Neisseria shayeganii 871
GGGGATCTGGTGATTTCTATCAATTGCCACCTGTGGATAATTCTGGTCAGCCGAAATTCTGCTTTTGGCTAAAAGTTGGAATAAGGTTATCGAAAACACCGTGGTGTTGAAGCAAGTTTTCAGACAAAAGGGAGATAATGAGTTTATTGATATGTTGAACAATGTGCGTGTTGGGAACTTGAATTATGAAACCATTGAAGCGTTCCAAAAATTGGATCGACAAATCAACTACACTGACGGAATAGAACCAACACAGTTGTACCCAACTTTAAAAGAAGTTCTGATGGCGAATCAAGCAAAATTAAACAGTTTACCAGGGAAAGTATACACTTTCCAAGCCAAAAGATCCAGAAAACCCTTTTCTCGTCAGTATGCTTGATAATAATCTTATGGTGGATAAAGTTCTTCATTTAAAAACGGGGGCCCAAGTCATGTGTGTCAAAAATTTCACTGATGAATTGGTCAATGGTACCTTAGGTACCGTTTTATTTATGGCTACCCGTAAACTTTATATGAAGTTTTTGGAACAATATGTGTATATTGATGCGGAAGACCAGGCGGCGCTTGCTGAAATGAGGTTCGTATGTAATAGAATCGGCAAATCTGGTGGTTTTACCGATCAAGAGAAAGCATTTTTCGACAATATTCCATTGCAACGACAAAGTTTCATTCAATCATGTTGTCATCTAGCTAGTCAAGAATTCG
>NZ_JH164943.1 GCF_000226875.1 Neisseria shayeganii 871
GTATCTGCTACCCAAGCCACATCGCATTAAAGGCTACCTGAAAGCTGTTTCAGCAAGCGTAGGTTGGGTTGGAGCGCAGCGTAAACCCAACATTACCAAGCAAGATGGTTTTCATGATTGTTGGGTTACGGCCTTAAAGCAAGCGTAGGTTGGGTTGAAGCGAAGTGTAAACCCAACATGACCAAACCGGATTGTTTAATTACTACGGCATTTGATTTTTCGGATACCGGCACAGAAAGTGTTGCTTAGGGCTAAACACAACAAACCATTCAAGCACTTAAATATTGGGTTTAACAACCCCAGCAAGCGTAGGTCGGATACTTGTATCCGACAAAATGGTTGGTATTGCCGAAACGTTCAATCATTGTGATGGTGCATCAATGTCGGATTCGAGAATCCGACCTACATCTTGTATCATTTGCATGGATCAATTTATATAACAAGGGGAAACCATGCGGTATCGTCGATATTACCGTGCAGGCGGGACGTATTTCTTTACGGTGGTGTCGCATAAGCGCCAACCGATTCTAACCGGTGATGCGGTGCGTTCGGCCTTGCGTGAGGCTGTGTTGGCGGTGCGGGAAAAACACCCGTTTGAAATTGCGGCATGGGTGTTGATGCCCGATCACC
>NZ_JH164944.1 GCF_000226875.1 Neisseria shayeganii 871
ACTATAAAGCTAACAGGCTCAGTGTGCCTGTTGCTGCCTGAATAGGCAGGGAGTGCCTAGGAGTTAGGCACTTGAAGGGGATTCCAGGGGTGGTTTGCCTGCTTTTTACGCAAAAACAGCCGGAACATGATGAAGCATGTTCCGGCTGAGACCTTTGCAAAACCCCCATCTGCGGCGCATTTCTGCGTTGTGTGCTGCTCGCTCACTTGCCTATCTGTATGATATGTCTGCGTTCGCTGCGCTGCTACACCTTGAACTGCATCCACATCTGAAGGTTTTGCAAAGTTCTCCGGCTGTTTGTTGGCCTGGGGTTTTGCAAAGGTCTCGGCCGGCGAGATATTGTTCGATAGGTGCCCAATCAAGAATACGGTCGAGTTTGATGAGGGGAAAGCGGTCGAGATGTTTTTCGATGTGGTGGAGGGCGTCGGTGTGTAAAAAGCTGCTCATGAAGCAAATCCTCTGCATTCCTTGGGCTGGGTGTGGGGAGAATGTAGAAGATTTGAGGGTGTTTTGCAAAAGTCTCTATCTGTCTGCTATGCGTTTTCTCTCAAATTCCTAGAGCGTGGAAAAACAAAAGCAGACAACCAACAAAAAACCTGCCCAAACGGCAGGTTT
>NZ_JH164945.1 GCF_000226875.1 Neisseria shayeganii 871
CTAGGCCGAATCGACATTCATCTGGTATCTTTGGCGGATGACCAAGACCAAGCATCTGCGGCCCCGCCGCTACGAATTAACCCAAACCCAATGGGAGCGGATCGAAGATCTGCTCCCAGGCAAGGCCGGTGACCCCGGGCGTACGGCAGCGGACAACCGCAGCTTCGTCAATGGCGTGCTGTGGGTGTTGCGCTCCGGGGCGCGCTGGAGCGATCTGCCCACGCGCTACGGAGCCTACAAGAGCGTGCACAAGCGCTTCACCCGCTGGGCGGCCAAGGGTATCTGGGAGCTGGTGTTCCAGTCCCTGATTCAGGATCGAAGCAACAAGTATCTGATGATCGACAGCAGCATTGTCCGGGCGCACGCACAGGCGGCGACTGGAAAAGGGGGGCGGCGCACCCGGCTCTGGGGCGTTGCCGAGGAGGTCTGAGCACAAAGATCCACATGGCGGTGGATGGCCAGGGCCGGCCGGTACGGTTTATCCTCACTGGCGGCGAGCGCAACGACATCACGCAAGCCCCAGCGCTGCTGGCCGGGTTCAAGCCCAAGTACGTCTTGGCCGACAAAGGCTATGACAGCCGGG
>NZ_JH164946.1 GCF_000226875.1 Neisseria shayeganii 871
AATTAAAATAATCCCCATCTTCTTTTGTTAATGCGATATTTATATTAAGTCTTCTAATTAACTTATTTCGTAGCCATGAAAAAGGCTTATTATTTAGATAGTAAGTGGAAGTATGATCGCAGCCTATTATTATATTTTTATTTCTACTAAAAAAAGAAAATATAATAGAAAGTAATGGAGAAGAAGTAATCCAAATTTCATTATGTTTATTCTGAAAATAAGGCTTTATTCTTAAATAAGATTTGTATATCCATATAACTTTTTGAATTGGTGAGAGCTTAGTTGTTTCATATATAGGCAATTTTAAAGTAATTAATTTTACCTTTTTATTTAATTCAAAAGCAGATTCAGAAATTGCAGATAGGCTATAAATAGAAACATTCATTCCTATTTTTATAAAAGCATTGGAAAGAAGAGAAATAACTCTTAGTACACCTCCGCGATGATTCTTATCAAAGCTATGGACAATAAAATTTATATTATAGCTCATGATCTACTCCTAAACTTAACTGAAGCTAATAATAAAAGAGTTTGTGTCGACATAACAGCAGGTATATAGTGTAGAAA
>NZ_JH164947.1 GCF_000226875.1 Neisseria shayeganii 871
TTAACCGGGTTGTTTACACCATAGGTTGAGAAAAATAAGCCTGCAGTACCTCAAAGGGCGTATCCCCCTTCAGACTGCGGTGCGGCTTCACGGTGTTGTAAAAGTTGACGAAACGGCATAGCTCTTTTTGCCTGTGCTCCGGGCTGTCAAAGGTCTGCTTCTCGTGCCACATCTGCATTATCGTGCGGATGACCCGCTCCGCTTTGCCGTTGGTTTGCGGGCGGGCAGGACGGGTAAACTTCTGAGTGATGTTGTTTTCGTAACAGGCAAGACCGAAAGCGTGATTGGCCGAACCTTTGTATTCCGTGCCGTTGTCCGAATAAATGCATTCAATCAGATACGGGCAGGGTTCAATCAACTGCTCCCGCAAAAACTTGGCTGCGCTATCGGCCGTCTTGTCCGGCAAAATGGCGGCATACAGTTCACGGGAAAAGTCATCAATGGCGACAAACAGGTAGTCACGCCGGTCGGTGGCTTTTTGTCCTTTGAGTAGGGGCAAACGTTTGTCATCGACGTGCACCATTTCGCCCGGATAAGACTTGTTGTAGCGTTTGG
>NZ_JH164948.1 GCF_000226875.1 Neisseria shayeganii 871
TTTCTGGACGAGACCTGGAGCAGCACCTGCATGACGCCGCTGCGCGGGCGGGCACCACGCGGGCAGCGTTGCGTGGCCAGCGCCCCGCATGGGCACTAGAAGACCAGCACCTTCATTGCCGCCTTGCGCTGTGATGCGCTGACGGCCCCGATGGTGACCGATGGCCCCATCAATGGCGCCGTGTTTCTGGCGTGGGTCAAAACCTTCCTGTGCCCGACACTTCGCCCTGGCGACATCGTCATTGCCGACAACCTCTCCAGCCACAAGGTGGCGGGTGTGCGAGAAGCCATCGAGGGCGTGGGGGCCGGCATTCGCTATCTGCCGCCGTACTCGCCGGATTTGAACCCCATCGAGAAGCTGTTTGCCAAGTTCAAGGCGCTGCTGCGCAGGGCCGGGGAGCGCACGGTGGGTGCGCTGTGGCAGCGCATGGGGCAGCTGGTTGATCTGTTCTCGGCTCAAGAGTGTGCCAATTACTTCAGATCGGCTGGGTATGTAATTAATTAAGGGGCTGAAGTAGA
>NZ_JH164949.1 GCF_000226875.1 Neisseria shayeganii 871
CAATCGACGGAGAGGAAAAAATCATACTGTTATAATTATTTTTTTTGAATAGTCGCCCCCCTTTTTTTTGAAGAAGAAGAAGAACCGATACCAAACATAGAGAAACGAAACAATGTCATTTAAAGCGCTGAAGAAGGGGGGGATCCTCTAGAGTCCAGCAGCGCACTGAGATCCAGCTGCCAGCGGGAAATACTGATGCGCAGCGCCGCCAGCGCATAAACGAAGCAGTCGAGTGCCTCATTGCGTCGCTTTTTGCTGTCCCACAGTATTTTTTTCCTGCCATCCACCCATTTTTCGACCTGCTCTTCAGCAGTCAGCTGCTGCGCTTCGGTCAGATCAAAAATATCCGGGTTATTCGGGAAGTGAACGGCACCGGGAAGCGGTTCATCCCCTTCCGGCGTCAGTGTGAAGCGGTTATAAATCTGCTCTTTCGCGGTATCCGTACCGATTTCGGTAAGGTAAACGACCTGCAGGCATGCAAGCTTGGCACTGGCCGTCGTTTTACACGTCGTGACT
>NZ_JH164950.1 GCF_000226875.1 Neisseria shayeganii 871
GGCTGCTAAACACAATACGGTTAAAGCGGGTACCAACGTTACCGTTGATGAAGGTGTGAACGCTGCCGGCGGTATTGAATATACAGTGAATGCTAAAGACACTGTGACCACTGTAGAAGCAACAGCAGGCGAGACCGTTGTCGCGCAAAGCGGTACACCGGAAGCGCCAGTCTACACCGTGGGTTTGGCTGATCAAGTGAAAACCGATATTGCCCAAGGTGTCGCAGCCAAAGACGCCGTAGACAATAAAGGTTTGGATTTTGCAGGCGATACTGGTACCACCGGAGCCAGAAAACTGGGCGAGAGCTTAAAAGTTTCCGGTGACACCAATATCACCACAGAAGCCACGGCTGCTGGTTTGCAAATCAAACTGAACTCTGACTTGGCGGTAACCAGCGTGAAAGCGGGCGATACCTTGTTGAACGACAACGGTTTAGCCATCACCGGCGGCCCGAGCGTGACCAAGGCAGGTATTGATGCAGGCGGTAACAAGATTACCAACGTGGCCGAA
>NZ_JH164951.1 GCF_000226875.1 Neisseria shayeganii 871
CCGGGGTGATGTGCAGTTTCTCGATATAGCCTTCCGCATCGGTACGGGTGTGTTGTTTATAGCCCAGATGGAAGCGGCCGTCTTTTTTGATCCAACGGGCATCTTTGTCTTTACTCGGTGTGGTTTGACTGTTGACCTGCCCCTCGTCATCCACTTCGATGGACTGACGCTGTTTGCCGCCAGCCGTCTGAATAATGGTGGCGTCAACGATGGCGGCGGATGCTTTCTCTACTTTTAGGCCCCGGTCAGTCAGTTGGCGGTTAATCAGAGCCAGCAGTTCGGCCAGGGTGTTGTCTTGCGCCAGCCAGTTGCGGTAGCGGCAGAGGGTGCTGTGGTCGGGAATGCGGAAGTCGTCGAAGCGGTAGAAGAGTTGGAAATCGATGCGGGTGATGAGGCTGTATTCGAGTTCGGGATCGGAAAGATTGTGCCATTGGCCGAGTAGAACGGCTTTGAACATGGATAACAGGGGATAGGCGGGACGCCCGCCGTTGTCGCGCACATAA